>JBJMGT010000013.1:0-155552 GCA_045807745.1 Pyrinomonadaceae bacterium
CATGATCTTGCCGCCGTCGGGCAGCGCCTCTTTGATGAGTCCGCCCGCTTGTCGGCCGGCGGCCACGTTGTCCGTGCCGACGTAAGCTGCGCGCTCACTCTGCGGCGCGTCCGAGTCCTGAGTGAAGACGATGGCCTGTTTGGCCACGTCGTTGATCATCTGCGTCTGATTGTTCGGATCGACGGGCGAGATGGCGATGCCGTCCACGCCTTTGGAGAGTAGGTCATCGACGATACGCTTCTGCTCGGCGGCCGTGCCGTCGGCCGGAATCTTGAACTCGACTGTGACATCGGCGAGTTCCGTGTCGGCCTTCTCCGTGCCTTTGCGGGCGATGGTCCAGAAGTCTGAGGCGTTATTCGTCACAAACGCGAAGTGCTTCGCCCCGCCTGCGGATGAACCGGGACCGGCGCTTTGATTTGCTGGTTGATTGCTCTGCGTGCAGGCGGCGACGATAAGTAGGGTTAAGCAGATGAGTGCGATGCGTGCATTGGTCTTCATGCTAAGCGTCTCCTGTCTGGGTTGAAGTGCTTTGCGGTTGCTTGCGCCGAAATTCTAAATCCGTTTGCTTAACTTGCGCCATAGCCGGCGGGGTGCGCCGCGTGCCACGCCCACGCCGTGCCGATAATGTCTCTGAGCATCGGGTAGCGCGGCTGCCAGCCTAACACGGCGTGCGCTTTCGTCGCGTCGGCCACCAAGCGCGAAGGGTCGCCCGCGCGGCGCGGCTCAAGGCGCACTTCGATGGGGCGCTCAGTAATTTGCCGCGCCGTCTCGATCACTTCCAACACCGAATAGCCCTGCCCGTTGCCGAGATTGATGGCGGTCGAGTCGCCGCCCGCTTGCAAGTAATCGAGCGCGGCCAAGTGCGCGCTCGCTAAATCTTCGACGTGGATGTAATCGCGTATGCAAGTGCCGTCGGGCGTGTCGTAGTCGCTGCCAAAGACGGCGATGTGCAGCCGCTTGCCGAGCGCGGCTTCGAGCACGAGCGGAATGAGGTGCGTCTCCGGTTGATGATCTTCGCCGCGCTCTCTGGTCGCGCCGGCCGCATTGAAGTAGCGCAGGGCGACGAAGCGCAAGCCATAGGCGCGGTCGAAGTCCTGCATGATGCGCTCGCACATCAGCTTCGACGCGCCGTAAGGGTTCGTCGGGTGTTGCGGGTGCGCCTCGTCAATCGGGATGCGCTGCGGCTCGCCGTAGGTCGCACAGGTCGAAGAGAAGACGACGCGCTTGACGCCTTCGTCGACGAGCGCGGTCAGCAGATGCAGACACTCGACGACGTTGTTCTCGTAATAGATGGCAGGTTTTTCGACCGACTCGCCGACGTAGGCGTAAGCGGCAAAGTGGACGCACGAATCTACACCGTGCTCGTGCACGATGCGCTTGACGAGTTCCGCGTCGCCGATGCCGCCTTGATAGTAAGGTGTGTCCGCGAAGACCGCTTCTTTGTGGCCGTAGACTAGGTTATCGAGGATGACGACCTCGCGCCCCTGCGCGCGCAACAACTCGACCGTCACGCTGCCGATGTAGCCCGCGCCACCCGTGATCAAAACCGACATGTTGTCCCCCTGAACTATAGTTACTCGCCGCCGCCCCGCCAGACTTGCCCTCATCGGCTGCGTCAGGCAGCGAACTAAATTTTAGCGTGGTACGGGGTAGGCTTGGGGGCAAGCCGGGGAGAATTTAACAGAAACACTGAAGAAAGAATATCTCATATTCAAAGCGTGCCCCGCGCCGCGCCTTTGCTCGTCTGCTTTTGCGCGCCGCTCTTATGCGCTAAGCTCACGCCAACGGAGACACACAGCCGCAGCAAAGCATCGCCACCGAGCAGCTTATGATCACAGTCACCGAAGCGATTCAGCTTGTCGCCGCTGAGACGCGCCGCCTTGAACCGGAGCGAATCGCGCTCACGGAGGCGCGCGGGCGTGTGCTCGCCGAAGACGTGCGCGCAGATAGCGACCTGCCGCCGTTCGACCGCGCGTTGATGGATGGCTACGCCGTGCGCGCTGCCGACACGGCAGACGCGCCGGTGCGGCTGCGGCTCGTGGGCGAGGCGGCGGCGGGGCGAGGCTGGCGCGGGCACTTACAGTCGGGTGAAGCCGTGCGCATCATGACCGGCGCACCCGTGCCCGACGGCGCAGACAGCGTGCAGCAGGTTGAAGTCACACGCGAATTGGCAGACGGTGCGCTGGTCGAGATCGACAAAGCCACGCAAGCCGGTCAGTTCATCACGCGGCGCGCGACGGAGATCGTGCAGGGCGAGACGGTCTTGCGCGCCGGCACGGAGATCAACGCGGCGATGATGGCCGCGCTCGCCTCGTTCGGCCACGCGCGCGTGTTGGTCGGTGCGCGTCCGCGCGTCGTCGTGCTGGCGACGGGCACGGAGCTAGTCGCTGTTGACGAACAGCCCGGCCCGGATCAAATCCGCGACTCGAACACTTACTCGCTGCGCGCCTACGCCGAAGCGGCCGGCGCGACCGTCGAGCACCTGCCGTTTGCCGGTGATGATCTCGATGCACTGAAACAGTTGATCGCAGAGGCGGCCGCACGCGCCGACGCGCTCATCCTGTCGGGTGGCGTCTCGATGGGTGTCTACGATTTCACGAAGGCAGCGTTGCGTGCGCTCGACGCGGAAATTTTCTTCGAGCGCGTGAGCTTGCGACCGGGCAAGCCGACCGTCTTCGCGCGCCTTCAGGGCCAGCGGCGCACGCTCGTCTTCGGTCTGCCCGGCAACCCTGTCTCGGTCTCGGTCACGTTCAATCTGTTCGCGCGCACCGCCTTGCGCGCGATGCAGGGCGCAGACGATGCGGCGCTCGCCGAAGAACAAGCCGTGCTCGGCCATGCGGTGAAGGGCGCACTGGAACGCGCCAGTTATCTGCCCGCGCAGTTGCGCACGGACGACTGCGGCCGACTGATCTGCGCGCCGCTACGCTGGGGCGGCTCAAGCGACTTCGTGGCCTTCACGCGCGCCGATGCGCTCTTGATCGTGGACGCGGGCGTGCAGATGATTGAAGCTGGTGTGGTCGTGCGCGTCGTCCGCCTGCCCGCGTAAGTTGACCTGTGCGCCCGTTTGTTATAGAAGCACCCGCGTCTTTTCGCGACAGCACTGAAGCACTCCGCAACTTGGCCCTCGCGTTAAATCTTTCTCTGGAGGATAAGTTATGAGCTCTCAACCTGCGACGCAAACAATTGATGAGGGGAAACTGCAAAACTTTCTCGGCAAGGTGGTGGGCGACTTCGGCGCGGCGCTAAGCTCGACGCTCGTTTACATCGGGCAGAAGCACGGGCTATACAAAGCCCTGGCCGCGGCCGGCCCCCTGACGCCGGCCGAACTGGCCGAGCGCACCGGCACGGTCGAACGCTACGTGCGCGAGTGGCTGATCAATCAGGCGGCGAGCGGTTACGTCGAATACGATCCCACGAGCGGGCGTTATCATCTGCCGCCCGAACAGGCCGTAGCATTGACGGATGAAACTAGCCCCTTCTACGTCGGCGGCGGCTTTTACGTCGTCAAGGCGATGATGAACGCGCAGCCGCGCATCAGCGAAGCGTTTCAACAGGGCGGCGGCTTGCTCTGGGGCGATAACGATCCCGATCTCTTCGTCGGCGTCGAGCGCTTCTTCCGCCCCGGCTACGCGATGCACCTCGTCAATTCGTGGATACCCGCGCTCACCGGCGTGGAGGAGAAATTGAAAGCTGGCGCAAAGGTCGCGGACATCGGCTGCGGGCACGGCGCATCGACGATCATCATGGCGCAAGCCTATCCGAACTCGCGCTTCTACGGTTACGACAATCACGCGGCGTCAATCGAGACCGCGCGCCAACGGGCTGAAGCGGCCGGCGTCAGCGACCGCGTGCAGTTCGCCGTCTCGGATGCCAATAGTGTGCCCGACGAGCGCTACGATCTGATCGCCTTCTTCGACTGCCTGCACGACATGGGCGACCCCGTCGGCGCGATGAAGCGTGCCAAAGAGACGCTGGCGGACGACGGCAGCGTGCTGATCGTTGAGCCGATGGCCGGCACGTGCGTTGAAGAGAACATCAACATCATCGGGCGCGTCTTCTCGGCCGCTTCGACGCTCTGTTGTACCGCCAACTCGCTCGCGCTCGGCGGCCCCGCGCTCGGTGCGGTTGCCACGGACGATGCACTGCGCGACGTGGCGATGCAAGGCGGCTTCACCGAATTTCGCCGCGCCACCGAGACGCCCTTCAATCGCATCTTCGAGGCCAGACACTGAGCGCATGAAAAAACTGTCGCACCTAGACGCGCAAGGCCGCGTAGCGATGGTGGACACGAGCGCGAAACCGCAGACGACGCGGCGCGCGGTGGCGTCGGCGCGCGTGTCGATGGCGCAAGCAACGGTCGCCGCCGTGCGCGCGCAACGGACGCCGAAGGGCGACCCGTTGGAGACCGCGCGGCTCGCCGGGATCATGGCGGCCAAGCGCACCAGCGATCTGATCCCGCTCTGCCATCCGCTCCCGCTGACGCACATAGACGTGCGCGCCGAGTTGCGCGCCGACGGCGTCTACTTGGAAGCCGAAGTCGCCACCAACGCACAGACCGGCGTCGAGATGGAAGCATTAACGGCCGTCTCGGTCGCCGCGCTGACCATCTATGACATGTGCAAGGCGCTCGATAAGGCCATGACCATCACGGACGTGCGGCTGGAGCGCAAGACGGGCGGCAAGTCGGGGCGATACGAAAGGATGAAGGATGAAGGATGACAGAAAACTCTCAACGTTGAATAGTTCCGTTCATCCTTCATCCTTCATCCTTTTCCTGAAACATCCTCGCGCCGGGCGGCGTTTATTTGGGCGACCGTCAGGCTCCCCGGACTTTTCCATCTTTTGCTTTCGCCCGCTTCGGCGTAGAATATGGCTCAGGTGCAATCGCTCGAAGTTTTGTTAACTCGCGGAGATGTCGAGATGAAATATCAGTTGGCCACGGACGCGCGCCCGCAAGCGCATAAGCTACTCTTCGCCGCCTTGCTCACCATCGCGTTATGGTTCATCCCATACGCCGGTGTCATCACCTATCCGTTCCGCCTCTTCGTCACCTTCATACACGAAGGCGGGCACGCCATCGCGGGCCTGCTGACGTGGCAGAACGTGCAGAGTTTGACGGTTGCGCCGGATACTTCGGGGTTAACCTACATCTCCGTATCACCCGGGAACATCTTCGCGCAGACGATCATTTCGAGCGCGGGCTACGTGGGCGCGATGCTCTTTGGCGCGCTGCTCCTCGTGCTTGTACGGCGCACGGTCGCGGCCCGGTTAGTGTTAGCTGGCTCGGCCGTCTTTATCGGGCTGCTCACGCTCGTCTACGGTTTCATCGTCCCGCTTACACATTTCTCCGGCAGCCCATTCACGGTTATTACCGGCACGCTGCTCGTTGTTGGACTACTCGCGGCGGCGCGCTATCTGAAGCCGCGTGCGGCCAACTTCCTCGTCGGCTTCCTAGCCGTACAGTGCGTCTTGAACGCGCTCTCCGATCTTAAAACCGTGTTCTTCATGTCGGTTACAACAGATGCCAAGACCGACGCGCTCAACATGCAGGCCGTGACGGGCGTGCCTGCGATCTTCTGGTCTCTCATCTGGATAGGTCTCGGGTTTATCATCGTGTCGGCGGCACTCCGCGCTTACGCCGTGAGCCGCAAGAAACCGAGCCAGCCTGATCTGCCGTTTGAAGATTCGCCGGCCGTCTAAGCCCTTAGCACGTGCGCGTAGAACCACAGAGGTCGTTGGAGGCGGAAGCTGTTACGCAGCCCGCAGCCAACGACCTTGATTCGTTTAGCACCGAGTTACAACCTGCCAGCACGCTCGCTCAGCTTCCACTTGGCGCGCGCCTCATCCTGCGCTGTCGCAAAGACTGGCGCATGGCCAGCGTCGCTGCCGTCGCGCTCGACGCCGTCACGCTCTCCGTCTGCTCGCCCTCCGGTCACACCTATCGCGTGCGCCGTCCCGCCGCCGCCGCGCTCACTTTCGATGGAAACATTCCCATCCTGAGCGACCACGAGTGCGCCGGTTGGCGCATCACGTTCGCACGCTACGACGTGCGCTGGTAATCCGGACGCACCGCTCAGACTTTAATCATCCAACAATCCGCCACGCCAGAGCGGCTGGCCGGCGAGTGAGATGTAGAAGCTGTAGAGGACGAGCGCGCCGCAGATGACGAGCGCGATGGCGAAGTCGGTCGCGTACCACGCGGTCAATTCGGTCGTGAGGGGGAAGAAGACCCAGAGGTGATAGAAGAAGAGCGTGGAGACTGCGGCCAACAGCCCGTAACGGTAGAGAGCGCAGACCGCGAGCAGCGCAGCCGTAGCGGTGAACGGCAACATCAACGCGGATACCTGCGTCACCAAAGTTATGAGGAGCGTAATGAGCAGCCAGAGTGCAATGAGCGCCAGCCGCTCGCGGCGCAGGACGACGACGAACAGGAGCAGCAGGAAGAGAGGAATGAAGGCGTCGAACAGACCCGAAGTGAGTTGGGCCGCAAACCTGACGATGAAGTGATGCGCGCCGATGAAAGTGCTGCCGGGGTTGAGCGGTAATTGGGTTGGGCGACCGAGCAAGCGCGGCCCGACGAAAGCCAGCATGCTTGTCAAGATCATCCCACCGCCGAAGACTGCGCCGAGCAGTATGTCGCGTCCGACGAGCGGGTCGCTGTAAGCGCCCGTGAGCAAACGACTCCAAGAGATGATCCGCTCGGGCCAGCGCCGCCGGACGAACGGCTCAAGCGCGACGTAGAGCAGCCACAGGAACATCGCGCCGAAGATGGCGAGCGCTAAGTGCAGGAGGAACAGACGGAACTCGCGCTCCGGCAGCCCATTGTGATGTTCCTCAAAGAGCCAGACCAGCATCTGCACCGTGAGATAGACAAGCGCCACGCGAACTGCGCCACGACGGTCGCCGCGCCCCGACCGCAAATTCCGGCGCGCGAGCAGCGCGCTCCCGACGAGCGCAGTGATGCAGACCGCGATGAGGATGAAGGTCAGCGCGCGATCCCCCCCGCTCTCCGGCGGCAGTTCCTGGCGCGTAGGTTGATCCCACGGATAGATCGTCTCGAAGTAGATGAGCTGGCCGTGAAAGGCCGCCGCCTCGACATGAATTTTAGTCTCGGGCTGCGCGGGGTCTGTGCCGTCCCACGCGGCGCGCGCGTCGTAGGCATGCAAGGGGACGGTCGTGGACATGACCGGCTGAAAACTTGCTATGTCTAGCCCCGCTTGGCCGAACGGGAGCGACCAGTTGGGTATAGTCTGCGTAGTCGGCGGCTCGCGCTGCGGCGGGACGCCGATGAACCAGTGCAAGCGCCCTTGCATGTCCAGATACACGCACGTCATACCGGAGACATCGAGCGCCGGCTTATCCACCGCGATGTCTTCGACCGTCCCGAAGTAGCGCGGACTCTGGCGATACCAGAAGCGATAAGCGCCGGGGCCCTCCGTGCGCAATCTCGTCCAACGGGCAGGCGACTGATCATGCGCGGCGATGTAGCGCAAGTAGTCTTCCTTGAGCACGACACCATCGGCCATATCGAGCGGCTGTTCGGTGTAGCCGAGTTGCTTGATCACATCGCGCGCGCGTGCGCGCAGAGCCTCCGGCGGCTCGTCGAGCGGCGTCTGTCGATAGACGACCGTGTACTGCGTCAGCCAGCTGCAGAGCGCGAGTAGACCGATGAACGAAGCGAGCAGCGCAATGGCGACGGCCGGCTTGAGCGCGCCCGCCGTCGGTGCGGCGGCGACCATCTCAGGCGAAGGCGTCTCGCCGGCCGCTAAGGCCGCAGCAATCGGATCGCCACCCGGCAAAGCGGCCGCGACCTGCAAGGCGGACACGGGCCGGCGCGACGGCTCTCGCTCCAAACAACGCGCAATGACGCGCTCGACGAGCGGGTCTATATCTTTAACGAGACTCGACAGACTGGTCGGCGGCTTGTCACTCGCATGCAGTTTCAATAACTCATCAAACGTGTGTGCGTCGTAGACGCGCCGGCCCGTGAAGATTTCGTAGAGCACGAGGCCAAGCGCGTAGATGTCGCTGCGCGTCGTCACTTCCCCGCCCGCGAGTTGTTCCGGGGCCATGTAGGCGGGCGTGCCCGCGATGTCGTTCGTCTCGCGCAACTCTTCGGCCAGACCGGCGAGACCAAAATCGGTGACGCGGACGTTCCCGCGCTCGTCGATCATCACATTGGCCGGTTTCAGATCGCGATGCAGCACGCCGCCCTCGTGCGCGGCGGCAAGACCGGCGCACAACTGACGCGCAACCTCCAAACCTTTGTCCGCCGGCAGCCGCCCGATGCGCCGCAGCAGTGACGCCAACTCCTCGCCCTTGACGTACTCCATCGAGATGAAATGCTGCCCCTCGGCCTCGCCGATGTCGTACACGCGACAGACGTTGCGATGCGAAATCTGCCGCGCGATCCGCACCTCGCGGTGAAAGCGGGCGAGCGCCGCGCCGTCGGTCGAGAGAGTTTCAGGTAGGAACTTGAGCGCGACTGGTTGCTCTAGTTTCAGATCGTCGGCGCGATAGACTTCGCCCATGCCGCCACGCCCCAGGAGGCTCACGATGCGATAACGACCGGCGAGCGTCGTGCCCGGCAGGAAGCGCCCACTATCGAGCGAGTCGCGCGCGGTCACTGTGCGCGCAGATGGGCGTTGCGTCTGTTGCCCGCCTGCGCCGCTCGCCGGGCGCGGCGTCTCAGCCAGCATACGCGTCGCCGCGAACGAGCTATCGAGGGGCACGCCGCACTGGGGGCAGGCGTCTCGGTCTTCGGGAATGTCGGCCGCGCAGGCGGGACATTGGGGCGTCATAGGCGGCGCATTTTAGCACCGCGCATCGAGCGCAAGATGATTTTCTTTTTGCGCGCACCCATTCCTCCATTCGCCGTTTCGCGCGGCGCACTGGTTCGGGTTATCATGTGGGGTTCGCCGGAGGCGCAAATTGTTCACTGTGTGCTCCGGCGCTTGTTTTCCAACATGAATCAAGAAGCGATCACGGTGCGCGGGGCGCGCGTCAACAATCTCAAGAACGTCGATTTCGATATCCCCATCGAGCGGCTGACGGTCGTGACGGGCGTGAGCGGGTCGGGTAAATCGTCGCTTGCGTTCGACACCGTCTATGCCGAAGGGCAGCGCCGCTACGTCGAATCGCTCTCGTCCTATGCGCGGCAATTCTTAGAACGGATGGACAAGCCGGACGTGGACGAGGTGCACAACATCCCGCCCGCCATCGCCATCCGGCAGAAGAACTCGACACGCAACCCGCGCTCGACCGTCGGCACGCAGACGGAAGTCTACGACTACCTGCGCCTCTTGTACGCGCGCATCGGCACGACCATCTGCCGCGTCTGCGGGCGCGAGGTGCACAAGGATTCGCCCGAATCGGCCGCGCAGGAAATTTTAACAACGCTCGCCGAAGGCACGCGCTTCTACGTCCTCTTTCCGGCCGAAGCTGGTCTGCGCGTGGAGACGAACGGCAACGGCGCAAAGCCGAAGGGTAAAGCGCGCAAGAGCAAGACCGAGCCGGGCGTGCTTGAGCGCCAACAGATCGTCGCGCACGTGATGAGCCTGATGCAGCGCGGCTTCACGCGGCTCTACAGCGCGGGCGAGACGATTGAGCTGCGCTCGCCGGACGATTACACGCGCCCCGATTTCGCGGGCGTGTACGTGCTCGTGGATCGCCTCGCGGCGCGCGCGGACGTGCGCGAGCGGCTGGTTGACTCGCTTGAAACCTGTTTCATCGAAGGGCACGGCGTCGCGCTCGTCGAGACGGCGGAAGATGAACCGCGCACTCTGAAATTCTCCGAACGGTTCGAGTGCAAGTACGACGGCACGGTCTATGCGACGCCTGAGCCGCGCCTCTTCAGTTTCAACAACCCGTTCGGCGCGTGTCCCACCTGTCAGGGCTTCGGCAACACCATCGATCTCGATCTCGATCTCGTCATCCCGAACCCGTTACTCTCACTTGATGAAGGCGCGATTGAACCTTGGACGAAGCCGCAGCACGATTGGGCGCGCACGGAGTTGCGCCGCTTCGCCAAACAAGAAGGCATCCCGCTCGACGTGCCGTATGCGGAACTCGCGCGCGCGCAGCAACGCGCTATCGTCGAAGGCAAAGGCAATTGGGCCGGCGTGCGCGGTTTCTTCGCTTGGCTGGAGACGAAAAAATATAAGCTGCACGTGCGCGTCTTTCTCGCCAAGTATCGTGGCTACACGCGCTGCCCCGATTGCAACGGCGGGCGCTTGCGCCCCGAGGCGCGCGACGTGCGCGTCGGCGGACAGACGCTGCCAGCGGTCTGCGCGCTGCCCGTCAAAGAGGCGGCGCAGTTCTTCGAGCAACTCGTGCTCACGCCCGAACAGACGGCGATTGCTGACAAGGTGCTGTTGGAAGTTCGTCGCCGCCTCAGTTTTCTGGTGGACGTGGGGCTTGATTATTTGACGCTCGACCGCTTGGCTTCGACTCTGTCCGGCGGCGAAGCGCAACGCATCCAACTCGCCACCAACCTCGGCTCGTCGCTCGTCGGTGCGCTCTATGTGTTGGACGAGCCGTCCATCGGTCTCCATCCGCGCGACAGCGAGCGTTTGATCAAACTGCTCCACAACCTGCGCGACATAGGCAACACCGTACTCGTCGTCGAACACGACGCCGACATGATGCGCGCCGCCGATCACATTCTCGACGTAGGCCCCGCCGCCGGCGAACTCGGCGGGCGCATCGTGTTTGAAGGCGACTTCAAAAGTCTGCTGCAAGACTCAGGCACGCTCACCGGCAAATATCTGCGCGGCGAGGCTGAGATCAAAGAGCCGAAGCAGCGGCGTAAAATTCAGGCCAAGAAGCGGCTCACGATTCGCAGCGCGAGCGAACACAACTTGCAGGGCATCGACGTTGACATCCCGCTGGAGATGTTCGTCTGCATCACGGGCGTGAGCGGCTCAGGCAAGTCAACACTCGTCCACGATGTCGTCTACGCGGGCTTGAAGAAGCAGCGCGGCGAGTGGCAGGGGCACGTCGGCGCGTTCCAGAAACTCGAAGGCGGACAGTTGATCGATGAAGTGATCTTAGTTGATCAGTCGCCCATCGGGCGCACCCCGCGCTCAAACCCGGTCACGTACATCAAAACTTACGACGCCGTCCGCGAACTCTTCGCCGCCACCCGCGACGCCCAAGCGAAAGGTTTCGACGCCTCGTTCTTCTCCTTCAACGTACCCGGCGGGCGCTGCGACGTATGCGAGGGCGACGGCACGGTCACGGTCGAGATGCAATTCTTGGCGGACGTGGAACTCGTCTGCGAAGAGTGCAAGGGGACGCGCTTCAAATCCACCGTCCTCGACGTGCGCTATCGCGGCAAGAACATCAACGACGTGCTCAACATGACCGTGCGCGAGGCGCTCATGTTCTTCCGCGACGTAAACAAGATCGCCAACCGCCTGCGCGTGCTCGACGATGTTGGACTCGGCTATCTGCGGCTCGGTCAATCCGCCACTACTCTTTCGGGCGGCGAAGCGCAACGCATCAAGCTCGCCTCGTTTCTCTCAAAACGAACCGGCGCAAAGACGCTCTACATCTTCGACGAGCCGACGACCGGCCTCCACTTCGACGACATCAACAAACTGCTCGCCGCCTTCCGCACCCTCGTCGAAGCCGGCGGCTCGCTCGTCGTCATCGAACACAATCTCGATGTTATCAAGACCGCCGACCACATCATCGACCTCGGCCCCGAAGGCGGCGACCGCGGCGGCCGCGTCGTCGGGACGGGGACGCCCGAAGAGATCATGCGCATCAAAGATTCACACACCGGCCGCTTTCTCAAGACGCACCGCGCGCGTTCGAACGGGCATAGTAAGTGAATTGATGAGTGAGGATTAGTCGGCGGACGGCGCGTGTGCGCGCCACCACTGACGGAAGGCCGTCAGAGTCGCGGTCTGCCCTTGCGTCTTGCTCTGCTCAATGAACTCGGTCAGCACGCTGGCCGGCAGCGCGGGGAAGGCGCGACTGTTCGCTATCGCTTGGTAACTTGTGCCGACCAATGCAAAGAAGGTTGCTTCAGCACCATCGTAGCGCCAAATCTCAGGCACGCCCAACGCCGCATAAATCGGAAACTTGCCTAGCGACTCATTCGTCGTATCAATCTCGACGACGACATCCGGCGGCGGATCAACCCCTAGCTCAATCGTCCGCTGCCCGATAATTCGCGCCGCATTCTGCACATAGAAACTCGTGTCCGGCTCCGCGCCTTTCGCCAGCCGCTTTTGCTTATACGTGGCCGAGCCTCTGCTCTCCAACAGCACGCCCGCTTCTTCTGACATAACCTGCACTAATCGCAAGATCGTCTCTTTATACTCTTCATGCTCAGGTAGAGGACCTATAATCTCCACTCTCCCCGCGTCGTAGCTAACGCGTAGGCCGGGTCTGTCGGTGAGTTCAGACAGCAGAGCTTCATACTCATCCCAACTAACATAAGGCAGCCGCAACGTCGCCCCCGCCGGCAGGTGCGCGATAGCGTCTAAGTAATCGACAGTCTCAGTACTCATACTCTCTATGCTTTCAAATCAACCGCACCACGTCAAGCAGGTTTTCGCGTTTCGCATTCGCAGGCGGTCAAAATCGCAACAGGCTATTGCCGCGCGACCGCCACAAGGCGAAGGCCGTTGACGAGGTTGCGGAAGTCCGGCGAATTCCTAAGGCGGAAGGAGGAGCGGAGGTTGCTGGCAACGTAAATCCACGACCCACCGCGCAATACCCGGTGTTTCTGTTCCCCACCGCTTAGCCATGCGCTCCCATCCGTCGGCGCACCTGCGTAAGATTCGTGATACCAGTCCTGCACCCATTCCCATACGTTGCCATGCATATCATATAGCCCGAAGGCGTTCGGCTGTTTACTGCCCACTGGATGAGTCTTGCCTTCAGAGTTATTCACGTACCACGCCATTGCATCCAGTTCGCCCCCGTAGTTGCCCGTCGTCCCGGCGCGCGCCGCGTACTCCCATTCCGCTTCCGTCGGCAGCCGATACGTGTGGCCATCATTCTGCGCGTTCAACTGTGTGATGAAAGCAATCGCATCGTCCCATGACACATTCTCCACAGGCAGGTTATCGCCTTTGAAGTGGCTCGGATTATTCCTCATCACCGCCTGCCATTGCGCCTGCGTCACCTCATACTTGCCCATGTAGAACCCTTCGCTAATCGTCACGCGATGCACCGGCTTCTCGTCTGGTCTGCCGTTATCTGAACCCATCATGAAGCTGCCCGGTGGTATCCACACGAACTCCGCCACCATAGGGTTCGTCATACTTTTCTGCGGCGTAGTGACATGCGTCACCGGCTCAACACTTGCTGCTGAAAATTCCTCAGCGGCATCCGCAGATTTTGCTTTGGCCTGAGCAGCCTCGTGTTCCGCAACACGTTGCCGTTCGACCGCTTCAGCCTCGCGCCTGCGTTGCGGATCGGTTTCGCGTTGCTTACGTTCCTCTGCTTCCTTACGCTGTCGTTCTTCTTCAGCCGCCCGCGCCGCCTGTTCAGCTTGGCGACGATGCTGTTCCTCTTTTCTCTGACGCTGCGCTTCCGCTTCGCGTTGGCGGCTTGTTTCCTCTTCGGCGGCGCGGAGTTCGCGTGAGAGTTCAGTCGCATTTGCCGGGCGCGCGGCCGGATCTTTAGCCAACGCACGCATGATCAAGGAATCAAGCGCGGGCGGCACACTCGCGTCTGCGGGCAAGGGTGGCGGGGCTTCGGTAATGTGTTTGGTGAGCACGCCCATGAGGCTCGCCGCAGTGAAGGGCGGCGCGCCCGCAAGCATCTCATAGAGGATCGCGCCGAGTGAATAGACATCTGCGCGCGCGTCGAGCATTTCACCGCGACATTGTTCGGGCGACATGTAGTGGGGCGTGCCCATGACCACGCCGGTCTGCGTGAGCGTGGGAGCGCCTGCGGCGTCGCGCAGCTTGGCGATGCCGAAGTCCACGACCTTGACTGTCTCGCGCTCGCGGTCTTCGTCGGGCGGTAGCACGATAACATTGTCGGGTTTGAGATCGCGGTGGAAGATTTGCCGCCGGTGCGCCGCGCCCACGCCCGCGCAGATGTCGCGCATCAACGCGACGGCACGCTCCGGCGCGAGTCGCTCCTCGCGGCGCAAAAGCTCGCGCAACGAGTCGCCCTCGACCAGTTCCATCACGATGTAGGCGGGCGCATCCTCATTGCGCGCTTCGCCGTAGTCGTAGATGACGACGACATTCGGGTGACGCAGCGCGGCGGCAGCGCGTGCCTCGCGGCGAAAACGCTCAACCAAACTGGCGTCGGCAACAAACTTTCGCAGCAGCACCTTGAGCGCCACCTCGTCGCCAATGTGAATGCGGCGCGCGCGATAGACCGCGCCCATGCCGCCTTCGCCGAGGCGCGCGAGCAGTTCGTATTTGCCGTCGAGCGTCTGGCCGACGAGCGGATCAAGCTCAGGCAGATTTTCGGGCAGGTCACGCGTGTCTACGCGCTCGGTCGGCGTATTGAAGGAAGCGAAAGAGATGCCGCAATTGGAACAGAAACGCGCGGTGTCGATCATCTCTTCTTTGCACTTGGGGCAGATCATCGCGGCTCTCAGCGTTCAGTATCGTAAAGGGTCTATCGCAGTGTCTGATTTTATCGCGCCCCGCATTGATTACTAAGACCGGCGTGAGTAGCTTGTAGCGAAGCCCGCGTGGGGCGTTAATTAGACGAGCGCGAATGCGTAGCGATTCTAGCCCAATCGAAGCGGGCGCGCTAGAGTTCGACGGCAGCGGATGAGATAGAACAGCGCACACTTCACAGGCACGCTTGTCAGTTGCTGTTGAATCGGCGTACAACTTTGCGGAGAAAGGAAAGTAATGATGAGTCTCAAACAACGTATCATCTCTGACCTGACCGCCGCGATGAAGGCCAAAGAGGCCGCGCGGCTCTCGACCTTGCGCATGGTTAAAGCGGCGATGATGAATCGCGAGATTGAGCAGGGTCGTGAGTTGACGGATGAAGAGATGCAGAAGCTCTTGCAGTCGCTTGTTAAGCAGCGGCGCGATTCGGTTGAGCAGTATGAGAAGGGCGGGCGGGCTGAGTTGGCGGCGAAGGAGCAGGCGGAGATCGGTGTGATCGAAGAATACTTGCCGCAGGCGGCGACGCGTGCAGAGATCGAGCAGGCAGTGGCGGCGGCGATTGCGGAGACCGGCGCGAGTTCGATGAAAGAGATGGGCACGGTGATGAAGGCGGCGCAAGCGCGGCTTGCCGGGCGGTCGGCGGACGGGCGCACGGTGAGCGAGGTGGTGAAAGCCCGGCTGGGGGCGGCGTAAAAAGCCGCCTGTTTGCGGGCGCTTTTAAAGGCCCTGTCCCCTTTTGCCCTTTGCCGCGCGTTGCCGTATAATCCGTCTCTTGTTCCGAGCGCGGCGTTTTCGTCTGTGGGTTCGCGCCCACTTTTTCTTTTGCGCGCGAGTCGGTTTTTGAGCGGCGGGGGTTTTACTGAAAGAGCGCGATGGAAACGGCCGAGATTGCAGAGCGCATACGCGAGATCGCCGAGCGCGTGGTGACCGAGCACGGGTTGGAGTTTGTCCACGCCGAAGTGGGCGTGCAGGGCCGGAGCGCCATAGTGCGCATCTTTATTGACAAGCCGGGCGGGGTCACGCACGCGGATTGCTCGACCATTAGCCATCACGTCGGCACGATTCTCGACGTGGAGGACTTCATCCATTCGGCTTATAACTTGGAAGTCTCCTCGCCGGGGCTGGAGCGCGGGTTGTACAAGCGTGAGGATTACGAGCGCTTCGCCGGGAAGCTGGCGAAACTGAAAGCGCGGCAGCCCGTCAACGGGCAGCGCAATTTTCGCGGGCGCATCGTCGGCGTCGAAGGCGCAGAGGTCGTCTTTGACGACAACACGAACGGGCGCGTGCGCATCCCCGTCGAGCAGATCGCCAAGGCGAATTTAGAGATCGACGTTGAAGCAGAGTTCCGCCTCGCCGCCGAGCGTGAACAGGCAAACAAATAGATGTTAGATGCTGGATGCTGGATGTCAGTAAGAGACAGGCACTAGCATCTGACATCTGACATCTGACATCTGGAAACTTATGAGTACATCCATCGGGCAGAGCATTGACGCGCTGTGTAAAGAGCACGGCATCGACCGCGATCTGGTGATCGAGGCGATGAAAGAGGCCGTGCGCGCCGCCGCGCGCAAGCAGTTCAAGTCGGGCGAAGAGATCGCCGTCGAGTGGAGTTCGGAATCGGGCATCGAGTTGTTTGCCTCGAAGGTCATCGTCGAAGAGGTGACGAATCCGGGGCGCGAGATGTCTCTGGCCGAAGCGCAGGAACTTGCGGGCGACGAAGTGGACGTGGGCGACGAGTTGCAAATCCCGCTGCCGATGGAAGAGATGGGGCGCATCGCGGCGCAGACCGCGAAGCAGATTCTGTTTCAGAAGGTGCGCGACGCGGTGCGTGCCAACGTCTACGAGCAGTACATTGACAAGGTCGGCGATCTCGTCAACGGTTATGTGAAACGCTTCGAGCGCGGCGACATCATCGTGGACATGGGCAACGTCGAATCCATTCTGCCGCGCTCGCAGCAGTCGCGCGGCGAGCAGTGGAATCAGGGCGAGCGCATTCGCGTCGTCATCGAAGATGTGTTGAAGGAATCGAAAGGGCCACAGATTATCACTTCGCGTTCCAGCCCAGAGATGTTGAAGCGCCTGTTCGAGATGGAAGTGCCGGAGATTTACGACGAGACGGTCGTGATCAAATCGGCGGTGCGCGAGCCGGGCGAGCGCGCCAAGATCGCGGTTGCAAGTAATGAGCGCGACGTTGATCCGGTCGGCGCGTGCGTCGGCATGAAGGGTTCGCGCGTGCAGGCGATCATACGCGAGTTGCGCGGCGAGAAGATCGACATCATCGAATGGTCGGACGAGCCATCGGTCTTTGCCGCGAACGCTCTGTCGCCTGCGAAGGTCAATCAGGTGCGCATCACGGACATCGAGAAGCGGCAGATGGAAGTGATCGTCAACGAAGATCAGTTGAGCCTCGCCATCGGCAAGCGCGGGCAGAACGTGCGGCTGGCGACGAAGCTTGTCGGATGGAACATAGACATCCGCAGCGAGGAAGAGATTAAGAAGGAAGTCGCCGAGCAGATGGGCGCGCTCATCGCTTCGGGCGCGGCTGTGCCGCTCTCTGCGCTTGAAGGTGTGACCGCCGCGACGACCGCCGCGCTCGCCGAGCATGGCATCGAAGACATTGACGCCTTGGCCAATACGTCGCTCGATGATCTGGTTGAGTTCCTCGACATCTCGCTCGACGAAGCGCAGGCGATGATCGACTCGGCGCAGGCCGTCGTCGCCGCCCGCGAACGCAGCAAGGCGGCGGAGGGCGAGGCGGAAGGTGAAGCGACCGGCGAGACGGCGGCCGCGGCTGCGTCTGAAACATCTGCCGAGGCAACAAGCGAACAAGCGGAGGATGAGGCAGTGGCGAGCGAAACCGAAGATGAAGCAGCCGGCGCGACTGAGGCAACCGGTGCGCTTGAACAGCACGCGGCGTCGGTTGAGTTTGATCCGGCGAGCGACGCGGGCGAGGTCGAGCCGTCGGAAGAGATGACAGCGCAAGGCTACGACGATGCGGTCGAAGGGCGCGCGCCGTTCCAAGCTGAGCCTTACATCCTCGCTGAAGAATCGGCCGATCCGGTCGCGCTCTCCGAGGCCGATCCGATGTCGACGGATGAGTTGCTCTTGCAAGGGGCAGGGCGCGACCTGCGCCCCGACACGATCACGCCGGGCGCTGGTATGACCTCGACCGATGCGGCCATGATCGCCGATGAAGAAGCGGCCGACGAGGGCGAACCGCCCGTCGAAGAGGACGCGCCGCTCGCGCCCTCGGCGGATGCCAATGAGGCGTCCGCGCCTGAGATTCAAGTTTCGTCCGCGCCCGCGCCCGAATACCGGGTCGAGACGAACGACGAACGTGACGCTGCGGAGCACGAGAAGCAAGATGCTTCCGACAGCGCACAATGACCGCTGCAAGCGCGTCGCCGCTCGCCAAGGGCGCGGCGCGACTTGCCTCCCTGCTCGCCTGCACGAACCTTGGCCGGTTCGCAGTCAGCGCCCGCTCTGAACGACGGGCGGACGCGCCCGGCAAAGGTGATTGCAAGTGCGAGTTTGACACTTAAACCTTTGCAGTGCGCGACGCCTCTGCTGTTAGTCTCAAGCGTCGTCGGAAGGATTGCATGACTGTCGGGAATAAGGTTCGCATTTACGACCTAGCCAAAGAACTCAAGCTCGAGACGAAGCGCCTGATCGAAGAGGTGCGGCGCGAGGGCTTCGATGTCAGTGTGCCCTCGAATACCGTCCCCAAAGAGTTGGCGGAGAAGATTCGTAACCGCTACTTCCCCAAGAAGGAAGTCGCGCCGGCCCGCACGATCCGCGTCGTCAAAAAGGCCGCGCGCCCGGCGGAAGAGACCGGCGGCGGCGAAGACATACACGTCTCCATGCCGCCCGCGGCTGTGACCGACAACGGCGCGACCGCGCCTGCACTCGCTGCGCCCGAAGAGCAAGTGGAAGAAGCGGGCGGCGCTAAGAGCGGCGGCACTGTGCGCCTCGTCAAGAAGCCGCAACTGCCACCGGCCGCGCGCGCAGAGCATCCGGCGGGCGCGCATCTGACCGGCGCACGCCCCGCGCCGTCGCTCACCGAGTTGTCCTATCCGACGCCGCAAATCTCCGAGCCAACAGACAGTGCGCCCGGCCCCGTCGAAGCGGCTGCGTCGGCCGCGCCGCTGACTGAAGAGGTCGGCGAAGCGCCGCTCATGCCGATCCCGCCGGGCACGCCCGACGTGCTGCCGAAGCCTGAGCCGCCTGCGAAACAGATCAGAGTCCTGCGCCCCACGGCCGCCGCGCTCACTGCCGGTGTGCGACCGGGCGAGCGCGCGCCCGTGCCGACGCCGACAGCGCCCACGCCGCGCGAGCGTGAACGGCGCTCAGGCCGTGAAGAACGCGAACGCGGCGGCCGTGGCGGCCGCGGCGGCACGCGCGACGCGGTCGCTTTCACCGGCACACCGGGCGAGAGCGCGACGCCGCAGACGCTCTACACACCGCCGGCCGACGCGCGTCGCCCACGCGGCGGACGCTCGCGGCGCGGCGGCGCTGCGCCCGTCGGCAGCCGCGAAGGTTTTCGCGGTAAGGGCGGCCGCTTCGACCGCGACTACGTCACACCGCCCAAGGCGCTCTCGCTCGAACAACGCATCGCCGGCTCGATTGGCGTCGGCGCGCCGGGCGGTGCGGCGGCCGATCTCAAACCTGTCCGCCTCGTCGAAGGCTCGACCGTCAAAGAGTTTGCCGAAAAACTCGGCATTAAGCCGAAGGACATCGTGGCGCTCTTGTTGCAGCGCGGCGTGTTCGCGACGATCAATCAAACGTTGAATGACGACGTGGCGGTCGATCTCGGTCGCCGCTTCGGCTACGACGTGGCCTTCGTGCCCTTCGAGGAGATGCAGATCGAAGAGGAGTTCGAGGAGTTGATCGAGACGGGCGCGGATGACGAAGAGTTGCCGCGCGCACCCGTGGTCACGGTCATGGGGCACGTCGATCACGGCAAGACCAGCTTGCTCGATGCGATCCGCACGACCGAAGTGGCAGCGGGCGAAGCGGGCGGCATCACGCAACACATCGGCGCGTACAGCGTGCAAGTGCCGAGTCCCGATAACCCAGAAGAGACGCGCCGCGTCGTCTTCCTCGACACGCCCGGTCACGAGGCGTTCACCTTGATGCGCGCACGCGGCGCGAAATCGACCGACGTGGTCGTGCTCGTCGTCGCGGCGGACGACGGCGTGATGCCGCAGACGATTGAAGCCATCGAGCACGCACGCGCCGCGCACGTGCCCATCGTCGTCGCCATCAACAAGATCGATAAGCCGGACGCGAATCCTGATCGCGTCAAACAGGAGTTGGCGAATCAGGGCTTGCAGCCCGTCGAGTGGGGCGGCGAGACCGAGATGGTCGCAGTCTCGGCGAAGAAGCGCCAGAACCTGGAGACGCTCCTCGAAACGATTCTCTTGACGGCCGACATCTTGAACCTGAAGGCCAGTCCGACGCGGCGCGCGGCGGGTGTCGTGCTCGAAGCGAAACTTGACCGTGGGCGCGGCGCAGTCGCCACCGTGCTCGTGCAACAAGGGACGCTCCACGTTCACGACCCGTTCATCGCCGGGCAGGTCTACGGCAAGGTGCGCGCGATGTTCAATGATCGCGGCGAGATTGTGACTGAAGCGGGGCCGGCCATGCCGGTCGAGGTGCTCGGTCTGCAAAGCGTGCCGCAAGCGGGCGACATGTTCCAAGTCGTCGCCGACGTGTCGCGCGCGCAAGGCATCTCCGAGCACCGGCAACAACTCGCGCGCCAGAGCGCGCTCCTGCAATCGACCAAGCGCGGCATCGAGGCGCTAGGCCAAAAAGAGGTCAAGGAACTGCTCGTGCTCGTCAAGGCCGATGTGCAGGGTTCGGTCGAAGTCTTGAAGAGTACGCTGCAAAAGCTTTCGACCGACACGGTCAAGGTCAAGGTCATACGCTCCGGCGTCGGCGCGATCACGGAGTCCGACGTGCTCTTAGCGTCCGCGACGCAAGCCGGCGCATCGAACACGGCCGTCGTCATCATCGGCTTTAACGTGCGCCCCGAAGTGCGCGCGGCCGAATTGGCGAAGCTCGAACACGTGGACATACGCCTCCACTCGATCATCTACAAGGTCGAGGAAGAGATTAAGGCGGCGATGATCGGCATGCTCGACAAGATCGCAACCGAGCGTATCTTGGGCAAAGCTGAAGTGCGGCAAATCTTCAAAGTGCCGCGCGCTGGCACGGTGGCCGGCTGCATGGTCATCGATGGCTTGATCCGCCGCAACGCCCGCGCGCGTCTGATCCGCGACGGCGTCGTCGCGTGGGAAGGCGGGATCGCCTCTCTGCGCCGCGTTAAGGACGACGTGTCGGAAGTCCGCGAAGGCTTCGAGTGCGGCATCGCCCTCGAAGGCTTTAACGACATCAAGGTCAGCGATCAGATCGAGGCGTACATCGTCGAGCAGGTGGCGGCGACGGAACTGTAAAAGCAGATGTCAGATGCTAGATGCTGGATGTCAGTTACATAGACACCAGCATCTAGCATCTGACATCCAGCATCTTTTTTATGCGTCGTCCGGAGAAAGTCGCGGAGCTTGTGCGCGAGGAGATCGCGCAGATCGTGGGGTACGAGTTGGCAGACCCGCGCATCGGCGTGGTCACAGTGACGGAAGTGCGCATGTCGGAGAACCTGCGCGAGGCGCGCGTCTACGTGACCGTCGCGGGCACCGACAAGGAAGCGGCCGTCGCGCTGCGTGCGCTCGAACACGCCGCCCCTTATGTGCGCCGGCAGGTGGCCATGGAACTGAATTTGAAACGCGCGCCCGAAATTCATTTCGTGCGCGACACGGTCGAAGAGAAGGCCACGCGCGTGGACGCACTGCTCACTGAAATCCAACACGAGCACGCGCCGGCCGCGACCGACACAGACGAGAGAGGAGATAACGAAAGTGCTGAGTGCTGAGTGCTGAGTGCTGAGTAAAGGCAACGGCCTTATTACTCAGCACTCAGCACTCAGCACTCAGCACTCGTTTTTACGTATGCTCAGTCAAGTCGTTGAGCTGATCGAGGCGAAGCGGAACTTTGCCATCACGTCGCATATTCGCCCGGATGGCGATGGGCTAGGGTCGAGTCTGGGGTTGTACTGGCTGCTGCGCGCGCTGGGCAAAGACCCGGAAGTGATCATGCGCGACCCCGTGCCGCACGCTTACCGGAAACTTCCCGGCGCGGACCAGATTCGCGTTACGCCCGCCGTGGACAGACCTTACGACGCGGTCTTCGTCATCGAGTGTTCGGACATCACGCGTCCCGGTCTCGTCGATCTCGAACACCAACTCGTCGTCAACATTGACCATCACGCCACGACCTCGCTCTTCGGTCAGATCAACTGGATCGACTCGACCGCTTCGGCCGTCGGCGAGATGATCTACAACCTCTGCAAGGCCATCGGCGTGCGCCCCACGCGCGAGATTGCCGAGTGCGTCTACACGGCGCTCATCACCGACACGGGTTCGTTCCACTACTCGAACACGACCGAGCGCACCTTCAAGGTCGCGTCGGAACTTGTGCGCGCGGGCGTGAAGCCGGCGAAGATCGCGCAGGCCGTCTACAGCAATTATCCTTGGAGCAAGCTTGATCTGATGCGGGAAGTGCTCGCGACCGTGCGGCACGATCCGTCTGGGCGCGTGGCGTGGCTCAGGCAGACGGTCGAGATGCAGGCGGACACAGGCGCGTCGGACGAAGACGCGGACGGGTTCGTCAACTTTCCGATGAGCGTGGGCGATGTCGAGGCGGTCGCGTTCCTGAAGGAGAGCGCGCCCGGCGTCTATCGCACCAGTTTGCGCTCGAAGGGCGATGTGAACGTGGCGCGCATCGCCGAGCAGTTTGGCGGCGGCGGTCATCGCAATGCCGCCGGCTGCACGCTGACGGGCGCGTGGGACGAGACCGAGCGCATCATCGTCAGCCTGCTCATCGCCGCAGTTGACCGCGCACACCCGGACATCAGTGTCGCGCCGGACAACGGGCACGCGCCGCGCCCCAACAGCACAGAGCACGACGTGATCAATGCGGCCTGATTAAGCGCTTTGCTCATTCCTCGTTCTTGGTTCATACTGCCGCACGCATATGACATGGTTTCGGAAAAAGGATCAGAAGATCGAGTCCGTACCGGCGGACGAGCGCGTCGTCAAGACCGAGGGCATCTTCGTCAAATGCACCGAGTGCGACGCGGCCCTTTATAAACGCGAGTTGGAAGAGTCGCTGCAAGTCTGTCCGCACTGCAACTACCATTTCCGCATCGGCGCGCGCGCGCGCCTCGCTATCCTCTACGACGACTCGGAGTATGAAGAGTTGGACGCGGACGTGACTTCGGGCGACCCGCTTGAGTTCACTGACACGAAACCTTACAAGCAACGACTGGAACAGGCGCGGCGCGCGACGGGGTTGCCAGAAGCGGTCATCACGGCGCGCGGCCGGATCGGCGGGCATCTCGCGTTTGTCGGTGCGATGGACTTTAGTTTCCTCGGCGGCTCGATGGGTTCGGCCGTCGGCGAGAAGATCACGCGCATCATCGAGCGCGCCATCGAAGCGCGCGCGGCCGTTTTGACCGTCTCCGCTTCGGGCGGCGCGCGCATGCAGGAGGGCACGCTGAGCTTGATGCAGATGGCGAAAATCTCCGCCGCGCTCGCGCAACTGGATGACGCGCGCCTCCCGTTCATCTCGATCCTGACCGACCCGACGACGGGCGGCGTCACCGCCAGCTTCGCCATGCTCGGCGACGTGATCTTGGCCGAACCGAAGGCGCTCATAGGCTTTGCCGGCCCGCGCGTCATCGAGCAGACCATCCGGGAGAAGTTACCGAAAGATTTTCAGCGCTCCGAGTTCCTGCTTGAACACGGCATGGTCGACGCTGTCGTGGATCGCCGCCAGATGCGCGACATGCTCATCAAGCTATTGAACTTCATGGTCAACACTGAAGCGCCCGCGCCCGCGCCGCAGTTTAACCCAAACAGTAACGGCCGCGATCCGAATGCGCCAGCGCCGGACATGCAAGCGGCCGAACCCAAAATCCAGACAACAACACCGCAAACGAAAAGTTAAACCACAAGGGCACAAAGGACACAAAGCAGTTCTTTGTGCTCTTCGTGTCTTTGTGGTTAATCTCTTCCCCATGCAGTTTGATGAGGCCGTCAACTATCTGCTGAGTCTGGGGCACGAGACCTTGGCGATGAAGCTCGGTCTCGCCAACGTCACACGCCTGCTCGCCGCGCTCGATAATCCACAACAAGCCTATCCGGCCGTGCAGATCGCCGGCACAAACGGCAAAGGCTCGACCGCCGTGCTGCTCGCCGCCATTTGTCGTGCCGCCGGCATATGCACAGGTCTCTACACCTCGCCGCATCTCGTCTCGCTCACGGAGCGCATCAACATCGACGGCGCGCAGATCGCGCCCGCAGAGTTTGCGCACCACGCGACGCAAGTCCGCGCTGCGGCCGAACAACTACACAACGAGACGGGCGCGCGCCCGACCTTCTTCGAGCAAGTGACGGCCATCGCGCTGCTCGCGTTTCGTGCGGCCGGTGTCCGACTCGCGATCCTCGAAACGGGCTTGGGCGGGCGGCTCGACGCGACGACCGCCGCCCACGCCGCGACAGTCGCCATCACGCCCATCGCGCTCGATCATCAAGCCTACTTAGGCGACACGCTTGCCGAGATCGCAGCCGAGAAGGCCGCGATCATTCGCCCGGACACAAGCGTCGTCGTCGCGCCGCAACCGGCCGAGGCGCGCGCACGTGTCCTCGCGCGTTGCCGCGCCTGCGGCGTCACGCCCGCGTGGGCGACTGAGCATATAACCGTAATCAATGCGACGACTGACGGACGCCTGCGCGCCACTTTCGAGACCCCGCAAGACGTTTATGCAGACGTAGCTCTCGCCCTGCGCGGCCGGCATCAACTAACGAACGCCGCCATCGCCATCGCGCTCGCCGAGCTGTTGCGTGCAAGTGGTTTCAGTATTTCGCACGCGGCGATCATCGAAGGCTTGCAAACGGCCGCGCATCCGGGCCGGCTTGAGCTATGGCCCGGCCCTCCGCCCGTGCTCTTTGACGGCGCACACAACCCGGCCGGCGCGGCCGCTTTGCGCGCCTACCTTGATGAGTTCGTCCGCGCCCCCGTCACGCTCGTCTTCGGCGCGATGAGCGATAAGGAACTCGACCCGATTGCCGCCGCGCTCTTCCCCGGCGCGCAGCGTCTTGTCTTAACGCGCCCGACAAACATACGCGCCGCCACGCTCGACGTGTTGACTGGACTCGCACACCAACACGCAAGCGCCGGCGCGTTTGCACTCGTCGAGTCGCCGGCCGCGGCCCTCAAACGCGCCTGCGAGATCACACCGCCCGACGGACTCATCTGCGTAACCGGTTCGCTCTACCTCGTCGGCGAAGTGCAAGGGTTGGTGCGCGCGTCGGTCAACTAAGCTGACCACGCAAGCCGTATCTACGTCTTTGCCTTTTCATGGCGATTGATTAATAGTTTCCACATGGACACATCAGACATGCCAGCGCCGGAAGTGCTTAAGAGCGAGGACGTGTTTCGCGGGCGCGTCTTCACGGTCTCGGTAGACACAGTGCGCGAGGGCGGCCGCGAACATAAGCGCGATGTCGTGCGTCATCCGGGCAGCGCCGCCATCGTGCCGCTCTTTGCCGATCAGACGGTCGCACTCGTCCGCCAGTATCGCCACCCGACGGTCAAATATCTCTTGGAGATTCCGGCCGGCAGCCGCGACAACTTCGAGCCGCCGGAAGAGTGCGCCGCGCGCGAGTTGCAAGAGGAGTTAGGTCTCGTCGCCGGCAGTTGGGAAAAGCTCAGCGAGTTCTTCGTCTCGCCCGGCTTCTGCGCCGAGAAGATGTGGGTCTATCTGGCGACCGACCTGACGGAGACCGAGGCCGGCCTCGAAGAGGACGAATTCATCGAAGTCGTCCGCCTGCCCCTCACCCGCGCCCTCGACATGATCGAAGCCGGCGAGATCGAAGATGCCAAGACGATCATCGGTCTCAACGCAACGGCTGCAAGGCTAAAGAATGCGGACTAATGTTTGTTAGGCGTACATCTTTTTGGAGGCTAAATCATGGGACTGTATGGTTACACAGATGCACAGTGGGATGCTGCTAAAGAAGAGATGAGAGCGGTTCTTATTGCTAGAGCTAGAGAAGAAAAGACAATCCCTTACTCTGAGCTAACTGGCAAGGTACATACAATACACTTTTCGGCGGAGGATAATGCCTTCCATCATATGCTAGATGATATTTCGAGGGAGGAAGATGCCGCTGGCCGAGGAATGCTATCAGTCATAGTTGTGTATAAAGAAGGTGATAAGAGGCCGGGGCCGGGGTTCTTCAAGCTTGCGAAGAAACTCGGGCGAGATACTTCAGATCGAGAAAAGTGCTGGGTAGATGAATTCAATAGGGTCTATGCCAACTCAAAGTAAGGGGGCGTGATTCCCGTAGCAAGTCCGCCTAACGACAGCATGCACCCGACCGCGAATAGCGCGGCTCTTAGCGGACGGCTCGATAGCAACTCCTTGCTCTTCCACGCCCGCGTCTCTTAAACTCGCTTCATCGTGGACACACCGACCGACACGCCCGCCGGGGAAACAGTCGCCAACGCTTACGCTGAAGAGTTTGTGCCAGTAACGACATCGGCGCAGACCAAGTGGGGCGCGCGTCCGCTCGGCCCCGATAATCCACCGTGGGGTGTCGGGGCGGCGGTGCTCGTGTGGGTGGCGAGCGTCGGGTTGTTGCTCATCGTGCCGCTGCTTGCGGGCGCGGCGTATCTTATCGTGCGCATCTATCGCTTCCCGGCCGATAAGGTCACGGAGACGATTCTCACCGATCCGGGTTTCTTACTGATCTCGGTCGCGGCCGTGATTCCGGCGCACCTGTTGACCTTCGGGCTGATCTGGTGGGTCGTCACGGGCTATGGCAAGCGTTCGTTCCGCGAGTTGACGGGCTGGCGTTGGAGCAGCCGGCTCGGCGCGTTGGAGTTTCTGGTCTGCGCCGGTGTGGTGGTCGTGCTGCTCGTGTGCAACTACCAGATCGCGCGCCACTTCCCCGGCGGCGACACCGATCTAGAGAAGATCATCTTAAGCTCCATGGCGGCCCGCTACGTCGTCGTCGTGCTGGCAACTTTATCTGCGCCGCTCGTGGAAGAGTCGATCTATCGCGGCTTGCTCTATCCGGCGCTGCAACGCGCGCTCGGTGCGGTGTGGGCGGTGTTCATTGTCGCGGGGCTGTTCGCATTAGTGCACGTCTGGCAGTATCGCGCGAACATCGGTGTGATCATGGCGATCTCGCTGCTCAGTCTGACGCTGACGCTGGTGCGCGCGTGGACGGGTCGCCTTCTGCCCTGCGTCATCATCCATTTTCTTTTCAACGGCGTGACCTCCATCTGGATCGTGCTTGAGCCGCACATGAAAAACCTGTCGCCGCCACCGCCGACCGGACTGCTGCTCGCAGCGGTCGTCCGCCTCATCGGTCTCCTGCACCTGTAAAACTTATGCGCTACGAAGTGTTGGTCGTCGGCGCTGGCGTGGGCGGGTTGACGACCGCAGCATTGTTGGCCGCGCGCGGCGTGAGCGTCTGCGTGCTCGAAAAAGAATCACGCGCGGGCGGCTGCGCGACGCCCTTCGGGCACGGCGGTTACGAGTTCGAGCCGGGCGCGGGGCTATACGCCTGCTGGCAGCCGGACGACTTGCACGCGCGCGTGTTTGCAGAGTTACCGGTCGCGCCGCCTGAAGCCACGTTACTGCAACCGGCTTACGTCGTGCGTCTCGCTGATGGAATTGACGTGCACGTCGGCGGCGCAAGCGATGAAGAGTTTGCGGCCACTCTGCGCGCGAGCTTTCCCGAATGCGCGGACGCGGCCGCCAGCTTCTACCGCGAGCTTGCGCCTATCGCTGACGCGCTCCGGCGGAGCGCACGTCGCTTCCCTGCCCTCGCCTCCACGACCAAGTTGCAGCGCATGAAACTGCTGGCCGCCGAGCCGCGCCTTGCGACAAAAATTCTCGCGCTGCAAGGCGACACGACGGCCGCGCATCTGTCAGCCACGTTGCCGCGCTTCCGTCAATTCATCGATGCGCAACTGCAACTCTTCGCGCAGACGACGAGCGCCAGTTGCGCCTACCTCTACGCTGCGCTCGCGCTGACCGAACCGCAACGCGGTCTCTATGCGCTCACAGGTGGCGCGGGCGCGCTGACCGACGCACTTGTCGCAGCGATCAAATTGAACGGCGGCACTGTGCGTTGCGACACGACCGTGCTGCGGCTCGTGCTGGATGCAAGTGGACGCGCCACAGGCGTCGATCTCTTAAGCGGCGAGCGGGTCGAAGCCACACGCGCCGTCGTCAGCAATCTGACCATCTGGGACACATACGGCAAGCTCGTCGGCTTAAACCGCACGCCCGCGGAGTTGCGCCCGCGCCTGCGCGACTTGCGCGGCTGGGGCGCGTACCTGATCTTCGCCACGCTCGATGAAGCGGCTGCAACACGGCTGCCCGCCGAGCGCATCCTTGCATTGACCGAGCAGCCGACGGCGCAGACTTATGATCCGGCCGCCGCGCAACTCATGTTCAATGCCGCCCCCACGCTCAAAGGTCAACGTGCCGTCACGATCTCGACTTTCACCGACGCGGCGCAGTGGTTCGCTTATCATGAAGACGAAGCCGAGCATGAGACGCAAGATCAGCAGATGCTCGAAGCATGTTGGGCGCGTTTGCACGCGAGCCTGCCGGAACTCGGCGACGGGATCGAGGTGATCGAGACGGCCACACCGCGCACTTACTACGAACAGACGCGGCGCAAACTCGGCATGATTGGCAGCACGGGGCAGACGCCGGACATGTTCGGCGCACAAGCCCTCACGCATCGCACGCCGTTCGCCGGTCTCTATCTGGTGGGCGACACGGTTTTTCCCGGCGCTGGCGTTGCGGCCGTCACGCACGCGGCGCGCGTTGTCGCAGATAAAATCGCCCCGCCGACCCGTTAACAACAGTGGGCGGCGGGGCGTTTGTAATTCGTTGCGGCTGCGTGCTCGCGGGCAGCGTAGCTATCTTGGCGGCTCTAACTTGCGCGACTCGCCGCCCACTCGCGGCGCGGGGACAGAATCGCCGCCGCCCCCCTTCGACGGACTAGCGATCTTAGATGGCGGGGCCGGTGCGGGCGCGGGCGCGGGCGCAGACCCGGACGGGAATTTGCCGCCGCCGCGCGAGAACCCATCGTTCGGCGGGAAGCCACCGCCCGCGCCGACGCGCTGGTCAGGCAGTTTGTTTGACTGACAACCCCGACAAGGAACGTTGTTCGGCAGCGTCCCTTGTGGCGGCGTGACGACCACCGTGTTGTGGTAGCCGAATCCGTAGGGACAACTGACCTGCCGCCAGTAGAACGGGACAAAGACCCATGTGCGCGCGAAGCCGTCGTACACCCAATATCCGTTGCCCCTGAAGCCGTATGCGCCCGGCCACCAGCCAGCGCCGATGCCCCCAAAAGTCTCCGGCCCGTTCATGCTCTGGAGCGCGCTGGTGAGGGTGCGGTTGCGCGTGATGCGGCCGTTCGCCTTCGCCAGTTGTTCGGCGCGCTCACGGCTCCAGGCATCGAGCGCGTCCGCCTCACGCTTGTCGAGTTTCGCCACCGCGACTGCGCCGTTGCCGACAATCACCTTACGCCCGCCCTGCACCAACAGCGCGCCGCTCCCGACCTGCGCGCGCCCCTTGAAGACGGCGACTTCGGTTGAGCCGCCCGCCAACACTGCAATGTGGTAGATGCCGCTCTTGAGGACGACGATCTGCGTCTGCGGCGTGTCAATGGTGAGTGCCGGCCGCGCATCATCGAAGCCGATCACTTCGGCCACGGCCGCCCCGCGCGTCAGCTTGAGGCGCAAGTGTTCGAGCGAATCATCGCTCAGACTGAACTCGGCGTCCGCGCCGACGCGCAGATACGAGCCGGGATTGAGCAACACTTCGACGCGGCCGTCACCACCGGTTTTGACTACATCACCTGCACGTAGATCATCATGCGCCGTCAAGGCCATTGAGTTAGAGAGGCCCGCGCGCTCCACCAAGACTTGGCCGGAAGCAAAATTAATGCCTCCTGCCCGCGCAGAGAGCAGGCGTGCGTCCCTCATCTGTGTGAATGCCAAACTTGCGCCACAGAGAACAAACGCAGCGGCAGCGAATAGCTTGAACAGAGCGGATGCAGATGCCTTGCGCATGAGGAGAACTCCTTTCTGGTAGTCAGCCGAACGGACAGGAAAGTTTGTCTGTTGCTGCGCGGAGTATACGCGGTTGGGCCGCCGGCTACAAGCCGCGTGCTTTTTACGCTGAAGTTAGTGCTGCGCCGCCAGCCGCAACGCACTCGGCACGTCCGCCTCGCCGCCGCGCACGATGAGCACAGTGTCGCCGGCCAGCCGCATAAGCGTCAGCGTGTTGCCGGCGCGCCAACCAGCTTGGGGCTGTGCGGCGGCGACGGCAAATGCGTCGGTCGCTGCTGTCGCCCGCCCGCGTTCGAGGGCGTTGTAAGCGCGAAAGAACTCCTGCGCATCTTCGGACTTGGCCCATACGGTCTGCCAGACGAAGAGCGGTGCGCTGCCCGCGCGCTCGAACAGATAAGCGCGGTCACCCTGCCAACCTGAGGCGGCGCGCGCCGCAGCTTGCGCGGAGAGAATTTTCAGCAGCAGACCGCGCACGCCGATCTCGCCGAGCGGCGTTGCGGCCGACGTGTGCCAGCCTGCGGCGGCGAACGCCGACTCGTCTAGTGAAACTTCGCGCGGCAGATCGCCCGCGAAATATTTTTCCGGGTGTAAGACCTGCGCGCTCGACGCGGGCGGGTGACGGAACAGTTCGTCCACGCCGCGCGCGCCGCTCTTGCGTCGCACCGTCTCGACGAAGCGCACGCCGTCGCGATAACGGAAGATGAACGTCTCGGTCAGGAGCGGCGGAAAGAGCGCGCCGATCTCTTTGCGGTAACCGTTGAAGCGGTCGTCTTCAGAGCGCGCGATGTCTGCAAGCGGTCGCTGCGCGAAGGCGTCGCCCTGTTCGACGCGGCGCTGCACGTCCATCGCGTCGCCCTCGACGACAGCGAAGAGCGCCTCTGCGTGGTCGAAGCTGTAAGGCTGCGCGAGCAGTAGTTGCAGCAGATCGAAGTGCTGATCCTGCAAGGCGTGGACGAACTCGTGCGTGAGCAGCGCTTCGTTCGGCTGGCTTGCGCCGTGCGGGTCGGCGAGCAGGAGCACTTGCTTGTCGAGCGGCGAATAGGTTGCGCCCGCGGAGGCGGCGGCAAAGCTCGCGGCGAGCGTTGCGAGGTCAGTGCCCTCCGGCAACAGCCCGCCCGCACCGGCCAGCCGGCTCAAGCTGCGCAACTCTTCGCTCGCGAGCGTGTCCGCCATCTCCTTTGTGCGCGTGCCGTACTCCCAGCCGCTCAACTCGGCCATGCCCGGCGCAGACAGCCAGTTCAACTCGCGCGTGGTCGCGGCAGCCTGCATCGTGCGTTCACGCACGCGTGCCAGTTTCGGCGAGAGCGGGCGCACAGGTAGCGGCGTCCAAGTGCGCACTGCATCGGGTAGGGCGATGACCGGCGTGAGCGCTTTGTGCTCGACGGTGCGTTTGCGCCCGCAGGCAAGCGCCAAGAGCAGCGCGCCAAGCGCCAACAGAATGAGATAGATGGGCCAGCCCCGCGTTCGCATAGTGAGGGTTAGACGCGTGGGAGGCGTGCCGCGCTGCCGCGAAAGTTAGCGGTCGAGCATGTCGAGCATCGAGTTGCCGCCGGGTTGCGCGGCTGGCTTGGCGGGGCTGGCATGGTCTGTGAGACGCAGTTGCAGATTGCCCGCGTTGGAGGCGTAGGCCAGTCCGTCCTCTTTGCTGACGATGTCGGCGCGGATCATTTTTTCAATCATACTGTCGAACGTCTGCATCCCTTCCAATTCGCCTTGATCCATCGCGTCTAAGAGCGACTTGCCCTCGGTCTCGCCGCGCTCGACGTATTGCCGCGTGCGCGCGGTGGATTTGAGAATCTCTATCGCGGCGACGCGCCCCTGCCCGTCCGCGCGTGGCAGCAAACGCTGCGAGACGATGTAGCGAAACGTGTTCGCGACGCGCGCGCGGATGACGTGCTCTTCATTTTTCGGGAAGACGCCGATGATGCGATCCACGGTCTTCGACGCATCAACCGTGTGCAAGGTGGAGAGCACGAGGTGGCCTGTCTCCGACGCTTCGAGCGCGATCTCGATTGTCTCGCGGTCGCGCATCTCGCCGACGAGGATCACCTTGGGCGCTTGGCGCAGGGCGGCGCGCAGGGCGCGGGCAAAGTCGGGCGTGTCCGAGTGCAGCTCGCGCTGGTGGATGGTCGAGTTCTTGTGGACGTGCAAGAATTCGATGGGGTCTTCGATGGTGATGATGTGATAGTACTTCGTCTCGTTAATCAGATCGATGACAGCGGCGAGGGTGGACGATTTGCCGCTGCCCGTCGGCCCGGTCACGAGCACTAACCCGGTCTTCAACTCGGCGATGTCGCGCAACTGCTCCGGCAGGTTGTAGTCTGCCCACTGCGGCGGGCGCGGCGGGATGACGCGCATCACGATGGCGTGCGAGCCGCGCTGCATGAAGATGTTGACGCGGAAGCGCGAGACGCCCGGCGCGCTGAACGAGAGATCGGCCGAGCCGTACTTCTCCAGATTCTCGGCCGCCACCTGTTGATTGCCGATGAGCAGCTTGGCGATGCCGGCCGTGTGCGTGGGCAGCAGCTTCTCCAGCCCCGGCACGTCCACGCCCTGCAATTTCCCGTTCAACTCGATCTGCGGCCGCCGCCCCGGCGAGAAGATCAGATCGCTCACCTTGTCAGACACGGCGAGCATCGCGCCCAACACGTTCAGAAAATTCATCGGCACGCCCGCGGGCTGTGAGGTCGGTGGTGTGGTCATAAAATAGTTATCCGTTGTCCGTTGTTCGTTGTTCGTTGTTCGTTGTTCGTAGTTAGTTGTTCGTTGTCCGGTTAGTGCTAGATTTCGTCTTCAACTCTCAACTCACGCCAGACGAACAACGGACAACTGACTACTGACCATAGACATGCTTTCTTAAAGCTTGCGATGAAAATGGGACGCCAAGCGCAAACCAACGCGCCTGACGCGGCGTACATCTTAGTGTAGGCTTGGCGCACGGCGCGCCGCAAGTTTCATGAAACTTTGTGCGCACGACGGGCGTCAAAAGAAGAGGGGGCGACGAACGAGCGATGGCAACTTACAGAGACCCTGTGCGCGTATTCGCGCCGCTGGAAATAATCGAACGCTTGCTTGAGATGCGTGCCGACGCGGGCTATGTGCCGGCCGTCTTCATGCACGCGGAGAATGATCTGACCGCCTATTTCGACGCCTACGGCTTCGACGTGTACGCCTTCTCCGAGCCGGAAGCCGAGTTCAACTACGGTCGCTACCGCGCGCCCCTCGCGCCCGGCGGCGACTACGCGCACGAACACCCGACAGCACATTAAAGAAGTGCTGAGTCCTAAGTGCTGAGTAAAAGCAACCGTCTTTTTACTCAGCACTTAGGACTCAGCACTCAGCACTTCTTTCTTATTGCGCTTTGACGATGAGGAACGTCACGTCGTCGCCTGCGCCGCGTCCTTCCGTCCATTCCATCATATCAGCGTGGATGAATTTGATTAGCGCCTTCGCTGAGAGGGCGCGGCCCGCGAGCACCTTCGCGGCGAGCCGATCGCGCCCGTACTCTTCGCCGGCCCCGTTCGTCGCCTCGACGATGCCATCTGTATAGAGCACGAGTACCTGCCCCGCTTCAATCGGCAAATAATACTCGTAATAACGCGTGTCGCGGAACATGCCGAGCGGCAGTCCGCCGCGCTCGATGAAGCGCACGCGCCCATCTTCGTCCAAGAGGAGCGGTGGATTGTGCCCGGCGTTGGCGTAGGCGAGCGTCTTGTTGGTCGCGTCCAGCACGCCGTAGAAGGCCGTGACGAATTGTCGATCTTCGATGGACTCCCAGAGCAGAAAATTGGCCTTCGCCATCGAAATGTTCGGCGCGTAGCCGATGTGCATCGCGGCGCGCAAGGAAGCCCGCAAGAAGGCCATTAGGAGTGCGGCGGGCACGCCCTTGCCCGACACGTCGGCGATGACGACGCCGAGTTGATCGTCGTAGATTTTGACGAAGTCGTAATAGTCGCCGGAGACCTCTTCGGTCGAGAAGTTGTAGGCGCTGATGTCGAAGCCGGGCATCTCCGGGTCGCGCGCGGGCAGGAGTTCAAGCTGCACCTGCCGCGCGATCTCAAGCTGCGCTTCGAGCCGCCGCTTCTCCATCAACTGTCCGTGCAGCATCGCTTTCTCGATGATGATCGCGGCTTGCGAGGCGAGCAGCAACAGGATGTCTAGATCGTCGTCCGTGTAGGCGTTCAACTGATCGCTTTCGAGATCGAAGACGCCGATCACCTCTTCGTTCGAGATGATCGGCGCAATCATTTCCGAGCAGGTTTCGACGCGCGCGTTGATGTAGCGCGTGTCCTTGCTCACGTCCGAGACGATGACCGGCTCGCCCGTCTGTGCGACGTAGCCGAGCAAACCCTCGCCGACCTTCAAGTGCAACTCGGTCAACTCGGCGATGTCGTAACCGCGCACCGCCGTCGTGCTAAAACCCCGTAGCGCGCCCGGATCAGTATCGTGCCCGTCGCGCTTTACTCCGCGCTCGACGATGTAGATACCCGCCGCGTCGTAAGGAATGAGCGAGCCGAGCGTATCCATCACGAGGTTCAGGACTTCATCTACATCTAGCGAACGACTGATGCGCTTGGTGATGTCGAGCAACAGCCGCAGCTTTTCCTCAACGGTCAACTTCGCCGCCGGACTATTTGTCACCGTCTCGATGAGATTATCTGCCATGATGATCCAAACAGGAGATTATAAAGGAAAAACTGTCCATTGTCCGTTGCCTATCATTAGCGCGAGTTACGTAAGCGTATAAAGTCAGAATCGCCTGCCGCAAGCGGGCGGGTCGGGCTAACGTAACCACTACCCGCCCGCTTGCGGCAGGTGGTTCTGACAAGAGCGCGTTGTCAACTCACTAGTAGCTGACCATTAGCTACTGACGATCTCTTTCCATCGCTGCTTCCGTCAACAACTCAAACTCGACGGCCGCGGCCGGGTGATGGCGGAAGAAGTCGTTCACGTCGGCCGGGAGCGTGATGCGTGCGAGCCGTAGGCCGCGCGCGGCGAAGAGTTCGGCGTAGCGATCGGCGGCGCGGCGGCCGGCAGCATCGGGGTCGAAGGCACTGACAACGCGGAAGCGCGCGAGCGGTGCGAGCCATTCCGCTTTTAAGCCGCCCGCACCGACGAGGCCTACGGCGGCGAAGCCATGCGCTGTAAGCGTCAAAGTGTCTGTGAAGCCTTCGACGAGATAGACGATGTGATCGGTCGGCAACGCTGCGAGCGCGTCCACGTTGTAGAGCGTGGGCACACCGCCGCGCATGTTGTGCCAGCGCGGCTCGACGCCCGTGGCCGTGGTGCGCGCCTGCAAATAGATCGCGCGCCCTTCGATGAAGAATGGAAAGAGCAAACGATGCCGATAGAACGTCAGATGCGCGCGCGCGTTGAAGAGACCCGACTGCTGCAACTCCGCGAGCGGGAACGATTGGAGCATCTGCCGCATCACGCGGCGATAGGCACGGCGCGGAAAGTAGGCGAGGCCGGCGCGCCGCGCAGTGCGTGCGTCAATGCCGCGACGCGCTAGATAGTTGATCCCTTCGATCTGCTCTTCGGCGCGACACACGCGCAAAAACTTTTCGCAGATGGCGGCGAGGCGTTCACGTGGGAGCGGCTCAGGTTCGGGCGCGGTCTCGTCGGCCGGGTCGGGCGCAGCGCGTAAAGCGAGTGAACGCCCGCGCCGCGTGTTCAGTCCCAGTTCGCGCGCCATCTCGCGGACGGCGCGGCCGAACGGGACGCCGTGCAGCAGTTGATAAAACGTAATCGCGTCGCCGCCCTCGTCGCGCGAGAAACAGTGAAAGAGACCGCGCGCGAGATCGATGGAGAGACTCGGATGACCTTGCCCGCTGTGATTGTGCGCCGGGATGGGGCAGAGCGCTTGCAGACGCCCGCCTGATTGATGTGCGTTGGGACAGTAACGCAGGTAGAAAGAACGATAATCGATGGCGCGCTTGATCCGGTCGCGCAATTCCCGCAGACGATCAACTTGCGACGACTCAGCCGGCATGGCGTCCGTTGCGCGGCGCATCACCGTAACGCGCTCTGGCCGCCTCGCGCTCGGCGTAGCGGGCGGCGACCTCCGCTTCGTGCTGCGCACGATATGCGCCCCACAGGCGTGAAACTTTCAAACGATACTCGACAAGTTCGCGGCTGACGTTGAAGCGGCGCGCGATCTCGGTCGAAGTCTGCCCGCGTTGGACTAGGCGACGCAAAGCGGTGTAAGGCAAGAGCGCTGCCGCGCCGACGGCGTAAGCCGCCTCTTCGTCTTCGTCGTTGTAATCGCGCGCGACGGTCTTGCCTTGTCTATTCTGCGCGACGATGGCGAGCCGATTCGCCTTGTGGCCTAAGAATACGTGGCAGACCTCTTCCATCAACGTCGCGTTGTTGCGCGCGCGCCCGTGCTTCGGATTGAGTATGACCAGACGCCAACCGTTCGGCAGCGGGCGCGAGCAAGTGCCGCCCGACCACGCGTCCGCGCCGACGCCGAGCAGGTGCTCGCGCGTCTCCGCCGACAGCCCTTCGATCTGCTCAAAGTTTATGACCATGAGCTTGGCGAAGTGCGCCAGCGCGAACGGGTCGAGCGCTTCGTCGTCACGGCGCAGGCCCGCGAAGTCGCGCAGGCCCAGCGCGCGCAGCTCGTACTGTCGGCCCTTAAAAGTCGGCGGTAGTTTCGCGTCGTCCACGCGTCAGATTATACCCGGCCCGGCGGCTCTATTCACACTTAAACGCCGCACGGGCACGCACCCATCACGCGCCGCTGTGCGCTGCTGCCGCCCGCCGCTGCATCTCTTCGGGCGCTACGTCCTCGACGTGCGTGGCGATGTACCAGATGTGCCCGAACGGGTCTTCCACGCCGCCCGTGCGGTCGCCATAGAACTGATCCGCGACAGGCCGCTTCAACGTCGCGCCGGCTTTGAGCGCCTGCTCGACCTGCGCGTCCACGTTCTCGACATAGAGCACAAAAGTCACCGGCGAGCCGCCGATTGTCTGCGGACTGCGCGCGTTAATTTCCGGATGCTCGTCCGCCAACATGACATGCGAATCGCCGATCTTGATCTCCGCGTGCCCGATGCGCCCGTCGGGGCCGTCCATGCGAAACGTTTCCGTCGCGCCGAACGCCTCCTTATAAAACTCAATCGCACGCGCCCCGTCATGCACGATCAGGTACGGCGTCAACGTGTGGTAGCCCTCAGGGATTGGTTTCACTTTGTCTGTCATGAGTTCTCTCCTTCGCAATCTAGCTTTGAAGCGAGGTTCATTCGACCGACGGCTCTGTGTGGGTTCTTGCCACACGGGCCGCGTGAAATGTTGTCATACGTCCGCTAAAGTCAAAGGGCGCGGCTGCTGCCCATCAATATCGGTAAAGCCATACTCACGCGCCAACGCCGCCGCGACAAGTATCTGCCCGGACTTCTCGATGATGTGCTCATCAGCGGCCAACGCCGCGACCGCCCGGCCGATGAACTGCGGCGATTCAGAGTTACTCATATTAAGGAACGCCGCCGCCTGCATGACCTTCTCCGTCCGCACCAGCCCCGGATACAAAGAGACGACCGTCACGTTATGCCCGCGCAACTCGTGCGCCATATCCGCCGTCAGCTTATCCGTGGCCGCCTTCGCGACGCCGTATGCGACGTTAGACAGATACTTTTGCGCCGCCCAGAACGAGACATTAACGATCAACCCGCTCCGTTGCGCGACCATCACGCGCGCGGCATAGGCGCTGGCGACGTAGTGCGCGCGCACGCCCGCCTGAAACATCGCATCCCAACGCCACAACGGCTGCTCCCAGAACGGCCGCGGCCAAGTGAACGCCCCATCCTCGACCATCCTTTCATAGCCGCCCCACACGTTATTCACCAACACATCCAACCGGCCTTGCTCATCAACAACCTGCTGAAATACCGCCTCAACCTCCGAGTCGCGTGTATGGTCACAACGAACAGAGATTATGTGCCCACTCGTCCCGGCAGCTTCCAACGCCACCGTCCGCCCCGTCGCATAAACAGTCGCGCCCGCTTCAGCCAATCCAAGCGCCACGCCCTTGCCGACGCCATAGCTCGCGCCCGTCACAACAGCAACTTTTCCGTTTAAGTTCGGCATGAGTCTATTGCCAAGCCATACTGCAACGCCTAAACAATCAAGCCTCAAGGAAAGAATCTGTAAATCTCTTTTCGATTGAGGAAGCGAACGAAAGTAACGATCTGGTTCTCAATGGTTATGCCGACACGGTGATCGCCGATTCTCAGGCGGTAATAATTCCCGCCGCCTTTGAGCTTTTTCAGCCCGGTCAGCATATCCTGACTTTGTACCTGTTCGATCATTTCGATCAATTCTCGAACGCGCCGCAACAGGGATTTATCTTTGACGCCGCGCAGGTCTTTGAGAAAGCTCTCTTCAAATGCGACATTCACTGGCCGCCCTCTAATACTTTGAACACCTCATCGCGACTAACTAATGCGCCCCGTGCGCCCTCGTCAATCGCCCGCGCCAGCGCAATATCTTCCAGCGCCTCTTCCAGCGCCTCGCGCACCAAGTCCTTGCGCTCTTCAAACACCTCGACAATCGCCGCCTTGAGTAAATCTTTCAAACGCTCTTCATCAATGTGTGCTGTTGACATATTGACTCCTAACTTTCGCTGCTAACCAATCACGCGCAATTCTCCATCCAAGATTTCCGCCTTGCCATTCTTCGACACGCGGTAGAGGGCTGCAACCGTCGCTTCAGCTTTCGTACTCATGCTAACTCTCTTTCGCCTGAGCATCTGAAGGAGCATTAGTTCTCAAGCCGGGATAAAGAGTCCTATGATGTATTGTCGAACGCTGTGCCCAAACGTTGTTGCATCATGTATCTCAACATCAACGTTTTCACCAAGCCTTGCTGCTTCGTCAATGTTTTCTTGCTCAACTTGGACTTCACCGACTCCACTGACAGTGTATTTGCCGGGTGTCGTAGGATTCCCTAAATCTCTTGACCAGTTAATAACTTTGCGGCTCATGTTTTCCTCCAATGTTTCTTGAAATGACAATAGGCGCTCAACAACTAAAGTTGCGAGCGCCTAATAAAGTTTCAGACCGTGAACTTGTGTGTTCGCTACTTCCGCTTGTTGCGCCCGCGGGTCTCTTCGCCGGGGTGGCTGAATTGGGCGTAGGCGACGCGGAAGAGTTCCGAGAGGGCTTTGGCGGTCTCGGTGGTCAGGTTGCGGTCGGCGCGTAGGTGCGCTTCGACGATGTCGGGCGTGGCCTCTTGCGGGAAATAGACGACCGCCTTCGTGCCGTCGCTGTCGTCCGCGCGCCCAGACATGACGCGCTCCATCGGCATGTTGAGCCAAGCGGTCAGGCGCGCGATGTTGTCGGCGTCGGGTTTGCCCGTGCCGTTCTCGATGCGCGAGAGGGTCGAGGCGGAGACGTTCGTCTCGTCCGCCACGTCGCGCAGACTCAGGCCCATCTCCTCACGCTTGCGGCGGATCGCCCGACCAAGCTCGATGGTATTCACTAAACTCTTTGGTTGTGTCATTTGCCGTCTCCTTTTGGCGCGCTCGCGTATCCACCAGGGACAGCCGCGCCCTCACTTTCTGCCCAGACCATAGCACAGGAAAATCCCAGATGCAAGATTTTGTTTTATGCTTGCAACAAGCCGCGAACAATGGTACACTGTTTCACGTATGAAACAGAGCGGATCGAACATAGTGAATCCGCCGGGAGGCGCGAGAGCAGAGATGAGCAGCGAATATATCTGGGAGACATTCGATAGCCTGTTCAAGACGGTCAACCGGCAGGGTCGGCGCGTCGAGGAATTAGAAGCGCGCATCGTCGATCTGGAGCGCCGTCTGGCCGAGCGCAACGCGCAGCAGACGCAAAGCCCGAAGGCTGTGCCGACCGCCGCAGAGTTGCCGGTCGAGCGCGCCGCGTAACGGAAATGTCAGATGAGTTTTCGGAGGACAGCAGCCATGAGCACCGCCACAGCCACCACACACACGGATAAGAAAGCGATCATGCGCGACAAGCGCGCGCAAGGCATCGCCGCGATGGGTCTCGTCACACGCGAGGGCGCACGCTTCCGCGTGACCACGCCTTCTCTGCGCGGCAAGCGTAACACTTACGAGGTGTGGCGCGACGAGGCGGGCAAGGTGCGCTGTTCATGTCTCGAATTTGAGGAGCAGGCGGCCGTCGATGCCGGCTATCGCTGCGAGCATGTGCTCGCCGTCAAGCATTCTTTGACCGCGAAGCATGCGGAAGCTGTCGCCGCCAAACAACAGATTGATCCGAACGTCGCCGCGCGTGTGGCGATGGGTCAAACAGAGGCGCAAAAGTTGACGCCCAACACTAACCAGACCGCAGCCGAGAAGCGCACGCCGCAGGTGAAAGAACTTGCGCCCGCGCGTTTCGAACGGAAGCAGGACGAGACGGAGACGACAGAGCCGGCCGAGCCGGTCGCTGTCGAAACGTTCGCCCCGCTTGCGGAACATGACAACACAGAGGAGCACAGAGAGATGACTAAGAGACAAGCAACCGCGCCGGTCGAACCGGAGCAGGATATGGATTTCATCACGGCCGAAGAGCACGCCGCAGCGCATAACGGCGGGTCGGTCGTGCCGCTCGCCTTCACGAACACGTTGCGCACTTTGCGTCAGCCGATTGACCCGCGCCTCGTCAAGTCGCGCGAGGGCTGGCGCGACCGCAACGGGCAGGTGCACACGGTCGAATACGTCGAGTGGCACACGGTGGCTGATCTGCTCGACCGCGTCGCGCCGACTTGGGCGCACAACGTGCGCGGCATCGTGCAGATTGGCGACATGGTCGCCGTCACCGCCGCGATCACGATTGATGGTGTGACGCGCGAAGGCGTCGGCACGGGCACGGCCGACAACGAGACGGGCATCAAGAAGGCCGAGCACGACGCGCTGAAGCGCGCCGCGATCAAGTTCGGCATCGCACGCGATCTCTATCAACGCGAGTCCGACGTGATCGAGCGCGATGGCGCTGGCCCGCAGGCTGGTGATCTGCCGCGCGACCCGCTCGCCAAGTCGATGGCCGATCTGGTGACGCCGAAGCAACTCGGCATGATCCGCGCGCTGGCGCGTGAGGCGCACGTCGATGCGGACGAGGAGTGCCAGCAGACTCTGCGCTGCCGCACCGAAGAGTTGTCGAAGAAGGCTGCGTCCAGCTTCATCGACCACTTGAAGGGCTTGCAGCAGGAGTCGTTTGGCAACCAGCAGCCGATGCGGCGCGCGAGCTAGTGCGGCTCGCAAAGTAGGATTAACCAAGGCGGAGCGTGCGCGGCGGCGCGGCAGAATGAAAAGCACAACCGCGTCGCCTGCGCCGCTTCGGGAAGTTAAGGGTGAGTAAGATGACGACAGCAGAATTGATTCAACAGGAGGGGCCACTCGCGCTTGAGTTGGAGTACGCCGAGCTTGCGCCGCAGACTCCGGTCGTCGAACCGGAGAACGGGGCGGTTGCGCCTGAGCACGAGACTGAGGCGGAGCAACAAACGAAGAAGGAGCGCATCCTTGCGCTCTACAACGCGGGGCTGACCGACATTGCGCAGATCGTGCGGCGCGTCGGCGCGCGCCCCTCTTACGTCGCGCAGGTCTTGCAACAGGCCGGCCATCTCGACGGCTACTTCGATCTCTACACGACCACGAGGCGCGAGCAGAACGTCTACACGCGCTTCTTCCGCAACGTGCTTTCGTTCCGCAACACGCAGGCGGCGCGCGAGTCCGTGCAGAAACTCGACCGGCTCTACAACTACTTCGAGCGCCTTGGCGACCGCGCTGGGCAGCATCAGGCGATGGTCTTGGCGTTGACGGGCAAGAACCGCGCGCGCTGGTCGGGCAAACTCGAAGAGGCGCAAATCTTCAGTGAGTGGCTGGCCGCGCACTGAACCGATACGGGTGCGATTTGCGCTGGTCGCAGGTCGCACCAAAGCACGAACAAGGGTGGGTTGAAAGGTGAGTTTCTAAGCGTGTGGGAACTCACCTTTTCTTTTTGCTTTCATTAGTACCCTCGCAGCAGTCTTTCCAACTTTTAACCTGTACCTGTCTGAGAGGAGACAAAAGCAATGTCTGAGCACAACATCCCGGCCGCGAACACTTTCTGCTGGAACGAACTGTCCACCAACAACCTCGACGCCGCCAAAAAGTTCTACACAGACCTGCTCGGCTGGACGCTGCACACGTCCGACGCCGCCGGCATGGCCTACACAGAGATCGAAGCCGCCGGCCGGCGCATCGGTGGCATGTATCAGCAGACGCCCGAATGCGGCCCCGCGATGCCGCCGCACTGGATGGCTTACGTGGCCGTAGAGGACGTAGACGTTTTAGCCGCGCGCGTTCCCGAACTCGGCGGCAAGGTCTGCGTCGGCCCGATGGACATACCTAACGTCGGCCGCTTCGCCGTCATCAACGACCCGACCGGCGCGGTCATCTCGATCATCACACTCGCGCAGAACAACTCGCACTGACCGACTCGCATGTAACGGCGTGCACGCGCAATCGGCAAATCTTCAGTCTCCATGCGTCGGCGCGTGAGTGCGACCCGCGCGACCAAGCCGACGCATGGAGACTGTTCCGCCGACGGAAGCGTCCGCAATGGACTCATTGGCGAACCCAAAACTCAAAGGAGAATAGAAGCGATGGCGAGAAGTATCCTGGCGGTGATCGTGGGCTACGTGGTGATGTTCCTGTTCATCTTCGTGCTCTTCACGGGTCTGTACCTGCTGTTGGGCGCGAACGCCTCGTTCAAGCCCGGCTCGTATCGGCCTTCGATCCTGTGGCTCGCGTTGAGCACCCCACTCGCGTTCGGCGCGGCGATCATAGGTGGCTACGTCTGCGCGGCACTGGCGCGGGGCGGGCGCGCGCCGCTGGCGCTAGCGGTGCTGGTTCTCGTCCTCGGCGTCATCTGCGCCGTCCCCGTGCTCATGGCGCCGGACGCGAACGCTGTGCGCACGAGCGACGTTTCCAACATGGAAGCAATGCAGAAGGCGAATGAGCCTACGGGGGTGGCGCTCACCAACCCGCTCCTTGGCGCGGCGGGCGTCCTCGTCGGCTCTTGGCTCAGGCGTAAACGCGCGGCGGGCTGACAGTGCTAAGAAACGATGAAGTAGGAGCGATGAATAAAAGGCCGTTGCTCCTACTTCATCGTTCATCGTTCCGCGTTCATACTTTCCTCCGTCCCTCCGCGACTGATCCCGCTTCCAACTTCCCGCACCCTTCCGGTAATATCGCCCCAGCAATCTGAACGGCCGAGGACGAGGATGGCTCCGGCGAAGAACGAAGACCTGCATGGCAACGTGCCCGACAAGGCGGAGGTCGCGCTGCTCTTGATCGATGTCATCAACGATCTGGAGTTCTCAAGCGGTGCCGACCTGCTCAAGCACGCGTTGCCGATGGCTGAGCGGCTCGCCGAATTGAAACGACGCGCACAAGCGGCCCGTGTGCCCATCATCTATGTCAATGATAACTTCGGGCGCTGGCAGTCGGACTTCAACAAGCTGCTTGACCACTGTCTCGAAGAGGGCATCTGCGGGAAACCCATCGCGGAGTTGCTGCGCCCGGACGAGGCGCACGACTACTTCGTGTTGAAGCCGAAGCACTCCGGCTTCTTCTCCACCACGCTCGATATCTTGCTCGACTATCTGCAAGTCAAGACGCTCATCTTAACGGGGCTGACCGCCGACATCTGCGTCCTATTCACCGCCAACGATGCCTACATGCGTGACTTCAACCTCATCATCCCGCGCGACTGCGTCGCCTCGACCGACCCGGAAGAGAACAAGCACGCGCTCGAACACATGGAGCGCGTGCTTAAAGCCGACACGCGCCCCTCAACCGAGATCGATTTTGCCGAACTGAAACGGGGCGCGCGCGAACAGCCGGCGGCGAATCCTGAGCCGCAGACCCAACAGTTCGCCAAGAGCAAATAAAGCAACTTACTGCCGGGAGCGCGGGCATCTCGGCCCGCCATGAGCGCTGCAAGCGCGAATAGCTTTACGCGCCGCACGGCTCGTTGGCGGGCTGTAGGGCGCCCCCGCGCTCCCGGCAGTCGCTTGAAAGATAAAGGCCGCGCTCCGGCAGGGGCGCGGCCTTTAGTTTGTCAATTGGCTGAGCTTATTCGAACGACTTCTGCGCTGGGTTGCGCCCGGCGCGGGCGGCCGCCGCGAGTTCGCGTGCGCGCGGCAGATTGTCGATGGCCTTGACGACTTGCGGATCATCGACGGTCTGCACTTGCGCGGCCGTGACCGTGCCGTAGGCGGCCGTCGAGATGTCGGAGCGCATCTGGCGCGCGATGAAATCGCGGTTGGCGTCCAATTGCTTCTCGGTCAGCTTGTAGCCCGGTTCGTTCGCCACGAACGTCTTGAAGGCTTTGAACAGGTTATCCGTCACCGGAAACTCGTCCGCCTTGACGTTGTGATTGAAGTCGATGGCTTGCGAGACCTTGTAGGACTCGAAGCCGTTGATGCGCCCGTTCACCAACTCGCGCACGAACATGAAGATGGGGTTGATGGCGCGCGCGGCCGCGGCTGCGGCGATGCGTGGCTTAACCGCTTCGTCGGGCGAGATACCGCCGCCGCCGTAGACGCTGCGGCCCGTGTCGGTCTTGCTCTCCGGCCCGGTCGGCTTCTGGTCGGGCGCGTCCGCGTCGTCGTGCCCCAAGCCGCCGTGCGTGTAGTAGTCGTAGAGACCTTCGTTCGAGTAGTCGCGCTGCACAAGGCGGCCCGACGGCGTGTAGTACTTCGACGAGGTGAGCGTCAAGGCCGTCCCGTACTCCAACGGGATAATCGACTGCACGAGACCTTTGCCGAAGCTGGTCTCGCCGATGATGAGCGCACGGTCGTGATCCTGCAAAGCACCCGCGACGATCTCAGATGCCGACGCAGTGTTGCGGTTGACTAAGACGACGAGCGGCACGTTGTCGGGATTCGCATTCTCCGACCGATAGGTGTGCGCGGCGTAGGCCCGCCCGCGCTGCGAGAGGACGGGCTGCCCGGCCGGCAGGAACTGGCTGGCGACCTTGACGGCCTGATCGAGCAAGCCGCCGGGGTTGTTGCGCAGGTCGAGCACGAGCGAGGTCATGCCCTGCTTGTGCAATTTATCAAGCGCGTCCATGAATTCATCAGCAGTCGTATAGTTGAAGCCGCGCGTCATGTCGATGTAGCCGACGCCGGGCTTGATCATGTAGGCGTCAGGCACGCTCGGCTGCGGGACGGCGTCGCGCGTGATCTCGACCGTCTGCTTTTGGCCGTCCGCGGCGCGCTCAATCGTGACCTTGACGTTCGAGCCGCGCGGCCCGCGCAGGCGGTCGCGCACCTCGCTGGAGGGCTTGCCGTTCACCTGCCAGTCGTCCACGGCGATGATCTTATCGCCAAAGCGCAAGCCCGCTTTCGCGGCCGGCGCGTTCTCAAAGGTGGCGAGGATATAAGTGTTGGTCTGCTCGCCGACGGCGCGGTCACCGATGGTCGCGCCGATGCCGTAGTACTCGCTCCGCCAATCGGTGCGCATCTCCTCAAACTCTTTCGCGTCGTAATAGTTCGAGTGCGGGTCGAGCGTGCGCAGCATGCCGATGATCGACGACTTGAACGTGTTGTTGTAATCAACCTTGTTGCCATCCACATAGTTATCTTCGACGATGCTCAGCGCCTCGGCGAAGTCCGCTTCCAAGCCGGACGTGGCATCCGCCGGCATGCGGCGGGCGCTGCGACCGGTCGGCCCTGCGGGGCCGGGCTGCGTGGGCGTCGTGGCCGAGTTATCGCGGCGGCGCCCCGGCCCCTGTTGCGCAAGCACGAAGGCGGGCACGGCGAGCGTCAAAAGCAGCAGTGCGGCGAGTGCGAGTTTCAATCTATTTTTCACCACAGGCAAAACCTCTCGATATGAGAACGGGCTAAATTTTAGGACAGTGGTCAGGGCGCGCCCGCCTGAGGCGCGACCGGTCTGCACGACCAACCCCAAACCGGTTTTTGTATGTTACTTGATGAGCGGCAGGGCGGCAAGGTTGCTACGCCGCGAGGCCCGACGCCGGTCTATTTTATTGTCGCGCAACGAACTCGGTGCTAATATGCCGCCACGCTATTATCGTTCCCCTTAAGCTCTGCCCCGGACTTTTCCCAAACTTATCCCCCGGAGTGCGTCTCGGCGCGCTGGCATTTGTAATTAAGCGCGAACAGATAGATCAGTATCGCCTGCCGCAAGTGGGCGGGTCGGCATGCGTGACCATACCCGCTAACGCATGCGGTACTGACAGGAAACAGTTTGCTGATTGAGCCGCTCACACGGGCGGCAGGTGGCTGCATGATGAAAGTGCTCCTGTGTCTTTGCGTCCTATTGACGTGCGCCTCATTTGCGGCGGCCCAACCCGCGCCGACCCGCGCCGTCGGCGTTGTGACGGCGGTTGACGGGCCTGCGCGGCGCATCAAGCTCAAGACGGACGACGGCCGCCCGCTCACGATTCAACTTGACGAGACGACGACGCTCACGCGCGTGCCGCCCGGCGCGACCGGCGCAGCCGCAGCCGCAAAGACCACGCTCGCGGAGGTCGCGGTCGGCGACCGGGTGTTCGCGCGCGGGACGACCAGCGCGGATGGGCAATCCTTCGCCGCGCAGCAGGTAGTCGTATCGCGGACTGCGGTGGGCGCAGACACGGCCGAGCGCGGGCGCTCCCTGGGCGGGCGCATCACGGCGCTCAAACCAGAGACGAAAGAGATCACGGTGCTGGCGCGCGCGCCCGATGGGCAAGGGCGACAGGTCATCATCAGCACAGCCGGGCAAGTCCGCTTTCTGCGCATCGCGCCCGACTCGCTAAGCATGAAAGACGCCGTGCCGGGTTCGTTCGCCGCGTTGCAGATTGGCGATCAACTGCGCGCCACCGGCGAGCGCAGCGCGGACGGCGCGCGCTTCACGGCCGAAGAGATCATAAGCGGCTCGATCCTGCGCGTCGGCGGCACGGTCAGAAGCGTCAACGCGGCGGCGAACGAACTCACCATCAACACGCCCGCGAGCGACAAGCCTGTGACCATCGCCGTCGGCGCGCGTTCACAATTGCGCCGCATCCCGGCGGAGACGGCCACCACTTTTGAACGCGAGCGCGCAAGCGCCGGCCAGACACGCCCCGCCGGTAACAACACGAGCAGCGCGCCGCCGCGCCGCGATGGCCAGACGATCCAAGAGCTATTCAAGAGTCTGCCCGTCGTCACGCTCGCCGATTTGAAACAGGGCGACGCGGTGCTCGTCACGGCCACGCCGACGACGGACGCCGCGCGCCTCACGGCGATCATACTGCTGACCGGCGAGGCAGAATTTATCAGTCGCCTGCAACGGCTCGGCAACTCAACCGGCCAAAACATGAGTCCCGGTCTACCGGGCGACGTACTAGGTGGCGGCACGCCAACAACCGGCGACCGCGATCCGCACGAGCCGCCGCCGCCGCAATAAAATCAGAACTGCCTGCGGTAGCGGGCGGGTCTTAGTTGGGTGAGCACTACCCGCCCGCTACCGCAGGCGGTTCTGACTTGCACTAACCACGGAGCCAGACGGTACAGAGTCCAAACGATGACTTGCTCCCCCGGCAAGGTGAAGGGGTGGTGAAGTGTTCAAGCACATAACTCTACAGACGATCATTTTCTTCGGCGTGCTCCTGCTCTGCGGCGCGGGCACGCGCGCACAACAACAGGCTTCGGGCACGCTGCGTGGGACGGTGACGGATCAACTCGGCGGCTTGCTCGTCGGCGCAACCGTCACGGCGACCGATGCGAGCGGCGTCGAGCGCACGGCTACATCGGATGACGCGGGCAACTATGTCTTCACTGCGCTCCCGCCCGGTCGCTACACGGTGCATGTGGTCGCGCCCGGCTTCGTGCCCTTCGAGAACACGGCAGTCGAAGTCACGGCCGGACAGAGCGAGCCGCTTAACATCACTTTGAGCATCGCCGTCGAACAGGAGACCGTGACGGTGACGGAGGAGGCGGGCGTCTCGACCGAGCCGGAGAGCAACGTCGGCGCGGTCGTTCTGCGCGGCGCAGACTTGGATACTTTGCCCGATGACCCGGACGATCTGGCCGAAGCCTTGCAAGCTCTCGCCGGCCCGTCGGCGGGGCCGGAAGGCGGCGAACTCTACATCGACGGTTTCACCGGCGGGCGGCTGCCGCCTAAAGAATCGATCCGCGAGATTCGCGTCAACCAGAATCCGTTCTCGGCCGAATTTGATCGACTCGGCTACGGGCGCATAGAGATTTTCACCAAGCCGGGCACGGACAAACTGCGCGGGCAGGCCTCGTTCAATTTCAACGACGAGAAATTGAACTCGCGCAATCCGTTCGCGCCCACGCGCGCGCCCTTCCAGTCGCGCCGCTTCGGCGGCAACTTGTCGGGCCCCATCGTGGCGAAGAAGGCTTCGTTCTTCCTCGACTTCGAGCGGCGCGAGACGGACGACAACGAAGTGGTCAACGCGGTCGTCCTCGACCCGGCGCTCAACATCGTGCCGTTCACGCAGACGGTGCTCTCGCCGCGCCGCAATACAACCTTCAGCCCGCGCCTCGATTATCAGTTGAACCCGACCAACACGTTCGTCGCGCGCTACACCTACGAGCACGACCGGCGCGCGAACACAGGCGTCGGCGATCTCTCGCTGCCGGAGCGCGCCGTCAACAACATGAACACGCAACACACTTTCAATCTGACGGAGACCGCCGTCATCAATCAGAAGGTCATCAACGAGACGCGCTTTCAGTTCATACATGAGCGGAGCGACACGCTCGGCGGCAGCAACGCGCCGACCCTGCGCGTGAACGAGGCCTTCATCGGCGGCGGCGCACAATCGGCCGGCTCGGCGAATGAACTGAACCGCTTCGAGCTATCGAACTACACTTCGTGGACGGCGGGGCGGCACTCGCTCAAGGCGGGCGGGCGTCTGCGCGGCACGCGCATCACCAATCTGTCGCCGCAGAACTTCGCCGGCACACTCACCTTCGCCGGTGGCGCTGCACCGCAACTCGACGCGAACAATCAGATCGTGCTCGACGCCAACAATCAACCGGTGCTCATCAACATCTCCAGCATCGAGCGTCTGCGCCGCACGCGCTTGTTGCAAGGGAGCATCAATTCAGCGACGGGTCAGCCCTTCACGCCCACCGAGATCCGCGCGCGGGGTGGCGGCCCGACACAGTTCTCGCTTGCGGGCGGCAACCCGCAGGCGCGCGTCACGCAATACGACTTCGGCCCGTTCATCCAGGACGACTGGCGCGTGCGCCCGAACCTGACCATCTCGGCGGGCTTGCGCTACGAGACGCAGACGAACATCAGCAGCCATTTCAACTTCGCGCCGCGCATCGCCTTCGCCTGGTCGCCGGCCGCGGCCGCCGGCAAAGGTAATGGTCGCGCCACGCTCGTCGTGCGCGGCGGCTTCGGTCTCTTCTACACGCGCTTCAACGAAAACCTGACCTTGCAGGCCAATCGCTTCAACGGTACGAACCAACAACAGTTCGTCGTCACCACGACCACCACGAACGGCACGCAGCTACTCGATCAAGTCTTGTTCACTGCGGCGAACGGCATCACGAACGTGCCGACGCTCGCGCAACTCGCGGCCTTCCAGATACCGCAGACCGTCCGCCGCGTCGCGCCCGATCTGTCCGCGCCCTACACGATGCAGGCGTCCCTGAGCGTCGAGAAGCAGTTGCCGCGCCGCACATCTGTCTCCGTCAACTTCATCAACGCGCGCACGCTCCACCTGCTGCGCTCGCGCAACATCAACGCGCCGCTGCCGGGTACGATCACGCCGGCCACGCCCGCCGGTGTGCGCCCCTTTGCCGGCGGCAACATCTTCGAGTTCGAGTCGAGCGGCCGGTTCAATCAGACGCAACTGATCGTCAGCGCCAACAATCGCGCCAGCCGCAAGTTCACGGTCTTCGCGAGCTACACACTGAATCGCGCGCGCAGCGATACGGACGGCGCTGGCTCGTTCCCCGTCAATCAATTCGATCTGCGCAACGAGTACGGGCGCTCGGCGCAGGACATACGCCACCGGCTCTTCATCGGCGGCTCGATCAACGCGCTGCCGTGGGACATACGCTTGAGTCCGTTCATCACGGCGAATTCGGGTCGCCCCTTCAACATCACGACCGGGCGCGACACGAACGGCGACACGCTCTTCACAGAGCGCCCGGCCTTCGCCACTGATCTATCAAAGCCCGGCATCATCGCGACCCGCTTCGGCACGTTTGATCCGAACCCCGCGGCCGGGCAGGCGCTCATCCCACGCAACTTCGGCACGGGGCCATCGTTTGTGACCGTCAACCTGCGCGTTAGCAAGTCGTTCGGTTTTGGCGAACTGCGCGGCGGTACGGCCGGTGCAGGCCGAAGCGGCGGCGGTGGCGGCGGACGTGGCGGCGGTGGCGGGCGTGGTGGTCGTGGCGGTGGTGGGTTTGGTGGGGGCGGCGGCGCGCAGGGCGGCGGCTCGTTCGGCGACGCGCAGCGCACGGAGAAGCGTTACGGCTTGAACATCTCCGTCAACTTTCAAAACCTGCTCAACCACACGAACCTTGGTCAGCCCATCGGCAACTTGAGTTCACCGCTGTTCGGGCGTTCAACCTCGACCGCCGGTGGTTTCGGCGGCGGCGCAGGCGGTGGCGGCGGCAACCCCGCGGCCGGTAATCGCCGCATTGAGTTGTCAATGCGTTTTAGTTTTTGACAAGAGTGCAGCAGCGGGCGGGCGGAAAACTTTTCGTCACCAGTAAAGGCTGGTCGTTGGCGGGTCTAAGCTTGCTAGTTTAAGTAAGTAGAGACAAGCAGCGCGATAGTCGAGATTATCCGGCGACTGGCGCGCGACTAAGAAATAACGACAATCGCGCCTGCCCTCCAGCACCCACTCCTCGCCGTAGTTAGCGCGCGCCGCTTGATCCTGTACCGGCATCGTCCAGTACGACGCGCGGTTGAGTAGCACAACGAAGTTCGTCCACTCGTCCGCCGTTAAGAGGCGCGTGCGCGCGTTTACCGACCAGCGAACATCAGCACAGTCCCAGTGCGAAGAGCATGACCATGCGACCCGTTTAACGGTTATGAATTGTTGCTCGCCCTGCCGCCACACACGGATCGCGACCGGTTCGTTATAAGCCCCCAGCGACAGAAACCGGTACGCCTCGCCCTCGCAATCGTCGAACGAAAGTAATGATGGTTCATCCAAAGCGGACAGACTGCTGGCGAAGCTCACGAATGTGAACGGCCCGTAAACGGTGCGGTTATCGGCCAACATGCCCGCCGGGAAATAAGGATCGGTGCAACTGGCATCAGCCGGTACGGCATTACTCATCGAAAAGCACGACATGATGTCTGCGACTTGCACCGGCTCGCTCGTGCCATTTAGCGGCGGCAGCGCAAGCCAGATCATAGTTGCGGCCACGCCGCAGGCGCAGGTCAGCAGCGCGACGAGCAGACGTAAGGCGTGACGACGCATGTTAGGAACTCCTCCGTTCGAGTGACTGGCGCAAGACAGCGCGCGGGCTATCGGGGTTAGACAAGCGCAGGGCTGAAATGTTCCCGCTTTTCGCGCGGCTTGGCCCGGGCCGAAGCGCCCCAACTTGCGCTCGTTTCGGCGCATCTTTACAATGACGTGTTAGGAAAATCGTCAAGCACGTTTAAACTGATAGGCTCGACGCCCGGTCAAAAAAGTATGCATGATCGGGCTTGCGGACTGTTCACTTTGTTGAAGGAGAATGCAAGCGCATGAGCACGCCGAATGATCCTTATGATCCCGTCCACAATGCCGAACCGGTGGATGATCTGATGCTACGCGAAGACGATGCGCCGGACGAACCGGAACGCGAGCGCATCTCTTCTTCGGTGCGCGACATCGCTTCGCGCATCCCCGAATCGCTCTCCTCCATCGGGCGCGATATTAGCCGCACCATCGAGCGCGCCATCGCGGCGAAGGACGATTACGTCGTCGCCGTCAAGGTCTCGCACGAGGCGCAGGATAAATTGGAACAACTGGTGCAGGCGGGCGTCTTTCGCAGTCGCGCCGAAGCGGCGGCGTTTCTGATCGACGAGGGCATCAAATCACAGACGCCGCTCTTCGACCGCGTGCAGCAGAAGCTCTCCGAGATCGAGCGACTGCGCGCAGAACTGCGCGGCATGATCGGCACGCCGCCGGCCGCGAAGTAGCGCCGCGCCGCTCACCCGCTCCCCCACGCTGCATGATATTTGGCTTGGAGGGGATTTATGGATCGACTATTTAAGCTTGCATTCGGTCTCGCGTTGGTCTGTGTCTGCACCATGACGCACACAGCAGCCGCCCAGTCGGGCGCGGCGCGCAGGCAGCCCGAGCAGAAGAGCACCGAGCAGGAAACGAAACAGAAAGACGATGCCCAAACGGACGAGCAGAAGACTTATCACGGTCAAGAGGTCACCAAGCGCGCGCGCATTCTGGCGAAGCCGGACCCCGACTATCCACGGCGCGCGCGCGCGAGCAACGTCGAGGGCGAAGTGGTGCTGCGCATCATCCTCTTATCCTCCGGCGAGGTGAGCGATGAGGTGACAGTGATTAGAGGCCTACCCGAAGGCGTCACGGAAGCGGCCATTAAGGCCGCGCGCAAGATCAAGTTCAGGCCGGCGGAGAAGGACGGGCGCGCCGTCTCGCAGTACGTCACCGTTGTTTACAATTTCAATCTGTATTGAGGTCAAATTTGTCAGCTACTTTCACACTGCCTCACGTACCCGTCGAAGAGTTCGCGCTGGCGAACGGCTTGCGCGTCGTCATGAGCGAAGAGCACAGCGTCCCCGTAGTGTCGGTCGCTGTCTACTACGATGTCGGCTCGCGTAACGAGCGCACGGGGCGCACGGGTTTCGCGCACCTGTTCGAGCACATGATGTTTCAAGGTTCGGAGAACGTGCCAAAGGCCGCGCACTTCCAATACATCTTCAACGCCGGCGGCACGATGAACGGCACGACCTCGACCGAGCGCACCAACTATTTCGAGACGTTGCCTGCCAACCAACTACCGCTCGCCCTGTGGCTTGAGAGCGACCGCATGCGCTCTTTGAAAGTGACGCAGGAGAATCTCGACAATCAACGCAACGCCGTGCAGGAGGAGAAGCGGCTCAACTACGACAACCGGCCGTACTCGAACGCGTTCCTGCGCTTGAACGAATTGATCTTCAAGAACCCCGCGAACGCGCACTCGACCATCGGCTCGATGGAAGACTTGGACGATGCTTCGGTCGAAGACGTGCGCGAGTTCTTCCGCATCTACTACGCGCCGAATAACGCAGTGCTCGCAATCGTCGGCGATTTCGATCCACAGGAGGCGCGCGCGCTCGTCGAAAAATATTTCGCCACCATCCCGCGCCAACCGCAACCGCCCGTCGCCGACGTGGCCGAACCCGAAGGCGTCGCCGCGCGCTTCGAGTCTTATCTGGATCGCTTCGCGCAACTGCCCGCGCTCATGCTCGGCTGGAAAGCGCCCGCGCGCCGTGCGCCCGATTTCTATCCGCTCTCGCTCGCGAGCGACCTGCTGCTCGAAGGCGAAAGCTCGCGGCTCTATCAACAACTGGTCAAGGGCGACGAGTCGGTGGTCGCCGTGCAGGGCGGCATCGGCGAGCGGCGCGGCCCCTCGTCGCTCTACCTGTTCGCCATCCCCAAACCGGGACACACCACCGACGAGATACGCGAGCGCATCCAGCGCGAGATCGCACAACTCGCGAGCGACGGCCCGTCAGCAGCAGAGATGGAGAAACTGCGCAACGGGCTGTTGAACGACGCCGTGCGCGGCCGACAATCGACCATGTACTGCGCGCAACGCCTCGCCGAGTACGCGCTCTACGACGGCGACCCGAATCTGTTCAACACCGAACTCGAACGCTACTTGGCCGTCACACCCACTGAGATCAAACGGGCCGCCGCGCGTTATCTCGATACAGAGGAATACACACTGATCGAAGTCATCCCCGCGCCCGACATGGCGGCGGCAGCCGAACCTGTGCCCGCCGCCGAAGTGGAACAACCCGGCGCGCCGCCCCCACAAATCCCCGCGCCCCCGCGTACAGAACCTCCGCCCCCCACTAAAGCCCCGGCCACGCCCCTCGCCGAAGCCGAGTCACAAGCTGAACAGCCTGCGCAACCGGCCGACGCGCCGCAGTAGCACTGATGCACGATGAACGTGGCCTGATGAATGAAAGACCGTTAGCTACTCATTCATTGTTCATCATTCCGCCTTCATCATTTTCTTTATGAGCACAGAATCCACTATCGAATCTTTCCGCCAGCAACAGCCGCCGCCGCTCGCGCCGCGCCCATTGAATCTGCCGGAGCGCGCAGAGGCGACGTTAGCCAACGGCTTGCGCGTCGTCTTTCTTGAGCAGCGGCGTTTGCCGCTCATCAGTCTGCGTCTCGCCTTCCGCACAGGCGACGCGCACGACCCGCCGGAGTTGCCGGGACTGACCGACGTGATGGCGGTCATGCTCAACGAAGGCACACAGACGCGCACAAGCCGTGAGATCGCGGACGAGGCGGCGCGCATCGGCGCGACCTTGAGCGCTGGCTCGAACTCCGATTACATGACCGTCGCGGCGTCCGCGCTCACGCAGTTCACCGCTGAAATTCTTGAGTTGTTGGCCGATGTCGTCTTGCATCCGTCCTTCCCGGAAGACGAGCTTGAGTTGACCAAGCAGAACGCGCTGCAAAACCTGATCGCGCAACGCGGGCAGCCGGCGTTTCTGGCGAACGAGCGCATGGCGCGCGTCATCTACGGCGCGCATCCTTACGCGGTCGTCTCGTCCACGCCGGAATCAATCGGCGCGATCACGCGCGCGCGGCTCATGGAGTTTCACCGCGCCGCCTTCATCCCCAATAACGCCGTGCTCGTCATCGGCGGCGACGTGGATCGCGCTCATGTGCTCGCGCTGCTCGAACGACTCTTCGGCGCGTGGCCGGCCGGCGTGGTGCAGACCCACGCCTTCCCCGCCCCGCCCGTGCGCGACCGCCGCGCCGCCTACATAGTGGATCGCCCCGGCTCAGCCCAATCGAACATCGTCGTCGCCAACGCCGCCATCCCGCGCACGCATCCGGACTACTTCCCGCTCCTGCTGATGCACACGATCTTGGGCGCAAACGCTTCTTCGCGCCTCTTCATGAACCTGCGCGAAGAGAAGGGCTACACCTACGGCGCGTACACGAACCTCGACGCGCGGCGCGATGCAGGCACGTTCCGCGCTACGGCCGAGGTGCGCACGCCCGTCACTGGCGCATCGCTCAAAGAGTTCTTTTATGAGTTCACGCGCATACGCGCCGAGTTGGTCTCCGAACAGGAGTTAAAGGACGCGCAAGCTTATCTGACCGGCATCTTCCCGATCCGGCTGGAGACGATTGACGGGTTGATCGATCAACTGCTTCAGATCAAACTGTTCGATCTGCCCGACGACTACTTGCTGACCTATCGCGAACATGTGCAAGCTGTCACGCGCGACGACGTGCAACGGGCCGCGCGCGCTTATGTCACGCCGGACGAGGCGGCCGTCGTGGTCGTCGGCGATGCGGCGGAGATCACCGGGCAGGTCAGAGAGTTTGCGACCGAAATTGAGTTTTACGACAGCATGGGGCAGCGCAAACAGGCCGCCGCAACGAACAAGGGAGGGGACGATGGGCAATAGCACGGGCGAAGCACAGGCCAACGACGCCAATGAGATCATCGGCACGTGGGCGTTGCTGGTCAGCACGCCGTTCGGCATGCAGCCGATCACGTTCACCGTCGAGCGGACGGGCGACACACTGTCCGGCACAATGCGTCACGAGCGCGGCGCGGCCGACGTAAGCAACATACGGATGCATGGGCCGGAGTTCACGGCCACAGCCGCCATCACGCTGAAGGGCACGCGCATCACCGCCGACATCGACGGGCGCATAGCAGGCTCGGAAATAAACGGCACGGTCAAAGTGCATCTGCCCATCGCCCCGCCCGTCAAGTTCACGGGGATAAGACAGTAAGCCGTGAGCCGTGAGCGGTAAAAACAGTTTCGGTCTTAACTGCTTACCGCTGACTGCTGACTGTTAAAAAAAATCCGCCCGGCGTGTGCTCTCACGCCGGGCGGCAACCACAGGAGAATTGCCCAACTTCAGAGCCGCCCCCTCGCGGCCCTTGTGGGTTGCTATGCTTACGTCGTCAGATGCGACGCGCGCAAAGCGGGTTGCTCTGACCGTCCGCGCAGACTTATCTCCCGCATTTTACGGCGAAAGGTGGAGACAAATGAAAAGAATCTTTGTGCTGGCGCTGACCTTCGCGCTCGCCGCCGCGTGCGTGCAGCAGGCTCCGCAGCAGACGGCCGCGCCCGCCGCGAATGCGTCCGGCGATCAAGCGTTCAAGACGGCGCACGACGCTTACGCGCGCGAGTTTTTGCGGCGCAACCCGACGGTCAACACGTATCTCGGCGGCGGCGGGCTTGACCCATCTCTGCGCGAAGTGGACGGCATGCTGCGCGACCATTCGGCCGGCGCGCTCGCCAAGGAAGACGCATGGCTCGCCGACACGCAGAAGACCTTCGAGGGCATCGCGCCCGACTCGCTCTCGCCCGCTCTGCGCATAGACCGCGAGGTTGCGCTCGCGCAAGTGAAGTTCCTGCTCCACCAGCATCAGGTGCGCCGCTATCAGGAGCGCGCCGTTGATACTTATGTCAACGAACCGTTCCGCGCGCTCGACTTCTACATACAGGGCATGGCGCAGACCGGCCCGACCACTTACGGCACGCCCGACGAGTGGGCGCTCGTCGTCAAACGCCTGCAAGCGATCCCGCATTATCTGCAAACCGCGCAGGAGCAACTCGCGGCCGGCGTTAAGTCCGGCAACACGCCCGACTGGCGCATGCTCCAACGCGACGGGCTGAACTCGACCGATGCCGACGCCAAGTATTTCGATCAAGATTTACCGGCCCTCGCTGCAAAAGACCTTGCGCCGGGCGCGCAACGCGATGATCTGCTCAAGCAAATCGGCGACGCATCGAAGGGTGCGGCCAATGCTTATCGTGGGTTGCATGACTATCTAATGAACACCTTTGTGGAATCGACAGTGGAAGATGACAGCAACCACTCACAGGGAGTCAAATACATTTTCAAGCCGCAGTTCCGCGCCGACCATTACGCGTTCGGCGAAGAGGAGTACAACTGGGCGTTGAAAAATAATCTGCGCATGGACAAGACGGCGGCGCAGTTGTACGAAGAGGCACAGCCCATCGTGCAATCGACACAAGCCGACATGTTCAAGCTGGCGCGCGAGATCGGGGCGAAGCACAACCTGACTTTACCGGCGGATGATCAAGCGGCTGTGCGCGCCGTGATGGAAGAGTTGGGCAAGGATTATCCGAAGTCGGACGCGGAAGAGGTCAGTTGGTACAAAGAAGCGGGCGTGCGCTTGGTCGATTACGCGCGCAAGACGGGTCTGTTCGACGTGCCCGCCGATTACAAGTTGGACGTGGTTGAGACGCCGCCGCCTTTGCGCGCCTCGATTGACGGCGCGGCTTATTATCCCGCGCCGGTCTTTCAGAACAACGGCGTCGGGCGTTTCTACCTGACCACTTCGGGCAATAACGATCCGGCCGTGCTCAAAGAGAACAATCGCGCGGCGCTCGCAGACCTGTCGGCGCACGAAGGTTTTCCCGGTCACGACTGGCACTACAAGGTGATGACGCAGTACCGCGATCAGATCGCGGCCGTGCGCTGGCTCACGCCGGGCGAGGTCGAAGGCTCGTCGTCGATGTGGGAAGACTCGATGGCGGCCGAGGGTTGGGCGCTCTACTCCGAGGCGCTGATGGCTGAGCCGCAACCGGGCGCGCCCGACGGTTTCTACACGCCCGAAGAACGCCTCTATCAGTTGCAAGGCAAGCTCTATCGCGACCTGCGCGTCCGCATCGACACTGGTATCCACACCGGGCGCATGTCCTTTGACGACGCAGTCGATCTCTTCTCGCAGGTCGTAGACTTCCAGCCCGGCTCGTGCCGCGAGACGACTGGGATGAGCGACGCGAAACGCGCGAGTTGCGACGGCGCAGGCCGCGCCATCTTCCGTTACTCCAAGTGGCCGACGCAGGCGATCACTTATCGCCTCGGCAAAGATCAAATCTTCGCGCTCCGCGCAGACGCGCAACACCAACTCGGCGACCGCTTCTCGCCCAAACAGTTTCATCTACTGTTCATGCGTCAAGGCACGATCCCCGCGAACTACTTCCGCGACGAGTTATTACGTGCGTTGCCGGAGCAGAAATAGTTAATGCCGGGAGCGCGGGCATCCCTGCCCGCCTTGAGCGCGTGAGCGCGAACAGAACTTTGCACCGCCATTCAAGCTTGAATGGCGGTGCAATGCTTTAAGCATGCTTGCAGCACGCTTTGGCGGGCAGAGATGCCCGCGCTCCCGGCGCAGTGGCCCTAGTTATCCCTCATCGAAGATTTGCCGCAGATGGTGTTTCATGTGCCCGATGTAATCGCGCATCAGGTATTCGAGCGTGACCGGCTCGCTCTGGCTTACGGTCTGCCACGCGATGCGGTCGAGCGTGTGCTGCGTGCAGGGCGTTTGCAGTTTGGCGGCGGGCGTGTGCGCCATGATGTGTAGCAGGTGCAGATTGTAGCTCTGCCAGAGTTGCACGAGTACGGGCCACTCGGCCGCATCATAGTGCTGCGTGCTGACCCATTCGGCCTGTTGATAGCCGGGGAATTTGAGATCGTCTCTGAGCTGCGCCAGCACGAAGCGTTGATGATTATTCGCGGCCGAGTCGATCAGGTGGCCGATGATCTGTTTCGCTGACCACTTGCCGTCGGCGCGTGGTTGCGCGGCTGCCTGCTCGTCGAGCGCGCTCAAACGCTCAGTCGCCGTCGCAATCGTCTGTTGAAAATCTGCCAGTGCGTCCTGCATAAGATTCACCTGTCGTACTGCAACGCCAGCCCGTCACCGCCGACCGTGACGCCGTGCTTCTTATTCATCGTGAGCGCGTAGAGGTTCTGCTTCGTGCCGCTCTCTTGCAGCACCCACGTGCGCCCGCCGTCGCCGGAACGGAGGATGACGCCACCGCGCCCGACCACCCAGCCCTCGTCTTCGTTGATGAAGTTGACGCTCAAGAGCGTCCCGCGCGTGACCGTGACGGGCGTGGGCAGCCACGTCTCGCCGCCGTCCACCGTGCGCAGGATCGTGCCGCGCGCGCCGACTGCCCAACCAAGCTCGTGATCGAGAAAGTCTACGTGATAGAGCGTCGCGTTCGTGTCCACGCGCGTCTGCGTCCACGTCGCACCGCCGTCGGTCGTGCGCAGGATCGTGCCCTTGTCGCCGACGATCCAGCCCTGCTTGTCGCCCGCAAAGTCCAGATGGATCAACTCGTCGTGCGTCGGGACGGTCTGGCGCTGCCACGTCTCGCCGCCGTCCGCCGTGAAGAGCACGAGACTATCCACGACCGTGTCGCGGCGGTTGAGGTTGCCGACGATCCAACCCTTCTTCTTGCTCGCGAAGCGGACGCTATAGAGTTCCGGGTCTGCGCCGCCAAATTCCTCTGGCATGAAGCGCCGCACCTCGCGCCACGACACACCGCTGTCAGCCGTGTTAAGGATGCGACTGCCGGCGAGCACGTAACCGTTCTCTTTGTCGCGAAAGTAGAGGTCGCTGATGCTGTCTGTGATCCCGATCTGCTGGCGCGTCCAACTGCGCCCGCCGTCTTCCGTGCGCCAGACTTGCCCGCCATCGCCCGCGACCCAGCCGCGTTTGTTGTCGAGAAAGAAGACCGCGTTCAAATCCTGCCCCTTCGTGCCGAGTTGTGTCGACACCCAACCTTGTTGCGCGCGGGCGGTAAAGCTCACGCTGGCGAGCAGGAGCGCCAGCGCGCCAGCGTTCGTTAAGATTCGGAATAATCGCGGATAGATTCGTTTGCTCGTCATGTCGCAGCGCGCTCCGTTTGCGTGGATGCCGTCCCTTGTGCAGCCCAGCGCATGGTGAGAGATGGCGCTCTGTTTGTACACGATTGACGGCCGTGAGACAAGCATCCATCCAGTATGGTTCGAGCTTGTCGCGTGTGATTATTTCAACCCAGAGCGCACCGCAGACACAGAGGGCACAGAGCGATAACTCTGTGCCCTCTGTGTTAAGAACGGCCTTCACACATCATTCAATCTAGGTCTGAACGTGCGACTCACTTCGTCGCCGCGTTGACGCGATAGACACGTCCCTTGTAAACAACCACGACGCGCTCGCCCAAGGCGAAGAACTCAGCCAGCTTCGGCTCGCGCTTGATGGCGTCGAAGTAGGCATCGCTCCCAAAGCTCAAAGCGGTCTCAGCTAAATGTGCGTCCGCCTTGAACTCGGCATCCGTCCATACGCCTTCGCGCAGATAGAAGGTCTTGCCGGCGGCCTGACGCACGCCGCCGCCAGCCTCCGCCTCGTCGTCCTTGTCCACGCGCAGTGCCTCCTGTTTCTCGCGCGCTTTCTTGCTCTGCTGCACGGCGCTCTGACCGGTCGTCACCGTCACCGACTCGGCCGCGGCCTTCGGCGGCGGTGCGGGCATGACTGCGCCGCCTACGCCCGTCGGCTGTGGTCTGCGGCCCGACCGCGGCATGTCAGCCACTCCGCGGTTAGACAAGTCCGTGCCACGTGTACCGGGCGCGCTCGTGATCATGTCCACATCTCGCGCGGCGGCATTCTGTTCGAGCGCGAGGTAGGACGTGTAGGGCGTGACGATGCCGTAGCGCGTGCCGAGGTCTGTGACCTCATCGACCAACTCTTTCTGCGCGCCGTTCGTGCGAATCTGTTCCAGCAGCCAGCCGACGCGGCGCGTGGCCCACAGGCGCGGCAGGAAATCGTTGTCGTCCGAGTTGAGCGGGAAATTTAGATTGTCGTAGTTGAAGCTACGCGTCTGCGCGTTCGTCCGACCCGTCAGCCGCAAGCGCACGTTGCGCAAGTCGTTCGCGTTACGGTAGCGCCCGATCATGGCGACTTGTGCGCCGCGAAATAGATCGGGCAGCGCGCGCGGATAGACGAGATCGCTTTCGACGCCGCCGAGATCGAGATCGAGATCGGTCAGCACGGGATAGTTGACCTTCGAGAAGAAGCTTGAGACCTTCACTTCCAAGTCTTCCTTCGGCTCGACGTAATCGGCCACGCCGCCGTTGTCGTTGGCGAGTTTATCTAAGAGCGCCGTGTTCACGTCGTAGCCGACGCCGAAGGTGAACAAACGCACGCCGCGCGGTTTGTCGGCGCGGGCGTTATCGATGATGCGTGTGACGTTCGTCTCGCCGACCGTCGGCAGCCCGTCCGTCATAAAGACGAGCAGCTTGGGCCGGTCGCTCGCGTCGAACTGCCGGAGCGCGGCGCGCAAAGCGTCGTTGATATTCGTGCCACCGTTCGCGCGCAAATGCTGGACGAACTCGACGCCGCGCGTGCGCCCCGCATCGTCCGCCGTCGTCAGCCCATTTGCCATCAGGTGCTCTTCGCCTGCGAACGAGATGACGTTGAAACGATCATCTGGGCGCAGACTCTTTACGCCGAACAGGAGCGCCGCGCGCGCCTTCTCCATCTTCCCTTCTTCGGCCATAGACCCCGATGTGTCGAGCACGAAGACAATGTCTTTCGCGGCATACTCGGTCTCCGCGAAAGTATCTTTCGGCGAGATCAGCAACAGATAGTAACCGTCCTTGCCCGGCTCGCGATGTGTCAGCAAGGACAAGCCGAAGTCTTCATTGGAGATGGTGTAGAAGAGTTGGAAGTCCTGCGCCGTGCCGCCCGTTGATTCAAACGAGACGCGCGCTGCCCGACTCTCTTTCGTGCGCGTGATGTCAATCGCGTGGCTCGGCGAGTAGATGTTACGCAAAGGCTCTTTGCCTTCAAGCTCGACGCGCCCTGCGACCGTGCCGATCTCGACGAGGTTATGACCTGTACCGAGCGGATAGCGATAAGCAACCGCGCCCGACTCCGCGCGCAGGACTTGCGTGTAGGTCAACTCCAATTTCTTATCCGAGTGCGGCGGGATCGGAAAGATGCGCGCTTGAAACAGATTCTTACCAGCGTATTCGAGGAGTCCCGGATCGCGTTGGCGGCGCACGATCTCGTCATAGATGCGCCGCGCCTCTTCGCGCGAGCGGACTTCGCCGACGAGCCGGCGTGTGCCGTCCCAGATCGCGAATTCCGAGACGGAAGCGGTCTCTGGGATCGGGAAGAGGTACGTGCCTTCGAGCACGGCGTCCGTGTCGTTGCGAAAGACTTGCTCGACGTGCGTGGTCGCCACCTGCTGTGTGATCTTGGCGTCGATCTTGATCGAGCGAATGGGGAGCGAGCGCGGCAACTGGACTTGGCGCGGCGGGCGCGGGCAGTCGTCGCAAATGCCCGGCACGATGACGCCCTGCGCCCGCGCGACCATGAATGTCCCAGTCATAAATAATAAACTGCACAACAGGCGGGCGATTGTCTGTCTGGTTCGCATAATTGATTCCTCAGTCAGCACACAAAGTTTAAGGCGCACAATAGTTTCGGCACGCCAGTCATCTGGTAGAACGGGGGTCGCGCATGCGACTTGCGCCGCGCTGGAAAAGTTATGGCTTTTGACCGGGCACTCTAGTAAGATGGCGCGCGCCGGCACAAGCTCCTCGCTAGAGAGTTTCCTCATGATCTAAACCTACACATCATCGTGGACTTGAACGAACGTCTATCTCGGAGGACTGTCCTATGCGCAAAGGCATCTACTTAAGAGTCACGCTCCCGGTCAGCCCCACACCGGGCGCGGAGAGCATCGTCGTTAACGAATTGCAGACCGCTTTCGGCGCGACCAAGACCAAGCTGCAACTGACCGTGAAAGACGTGGCCCCGAGTGACGTGGCCGGCCGGCTCGCCGTGCTGGCCTATATTGAAGGCGACCAGAAGGCGACCGCAGACTTTAAAGCTACGGCCCGGTCGGCCTTGAACAACGCCGTCGCTTATATGACGGCGCAACCGAGCGCCGCGTTTGCCGCCTTAGCCGCGCCGCTCAAGGTAGCGGCGAAAGGTAAAGCCGCGAAAAAGAAAACCGCCGCGAGCACCATCGAAGAGGTAGAGCACGAGGACGAAGATGCGGGCGTCGTCTACCCGCCGCGCCGGGTCATGCCAGCCGAGGCCGTAATGGCCGCGCCGTCAGTACCCGTCGCCGCGGCCGCGCACGCGCTGCCGACTGATGGGCCGAAGCCGGCCCCGCCGCCAAATACTTTTCATGGCTGCCCCTTGCCCGGACAGGGCGGCGACCCGGCCTTAAACAAGCACAAGAGTCGGATCGATAAGCCAAAAAAATTCGTGGCCGTTGCGCTCGCTGACATCGTGAGCACGCAAGTGCCCGCGTCAGTCGTCAATAAGAATCGGGCGCAATGGCCGGCTGCGGGCGCACAAGCGGTCGCCAAGTTCGAGGGCCAGGCGTTTCTGGTCGAAGGCTGGCTGACGGCCGCCAAGGTAGAAGGGCCGGAGTCGTGCAACTGCGGCTCGGTCAACGACATGGACTATCACCTGTGGCTGACAGATTTCCCGCCGACCAATCCGCCCGCCGACCGCGCCAAAGCTGTGGTGTGTGAAGTCTCCCCGCGCGTGCGCGCGCAACACATCGGCTGGGGGTTTGATCATATCAACCACTTGATCGACGGCGTGACGAAGGTGCGCTTCGGCGGCTGGTTGATGTTGGATCAGAAGCATCAAGATCAGGTTGGCAAAACGCGCGCTACGCTCTGGGAGCTTCACCCGATCATCACCTTTGAAGTCCTGAAGGGCAATAAGTGGATCGCGCTTGATAAGGCGTGAGACAGGTTCACACCAGCATCGGTCTTCGCAGCTCAACTCAGTGCAGTGCGCGCAGGCGCGGACTGCGGAGACCGATGATGGTGACGATGATGGCGATACTGATGCCGCCGATGGCGAGTGTAGTCTGCGCGCCGATCAGGCGACCAAAGCCGAGGCGTTGCGCGCCCACGCCGGCCAGAAAGTTACCGATGGGCATCGCGCCAATGAACGAGAAGATGAACATGCTCATCACGCGCCCGCGCATCTCGTCCGTCACAAGCTGCTGCAAGAGCATGTTCGTGACTGCGATTGAGCAGACGACCGCAAAGCCCATCCCGAATATAAAAGCGAGCGAGACAGGGACGATCTCAGACAGCGCGAAGCCGATCAGACAGAGCGAGAACAGCCACGCGCCGCCGAGTACGAACCAGCCCTTGCGTTTGAAGTTGCCGAGAAAGGTGATCATCAGCGCGCCGGCAAACGCACCCGCGCCCGCCATCCCACCGAGGATAGACAAGCCGACCTCGCCCAACTTCAACACGTCGCGCGCGAACACCGGCAGCAGTGAAAAGTAGGGCGCGCCGAACAGGCTCACGCACGCAGAGATTATGAGCAACAGGGAGACGCGCGGGCGCTGGCGCACGTAGCGCACACCGGCCACTAAGTCTTGCCAGAAGCTCTCCGCCTTACGCGCCACCTGACTCACAGGCATCTGCACCAGCGCGAGCGCCAACACGACGGCCGCAAACGAGAAGCCGTTGGCGTAGAAGCAGCCGGCCGGGCCGAAGTACTTGAGCGCCGGCCCGGCAAGCACAGGCCCGATCACGCGCGAGAGTTGAAACTGCGTCGAGTTGAGCGCGATGGCGTTCGGCAAATCCTCGCGCCCCACGAGGTCAATCGTGATCGCCTGATACGACGGCGCGGCGAGCGACATGCAGCAGCCCGTGATGAACGAAGCACACAGGATCATCCACCATTGCAAGACATGCGTCGCCGCTAAGGTCGCCAACACGAGCGCCGTCAAGCCTGCGCCCACCTGCGTGTAGATGAGCAAACGCTTGCGATCCACTATGTCTGCGAAGACGCCGCCCAGCAGCGTGAGCACAAGCCCCGGCGCGGTGGCTAAGAAGGCATCGAAGCCCAACCAGAAGGGCGAGTTGGTCAGTTGATAGATGAGCCAAGCCTGCGCGACCGACTGCATCCACGTGCCGACGTTCGACAAGAACGCGCCCGTCCAGAACAGGCGAAAGTTACGATGCGCGAGCGCGCGGAACATCTCGCCGCGGCGGCGCGCGCGCGCGGGTGTCGGCAACGGCTGCTGCTCGGTCGGCTCAACGTGTGCGGCCATAAGTTAAACTCTAGCGCGGTGAGCGATGATACACGCCAAACGTCACGAATGGATGATAAAGTTTTGCGACGCACGACGCACCCGTGCTTTAATCAGCCGCTAACTCGAAGCTTCCTGCTTTGCGTCTTTGCGCCTCCAGCGTGAGGCCTAGCTTCGGTTTGCATTTACTCACGCAAAGGCGCAAAGACGCAAAGCAAGACGCAAGGATTCAGGAGCGATTGATGATAAAAAGCTGCATGAACACAAAGCTCATTTTATTGAGCGCCCTTCTGATCTTCGTCTGCGACCACACGGCCGCGCAAACGCCGACGCCCACGCCTATGACCCAGACGACAAATGCGGTGTCCGCCGCTGACCCGAAGGACGTGGCCTCGCTTGATGCGATCTTGGGCGCGCTCTACGACGTGATCTCCGGCCCCGCCGGGCAGCCGCGCAACTGGGCGCGCATGCGCTCGCTCTTTGTGCCGGGCGCGCGGCTCATCCCGACCGCGCATCAACCCGACGGCGCGACGACCGCGCGCGTGCTGGAGGTTGACGGTTACATCGAGCGCGCCTCGAAGGCTTTCGCGACGCAAGGCTTCTACGAGCGCGGCATCGTCAATCGCGTCGAACAGTTCGGCCAGATCGCGCACGTCTTCAGCACTTACGAGGCGCGCCACGACGCGAAAGACGCGAAGCCTTTTCTACGCGGCATCAACAGCATTCAATTGCTGAACGACGGCAAACGCTGGTGGATCGTGACCGTCTACTGGCAAGCCGAGGACGCGCAGACGCCGCTGCCGGAGAAGTATTTAAAGCAGTGACGAGTGACAAGCGACGAGTTAAAAACTTTTTCTTACTCGTCACTTGTCACTTGTCACTCGTCACTGCGTTTTAGCTTCCGCCGCCACGCGGAGAGTGGCGTGCCCGTGCCGCCGCGCCGCGCCGCGACGATCTCGGCGAGGATGGCGAGCGCGACCTCTTCGGGCGCGACCGCGCCGATGTCCAGGCCGATGGGCGCGCGCACTGCGCTTAAAGCCTCCTCGTCCGCGCCGGTCTCACGCAGACGCGCGAGCACGATGTTCGTGCGGCGCTTGCTCCCGATTAGGCCGACGTAATCGGGGCGGGCGGTGAGCACCGCGCGCATGCATTCCTCGTCCTCGTTGTGCCCGCGCGTCACGACCGCGACGTAGACGCCCCGCCCCGTGCCCACGACCTCTTGCACCGCCCGCGCCCAACCGTCATGCGCCGCGACCAACTCGATCTCAGTTGCGGGGAAACGCGCGCGCGTGACGAAATCGGCGCGGTCGTCAATGAGCGTGGCGCGATAACCGATGGCGTGTGCCAACTGCGCGAGCGACGCGCCGACGTGCCCCGCGCCGCAGACGACGACGTGCGGCTCCGGCTCGGTTCGTTCAAACAGAACACGCGCCGTGCGCCACGCCGCAAGCTGCGGCGCAAACTCTACTACGCTGTACGTCTGTGCTTCGGCGCGGGCGGCGAGGAACGTGTGTGCGTGCGCAGTTAGCGCTTCGTCTAGGGCCGCGTCCCCCGTCGTGCCCGTGCGGCGCGCAGGCTCTTGCTCGAACAGGATTTTGTTACCGACGCCGCGTTCGGCTTCGACGATAGTGGCGAGCGCGGCGACCGTGCCGGCTGAAAGCACGCGTGCGACCGCCGCGCTGAGCTGTTGTGCGGCTTGTGTCTGATCACCCGCGTCTTGCATCAGCGCATGCGGTGGGTGTCGGCGGGCGGCGCTTTGCCCAAGCCCACTGCGGCGAGAGCGCGACGCGCGAGCCACAGGGGGCCGACGATGAGGTAGAGCGGGTTGCGGAAGAAGGCCGGCTGATTGCCCTCGATAGCGTGCCCGACGAATTGCAGTATCCAACCGACAACAAACAGCGCCAGCGCCCAGCGCCAGTTGAACAGAAAGAGCGGCAGGCTGACGACGATCATCGGAATGCCGAAGCTGTGCGTCAGCCGATTCAACGGGTGCGTGTGTTTCGCCTTGTACTCTTCGATGAACGATGCGGGCATAATTTAGCCTCCTGCGCGTGGTAGGATTATACGCGCAATCGCCTTTTTGTCAGCCCGAAGCCGCACTGATTTCAAGGCCAGCGACGCGGCTGAGATTTGCACAGCAGCGACAAGCAACCTATGAAGAAGCCGATTACTGCTCCGGCCGGGCCGCTCAGGATTGCGATGCCACTCGCCGCACTACCGGCCGCGCAAAGGTAAGACCCGGATGTGGCGGCATTCATGTGCTGCGCCTGCTCCACCGCGTTCCCGTAGATTGTGTGACAGGCCGTGAGGCCGCAGGCTAAACCATAGACAAACCCTAGACCTGTCTTCCGCGCGAGCGTTGCGAGAATCTTGTTCATCATGCCTGATGAACGTCTCAGCCGCCGCACCCTTGCAGCGCTTTAATGCCGCTCCTCTTGCGCATCCCACACGTCGATGAAAATTTCCATCGTGCCGCCGCAGACCATGCCCTCTTCGCTCGCTTCGTCGGCGGTGAGGCTGAACTTGTGCAGCGCCGATGCGCCGGTGCGCAAGGCCGCGCGCGCCTCGGCCCAGACCTCGGCCTCTATGCAGCCGCCGCCGACCGTGCCCGCCGTGTCGCCGTTTTGGAAGAAGAGCATCTTCGCGCCGCGCCGCTGCGGCGTCGAGCCGCGCGTGTGCGCAACGGTGGCGACGACGACGCGCTCGCCGCGCGCCTGTGCCGCCGCGATCAGGCGATAGAGTTCGACCTGCGAGATCGTGCCCATGATTTAAATCAGACTCAGACTGCGCGTTGCTTTACTGTGCGGGCGACGGCGGTGTCGGCGAAGGCGCGGGTGGCGGCGCGGTGCTACTGCCGCTGTTGGTCGGATTCAAATCCTTGTCGAGTAGTTCGTTCAGACGCGCGCGGAGACGTTCGACCTCTGTGTCCGCGCCGGTGATGGATTCTTCGAGATGGCGGCGGCTTGAATCGAGCACGTCGAGTTGCGCCTGCACGCGCTTCTTTTCATTCTCAAGCTGCTGCCTGATTTGCGTGCGCACCGCATCGGCATTGAGCGTCGGGATGGTCGCCGCGCGCAACTGGATGCTTTCGGGGCGCAGGTCATAGTCGAGTTGTTCGAGCCGCGCCTGCATGTCGGCCTGTTTCTCCAAAGTCTGACTCAACTGCGCGCGCAAACCTTCGCTGCGCTGCTCGGCGCGCGTCAGACGCTCCTGCAACAGATCGCCCTGCCGCTGTTTCTCCAGTGCGTCGAACTTCTGATTGAGCCGAGTGAATTCCTGACTGAGGTTTTCGAGCTTGCGCGCGCTCTCCTGATCCGTCGTCGCCGCTTGTTTGGCCGCACGCTTCGCCGCCTGCGCCTGCGCTTGCGCCTGCTCCGCGCCCTGCTCTTCGGCGGTCGAGACGAGCGTGGGGTCTGTGCCGGCCGGCACGGGCGTCGGCTGCGGCTGTGTCGTGGGCCGCGTGCGCACCGGATGCGTCACGCGCCGCGATATTCGCCGCCGCTGCGCCGCAATTGAGACAGACAGACCGACCAACGCTAACAACAGCGCCGTCAATATCACCAACTTATAGCTCAACCGAGCGCGCATCACTAATACCTCCGAAAAAGCTGCTCACCCTTTGTCTTTAAGCTGACAGCTAACAGCTCATAGCTATCAGCTTTTCATTCCACGCCCGACCCACTCCGACAGTTCCATCATGAGCCGGGTTGGAGTTTGAAACTTATGTCCATGGCGCGCGCCGAATGCGTAAGCGCGCCGATACTGATGAGATCGACGCCGGTCTCCGCGTAGGCGCGTACGTTCTCAAGCGCGATGCCGCCGGATGATTCGAGCAGCACGTGCGGCGACAGAGAGCGCGCCAATTCGACCATGCGGCGCGTCTCTGCGGGCGCGAGATTGTCTAAGAGCAGTATGTCCGCGCCGGCCGAGACGGCTTCGCGCAGATCGCGCTCCGTTGAGACTTCGACCTCGATCTTGTGCAGATGCCCGACCGCACGCTTCGCGCGCTCGACCGCCGCGCCCACACCACCCGCGAGCGCGATGTGATTGTCTTTAATCAGCACGCCGTCGTCTAAGCCAAAGCGATGATTGCGCCCGCCGCCCGCCTGCACCGCGTACTTCTCCAACATGCGCAGACCCGGCGTCGTCTTGCGCGTATCCACAATCGCCGCGTTCGTGCCGTCAATCGCCTGCACGAACCGGCGCGTCAACGTCGCAATCCCTGAGAGCCTTTGCAATAAGTTCAAAGCGACGCGCTCGCCACCCAAGAGCACGTCGGCGAAGCCGCTGGTGCGCGCGATGACCTTGCCCGCTTCGACCTCGTCGCCGTCGGAGACGAATGCCTCCAACTGCTGCTGCGAGTCGAGCGTCGAGAAGACGGCTTCGGCGGCTTCAAGCCCGGCGACGGTCATCACCTCTTTGGCGAGGAAGCGCCCGCGCGCGCGTGTGTTGCGTGCGACAGTCGCCTGCGTCGTAATGTCGCCGCGCCCCAAATCTTCGCCCAGAAAAGCGCCGATCTGATTAAAGAGCGCGCCTTCGTCCAGCCAGTTCATGACGCGAGCGCCTCCATCGTCTGTGTCAACGCACTCGTTCGTTGCGCGATGTCGGCGAGGCGTTGCCGCAACTCTGCGACCTTCTCCGCGGGCGCGCGCTCGACGAAATTTTTGTTACCGAGTTGCCCTTCTAATTTCGTCGCCTCCTGCTGCAACTTCTCCAGTTCTTTGTGCAGCCGCGCGCGCTCCTGCTCAAAATCAATCAAGCCTTCAAGCGGCACGGCCACCTCCGCGCCGCCCGCGAGCACCGCACGGGCGGACGCACGCGGCCCGTTGAGACTAGGCTGCACGGACACTTCGGAAGCGCGCACGAGCCGCGCGATCTGCTGTGCGCCCGCAGTGAAGACCGCGCGCAGCGAGTCATCCGGCGCGCTGACGAGCACGGGCACGGTCTCGCTCGGCTTGATGTTCATCTCCGAGCGTATGTTGCGCACACGCGAGATGAGTTCGATGAGCGCCTGCACTTCGCCTTCCGCTTGCTCGTCGATCAAAGCCGGCGCGCCTTGCGGGTAGGCCGCGAGCATGACGGTCGGCTCGGCGTGCGTGTAAGCGGGATGCAACTGCGCCGTGCTGATGCCGGGCAGACGTTGCCAGAGTTCTTCCGTGATGAACGGCATGAACGGATGCAAGAGCCTGAGCGCCTGTTCGAGCACGGTCAGCACACGACTGCGCGCCGCAGCACGCGTAGGGCTGTCATCGGTCGCCGTCACATCCGACTTCGACAACTCGATGTACCAATCGCAGAAGTCGTCCCAGAAAAAGTGATAGAGCGTCTGCACCGCTTCGTGAAACCGATAGTGCTCAAGCGCCGCGCCGACCGCCTGCGCCGCGCGATTGAGCCGCGACACGATCCAGCGATCATGTAAGGCCCAACTCGCTGACTCGCCCTCAAACCCACGCCCTACCGTCGCACCTTCAGCATTCATTAAACAGAAGCGCGCGGCGTTCCAGATTTTGTTGGCGAAGTTGCGATAGGATTCGACGAGGTTATCGTTCCAACGCGTGTCCGTAGATTCAACCTGCGCAAGCACGAGGCGCGTGGCGTCCACGCCGTACTTCTCGAACACGTCCATCGGATCGATGCCGTTGCCTTTCGACTTCGACATGCGCTGCCCGTGCTTGTCGAAGATCGTGCCTGTGATGAACACGTCGTCGAATGCTTTCTGCCCCGTGAACTTCAGCCCCGTCATCATCATGCGCGAGACCCAGAGGAAGATGATGTCGCGCGCCGTGATGAGCACAGAGGTCGGATAGAACGTCTGCAAGTCTGCGGTCTCGTCGGGCCAGCCCAACGTCGAGATGGGCCAGAGCGCCGACGAGAACCACGTGTCGAGCACGTCCGGGTCTTGCGTCAGCTTGTCCGTGCCGGCTGCGGCTCGCGCTTCTGCCTCCGTGCGTGCGACGTAGACGCGGCCCTCCTCGTCGTACCAAGCGGGGATGCGATGCCCCCACCAGAGTTGGCGCGAGAGCGTCCAGTCGTGCAGATTCTCCAACCAGTTCGTGTAGACCTTCTCGTAAGGCACTTCGGGCACAAAGCGCGGCTCGTGTTTTGCCGTGATCAGTTCGAGCGGCGCGCGCCCCAACTCCGCTTGCTTTAAGAACCACTGCGTCGAAAGGAGCGGCTCGATCACCGTGCGACAACGCGCGCACTTCGTGATCGAGAACTCGTAATCGACCACTTTCTCAAGTAGCCCCAACGCTTCAAACTGCGCGACAACTTTTTCGCGCGCCTCGTAACGATCAAGCCCAGCGAACTCCGCGCCCGCTTCCGCCGTCATGCGTGCGTGCTGGTCGATAACTTTGAGCATCGGCAGGTTGTGCCGCAACCCCATCGCGTAGTCGTTCTGATCGTGCGCAGGCGTGACCTTGACCGCGCCCGTGCCGAACGCCGGATCGACAAACTCGTCCGCGATGACGGGAATCTCGCGCCCCGTCAGTGGCAACTCAATTGTTGCGCCCAACAATTCGCGGTAGCGTTCATCGTCCGGATGCACCGCCACGGCCGTATCGCCCAACATCGTCTCCGGCCGCGTCGTCGCCACCGTCACGCGCCGGTCGCTGCCCTTGACTGGATACTGCAAATAATAGAGTTGGCCCGCTTGCGCTTCTTTTTCAACTTCTAAATCCGACAACGCAGTCTGATCCTTCGGACACCAACTGATCAACCCTTCGCCGTGATAGATCAACCCTTCCTCGTAACAGGTCACAAAGAACTCGCGCACGGCCCGCGACAGGTGCTCGTCCATCGTGAAGCGCTCGCGCGACCAATCCACGCTCGCGCCCTCGCGCCGCATCTGCTTGATGATCTGCCCGCCGTACTCTTCCTTCCACTGCCAGACGCGCGCGATGAACTCGTCGCGGCCCAAGTCGTGGCGCGTCAGTCCTTCTTTCTTCAACTGCTTCTCGACTTGTATCTGCGTCGAGATGCCGGCGTGATCCTGACCGGGCAGCCAGAGCGTGCGATAGCCGCGCATGCGGTGGTAGCGCGTCAGCACGTCCATGAACGTGTGTTGCAGCGCGTGCCCCATGTGCAGTGAGCCAGTCACGTTCGGCGGCGGGATGACGATGGTGTAGACGGGCGCGTTCTGATCACGATTGATCTCAGGCGCGAAAAACCCTTGCGCCTCCCAGCGCGCGTAGTGCCGCGCCTCCGCCTCTTTCGGGTCGTATGTTTTCGGAATCTCCATGAGCAAGCAATCGGCGATCAGCCGTCAGCAATCAACTTTATTGTTTTGTGCAGTCACCAGCTATTGTAAAGCAATCGTCGCGCCGTTTCACCTTGCGGCTGCCTGCCGCAAGCTGACAGCTAATCGCTAACAGCTAAAAAAATCGGATCGAGCGAGGCGTGCTTGCGTCCGCCTCAACTCGATCCGGGTTGCGCTCTTGTCTGTTTGTACGACTTACTGCGTGCGCGGCCGCTCTTCATCGAGGCGGCGCTGGATGAGGCGTTCGGCCAAGTCGGGCACGACCTCCCAGGCGATCTCGCGCACGATGCTATCGGACATCAACTCGACGACGCGCCGTGCGATGGCGTCGATCATCTCCTGCGCCAAAGGTTGCGCGCTAGCTTGTGTGCTACCGACTGCGGGCGCTGCTTGTTCCATGTCGGCTGCGGTCGGCGCGCTAGCTGTTTCGACAGCCATAGGTGCGGCGGCTTCGACGGCCGTAGGTGTCCAAGTCCCTTGCCACGCGGCTGGGGCTTGCGTCTGGGCCTCGCTTGCTGCCGGTGCGGTCTCTTCAACTGTGAATGACGGGATCGCTTCGGCCGCCGGTTCATCGGCGATAAAGCTCGGCTCCCAAGCGGGCGCGGACGGCGCTTCGGCGGGCGCAGCATAAGCCTGTGCATCGGCTTCGAGTGCGCGTGTGTCTGTGTGCGGCGCTTCTTCGGTCAGCACCGGCGCGGCCGCCTCGGCGGGCGTGGAGGCCAAGCCTTCGGCATACACCATGCGCGGCGACTCCGGCGCGGGCTGTGCGCCGCTGAATGTTTCGTCGTCGAGATCAAGTATGAACTCGTCTGTCTCGACGGCGGCGGTAGATTGAGTTGCGGTCTCGCCGAGATCGAGCAAGGCGTCGTCGGCTGCGGCCGACTGGGCTGCACGCGCGGCGAACTCGGATGGCACGCCCGTCGTGCCCGCGTAACTGAACTCCGGCGCGCTTTCAGGCTGCATCTGCACGGCGGCGACGGGCTGCTCCGGTTCGTCGAAGACATCGAAAGACTCTTCGGGCGCGGGCGCATCGGGCAGCGGCTCGCGCTCGGCTTCGATCTCGCGCATGAGGAACGGTTGGGCGGCTGTGCCGGGCTGTGCTTGACCGCCGAACGCTTCGGCGGAGGTTGTTTGAATTGTCTGATCGTCCATGTCGAAATCGTTGTATGAGCCGGCGCTTGTGGCGGGCGCGGGCGACCATGCGGGCGGCTCGGCCGCCGCGCTCTCTGCCTGCGGGCGCATCCAGGGGAACGCGGGCGACGCGTCTGTGCTCTCTGCCGGCGCACTCGCCTGCGTGGGGTTGGCGTCTGTCGTCGCCGGCACTTGCGCCTCGTCGGTCTTCTGCTCGTCCGCGTGCCCGCCGAGCAGGTTGCCCACCTTGCTGACGAGGTCGCGTATGGATTGGAATGGTTTTGTCAAAACATCGTCCGCGCCGACCCGGCGCGCCTCCGCTTCGTTGAATGGTTCAAACGTGCCCACGAGCAGCACAACGGGGATGTGCCGCAGACGCTCGTCTTGCTTGACGTGGGCGCAGACCTGATAGCCATCCGGCCCCGGCATGAACACGTCCGCGAGGACGATGTCCGGCGGGTTGCGGCCCAAGTGCTCTAGGGCTGCCGCGCCGCTGCCGACCGTTGTGACCTCCATGCCTTCATCGCCGAAGGTCAGGCTGACGACTTTCTGAATCGTGAGCGAATCGTCCGCGAGCAGCAGTTTGCGTCCCGTAAGCAACAACCGACTCCTTGGCCTGAAAGGCGAGCGCCCGCCGACATCAAATCTTGCGCGCGGCAAGTCCGGCGGAGGGCGCGGGGCGTGAGCTAACCAAGTCGCGGTCTTCCCTTCAAAGACCACACTTTGAACCTAACACCCGCGCCGCGCGAGCGTCAAGAGGAACTATGCGCGGGCAGAATCAGGCGTCGAAAGCGGTATTAAATAGTCCTCGGCTATTTAATACCGCAAATCCGCAGATTAAATAGATCATTGCTTGATAATACGCATTTTCGGCGTATTATCGAGCACCAATCTATTTAATCAGAAGTTAGGCCCTATGTTGGAGGAGTAAATGCGAATTGCAGTACTCGGAAGTTGGCGTGCCGATAACGACCGTTGGCGGATGCGAGGAACTAAATCAGAGTTCGATGCTGCCTGCGACGAATTAGGGCGAGAACTAGCTAGACGCCAACAATTCGTTATCGTCGGTGGCCAATCTGAAAGTACCGCGGATAGTCATGTGGTTAAGGGGATCATTACTGTGGTCGGCGGCTCGGTTCAGCGGCCCCTTGTCGAAATTGTTCGTCCCGATGACGATTCCCAATCATATCAGAGCCTTGCGGCCCAGTATCCAAGGCTTTTCTCATTCCCGCCTTCGACACAACACCACTGGGGGGACGCCCATCTAATACAGATTCGCGATGCGGATGCGGTACTGATAGTTGGGGGAATGGGTGGAACATACCAAGCAGGCTTGGCCGCTATCGTTGCTAAGAAACCGCTTGTTCCTATCGGCTCATTCGGAGGAGCGGCAGCAAAACTCTTACAGGCGCTTCACTCGCTGAATGTCCCTTTCTCGAATGAGTTGAACATATTGAACGGCCCTTGGACCAGTCACGTTTTGGAGACAGTAATTCGCTTGCTTGGTGTTGATCGTCAACCACGACTGTTGCTGATCCATGGACATAGTACTGATCGTTATATCTTGACAGAATGGCTTCGATCCTCCGTGGGATTAACCGACCTGTTAATTATGCAGCAAGAATTTGGCTCCGGTCAGTCATTGCCTGAGAAGTTTGAATTCCTCGCTGCACAGGCTGACGGTGCAATCGCGCTTGCGACGCCGGATGATACTGGTGGCCCAGCCGATGACGCTCGGCAGAACATGCGCGCGCGTCAAAATGTATGGCTTGAGGTCGGGTGGATTTGGGGGCGTTTAGGACGGAACAAGGTCATGGTACTTTGCAAAGGTAACATTGAAATTCCGAGCGATTTACATGGACTGGAATACTACCGCTACAACGCGTCACCACTTGAGGTGACCGAAAGCGTGAGAGCATTCGCGCGACAACTCGTCGGTCGGGCCTAACAAGGCGATACACCCGACGCGCAATCAGCAAGCCCCTTAAACTTGATTCTTGGCGGCGCGCGGGTGATCGCTGGCGTTAGACCGCAGAGGGGTGCTTAACCAACGGTACTCAAACTGAAAAGGAGAAAGAGTTATGCCTTTAGTTCCGATCACCAGTTACGCAGCAGGATGGAATCCAACAACTAATCAAGGAAGAGTGTTCGTTCAAATTGGTAACGGGCCTCTGACACCCGTACCCATTGATAACGCGGACGAGTTCATGATCATACTGACGATGATGAGCAAGACCGGCGTTCAGCTCGACACTCAGACGAGGGAGATTGAGATACCAACTCGCCCGGTAGGAACTTAACCGGTAGTTAGAGCCGCCTGAAAGCTACGCCCTGACATGCCTCAGTCTCAGGGCGTACTCATGGGCGGTCTAACAAGCGCATGCACGCGACCCGCAACAGCGTGGCCTTCATCCTCTAGCTTGTGGGCGGGCGCGTGCTGCGCGGCGTTAGGCGGCGACGAGTTCGTTATTTAGTAATAGCTGAATTTTGATGATATGAGTCATGCAGCTAAATCTTTGGTTGTGTTCGGAATTTACCTCTGCGGCTTAGGCTTGATTTTGTTGCTTGCCCCAAATCTGCTTTTGCAGGTTTTCAGAGTGCCGCCGACACACGAAGTCTGGATCAGAATTAATGGCATGTTTGTGCTGTGTCTGAGCTTCTATTACGTGCAGGCGGCGCGCAATGAATTGACGATTTTTATCCGTTGGACGGTGTGGACGCGCATCGCGGTTATTTTTTACTTTGCTGCTTTTGTGCTGTTGGTCTCGGCTCCGAAAGCGTTGCTGTTGTTTGGGCTGATTGATTTGTTGGCGGCGATTTGGACGTGGCTTGCTTTGCAAAAAGATGCAGCCCGTTGAAGCAAACATTTTGCGGCGCGAGGATATTATCGTGCCGCCGAACAAGTTATTTGACCGACCGCGTGTTAGCTTGCCTTTCATCGTCAACTTGTCCGTATCGGTCTTGTATACGCCCCCGGTTAGGTTCGAGCGTTCGGTGCCTCACTTTATGAAATGGAAGAAAGAGAGCAATTTGTCGTCTAACGGGTGAATCAGCCAAGCTTGTTTCGCTGATTGGCGGTCAGAGGAGAATACCAATGCTCAATTTCCAGAATCATTCGATCCCCGTCACTCTTTTCCTCTTTATGTCCTTCATGACTGGCGCTTGCGCTCCAAGCGCAGATAGCCATTTTGCAAATCACCAGCCGATCGCCGCCACGATTTACGGCTGGACTAAAGTAACTGAGCACGCGCCTTTCCCTGGCAGTTATAACTTTCCTCTCTTCAACCTCCGAAACAAGCTGTGGGCTTTTCACAGTCAGGGCAACTGGTATTCAGAAGATGGGAAGAGTTGGACGAAAGCGGAACTGCCGCCATTAGGACTGAGGACTGGTTTTCAACAATATGTTCAATTGAATGATGCGATTTACGCCCTAGGGACAAGCGCAGGCGATTACCTCAACCTTACCGTCGGCGCGCGCATCGCTAAGACAAGCAGCGATCTGAAACAGTGGGAAGTGATCGCAGCGCACTCAGAATTGCCGGCCAGAGTCTTCTACGGTGCCGTAGTCTTCGACAAGAAAATATGGCTGCTGGGCGGTTTTGACGGGAAGAGCTATTACAACGACGTTTGGAACTCGAGTGACGGAGTGAAGTGGCGGCGTATCGCTGAGAAGTCTCCGTGGAGTGCACGAGCTAATCCTTCGGCTATCGTGTTTGAGAACAAAATCTGGCTAATTGGTGGCGGCATCATTAACGGGCAGGTGTTCAGTGACGTGTGGCACACAGAAGACGGGATGAATTGGAAACAAGCCACTGACAAGATGAGCGCCAAGGCGATCTTCGGGGGTTCCCCCATCGCTTTTGACAGCAAGATATGGCTCGTTGGAGTGAACCGCAATGACGGTTTTCAGAACGCCGTGCTGGTTTCAAGCGACGGGGTGAACTGGACGGAGCAAACCGCGCCGTGGACACCGAGAGGCGGAGTTGCGACTTGCGTCTACGATGGCAAACTATTTATGACGGGTGGCAAATACTCAGTTACCGAGAACGGAAAGATCAGATTCATTTATAGCAATGACGTGTGGTACATGACGCCTTCAAAGTGATTCCTATGTTTGTCCGTCGCCGAACAAATCGTTGGCCGCGAGCGGCGGGAGCGTGTTTCTCAACTTGCTCGGTGCGGCGCAGGGTGCTTTGATGCGCGCCGCCGCGTCAACTCAACCGTTAGACTTCAGTATCGATTGACATGGCTCAGAAACTCCGCATCGCGAGCTGCCAATTTCCTGTCTCTGGTGACATTGCAAGCAATGCAAAGTTTATCCGTCGGTTCATGAAGGAAGCCGCCGAAGTGTCGGCTCACGTAGTGCATTTTCCGGAAACTGCGCTATCTGGCTATGGGCGCTCGGATTTCACACCTTCGAGCGCCGACAATTGGCAGCAGCTTGAGGAGCAGACGAAAGAGATCGTAAAGCTGGCCGGCCAGCTCAGCTTGTGGATTGTGTTGGGGTCGTGCCGGAGAGTTGTGGACAGGGACAAACCCGCGAACTGTATTCACGTTATTTCCAACGCGGGACGCATCGTCGGCACGTATGACAAGCAGCAGCTTGCGCCCAAAGAACCTGACTGGTACACACCCGGCAAGGGCTTGCTGGTCATCACGATCAACGGCATGAAGTGCGGGTGTCTGATCTGCTATGAAGCTTGCTTTCCCGCCTTGTTTGAATCCTACCGAAAGAGAGGCGTCCAATTAATTTTTCATTCCTGTCATAATGTTTCCAGCAAACCTAAACCGCTGCTTCAGGCCCTAGCCTTAGCCCAAATTCGCACGCGCGCGGCCGACAATCAAATGTGGATTTCAGATGCTAATTCATCGGCTCGGTACTCATTTTCAACGGCCTGTGTCGCACGACCCGATGGCTCTATGCACAGTGCGCGAAGACACGTCGCCGGTCTTTTGCTGCACGATTTTCCGGATATGGAACTTGGCTGGACTTACGACAATCGAAAGTAGCAAGCTCTCAACTCATTGAGACCCGCCGCCTCGACAGCATCTTTTTCATCGTTGGCTTATGCCCTTAATGCTGCATGCTGCTCGCTCGGCACGCACGTCTATCTTGCGCCGCTAACGCTGGTCACGTCGTCCGCTGTGTTGGGCTTGCCGTCGGGGCCGAGGGAACGCAGGGTGAAGTTGGCGGCTGTGCCCGTGTATTCGTAAGGGCGATGCCAAGGGTCTATGCGGATGATGGCGGCGGTGTAACGCGGGTTGAGTTGATCGACGAGCACGGCCGAGGTGTCGGCGACAAGATAGAAGCCGCGCTCGCGGCGAAAGGCTTCGAGGGCGGCGGCGAGCGTGGCGAGGTCTGCGCGCGCGCGCGCGACCTTCTCGGCATTGAGCGCATTGACGAGCGCAGCGATCTCTTGCCACTGGCCGTCGCCGATGCGCGCTGCTACCACCTGCCATTGCCCGCGCGCGTCTCTGCTTAAACGAAACGTAGCGTCGATCTCCGTCTCGACGGTCGCGGACGAGAGCAACGCGGAGAAGGTTTTGGCGCGCAACGGCCCAGCCTGTAAGTATTCATCAGACGGAGCAGCGGCCGCGGTCGACTTCTCTTTCTTCTTCTTCGCTGTTTGATCCTGCGTGCCCGCCTGTGCTTCCGCTTCTTTGTGTCGCTTCTGCGCCTCCGCTTTTGCGCGCGCGCGCTCGACGAGTTGCGCGGTCAACGCTTCAAGTTGCGTGACAAAGGGCGTCGCGCGTTCGACGTGCCACGCGCGCGCGAGCAGCTCGATCTCTTCCCATTGCCGGTCGCCGACGCGCACTTCGACCACCTGCCAGCGCCCCGTGTCCGTCTGCTTAAACCGAAAGACGGTCTTCAAAGTGCCCGACACTTCGGGCGACTCACTTGTGCCCGCCACTGCCTGCACCTGCACCGCGCTCTTCTTTAACTCAAGCCCGGCGACACGCATGATCGCCTTGCGCGCCGTGTCTTTGCTGATAATTTTATTTTTATTATCGGCGAAAGCGACGACGGAGCAGAGCACGCAGACGAGGGCGACGCCGCCGCACATGAGGCGCGTGTGCGCGCGTGACGTGTGGGCATAGTCAATCATGACTCTAGCAGTGCTTCCTGTCCGCTCGGCTCGATGCGCGCAAGCTCGGCGGCAAGCATGATAGCAGCGACCATGCTGGAGTGTTCCGCCACGCCCTTGCCCGCAATGTCGAACGCCGTGCCGTGATCGACCGACGTGCGGATAAAGGGCAGCCCGAGCGTGACGTTGACGGCTTCGCCGAACGAGAGACACTTCACGGGGATCATCGCTTGATCATGATAACAGGCGACGACCGCGTCGAACTCGCCGCGCGAGGCGCGCAAGAAGATCGTGTCGGCGGAGAAAGGCCCCGACACATCCGCACCTTCAGCGCGACAGGCGTTGACGGCCGGCGCGATCTCGGCCGCCTCTTCGACGCCGAACAGTCCGCCCTCCGCGCCGTGCGGGTTGAGCGCGGCGACCGCGATGCGCGGTTGCTTGATACCCCAACGCTTCAACTCGCGCTCCGTCAAACGCACCACGCGCTCGATGCGTTGGCGCTCAACCAGTTGAATGGCCTGTGCGAGCGGGACGTGCGTCGAGATCAATACGATGCGCAGGTTGGCGGCGACAAAGGCCATCGCGCACTCTTCCGTGCCCGTGAGGTGGGCCAGAAATTCTGTGTGCCCCGGAAAGCTATAGCCGCCAAGGAAGAGCGCGCGCTTGTTGATCGGCGCGGTCGAGATCGCGTCCACCTGCCCGGCGGCGCACAACTCGACCGCCGCCTCGATGTACTGGGCCGCCGCGCGGCCCGCGTCGCCCGACTCTACGCCCGGCTCGACATGGCCGCTAATGTTATTTAGATGATAGATGACGGGGTCGCCCGTCGTGTTTGCGGGTAAGGCTTCGTCGCGCTGCACGATGTCGTAACCGCATTGCAGGTCGAGCGTGCGCGCCGTGTGTGCGAGGAGTTGCGCATCGCCGACGATGACGGGCCAGCACGCCCGCCGCACCTGTGCTTCAGCGACGGCCTTTAAGACGACTTCGGGGCCAATCCCGGCCGGGTCGCCCATCGTGATGCCGATGCGCGGTCTGAGGGCGGACGGGACTTGTGCCCCGTCGTCCGTCTCGTTGCGCCAGTGATTCGTCATGGCACAGTTACGCGAAACAGGCGGGGGCCCCCTGGACGGCCCAACCGTTAGGGCTGGGTCGCGAGGGGGCGCGCGCCTGTCGGGTTTGCGGGCGAGCAGCCGGTCGTCTAGCTGCCCGCTTCGTCGTCGCTGCCGCCGCCGCCCTCGCGGTCTTCGGCTTTGAACATGTACTTAATGTTGTGCTTCAAGAGCAGGATGTTGGGCGCGTCCTTGCGATTGATCTTCAAGGCGCTACGGTCGTACCACTCAATCGTGCCCTCGACCTCTTCGCCGTCATTGAGCACCATGACCATGACGGTGTGCGCGTCCATCTGCTTTTTGTAATAGAAGATTTCCGCGTTGGTCTCGGACGGCGGCACGCGCTTGCGCCCTTGCGCCGCAGCCGAGTCGCCACCGCCGCCGCCGCTGCTGCCGCGACTTGGCGGGCCGCCGCGACTCGGCGGGCCCGAGCGTGAGCCGCCTTCGTGTGAGCGCTCTCTGTGGGGCGGAATTTCGCGCCCCTTCACTTCAGCTAATGTCGTGCGGATAAGTTTGCGATTCACCTCTCGATATCTCCTACCTTCAAGAGTCTGCACAAGCGGGAAACAAATGTAGCGCGCTGTGAACGTATAGCTCGCTTACGGGGGCAAGCACGTGCGAAAGACCAAACAGGGAAGCGCGCGTCCTAGTCTGCGTCCCCTTGTGGGCCGCAGCCGGCGGTCGTCGGGCTTGGACGAGAAACGGTTGTTGACCCGTTTGTTGAAATTAATTCCTGTCAGGAATGCGCGACATGCTACACGACAAAAAAGCAAAAGGCAAACGCCTGCGGCGCAAGATAGTGTCCTAAATCTGTGTTACTGGAGGCGGGGGCGGTTCGTACTCAACTTTCTTTCGCCTCAGTATGGAAAACATCGTCAGTGCGACATAGCTTACGAGCGCGTATAAAACTACGTCACAGCCGAAGATATAGATAAATAACGCGGTGTCGTTGTTATGAAGCGGGCCATTAAAGAGCGGATACAAGCGATCATATAGGAGTCTGGGCCAGCCGATAGGCACATAGAGCATGTGACGTATGATGCTCTGCTCATCAACATATAGCGAGAGAGGGCCAGAGATACAAGCGTACAAGAAGGGGAGAACGAACCCACCGATAATTGACAACAGTAATCGTTTCACGCCCCGATTGTTGCCTATCTCAACAAGTCCTTCAACATCCACAAGCGAAGGCAAAGGGCAAAAGGTAAAGGCAAAAATAAAAGACAAAACCGGAGAGAAGGTCGCCCTCATCCCTCCGGTTCTGTTATTAACTTTTGCGCTTTGCCTTCGCTAGTCTGCTTTCTTGCGGATGAACGCGGGCACGTCCAGATCGTCGGTGCGGCCCTGATTGACGGCCGTGCGCGCGGGCAAGTCATCTGTGCCACGTGGCGCATAGCGCGGCGGCGTGGTCGGCATCGCGTCCGCGCCGGCCGTTGTGCCGATGGCGACCGCCTCGCGGTCGAAGCCGGTGGCGATGACAGTAATCTTCATCTCGTCGCGCATCGTCTCGTCGATGACCGCGCCGAAGATGATGTTGGCATCCTCGTCCGCCGCCTCGCGGATGATGGTCGAAGCTTCGTTGACCTCGTAGAGCGTGAGATCAAGCCCGCCCGTGATGTTGATGAGCACGCCCTTAGCGCCCGTGATGCTCGCCTCTTCCAGCAAGGGCGAAGAGATCGCTTGCTGCGTCGCGTTGACCGCGCGGTTCTCGCCTGACGCACGCCCCGCGCCCATCAGCGCCATGCCCATCCCCTGCATGATCGCCTTCACGTCGGCAAAGTCGAGGTTGATGAGACCGGGCACGGTGATGAGATCTGAGATGCCCTGCACGGCTTGCCGCAGCACATCGTCGGCCAGCTTAAACGAGTCTTGCAGCGAGACGCTGCGATCCACCGTGTGCAGCAGCCGCTCGTTCGGGATCGTGATGACCGTGTCCACGCACTCGCGTAGCTCCCGCAAGCCCTGCTCAGACTGCGCCATGCGCCGCTTGCCCTCGAAATGAAACGGCTTGGTGACGACCGCAACCGTCAAGGCGTTCAACTCCGTGGCGAGCGAGGCGATGATCGGCGCTGCGCCCGTGCCTGTGCCGCCACCCAAGCCCGTCGTGACGAAGACCATGTCCGCGCCTTCGAGCGCTTCGATGATCTTCTCCGTGTCTTCAAGCGCGGCGTTGCGGCCCACTTCGGGGTTCGCGCCCGCGCCCAAGCCTTTCGTCAACTTGCCGCCGAGTTGAATCTTGATCGGCGCGCGCGAACGCTTCAACGCTTGCAAGTCCGTGTTGGCGACAAGGAACTCTATGCCCTCGATGCCGGCTTCGATCATGCGGTTGACGGCATTGCCGCCGCCGCCGCCGACCCCGATCACCTTGATGCGCGCGCCGGTGATCGGCGGGTCATCGTCGATGAAAATACTAATGCCGCTGCCCGGTTGACGGCCGTCAGGTGTCATCGTCATTCTTTCTCTCCACTTCCATCGCTCTGGTGCGCCTGAGAAGCGCCTATGCGGTTATTTTGGGCTGTGCGCGCCGGTGACACCCATATCTTGCGGACTACATCCTGTGCCGACTGGCGCGGCAGCATACAACATCTTGTCAGAAAATACTACTGAAACGATCACGAAATTTGGACACAAACGCGCCCAATGCGCCCGCGCCCTCACGCCGCCCCGCCGCGCGCCGCGCTTCCGTATTTTGCACGCGCATGGTGACGAGCGCTAACCCTGCGGCCGATGTCCACGCCGGCCCTTGCACGTCTTCGACGAGACCGCCGAAACGATCACGTTCGGGATAGCCGACGCGCACCGGCGCATCGAACACCTGCTCTGCGACTTCGCAGATGCCGCCTAAGAGCGCGCCGCCGCCCGTCAACACAATGCCGCTTGAGAGTTGTCGCTCCCAACCGGACTCGCGGATCTCGTCCGCAACGTGCATCAACACCTCTTCGGCGCGCGGTTGCAGGATGTCGCACAAGATTTGCCGCGACAACATGCGCGGGCCACGGCCCCCTACCGATGGCACTTCGACCTGTTCGCCGCGCTCGCCCTCGCTCAGACTCGTGCTCGATGAATAGCCGAACGTGCGTTTGATCTTCTCCGCTTCGGGAATGGGCGTGCGCAAGCCGAACGCTATGTCATTTGTAAAGTGCGACCCGCCGAGCGCGAACACAGCCGTGTGCTGCACCGCGCCGCGCTGATAGATCACGAGACCCGTAGTCTCTGCACCGATGTCCACGAGCGCCGAGCCGAACTCTTTGTCCTCTTCAGTCAAAGCAGCTTCTGCCGCCGCGAGTTGGTCGAGCACCATGTCAGAGACGATGAGACCAGCGCGGTTGACGGCGTTAATCGCGTTCTGCCGCGCGGTCACGGGGCTAGTGACGATGTGGACTTTGACGGCGAGGCGTGCGCCGATCATGCCGACCGGATCGTTGATGCCGTCCTGATCGTCCACGATGAACTCCTGCGGCAGGCGATCCACGATCTCGCGCCCCGCCGGCAGTTGAATTGCGCAGGCGGAATCAATTGCGCGGCGCACGTCGTCGTGCGTGATCTCGCGGTCGCGGCCCGAGACGGCCACAATCGCTTGCCCGTTGAAGCCCATGATGTGCGAGCCGGCCAGATTGAGCGTCACTTCTTCGGCGGGGAGACCCGACATGCGCTCGGCCGCTTCGACGGCGTGGCGGATGGCATCGACGGCCGCATCGGGGTTGACGATGACGCCTTTGCGCAAGCCCCGCGCCTCGGCTTCGCCGATGCCGACGATGTCGAGCGCGCCGCCTTCGCCCGGCTCGCCGATGATGCAAGTCACCCGGCTCGTGCCGATGCTCAGCCCCGTCGTGTACGCCTCGCGTTTCGCCATGCGCTTCATGTCCTCCTCGCAAGCTGGGGAACGACCAACCCTGCTCCGACGCCCTCCTTGAACTAATCCGTCTTGACCACGCGCCGCGGCCGCAAGTCCACCCCGCGCGGCGGCGCTGTGCTGTTCGTGTTGTGCGCGGCCTCGCGCTGCGGCGTCGGCTTGGGCTGCGTCGTCCGCCTGCCGCTCGCACGTTGCACACGCGCCGCTGTTCGTTTGCTCACTGGCTGCTGCTCAATGCCCGCGTTGTCAGCATCGAGTTGTGTCACCTGCTCATTAACCGCCGCAGTGTCAGCGGCTGTGCCTGCACCGCTTGGCGCGGCCAACTGCGCACGCATGAAACCGATGACGGCGCGCTTGCCCTGCGTCATGTCGATGTAACTAATGAGCGCGCCGCGCGGCGTCTGGCGCTGCTCGTCGAGCGCCTGCAAAGCCTGCCGCAGACGCTTCGTCAAATCGTCACGGCCTAAACGCACTTCGACCTGCGAGTCCGCGCCCGCCAGTTGCGCGCGCACGTCGCGCGGGTCGTCCAAGTTCAACTCGCTCACACGCTCCGCTAAACCGGCCGCTGTCCACTCGTTCTGCAACTCCAAAAACTTCGCCACGCGCTGACGATTCTCCGCGCGCGTCGCCGCGCCCTCATTCTCGTCCCAACCACGCAGGAAGAACGCAGGCATCTGATCGGTCGCCGCGACCGGGCCGACGATGAAGCCGTCGTCGTCCACCCACGTCAGCCGCCCGTTCGACGTGCGCACGACCGCGCGCGGCAGACGCTCGACGATGCGCACGCGCAAGCCCGACGGCAGCACGCGCGCCACGACTGCACTGCGCACCCACGGCTGGCGCTCAACGTCCGCGCGGATCGCTTCGAGGTTTGCGCGCCATACGCCAAGGGGCCCGGCCGCGCGCCGCACGGTCGCTTCAATCTGCTCAGCGGACGCGCGCGATGCGCCGCTCACATCAACCGTGCGCAGCGCGAAGAAGGCGGCCGCGGCCGCGGCCGTGTACGTCTTGAACGCGAACAGCCCCAGACAGACGGCGAGCAGCATCTTCGCGAGCGCCGGCATCCATGCTGCGACCTTGCGCCAGGCTATACCGCGCGCAGGCGTAGCGCGTTGCGGCGGCGTACCGCCACGCCGCGCCGCCGGTCGCTGTCCCGCGCCCCCCGCGCGACTGCGACCGGCCGGCGCACGCTTGCCGCCGCGTGGTGTGATAACCTGCTCCCTCAACATCTCGTCTCTTCCTTCATACTGCCGTGCATTGTCTCGCCCTGCGCTTCCGTCTGCGCCGACTCTGATTCGATCTGCGCGTCGGTCTCCGTTGCCTGCGGCGTGTTGCTGCGCCAGATTTCAACTTCGTACTCCAACTCGACGCCGCGCTCGCGGCGTATGCGTTCGCGTATCTCTTCGGCTAAGGCGAGCGCGTCTGCGGCGCTCGCCTCTTCGCCTTCCGTCACAATGAAGTTCGCATGCACGGGCGAGACAACCGCGCCGCCGCGTTGCGTGCCCTTCATGCCGAGTTCATCGATCATCTTGCCGGTCGAGAGACCCGTGCCCGGCGGATTCTTAAAGAAGCAGCCGGCGGAGCGCGCGCTGTGCGGCTGCGAGGCCATGCGTTTGCGTTTCACCTCCGCCATGCGCGTGATGATCTCCGCCGAGTCGCCGGGGTATAGGCGCAGCGTCGCGCCGAGCAATAGCTCGCCTTCTTGAAACGACGTGTGCCGGTAGTCCCACTTCACCTCGCTGCCCGGCACGTCAACAATTTTGCCGTCCCGCGCCACGCGCACCGTTTCGACCACCGTGCCGATCTCATGCTCGAACGCGCCCGCGTTCATCCACAACGCGCCGCCGACCGTGCCCGGTATGCCGCCCAAACCTTCTATGCCCGCCAAGCCCCGCCGCGCCGATTCAACACACAGACGCGGCAGCGAATAGCCCGCGCTGACCGTCACGCGCTCGCCCTCAAATTTGACTTCGCCCTTCACCTCGCGCATCGACAACACGACGTAATGATGCGGCGCGTCATCAGCCAACACGTTGCTGCCCGCGCCGAGCACACGCCAAGCAATACCTGCGCGTTCGAGTTCGCCGACGACCGTCGCCGCCTCTGCTTCGGTCTGCGGCAACAGCACCCAATCAATCGCGCCGCCCACTTTCAAACTCGTCAACTCCGCAAAGCGCCGTCCGCGCTCCGCCCGCACGCCCGTGCGCGCCGCGATCTCCGCGAGCGCCGCGTCGCGCGCCGGCAAATCAATGGTGCTTTGCGTCATCATGCTTGCTTCATTGATCCATTTTTTCATTGATTCAATGAACCAATGATCCAATGAATCAATTCCTTCACTTCCCGTTCTTCTTCAATAATTCCACCAACTGCTCCCCCGCTTGATAGACGTTGCCCGCGCCGAGTGTGACGACCATGTCGCCGGGGCGTGCTTCGCTGACCAGAGCCTTGACCGCGCTGTCGAGCGCGCCGACGTAGAAAGCGTTCTTGTGTCCGTAGCTCTTGATCGCTTCGGTCAGCGTCTCCGCCGTCACACCCGCAATCGGGTCTTCGCTCGCCGCGTAGATGTCTGTGACGAGCAACACGTCGGCGTTGTTAAAGGCGCGCGCGAATTCGTCCATCTGATCGCGCGTGCGCGTGTAGCGATGCGGTTGAAAGAGCACGATCATGCGGCGGCCTTCCGAGCCAACCTTCGCTGCGGCCAGCGTTGCGCGCACCTCCGTCGGATGATGCCCGTAGTCGTCTACGACGAGCACGCCGCCCGCCTCGCCCTTGAACTGAAAGCGGCGGTTGACGCCCGCGTAAGTGGCGAGCGCCTGCGCCGCCACGTCGAACGGCACACCCAACTCGAAGCCAATCGCGATGGCCGCGAGCGCGTTGTAGACGTTGTGCAAGCCCGGCACGTTCAACGCTATCTCGCCGGCGACATCCGCACCCTGCCAGACCGTGAAGGTCGAACCGAACGGCCGGTTAAAGCGGACGCCGTGCGCCGAGACATCGGCCTGCGCGCTCAGGCCATAAGTAATGCGGCGGCGCTTAACGCGCGGGATGACGGCCTGTACGTGCGGGTCATCGAGACAAAGGACGGCCGCGCCGTAGAACGGCACCTTGTTAACAAAGCTGACGAAGCAATCGCGCATGTCGTCCATGTCCGAGTAATAGTCCATGTGCTCGCGGTCGATGTTCGTCACTACAGCGAACGTCGGCGTCAACATCAAGAATGATCTATCGCTCTCGTCCGCTTCAACGACCATCAACTCGCTTTTCCCCAGCCGCGCGTTCGAGCCGAACGCGCCGACCACGCCGCCCACCACCACCGTCGGATCAAGTCCTGCAACACCAAGCACCGTGCCGACCATCGAGGTCGTCGTCGTCTTCCCGTGCGAGCCGGCGACGGCGACCGTATCCTGTTTCAAACGCATCAACTCCGCCAACATCTCAGCGCGCGGGATGACTGGGATTGATCGCATGCGCGCTTCCAACAATTCCGGGTTGTCATCGCGCACCGCCGTCGAGCGCACAACCACTTGCGCATCGCCCACGTACTCTGCCCTGTGCCCCTCGTGAAACTCGACGCCCATCGCCGCGAGCCTGTCCGTTACGCCCGAACGCTTTGCATCTGATCCCGACACGCGGAAGCCCAAGTTGCACAAGACCTCGGCGATGCCGGACATGCCGATGCCGCCGATGCCGACCAGATGGACGTGGCGTATGCGGTGAAACATAACAACAGAGGTCAGAGGTTAAAGGTCAGAGATCAGAAATTGTTTCTAGCTCTGGGTTCAGAATTCTGAGATCAGTTGAAACGCTTTTCTTACTGACCTCTGACCTCTGACCTCTGACCTCTGCTAACCAGCCTTTCAATCAACTGCACAGTCGCGGCGGCTGCGTCGGGGCGCGCGAACTTGCGTGCCGCTTGCTCCATCGCCGTGATGCGTTCGGGCGCGGCGACGAGTGCGGCGATCTCTTGCGCGAGTCGTGCGCCGGTCAACTCCGGCTGCAAGATCATGCGGGCCGCGCCCGCCTGTTGTAAGACTTCGGCGTTGCGCTGTTGTTCCAACTGACCGGGCAACGGGATCATGACGCCCGCGCGCCCGGCCGCCGCGAGTTCCGCGCTCGTCGTTGCGCCGGCGCGGGCGATGATCAGATCGGCGTTGGCAAACGCTGTCGTCATATCGTCGATGTACTCGCGCACGTCCGCCTTATCCATCCAGCCCGCTTGCTCGTAGGCGGCGCGCACCTTCGCAAAATCGAGCTTGCCCGTCTGGTGCGTGATGTGCAGCCGCGCGCGTTGCTCTGTGAGCAAAGATAGCGCCGCCGCCATCGCCTCGTTGATGGCGCGCGCGCCCTGCGAGCCGCCGAAGAGCAGCAGCGAAAAACGCGTAGGGTCGCGCATCTTCGCGGGAATGTCAAAGAACTCGCGGCGGACGGGATTGCCCGTGACCACACCTTTGCGCCCGAAGTAAGGCAGCGTCGCTTCCCATGAAGCCGCCGCCGCGTCAACGAACCGGATCAAGCGCCGGTTGGTAAAACCCGGCACGGCGTTCGATTCCATGATCAAAGTCGGCACACGCGCGAGCGCCGCAACCAACAGCACAGGCCCCGTCACATAACCGCCCGCACCGACCACCGCGTCGGGGCGAAACTCCTTGATGAGCCGCCGCGCCGCCAATAGGCTCTTCGGCAGCACGAGCAAGCCGCGCATGCGCGCCCGCAAGCCCATGTTCACCAGCCCCGCGCTTTCAATGAGCGTTAGCTCGTAACCCGCCTGCCGCACGAGCCGCGTCTCTAAGCCCCGCGCCGTGCCGACGAAGCGAATAACTGCATCCGTGTGGCGCTGTCTGAACTCGTTCGCCACCGCGATGGCCGGGTAGATGTGTCCGCCCGTGCCGCCCGCTGCAAAGAGCACGCGCATCGGCCGTATCAACCGCGCCCCGCCGGCTGCCACGTCTGCGTGACCGGCGTGCGACGTGCGTTCGCGGTCGCACGTTGCTCGACCGCGGCGCGCAGCAGGCCCACGTCGTTTAGAGCGCTCCCCTGCTGCGAGATGTTCAAGAGCACGCCGACCGCGAAGAGCGTGAACACTGTGGACGTGCCGCCGTAGGAGATGAACGGCAGCGGGATGCCCTTCGTCGGCACGAGCGCCAGCACGACACTTAAATTAAAGAGCGCCTGCGCGACGATGCCGGCAATGATCCCTAAACCCAACAACATCCCGAACCTATCCGGCGCACGTCGCGCCGCGCGCACGCCGCGCCACAGAAACAACCCGAACGTGCCGAGCAGAATCAGCGCACCAACTAACCCCAACTCTTCGCCCACCACCGCGAAGATAAAATCCGAGTGCGCGAACGGCAGAAAGAATAGCTTCTGCTTCCCCTGCGCGAAGCCGAGACCATGCACGCCGCCTGAGCCGATGGCCATCAACGACTGCACGACCTGAAAGCCCGTCCCTTGTGCGTCCGCCCAAGGATCGAGAAACGCCATGATCCGCTTGACGCGCCACGGCGAGAAGACGATGAGGACGACGATGCCGACGAGCGCCGGCGCAAGCATCAACCCGATATGTTTGAGGCGCGCGCCCGCCGTGAACAATAACGTCAAGCCGATCACGCCGAGCATCATCGCCGTGCCCAGATCAGGTTCGAGTACGACCAGCCCGGCTAACAGGCCCGTGACCAGCATGCACGGCGCAAACGTCCGCCACAACTGTTGCTCCTCGCCCGCCCGCCGTTCGAGCAGCCGCGCCAGAAAGACACCGAGCGTCAGCTTTGCCAACTCCGACGGCTGGAACGACATCAACCCGCCGAATCTGATCCAACGATGCGCGCCGTTGATGCGCGGGAACGCAAACACAGCCATGAGCAGCAACGCGGTCAGCGCGAGCAACCCGTAAGCCAGCCAGCCGCGCCGCAGCACGCTATAGTCCAACCGCAGCCCGAAGAGCAGCGCGCCGAAGCCGCACACTGTCCAGATGCCCTGCCGGATAACATAGTGATACGGCGTGCCGTTCTCTTGGGCCGCCACGGGCGCACTCGCGCTATAGACCATCACGACGCCAAAGAGCGCGAGGCCCACCGTCACGGCGAACAACCACTCATCTGCTTGAAGCTTGCGTGCCACTTTTCGATTGCGGACGGCGGATTTCGGATTGCGGATTTACAAAGAATTTGTCTTTGCATTCCGCAATCCGAAATCCGCAGTCCGCATTTCCTCCACTGCTGCCTTAAACACCTGCCCCCGGTGCTCGAAGTTGTCGAACATGTCCCAACTCGCGCAAGCGGGCGCGAGTAGAACCGTGTCGCCGGGTTGCGCGAGCACGCCCGCGCGCCGGACGGCGTCGTGCATGTCGGTCGCGCGCTCGATGTGCGCGTACCCGTTCAACTCCTGCTCGATCCGATCCGCGTCTTCGCCAATGAGGACGAGCGCGCGCGCTTGCCGCGCGACGAGCGGCGCGAGCGGCGCGTAAGGCGCGTGCTTGCCACGCCCGCCGAGAATGAGGACAACTTTGCCGGCTGCGTCGGCGAACGCTTCGAGCGCCTTGACGGTTGCATCCACGTTCGTCGCCTTCGAGTCGTTGTAAAACTCGACACCATTGATCTCTGCCACGCGCTCAAGTCTGTGTTCGACCGGCTGGAAGTTGTGGATCGTCGTGCGCATGGAGTCCGGGTCTGCGCCGCAGGCGAGACCGGCCGCCAAGGCCGCCATCACGTTCTGGACGTTGTGCAGACCGCGCAACTGCATCTCGTCGCGGCGCACGAGCACGCGCTCGCTGTCGCCGCTGCGCGCGACGATCTCTCGTCCGCGCAGAAAGAGTCCTTCATCAAGCTCGCGCTGTACGCTGAAGCGGACGACGTGCGCGTTCAAGCCTGCGGCCCACGAAGCGACGATCTCGTCGTCGGCGTTGATGACGGCCACGTCGCCCACCGTCTGATTGCGAAAGATGCGATGCTTGGCGGCGGCGTAGTCCATCAGATGCTCGTAGCGATCCATGTGGTCGGGCATCAGGTTCAAGACGATGGCGACCGTCGGATGAAACTCGTCAATCGTCTCAAGCTGGTAGCTTGAAACCTCGACGACCGTCCAGCCGTCATCACGCGCACTGTCAACGAGCGAGATAAGCGGTGTGCCGATGTTGCCGCCGACCTGCACGGGCAAGTTAGCGCCGCGCAATAGTTCACCGACGAGCGTCGTTGTCGTCGTCTTGCCGTTCGTGCCCGTGATGGCGACGATGCGCCCGCGCAAGTGGCGCGCCGCCAACTCGACCTCGCCGATCACTTGCGCGCCCGCGCGTTCCATGTAGCGCGCCGGGATCGATTTGGTCGGCACGCCGGGACTCAAGACGACCAACTCGATCTGATCCATCAGCCACATCGGCAACTCGCCCGGCACGAGACCGACGCCCGCCGCTTTCAAAGCCCGCGCTTCTTCTGTCCACTCCTCCAGCGGCTTCCGATCATTCAACGCGACGACCGCCCCGCGCGCCGCGAGGAAGCGCGCCGCCGCCACGCCGCTGCGCGCCGCGCCGATGACCAGAACTTTTTTGCCGCTCAGCTCCACGATAAGAAGTTATTCATTGACTCATTTATTCATTGACTCAATGAAACAATGAGTCAATGAATAAATCATCTCAGCTTCAACGTTGACAGACTCAACAGCGCGAACAGGATCGCGAGAATCAAAAACCGGAAGACGACCTTCGACTCTTTCCAACCCTGCATCTCGAAGTGATGATGCAAGGGCGTCATCTTAAATAACCTGCGGCCTGTGCCCGTGTGCCGCTTCGTCAACTTGAAGAAGGAGACCTGCAGCATCACGGAGATCGCTTCAAGGACGAACACGCCGCCGACGAAGACGAGAATCAACTCCTGTTTGGTCAGCACGCCAATCGTGCCGAATGCGCCGCCGATGGCGAGACTGCCCACATCACCCATAAACACGTCGGCGGGCGGCGCGTTGTACCACAGGAAGCCGAGGCTCGCGCCGACCATCGCGCCGCAGAAGACCGTCAACTCGCCCACGTCCTTCTGAAAGGTGATGAGCAGCAGACGCGCCCAACGCTCGTCGCCGCTCACGTAAGTGAAGGCGGTCAGCGCGACCATCGCGACGAAGGTGACGCTAATCGCCAGCCCGTCCAACCCGTCCGTCAGGTTCACCGCGTTCGACGAACCGACGAGCACGACGAGGATGAACGGCAGGTACAGCCACGGCCCGACGAACGTCACGCCGGTCGTCGCCGTCAGCTTGAAGAATGGGATACTCAGATTCCACGAGTAGTCTGTGAAGTACCGGAGCGTCGCCCAGATACCGAGCGCGATGGCGAACTGCGCGACCAGTTTCTGCTTGCCCGTCAAGCCCAGACTCTGTCGCTTGGCGACCTTCGCGTAGTCGTCCAAAAATCCGATCAAGGCAAAGAGCGCGGTGGCGACGAGCACGATCCAGACGTAGATGCTCGACAGTCTGGCCCAGAGCAAGGTCGAGATGAGCACCGAGCCGATAATGAGCACGCCGCCCATCGTCGGCGTGCCGCGCTTGGCCATGTGCGCCTGCGGCCCCTCTTCGCGTATCTGCTGTCCGACGTTTAAGTCGCGCAGCATGCGAATGACGCGCCCGCCGAAGACGAGCGAGATCAAGAGCGCCGTGATCGTCGCGTAGGCCGTGCGGAACGTGACGTACTGAAAGACGTTGAGCGCCTTGACGAAATAAGACTCCGCCTGCTGCCCCGACAGGCTTTTGTAGAGCCACTCGTAAAAGATGTAGTAGATCATATTGATCCGCTCTAACGTCCGCGCTGACGCTGGCCCTTAAGCTGCCGGCTCGTCCTCGCCCACCACGGGGAATTGTTCGCGCAAGGCCGCAACGATCAAATCCGTGCGCACGCTCCGCGAGCCTTTGACAAGGATGAGGTCGCCGGCTCGTATCTCGCCTAACAACGCCGCCGTTGCTTCGTCCGTCGTGGCAAAGAACTGCGTTGCCTGCTCGTCCATCCCGGCCGCGCGTGCGCCTGCGACCAACTCACGCGCCAACCCGCGCACGCCCCACAACACGTCAACACCGAGGGGCGCGAGATCGCGCCCCGCCACACGGTGCAGTTGCGCCGCGTCCGCGCCCAACTCAAGCATCTCGCCTGCGACAACGATGGTGCGCCGAGCGCCCTCGTCCGCGCCGCCCGCACGACCTGCGGCGAGCGCCCGCGCCATGCTCAGCAGTGACGCCGGGTTCGAGTTGTACGAGTCGTCGATCACTGCGAACCCTTGCGCGAAATCTATGACCTCGCCGCGCATCTCGGTTGGCCGGGCAGTAGCTAACGCGCGGGCGATCTCTTCGGGCGCGACGCGAAAGCACGTGGCGACGGCCGCCGCCGCGAGCGCGTTCGACAGGTTGTGCCGACCCAGCAGTCTTAACTCCGCGATGGCCTCGCCGAGCGGCGTGCACAGGCGAAAGCGCGTGAGACCAAAGCGCGCGCCTTCGATGTCGGCCGCCATCACGTCGGCTATCTGCTCGATGCCGAACGTGAGCGTGCGGCCCACGTGTTTGTCGCGCATCGCGGCGACGCGCGCGTCATCCACGTTCAGCACAGCCACGCCGCCGGGCTTCAAGTTTTCAATGAGCTGCGCCTTGCCCTCGGCGATCTGTTCGATGGAGTCGAAGAACTCCAGATGCGCGGGCGCGACGATCAATTCAACACCGATGTCGGGCGGCGCGATGCGCGTCAACTGTGCAATCTCGCCGAACATGGACTGACCGTATTCGAGCACCGCCACATCGAAGTCTGCCGGACTCGCGCCATACGAGACCATTTGCAGGATCGAGAGCGGCAGCCCCAACTCGTTGTTGAAGTTCTTCTGCGTCTTCAATACGCGCCGGCCGGTTGCCGAGAGGACATGTGCGGTCAAGTCCTTCGCCGTCGTCTTGCCAGCGCTCCCCGTGATGCCGACCACTTGCCCGCCCCAGTATTCTAAGACGCCGCGCGCGAGCGCTTGCAACGCCTCAATACAATCATCGACGAGCAGCAACCGATCAGTGAGCGCTTGCAACTCCGCGTCGCTCGCAACACGTTCGCGCCGGGCGACGACCGCTGCCGCCCCGCGCGCGAACGCTTGCGGGATGTAGCGGTGCGCGTCGTCGAACTGCGTGGCGGTGAAGTAGTGCCGCCGGTAGTCTGCGGGCGCGAGCGCGAAGAACAACTCGCCCGGCGCGGCTGTGCGCGAGTCAATCGCAAAGCCGGTCAACTCTTTGTCAAAGAACTCTGGCGACGCGGAACTGTCCGCCCCAATCAACCGCGCCGCCGTGCCTATCTTCACGCTGTTAGCTCCCGCCTCCGCGCGAAATTTTTCCGGGTCGCCCGCCGTTAACGACGCACACTGCGTCGCGCGAATCTCTTCGGTCGGCGCGCAGGCGCATCATCAGTCTCATCGCTCGCCGGCTCGTCGTTCGCCGCATGTACTTGCGCGGCCGCCGCATGTTCTGTTCGATTTTGGCCTGTGCGCGCCCGGCGCAGACGCTCGCGGCAATCTGCGATCCGGCGGCGCAACTCATGTTGCGGATGACCTTGCGGGGGAAGCGTCATTAGTCCTCCATCAATGTCTGCTGCTTTTCCCCACGATCAACAGAGACTGGGCCACTGGCACGGACACATGCACGCGCGGCCTCAATCGCTGCGACCGAAATCAATGCGTACCAACTGCCCCGATTCGATTCTCGCGCCGGGCTGCGGGCTTTGCAGCAACGCTCGCCCTTCGCCGCGCGCTTCCAACTCCAACCCAAGCTGCGCACAGATGCGCGCTGCATCGCGCACGCTCTGCCCGCGCAAATCCGGCATCAACAACGCGCGCTCGCCCGCATGCGCATAAACAACTTCGCGCACCTCGCCGCCATCGCGCGGCGCCACTTCAGGCCACAACGCCTGTTGATTTTCGTCCGTCCCCTGTTCGGTCGCCGCCGCATGATTCAACGCCGGCGCGACCTGCGCGATCTGCTGGCGCGGCGCAGTCTGCTCCGGCTCTGCGTCCGGCTCGACGTTCAAATACGGCAGCACGTTCTCGGCGATCTGCCGGAAGACCGGCGCGGCCACGTCGCCGCCGTAGTGCGCGCCCATCGGCTCGTCGATCACGACTGCGATCACGACCGCCGGATTCTCGACCGGCGCGAAGCCGATGAACGAGGCGACGTACTTCGACGGCGAATAGGTGTGCGTGCGCGGATCGATCTTCTGCGCCGTGCCAGTCTTGCCCGCGGCCGTGTAGCCGTCGAGCTGCGCACGCCTCGCCGTGCCCTTCACGGTCACGCTCTCCAACATCGGCTTGAGCATCTGCGCCGTCTGTGCGCTGATGACGCGGTGCGACTCCGGCTGCGTCTGCACGACCGTCGTGCCTTCGCCCGTGCGCACTTCTTTGATCAGATGCGGCTGGAAACGCATGCCGTCATTCGCAATCGTGCCGAATGCGGCCGCCATCTGCACGGCCGTCACGCCAACCTCCTGCCCCATCGGGATCGAGCCGATTGATGTCGGCTGCCAGCGCTTCACGTCGCGCAAGATGCCGCGTGTTTCACTCGGCAACTCCACGCCTGTCTTCGCGCCGAAGCCGTAGCGCCGGATGTAGTCGTACAGGCGCGCGGGGCCGACGCGCATGCCGAGTTTGATGGCCGCGATGTTGCTCGACACAGCGAGCGCGTCCGACACGGTCAATACGCCGTGCGGGTGCGAATCGTGAATGACGCGCTTGAAGAGCGTGATCGATCCCATCTGGCAATCGATCAACTCATCGGGGCGCGCCAATTTCTCTTCGAGCGCGGCGGAGAAGGCGACGATCTTAAAGGTCGATCCCGGCTCGTAAGTATTTTCGAGCGCGGGATTGCGCTTCACATCCTGCGCCGCGCCGCCCCGCTCATCCCGTTGCGGCTTCGTCTTACGCACTTCGTTCGGATCAAACGTCGGTGCGTTGGCGAGCGCGAGAATCTCGCCCGTGTGCGGGTCGAGCACAATGGCCGTGCCCGATTTCGCGTGCGCCTGTTCGACCGCTGTCGCGAGCGCCTGTTCCGCCTGATACTGCACGTTCTGATCAATCGTCAGCATGACGGAGCGACCTGACTGCGCTGCCTGCTCGCGGCTGTCGTAAGCGCGCCGCAGCCCGTCGTTATCTAAATGCGTCTGGCCACCATCGCCTTTGAGCGCCACATCCTGCACGCGCTCGATGCCGGCCATGCCCTCTTCATCCATGCCGACGAAGCCGAGCACGTGCGCCGCAAGCTGCCCGTTCGGGTAGTAGCGCTTCGTCTCCGACTGCGCGTGCACACCCGCGAGCTGCAACGCGTGCACCTGTGCCGCTTGTTCCGCATCGAGTTGCCGCGCGAGCCACATGAATTTACGTTTCGCCGTCTGTGCATCGTGCAGGCGCGTCTCTAATTCAGTCGCGTTTAGTTTGAGCACGGGCGCGAGACGCGTCGCCGCGTCGTGCGCGTCGGTCACTTCGGTCGGCACGATGAAGAACGAGTCAACATCCAAGCTGCGCGCCAGTTCGCGCCCTGCGCGGTCAAGGATGAGACCGCGCGGCGCGTTGGTCTCGACCGTGTGCTGTTGCTGCCGGCGCGCGCGTGTGCTCAACAGTTCGTGCTGCCCGACTTGCAGGTAGACCAGCCGCGCGCCAATGATCAGCATCCAGATGATTAGGACGATGACGACGATGGACGTGCGTGGCCGCGAGGGGTCGGGGTGGACTTTGAACTGCGCGGTCGGGCGTTCAGGCATAAGCGGAAACCACTTGACTACAAATTCGTGCGCTCACGCTGCTTCACTTTACCGAATCAAGCGCGCTGCGGGCTGCGCGCCAGACAATGCGCGGGCACGATGAGTGCCCTTGGGGGAGAGTGTGGCGACGCATCGGCACTGAAGCGTCGCCCGCGAACAGCTTTACGTCAGCGCCGCGCCGCGCTCACTGTGGTTAGCCCCGCCAGTGCAGTGGTCGGATGCACAGTGCGCTCGGCGTCGGCGCGCGGCGTGGTGCTCATCTGCGCGGCCCGCGCAGGTTGCATGCCGATCTGTTCGGCCGCGCGTGCGAGTGCGCCCGGCGCAGCGGCCGCGTCGAGCGCGAGTTGTAACTGCTGCTGCTCGGCGAGCAACTGTTCGCGCTCGCGCCGGAGCGCTTCGTTGCGATAGCCGTAATCGACGGCTTTGAAGTGCTGTCCGACGGCGACGACAAAGCCGCCGGCTAAGAGCAAGCCACCTGCCAGCAGGACAAGCAGCCGGCGAAACGCGCGCTCGTCGCGCTCGCGCAGCACGTTGGCGTTACGTTGTTGCTGGGGCAATCTCCTCATCGTTCTTGTTCACTCACATCAAGTTTGCGCGCGGCCCGCAGCTTGGCGCTGCGGGCGCGGGGATTCTCAGTTAACTCACTCTCATCTGCCGTCACGGGCCGGCGCGTTAGTAGCTCGATGACGCGGCGTGCGCCGCACTGACAGACCGGCAGACGCGGGTCGCATTCACACTGTCCGCTCAGACGGCGCAAGGTGTGCTTCACGATCCGATCTTCCAACGAATGGAAGCTGATCACGCACAGGCGACCTTGCGGTTGTAAAAGATCGACGGCCGTTTCAACGAACTCGTCCAAGCCTTCAAGCTCACGGTTGACGGCGATGCGCAAAGCTTGGAACGTGCGCGTCGCCGGATGAATCCGATCCGTGCGCTTGTGCCCGACGGCGCGGGCGACCAGATCGGCTAAGTCGGCAGTGGTCGCGACTGGGCGACCCTCTTCGCGCCGTGTGACCAGCCAGCGCGCGATGCGGCGGGAGCGGCGTTCTTCGCCGTATTCAAAGATGATGCGCGCGATCTCCTCTTCAGGCAGACGCGCGAGCAGTTCGGCGGCCGTCTCTTCATCGCCGCTTGTATTCATGCGCATGTCGAGCGGCGCGTCGTGCCGGAAGCTGAAGCCGCGCGCCGGACTATCAAACTGCAAGGACGAGACGCCTAAGTCAGCCAGCACGCCGCTCACTTCCCGCTCGCCTGCATCCGCCACGACGCGGGCGAGCTCACGAAAGTTCGCATGCACGAGACGGCAGCGCTGCCCGTATTGCGCCAGCCGACGGCGCGCGTGTTCGAGTGCTTCCAGATCGCGATCAATCCCGATGACGCGCGTCTCAGATGAAGCTTGGAGGAGCGCTTCGCTGTGCCCGCCAAGACCCAGCGTCGCGTCCACGAACAGCCCGCCACGTTCCGGCACTAAGTAACGCACCGTCTCGTGCAGTAACACGGGGCGATGGGGCGCGTCCGGCCCCCCACCGAGCGCAGGCATCACCACCGCCCCGTGATGTCAAAGAACTGTGCCAAGTGACAGGCAACAAGTGATGAGCAGGAACAGGTTTTTAACTTGGCACTCTTCACTCGTCACTCATCACTTTCTTAAATCCCCAGCCGCGCGATGGCGGCTTCGTCCTCTGCCGTGTAGGGGTCGGCGAGCAGGCGCTGTTGGAAGCGTTCCAACTCCCAGACCTCTATATATGTCAGGTAGCCGAGCACGGCCACATCGCCCATGACGCTGGCGCTCTTGCGCAGGAGCGGATGAATGAGTATGCGCCCCTGTGTGTCGAGCGCCGATTGCTGCCCGTAGTAGTTGGTGCGGTCGAGGAACTTGCGCCGCGCCGGGTCCATCGACGGCAAAAGGGCCAGCCGCTGCTCTATGTTCTCCCACTCTTTGAGCGGATAGATGCGCACATGCTCTCCGGTCAGACTCGTCACGTAGACCTCGGCCCCGTGGTTGTCTTGAATAAAGCGGCGGAAGACGGTCGGCACTTTGAGTCGCCCCTTCACGTCAATGCGCGCCGTGTAATTCCCTCTTAACATAGGGGTTCAAGAGAGCCGGCTGGGGCGAGGAATGCTTAAAACTTAAAGTAGAACTTAAACGGTTTGCGCCAAGTGCTCTGAAGAGTCCACTTCGAGCCACTTTTTCCCACCCGCCGCGCATAGTACGCCCGCGTGCGGAGGGCTGTCAAGAATAAAAACAATGTCGAACACAGATTTTTAAGCACCATATCGTGCAGAAATTGACTCCTAGGTGGCGGTTTCTGCTTAAGCGGCGACTCTTGATGGTCTGCCGTGGCCTCCGTTAAGCAGTCCGCACCGTCTGTCACTTTCCCCCCACATCCTGTATAGTGACGCCCCGAAGTTCTGACAATCCAAGCGAGCGGAAGACCAATTTACTGACCCGGCATGAATAGTTTCGGCGGGCTGCTACTGTTTGGCACGCTGGTGGCGCTGGCGAATGTCGTGGGCGGCTTGCTGCTGGCGCGCCCGAATAAAGCGACGCGCAACGAGCATGTGCTGCGCTACCTCGTCGCCTTGGGCGCGGGGTTTATGCTGGCGGCGATCTTTATAGAGATCATGCCGGAGGCTGTGCGCTTGTGGCAGCCGCGGCGGGCCGAAGTCGGGCACGCCGTCTTGGCTGCGACGACGCTGCTGCTCGTCGGCTATCTGCTGATTCACCTGTTCGAGCACACGCTCGCGCCCCACTTCCATTTCGGCCCGGAGACGCACACAGAGGCGATGCTCCGCCCATCGGCGGCCTACGCGGCCATCGGGGGCTTGTCGATCCACACGTTTTTCGACGGCGTCTCGGTCGCGGCCGCATTTCTAGTCAACTTTAAAGTCGGGCTGCTCGTGTTCGTCGCGATCCTGCTGCACAAAGTGCCGGAGGGCTTCACGGCCGCTTCGATCATGTTGGCATCGGGGCGGACGGCCCGGAGCGCCCTGTTGGCGACGCTGGTGGTCGGCGCGGCGACGCTAGGCGGCGTGCTCTCGGTCGCGCTGTTGGAATCGCGTGTTAGTGCGGCGGCGGTCGTCTACGCGTTGCCCTTCTCAGCCGGCGTCACGCTGTATGTCGCGGCGAGCGATCTGATTCCGGAAGTTAATCACATGGAGCGCAAGAACCCGCTTGTCTCGCTCGTCGTATTTGCGGGGGTGGCGCTCTTTTATTTGCTGCATCGCTTGATTGAGGGATGAGGAGGAAACGTGTTTGACCGACTGAGCGTGGCGGCCGGATTGCTCAACGTGAGCAATCTATGCTTTCGCCGCGCGCCCTTTGCCTGTATCATTCAGCCTACTCGATGAAACGACGCACTATGATTCGACCGCTGCTCTGTGCAGTCCTCTGCCTGCTGTGCGCCCGTGCCGCGCTCGCGCAAGCGACGCAGTCGCCATTGCCCGCGCCCAATAGCTTCGTCAACGACTACGCCAACGTGATCGATGCCGCCACGAAGGCGCGGCTTGAGACGATCCTGACTAATCTCAGAGATCAGCATCAGATCGAGTTTGCGGTCGTGACCGTGCCGACCACGGGCGATCAGGACATCTTCGATTACACGTTAGCAGTGGCGCGCGGTTGGGGCATCGGTGCGAAGGATAGCGATCAGGCCGGCGGCATTCTGCTGGTCGCCATCAATGATCGTAAATACCAGACGCAAGTCAGCCGACACCTCGAAGGTGATCTGCCCGACGGGTTGACGGGTCAGATTCAGCGCGAGCGACTTGTGCCGCCGTTTAAGCAGGGCAACTACGCGAAGGGTATCGCCGACACGGTCGAGACTTACGTCGCCACGCTCGCCGAGAAGCGCGGCTTCAGTGTAGCGGGGATTGATCAGAGTCGCGCCTATCATCCGCGCCAGCGCACGAGCAGCGGCAGCGGTCAAACAGGTATCTCGCCGTGCACTATCGGGATCATTATCCTAGTCGTGCTCTTCTTCATCATGTCGAGCCGACGACGCGGGGGCGGCGGTGGCAGCGGGTGCATGAACCTGCTCCTGCTCAACGCGCTCTTCAACGCTGCGAGCAGCGGTGGCCGCTCCAGCGGTTGGAGCGGCGGCGGTTTCGGCGGGTCAAGCGGTGGGGGCGGCGGGGGTTTTGGTGGCTTCGGTGGTGGCGGCGATTTCGGCGGTGGCGGCTCAGGCGGAAGTTGGTAGGAAAGGGATGAGGGATGAGGGATGAAAGCGAGACCACGCGAGTTGGATAATTTCTTATTCATCCCTCATCCCTCATCCTTCATCCCTTCGTTGGAGGTTTATGGCTAATCAAGTCGCGCACGAGGCGTTCAATCATCTGCTTGGCGATCTGCGGGCGACGCATGGCGACAATCTCGCGGCTGTGTTGTTGTACGGCTCGGCGGCGGCGGGCGACCACGTGGCGCAGAGTTCGGATTACAATCTGTTGATCGCGCTGCAACGCATCACGCCGGAAGATTTGCGTCTGGCGCAAGCGCCGATGCGCGAGTGGCAGCGGCTGGGTCATCCGTTGCCGGTCTATTTCACCCTCGACGAATTGCACGACGCGGCGGATGTCTTTCCCATCGAGTTTCAACAGATGAGCCGCGCGCGCGTTGTGCTCTACGGCGTCGATCCGTTTGCGACGTTGCAACTATCGAATGCGAACCTGCGGCATCAGACCGAGTACGAGTTGCGCAGCAAACTGATTCAACTGCGCCGGCTCTACATCCCAGCGTCGGTCTCCATTGACCGCTTGTGCGATCTGATGAGCGACAGTCTGACGAGCTTTGCCGCGCTGTTTGCGCCGGTATTGTTGCTCAATGGGACGGAGCCGCCCGTCGTCAAACGCGAGGTCGTGCGCGCAACCGTCAAACAACTCAAACTTGACGGCGTGCCGTTCGAGCGTATCTTCGAGTTGCGCGAGACAAGCGTGCGCCCCGCGACCGACGCGGAGGCAAACGAACTATTCGCCGCTTATCTGGCGCAGGTCGAGCGCGTTGTCGCCGCCGTTGATCGAATGAACACCGCCGGGCCACCTTAAAGCACAGGCGCAGGCTGCGCATGCGCTAGCAGTCATCGTCATACGTCCCCTATTACTGAGTTAGTTTGAATTGAAGGAGAGAGGCAGATGAATAAGAAGCGGATGCTGTTGCTGGCCGCCGTCGTCTTTATCGCGGCGACCGCCAGCGGGTGCGGCTACAACACGCTGCAAACGAAGCAGCAGAACGTCAAGGCTAAGTGGGCCGGCATCGAGACGCAGTTGCAACGGCGCGCCGATTTGATCCCGAATCTGTTCGAGGCGGCCAAGGCCGCGGGCGTGCAGGAGCAGGAAGTGTTCGGGCAGATCGCGCAGGCGCGTTCGCAGTTGCTCAATGCGACGAGCGCGCAGCCGCAGGGCGAGAACGGCGACAAGTCGCCTGAACAGAAGCAGGCGGTCATCGCCGCCAACAACAGCTTCGGTGGCACTATCGGGCGCTTGCTGTCGCTGACCGAGAGTTATCCGCAGCTTCGTTCGAGCGAGAGTTTTCAGAAGTTTCAGGACTCGCTCGAAGGGACGGAGAACCGCATTGCCGTCGCGCGCAACGATTACAACGCGGCCGTACAGGACTACAACACGACGCGCGGCAACTTCCCGACCGTCCTCTTCGCCAAGCTGTACGGCTTCAAGGAAGAGCCACTCTTCACCGCCGACGACCGCGCCCGCACAGCGCCGACCATCAACTCCGACTCCCTGCGCCGCAATCAAGGCAACACGAACTCGCGTTAACGCGGACGCTAACACACGAGGCGAGGCCGCTGCCCGACGCGCAGCGGCCTCTTCTTTTTCCCCTAAGTCTTATGCGGAATAGTGTCTGCCCGCGCACCGTATGGTTCATGCGTCTGTTTTACAGTCAGACGATCTTATTTGAATCGCAACATTCGCCGCCCCCTTAATTACAATCTCAAGACATTTAAAGCTCATCACTCCCCGCCCGCGAAATCGGCATCGTCTTTGCAAGTACGAAGCGATGAAGAAGTGTGTAGCAATGGGAGGGGTTTTACGATGAGAGAGATCAAGGTCTGGCCGCATTTGACGATTATCGCCATTCTGTGTGCCGCCCTCGGCGGGGCGGCCGCCATGCTCTGGAACAAACACAAACTGATGCCGGAAGCGCAAGCCTTGACGCTACCCGCGCGCGTCGAGCGCGTTGACGGTCAAGTAGGTTTGACGCGCGAGCTTGATAGCGACACGACTAACACGCAATTGATCGAGGTCACGCCGAACACGCCGCTCTCGGTTGGTGATCGCGTGTATGTGCGCGATGGCTCGCGTGCGTCGCTCGCGTTCACCGGGCGCAATTTCGCCCGCCTCAACCCGAACACAGCGCTCGACGTGCTGTCGCTCACGCCGCAGCGGACGCAGGTCGCCTTGCGCGACGGCTCGGCCATCTTCGATGTCGGCGCGCTCGCGCCCGGCCAGTTGTTTGAAGTCGCGACGCCGCTGAGCGCCATCGATCTCCAACAGCCGGGTCTCTACGAGGTCGGCATCAACGACAGAGGCAACACCTTCGTCTCGGTGCTGAGCGGGCTGGCGCAGGTGGTAGGCTTGGCCGGCTCCGGGCAGGTCAGCAAAGGCGAAGTGCTCACGCTTCTCGGTCAGACCGCCGCAGACGTTGCGCTGTCGCGCCTCGCGCCGCAGACGGCCGGCGGACTGTTGAACGACTACTACGGCTATCGTTATCCGAACAGCTACGACGGGCGCTACAGCAGCTACGACGCATATCTGAGCGATCCCTATTACTACGATCCTTACAACCGCGACGTCAGCTATCGCTACGCGCCCGCGCTCATTCCGGGTTTGGATGATCTCGACTACTACGGCGATTGGCAGGACGTGAGCAACTACGGCCAGTGCTGGCATCCGCGCGTCGCTAGCGGTTGGGCACCTTATCAGCAAGGCTACTGGACGCTGGACGATCCTTACGGGCTGACGTGGGTATCAGACGAGCCGTGGGGCTACGCGCCGTATCACTACGGCCGCTGGGCTAACGTAAACGACGCGTGGTATTGGGTGCCCGACCGCGTGAACACTGTACCGACCTACGCGCCCGCGCTCGTCGCGTTCGTGCCGTTGACGCAAGCAAATCAGATCGGCTGGGTGCCGTTAGCGCCCGGCGATCCTTATGCCCCACGCTACTACAGCGCGGACTGGCAGCCGCAATACCTCGCGCGCCCGCAGGTAGTCGAGCAGGTGGTTAATCTCAACGTGCCCGGCGCAGTGACGGTCGTCCCCGTGCAAGACTTCGGCCGCGTCATCAACCGCGATGTGATCACGAGAGTCGATCCGCGTACGTTGACGCAAGTCCGGCCCGTGCTCGATCCGCTCGCCGTGACAGCGCTGCGCCAAGCGGCGCTCACAAACGCCATCGCACACCGCGGCTTCGTCCTGCCGCCGGGCATCGCCCGCCGCTTGAACGACACGCGCGTCGTCGCCAGCACAGCGCCGCTCGCCTTGCCGTTCAAGCAGGACAGAGACCTGGCACGGACGTTGCGCGTCGAGGCCGTGCCGGAGCAACAGCGGAAGCAAAAGCTACAGTTTAGAGGCGAGCGCCAGACGGCGAGCGCGCCACAGCCTAACGAAGCGCGCCCGCCGGCAGCGGGCCAGTTGAACGCGCCCGGCGCGGAGCAGGCCCGCGCGCAACAGTTGAATGCCCTCGCGGTACAAGCGGCGCGCGGCGACAGAGCGGCCCGTCGTCAATGGCAGCAGTTAGAGCGAGAGCAGCGCCAGACGCAACGTGCGGTCGCGCGCCAGCAAGTCGCGCCGCCGAACTTGGGCGGCGCGACCCAAGCGGAGGCCGCGCGCGCGCGTGTGGCGGCCGCCGAGCGTGCGCAAGGCGAGCGCGTAAGTATGCAGGCGCGTGCGCAGCGGCAAGCCGCGCGGCAACAGGTGCAGGCGCAAGCGCAACAACAACGCGCGGCCGAGCGTGCGCAGTTTGAAATGCAACGGCGGCAGATCGAAGCGCAGCGCCAAGCGCAGCGACAGGTCGTGATTCGCGAGCGACCACAGCCCGGCCGTGGACGTGCGCCGGACTGGACGCCGCAGCCGAGCGCGCCGCGGCCCGCAGTGAATATGCCGCCCGGCCAGATGCGCCAGCAACAGCATCAGCCGCCACCGCAGCGCATGGAACGTCAACAGGGGCCGCCTCCGGCTGCGCAACCACAACCCGCTGCGCGCCCGCCGGGCGGCAACGATAAGGGCGGCGGCAAAGGCAAAGGCCGGCATCCTTAGCGCGGCCTTGAGGAATGACGAGACATTTGCGATTGAGTTTAGCGGGAGAAGATTGAAACACAGAGGACAGAGAGATCACACAGAGGGCATAGAGCTTCTTCTCTGTGCCCTCTGTGTGAGACCGGCCGTGCAGTAAATTCAACTGCAAATAGTTTCTAAAACCCGCGCGAGCTGCACATGGCGCAGTGGTCGCAGGGCTTGCCGCCCGGCTCGACGTTGCAAACTTTCTCACGCTCGAAGAAATCAACCAGCTCTGAGACGGCCTCGCCGATGCCGAAACGCTCTTGGCTCGGATGCGGCACGACGGGAATGTATGTGCTGCTCGTCCAGTGTGGCGGCGGGATAGATGAAGCTGTAGGTTGTGCGGGCGAATGACGAGTTTGTGCGGGCGTGTTCGGCGCTGACGGCTCTTCGTGTACGCAGTCGTCGGCGTGCGTGACGTGCGACTCGATGTGCGCGAGCCGTTGTTGCATCTCGCCGAGCGTGGCGCGCAGGGAGGCCAGTTCGCGTCCCACATCGGCCGACGTCTCTTCACTCGTGTGCTCCGTACCATGCGCGAGGCGAGCCGCGATGCGCTCGGCCAACGCCCGCGCTTGATCTTGCTCCGTGCTCATCGCGTCCTCTCTGCCGGCAGCAGATCGACTTGGTCAACCACGCCGACTATCGCCGAATCAATCGCCGCGCCCGGCTCGCCCGTGGCCGCCGTCGATGCGCCCCAGCCCTCCTGCACGATCAGAACCACGTCGCCCACGCCCGCATCCACCGAGTCGAGCGCGATCAAGGTCGCACCGGTCTCCGCGCCTTCGGGCGTGACGGGCTGACAGAGCATGACGCGCGCGTTCGCGTAACGCTCGTTCTTCTGCGTTGCTACGACGTTGCCGATGACGCGCGCCAGAATCATCGCGCCCTGCTCCCCAGCGTCACGTGACTGTTGGAATCCACAATGCCGACAATCGTGCAATCGGTCGGTGTGTCCTCGCGTTTGAACGGAAAGCTTGCCTCCTTGCCGCGACACCAGAAGACCAACTCACCCACCCCAGCGCCAATCGCATCGAGCGCCACAAGCGGCACGCCTTGCGGCTGCAACGACCCGTTGAGCGATTGAATCACGAGCAGTTTCCGCCCCTCCAGCGAATCATTCTTCACCGTCGCCACCACCGTCCCGATCACGCGCGCAAGTTGCATGGGCAGCTTTCAGTTTTGAGTTTTCAGTTTTCAGAAGTCAGCGGTCTGTGCTGAAAACTGAAAACTGAAAACTGTTCTTCAATCGTTCATGATATCGACCGTGTCTATGACGCCGACGATGGCTGCATCAACGGGCGCGTCCTTCATGCCTTCGGCGAGGCGCGCACTTGAGCCGGCAACGACGAGCACGCGCTCGTGAAAGCCTGCGCCGACCGTGTCCACGGCGACGACGTAACCGCCCGCTTCCGTGCCGTCGAGATTAAGGGGGCGCACGATCAAGAGCTTCTTGCCCTTGAGCCGTTCATCCTTCTGCGTCGAGACGACCGTGCCGAGTATGCGCGCGATGAGCATCGGCGCTTAACTCTCGTGGCCGACGGGCAGCGCCTCATCTACGCTACCGTGCGGGCGCGGAATGACGTGGACGCTGACCAGCTCGCCCACGCGCCGCGCGGCGGCTGCGCCCGCGTCCGTCGCGGCTTTTACGGCCGCCACGTCGCCGCGCACAATCGCGGTCACAAACCCCGCGCCAATCTTCTCGTAGCCCACGAGCGTTACGTTCGCGGCCTTGACCATCGCGTCCGCCGCTTCGATCATCGCGACGAGACCTTTCGTCTCGACCATGCCGAGTGCTTCCTGTGCCATTAGCTCTCGCTCCTGTCGTATCCGTGAATCTTAAACCTTAAGTGCCACTGATCATGCGTGAATCGCGGCCGATCCGCAAGCGGCGCTTATTACTTGCCGGCGTTTAATTGCGTCGCCTGCGCCAGCAGCTCGATCAACTCTTCGCGCGTCAGACTGATCTTGCCCGCGCCGTTTGTTGTGCTCTTCGTTGTCTGTGCGGACGTACTCGCGCGCGCGCCCGTCGGGCAGGTGATCTGCGTCTCGTGCAGATAACCGCACGCCTGACAGCGCGCGCGTTCGTCCAGGTAACCGGCGCGCTCGCGCACGTCGATCAGTTTTTCAATCGCGTCGGGCGGCAGGTTCTGTGCGCCGCCGAGCGCGCGCGCGAGAATCGCGATCTTGGCCGTGTGCTCCAGAGTTTCCAGACGGTCGAATGCCTGCCACACATCCGCGCCGTAAGCGACCGCGCCGTGATTCGCCATCAAGAGCGCGTTGTGATGTTTGATGAAGGGCTGCATCTCCGCCGTCAACTCGTCGGTCGAAGGCGTGCCATAGGCCGCGAGCGGCACGCAACCTAACGTCAAGATCACTTCCGACAGGATCGGTTGATCAATCGCCAACCCCGCGACGGCGAACGCCGAGCCGTGCGGCGGGTGTGCGTGGCAGACCGCTTTAATTTCCGGGCGCTCGCGATAGATGAGCAGGTGCATCGCCAGCTCCGACGACGCGCGCCGGTCGTTCAAGGGCTGACCGTCGAGGTCTGTGAGCGCGAGCATCTCCTCGGTCATGCGCCCCTTGCACGTCTGCGTCGGCGTCGCAAGGATGCGCCCGTCGTCCAGACGCACGCTCACGTTGCCGTCCGACGAGACGACATAACTGCGCTCGTACATCAATTGGCCGACGCGTACAATCTCGCGCCGCGCCGTCTGCTCATTCATAAATCACGCGCCAGCCTTCGCTGTCTTTAGCTCCCTCTATCGTAATCAGCTTGGGTTTAGAGCAATATGGAATGAGCGTGTGAAAGCCTCGTTTGCGCCCCCTGCGATCATAGTATTCGCCAGCTATTCCAAGACCGAGACCACATTCCATATCCGCTAAGACGGGCAGCGGCTTGCCATCCTCTGTAGGCGGAGTGAATTTAGCGCGCTTAGCGGCAGCGATTATCGCTTCGGTGTAATTAGCCGGCAGTGTCGTCATCTGGGGAATCACATCCGACACTGTCCCGTTCGCATCAAGTCGCACACGCAGTTGGATAGAGAAACGTTTATCTTCCGTATAAGCTTCTTTCGGGAAAGCCGGGGGCGACTGCGAGCGAATGATTAACCATGTCCTGCTGTGCGCAACACCGGCGACTGGCGCTTGAGCCTGCGCTCTTGTTTTACGCGCACCGAGACGATGGCTCAGGGTGACGGAAATAAGGCTGACCATCAGCGCAAGGGTGAACGGCAATATTCTTTTGAGGAGGCACATTGCGAACATCCTTTTAAGTCGTAGGCTGACTGTCTTCCAGCTTTTCAACGCGCGAGCGCAGGTCGAACGAATCCCTGATCAGCGTCCTGAACTGCCGATTGAGCGTATCAAGCGCCGCCTCGATCTGCGTCAGACGCTGCAAGATGCCTTCCCAAATCGGCCGCGTCTCGCGCAGCCGCACGTCCACTTTTTCTTCAAGAGCGGACAAACGGTCGTTAATACTTCCGACTCGCTCCTCTAAGGTTATTAACCGTTTGTCGAGCGCGTCGAGTCGCACGTTGAAGTTTGCTTCCAACGAGTCTAATCGCGTATTTAATCGCGCGAATTCCGTCAGTACGCGCTCTTCAAAAGGACTCTGCGGTAGTTTCTGTGTGAGGTCTTCGCTCATGCTGTCTCCTTAGTGAGTGATAGGTTCATTCTCTTCGCGCTGTGTGCTCTCTTCGTAAGCGGGCCGGCTGCGCGGATTAGTAACTGACGCTGCCTGCGGGCGCGCGAGAAAATATGAGAGCGATTCGAGCGAGATCGTTAAGTCCACCGTTTTCACTTTGACGCCGGGCCGCGCATGCAGACGGACGGGCGCGAAGTTCAAGACAGCGCGCACGCCCGCCGACGTGATCTGATTCAACACGCGCTGCGCCACGCGCGCCGGCACGGCGATGACCGCCACATCGATCTTTTCAGCCCGCACCACGCGCTCGATCTTACGCACATCGTGGACGGGAATTTCGCCGCTGCCAACTTTGTGCCCGATCTTCGCCCGGTCGTTATCGAAGAGCGCGACGACGCGGAAGTTTGAGGCCAAAAAGCCTCTGTAGTTGGCGAGCGCCGTGCCCAAGTTTCCTGCGCCGACGACGCCGACGCGATGCGCCGTATCGAGACCAAGAATCTCGGTGATGTGCCGGCGCAGTTCATCAACCGAATAGCCGATGCCGCGCGTGCCGAACTCGCCGAAGTAGGCGAGGTCTTTTCTGATCTGCGCCGAGTTGAGATTGAACTGCGCCGCCAATGCCTGTGACGAGACCGTCTTAACACCTGCGTCCGCCAGCAGATTCAGGCAGCGCAGATAGACGCTCAAACGGTTCGTCGTCAGTTCCGAAATTTTCTCCGACTTCATCGCGTGCTTTAATTCCCGACGCCGCTAGTATAGCGCGCGCGGGCGGGATGCGGAAAGAAGCAGCCGTAGCGCCGCGCACATAGCTTAGGAAGCAGCGTTGACCGTCGTGCGTTGCCGCCGCCGCGCGCATCAACTACAATTCTCCGCGTACAACCGAGGCGCTTCCGAAATCCCTTCTCGGCGTGAACTTTAACGACGCATGATCGCGCATCTATCCGGCACACTACTCGCAAAACAGGCCACCTCTGTCATCCTCGACGTGAACGGCGTGGGCTATGAAGTGACCATCCCGGTCACGACCTTTTACGACATGGAAGAGGCGGGCGCGCAAATCTCTCTGCGCATCTACACGCACGTGCGCGAAGACGCCCTGCAACTCTTCGGCTTCAACACGGCGCGCGAGCGCGAGTTGTTCACGTTGCTCATCTCGGTGAGCGGCATCGGCCCGAAATCCGCCATCGCCATGCTGTCGGGGATGAGCGCTGACGAGATCATCGCGGCGATTCGCACCAGCAACCTCGCGCGACTCACGTCCGCGCCCGGCGTCGGCAAGAAGACCGCCGAGCGTTTGGTGATTGAACTGCGCGACAAGATGACTGCGCTCTCGTCGCCCGCGCTCGAAGAACAACTCGCGGCGCAACCGGGCGGCGCAAGTGCCGCTCCGACCGAAGACACGTTGCGCGAAGACACGCTCTCCGCGCTCGTCAATCTCGGCTATCAAAAGGCGGCCGCCGAAAAGGCGGTTACCCAAGCGTTGCAAGACGGCGGCGACTTAACCGTCGAATTGCTCCTGCGCCGCAGCTTGCGGAACTTATCGAAGGGATGAAGTAAAATGATGAATGCAGAATGATGAACGATGAATTAAAGATAAGCGGTATCTCTTTATTCATCATTCATCATTCATCGTTCAGCATTCATAGCTATGTCTGACGAACTCACACCGGCCAGCATTCGTAATGTTGCGATGATGGATGAGGAGCGACAGTTCGAGTTGTCTCTGCGCCCGACGCGGCTCGCGGAATACATTGGGCAGCGCAAGGCGACGGACAACCTGCGCGTCTTTATGCGCGCGGCGATGCAGCGGCACGAGTCGTTAGACCACGTGTTGCTCACCGGCCCGCCCGGCTTAGGCAAGACCACGCTCTCCAACATCATTGCCAACGAGATGGCCGCGGCGCTGCGCTCGACCTCCGGCCCCGCGATTGAAAAGGCGGGCGATCTGGTCGGGTTATTGACCAATCTGCAAGAGGGCGATGTGCTCTTCATCGATGAGATTCACCGGCTCAACCCGGCCATCGAAGAAATCCTGTACCCGGCGATGGAGGACTACCAACTCGACATCATGATCGGGCAGGGCACGGCCGCGCGCTCCATCAAGTTAGACCTGCCGAAGTTCACGCTCGTGGGCGCGACGACGCGCGCTGGTCTCATCACTGCGCCGTTGCGCGGGCGCTTCGGCATCGTCTTCAATCTGGATTTTTACAAACACGAAGAGTTGGAGTTAATCGTCCGTCGTTCGGCGGACATTCTCAATGTAGTGATTGACGAGGGCGGCGCGCGCGAGTTGGCCCGGCGCGCGCGCGGGACACCGCGCATTGCTAATCGGCTCTTGCGCCGCGTGCGCGATTACGCGCAGGTGGAGTATGAAGGCAAGATTACGCAAGCGGTCGCGAGCGCCGCGCTCGACCGGATGGAGGTAGATACTTACGGTCTCGACGAGATGGATCGCAAGCTGCTGCTGACGATCATCGAAAAATTCGACGGCGGCCCCGTCGGCCTCGGCACGATCTCCGCCTCGATCCACGACGAGAAAGATTCGATTGAAGAGATCATCGAGCCATACTTGATCCAGATCGGCTTTCTCAACCGCACCCCGCGCGGGCGCATGGCGACGCGCCGCGCCTACGAACACTTCGGCGTCGCGCCACCGCCGACGAATCAGGGTCTGTTCGGCACTTAGATAGCACACGCTGTTGAATAAAGGCGGCGTGGGGATTTTAAGATCAGCAGATAATGACCATGTTGGAGAAAAGCAAGCCAATAGTTACTGCCCCGTACATGCCCACCGAGGTGCGGGGCGAGTGGGAGTTTAAGGTGCTTGCATCTGACGCGGGAGCTTTTCGCGACCCGGACGTGCTGCGAAAAGTGCAGGCGGAGGAGGCGCGGGCCGGTTGGGTCTTGCTCGAAAAGTTGGATGATAAACAGCTTCGATTCAAGCGCCCGACGAGCGCGCGGGCGGGCGATCAAGGGCTGCCCTTCGACGCCTATCGAACGACTTACACAGAGAGCGGGGGTAGATTCTTTTTTTGGCTCGGTATGGTCACCATAGCCATCGCTATTTTCTACCTTCTTCAGTACCTGCTCGATCAATGAGACGCTGGCTCACATCTTGGTCGCGGCAACAGTTCGGCGTGCGCAACCGCGCGCCGTGGCTGTCGATCTTCGGGCACACCTTTCATCAATTCCACGAAAACGATCTGTTCACGCCGGCCGCAGCGATGAGCTACTTTGGTCTGTTGACGCTCTTCCCCGCCCTGCTCGTGCTGCTTGCGCTCGGCAACAACTTCGACCTCGGCAAAGAGATGCTCAACCGTGCGGTCGATGTCTATCCCGGCTCGCGCGAATTCTTGGCCACGACGATCCGCTCGTTGGAGAACGTCGGCCCAACCGTCATCCTCACCTGCATCGTCGTCACGGTCTGGGCCGGCTCTTGGGTCTTCAACGTCGTCGAGCGCGCGATCAACCGGCTATGGGGCACGAAGCCGCGCACGTTCCTGCACGGGCGCGGACTCACGCTCGCCTTGATCGGCGGCATCGGCGTGCTGCTCATCGCGTCGGTGCTCTTGACTTACGTGCTCGTCGCGCTCCGCGAGATGTCTTCACGCTTGACGCCGCGCCAACTTGAACGCGTGACGATGCTTGCGATAGCGGGCAACGCCTTCTGGCAACTCGTCTTCACGCTAGTTAGCATCGCCGTCACGATCACTCTGTTCACGCTCGTCTATCGCGTCACGCCGAGCGGGCGCGTGACGCTGCGCGACTCGTTCCCCGGCGCGGTCGTGGCCGGCCTGTTGTGGGAGGCGGCGAAATACATCTTCGCGTCGAGCCTGCACTACTTTCACTACGATCAGATTTACGGCTCGGTCGGCGCGGTCGTCGCCGTGCTCACGTGGTCTTACGTCTCAAGTCTCATCCTTCTGTTCGGCGCGCAGCTCTCCGTCGTCTTCCACCAAGAGACCTCCGAAGCGCGCGAACTGATCCACGCCTCCCAAGCGCCGGTCGCGCCGCAAAGCAGTTAAAGTCAGAACCGCCTGCGGTAGCGGGCGGTTCATCTGACGCAAACAAGACCCGCCCGCTACCGCAGGCGGTTCTGACTCGCCTTGCAGCGCACGCAAAGGCAACGGCTATAATCTTGCTCTGCATGGCGTTAATCTCCGAATTCGATTACGAGTTGCCTGAAGAACTGATCGCGCAGCAACCGCTGGCTGAGCGCGACGCGGCGCGTATGCTCGTGCTTGATCGGGCGCGCGGTTCGTGGCGCGATAAAGTTTTTTCTGAGTTGCCTGCCGAACTCAACGCAGGCGACCTACTGGTGGTCAACAACACGCGCGTTTTTCCGGCACGGCTTGTCGGCGAGCGCGTGCCGACAGGTGGGCGCGTCGAGTTGTTTTTGATTGCGGAACGTGCGCCGCTCGTGTGGGAGGCATTGGCGCGTCCTGCTAAACGTTTGCAAGTGGGCGCGCGCGCGCAATTCGGCAACGGGCAACTGCGCGCGGAAGTTTTAGAGGCACATGAGGATGGCCGGCGCGTCGTGCGCTTCGAGTGCGCGGGCGATTTTCACGCGCTGCTTGAAGAGATCGGCCGGACACCGCTGCCGCCCTACATCAAGCGCGCGGCGGACGAAGCGGGCGCACATAGTCCCGACCGCGAACGCTATCAGACGATCTATGCGCAACAACGCGGCGCGATTGCCGCACCGACCGCCGGTTTGCACTTCACATCACGCGTGCTGGCGGCCTTGCGCGCGCGCAGAGTCGAGATCGCAGAAATAACTTTGCACGTCGGTTATGGCACGTTCGCGCCCGTGCGCGGCGCGGATTTAAGCGCGCACACGGTTGCGCCGGAGCGTTATGAGATCAGCGCCGCAGCGGCCGCGACGTTGAACAAGGCGCGAGCAGACGGGCGACGCATCGTGGCGGTCGGCACGACGAGCGTGCGCGCGCTCGAATCGGCCGTTGCAGAGACCGGCCAGATTCAACCCGGCGCACGCGCGGCCCAATTGACCATCACGCCCGGCTACGAGTTCAAAGTCGTCGGCGCGCTCGTGACCAATTTTCATCTGCCGCGCTCGTCGCTGCTCGTCCTCGTCGCCACCTTCGCCGGGCGCGACCTGACGCTCGCGGCTTACGCCCATGCCGTCGCCGCCCGTTATCGCTTCTACAGCTACGGCGACTGCATGCTCATAATTTAGTGACAAGTGACAAGTGACAAGTGACAAGTTAAAATTCCGTATAGCGTGGGCTGCGCCTCAAGCGCCGCCCGCACGTTACTCGTCACTGCCCTTTTATGGCTGTGCTGAAGAAAATTCGTTCGCGTCTGTTCGCCGCGCGCACACAAGCAGAGGCGGGGCCAAACGGCGCACGTCTGGCCGTTGCGCCCGACGCCGCGCCCGTCGAGGCCGCGCGCTACGACATACGCCCGCTCACCGTCGCGCAGTTGGACGAGTGCTGGCGACTGGATCAGCGCTGCTTCGTGGACGGCGAAGCGTACAGCCGCGAGACGTTTGAGTATCTATTGACCTCGCCTGAATCGGTCGCCTTTCGCGCGGTCACGCCCGATGGTGCGATGGTCGGCTTCATTGTCGGACTGGTCGAGCCTGATCGCACGGGTCACGTCACCACGCTCGGCGTCGCGCCCGAACACCGCCGGCGGCGCATCGCGCAACGCATGCTTACTAAGGTCGAAGAGAGCTTCTATCGCCGCAACGTGCGCACCGTCCGTCTCGAAGTCCGCGCCGTCAACGAGGGCGCGCAACTGCTCTATCGCAATCATGGCTACAGCGTCACCCAACGCCTGCCGCGCTACTACTCAAACGGCGGCGACGGGCTGTTGATGATCAAAGCCATCGATTAAAGGCAAAAGATAAAGACAAAGAAACGGAGCGCGGGGTTTGGCCCGCGCTCCGTTTCTCTATCTCATTGTTGCCTTTTGCCTTCTTCAACTCTTGCGCAACTCGGTCAACACCAATTTGGCGATGGACTTCAAGGTGTCGAAGACGCCGGTGCCTTTGGAGGCGACTGCTTCGTGGACAGGCTCGTCGCGGCGGCGCAGTTCGGCGACGAGGTCTGGCGTGGCGATGACATTCGGTAGGTCGCGTTTGTTGAGTTGGAGGACGTAAGGAATTTTCGCCAGGTCGTAGCCGTTGGACTTCAGATTCTCTTCCAGATTGTAGAGCGCCTCGATGTTGGCATCCATGCGCTCTTCCTGACTGTCGGCGACGAAGACGACACCGTCCACGCCCTTGAGGATCAGCTTGCGCGAGGCGTCATAGAAGACCTGACCGGGTACGGTGTAGAGATGAAAGCGCGTCTTGAAGCCGCGCACTGTGCCCAACTCCAACGGCATGAAGTCGAAGAAGAGCGTGCGGTCGGTCTCGGTCGCCAGCGAGATGAGCTTGCCTTTGGCCGCAGGCGCGGTCGAGTCGTAGATGTACTGCAGGTTGGTCGTCTTGCCGCACAAGCCGGGGCCATAATAGACGATCTTGCAATTGATCTCGCGTGATGCGTAGTTGATGAACGTCATAAGGTCACAGACAGTGACAAGTGGCGAGTGACAAGTGACGAGTTAAAACCTGTTCCTGCTCGTCACTCGTCCCTCGTGACTTGTCACTTAAGTAAAGAGGCTGTCAATGTCGTCGTCGGTGATGCCGGCGAGCAGGGGGTTCTCGTGGGCGGTCTGTTCGGATTCGCGCTCGACCTCTTCGAAGATGCTGGCCAGCTCGCGCGAAGCTTGTTTGACGCGGAGTTTGACCAGCCCCAAGCTTGAACGCTCGTCAAAGACAACCACCAACAGCGTCCGGCCAATAATGCAGATGTGAATCGACTCGTGCTCGCCCTCGTGCGAGAGCGTGGGGAACTCTTTCTCGCCGATGAGTTGCGCCATGCCGCCCGTCGCCGCGACGTTGCCAGCGGCCAAGCTCGCCAGACTCGTCGTGTCGAGACCGCCGACCTCGCCTTGCACGGCTATCTCCTGCCCGTTCTTGTCCACGAGGAAGACCACGCGGGAGAACGAGTCCAGCCGCAGCTTGCCCAGTACGGTGACAAGTCGCCCGTACTGCTGTTCGCGCATAATGATAGGTGTGTCCGTCATCTATACAGGCGCTTTCGCTAACGAGATGCGAATGAGGTGGGAACTCAAGGGGCGCTCAGGTTAGACCATCCGCACAGAAATCTAAACCTAGGCCGAAAAAGCGGTTCGGGGAGCCAAAGAATCACCGTTGCTGGAGCTTGTGGAAGAGCGCGAGGCTTCGGCGACTCCTCTGGCACTCTAACATAGCGCAGTAAATGACTTCAACTGTTTTTCTCTGTTGCCTATGGTTTTGCTCTCAGTAGTTGTGGTAGTGTCTCGCGATTGTGCCCGCAAGTTATACTCTTGCGTTGCTTTATGACCCGGCCTATGTTATCTTGTGCGCGTTTCGCAAGGCTTCTCCGTTCGCGTGTCTCAAGGTCTTGGAAGCCAAATTGAAAAGCGAGTGCTTCGCATGAGCGATCCTGTCATCAAGGGCGTCAAGCGACCTACCCCCCGCCCTGCTACCCGGCGCGCTTCCTCAGCGTCAGCGGCTAAGAGTCGAAAGTTGCACGCGAAAGCCGCGCGCCCCAAGCCTCTGGCCAAACGCGCTGGCGCGGCGAAGCCCCCCGTGCGCAAGGCGACCAAGAAGACAGGCAGCGCCAGCAAAGCGACGCTGAAGGCGCCGAAAGGCAAACAGACCAAAGCCAAAGCCGCCAAGCCCACGAAGAAAGCGCCACCGGCCAAGAGCGCGGCGAAGAAACAGGTCGCTGCTAAACCCACCAAACGACCGGCGGCTAAACCAACCAAACAGAAAGCTGCGCCCAGGGCCAGACCAGTGAAGTCTGCCGCCACACGGCCGCAGCCGCCGCCCAAAGCACCACCGAGACCCGCGCCGCGCCCCAAGCCGTCGCAGGATGAGATGGCGGCGATCCACGCCTTCGAGCGCGCGCACAAAGATTTTGCCCGCGGCCGCTTCAGCGAAGCGCGCCAAGCTTTTCGCGCTCTGATCGAGCAGCACCCGCACGCCTCAGAGGTGACGGCGCGGGCGCGCATCTATCTCGCCATCGCCGAATCGCGTCTGCGCACAGAGACGGCGCTACCGCGCGACCCGGACGCGCTCTACGACCGTGGCGTCATAGAGCTTAATCGCGGCGATTACGTCGCGGCGCAGGAGTTGTTCGAGCGCGCCCTGAAGCGCGAGCCGGAGGCCGCGCACGTGCACTACGGGCTGGCGGCGACCCGCGCCCGATTAGGCTCGATCACGCCCGCGCTCGAAGCTCTTGAGCGCGCGCTCAACCTGCAACCTAACCTGCGCATACGCGCGCAGCACGATCAAGACCTCGCGGCCTTGCGCAATGACCCTGATTATGAGCGCCTGATCTTCGCATCGCGCGCCTGAGTCACGCCGCGCCCTTGTCTCCCCTTTGCGCCAACCTAAGCCCCCCGCGCGGGTCGCGCTATTTTCAATCCACAACTCTTTTGGGTATAGTTTCTTTAGGCGCAGACCGCCTGCGCCGTGCGTGTCGGTTTGGAAGGAAGCCGTAAAGGTTGCACACAACTACTGAACAGGGCTTACGCCTAGTCGCCATCGGCGGCGGCACGGGTCTGTCCACCGCGCTCGCGGGGTTGAAGGAACTCGTCGGCGAACGTGCGACGGGCGGCGTCTGGCTCGACTCGCTCTCGGCTATCGTCACAGTCTCGGACGACGGCGGCAGCTCGGGCCGGCTGCGCGACGAACTACAAATCTTGCCGCCCGGCGACATACGCAACTGCATGGTCGCGCTCTCGGAAGACTCGACGCTGCTGGCGCGGCTCTTCCGCTATCGCTTTCGCGGCGATGGGCAACTGAGTGGACACAGCTTTGGCAATCTCTTCCTCGCCGCATTAACTGATGTGACGGGCGACTTCGTCGAAGCCGTTCGCCTCTCGTCCGAAGTGCTGGCGAGCAAGGGGCGCATCTATCCGGCGACTTTGAATGATGTGCGTCTCGTCGCCGAACTCGAAGACGGCAGCGAAGTGCGTGGCGAGACAAACATCACGGCTTCGCGTGTGCCGATTCGCCGCCTGCGACTTGAACCGGAACAATGCCTGCCATTGCCTGAAGCACTCGCCGCGCTGCGCAACGCGGACATCGTCACGGTCGGCCCCGGCTCGCTCTACACGAGCATCCTGCCGAACCTGCTCGTCGCGCGCGTCGCCGAGACGATCAGCGAATCTGCGGCCGTCAAAATCTTCATCTGCAATTTGATGACGCAGCCGGGCGAGACCGACGGCTATACAGCGCGGCAACATCTCGAAGCTGTCAGGCAGTATGCGCCGGAGATTCATTTCGATTACGTCGTGGTCAACAATCGCCCGGTCAGCACAGAGCAGGCGGCGCGTTACGCCGCCGAGGGCGCGCAGCAGATCGGCTTGACTGATCACGCGTTGGAACGTGAGTTCAGCGGCGCGACCGAGATCGTGCGCGCCGACCTACTTGACGAGGGGGAGATGGTGCGGCACAGCCCCGACAAGCTCGCGCGCTTTATCGTCGCCTGTTACGAACAGGCGGTGAGCGCGCGGGACTCGTTCGCCGTTCTGCCGCGCTAGAACTTTATGGAGAGACAGCCGCCAACCGTAGCGCCGGAGTCGACGGGTCAGCCGGCGCAGACCGCCAGTGCCGCGCCGCTCGACGTGCTCATCCTCGCCGCCGGTCTCGGCACGCGCATGCGTTCGCGCATCGCGAAAGTCTTGCATCAACTCGGCGGGCGGCCGCTCATCGCGCACACCTGTCACACGGCCGCCGCGCTCGTGCGCGAAGGTCGCCCCATCCACGTCGTCGTCGGTCATCAAGCGGACGAAGTCAAAGCGGCCGTTGAAGCGGAACTGGGGGCACAAGGCGCGGTCTTCATCATGCAGACCGAGCAGCGCGGCACGGGCGACGCGGTGATGGTGGCGCGCGCTGCGTTGGCCGATGCGAACTCAACACTGCTCGTGCTCTCCGGCGATGTGCCACTCGTCCGCGCGGAGACCTTGGGCGCGCTCATCCATCAACATCGCACGCATCGCGGGCACGGCGCGGCGTGTACGTTGATGAGCGTCCGGCTTGATGATCCGACCGGCTACGGGCGCGTCGTGCGCGATTCGGAAGGGCGCTTCGAGCGCATCGTCGAACAGAAAGATGCCACGCCGGAAGAACGACAGCTTAACGAGATCAACGCCGGCATCTATTGCTTCGAGACGCGCGCGCTCTTTGCGGCGCTGGCGCGCGTGCAGCCCGCCAACGCGCAGGGCGAATACTATCTGACCGACGTGCCCGGCATCCTGCGCGCCGACGGCGCGGACGTGAGCGTCTTCCTGCACACGGACGCGCGCGAAGTCGCCGGCATCAACACGAGGGTCGAGTTAGCGGATTTTGAGCGCCTCCTGCGCGTGCGCACACTACGCCGTTTGATGCTCGACAGCGGCGTGACCATCATCGACCCGGCGCACACATACGTCAGTGCCGAAGCGCAGATCGGGCGCGACACAATCCTGCACCCGGACGTACACATCGAAGGGCGCACCGTCATTGGTGAAGGTTGCGTCATACGCTCCGGCGCGCGCATCACCAACGCGCGTATCGGCAGCGGCGTCGAGATCAAAGATCACTGCGTCATCGTCGACTCGGAGATCGCCGACACTTGCGCGGTCGGCCCCTTCGCGCACCTGCGCATGGGCGCGCAGATGGAAGAAGCGGCAGCGGTCGGCAATTTCGTCGAGCTGAAGAAATCGCGCCTCGGCCGCAAGGCAAAGTCCATGCACCTCACCTATCTCGGCGACGCGACCGTCGGCGACAACACGAACATCGGCGCGGGCACAGTCACATGCAACTACGACGGCCAGCGCAAACACCCGACGGTGATCGAAGACAATGTTAAGATCGGTTCGGACACAATGCTCGTCGCGCCCGTGCGCGTCGGCGCGCGCTCAGTCACCGCGGCCGGTTCGGTCGTCACGAAGGACGTACCGCCCGACACGCTTGTCGCCGGCGTCCCCGCCGTCGTCAAAAAGAAACTGCAAGCCGAAACGGAAGAGATAACAGCAGTGACAAGTGGCGAGTGACAAGTGGCGAGTTATAACTCAGCACTCAGCACTCAGCACTGCTTTCCTGAAAGGAAAGCATTACATGTGTGGCATTGTCGGCTACGTGGGTAACAAGCAGGTCGTGCCGGTCATCATCGATGGCCTGCGCAAGCTGGAGTATCGCGGCTACGACTCCGCCGGCATCGCAGTCGTGGACGAGGCGCAGCATCTCGACATCCGCCGCGCCGAAGGCAAACTTCGCAATCTCGAAGAGGCTATTCGCCTGAAGCCGCTCGACGGCACATACGGCATCGGGCACACGCGCTGGGCCACACACGGTCGCCCGACGGAAGAGAACGCGCATCCGCACCGCGACTGCACGGGGCGCGTCGTCGTCGTCCACAACGGCATCATCGAAAATTATCTACAACTGAAAGATCGGCTGCGGGCTGCTGATCATCGCTTCGTCACCGAGACCGATACGGAAGTCATCGCGCATCTGATCGAAGAGTACCTGCGCACCGAAAGCTCGCTGGAGTTGGCCGTCGAGCGTGCCGTGCGGAGCTTGCGCGGCATCTTCGCGCTCTCGATCATCTCCGTGGACGAACCGGACACGATCATCGCCGTCCGCCAAGGCCCGCCCGTCGTCATCGGCTTAGGCGACGGCGAGTACTTCGTCGCCTCCGACATCCCGCCCATCTTGCAACACACGCGCGACGTGTTCTTCCTTGGCGATGGCGAGATCGCGGTGCTGACGAAAGACGCCGTGCGCGTCACGGATTTCGACGGCAACATCCGCGAGCCGCAGCAGCAGCGCATTACGTGGGACCCGATCATGGCCGAGAAGGGCGGGTTCAAGCATTTCATGCTCAAAGAGATTTACGAGCAGCCCCGCGCCGTGCGCGACACGGTGCAGGGGCGCATCTCTTTGGACACGGGACGCGTCTATCTCGACCAGATGAATATCACCGAGGCGGAGTTCCGTACGTTCGACCGCGTGATGATCGCCGCCTGCGGCACTTCTTGGCACGCAGGGCTAGCAGGCAAGTACATGATCGAACAGTTCGCGCGCATACCCGTCGAAGTCGATTACGCGTCCGAGTTCCGCTATCGCGATCCGGTGATTAACGAGCGGACGCTCTTAATCGTCATCTCGCAATCGGGCGAGACGGCTGACACTATCGCCGCCTTGCGCGAGGCGAAGGAGCGCGGCGCGCGCATCCTCGCCGTCTGCAACGTGCAAGGCTCAATGATCACGCGTGAGGCGGACTGCACAATCCTGACGCATGCCGGCCCTGAGATCGGCGTGGCCTCGACGAAGGCGTTCACGGCCCAGATGGTCGCGCTCTATCTCTTCGCGCTCTACTACGGACAACTGCGCGGCGCGACGAGCGCCGACGAAGCGAAACACCACGCGCAGGAGTTGGCGGAGCTACCCGTCAAGATCGAACACCTCTTGAGTGAATCGGATGAGTTGGAAGAGTTAGCCAAAGAGTTCCACCGCTCGCAGGACTTTCTTTACTTGGGGCGCGGCATCAACTTCACGGTCGCGCTCGAAGGCGCGTTGAAGTTAAAAGAGATTTCTTACATCCACGCCGAGGGCTACCCGGCCGGCGAGATGAAGCACGGGCCGAACGCGCTCATTGACGAGCGCCTGCCCGTCGTCGTCGTCAACACGCGCGAAGCGGGCAACGAAGCGTCGGAGTTGCGTTACGAGAAAACGCACTCCAACATCGTCGAGGTCAAAGCCCGCGAAGGCGTCGTCATCTCCGTCCTAACCGAAGGCGACGAGCTATCCTCGAAAGTCTCCGACCGCACGATCACCGTGCCCGCGTCGAGCGACCTGCTTGCACCGATCCTGTCCGTCATCCCGCTCCAACTGCTCGCTTATCACATTGCCGTCCGCAGAGGCTGCGACGTGGATCAACCGCGCAATTTGGCGAAGTCGGTGACGGTGGAATGATCTGACTATACCAGCAGTGGCTTTACTCTTAGCTGGTGAGATGCAGTAAGGGCAAATTGTTCGCTCCTTTCATGTTGCCCGTGCTAATTCTTCGCGCCATAATTTCCAACTATCAGAGCGACGATTGATTATTTCTTGTAAGATGCGCCCCACAAGCAATGCGCGCTGATACATTAGGAGGCTAATGACGAAGAATAATCTCGCAACTGGAGTACGATCCAACGGCGGACAGCACGGTGCCTCAACTCTGCCGACATATTTCTTATCACTTAAGGTTGAGAATGTGCGTTGCTTTGGCCGTGAACAGACGCTCGACTTATCGGATGGCAAGGGACGCCCCCGGCAATGGGCTATCATTCTAGGTGATAATGGCGTCGGTAAGACCACGCTGCTCCGAGTACTCGCAGCCCTGACGCCATGGCCCTATTCTTACTTTACTAGCACGGGTGAGGGAGTGAGAAGTTCCGTGCCGCGATATAGTGAAGACCACAGCATGAAGGCTGAGTGGGGACTTAAGAGGCATGGCAATAATGCTGCGTCTTGCATATCAGCAGACTATTTTATTAACACCAAATTAACAAATAACAAGCGGGGTGAAGAGGTGATGAATTTTTCTATAGAGGAATACCCGTTTGGCGATACTCAAATATGGTCGGTGATGAGCAGTAAGCGGCTTAGGGAGTTTGCCTGCTTCGGTTATGGAGCATCGAGACGCATGGGTAAAATATCACTTTCCGAGAAAGCTGAAGACAACCCTTTCGCTAGTTTGTTCTATGACGATGTCCCGCTTTTGAATGCTGAAGAGTGGTTGCTTCAGGCTGATTACGCCGCTCGTGCCGGAAGTAATGAGGCGACGCGAAAGCGCGCTGCCAAGCGGCGCGATGAAATCAAAGAAGTCCTGTTAAGAATTCTGCCAGAAGTAGATGATATTAAGTTTGCTCCGATCACTGAGGAACAGACTAAGCCCGGCGTAGAGGTGAAAACGCCTTACGGTTGGGTGTCTATCAAAGATTTGAGCTTGGGATACAAGACGCTGATTGCGTGGATGGTGGATTTTGCGAGTCGGATGTTTGACCGATACCCTGATAGTGCCAATCCGTTAGCCGAGCCTGCGGTTGTGTTGGTGGATGAGATTGATCTGCACCTGCATCCAAAGTGGCAGCGGACGTTGATGAGTTATTTGAGCGAGCGGTTTCCGAATACGCAGTTCATTGCGACGGCGCATAGTCCGCTCGTGGTGCAGGCGGCGGCGGATGCGAACGTGGTGCTGTTGCGGCGCGAAGGCGATCACGTCGTCATTGATAATGACGTGAAGGACATTCATGGCTGGCGCGTGGATCAAATTCTGACGAGCGACCTGTTCGGGTTGGAGAGTGCGCGCCCGCCGCAGTTGGACAACTTATTGGCGGAGCGCGCGAAGATACTAGCTAAGAGTAGGCTGACGAAGAAGGACAGGGCGAGGTTAAAAGAGATTGAGTCTGAGATCGGCGCGCTGCCCACCGGCGAGACGCCGGAGGACATGGAGGCGATGGACATCATTCGCCGCGCCGCATCGCACCTCAAAGCCCAAGGACGCTGACACCTCACATGATTCGGGTCAACAAACCGAAACAAGCTCCTGCCGTTTTAAAGACCAGAGGCAAAGCCAAACGGCGCGCACACGTCGCCGCATACAATCGCGGCGGCAGAAGCTTTGATTTCGATTCAGGTATCTACGGACATAAGACCGTCAAGGAAGCACTAAAGCGGGCGCAGCACGATAAGTGCTTCCTCTGCGAATCAAAAATCACACACATCGCTTACGGAGATGTGGAACACTTTCGCCCGAAAGCCGCGTACTGTCAGAGTAAACAGGACACGCTGCACCGGCCCGGTTACTACTGGCTCGCCTACGAATGGAGCAATCTGTTTCTCGCTTGCCAGCTTTGCAATCAACAGTTTAAGAAGAATTTCTTTCCCCTCGCTAGCCCGACGGCGCGCGCAACGTCGCACAAAGCGCCGCTGAAGAGAGAGAAACCTATCTTTATCGATCCATCCATAGATGATCCGGAGCAATTCATTTCATTTAGAAAGGAAGTTCCTTATCCCATCGACGGCAATCCGCGCGCCCGCGCAACCATCACGGATTTAGGGCTTGATCGACAGAAACTCAACGATAGGCGCTTGGAACGTTACGAGCACTTGCAAGTGATCTATGCGGTTGCATATATGACGCCGCCGACGCCAGAGACCGTCCGCGCCAAAGATTATTTAGCCAGAGCAGTCTTAGATTCGGCCGAGTATGCCAGCATGGCCCGCGCCGCAATTGCAGCAGAGTTCAGTTTAACTTCATAGAATGCTCTTGCCGTCAGACGCAGAGATACAGAGCGCACGCTTTAAACTGCTTGCTCGCTTACCACATCACAGTGCGCCGCCCGCGGCTGCGACGTGGATCAGCCGCGCAATCTGGCTAAGTCAGTGACAGTCGAGTAGGCGACCGGCGCTTAAACAGACTATGGCCGCGCGGGCTGCGTCTAACGCACCGCGCGGCCATTCTTGTGTTAGAATCCGCGCTCTCTACTCCTCGCGGTGCGAGCCTTGTACTTCATCCTGCGGTGACCGCGCTGTCCATGTGGGCGGGCGGTGTATGCAGTGCGTGTGGCCCCGCGCCGCTAAAACCGTCATGACCCACAACCCACCAGCCCGCTGGAAAGGAGTTGCAGATGGCAACCAAGTCAAGCAGCAAGGGGCGAAAGGCAACCTCAACTGCGCGCAAGGGGGCGACCAAGAAGGCCGCGCAGAAAGCTGCGCCGAAGGGCGCAAGGACAAATGCAAAAGCAGTCAAGCGCGGAACAACGAAAGCGACCAAAGCCGCCAAAGCGACTAAGGCGAAACCCGCGCAGGGTAAAGCGCCGAAGACATCAGGGGCGGGGCAAGCCAAACGGCTCGGCAGCGTCACGACGGGCGGCATACAGATCAGTGACATTCAGATTGTGCCTTACGACGGGCCGGACGCTGAAGACAACATCGCGTGCCGGCCCAGATCGCCGCTGAATCTGATCCCTGACATTCTCTCGCGCGTAAATGTGGAGATCGATCCGGTCGACGGTCGGTTCGTGGTCACTTTAGTCTTCAACACTCTTTTCGGCATCGTGCCGGGCACCGTCCCCGGCTGCAACTCGGACGGCTTGACCTACCTGCCCGAGCGGTCGGCGAACATCGCCTCTGTCGGCCCGCCTGAATATATCGGCAGCCCGGTCAAAAGGGTCAAGGTGAAGATTTTCCCGCTCAACCCACAGCAGCCCTTGCCGTTCACCTTCGGCTTCCGGCTCAGGTTTACGCAGAACATCAGCGGCCCGGATTTGTTCAAACACTTCAGGAAAAACGGCAGCGTTAAGGTACGCTAAACCGCACCGACCGCGACCGGCGCGCCCTTGCGTCCCGGTCGCGGTCGGCTTTATGCTCTGTCGCACAACGCTCCCTTACGTTCCCCTTTAATTTGCGTTAGCTCCCCTTTGCGCCGCTGTACGTTCGGTCGCCGCACGGCGCAGTGACTTAGCCTGGGCTGAGTGGCCCGAAAAGATGGAGGGGAGATGAAACGAATGAGACGCATCATTTGCGTGGCGCTTGTGTGGGCGCTTTGCGGTGGCCAACTCGTTGTGCCCGCCCGCGTGCAACGACGGCGGCCAGCGGCCGCGCCTGCGCGGCGCACGAGCACGCGGCGACCGCCGACAACGGCTGCGAAAACGGCCGCACCGGCTAACCTCGCTGCCATCGATCCGCTCCTCACAGGCGTCTATCAACTCGACCAGAACATGAGCGACGACCCGCAAGAGGCGGTAGCGCGGGCCGCTGGCGGCGTGTCGCGCGCTGCACGTGCGGCGATTGCGGACAGGCTGCTGCCGCGTCTCACTTCGCCCACGCAGTTGACTTTGCAACGGCGCGGGCGCGTGATCGACATCGCTTCGACGCGTGCGCCGCGCATCACGTTCGAGGCCGACGGGCAGACGCACATCGAACGAGCGGCGGACGGGCACATAGTCCACACACGCGCGCGGCTCATCGGCGCGAGTCTTGAGATCAGCTCGCGCGGCAGTGTGGACGACGAGTTCATCGTCACCTTCGATCCGCAGGAGCAAGGCGAGCGCCTGCGCGTCACACGCCGCATCTTCGACGCGCAACTGCCGCAACCCGTCCTCGTCGAGAGCGTCTATGATAAGACCGGGGTGAGCGCGCGCTTCGACATCTACGGGCAACCGGAAACGGCCCCGACCAGCGCGCGCAACCGGCAGCGCCAGCCGCCGCCCAACACGTCCGCCAGAAATCGCCCCGTGCAACCGCCGCAGCCACCGCCCGTGCTGCGCCCGCGTGCGCCCGAACCCGCGCCGCCCGTCAACACCAACACGGTCTTCACCATCGGGCGCAACACGCAGTTCGTCACCGTCTTGAATGACGATCTCGACACCGCGCGGACGCGTCCCGGCGACCACTTCACGCTGACCGTGCGCGAACCGGCGCAGTTCGCGGGCGCGACCATCGAGGGCACGGTCGCGCGCGTCACACGCGGCGGGCGCATCAATGGCCGCTCAGAGCTGGCGCTCAACTTTGAACGCATACGCTTGCGCGACGGCCGCACGGCCGACTTCAACGGCGTGGTCGAAGCCGTGCAGACTATGAACGGCGCGGCGGCGCGCGTCGACCCGGAAGGCAACGGCGAGGTGCAGGAGCGCGGCTCTCAGACCAACCGCACGGTGGAGCGCGCGGCCATCGGCGCGGCGGTCGGCGCGATCATCGGCGCGATTGCCAACGGCGGCAAAGGCGCAGCCATCGGCGCAGCCATCGGTGCGGGCGCAGGTGCAGGCTCGGTCTACATACAGGGGCGCGACGATCTCGCACTCCCGCGCGGCACGGAAGTAACCTTGCGCGGCAACACAAACCAGTAAGGGGCGCGACAGACGGACGCGCCGCTGACTGACTACAACGGCCGGGGCAGCATCATGATTGGCGGATAACTCAAACACGCCCGCCCACAGCTTCGCTGCATATAATGTAGCTATACTGCGTGCGCAGTATAATCAGTAGTTATGCGCTTCAAGTTACTTTGAAACAAAGAGAGGAGCGAATCATGTCAACTCATCCACCTAGAGATTACGTTCTCAAAACTTGCCAATGGTGTCATGGCAGCGGTCTTGACCGTGACCAAGTTGTGCCTAACAACCCTTGCCGCCCTTGTGATGGTCAAGGACGTGTCCATGTAGCGCAGCCCGTGCAATCGTGCGCTCGATGTCAAGGCACGGGCACTGACCTAATCCAGCACCGGGGTTGCGCGTAGAGCAGGAGTGCGATGTTTGCGCCGGCTGCGGGTGGGCGAATGCTTGGTTTCCTGCGTAGGCCGCGGAGCGGTCGTCAGATTCTACCGAGTAGTTCACCCTGTGCCTACGCGCATAACAACCGCTTGCAGCCGACGCCGAATCAGCGGGCTTTTCATCGTGAACTTGTCTGGTCATCGCGTTGTCTCCGGCGCGGCTGAATCGGAGCGTTATGCTGCTTCCAAGACTCGTACCAAAGGAGCTATATGATGAGAGAACGACCTATAATGAGTAATCCCGCAATCGTACGAGCTATATTGAAGAAGATAAAAAATAACGGGAGCTGTACGTTAGAAGATTTAAGAAGGTGGTTCCCACAATATTTCACTGACAATGCGGCTGGCGGGGGCGGCTTTGGTTATCACCCACCCGATGACTTTCGACAACTTGTGCGGTGGGGGTTGATTGTTGGACTGGACGGTTCGCAATTAGTAGAGCTGCATGAAATTGATGACGCACGCATAAAAAATCTTACCTTTAAGCTTTCTGATTTTGCGATCACACTTGAAAACGTGCTGCAAATCAGCTTGACGGCAAGTCCTTTCTTCGGCACACCACAGCCGTTCCATTCTAAACGTTGGGCCGACATATTCATGCTTATGCCGTTCAGGCCCGAAACCGATGTTGTATTTAACGTGCATGTGCAAAACGTTGCTTCGAGTTTAGGGCTTCAGGCGGGTCGCGCCGACAACGAGAGCTTTCATTCCGGTGGAGAAATTGTCGGTGATATTTGGTCGGGCATTTACCACGCGAAGTTCATTGTTGCTGACTGTACCAGCAAAAACTCGAACGTGTTCTACGAAATCGGCATTGCTCACACACTGGGCAAGCCGACAATATTAATTAGTCAGACAAAGGATGACGTTCCATTCGATCTACAATCTCTCCGTCTTATCATTTATGAGAACACGACTGAAGGGCTTAAAAAGTTAGAAGGACAATTAAAATCGAATCTCGAAGACATGTTACGCGAATAAGGGAGCTGTCTCGGTAACGAAGTTAGGTCATCGATACGGCGCAGCATAACAACTCATTCAACCGGAGCGGCAACAGCGTTGCTTTCATGCGCGAGGCTTGATTGTTTGTTCAGGCAATTGCCGCCCGGTTAGATACTGTGTTCTCTGTCAAGCTATTTTTGCCTTACGCTCCCACTCCGGGTCGAACGGCCTTCCGGTCTTGCGCACCCCGTAAGCGAGATGCACAAGCTTACGCATCGCTGCCCCGATGACACTCATCTTGCATTTGCCGCGCTCACGTAACCCTTCCGCCCACTGCTTGAAAAACGAGCCGCACCGGAGGGCGGTGATGGCTGGAAAGTAGAGCGCTTTTCGCAACCGGGCGTTACCGACTTTCGAGAGCCGCGTGCGCCCTCTCACACTGCTGCCTGATTGACGCTGGCGCGGCACCAGCCCCGCGCAGGCGGCAACTTGCCGTGCGCTCTCGTACTGTGTGATGTCAGCGATCTCGGCGAGCAACGTGGCGGCGGTCGCCGCACCGATGCCGGGGATCGAGTCGAGCAACTCGCTCTGTCGTTTGAGCCTCGGATGATCCTTGATGTGCGCGCGAATCAGAGCTTCGGTCTGCTCGATCTGTTGGTCAAGATATATCATGTGCTCTTGGACGGACGCCTTGACCACCTCAACGGCGATGACGCCTCAAGCCGATTCGATTCCATCGTACGCATCTCTAAGAGCGCGTCTAAGCGTCGGACAAGCGCCTGCAACTGCCGCACTTCCGGCGCGGGCGGCGTCCACGCCAGCGGTTGATGCGCCACACCGCAAGCGTGCGATCAACTCAGCATCTACTTTGTCTGTTTTGGTGCGTGCCAGACGGCTGCCGGCAAAGGCTTTGATCGCTGCCGGGTTGACGACGCTGACCGTATGCCCGGCGGCGTGCAGAAAGAGCGCGAGGGCTTCTCCATCAGCGCCGGTTGCTTCCATGCAAGCGTGCGTATGGCTGACGCCCTGTTTAATGAGCCAGGCGGAGAGTTGCGCAAAGCCAGCTTCAGTATTGACGAAGACCGTGTGCTTGAGCTTGCCGTTCGGATTGATAAGGCAGACGTTGAACTTCAATTTAGCGATGTCGATGCCGAGCGCAGATAAGATCATGCGCTTGACTCCTTGTAGATAATCTCTTGCGGCGCGGGTCAAACTTGTCTATACAAGCTCTGCTCATGGTTGAGCGGCTTCAGATACTGTGCGACCTCTTGAGCTGCAAGGATGGGCACCGGGAGCTTATCTAACCCTCTGACTCACGGGGTCATAATTCGGGCGCGGCTTCTCCGGTGTCCTTTGTTGGCCGAAGCTTGCTGCTTCAGCCATCATCCGTCAACATACAAACTCGGGCGTTCGGCGCCTATCTTTTGCTGTGAAATAATTCAGCTTGCATATGGACGCTCTAAATGAATTGAAAGAAGTGCTTACGGAAAATCTCCCCGTCCGGCTGGTTGAAGGTGGCATCTACTCTGTGCTGCCTGATGCCTCACGTGAACACCATTATGATAGAAGGGCAACCGTTTATGATTTAGTCGTCAGCACTCGCTTGTATAATTCGGTCATGTGGGGAAGTTCTCCGCTCGATTATGTCACCTTCGCTCGCCATGCAGTCACCTCATATCCTAGCGGAAGATTTCTGGATGCGGCTTGTGGCTCAATGCTCTTTACCGCGCCACTCTATCTTGAATGTCACCGGCAAATCATCGCCTTTGACCAATCTTTAGCCATGCTGAGACGAGCGCGAAAGCGATTGATAAATTTATCAGGCTCTGTACCTGAACATATCCTGTTGTTGCAAGCAGACTTGAATGATTTGCCTTTTCGTCCTGCCAGCTTCCGAACTGTTCTTTGTATGAACGTCTTACATCATTATGAAAACGCGGCGGCTCTGATTCCAAATTTAAAGAATTTGCTCATTGAAGGCGGGCATTTGTATCTGACAAGCCTTGTATCAAATAGTCGTTTTATCGGAGACCGTTATCTCAATGCTTTATACACATCAGGGGAGTTCGTCCGTCCGAGAAGCGGTATTGAGTTAAGGGAAATATTGTGTGGAGTTTTAGGTCACAAGGTGAGCTGTCGGATAAAGGGAAACATGGCGTATGCAACAACAGCTATAGTTCCCTAAACACGGTGCACAACAAGTCATTCGAGCCGACCGCCCGATAGCATAGCGCTCATGGTGCTTTGTTCCTCGTTGCTTGGATGCCGTTCGCGGGCGGCGGCTCAATTCCAGCGTTGGGCGGCTGACTTGAAGCTTCAGATATTGCTTGGCATTATGCCGAGCAATGTACTTTGAAATCATCGGTGAAATCACAGACATCGAAAGAATTGCCGTCGGCAGTTCCATTCGTGAGATCACACGCTTGCGAAAACAATTTGGTGCGGGGCGCTGGCGAAAGCTTAAAGGTGTTGCCACAGTCCGCCTCGCTAATGGTAGGATACGGAAGGTCGAGCTTCATTGGTATGAGGCTCATGGCATTGGCAAAAAGAAGCTCAAGATCAAGCGTTATGTGGATTGAATGGTTATGAAGCGTCGAAAATCAGAGCCACGATTTGTAATCTGCATCCGCAGCGAGGATTGCGAGGATTTAGAGCCGCGAAAGGTGTATCAAGTTCTCCCTGATGAGACGGCGGCTGAAGATGGCTACATCAGAGTCATTGATGAATCTGGCGAAGATTATCTTTACCCACAAGATTATTTCGTTCCCATTGAGTTGCCTCAAGCTGCGGAGAAAGCTCTTTTGTCAGCGGCATAAATACACGCACGCCGCCCAACAACTCATTGCAGCCGACCCGCCTCAGCTTGGCTTTTATCAACGTTCTTTAGCTTCGGCTTACTTGAATGCTACGTCGGCGGGCGGCTGAATTCGGGCGTTCGGCGGCGAAGGACGTATGAACCGGCGAAACACTCTCCCAGCCATAGTGGGCTTGTCGGTCGCGTGGGGCGGCACGGCGCTGCTCGTGAGTCCGGTCGCGCGCGCGCTCGGAGACCCTACGTCCGTAGTGTTGAGCCTCCTCGGGGAGGCCGCCCTGTGGCTGCTGTGCGCTACCGTGGTCGGAATCGTCCTACTCTGGGAGAGGCAGCCGCTCGCATCGCTCTGGCTGAGGCCGTTTCGGTGGCAGTCACTTGCGTGGGCCGGAGTGCTCGTCTTCGGCAGCGTCGTCCTCCTCTTCCCTATTACCGAGTTGGTTCGGAAGACCGCCAGCCTGCCCGGTTACGCCGCCGGTATGGAGACCGCGTTGGCATATCCGGTGTGGTTTCGAGTCCTGGCGGTGATAACCGCGGGAGTCGTCGAGGAGGTGCTATTTCGCGGCTACGTGGTGACGCGGCTCGCGCAACTCACAGGGAGTTTGTTACTGGCGGTCTGCTTATCGAGCCTTGTATTCGCCGCGCTGCATCTCCCGGTGTGGGGCGCGGGCCCGTCCCTCGCGTTCTTCATCGGCGGCCTAGCGACCACGGCGTTCTTCGTGTGGCGTCGTGACCTGGCGGCGATGATCATCGCTCACGTGGTTATTGACGCGTGGGCACTCGTCGTCACGCCGGCATTCTCGTGTTGGTGGGCCTGAGGCGTGGCTCGCCGCCTAACAACGGCATGCAGCGGCCGCGCAATTGGCAAGTCTTTTACCATCAATCTCTCGTGCGCGCCGCTGATGCCGGGCGTTAAGCCGCGACCGATAGGCGAGTGGGCAGTGCTAACATAGTGCGCCGACTCCGTTGCTGAAACCATTGATGTTTGAGGAGGGGAGCATGGCAGCGCACGCGGGCATCATTAGTAGACGACGCGAACGTCTGTTCTACACCGGCATGGCCGGCGCGGTCTTGATTACTGTCTTCGCCGGCTTTGCGCGGACGTATTTTCTCAGACCATATTTCGATCCGCGACCGCTGCTGCCGCTCCTACATCTGCACGGGTTCGTGTTCACCGCATGGGTCGCGCTCTTCCTCACACAGACCGCGCTCGTGGCGACAAAGCGGACTGACATACATCGTCGGTTGGGGCTGGCCGGCGCAGTGTTGGCCGTGCTCATGGTCATCGTCGGCACGACGACGGCCGTCATCAGGGCGAAGGCAGGGTCGGCCCCACCGGGGGCCCCTCCGCCGCTCATCTTTCTGACGATCCCGCTCGGCGATATGTTGGTGTTTGCGCTCTTGGTTGGGGCGGGCTTCTATTTTCGCCGGCAAGCGGCGGCGCACAAGCGGCTGATGCTGCTGGCGATGATCGCAATCCTGCCGGCGGCGGTTGCGCGCTTACCCTTCGCCTTCATACAGCAGACGGGCCCGCTGGCTTTCTTTGGGCTGAGCGACCTCTTTATTGTGCCGTGCCTGCTCTACGATCTCAGCACGCGCGGGCGCTTCCACCGCGCCACTGTCCTGGGCGGCCTGCTCATCGTCATCTCGCAGCCACTGCGCTTGCTGCTCGGGCCTACACACGCGTGGCTCGCGTTCGCCACTTGGCTGACGCACTGGGTTAATTAAGGCTGAAGCAGGAGCGGCCCGGCAACAGCCGGGCCGTTGTCAGTTCAGACGGGAAGGCTACATGAAATCGTCATCAACTTTGGAGCAGACGGGCCATTTTGCAGAGACCTCGTTGGCATTTCTGCGCGGCGCTTGGGAGAGCGAGTAGCCCGACACGCGGACTAACAATGCAGTTGTCACCCAGCCGCAAAGTGCGGCGTGCTGCCGCTTTCGTTGCTCATGAAGCCTGAACGTATTCGGCATGACTTTGACGAGATTGCCCGCCTGTCGGACTGTCATGGCGGCGGCACGGATCGGTACGACTCGTTCCTTTTGTCGTTGGTGCCAAATGCTGCCGTGTCCGTGCTCGACGTGGGGTGTGGTCTCGGCCGGCTGACGGCCAAACTTGCGCGCCCCAATCGCGTGGTCACCGGCGTTGATCTCTCGCCGGAAATGATCGCGCGGGCGCGGCAGGCCGGGCACGCAGCGCGGCGCATGACGTTTCTGTGCGGCGACTTTCTTGCGCGCGCCTTTACCGCGCAGCGGTTTGATTGTGTCATCTCGGCGGCCGCGCTCCATCACATGCCGGCGGACGTAGCCGTGCCGCGCATGGTCGAGCTGCTCCGGCCCGGCGGGCGACTTGTGCTCCACGATATGCGCTCTGACGCTGGGCTGGGCGAATGGGTGCTATCGAATTTCGCGCAGGCCCAAGTCGCCGCCTTGCGTCTGCTCCGAACGGGCCGGTTACGAAGTCCACGCGCGGTCAGAGAGGCGTGGGCGCGGCACTGCGCCGACGAGAAATACCTCACGCAGCGGGAGGCTGAAGCGCTGGCCGCGCGTCTGCTCCCCGGCGCGCGGCTGTTCCGGCACTGGTTATGGAGCTACACCATCGTCTGGGACAAACCCCACGCGGACGAACAGCTCGTAGGTCGCTCAAGACAACACGAAGCATTACCGGGCGGCGGTTAATTTGCTCAGCCGGATTGCAGTCAAAGGGACAGGGGCGCGCTGCTCGCGCACTCCCGCGCGGCAACACGACTAACCAGTAAGCTGGCCGCACCGGACAAAAGGCGAACGTGCGGCCCGACATATGCACGCGCAACCCGGTGCGAGCAAGCAGTGCCGGGCCGCGTGCAACCGGAGGTGCAGCGGGGGCATCTCTGTCTGCGTTGTTTTCTTTCGTTCGGGACGGGAAGCCTCACTGAGCCAGTCTCATGTGAACGACCAATCACCAACCGGCACGAAGGAATCTCACGCCCCCGCAATCGTCGGAGACCTGTGCCTTGCCAGCGCGTGCTGCGCGCCCAAGGCGCGATGCTCCTTAATGCCCGCTGACCTACGCGAAGGAGAAATCTGTATGCACATAGAGCGAAACGCACAGCGCCACATGCGCGCCGCGCGGCTCGTCGCCCTCGTTTGCCTGCTGCTATTGAGCTGCGGCGCAGCGTTCGGGCAGGACGCGCCCGCCACCGCCGCTACCACTACGGCTCAGGAGTTTACCGTGACCGAATTATTGAAGCTGCCGGGTAAAGTCGTCGGCCGGGGCAGCAATACAACGCCCAAAGGGTTGTTCAAGCTGCGCTCGTACCGCGTCGAAGAGGTCGCGCTGCCGCACATCGAGGAGGTCGAGTTGCGCGGGCAGCGCGTCTCCGTCACCAAAGCTTTCCGCGTGACCATCACGGGCGGGCCGTTCGCCGTGCGCGCGCTGCCGCCGGTTATCTGGCTCGACGACGTGGCGCTCGGCTACGGCATCGAGAGTGAAGATTTGGACGAGATCACCGTCGTCACCTACGACGAGGCGGCGCTGCGCGACGGCGCGAGCCTCTATCTCTCCTACGGCGACAAGGAGAACAAGAAAGAGCGCACGGCGCTACCTGAAAAACTCAAGCTCGACACGAAAGGAGTCCAACCCTAATGCGTAAATTCCTCGCCACCTCGATCCTCGCACTCGTCTGCACCCTAGCTGCCACAGTCGCCGTCACGGCGCAGACGCCCGACCCCGGCGCGACCGGCCCCTACGCCGTCACGCGCGAAGAGTACGACTACGGCAACCTTGCTTTTCAACCCAGCAACTTCCCTTCGGCCGTCGAAGTAAAAGCTTCCGTCCACCACCCGACGGACATGACGGGCGGGCCGTTCCCGCTCATCGTCTTCCTGCACGGCCGGCACGCCACTTGTTATCGCGGCAGCACCGCCAGCTTGCGCTGGCCCTGCATGAACAACCAACAGCCGATCCCCAGCTATCAGGGCTACGACTACATTGCGCAGACGCTCGCCAGCAACGGCTACATCGTCGTCTCCATCAGCGCCAATGGCATCAACGCCTACGACAATAACGTGACCGACCTCGGCATGCAGGCGCGCGCGGAGTTGATGCAGCGCCATCTCGATCAGTGGCGCACCTTCAACACGACGGGCGCGTCGCCCTTTGGCACGAAGTTCGTCGGCAAGGTCGATCTCACGCGCGTCGGCACGATGGGCCACTCGCGCGGCGGCGAAGGCGTCGTCAAGCACTACGTCTATAACGCCAGCTTAGGCTCGCCCTACACTATTAAGGCCGTCCTCCCGCTCGCGCCTGTGGACTTCAACCGGCCCGTCGTCAACAACGCCGCGCTCGCGGTCGTCCTGCCCTACTGTGACGGCGACGTGAGCGATAATCAGGGCGTACACTTCTTCGACGACGCGCGCTACAACGTCGCGGGCGACACGGGCGCGAAGCACACCATTCAGGTGATGGGCGCGAATCACAACTACTACAACACCATCTGGACGCCGGGCTTCTTCGCCGCGGGCACGGCCGACGACTGGACTTCGGGCGTCAGCGGCGGCTCAAGCGACGCGCAGTGCGGCACGGGCACGGGCAATCATCGCCTGACCAGCGCGCAGCAACGCGGGACGGGTCTCGCTTACCTGTCGGCCTTCATGCGCGTCTATGTCGGCGGCGAGACGCAGTTCACGCCCCTACTGACGGGCGCGGCCCCGCCACCCGCATCGGCGCAGACGACCGACCTGAACGTCACTTATCACGCGCCCGACGCGGCGACGAAGCGGCGCGACGTGAACCGTCTGCTTGATGCGACCAACCTGACGACCAACACGCTCGGCGGCCCGACGACGCAGACGGGTCTCACCCCGCACGATCTCTGCGGCGGCAACTCGCCTGAGCCGCAACACTGCCTGTCGGCGGCGCAGTCCACCAGCCGGCAGCCGCACACGACGCCCTCCGCGCGCTCCAGCTTGCGGGGTCTCAGCCAACTGCGCACCGGCTGGAACGCGAACGGCGCAACCTACACGAACGATCTACCGCTCGGCGCGCGCGACGTGAGCAGCTTCCAGACTTTGCAGTTCCGCGCCAGCGTCAACTTCGAGGACACGCGCAACGCGAAAGCGCCGCAGAACTTCACGGTCGTGCTGGTGGACGGTACAGGCGCGCAAGCTTCAGTCCGCGTCGGCGACGTGTCGAACGTGCTCTTCTACCCGCCGGGCACAACCGGCCCCGTGCCGAAAGTTCTGCTGAACATGGTGCGCCTGCCGCTCACCTCGTTCACCGGCGTCAACTTGGCGGACATACGCACCATCCAGTTCCGCTTTGATCAAACCACGCAGGGCGCGCTCCTGATCTCCGATCTGGCGTTCGCCTCCGCGCCCAACTAACGCGCCCAACGGCTGCGGCACTTCACGACGGCCGCCGGAGGCGCTACATGCTCCGGCGGCCGTCGCTTTTTGCCCGGCTAACGAAAACACAAAGTCACAAAGATGAAGCTTCATACCTCTTTCGTGCATCGATGGTGAGTTTTGCTTGGCGTTCTTAACCGTTTCCGGCTATCGTAATGCTCTCACATCAAGTCAAGCGCATGTCATTGACGGAGGCCAGACAATGGCAAAAGTTTACGTTTCCTCAACCTATAACGACCTGAAAGACTATCGCGAGAAGGTCGAGAAGGTCTTGCGCCGGCTTGGGCATGAAGACGTAGCGATGGAGTATTACGTCGCGGAAGGCATGCGCCCCGTTGAGCGCTGCTTGGCGGACGTTGCGAGCTGCGATATTTACGTGGGTATCTTTGCGTGGCGTTACGGCTGGATACCAGAGGATGATAACCCCGACAAACTTTCCATCACTGAGATAGAGTTCCGGCAAGCGGAAAAGACCGGCAAGGAATGTTTGATCTTTCTGCTCAGCGACGAAGCGCCGTGGCCGCGCGCCGCGATGGATCGCGACCCTACACGCATCGAGAAACTACGCAACGAGGCCAGCGCACGTCACTCTTCCGGCCCGCCCTTTAAGACGGCGGATGAATTGGCCAAGCTCGTCGCCGAATCAATTTACAAGTGGGCCGAAAGCCACGGCCGCCTCACGCCCATCGCGCAGCACGCAGAATTAGACCTGACCACCTACTACACTGCCCTGCTCAAGCGCTACCAACGACTTGATCTGGATGCGCTGACGCCGCCGGAGAAGGAGGAGTATCTACAACTGCAACTCCGGCAGGTGTTCGTCGCGCAGAGCGTGCGCGAGAACCCGCCGCCCGTCGAGTTGCCGAAAGAGATTTGGGAGAAGCTGCGCCGTGAGGGCGAGTTGCAACACGAAGACCTGCCGGCCGGCGTCACGCCCGACGACGTGCTCCGCGCACGCACGGGCTACTACGAGAAGGCGACGCAGCCCGTGCTCGACGTACTCACCGACGCGCGCCAGCAATACAGCATCATCCTCGGCGACCCCGGCTCAGGCAAGTCCACGCTGGCGCGCTACCTACTGCTCTCGCTCGTCAGCGAGCAGGGTGATGAGAAGCTGCGCGCCGCGTTCCCCGAACACGTCCCGCTCCTGATTGAGCTACGCAGTTATATCGGCTTATGCGCGGACGCCAAGTGCGATACGTTTCTGGAGTTTCTCGCCTACCTGAGCAAAAACGAAGGCTGGGGCTTCGAGCAAGCGGCGCTTGAGCATTATCTCAAACAGGACGGGCGCGCGGTCGTCATCTTCGACGGCCTGGACGAAATCTTCGACCCGGAGCACCGCGAGCAGATCGCGCGCGGCATCACCGGCTTCGCACACGCCTACCCGCGTGCGCGCATCGTCGTCACCAGCCGCGTCGTCGGCTACCAGCGCCGGATTCTGTCGGATGCGGGCTTTGCCCACTTCACGCTGCAAGATTTGGACGAGCAACAGGTGGACGAGTTCGTCACGCGCTGGTACGACCTCGCACTGAGCGACCAGCCTGCGGAAGTGGCCGCGCGCCGCGAGCGCATCATGCGCGCCTTCCGCGACTCCGCCTCCATCCGCCAACTCGCGGGCAATCCCATGCTGCTGACGATCATGGCCATCATCGGCAAGCACAAGGAACTGCCGCGCGAGCGTTGGAAACTCTACGAACACGCCGCCGGTGTGCTCATTCAGCACTGGGACGTAAGCAAGCATCTCAAAGACCAGAGCATCGACGCCCCTTACATCGAAGAGGACGACAAGAAGGAGCTACTGCGCCGGCTCGCCTTCCACATGCAGGCAGGCGCGGGCGGCTTGGCCGGCAACTACATTCACCGCGAGCAGTTGCAGGCCGAGTTCGAGAATTATCTAACGACGCGCTACAAACTGCCGCCCACACAGGCGACACCCGTGGCCCGCGCGATGATCGAACAGTTCCGCGAGCGCAACTTCATCCTGTCGCTCTACGGTGCAAACCTCTACGGCTTCGTCCACCGCGCCTTCCTCGAATACTTCTGCGCGACAGCCTTCGTCCACAAGTTCGAGAAGAAGCAGGAGATGACCGCTGAACAATTAAAGCAGGCTTACAACACACACTGGCCAGACCGTAGCTGGCACGAAGTCCTGCGCCTGATCTGCGGGCTAGTAGATGAGAAATTTGCCGGCGAGATTATTGACTACCTCGTAACGGAAATTAAACCACCGGAGAATGGATGGACAGATGCTGAACCGCCTTGGAACATAGCTCTAGCCATACAATGCCTCAGCGAAGTCCGCAACCTCGGCACGGTGACAGACCCTGCGCGTAAATTATTGCAGGCGATATGCATGCTCCTAGAAACAGCAATGCGGGGCAGAAGAATATGGCTTAGCCTCTTTTTATCTGAGCCAATTGCCACCTCGATAGAAGCGATTGGCCAAAACTGGCCGCAGAAGGCACCACTGGCAAAGTGGTTAAAGGAATTACCGCCCCATGCCTATGAGTGGTTCGCTGGTGAGTCATTCGGGCGGATCGTCGGTTCAATTGGGGCAGGAGACGATGAAATTCATCAGATAATCCTTTCTTGTGCGCGCGCCGATGAAGAAAAGTATCGAGCACTAGCACCATATCCATTAGCAATCGGCTGGCATGATGATGCGACGACGCTACCGCTGCTGCGGGCGCGCGCTGTCGAGGACTCAGGTACAGGAGTTCGCTATATGGCGCTCAAGGCACTGGCAACATACTACCGTGAAGATGCTGACACGCTGCCGCTGCTACGGGCGCGCGCCGTTGAGGATTCGGGCACAGGGGTTCGCAATGTCGCGCTCAGGACGCTGGCGCAGCACTACCGCGAAGACGCTGCAACGCTCCCGTTGCTACGCGAACTTGCTGTTGACGATTCAGATACTAGTGTCCGCAGCACAGCGCTCTATGTCTTGGCGCAACACTACCGCGCTGACGCGGCGACGCTACCCTTGCTGCGTGAACGTGCGGAGAATGATCAATCAAAGCAGGTCCGAGACGGGGCAAGAGAGATGGCAGATAGATTGGAACAGGGTTTAGAGCCATAAGACTATGTTAAGCGAGTGAATTCCGCCGGTTGAGTAAAGTCAGTTTCAGGCGGGACAGCAAAAGCAGGGTGTGGTGTGTAAGAGTTTGCGTCCGTCGGCCGGTGAATTTTGCCGACTCGATGATCTAGCGGCCGACATCGACAACGCACTCGACGCGGTCTAAAGGCCGTCCAACGCCTAGACGCCATCGTGCGCAACAAATTCCGCGACGACCCGGCCGCCCTCGCCGCGTGGACGAGCGCCAGCCACGTCGCCCGCGCACCGAAGCACAAAGCCGCTGCCCCTCAACCACCCGCCCCGCCCCAAAAGTAGCCCACGCGCCGGGCGGGCGCTTAACGGCAAATAACTATCGGAAGCCGCCGGAGTGAATTACCGGCGGCTTGCATTTGTAATGCTCTAGTTGAGCAATAGCGTTACCGCCGCGTGCCTGAAGGCTGCACGCGGCATGAACCATCTAACTTGAACGTGGCTGCTACTCATGGGAAAATAACGGCACTGAGTCTTCGCACTCGCGCTTTGAGTGCGCAACTAACCAACCCCGTCCGGCGTCTGCTTGCCGCGTTGATCAGTGCATTGCCACAGGAAGGAGCTTCCCCATGAAGAGGTATATCGTCGTTATCCCGCTCACCGTTGCGCTCATCTTCGTGCTCTGCCTGGCCCGCGGTGCCGGCTCTTTAGTTGCGGTGCGGGCGCAGGATCAGCGCGGGGGCTGCGCCGCCGCCGTCGCGCGCCTTCAACAGGCCGTGACCGCAGAGGCTTACACCTACGCGGATGCGCGGCGCACGCTGTGTCAATTCATGTCCCTGTCGGAAGCAGACCGGGGCGGGCGGCCGCAGGCGATCAACGACGCCATGCAGCAGAAACTTGCGACCGCGCGGAAAGAGAGCGCCGCCGCTTCCAATGCCGCCCGCGGCTGCGACACTTCAGGGGTTAAGCGTTCTGAGGTTTTTGAACACTCGGCCGCAGGGTCGGTGGATGCTTATGAAGCTTGTATCGGCCCGCCGGATTTGTCTTGTTATGAACTGTTCGGAGTTCCCTTCGACAGATGCCACGAGGCAGATCGAAACAGGCGCGCGGCCAGAGTGCCCCAATGCATGGCGCTGCTCGACAGGCTAGATTGCGCAGGCATCAAAGTCGTGGAGCAGGATCAACAGCCGGAGATCGAACAGGAGCCGGTCGTGACCGTGCCCGCCGATTTGAAACCCGAATGCCGCGCCGCTTACCTACAGTTCAAGACCGCCGAGCACGAGTATGAGCGCGCGCGCAGACGCGAGCGTGAGCTTGCGCCGAACTACGCCGCTGCCGGCCCACGCGGAGTGGCGATCTACAACGCCGCCCGTGCAGATGTGAGCCGCGCCGCGGAGAAGCAGAGTCAGGCGCAGCGAAATCTGGAAAACTGTAAAGGCGTGGCCGCAACCCAGCCGGCGCGCCCTTGCGAAGTGAATCTCGCCGGCACTTACACTAACTCGGCCGGCACTTCGACGATCACCATTTCCGGCAACGGCTCCGCGCTGACGGCGACGGAGGAGTGGGCCGCCGGCGGCAGAAGCGGCACCAACAATTGGAGCAATTGCCAAGTGACGAAGAGCACCAGCCAATGCGACTGGACTGGCGATTATCGGGGCGACCCGGACAAGACGGCGGATCGCAGCGGCACGGTCACGGCCACACTCAACGGCGCTACGCTCACCGGCACCTATTATGAAGCGGAGCCAAAGTTCCACTGGAACGTAGCGCCATATTCGTCTGCGATCCATAAAGGGGCGACGTTCCCTTTCAACCACATCCGCGCGGGCGGTGCGCCGCCGCCATGTGAGCCTGTTGCGCCACCACGCCTGCGCTAGCCGAGTGGCCCTCGATGCAGCCGTGCCAGCATTGTATTTCACTGCCACTAATTCCCGACCCGCTCGCACAATGTTATGAGTCGGTTGTGTGCTACATACATGAGCGGCGGCCGGAAATCCCGTCTCCGGCCGCCGCGCGATTTAGTGTTATAGTTAGCGCGCGCGGCCGACCCAGAAGCCCAGTCGCTCCCGCGCAGTATGCGGTAAACTTCCGAGTGTTGGGAGACGTAAACGACACTCGGCCAGCCCGTTGCAGCAGACCGTCTAAGACATAAGAACGTGTTAATCACAGGCACAGTCTTGCAGGAGCGTTATCGCGTCGTGCGCTTACTTGGGCAGGGCGGGATGGGCGCGGTGTATGAGGCGCTGGACGAGCGTTTGCATCGGACGGTGGCGCTCAAGGAGACGTTGGTTGAGACGGAAGAGTTGCGGCAGGCGTTTGCGCGTGAGGCGCGGCTGCTGGCGAACTTGAATCATCCGGCGTTGCCGAAGGTGAACGATCATTTCAGCGAGGGCGTGGGGCAGTATCTCGTGATGGAATACATCGCAGGCGCTGACCTCGCGCAATCGTTGGCCGAACGCGGGCGGCCCTTTCCCGTCGAGACAGTGCTCGCGTGGGCGGACGAGTTGCTCGACGCGCTCGAATACCTGCATGGGCACGAGCCGCCGGTCATTCATCGCGACATCAAACCGGCCAATCTGAAGCTCACACCCAAAGGGCACATCATCCTGCTCGACTTCGGCTTGGCGAAGGGCACGGCCGGGCAGATGACGCGCGCCGCCACGGGCGTCAGCGTGCTCGGCTACACGCCCAACTACGCCGCGCTCGAACAGATACAGGGCGAGCGCACCAGCCCGCGCTCAGACCTCTACTCGCTCGCCGCCACGCTCTACAATCTGCTCACGGGCCACACGCCGGTCGATGCGTTGAAGCGCGCGACTGAAGAGTTGCACGACGAAGCAGACCCGCTCAGGCCCATCGGCGCATTGAACACGGATGTCTCGACGGCCGTCGGCAACGTGCTCATGCGCGCGCTGGCGCTCAAGCCTTCGCGCCGGCTCGCGAGCGCCGCCGAGATGCGCGAGACCTTGCGCCGCGCACAGTTGCAGACGCCCGCGCCCATCACGCGCGCCGACGAAGCGCCGACGATAGCGAACACGGCGGTCGCGTCCTTCGACCACGTGACGCAAGCGTCCGAGCGCGAGACGGTGTTGCTGCCGCAGCGCAACACGAAAGAGCCGGTGAGGAAAACAACGCAAGCGGGCGAGACCGTCACGGTCGTCGCGCCGCGCACAGAGACCCGGCGCAGTCGCCTGCCCGTCTATGCGTTGGTGGGTCTGCTCGCCGCGCTCATCGCCGGCTGCGCCTTCTTCATCTATCAGACACGCCGCGCCGCGCCGCAGCCACAGCAGACCGCGACCACAACGCCGAACACGGCGCAAACCGACGCGCAGACGGCGCAGAATCTACAGCCCGTGCCACAGGCCACACACCCGACGCAGCCTACGCCGGGCGCGCAGCCCACGCACGCGCCGACGCCCGACACGGCCGCCAAGGAGCGTGCGCGCCAAGAGCAACAGCAGCGCGCGGAGCAACAACGCACCGAAGAGGAACAGCGCGCCGCCGAGGCAGAACAACGGGCCGGAGAAGAAGAGGCCGCGCGTGAGCGTGAGCGCGAGCAAGCGGGCGCGCGTGGCGATGTGCCCGTGCCGCTTGACCCGCGTGAGTTGCAGGCCCTGCGCGCTCAGACCGCGAGCATGCGCGCGCAGTTTCAGGCGGCGGAGAACGAGTTCCGGCAGGCACGTTTGGCGCTCACCAACGCGCAACGCGACCTCAAACGTGCGCTCGACCTGTATCATGCGGGTCAGGGCAGCGAGGCGGCCGTCAACGCCGCCACCTCGCGCGTGAGCGTGGCGGCCCAAGCGTTAGGCCCGGCCCAGATGAAGTACCAGATTCAGCGCGGCGTGCTGCGCGACGCACAGCGGCGGCTCGAACGAATGGGCGGCCCATTGCAACCGCGCGGGCGACGCATAAACATCCCCCCGCCTGTTCCCCCGCGCTTGCCCTAACACTTCCCGTTTAAATCTTTGGACGGCGAGGACTGAGATGGCTTACACAGTGCTCGTGGCCGAAAACTCGCACTACATGGACGAGGCCGAGCGTTACAAGCACGGCGAGTTTGCGACTATCGTTGAAGCACGCGCGGCCGCACGTGCGCTGGTCAACAGCGAACTCGTTGCGCTCCACGCGCCCGGCATGAGCGCCGACGAACTCTATCGGCAATACACAACGTTCGGTGCAGAGCCGTTCATCGTGCCCGCCGATGCGGACGAAAATTTCTCCGCTTGGGCTTACGCCGCCGCCCGCTGCCAAGAGCTTTGCCAAGACAAGACGCAGACCGAGCAAAGCGATTGAAGCATGCGCTTGTTCAATCCCGACCGGTAAATAGAAGCAGCCGCGACTTACTGTAGTCGCGGCTGCTTCTGGTTTGTTGAGTTGTTAGCTCTGGCGCGGCCGGTTAGGGTCGGCCAAAGATGTCGCCGAGGATGCTGCCAGTGCTGCGGCGGCCCGGATAATTCCGGCCGTTGTTGTTGTAGCCGCCGTAGCGTTGGAAGCCCTCGCGATAGCCTTGCACGAAGGCACTGCGGTAAGCCTGTCTGTAGGCGTCCTTGTTGCCGTAAGACGAGTTGTAACCGTCCGTCGCGCTCTTGTAGTAATGCGAACGCTGCGGGTCATAGTTCTGCCCGCGCTGTGCGTCGTTCGCGCCGGTGTTCAAGCCGGCTTGGTAACCCTGATCCTGCGCGATCTGGTAGACGTTGTTGCGGCCATAACCGCCGTAGCCACCATAGCCACCGTTATTGCCGTAGCCACCGTTATTGCCGTAACCACCGTTATTGCCGTAGACGCCGTTATTCCCATAACCGCCGTTATTGTCATAACCACGATTGCGGCGGTAACGCTCCTCACGACGACGACGCTCCTCACGCTCTCTGTCACGATCTCGGTCGCGCCGACCTTGCTCATAACGATCATCCCGACGATCACGCCCATACTGCGCCTGTGCGCTGGTGCTCGACACCATGATGATGCCACATAGTAAAGAGAACGCCATGAGCGCCCCCCAGATTCTGCTTTGCGAGTGTGTTGTATTCATACCTGCCCTCCCTAATGTCAAACTAGTCGCAACTCTCATGCCGGAAACAGACCGGTAAGCTGCTATCTTTTTGCAGGCTGATTACATTTACTCGATCCTATCCATAGCACCATACCGTGCAAGCATAATCCATATCGTTGAGCTACTCGGCGCGCGGTTAGCCGCCCCACTTGCCGACGATTACACCGATGACGAGACCACCGACCGCGCCGAAGATGAGGATCGGCGCGAAGGCTTTCGTGATGATCGCGTCCGGCAGGCTGAGCAGCACGCCAAAGATGAGACCCTGCGCCCAAGCGGGCACAGGCAGGTGCGCCGCACCGATGACGAAGCCGATCGCGAAGCGATTTAGGAACGCGCCTAACAGGGCCGCCCGCTTGTCTGAAAATTGCAGCGGCAACATGGCCGCGGCCGCCGCCGCGCCATAGACGAGACCGCAGATCGCGCCGAGCAGAAGTCTGGACATGGGGAACTCCGCGTGCAAGCTTAGCCGAGCGGGCGCATTAAAACACAGGCGGCGCCCAAGTCGCCAACATTTCTATCGGCGGCAGAATTTAGCAGGAGCGGAGGCCAAGCCGCCTCTCTTACAGCCCAGCCACGAACGCTAAGCGTTGGGTGCGGGTGCGACGGCCGGCTGCGGGATTTCTATGTGGAAGGCCGGGTCGCCTTTGGCTTGATTCAGGAATTTGCTAACCGTGCCTTTGGCGACCGCAGCGTTCACCGCTTTGACGAATGCCGGCTGATTGGCAATCGAAGACGGCGCAATATCGACCACGTTCAGCTTCGCCGGGTCGGCGCAGTGATGGCTTACATTGCCGGGGCCGAGCGCCATGATCTTCGCCAGCATCGCGGCGATGGTTTGGTCTTTACTCTTGCCCGCCGCCTGCGCCTGCACGAACACCTGAATCACGGCCTGCCCCGGCGGCTTGTAAAGCCCCATCTGCTGCGCCACGCTCGTGCCGACGATGTTGCCGAACATGATGCGCGCCTGATCGGCGGGCGTGCGGCTGGTGCTAGTGATGAGACACGAGCCGACGCCGGCCGTGTTCAGTATGTCGGTCAAGACGCCGATAGTGAAGACGCTGACGACGGTCTGATTCGCCTTCGGGCCGAATTTGATTGAGGGTTGAGTCATAGTGCGCGGATAATAGCGCGGGCGGGCATTAAGTCAAGCAAGATTTTCAGCGCATAACTCAGGCCGGCACACGCTTGCCCTTTCGCGCACGCGGGCCGTAAGCTACGGCTCGCGTCCCCAAGTCGTACCGGCCGCGCTGGTCAGCGCAAGGGCCGTCAGTCCGATCCAGAACCTCTTCATGTTGGCAATCGCTATGCTACGCTCGATCAAACCTCGTCCGCGCGCCGTCGTGTGTGCGCTCCTCCTCGTCGCCTGCGCGCTCGCGCCGGCCCGCAACGCCCGCGCGCAAGTTGCGCCCGCGCGCGAGGCGAAAGATAACGGCGCAATCAGTGGGCGCATCACGAACGACAATCACGGCGTCGCGGGCGTGCTCGTGACGCTGGCGGCGGCGCAAGATTCCGAGCAGCGTAAGTCACCGCTGAAGACAACGACCGATGCGGACGGGCGCTACCGTCTGCTGAACGTGCCGCCCGGTCGCTACTACTTGAATCCGTTCGCGCCGGCCTTCGTCGTCTCGGATGTGAACCCGGCGGAGTGGCAACCGGGTCGCCTCTTGAACGTCGCGCCCGGCGACAAACTCGACGGCATAGACTTCACGCTCACGCGCGGCGGCGTCATCACGGGGCGCGTGACGAACGGCGACGGCAAGCCGCTTGTCGAGACGATGGTGCGCATCATGGCGGCGGACGAGGCCGACCGCAAGAAGCCGCAGTTTCAAATCCCCTTGTTTCAATTTCAGACCGACGACCGCGGCGTCTATCGTCTCTTCGGTCTCGCGCAAGGACGCTATCTGGTCTTCGTCGGCGACGCGCCGGAGGACGGCACGGTGCGCGTCGGCGGCTCTGGCAACTACACCCCGCAAACCTTCTACGGCAACACGAGCGAAGTGGCGCAGGCGCGCCCCGTCGAAGTTGAGACGGGCGCTGAAGCGACCGCCATAGACATAGTCGTCGGCAAACAGCCGCGCGGCTACGAAGCGGCGGGGCGCGTCGTGGACGAGCGTGGGCACGCGGTCGCGGGCGTGAGTTGCGTCTACGGCCCTGTCAACGCGGAGGGGCGCTTCATGGGCAGCTTCGGCTCGGACGGCTCGCAGACGAACGAGCGCGGCGAGTTCCACCTGCGCGGTCTGTCGCCCGGCCGCTACGGCATCTTCGCCTCGCAAGGCCGGCCCTTCTCGCAGGAGCCATCTCAGACCTACAGCAGCACGGCCGTCTTCGACGTGCTCGACGCGGACGTGAACGGGCTTGAGCTCAAGATCGCGCGCGGCGCAACCTTGAACGGCATCGTCCAGTTTGAAGGCACGCCCAGCCCGGCGGTCGTCGCCAAGTTAGCGGAGTTGCGGCTGGGCGCGAATCTGCGCTCGTCTTCACCTGCGATCATGCTCTCGTTCAATACCTCACAAGCCAAGGTCAACGCGGACGGCAGCTTTCAACTTACGGGTTTGCGCCCCGGCAAGACCAGCCTGTTGCTGGGCTGGCCGCAGGTGAAGGGCATCACGATCGCGCACGTGCAGCGCGACGGCGTGGAGCAGCCGGAAGGAATCGAGGTCGGCGCGGGCGAAAATATCACAGGCGTGCGCGTCGTGCTCACCTATGGCGCGAGCACGATTCGCGGGCAGGTGCAGTTTACGAGCGCGCGCCCTACGGGCGGTCAACTGCACGCAGAAGTACATCGCATCGGCGCGCCGGTCGGTACCGGTGGTGGCTATGGCGATGTTGATACGCTCGGCCGCTTCGTTATCGAAAATCTGGCCGCGGGCGAATACGAGGTCTTGCTCTTTGAAGACTATCCGGCCTTCGGTTCGGAGCAGCGCCGCCCGCCCGTGGATCGCAAAGTCGTGACCGTACCCGAAAACGGCGAAGCGCAACTCACGCTCGTCTTCAAGCAAGGAGACACACCGCAGTGAAGGCGCTCATCGTCTGCGCGCTTCTTTTGTGCGCCGCCACGTCAGCCGGCGCGCAGGTCACCTCTGTCGCTACGACCGCACCGCCGGCCGACGCGACGCCGATGCCGACGCCGCAAGGTTCGATCAACGGGCGCGTCGTCGCCGACGACGGTCAGCCGCTCGCGGGCGTCGTCGTCTACGCGCAAAGCCTGCACAATCAGTACAGCGCCGGTGGCAGTGACGCGGAAGGCAAGTTCACCCTCAATCACCTCGCGCGCGGCGCATACACCCTCAACGCCTACTTGGCCGGCTACTACGACGCCACGCGCTTCGCGCAAGAGAGCGGCGCGCGCACTTATTATCGACCCGGCGAGGCCGTCACGATCAAGTTGAGCAAAGGCAGCGTCATCACTGGGCGCGTGCGCGATGCGAATGGCGAGCCACTGATCGCTGTCCGCGTGCGCGCTCTTATGCTGCGCGATGCGGAGGGTCGCCCCCTTGGCGAACCCGGCTTCAGCGGAGGGCCGCCCGAGCGCACGACCGACGACCGCGGCGTCTATCGCATCTATGGGCTGCCGCCCGGTGTCTATGTCGTCGCCGCGGGCGGCAAGGGTGCGTTCGATTACAATCGCCGCGCGACCGCTTATGACGACGACGCGCCGACCTACTATCCCGCGACGACGCGCGACGGCGCGGCCGAAGTCGTCCTGCAAAGCGGCCAAGAAGCGGCCGACATTGACATACGCTATCGCGGCGAGCCGGGCCACGCCGTCAGCGGCGCGGTCGAAGGCGGCGCGGGCGACGGCGCATTAAATGTCCTGCTGACCGCCGCCGGCAGTCCGCTGTTGGAAGGCTTCCGCTACTACTCGAACAACGAAAACGCGTCGTTCGTCTTCGACGGTCTCGCCGACGGCGACTACGATCTCGTCGCGCGCCGGATCGATCAACTGCGCGACAAGGTCGTGGCGGCCGCGACCATGCGCGTCAGCGTGCACGGCGCGGACGTAACAGGTGTTCGGCTAACCCTTGCGCCGCTCGCCACCATCGCCGGTCGCGTCGTGCTCGAAGCTGCGCCGCCCAACACCATCTGGCGGCCGCAGTGCCAGACCAAACTTGATGCTAACGCGGATGAGACGATCATCCTCGCGCGCCCCGCAGACAACACGCGCCGCGAACGCGCCCAACCGGGCGGCCCGCGCGTCGCCGACACCGCGCCCGACGGTAAAGGCGACTTCACGCTGCATGGTCTCGTGCCCGGTCGCTTCCGCTTAGACGTGCGCCCGCCCAACGCCGACTGGTACGTGCGCGCCGTCACACTCACGCCCGCACCGGCCGCCAACGCGAAGCCGCCCACGCCCGCGCGCGCCGCCAACATTAACCCGCTCACCGACGAACTGCTGCTCTCGTCCGGCACGCAACTCAATGGTCTGACCTTCACGCTCGCGCCCGGCGCGGCGGCGCTCAGCGGTCACGTCGCGGGCGCGACCACGGGCGCGGCGCTGCCCGAGTTGCAAGTCTATCTCGTGCCGGCCGAGCGCGAGCGCGTTGATGATCCTCTGCGCTATGCGGCGACACGCGTTCGCAACGACGGCACATTCGCCTTCAATAATCTCGCGCCCGGTCGTTATCACCTCATCGCTCGTCCGACTGCTGCGCGTGCGGCGGCTGATGATTCATTCGTCGCCTTCCCCGACGCGGACACGCGCGCCCAACTGCGCCGCGTCGTCGTCGAGCCGACCGACGCACTTGAACTACAACCCTGCCAGCGCCGCGACGACTACGTGCTGCGCTACACACCCAAATAGTCCGCGCTAATTACTGTTATTGTCCGGCCCGTTTTGCGCGCGTCGCTGCGTATGCTTAAATGCTTGTCGGGGCACAAGCCATGAGACACGAACACATGCTCGACGTGGCGCAGACTGCGCTCGTTGTCATCGACATGCAGGAGAGCTTTCGCTCGGTCATCTCGGACTTCGCCGAGACGGCCGCACGGATCGCGCTCGTCGCGCACGCGGCGCAGTTGCTGGGCGTGCCCGTCATCGTCACCGAGCAGTATCCGAAGGGCTTAGGGCATACGGCGGGCGAGATCACGGCCGTCTTGCCCGCCGGCACTGAGCCGATTGAGAAGACGGCGTTTAGCTCGTGCGGCGCGCGTGAATTCGTCGCGCGGCTCGACCGCACGGGCGTGCGGCAGATTCTAGTCTGCGGCATCGAGGCGCACATCTGCGTCAACCAGACCACACACGACCTGCTCGCGCGTGGATTTCAAGTTCATCTCTTAACCGATTGCATTACCGCGCGCGCCGCGCACAACAAATACGTCGGCATCGGGAAGATGCGCGCCAGCGGCGCACTGCCTTCAGCAACCGAACTGGCCCTGTTTGAACTCATGCGTGACGCACGGCATGAACAGTTCAAGGCGATTCAGAAACTGATCAAGTAGCCGGCGTGCGCTGCGCCGGGGAGACTGTTGTATGGATGAAGTGATGACCCTATCGGAGATCTCCACGCGCTTCGATGCCGAGTGGGTACTCGTCGAAGACCCTCAGACAGACGCCGCGCTGGCAGTGCAAGCTGGCAGAGTGCGTTACCACAGTAAGGATCGTGACGAGATATATCGCTTGGCCACCACGCTCCGGCCCAGACGTTTTGCCATCCTCTATACCGGCGTGATGCCTGAAGACACGGCCATCGTGCTATGAGTCAATCTTTACCTGTCACTGTTTCTATGGACTTCCTTTCAGGGCTTAACGAACAACAGCGCGCGGCCGTGATGACGACCGATGGGCCGCTGCTCATTCTAGCGGGCGCAGGGTCGGGGAAGACGCGCGTCATCGTGCAGCGCATCGCGTATCTGATCGCGGAGCGCAATGTTGAGCCGTTCCACATCCTCGCCGTCACGTTCACGAACAAGGCGGCGGGCGAGATGCGCGAGCGCGTGCTCAAACTGCTTGGCCACTATCCGATGCGCGGCGCGCCGCTCATCTCCACCTTTCACAGCCTCTGCGTCCGCATCCTCCGCCGCGACATTAGTGCGCTCGATGAAGGCTACACGCGCTCGTTCACCATCTACGATCAGGACGACTCGGTGCGCGTCGTCAAAGCTGCCATCAAGGATTTGGGTTACGACACGGAGCGGTTGGGGCCGCGCCAGACGCAGGGCGCGATCAGCCACGCCAAGAATCAGGGTCTCGACGCCGAAAGTTTCGCCGCGCGCGTTGAATACGCCGACGAGAAGAAGGCCGCCATCGCCCGCGTCTTCAAGCTCTACGAAGAACGACTGCGCAACAACAACGCGCTCGACTTCGACGACTTGCTGATCAAGGCCGTGCGGCTCTTACGCAAGGACGCGCAGATACGCGCCTACTACAACGACAAGTTCCGCTACATCCTCGTCGATGAATATCAGGACACCAATAGCTTACAGTTCGCGTTGATCAGATTCCTGACCGAGAAGCAGCAGAACGTCTGCGTCGTCGGCGACGAGGATCAATCGATCTATAAATGGCGCGGCGCGGACATCAGCAACATTCTTAACTTCGAGCAGCACTACCCGGACGCGAAAGTAATCCGGCTTGAGCAGAACTACCGCTCGACGCAGACCATACTTGATGCGGCCGGCGCGGTCGTCAAACAGAACACCGAGCGCAAGGGTAAGACGCTGTGGACGGCGAACCCGGCGGGTGAGCGGATTCGTTACTATCAGGCGCTCGACGCGGAAGGCGAAGCGCGCTTCGTGACAGGGAAGATCGACGAGCACCGGCGGCAGGAGCGAGACATACGCGCCGCCGTGCTCTATCGCACGAACGCGCAGTCGCGCGTCTTTGAAGAAGCGCTCAGGCGCGCGGGGCTGCCTTATAACATCGTCGGCGGCTTCTCGTTCTACGAGCGCGCGGAGGTGCGCGACATCATCTCTTATCTGAAGCTCGCGCTTAATCCGCACGACTCGATTGCGCTCATGCGCGTCATCAACACGCCGCCGCGTGGACTTGGCAAACAGACGCTCGACGAGTTGGAGCGGCGCGCGAAGGATTACAATGTCTCGCTCTGGGAGACAATCGCCATCGTCACCAACCCGGAGACGAAAGCGCCGGGCTTCAACCCGCGTGCAACGAATGCGCTGAAGAACTTTCAACAGATCATCACTAACCTTGTCGCGGTCGCGCAGCGTGAGCCGGCGTCCGAAGTGGTCAAGGCGGCGATCCTCGATTCGGGTTATGCGCAGGTGTTGAAGACCGAGAACACAGAAGAGGCCGAGGGGCGCTTGGAGAACTTGCAGGAACTCGTCAACGCCGCCGTCGATTACGACAAGGAAGAGGGCGGGGGCTTGCGCGACTTCATCGACTCGGCCGCGCTCGTCGCCGACGCCGATCAGTATCAGCGCGACGCGCCCGTGACGCTGATGACGATGCACTCGGCCAAGGGTTTGGAGTTTCCGCTCGTCTTCATCGTCGGGCTAGAAGACGGCTTGTTCCCGCACGCGCGCTCGGCCACGGACAAGGCGGAGTTGGAAGAAGAGCGGCGGCTGTGTTACGTCGCGATCACGCGCGCCGAGCGGTTCTTGTACGTGGCGCACGCGATGCGGCGGCGCGTATACGGCGAAGAGATGGTGGCCGAGCCGTCGCAGTTCTTAAATGAGATGCCGCTTGAATTGATGGAAGACCTGTCGCGTGGCCCTTCATGGTTGTCGTTTGCGCGCAGTTCTTCGCGCACGGAGAGTTTGCAAGTGGCGCGCGCCCTGCGCGGCGACGCCGGGCACGAGGAGCGGCGCTACAGCGGCAAGACCTACGACAGCGTGGACTCCATCGCCGAATTTTTTCGCCAGCGCGGGCAGCAACTCAACAAAGGCGGCGGCTCGACGAGCGCGCCCCAGCCGACGATCAAACGGCGCACAGAAACATCAGGCGCAAGCTCATCTGCTTCGTCTTCGTCGGCCGCCGGCTTCACGCCCGGCACACACGTGCGTCATCCGAAGTACGGGCGTGGTCTCGTCCTACGCCGCGAAGGCACGGGCGACAGTGCCAAACTCACCGTCAGTTTTCCCGGCTTCGGCCAGAAGAAGCTCATCGAAAAATACGCGGGGCTGGAGAAGGCTTAAGCCAACGTTGTCCACCGCGCACACCTGCCGCCGCAGAGCTTGCGCCCCACAGTGCGATGGTGCTAACTTTTGCGCGCTCGAAACGCGCCCCGGCCCTGCGAGCGGCACTCACTCTTGCAGTCGCGCTTACGCGCTGAGATAGCAAACACACCATCCTTCAACTGCCGGTCTATCAGGAGGCTCACATGCGCCCTCGTCGCTCGCCCGCTCTGTTTGGGCTGCTGCTCAGTCTACTCATTTCAATGCACATGCCTGCATCGGCGCAGAAGCCTGTTAGCCGACCGCCGACGCCGCTGCCGACGCCGCCGCGCGCCAAGCTTGCGCCGGGTAAAACTATCAAGCCGCCCCCCGCTAAATTGGCCCGCAGTAAGCAAGCCAAAGCGCGCAAGACGTTGGCCGTCGTGCCCGCGTCGACCAGTTGTCCGACCAAGACGCCGATCAGTCCCGGTCAGACCCTCAACGGCGCGCTCGCGGGCACCGATTGCGGTTTAGGCGACGGTTCGTTCTACGACGAATACACCTTCACCGCCACTGCGGGCCAACAGCTCTCGGTCTCGATGTCTTCAACCGACTTCGACACCTATCTGTTTTTGCTTAAGCCGAGCGAGACATTTCCCTCGCAGACAACCCTTCAGGACGACGACGGCGGCGGCGGCACCAACTCGCGCATCCCGGCCACCTCCGGCTTCGTCACTGTGTCTGAGACCGGCACGTATTCCATCCTCGCCAACTCGTTCGATGCAAACCAGACCGGCGCTTACTCAGTGACGCTGACCTTCGGCAGTGGCGGCGGGACGATCTGCCCGCCCAACCCGACGCCGATTAACAACGGGCAGACGATTGTCAACGGGCAGACCTACACACAGAACGGCGCGCTAGCAGCCAGCGATTGCACGTTGCAGGACGGCACGGCTTATGACGAGTACTCGTTTGTCGGGACAGCCGGGCAGCAGATCACGCTGACGCTCAATGGGACAGCCCCGCTCGACGCTTATCTGATCCTGCTCGCGCCCGACGGCGTAGACATTGCCGAGGACGACAATGGCGGTGGTGGCACGAACGCGCGCATCCCCGCCACGACCGGCTTCGCGACGCTGCCACAGACGGGCACATATCTCGTCTTCGCAAACTCAGCGGGCACCGGTCAGTTCGGCAGCTACACGCTCAATCTGAGTGTGGCGACGACCAACTGTTCGTCCACGCCGATCACCATCGGGCAGACTATTAACGGCACGCTCGCCACCACCGACTGCCGCCTGCCCGCCGATGGCTCGTTCATCGACGTATACACCTTCAACGGCACGGCCGGGCAACAGATCGCCATCACGGAGACGCCCGCGAACTTCAACGCGTTCCTCTTTCTGCTCAACGCCACTGGCTCGGACATCGCCGACGACGGCCCCACGGGCACTCCGCCCGCGCCGCCGACCACAGCGCGCATTCCGGGCCCGACCGGCTTCTTCACGTTGCCGACGACGGGCGCTTACACCATCATCGCCAACAGCGCATTGGCCAATCAGACCGGCAACTACACGCTCTCGCTGCTCGCTAGCACTTCCTGCACCTACACGCTCGCGCAAACCTCCACCAACATCCCGGCCGCGGGCGGCAGCAATTTCACGGTCGGTGTCACGACTCAGGCGGGCTGCGATCTGACGACCGCGCAGGTGACGAGCAACGACTCGTTCATCACCGTCAACGGCATAACGGCGAACGGGGGCGGCAGCTTCACGGTCAACTACACGGTCTTGGGCAACACAGCGAGCACCAGTCGCACCGGCACGATCACCATCGCCGGGCAGACCTTCACCGTCAATCAAGCCGCTAATTGTTCTTACGCGATCTATCCGACCGTCCGGCCCTTCCGCGAGACGAGCAGCACGAACGGCCGGCTAACGGTCGTCGTCAATAACGGCACAGGCGCGAGCACGTGCGGCTGGTCGGCCGCCGCCGATGCGTCGTGGATCACGATCACGGCCGGCGCGACCGGCACGGGCACGGGGCGCATCCGCTACAACGTCGCGGCCAACCCGGACGCGACGACGCGCGTCGGGCACATCAACGTCAACGGCGGTGGGACTATATTCGTCCACACCGTCACGCAGACGGCCGCCGGCACAACGCCGACGGTGCAGTTGAGCGCCGCGACCTACACGGTGGCGGAGAGCGACCCGGCTAACGCCGCCGCCATCACCGTCACGCGCACCGGCGACACGACGGGCGCGGTCACGGTCGAATATTCAACCGTTGACGATCCGGCCGCAGTGCCGTGCGATCCGACCGCCACGGCGCAGCGCGGCACGGCTTACGCGCGTTGCGACTATGCGACGACCGTAGATACGCTGACCTTCCAACCGGGCGACACGACGAAGACTTTCAAAGTGCCGCTCATCAACGATGTGCACGTCGAGGGCGACGAGACGGTGCAGTTGAAGCTCGCCAATCCGGAAGGCGCGACGCTTGGCACACAGCAGACGGCGACGCTCACCATCACGGACAACGACACCGTGCAGCCGACCACGAACCCGATCAATCAATCGCCGTTCTTCATCCGGCTGCAATATCTCGACTTCCTCTCGCGCGAGCCTGACACACCGGGCTTCAACGCGTATCTCAACTTGCTGAACAACTGCCAAGATGTGAACAACATCGATCCGAACAGCCCGTCGGCCGCTTGTGATCGCATCACGGTCTCGACCGCCTTCTTCGGCTCGCCGGAGTTTCAACTCAAGGGCACGTTCGTCTTCCTGTTCGAGAAGGTCGCGTTCGGCAGTGCCGGCACGCCGAACTTCGTGCCCAAGTATGTTGACTTCGCCACCGACCTGCGCCGCGTCACCGGCTCAACCGCGGCCGAAGTCTTCGCCAAGCG
>JBJMGT010000014.1:0-437639 GCA_045807745.1 Pyrinomonadaceae bacterium
ACGCGCCTCTCAAAGATCGGTAATGCTCGGGTGCGTCGTGCGCTCTACTTTCCGGCTATCACGGCGTTGCGATGTAGCCCCTTCTTTCAAGCTTGGGCAGCAGGGTTGCGCGAAAGAGGCAAGTGCAAGATGAGTGTCATCGGAGCGGCCATGAGAAAGCTCATCCATCTCGCCTATGGGGTGTTGAAGACGGGCAAGCCTTTCGATCCTGCATGGGCAAAATCTGCTTGACTCGCAACACAGTATCTAACCCGCGCCGAGCGGAAGCATTCAAGCCAGAGGGAACAAAACAACGATGAAAGAGATGTTATCGAGGCGTCGGGTTCAATGCGTTGTTCGGCGGCCCAAACGATTGCACTCCGATACGGACGCGAGTTTCGTGACTCGCCCGGTAATGGTTAATCCGCCGCCCCTGCCCACACTAACCCTAAGCCCTCCGTGAAGACCGGGGGACTGGGAGAATTTCTATCGGCGGCGTTCCGATGTCAGTGCTCCCTCTCTTCAGTGGAGCCGCTGACAGAAGGCGGCGCTTCTCAATTCAGCGGTTCTGCATGGATGCGTGTGGCTTGCACATTCGCGCTGAAGGTGAAAATCAGATTCCCGTTTGAGTCTTTCACCTCGCCGACCAGCCGCCCACTCAAACTCTCCCCCGAAGGGTTGAGCGTCACGCTATATCGGACTTTTTCCTCGCCGAGCACACTACCGTCCGCCGCCGGGTTATTCGGTGCGGCCTGGAAGAAATCAACTATCGTGGCCGCGAATTGGTCGTTGGCAGTCCTTTCCCACGCGCCATGCCCCGGCGTGAAGAGAAGAGGGCCGAACGGCGACACAGGGTTGTAGAGGCGGCGCGTTTCGACGACGCCCCCGTCCTTGGTGAACGTGAGAAGCACTTTGAGCGGCGGCAGAAACGGTGGGTCTGTCGCGGTCACGATGGCGTTCCAAGACCCTTCGAGGTGCTGGTTGTCGTTGCTGGCAGCGCTCAGACGAGACCAAGTGCCCACTAAGACGAGGGCGGTTACTGCGATGAGGCTTAGGCCCCAGAAGTTTCTTCTCGACGACATACAAATCCTCCTCTGTTTGGTTAGTTGTAAGAACCTGTAACCCCTGTGATAGATGACTCACCCTTTATCTCTATGGTGGCCGCAAACTAGCCGCCGAACGCCGGAATTGAGCCGCCGCGCACCCAACGTCGAAACCATGCAAGTTTTCGATGACGGGCACGCTAACTCGCGGTCGGCTCGAATGACTTGTTCGGCGGCGGTGTGGGCGGAGGTTTACTCGATTCCTTTTTTCTTCATCCATTCACGCTGTTTGCGTTCGACTTCGGCGTCGTATTTGGTTGAGCCTTCGATTATTTTGGCGAGAGGCGGAATTGAGCGCAAATTTGCGAGGCGCGGGATGTCGCGCTCGTCTAATTTGCCGTCGAGGATGGCGAAGGCGATGGCGGCATCGCGGATTGAGCGGTTTTGCTGGAGTTGCGCGCCGTAGCTTGCGTTGGCGAGACGCGGAGAGCCGAAGTAGCCGAGCCAGTTTGTCGCGCTGCCCATCTGGAATAATTCGGCGAAATTATTGACAGGAAACGGCTCAAGCGTGTGGTAAACGGGATTTACAAGGTCGGGACGAGTGAACATCAAGCGACTTGTTTCCTCTAATCCACCGTGAACGTCGAGCATTCCGTTCTCCTTGTTTTCAGATTCAGAAAGGTTCAGATCCAGCGGCGACACGTTTAGTTTTGACCATTGCTCGGGCTTCGGCTGCAAGCCTCTTATGTGAATCATTCGCCCGCCGTATGTGTCGCGGAAAAAGTCACATGCCTGGTCGAGCATTAAATTATGATAGGGCGAGCCGTGACCGTGCATTATAAAAATCCATCGAAAACCCTGTTCGCCGAGCTCGGTCGCCAAATCCATAAAGACGGCGCGCAGGGTCGTGCGGCGAACCGTGTAGCTGCCCGGATAGACATATTTTCCGGCAATCTCATTAGCGCCGCCGTGACCGAGCGGAATGGTCGGGAACATTAGGACGGACATACCCGGGCGCGTGACAATCGATTCGGCGAGCTTTTGCGCGAGCCATTCGTTCGAATAACCATCAGTGTAAGACGGCAGATGCGGTCCATGCTGTTCGAGTATGCCGCCGGTTAAGATGACGACGGTTTTTTGTTTATCCAGAGCGCGTATCTGGTCGGCGTTCATCTGCGCCACGCGATAGATTTGGGCGCTCACCGTGCCGCACGACAGCGCGGCGATTACAGCAATCATCAATATTCGTTTCATCTTCTTGCTCCTAGTCCCGTTGCCAACAAAGCCGTCTAACGCTCCGATTCAGCCGCCGCCCGCGAGCAGCATTCTACCTGAACGCAAGGAAGATTGATGAGAATGATGCTATCGGGCGGTCGGCTGCAAGCGGTTGTTCGGCGGCGCGTTGCGCTTGCCCAAGCTGCCACGAATAAATGCCGCCCAGATAATCGCTTGCCCCAGCAGATAGAACCCGATGGGAAGCACAATGCTCCACGGATGGTGCTGCCACATCCGCTCCGTATATGGCAATTCATCAGGCCAAAATTGCCGGAGGAAATAGGCGAACAGCGCGTAATGAATAGCTAAAGCGGACAGGAAGAAAACTCTAGATGAGAAGGAACGTAAATTCACCGCCAAGCAGCCCACAAATGGGAAGACGAGCAGTCCTAAGCCATATGGCCAGATCGCGGCGAGAAAGATGCCTGTGCCGTGCCCAGCCCCCCCAGCCATAATGGCAAGGGCAGCATAGATGAGCGCGTAAACCAGCCCGCCGACAAGCCCCACGATGGCTGATGACTTACGCATGAGTACTCGTGTGCTCAAGAATCAAGAAGACGCCGAACTTAAATTATACGCCCTAAAGGGCGTCATGTTTTACGCCCATTTCGCCGTCTAATCTGCCGCGACAACGAAACGCCCCAACATCTTCACCAATGTTACAGAATTAGGCGGCGGAACATTGGGCAGATTAGACGGCGGGCTGAAGCGACCAAACAAAAGCGGCGAGGTGACGATCTCAATCGCGCACTGCCACCTTCCGGCTCGCAACTCATCTCCTTGGTCGTTACGCCGGGACTAAGCCGCCGCGCGCGCAGCACACAGGCCGCAGCGTAGAAGATACGCATGAAAGAGAGGCTATCGCGGCGTCGGGTTGCATGAGTTGTTGGGCGCGCGTTTGAAGAGAACGCTGCAACATTGAAAGACGCTTGCCATTAAATTTGCATGATGGCTGCGACATCCTGTTACCAACTGTCGCTTGCGCCGCCGCCACCAAAATCGCTTGAGCCGCCGAAACTGCTGCCTGCGTCAGAAGAGCTGGATGAGTCGGAAGTGCTGCTTGAATCAGACGAACTAGAACTATCGTCCGAGGTTGTGTCTGAGTTGTAGTCGGCCGCAGAGTAAGTTGAGCTACTCGTCGCCTGAGTGTCAACGTTGGGCGCAGTCGTTGGCCCGCTCGGCACACCCCGCCCCCGCGACTTAGCCCGCCCGATGGCCCAAATCAGTAGCGCGACCACAGCCACCACCGGAATCGCTATCGCCAGCAGGAAGACGCCCAACATTACCAGCCCCACAATGACGCTCAAGGTGCCGCCCTCAGCGCCCTTCTCCTTCGCACTAGGGGCGCGGGTCTCCGGGGTATCGGCGAGGCTCGCGATGCCGTCCACAATCTTGATCAGCCCGGCCCCATATTGGCCCGCTTTAAAGTCGGGGCGAGCGGCGCGGAGGATCGAACCAGCCTGTCCATCTGTCAGCACACCCTCGAAGTGGCGGCTGATCTCTATGCGGGACGTGCGGTCGTCCAACGCCACAACGACGAGGACGCCACGGTTTGCTTCCCTTGAGCCTACGCCCCACTTGCGGGCCAGTTGATTAGCATATTGCTCGACGGGCAGGCCACCGGTCGTGGCGACCACTGCGATCCCGATTTCCAAATCTTTTTGGGCTTTGAGTTGAGCGACCTTTGCCTTAAGAGTCGCCAGCGATGTTTGATCGACCCGACCAGTAAAGTCATTGACGAGACCGCTGGGTTCTGGCAGGTCTGCGGCTTGGCCGGCGGCGGCCAATAGGCACCACATGATCAGTCCGAGCGATATTTTTTTCATCCGCTCCTTTTCTCAGTCTAAGCCGACGCTTGTAATAGGGTTGAGCATACGGCACCCAACGCATTACCACGTCTAACGCTCGGCCGGCTTGCGGCGAGTCCGCGTCAGCCCCTGAAGAAACCGGGGTCCATCAGATACCAGTTACATAACCCGGCCACTAACCCGACCCCGAAGACCAGCAACACTATGACCTTATCCTTCGTCGTCTCGGGCTTGCCGGCCTTCTTTGGAAACAACAGCAGGAAGCATCCGCCCACCACTCCGACAGGCCCAAAAGCAGCTAGTTTCATTGAGTAAGTGCCCGCACTGTTCAACTGCTGCCAGTTGTAATAGATCAGGCCCGCGAAGAGCAGGATGATAACTACCGCCAACAGCCGCGCCTTCAAATAATTCATAAGCAATTTCTCCTGAGTTGCTCTGCCCCTCTTGCCGCCGAACTATTGTTTATGCGAAATGCTTCCGCATAATACCTTATTTAGTAATGGGTCAGGTTGAAATATGAGCACAGATGTTCAGCGCATAATTCACCGCCGCAGATGTAGAGGGGACGCAGAGCAAACCATACAACTCTCTGCATTAACTCTGCGCCCTCTGCGTCTGCGGCGGTGAGTTTGAGATCGAACTGACCCACTATCCAAAATATAGACAAGTGGTATAGTCAGAGTGTAGCCTACGATTTCAGGCTTGAGGCAACGTAAGTCTCCACGCATTTGGCGTATCATTCGCGCCTACACTGACCTACTCTATACCCGGAAAGGAAATTGAAATGAAATTAGATCCCCCGCGCTCAACTCGTGCAAAAACATCTTCGTTCACTTGGCGTTTCAGGCAGCATCGCTGGCTTGCGCTTTCTCTGATGCTACTAAGCGCTCTGCTCGGCTTGACAGTCTCGGCGGCAGCAACCTGCAATTTCTTGCTGACGTGGGGGACTAGCGGTACAGGCCCCGGACAGTTCATCACGCCAAGGGGCATAGCGGTTGATAGCACCGGCCACGTCTATGTGCCGGATCAGTTTACGCGCGTACAGAAGTTCGACTCTACCGGTACATTCGTTCTACAGTTCGGCCTCCCGGGGGATGTGCCCGGTGGGTTCGTTAGCCCTAATAAAGCGGCGACGGACGCTGCGGGCAATGTTTATGTGTCTGATTCATTCACGAACAGGGTACAGAAGTTCGATGCCAGCGGCACGTTTCTATTGACGTGGGGCGGCATGGGCAGCGGCGACGGTCTGTTCATCAACGGCTCTGGCGGGGTGGCCGTGGATTCATCCGGCAACGTTTATGTCACAGACCCGGGTAACCATCGAATCCAGAAGTTCACTTCGACCGGCACGTTCATCAGCAAGTGGGGCACGAACGGCACAGGTGATACGCAGTTCGACACGCCGCAAGGCATAGCTGTGGATGCAGCCAACAACGTCTATGTTGTGGACTTGGTCAATAACCGCGTCCAGAAGTTCACTTCAACCGGCACGTTCATCAGCAAGTGGGGCACGAGCGGCGCAAGTGACGGGCAATTCAGCGCGCCGCAAGGCATCGCCGTAGACTCAGCGGGCAACGTCTATGTCGCCGATTCAGGTAATAACAGAATACAGAAGTTCACCTCAACCGGCACATTCATCGATGCCTGCGGCATTGCCGGCAGTGGCAATGGGGAGTTTAGTTCTCCGCAGGATGTGGCGGTAGATGCCACAGGCAATCTCTACGTCGCAGACGCGGGTAACGACCGCGTCCAGAAGTTCGGCGCGGCAGCAGCGCCGCCGGTTGCAAATGCAGGGCCGGATCAGACTGTGGAGTGCGCGGGTGGACTCACGCCTGTCACGCTTAACGGCACAGGCTCTACGCCGGGTAGCGGCACGATCAACTCTTACACATGGAAAGAAGGCGCGACCACGCTCGGCACAGGCGCGACGCTAAACGTCTCGCTGCCGGCCGGCTCGCATAACATCACGCTGACCGTCACAGACACGGGCGGCGGCTCCGATGACGATGATGTAGTGGTCAATATCGTAGATACGACACCGCCCGTTATCAACATCGTCGGGGCTAACCCGCTAACGGTCGAATGTCACACGAGCTTCTCCGACCCGGGCGCGACGGCGACGGACGGCTGCGCCGGTAGCGTGCCCGTCACACCATCCGGCAGCGTTAATGTGAACGTGCCCGGCAGCTATACCATCACTTACGCGGCCACCGATGGCGCAAACCCGGCGACGGCGACACGCACGGTGAACGTCGTGGACACCACCACACCCGTCATCAACTGCCCGGCCAACATCGTCGTCACGCTGCCGCCTAATTCGATGGCCACTTCGATGGCTGTGAGCTACCCCGCCGTCACGGCCACGGATAGCTGTGCGTCGAGTGTGACGGTCAACAGTAGCCCGGCCTCCGGCTCTGTCTTCCCGGTCGGCACAACGACGGTCAACGCCACGGCGAGCGATGGCAGCAACACTGCAAGTTGTAGCTTCACCGTGACCGTGCTCTATAACTTCACGGGCTTCTTCCCGCCGGTCAGCAATCTGCCGGTCTTCAATGTGGTTAATGCCGGCCGGGCCATTCCCGTTAAGTTCAGTCTCAGCGGCTACAAGGGCTTGAATATATTCGCCGCCAATTCCCCCACTTCCGGTGAAATCGCGTGCAACTCGTCTGACCCCGCAGTCACTGTGCAAGACACTGTGACGGCCGGTGGCAGTAGCCTCAACTACGACACCTCATCCGACCAGTACAACTACGTCTGGAAGACAGACCCGGCGTGGGCCGGTACGTGTCGTCAGTTGGTGGTACAGTTAAATGACGGCAGCGTTCATCGCGCGGACTTCAAATTTAAGTGAGGAACGGCTCCGAGGCAACGGGGGACGCTGGCTTAACCGGCGTCCCCCGTTGCCTGCGCGCATCTGGAAGTCGTGGCGACAGGGCGCAATCTTGCTAGATGAAGCCGTCGCGCCATACGATGCGGCCCGCGAAAGTGCCGGAATCGTACCAGCCGAGCGCCGTGCGGTCGCGTGACGCGCGCAACTGAAACGACGCCTAAAGGTTAAGCCTGCCACAGCGGTCTCTCGCAATTACATAACTATTACAAACGAGCGCGCGCCTTGTTGCTACTATGTACGGTGTGGTACGCGTCCAATAGCGGCAGCAGAAAACTACTAACTTCCGAGGTGCTTATGGGCAGAGCGACAACATTCAGCAAACGTGCGGCAGACAAGATCAACTGGACGACCACGATCTTTATGCTCCTCTTTCATCTGGGCGCGCTCGCCGCGTTCTTCCTGTTCAGTTGGCAGGCGCTCGCTGTCACCGTCGCGTTGTGGTGGGTTTCGGGTAGTCTCGGCATCGGTATGGGCTTCCACCGGCTCTTAACACATCGCGGTTACAAGACACCGAAAGCGGTCGAGTATTTCTTAACCCTCTGCGGCACGCTGACATTAGAAGGCGGGCCGATTGACTGGGTGGTGACGCACCGCATCCACCACGCGCACACGGAAGAGTCCGGCATAGACCCGCACACGCCGCGCGACGGCCGCTGGTGGGCGCACATGGGCTGGATACTGCGCGGCACGGCGCAGCAGCACCCCCCCGAAGTGATGGCCCGCTACGCGCCCGACATGATGAAGGATCCCTTTCAGGTCTGGCTGAACAAATTCTACTGGATTCCGCTCGTCGTTCTCGGCCTCACGCTCTTGGCGTTCGGCGGCTGGGGCATGTTGATGTGGGGCATCTTCCTGCGCGTCGTCTTTGGCTTGCACGCAACGTGGCTCGTCAACTCGGCGACGCACCTGTGGGGCACGCGCCGGTTCGTCACCACAGACGATTCGACCAACAGTTGGTGGGTGGCGCTTTTGACCTTCGGTGAGGGCTGGCACAACAACCATCACGCGCATCCGCGCGCCGCCCGTCATGGTCTGACGTGGTACGAGATCGACGTGAACTGGTACGGCATACGTGCGCTGCAACTCCTCGGCTTGGCTAAAGATATAAAACTGATCAATCCGGCCACGTGGAAGTCGCAGCCGGAAGCGGAACTATTGCGGCGCGCAGCCTGAAGCGAAGGCAAAGTGAGATAGCGAAACGGAGCGAGGGCCACGCCCTGCGCTCCGTTTTTTGCTTTCACTTTTGCTCTTTGTCTTTGGCCTTCTGCGCCCGCCTTTTGCCTTTCGCCTTTTGCCTTTAGAATGATTCCGTTATGCGTATTGGCGGGCGGCGGCGTAAGTCGGTCATCTTCTTTCTCACGCTCGGCATCTGTCTGGTCGTGCTGGCGCTCGCGCTCAACGTCGGCTGGATTCTGCTCAACTGGCGCGAAGTCGCGTTGCTCGTCTTAGGCATCGTCTTCTTCAGTCTGATCATCACCGGTCTCGTCCTCAACACCATCTTCCTCATCCGCGAGATCAGACGCAACGAGCAACACGACGCGTTCATCAACGCCGTCACGCACGAGTTGAAAACGCCAATCACGTCCATCCGGCTCTATCTGGAGACCTTGCAGACGCGCGCCGTGGACGAGGCGCGCCGCCAAGAGTTCTACCGGATCATGCTCGCCGACAGCGCGCGTCTGTTGCAGACCGTCGAACAGGTCTTGCATGCGGGCCGGACGGCCCACCGCCAACGACGCATCAATCCCACGCTCATCGATCTCGGTCAGATGGTGCGCGAATGTCTCGACCTGACGCGCGTGCGATACAACTTGAGCAGCGACGCGCTCCAGTATGTGGACGCGCTCGCAGGGACAGGCGCGCGGGTCATGGGCGACCCAGACGAGTTGCGCGCCGCCGTCTCGAATCTACTCGATAACGCCGTCAAGTATTCGGATCAGGCGGTGCAGATTTCGGTCGAGGTCGCGCCGCTCGATCCGCGCCATGTGGCTGTGCGCGTCGCGGATCGCGGCATCGGTATTCCCCGCGCGCAACTCAAACGCATCTTCAAACGCTTCTACCGCGTGCCCGGCGGCTTTATGACGCGCTTCAAAGGCACGGGGCTTGGTCTCTTCATCGTCCGTTCAATCGTCGAAAAACATGGCGGGCGCGTCTTCGCCGAAAGCGAGGGGCTAGGTCAAGGCAGCACGTTCACCATTCAACTCCCGTTGGCTGAGACGCAATGAGCACGGTCTTAATCGTCGAAGACGAGCAACATCTGGCCGACGGCTTGCGCTATAACCTCGAAGCCGAAGGCTACACGGTCGAGACCGTCGGCGACGGCGAAGCCGCACTCGCACGTTTGTTAGCTGAACGCGCGAGCTACGACGCGGTGGTGCTCGACGTGATGCTGCCGGGCATAGACGGCTTCACGGTGGCGGCGGAACTAAGACAGGCCGGGCAGTTTGTGCCCGTGCTCATGTTGACGGCGCGCGGTCGCCCCGAAGACGTGTTGCGCGGGTTTGAAGCGGGCGCGGACGATTACCTGCCCAAACCGTTCGAGTTGGCCGTTCTGCTCGCGCGCTTGAAAGGACTGCTGCGGCGGCGCGAATGGTTTCGACTTGATCGCAGCAACGCGACCACACCGCAAACTAGTGTCGCCGATCAGACTGGCGCGCAAGCTGACCGCACGCCGCCCGCGCCGGACGATGAGCTATACGTCTTTGCCGGGAAGCAGATCGACTTTGGGAAGTTGGAGCTACGCACCAACAACCAGACCCTGCGGCTCACGCTGATGGAAGCAGACCTACTGCGTCATCTGATCAAGCACGAGGGGCGGGTCGTCTCGCGCAAGTCGCTGCTCGAAGAGGTCTGGGGTCTGCGCGAAGACACGGACACACGCGCCATCGACAACTTCATCGTCCGCCTCCGCAAATATATCGAAGACGAACCCGCCCATCCCAAACACCTCTTAACCGTCCGCGGCGTCGGCTATCGCTTCGTCGCCGAACAAGCGCAAGCAGATTGATTTAATGGTTAATGCTCGGCTGCGCTTGCCCCGTGCTGTACGCCTTTTGTAATTCATTCAACGTCTGCTTCAACGCTTCGAGTTTCTGGCCGGCTTCGCCTAACTTACCTTCGGACGTGAGCCGCTGATAGTCGTTGAACTGCTGGTTGGCGCGGTCAATTAACTGTTGCACACCTGCTGCTTGTGCTGGGGCAGAAGGTTGCGCCTGTTGCCCTGTGCCCTGCTGCGCGCCCGTCTCGTTCGGCTGCTCTGTCGCAACAGCCGCCGGTTGCCCGAAGAGACCTGAGAGCGCGGCGGCGAAGTTCGGGCCGAAGGCGAGCCGCTCGTGCGTGGCAAGGACGACGAGCCGTAGCTCAGGCATCGGGCTGCGCTCGGCTTGCAGGTAGATCGGTTGCACATACAACAACCCGCGCCCGATGGGCAGCGCCATCAGGTTGCCGCGCTGTATGCGCGAGCCTTGTTGATTCCAGAGCGTGAACTGACCTGACAGTTGCGGGTCTTGATCGATGCGCGCTTCGATCTGTAAGGGGCCGTCGATGAGCCGCGACTTCGGGAAGCCGTAGACGACGAGCGTGCCGTAATTCTCCCGGTCGCTGCGCCCCGCCATCCAGCCGATCAGGTTGTTGCGGCTCGTGGGCGTGAACAGCACGACGCGGATGAACTCCGGCCCTTGCTCTTCGTAGCCCGGCAAGCGCATCAATGCGAAGTAAGGGCGCAGCGGCTCGGGCCGCTCGTCCTTGTTCTGACCCGGAATGTTCGCCAAACTCCACACGTCCTCGCGTTGGAAGAAGACCTTCGGGTTAGTCGTGTGATAGAGACCGTAGCTCGCGCCTTGCGTCTGGATGAGCGCATCGGGATAGCGCACGTGCGCGCGCAAGTCGGCCGGCATCGCGGCTGACGGCCGGAAGAGCGTGGGGAAGACGTTGCGATAGGCGGCCAAGATCGGGTCTTGCTCGTCGAAGACATAGAACTGTATGTCGCCGGTGTAAGCGTCAATCGTCAGCTTGACGCTGTTGCGCAGGTAGTTGACGTTGCTGCCCTGCGCATCGACGTGGCGCGCGTAAGGGTAGCGGTCGGTCGCGGTGTAAGCGTCGAGCATCCAGAAGAGCCGGCCGTCTTGGCTGACGACGATGAATGGATCGTTATCGTAGACGAGAAACGGCGCGAGCGCCTGCGCGCGGGCGAGGATGTTGCGGCGCATCAGCACGCGACTGTCCGCCGTCACGTCGTCTGAGAACGGCAGCTTCGAGAGATCGTCGAGCGCCCACGCAAGCGCGAGCCGCCTGAGGCTCGATCCGACCGCGATGCCGCCCGTGCCTTCATAAGTCGTGTAGCTGTTCGTGTCGCCCTGCGGATAGTCAAACTCCTTCTGTCGGGTGCGCACGTACACATCCGTGTCGGTCTTCGAGCCAAAGTAGATTTGCGGGCGCGTCAGTTTTATTTCCGGCGCGCTCGATTCCACCGGCATGTTTGAGAGGATGAACTCGGGCCGCCCTTCGGCGGTGAAGCCGTTCGCCGTGTTCATCGTCACGCCGTAGCCGTGCGTGTAGATGAGCCGCTGGTTGATCCAGTTGCGCGAAGACTCCGGCAAGGCGTTCACGTCCAACTCGCGCGCGGCCATCATGACCTGACGCGGCGTGCCATTGATCGTGTAGCGATCCACGTCCACTTCGGCGAAGCTATAGTAGTTGCGTATCTCCTGTATCTGCGTGAGCGTGGCTTGCAACGCCACGCGATCCCAGAGGCGTATGTTGTCGAGCGTCGAGCGATTTTTGTCCAAGTCAAAAGCGACGGGCGACGAGTCGGCCTCGAAGTCGCGCGCGGTGACATGTTCGAGTTGGAAGGCGCTGCGCGTCCAGTTGATGTTCTGCTCGATGTAAGGCGTCTCGCGCTCAAGCTCGTTGGGTTTGACGACGAAGCTCTGCACGTAGACGGGGACGAGTATGACGGCGACGAGATAGACGACAACCGGCAACGCCGCCGCGGCGATGAGCAGCCGCCGCCCGCGCCGCATGAAAGCGTTAGCGAGCGCGATGAGCGCGGCGACGACGAGCGCAACGGCCACGACGAGCAAGCCCGGCAGCACGTAATGAGCTTCCGTGTAGGTCACACCGGAGAAGGTCTGGTGCTCGTCCCACAGATAAGGATAGCGTGACAGGAAAGTGCTCCACGCGAGCGCAAGCAGGAGCGCCGCGAACGCCAACGACACGGCCGCGTAACGCAGCCCGCGCACCGCACGCATGACCGACTCTCGACCTTTGTCCGGCAGCGTCGCCAACGCATAGACGCCCGCCGCGACGAGCACGATAAAAGCGAGCGTCAGCAGCCAACCGCTGAACAGATCGTAGATGGGCAGCTTGAACAGATAGAAGCCGAGCGGCTTATTAAAAACAGGCTCGGGCACGGCGGTCGCCGGTGCATGCAGATAGAGCGCGAAGGTCTGCCACTCGTCGCTGAGCGCCAAGCCGTAGCCGAGCGCGAAGATGATCGAAGCGAGCCAGCCCAACGGGCGCAAGACGCGGGCTGGCGCGATCTCCACCGGCTGATTGTTGATGACGACGGTGCGCTGCGCCGCGACGTGCGGCCCGAACAGACGCCCCAGCAGGTAGAACGCCGCGCGCAACACGGCGAACGTCGCCACGGCGAAGACGGCGAACAGCATGAGCTTGAGCCGGAAGCCGTACCAGTAGACCGGCGCGTAACCGACCGAGCCGAACCACAACGCGTCGATGTAGATCGACAACAGGCGCGGCACGGCAAAGAGCGCCAACAGGACGAGCGCGGCGATAATCCATCCGCGCCAACGTCGGGTCTTGCGGGGGCCTACGTCAATCACCACATCATGCGACTCAGCGTCTTTCGTTGTATCCATACGAGAGAGCATACGCCCGTTCGTGGCAACGACTCAATGGCCATGCGCTGTGCGTGCTAGTATCGGGAAAGTATGCCGACTGCATTTACTGTCATCGGGCTGGGCGAATTGATCTGGGACTTGCTGCCGACGGGTAAGCAACTTGGCGGCGCACCGACCAACTTCGCTTACAACGCGCACCTGTTAGGCAACGATGCGGTCGTCGCCAGTCGTATCGGCCCTGACTCGTTAGGTCGCGAAGCCGTCACCCGCTTGGCGCAGATGGGCTTGGACGCGTCTTTCATGCAGCGCGACGACGCGCACCCGACAGGCACTGTGGGCGTCACGCTGGCCGCGAACGGCGAGCCGACCTTTGCCATGAACGAGGATTCCGCGTGGGACTATCTGACGTGGACGCCGCGTTGGGCGGAGTTGGCCGCGCGCGCAGACACCGTCTGCTTCGGCACGTTGGGGCAGCGCGCCGCACAAGCCCGTGCCACCATCGACAGCTTTCTGGCGCACACGCAGCCCCGTGCTCTGCGCATCTTCGACGTTAACCTACGCCACTCTTTTTTTACGCCCGACATGCTCGCCGCATCGCTTCGGCACGCGACCGTCGTCAAGCTCAACAGCGACGAACTCACGTGCGTCGCCGCGATGCTCGACACAGGCACGCACGGCCAACTTCAGACGGCCCGACATCTGCTCCGCGCATTCAACCTGCAACTTGTCGCCGTCACACGCGGCGCGGCCGGCAGCCTGCTCGTGACGCAGACGGAAGCAATCGAGCACGCAGGCCTGCGCGTGCGTTGCGCCGACACCATCGGCGCGGGCGACGCCTTCGCCGCCGCGCTCGCACACGGACTCCTGCGCAGCGCACCGCTCGCGCACATCTCCGCAGCCGCAAACCGCATCGGCGCGTGGGTCGCCACGCAGACCGGCGCAACACCGCCGCCCGATGCAGAGTTATTGACCGATGTACGTGAACTGTTAAATTAAAGAGTATGCGGCGTGCCGGGAGCGCGGGCAGCTTGCCCGCCAAGCGCGTGATAGCGCGCTAAAAGGTCTCGCTTTCGTTCAAGCTTAAACTTCAGCACAGCTTGTTCGCGCTCATGCGCTCAAGGCGGGCAAGCTGCCCGCGCTCCCGGCGTTAAGTAGCATGATTACTCTCGGTTGATTCATGTTCAAGCGTCTAACAGTTCTCATCAGCGCACTCTTGATCTGCGCGGTCGGCTTCACGCTCTTCCGCCTGTGGCGACGGCTCGCGCCGCCGCCTGCAACCAGCGCGGGCTGGCACGCCAACGTTAGCACGCTCGCGGGCGACGGCACGCCGCTCTACAAGGACGCAAGCGCGCCCACGCAAGCGCGCTTCGCCGATCCTTTCGGCCTCGCCCTCGCGCCCGACGGTACGCTCTATATCGCCGACGGCGGCGACAGCAACCGCATACGCAAACTAACACCGACCGGCGCGGTCACCACGCTCGCGGGCGGCGCGGAAGGCTATTCAGACGGACTAGGTACGGCCGCTGCCTTTAACACACCTTCTGGTCTGGCGCTCGACCAGACCGGCAATCTCTACGTCGCCGACACGGGCAACAATCGCATACGCAAAGTCGCGCCCGACGGTCAAGTCACAACCATTGCGGGCGACGGCACGGCCGGTTACGCAGACGGCGCGGCGGCGCAAGCAAAATTCAACGCCCCCATCGGCGTCGCCGTCGATCACAACGGCAACATCTATGTCGCCGACACCTACAACGACCGCATACGTCTCATCACGCCCGCCGGTCAGGTCACGACGCTTGCGGGCGGCGACCGGCCCGGCTATGCGGATGGGCAAGGCCCGAACGCACGCTTCGATACGCCCTGCGCTCTGGTTGTCACAAAGAGCGGCGAGTTAATCGTCGCCGATACGGGCAACAGTCAATTGCGTAAGCTCAAGCCGGATGGCACAGCCAGCACGTTGGTCACAGCTACACCAGCGGGCGCAGCGCAATTCGATCTCTCGCGCCCCGTCGGTCTCGCCGTCACGCACGACGGTTTTATCTATGTCACGGAGTTGGGGCGCGGGCGCATCTCGCAGATCGCGCCCGACGGCACAGGGCGCGTCATCGCAGGTCTCGGCTCCGGCTTCGCTGATGGCGACGGCTTACAACACGCGCGCTTCAATCAACCGGCCGGCATCGCAGTTGATCGCGCGGGCGCGCTCTACGTGGCCGACAGCGCAAATTGCCTTGTGCGCAGGTTGACGCCGGTATCCGCCGCGCTTGCGGCCGGCACGACAGTAGATGCGCCGCCGCCGCTGCCGCGCCTGTCGCCCGACGTGCTGGGCAGCAATGCCCTGCTCTGGCCCCTTGATCCGCAGCGCCAGCCGCACGAGGTCTCGGCCACAATGGGCGAAGTGCGCGGTGCTTATGATTCGACCGACAGTCGCGATCATCTGCACAGCGGCATAGACGTGTTTGGCGTCTACGGGCAGGCGGTGCGCGTTGTGCGTGCCGAAAAGGTCGCGAGTCCGCTCGGCAACTGGGGCTTCGGCGCACTGAGCGAAGGCTTGCGCATCGGCGTTGTTTCCTACATACACATGCGCGTCGGGCGCGATCAGAACGATAAGCTGTTCGACGATCCGCGTTTCATCGCAGTGCGCGACGATGCCGATAAGCTCGTCCGCATGCGTGTCCGGCGCGGCACGCGCTTCGCGGTCGGCGATGCGCTCGGCACGATCAATCGTATGTATCACGTGCACTTGAACACAGGCCCGCCCGGCGCGGAGTTGAACCCGCTCATGCTCGCGCCCATAGGCTTCGCCGATCACGTCGCGCCGCAGATCGAGCGCGACGGCATACAACTCTTCGACGAACAGGGGCAACGCTTCACGACCAAGCGCGCGGGTCGGCTCATCATCGCGCGCGGGCGCGTGCGGATCGTGGTGGACGCCTTCGATCAGGTGGACGGGAATCAGGCGCGGCGGCGACTCGGTCTCTACAAGCTCGGCTATCAACTGCTCAACGGCGACGGCACACCTGCACCCGGCTTCGATGCGCCGCACATTAACATCGAGTTCGACCGTCTGCCGCCCGACGACGACGCGCCCAAGATCGCCTACGCGGACGCGAGCGGCATCACGGTCTATGGCAGCAAGGAGACCAAGTTCTATTATGAGGTGACGAACGTCGTGCGCGCGGGCCGCGTCGCCACGGAGCGCTGGGATGCGAGCGCGCTGCCCGTTGGCGATTATATCCTGCGCATTGTCGCCGCCGACTTGGCCGGCAACGAAGCGTTGAGCGGGCGCGACGTTTTGCTCCGCCTAGAGTAGCTGGCACAATCGCACTTGCGCCGAGGGATGCAAACGGAAATAGCACAGACGCAGATGGAGACGGACGTGCTCGTCGTCGGCGCGGGCGCGGCCGGTCTCGCCGCCGCGCGCGAGTTGGCGTGCGCTGGCTTGCGCGTTGTCGTGCTCGAAGCACGCGCACGCACGGGTGGGCGCATCTATACGCAGCGCGTCGATGAGTTGGCCGTGCCCGTGGAGTTGGGCGCGGAGTTCGTGCACGGCAAGGCGCGCGCGCTCTGGGAGATTATCGAACGCGCGCATCTGCTGGTCTGCGACACGACGGAGCGCCATTGGTATGTACACGACGGACACGTCGCCGACTCGCATGAGTTCTGGACGGAGTTGGACAAGGTAATGACTGCGCTGGCTCAGATGGATGAGCCGGAGCAAACGTTCGCCGCTTTTCTGGCTGAGCATTACGACGCGCACCAACGCGAAGCCAAAGAGATCGCGCTCAATTATGTCCGCGGCTTTCACGCCGCCGACCCCGAGATCGTCGGCACGCACGGGCTGAACAAGGTCAACGCGGCGGCCGACGAAGTTGCTGGTGACAACTCGTTTCGCATCCTCGATGGTTATGATCAGATCGCCACAACCCTGCGCGCCGAGGCCGAGCAACACGGCGCAATCTTTCAACTCGACACAATCGTGCGCGCGGTGCGCTGGCAGCCGCAAGCGGTTGAGTTGCTTACTTTATCAGGCGGGCGCGAACGTTCATTCCGTGCGCCGCGCGTCATCATCACGCTGCCGCTCGGTGTGCTTCAGGCCAATGACGGCGATGTGGGCGCGGTGCGCTTCGAGCCGCCGCTGGCGGAGAAACAGGCAGCGTTGCAACGCTTGCGCATGGGCAGCGCCGTGCGCGTCGTGCTGCACTTTCAGACGCGCTTTTGGGAGCAACTTGATTTGCCAACTCAGGACGGCCGCCGCAGCCTCGCGGACTTAGGTTTCATCCACGCGCGTGACGAAGCGATCCCGACGTGGTGGACGCAAGCGCCGCTGCGCGCGCCCGTGCTCGTCGGCTGGGCGGGCGGCCCCCGTGCGGCAGAGCTTTCGGAGCACGGCCATGACGGATTGATCGACGCGGCGCTTAATTCGCTCGCGCACATTCTCAACATTAAGCGCGCGCGCATTGCCGACGAATTGACAGCAGCTTACACACACGACTGGCAGACCGACCCATACGCGCGCGGCGCTTATTGCTATCTGCCCGTCGGCGGGTTGGCCGCACAGGCGGAACTGGCCCGCCACGTTGCGGGCACACTCTTCTTCGCGGGCGAGGCGACCAACACCGCCGGGCACATCGGCACAGTTCACGGCGCACTCATGACCGGCGCGCGCGCCGCCCGCGAGATACTCGACCAGCTATGACGAAAAGATCGCTACTCACTTGCCTCTTGCTCCTCGGCTTAGCGGCCACGACGCTGGCGCAGGCAACCGCCGACCGACAGGCGACGCGGCGGGCGCGCGCGGTGACGATCTACCGCGATAGTTATGGCGTGCCGCACATCTACGGCCGGACGGACGCCGATGTAGTCTTCGGTTTAATGTACGCTCAGGCTGAAGACAACTTCTGGCAGCTTGAAGACGACATGATCCGCAATCTGGGGCGCGCCGCTGAAGTCTACGGCGAGCGGAGTCTGAATGACGATCTCGTGCAGGCCGCGTTCGAGAGCAATCGGCTTGCGGTCGCGCAATACGAGCGCGCCGCGCCGCGCATACGCGCGTTGTGCGACGCATCTGCCGCCGGTCTCAACTACTTCCTCGCGCGCAATCCGCAGATCAAGCCACGTCTGATCACACACTTCGAGCCGTGGTATGTCTATGCCGGCGTCGGCGGTGCGAGTCTCGTAACCGGCGCTGGGCTGAAGCTTGAAGAGCTACGCGCGGCGCTCCCCGAAGTTGGTCGGCAAGTGATCGGCAACGGATCAACCGGCCGCGCGAGCGAAGCTGCGCCATCTGTCGATGATGAAGTTGATCTCGATGAAGGCTCGAACATGTGGGCGGTCACGCCCGCGAAGAGTGCGAGCGGGCACGCGCTGCTGCTCATCAATCCGCACGTCGGTTTCTTCGGCGGCGGGCAACGTTACGAAGCGCACCTGCACAGCGCCGCAGGGTGGCACGTCGCCGGCTTCGCCATTCTCGGCACGCCCTACATACGCTCCGGGCACAACGACTATCTCGGCTGGAGTCACACGAACAACTACGCCGATCTTGTGGACGTGTACGAAGAGACGTTCGATGATCCACGGCAGCCGCTCAGCTATCGCTACGCCGACACGCACCGCACGGCGACCGAGTGGGTGGCGGCCATCAAGGTCAAGACTGATGCAGGGCTGGAACTGCACAGTTTCAGAATCCGCAAGACCGGGCACGGCCCCGTTCTCGCCATGCGCGACGGCAAGGCGCTGACGCTCAAGCTGGCGCGCGTCGGCGAGAACGGCGGCTTCGAGCAGCGTTACGCGATGAGCCGCGCGCGCACGCTCGCGGAGTTCAAGACCGCGATGGCCCGCGTCTCGCTCACCGGCTCGAACACGATCTACGCCGACCGCGCGGGCAATATCTTTTACCTGCACGGCAACGCCGTCCCGCGCCGCTCAACTAAGTTTGATTGGACAAAATCGGTCGATGGCAGCAACCCGGAAACTGAATGGCAGGGCTATCACACGCTCGCAGAGTTGCCGCAACTGACGAATCCGCCCGCCGGTTGGTTGCAGAACTGCAACTCGACACCGTTTTTGACAACGGCCTCCGGCAATCCGGCGCGCGAAAATTTTCCCGTCTACATGGTGCCCGAACCGGACACGGCGCGTGCGCGCAACGCGCGGCGCATACTCGCGGGGCGCGTGCGTTTCACCTTCGACGAATGGACGCGCGCCGCCGCCGACACCACCGAAGTCGAGGCCGACACCTTCATTCCGCAGATCATTAACGAGTGGCAACAACTGAAGGGCGCGCATGCGGATCGCGCCGCGAAGCTGGCCGATGTGATCACCGAGTTGCAACAGTGGAAGCACGTCAGCACGATTGACTCGCAGGCGATGACGCTCATCAGCTCGTGGCTGACGGTCTACAACAGCCGAAACTTCAAGCGGGATGAAGGCGACTATCCAATGATCCGCGCGCTCGAACAGGCGGTCGGCGAGCTTGTGCGCGGTTGGGGCACTTGGCGCGTCGCGTGGGGCGAGGTCAATCGCTTGCAGCGCACGCACACGAGTGGGCAAGAACCGTTCAGCGACGAGCGCGTGAGCCTGCCCGTCGCGGGCGGCGCAAGTGCGCTCGGCAACGTCTTCACTTTCAACGCACCGCCCGCGCAAGGTCTCAAGCGGCGCTACGGTGTGAGCGGCAACACCTACGTGAGCGTGGTCGAGTTCGCGCCGCGCGTGCGGGCGCGCTCCATCGTCACCTTCGGGCAGAGCGCCGACCCGCGCTCGCCGCACTACTTCGATCAAGCACCGCTCTACGCGCGCATGCAGTTCAAGCCCGCTTGGTTCACCCTCGCGGAGATCAAAGCACACCTTGAGCGTGCTTATCATCCCGGCGCGGAGCGGCGTTGACACGCACAAGCTGATGAAGCAGCAGGTCACAACCTATTATCTCGAGATGAACGCGCCCGGCGACTTGCGCCCGGCGCGCGCGCCCATTGCGGAGTTGGAGATTCGCCAAGCGCGCGTCCCTGCGCCGGAACTTAATCGTTTTCTCTACACGGCCGTGGGCGGCAACTGGTACTGGACGGATCGGCTGGGTTGGACTTACCAACAATGGTTCGACTACTTGAGCCGGCCCGAGCTGGAGACGTGGGTGGCCTACTTAGACGGCACACCCGCTGGTTACTTCGAGCTTGAGCGGCAAGCTGATGATGTCGAGCTGGCCTACTTCGGTCTGCTGCCGCAGTTCATCGGACGGGGCTTCGGCGGCTTGCTGCTCACGCGCGCCGTCGAACGCGCGTGGGCGATGGGCGCGCGCCGCGTCTGGCTGCACACGTGCACGCTCGACAGCCCTAACGCGCTCGCGGGCTATAAGGCGCGCGGCTTCCGCGTCTACAAGGAAGAAACCGAAGAGAAAGACCTGCCGGACGCTACGCCGGGGCCTTGGCCCGGCGCACGCTAAGCACAAAGTCAGAACCGCCTGCTGCAAGCGGGCGGGTACTCTTACGCAACTAAGACCCGCCTGCTACCGCAGGCGGTACTGACCTCAGTTCCACGTGAGCGCAATCAGCTATGGAATATAACGAACGTTCGTGCTATATTACCCGCACATTTTACCGCAGGAGCGTTCAAGTTAATTGCTGACGAAAAGTTCAGCCGCGAAAGCTCGTAAGGCTCAGGGCGAGCGCACGCGCCAGAACATCTTGGAGGTCGCGGTGCACATCGCGTCGGCCGAGGGGCTGGAGGGCCTAACCATCGGGCGGCTCGCGACGGAACTGGCGATGAGCAAGAGCGGGCTGTTCGCCCACTTCGGCTCGAAAGAGGATTTGCAACTCGCCACCATCGAGGCCGCGCGCGCCATCTTCATCGACAAAGTCCTGCGCCCTACCTTCGAGACCCAACGCGGGCTGCGCCGCCTCTGGCAGTTGTGCGACATCTGGCTCGGCTACGTCAGCAGCGAGGTCTTTACCGGCGGCTGTTTTTTCGCCGCCGCCGCGGCCGAGTTCGACAGCCGGCCCGGTCTCGTGCGGGATCGCATCGCAGCCATTATGAAGGAGTGGCTGGCGACGCTCAGTCGCGCGGTCGTCGATGCGCAAGCGGCCGGGCAAGTCGCGCCGCAGGCCGACCCGACCCAACTCGCCTTCGAGATCAACGCGTTGGAGTTGGGCGCGAACTGGGCGTTCCAACTCTACGCCGACAAGCAAGCGTTCACACGTGCGCGCGCAGCGATCCTCGAACGCCTGCGCGGTTACGCCACCGCCAGCGGTGCGCGATTATTGCCGCCGCTCAAGGCAAAGCGCGGCCGTCGGGCGCGCACAGTTCGATAAGGCACAGACATGAACATATCGGAGTCGCATCAGGTATCGCCCGTCGTGGGCAAGCGACAAGCGGAGTGGGCCGGCATCAGACTCGAACACTATCGTTTTCGGGCCGGCGTGTTACCGGAACATCAGCATCAAGAACATCTGGTGGCGCTGTCGCTGACCGATCTGTGCCGGGGCGAAATCCGCACGGCGAGCGGTTTTCGCGCGCGCACTTATAGCGGCGGCAGCGTCTGCGTCATTCCGGCCGGGCAGACGATGTCGGCCCGGCTCGAAAGCGAGGCCGAACATCTGGCGCTCTATCTTGATCCCGCGCTCGTGCTGCGCGCGGCCGCCGAGTCATATCAACCGGGCGGCATCGAGGTCATCGAAAAGTGCGCGCCGCACGATCCGTTGATTCGCAGCGTCGGGCTGGCGCTGCTCTCTGAGCTTGAGACTGAAGGCTTGGGCGGGCGGCTCTACGCGGAATCGCTCGCGAATGTGCTGGCGGTTCATCTGCTGCGGCATTACACGGCGAGCGGGCGCACGCCCCGGCGCTTCACCGGCGGGCTGTCGGGTCTGCGCCTGCAACGCGTGACGGACTTCATCAACGATCATTACGAAAGCGATGTAAGTCTGGCGGAACTGGCGCAGGTCGCTGGGATGAGCACCTTTCATTTCGCGCGCGAGTTCAAGCGCACGACCGGCACGACGCCGCACCAGTATCTGATCCAGTGCCGCATTGAGCGCGCCAAGTCGCTGCTGGCGGCCAGCGAAATGCCGTTGGTCGAAGTCGGCGCGCGCACAGGCTTCAGTCATCAGAGCCATTTCACACGGCTCTTTCGCAAGCTGACCGGCACGACGCCGCAGTCCTACCGGCTCATGTTGCAGCCTTAAGCGCGGCCCGGAAGTAGCAAGTTTCGGCTAAAGGTAGCAATAACGGGAAAGACGCGGCAGGCTCAACACCTATACGCTCTCTGCCATCATTCAAACCACTGTATGGGAGGCGGGAGCGAACATGAGAGTCAAGCAACTATTATTAGCGTCTTTGTTGTTGCTATGTGTGACGGGCAGTGCGCTCGCGCAGCCGGACGCGCGAGCGCACTTGCGGCGCGGAAACGAAAGCTTTGCGCGCGCAGAGTACGAAGCGGCTATCGCGGAGTACCGGCGCGTGCCACAGGGCGCGGGCGAAGTTTACGCGCAGGCGCTCTACAACATCGGCGTCTGTGATTACGAACTCTGGCGCACCGAGGACGCGCTCCGTCTGTACCGGCAAGCAATCGCGGCGCATGCGGGCGGCTATCCCAAAGCGAGCTACGCGCTCGGCATCGCGCTCGAAGATTTAAAGCGCTTGGCGGAAGCGGCCGCCGCCTACCGGCAGGCCATCGCCGCCGCGCACGGCAAGTATGCGCCCGCCTACTACCGGCTCGGCTTGCTGGCGGCGCGGGCCGGCGATTACGCGGGCGCGGCCGATCTTTTCCGCACGGCCAACGGAGGCGCGCAGGATCAATTCCCGACCAGCCACAACAATTTGGGCGTGATGCTGGCGCTGACCGGCCGCCTGCTTGAAGCTGAACGAGAGTTCGCGCTAGCGCTCCGCCAAGCCGAGGGCGCGTTTAGTGAAGCCGCCGAGAATCTCAAACTATGTCGTGCGTTGTTGGCCGGGCAGACGCCGTCGCAGCTTGCGATGATGAAACTGGTCGGCGCGACGGATACGCCCGGCCGATAAATTGACTGGAGGACGAAGGCGCATGGAGACAAAGCCGTTGGATGTGATGGCCATTCTGAAGCTCTACGAGATCAGAAGCGAGGCGCGGATGCGCGCGGCGCGCGCATGGTTCTTCACCGAGTTCGCCCCGCAGAGCGGACTGGAGATCGTCCAACTCCTGCGGAGCGGCGAACAGCAGAGCGCCTTTTACCGGATGGTCGCGTCACACTGGGAAGTGGCTGCCTCGTTCGTCAACAACGGCGGGATCGACGAGCAGTTGTTCCTCGACGCAAACACCGAACATGTGGTGGTCTTCGCCAAGCTCCAACCGTTCATCAGCGAGATTAGAGAGATCATCGGCGAGCCGGACTATCTGGCCCAACTCGAACGCCTCGTCATGCGTGCGCCGAACAGCGAAAAGAAGTTAGAGAATCGACGCAAACTATTGGAGCGTTGGGCACAGACCAAAGCTGCAACATCCGACCAGACTTAAACATCCTTAGTTCGACTATTCGCCGAGCGCGGCGTATTTGAAGAGGCGGAAGCGCGCGCCCGGTTGCGCGCGTATGTTCTGCGCGATTGCGCCGTGCAAGTTTTCATCCCACTTTGTGTACTCGTCTATAAAGCGGTCGGCCGCCGCCTTGTCGCCTTCGTACTGCACGGCTAAAACTTTCGCCAACAGCTTGCCGACGACCTCGTGATACTTGCCGTAGTTGATGCGCAGCAGTTTGCTGTCGCGATCAAAACTGAGCAGCCCGTTCTCCAAGAAGAAATTCCACTGCATCAGTTGCATCGTCTGGTAAGGCTGATCGCGGCGCGGTTTGTTGTTTTGCAGGACGCGGAGGATGCCGCTCGCATAGACCGAGCGCAACTGCGCGTCCGTATAATAGCCCTGCTTGCGCAGCGCCTCCGCGACGTAGAGCGAGACGAGATCGGCCTTCATCTCTTCGAGCAGGTCTGCATCGTCCTGCAAGGCCGCGTCGAGGTCTTGCCCCGACTTGGTCGCGTCCACGCCGAGATAGTGCCCGACCTCGTGCCAGAGCGTGCGGTAGAAGTTGCCGTCTGAAGTGAGTTCGTCTCTGTGCGCGGGCGCGACCGCGGCCGTCCACGTGTGGCTTGTGCCCTCGAAAATTTCGGGGCTGCGCATGATGTTGGCGCGCAGCAAGATGGTGCGCCCGTAGCGGCGCGCAAGGTAGGTTTCGTTCGGCAGGATGGTCGCGGTGTTGCCGCCGCGCGCTTGCCCGAAGTCGGCGACGACATCGTAGACGCCGACCGGAATGTCCTCGCGCACGCGCTTGTGGTGCTCGTATGGCAGCGAATCTTCGAGCGCCTGCAAGCCGCGCATCGCGCGCCGCAATTCGTCCGTCTCCTGTCGTCGCGTGCTGAGCAGGCTGAAAGCATAAAAGGTCTTCACGCCATAGAGCGCATCGTCGTAAGTTTCATACGCACCGATCTGCGCGTTCAGGTTTTTGAAATGACCCGTGACCCATGCGGCATCACCCGACTCGTAATCATCCGACAACAGATCGCGCGCGCGGTTGCGCAGGTAGCGCGCAAACTCCCAATCGTCTGTTTGCACCGCAGCCGCGGCTTCGTTGAGCAAGCCATGCGCTTGGATCATCTCGTTGGCGAAGGCGAGCGAATAAGGGACGGCGTACAAGGCTTTCGTGTCATGGTGCTCTTTAAGCTGCTCTTCAAGGCGCACCATCAACTCAGCTTGCAAGCCTGGATGCAAGGTTGAGAGCGCGCCGTACTGTTGGAGCCTAGCGACATCAACCCGCAGATTATCTATGGTGGCGCGGCGGACGACGCTGCGCTGATCGAGTAGCGCGTCGCGCTTGTCCGGGTGCGCGGCGATGTATGCGTCGACCTCTTGTTTACTGGCGCCGCCGTACATGCTCTGACCGGGCGGTGTCAGTTCGACGGGTAGGAATGGCGCGCGCTTGTTGTCCAGCGTGGTCGCGATAGGGCCTTGATTGAGGCGGTAAAGGGTGAGCAAGTTCTGGGTCGCCTCAGACGAGCCAAGCCGACGGTCTAGTTGCTGCAACTCACGTTGCGCCGCCAGCGCCTGCGCATGTCTCTGTTGCTCATAGACCGATTGAAATATTCGGCCGACCGCCAACAGTTTCTCTACGCCCCGGCGCTCGCCCGCGCTCAACTGCGCGAGGTCGGGCGCAAGCCGCACGGTCTGCGTCTTCTCGATGATCGGGCGACTCTCAGCCAACGACCAGTAACCGGGCGGTAACGCGGCGGCGGCAGTTTTGCGCGTGGCCCTTTGTGCCAAAGAGCAAACGGGTACGGCGCTGAGCAACAGACAGAGCAATAGACTTTTCATATTTTCCCCTTCGCGCATAGTTTATAGAAAGCGGCCGTTACGTGGAAGCAGCGCCGAATGCAGCATCGACACTTCTACGGTTGCGCGCTGTCTCATCTGGTCTTTACAATCCAGTCATCTCCCCGTGCCCCAAGCCAACGACAAGGCGGTCTCGCATTAATGTCCACGTCAATAAATATTCGCGGTGCGCTGCTGTCGCTTGCGGCCTGTTTCGTGTTGCTCGCCTGTGCGCATGCGGCAGACGGTCAGCAGTGGAATTCGCGGCTGGACGCACGCGTGCGTTTCTATCAGACGACGGAATTGGGCGTGCTTGTCGCCGGCACTGAGAAGTCGCTCTACGGCTTGGACGCGGAGACGGGCGACGTGCTGTGGCGACGCAAAGATACGCGCCTCGACGAGACCGATGTTGCGCCCGTGCCGGGCACGGACGTGCTGTTGTTGAGCTTGGAGAGCGGCAACAAGACGCGCCTCGAAGCGGTCGATCTATTGATGGGTGATGCCATCTGGCGGAGCGACAAGGTGCGCGGCGCGGTCATGCAGATGGCTTACGACACGAACGCGAACCTGTTGGCGACGGTCTGCGCGCGTGATGCACATGGCAAACCGCGTGAAGGGTTTAAGAAGAAACCGATCATCCACGTATTCGATTTGGCCGCGGGGCGCGAGTTGTGGCAACGCGAGCTTGAGAGCGAAGTCGAGATGATGCCCACGCTCGCGGGCGCAGATGCGGACGTGCCTTACACGCTCGACAACTATCGCCCGCCCGTCTTTCTCGACAATCGCCTCTATCTCTTCTACGAAGGTGTCACTTCGCTCGACGCGCAGACGGGCAAGGAGCGGCGGCGCGAGAAGTTTCGCGTCAACGAAGAAGGACTCGCGCTGACTGAAGCCGACCCGGTGGCGGACGAAGGCTACATCTACATTTCGGGCCGCGGCCGCGTGCGCGCCATCTCGCGCGCGGACGGCGAGACCGCTTGGGAGTCGAAAGATTTAGGGCTGACGCCGGAAATGATCTTAACGCGCAGAGTGCTCTACGTCCGCACGGGCGGACAGTTCGCGCGGCTCGACGAGAGCGAACCGGCGGCGCGCGGCCCCTACGGCGTCAGCGCGTTGGACGTAGGCAATGGCAAAACGCTCTGGCGCTTCAAAGGCGCGGATAAAGGCATCACCAACATCGCGTTGCTCGATGCCAACACGGTCGCACTGGCCGACCGCGACGATCTCATCTTCCTCAACGCCGCGACGGGCGAGCGCCGTCTGAAGGTCGCGCACAAAGTTGAGCGCGCTGCGTTTGTCTTGTTGAATGAACGCGGCGAGTTGGTCGTCGGCGGGCAGAACGAAGTCGCAGGATTTGATGCGCGCGATGGGCGCAATCTCTGGCGCGAGCGGCACAATCCGCCCGGTCGCGGCGTGCTGCGCACGGTCGCTGCCATCGCCGCGCGCGCCGCTTCGCTCTACTTCCGTTATGGCAGCGCAGCGACGACGGTCTTTCGCGGCGCGCAGTTGCTTAACACGCTCAGCGCCGCCGGCAGCCTGCGCTGGTCGGGTCTCGCGGCACATGCGACGCTGCCTGATCTCACCAGCCTCGCCGCAGGCTACGGGCGCGAGTATGCGCGGGAACGCTTCGCGACCTTTGGCATTCTCGCCCGCGCGCGGCAAGCCAACGCTTCGGCGCGCAACCTGAGTGTGCCGCGCCCCTCGATCGATGTGGAAGACCGTCTGCTCGACCGGCTCGATCCCAGCCGGCAGCTTGATCGACTGTCACATTTTCTGTTGCGTCGCCGCAGGCTCGCGGCGCTGCGCGGGCAGTGGATGTACTACTACACGGACTTGCGTGGCGGGCACGGACTCGTGGGCGTCGATCTCAACACGGGCACGACCGACCGCGTGATCCGTTTGGGCGATCCGGACGAACGCTTCATCAGCGACGAGGCGACGGGCTTGCTCTACACCGCTAAGGACAATCGCCTGCTCGCCTTTGCGCTGACCGGGCGCGAGTGAGCGAACCCGGACACTCATCAGTTCGCGCCGAGCGTGCCGTAAACCTGTTCGCGGTAAAATCGTTCTTTGCTCAGATCGCCAAATAGAAAATAGACATCCGAAAGTTTTAACAGCACGTTGAGATTCTTATTATTCTCCTGCCGGCTCGCTTCATACCATCGCTGCGCCTCCGGATAAGACTGCGCATAAAAGGCCACGTCGCCCGCGCGCTCGCGCCAGAGCCAAGTGGGCAGACCCAACGCGCTATATCTGGCAATCATACGGGCCGCGTACTGTTGGGCTTGGGCGAAAGATTTTTGCCAGAGCAGCACGAAATAGTATTGCTCACAGATAAGCCATGATTCAATGTATTGCCGCCAGTTGCTGGGGAAGAGGCGTTGCAAATCAGCGATCAGAGCATCATTGATCTGCCCGCTCCACAGCCGGCGCACAACTTCACTTTCAAGCTGCGTGGCGACGAGTTCGGCCGGCTCGCGCAACCACTGTTCGGCCTCGGCCAGATTGCCCCGCGCCAGCCCGATCATGGCCGAAGCGATGGCGAAGCGAACGTCCGTGTGCCAGTCCGCATAGAGTAGCGGCAAGCGAGCGTCCACTTCGGCCCAACGTTGCAGAGCCGCCAAGGCCAAGACGGCCGACAGTTGATAGATTTTACCGGCCGGCGCTTGTCTACGGGCCTCCGTAAAACTCGCCAGCGCCGCCTCCGGCTGTTGTCTGGCCAACTGTTCGTTACCCAGTCGCCACAGACTGATGGCGTAGAACAAGCGGATGTTAGCCGGTGTGCCGTGCTCAATTAACGCGGCATCAAACGGCTGGCCATTCAGCAAGGCTTCCAAGGCATTCAGCAAACCTTCGCGCTTAAAAGCTTGCACCTCATCCGCGCCGAGACCAAAATCAGCTAACTCAATCGCGGGGATCACCTGCGGGTGTTGCAGCATCGCCCGGTAGTAATCGTTCCATCTATCGACAAACAACTTCTTCCGACCGGGCGCGACGAACGGTCTCTGCCGGACGCTTTGATCGACACTGACGACTACATCGTCAACGTAATAAGTCACATTTGATCTATCCTCCAGATCGCCGATAAAGGAGAACTTATCGACGCTCGACTCGGCCGCGCCCGCGACGTTCTGCTGATTGACGAGCGCGACTAAGGGCGGGCGCTTGTCGTCTTCCCCATAGATTGTGAGGTCGTATGTCCCGGCCTCAATCCGGTAGGTCACGTCCACCATGTACCACGCAAACGCGTCGAGCGTAAGCAACGGCTTGGCCAATTTTCTGGAATGGTGATAGAGCACGCCGTCTTTGGTGCTCAACCAAAAACCGATGCCGTCCTTGCGCACCGTAAACCACTGGGGGCCGGCCAGCGCCATGTTCAAAGGCTCATCGGGCGCGGTCGTCATAAACGCAAAGTGCGCGAAGAGTTGCCCGCGCTTACGGAGCGGAAAGTAGCCCTGCAACTCAGGAAACTCTTTATCGCCGGCCGCGTCGCGTATCTCGACGGCGCGATAGCCGCTGTGGCAATAGTTAGTTGTCAGACTGACGTTGCCGCGCGCATAGTTGAAGACGCGGAACGTGTCCGGCCCCGTCGCCACGTTGTCATCATCAAAACTGTAACTGACGACGATATTAGCCGCCGCGCCTTGCGCCATCGCTAATGACGCAAGGAGACAGATGAACAGTAATGTTGTGAGCAGAGTACGCACGCGCATAGCGGCGGCCGTTTAGAGGAAATCAAGCGCGCAGTGATAGTCGAAGAAAGCGGCGCGGTTGTGATTGTCCTCGCCGGGATATTTCTGCATCAGGATTTCATACGCATCGCGGAGCGCGCTTGAGGCACTCTGGACTTTGGGATGTGCGCTCAGCCGGTCGGGACTGGCGTATGAGAATTGCGCTCCTTGCGCGTGCCACTCCGCAAAAAAATCGCGTTGGTCAGAGAGCGCCTGTACCAACTGTTCCTGATAGCTCAACAGACCCGCCGGGGCTGGCGCGTGCTGCAAGTAATCGATAATGCGTCCCATGTCTGCGAGTAACTGTGTATCGCTCGCGCCCCCGCGCGCAAACTTTTGATAAGCCATCACGCGCAAGCGGATCGCTTGATCGATCAAATTAAAGGCCACTGTCAGATAACGTTTGTCCTGCGCCGGCATGTCAGAGGCATTAAAGTCCATCACGGTGCGGCGATGTGGAATCGCGGCGTAGGCATCCTTGACCGACAGCGCGAGGTCAAAGGTCGGCGCATCTGTTAGCGCCGGTTCTGCTTTTGCGTCGCCCGTGCTGGCAACCGGCAGATTATCAAACTGTCTTGAGTTCAACCCCTGCGCCGGAGCGCTACAGGCTAAGAGGCAGAGCGCCAATGAAGTAAGCCCCAGAGTGGCGACGATTCTGCGGCCCGACTGAATACGCATGAGACGGTATCTCCTATTGAAATTATTTGCGCTGCGCTAGTGCGTGGGCTACCGCCCGACTTGTTTGCGCTTGTTAGGGTGAGGTGAAAGTTTCGTTCAGGGCAGGCTCAAGTGCCGGTGCTCGGTTTGCTGCAAGCACTATAGAAAATCTAACTCATGAGCGCCGTGCGCGACAAGCATTTTTTGTCCGGCGCGGACGCCATGTGCGCCGCCGACCTGGGAGGGGGCTAGCTGATGTGTTCCAGCGCGGCTGCAAACAGGCGCGCCGCCTGTGGGTCGTTTACGTGCGGGGCGGGAGTTAATAATTTGAACCAGTTGAGCACGAAGTTGCTCGCGCTTGCGCCGAGCGCCGCATCGAGCGTGTAGAGCCGGTGCGTTAGCTCGTGATGCACCGCCCGTTGGAAAGCGCGTTCGATGGCGGCACGGGCTTCGTCCACGCCTTCAATAAACGTCGTGTCCAAATCCTGCCCGTCGCGCGCGCGCCGCCACGTGAACTCGTAAAGGCGCAGCCGCCCTTCGTCCTCGATGACGCCGGTGATGACGACGACGAGGTGCGTCGCGCCCGTCTCCGCGACCTGCTCGGCGATGCGCCGGCTGCACGCGGGCGTCAGGTCGCCGTCCTTGGTGACGAACAGAAAAGAGTGGCCGCACACTTCCGCCGCCAAGTAAGACTCGCCGTGCGCGGAGACGGGGCCGGTCGCCAGCTCGCTAGGCGGCACGCCGAGCGCGCTGATAATTTTGTAGACACGATTGCTCAACCAGTTGCCGTCTTCCAACAAAGAGACAGCGAGCCGCGTCGGGTTAATAGTCTCCTCGACCACTTCATCCACGACGGGCGCGGCACACTGGCTGCACTTGGCTTTGCTCACGGTGATCGCGGCGAGCGCGTCGGGCGAAGGCAGATCAAAGAGCGCGTGCCCGGACTTGCGGCAACTCACGCGCACCTCACGCTCCAACAGCCCGGCGTCCAACATCTGCTTGACGGAGACGCCGCCCAAGCGGTCAGCCTCGGCAAACAGACGACGCGGCGTGTAGCCCTCGCGGCGCATCTCTTGCACACGGCGCAGAAAGACTCTGACCGCGCGCTCTGCCATCAACTCCGACGCGCGTGTGAGTTCACGCGCACTGCTCCGGCACTTCGCGGCGACGGCGAAGTCGGTCGGCTGAATCGCCATGAAGCGGGCCAAACCCTGTTGCGCCGAGCGCGTGCGAGTCTGCCAGAGCGGCAGATCATTTGGCTCGTCTTCCGCTGCGCCAGCAGCACTTTGTCTAATCTCTGCGACGGCCGCAGACACGGCGCGGCAGAAGCGTTCGAGTTGGCCCAACGGCTCAATCGTCTGGACGCGATAGACGACGCCCGCGCCCACGCCCGCTTCCGTGTCAGCGCCGAATACGAGGAAGAGTATGCAGTCTGCCAGACAGAACAGTTCGCCCGGTGTGTACGCGTCGCCGGCCCGCGCTGCGTGTTCCGCGAGGCCCTGACGCTCAAGCTCCGCTGCCATAGAAGCGACGAGCGCGGCATCACTACCGTGTTCAGCCACGAACAACTCGAAACAACGCCGCCGCGCAGACCGGATGAGCGGCGTAAACTGCCGCGCCCTGAGCACGTCGAGCAGGCTGAGCCGTTCGACCTCAGTTAAGGCGAGCGCCAGACTCTTGCTTTGGATGAATAACATCTCGCTCCGTCCGTGCGCGGTCAACGCTCCACAGTGATCTTCAACGTGTCGCCGCCGGTGAAATTGGCCGGGTACTGATGCTGCATGGCCAGCTTGAGCGCGCGCGCCTCGGATTCGCTCGCGCTGGCGCGAGAGTTCAACACGCGCGCGCCCGTGACCTGCCCGTTCTTCACGCGCAGCCGCACGCGCACGACGTACTCTGTGCGCGCTGCCGCATCAGCGCCGGTCTTTTGCCCGTCGCCCGCCGCTGTTGCATTGGCTTCGACTGGCTGAGCTTGGGTCGGCGCGGGTTGTGCGTTAGTCGGCGCGGCGGTGGGGGGCGCAGGTTCATTGTTGCGGGCCGCGCCGGTCTGTTCTTTATTAACGGGCGCTGTGGCGACGGCCGGCCCGGCGAAGAAGGGGCCGTAAGCGAACTGCAAGGCCGTGACCAGTATTAGCCCGACTAGAAAACTGATGATTAGCGTGTAGATCAAACGCTCGCGAGAGAAGCGGCGCGAGGTCGAGATGATGGCTGCTTCCACCGCAAGCAGGCGCTCGACGACCGGAGCCATCAACTCTGCGGGCACGGGCATTAGTTGGAGCGGCGCGGGCTGCGAGCCGGCTGCGAGCGGCGGCGGTGTGGTTAATTCTTCGCGCGCAAGTTTGATCTCCGAGAGCGCTTCCCGGCGCGGCACTTCAACCAAGTCCTGTATGAACTTCTGGCCTTGCTTGTCGATGCTGCGCTCCGGCGGGCGGACGAGCGGGTTGAAGTTAAACGATGCGCCGCGCAGTTCAAGCGCTGCGTATAAAGCTTCCACGTCGCGCAGCGCGCCGAGTTGCGCGGCGACCATCTGCCCGTCCTCGAAAAAAAATGAGCCGGGCGTATCCGGGTATTCGACCTGTAACCGGCCGGACTTGCGCTGCACGCGCAGCGTTCTAATGATGTCGGGTAGAGATTGGTCGTCCAGATGACCGGTTAAAACCACGAACTGCGGGCGTTCTAAATTTTCCAAGTCCCGTTTCCTAACGCTGAAGATGAGAGCTACGCGGTCGCCTCAACTACAATTCATTGTAGTTGGAGCGCAAAATACCACTACCAAAAGTATGAGTCAATTATCGGCAGGTGAAAAGATGTGCGCCGAAGGTTTCGGGTGACAGCCCGCCCCGAGCGCCGGCTTATTTACGCGCCACGAGAAACAGACCGAGCAGGCAGAACGCGATGCCGATGAGTCTGACGGCGGAAAGCTGTTCTCTGAAGAGCGCCAGCCCGACGGGGATCAGCAAGACTGTGACCGCCACACTGGTCAGGATCGGGGCGATGCTGATGTTCCAGCCGGCGCGATAGGCCAACAGATAACCCAACTCTACGGCGGTCGCCCCGACGCCGATTGTGACGACCGCCCAATTGACTTCTCTCCCGGCCGCTAAGAGCGACGGCCCCATCGGATAAAAGATGGCGCAGAGCGCGCAGACCGCGATGCCGACGGTATAGGCCAACATCATCGTCAGGAGCGGATTGGCCGTCTGCGGCACAGATTTTTGCGAGATGTGATAGAGCACGTTGCCGCCGATGGTCAAGACAAGCGGGAGGTAAAAAGATTTCATACGGGCGTACACTCCATGAGCAGAACAGTGCGTAGTTAAAGAAATCTTAGCACAAGTACACAGATGCTAAGCCGGCCTCAGTCGGCAAGTATAGATGGAAGAAATCAGCGCGCCCCTGCGTCCAATCAACAAGTCGCTCTGTACTTTAATTTGCTCCGGAGACAAACCGAATGGCAGTTCTCGCCGCACAGCTTTTGCTTAGTCGAACAGCGCGCGTCTGCTTGTGCGTACTTGGTCTGACAAGCAGCGCCCTCGCCCCTCCAGTCCAAGCGCAAGCCCCGCCCGCGGAGCAGGTCGATCTGGCTGTGCTTAATCGGCTCAAGGAGGCGGAACTCAACCACTCACAGGTCATGGAGTTGGTTGCTTATCTAACGGACGTGACGGGGCCGCGCCTGACCGGCTCGCCCAATCTGAAGCTGGCGCAAATGTATGCCATCGACAGACTGCACGCGTGGGGCATCGCGGATGCGCACCTTGAAGCGTGGGGGCCCTTCGGGCGCGGCTGGTCGCTTGAGGGTTTCACCGCCAATATGTCCGCGCCCACTTTCACACCGCTCATAGCCTATCCAAAGGCTTGGAGTCCCGGCACGAACGGCCCTGTGCGCGGGTCGGTCGTCTTTCTTGATGTTAAGACGGCCGCCGATCTGGCCAAATACAAAGGTCAACTTAAAGGGAAGCTCGTCCTGCTCACGCCCGCGCGCTCGGTCGCGCCCAACTTCCTGCCGCCGCCCGCGCGCACGAGCGACGAAGAACTGGCGCGGCTCGCCAACGCTAAGCCGACGCCCAACGAGCCGGAGTTGTCCTCGTTGAGTCCGGAGCGCCGGGCCATGATTGAGTTGAATTATCAGAAGTGGCAGTTGCTCTCTGAGGAAGACGTCGCGGTCGTCCTGGAGCCGGGCGCGGGCGATGCCGGCACGGTTTATGTCACGTCGGCCGTTGTGCCGACGCCGCCCGACCTGCCTGCCGAACAGCGCACGCGGTCGTGGGCTTTGACTAAGCCGCACGTCATCCCGCAGGTCGTCGTCGCCGCCGAGCAATACAATCGTATCTTCCGGCTGGTGGCGCGTGGTCTGCCCGTGCAGTTGGAGGTAAACATCGACGCGCATTTTTATGATGCCGACCCGATGAGCTACAACGTGATCGGCGAGTTGCCCGGCACTGATCTAAAGGACGAGGTGGTGATGATCGGCGGTTGTCTCGATTCGTGGCACGCGGGCACCGGCGCAACCGACAACGCGGCCGGTGCGGCCGTCGCCTTGGAGGTGCTGCGTCTGTTCAAGGCGCTCGACCTAAAACCGCGCCGCACGATCCGCATCGGTCTGTGGAGTGCTGAAGAGCAAGGCGCGCTCGGCTCGCGCGCCTACGTGGCGGCCCATTTCGCCCGGCGCGTGGCGGCTGCAAACAGTTCGCAGGCGCACGCACGCTGGGAGTTCAAACCAGAGTATGAAAAGCTCTCCGGCTACTTCAATCTCGATTACGGCACGGGCCGGATCAGGGGCGTCTATCTACAGGGCAATGAAGCCGTCCGCCCCGTCTTCCGCGCGTGGCTCGCGCCCTTCAAGGACATGGGCGCGGACACCGTAACTAGCGCAGGCGTCGGCGCAACCGATCACAACTCGTTCGACGACGTTGGTCTGCCCGGCTTTCAATTCCTCCGCGACTTCATGGAATCCAACCCGCGCACCGCGCACACGAACATGGATGTGTACGAACACGTCCTCGCAGACGATCTAAAGCAATCGACAATTGTCGCGGCTGCTTTTATTTATCAAGCTGCCATGCGCGCCGACAAGCTGCCGCGCAAGCCGCGTCCCGATGCGCAATAATTAACGCAGCACACGTTCGGGCCGCGCGGTTTGCTCCCTTCAGCAAAGCATTGCCGCGTTATGTCGTCACGCGATATTCGAACATGAACCGCCCGATCTGCATGTAAGCCTTACCGGCCGTCGGCGGCGCGATGAGCAGCGAGACGACGCGACTGCTCTTGCGGTTCAAGTGGGCTTCCGCCTCACCCACCGCTTCCCCGTTCGCGGCCCGGTAAAAGCTCACGCGGATCGTCTCGTTGTCGGCCCGCCGATAGCCAAATACGTACTCGCCCGCGCCGAGTTCCAACTCGCCGACACGGATCGGTACTTGGGTGATCAGGAAGTGCGAGTACTTCCCTTCGGCCGAGTATCCGGCCGTGATCATGACGACGCCCGCGATGAACTTGCCGCGCCCGTCCGTCACGCCCGAAGCCGTGCGCGACTCAGTCTCGATGTTCTCCTTGACGACGGGCGCGCGGGCCGGGATGAGCTTCTTCAGTTCCGCCTGGGTCGCAGCGCGCCAACCGGCCGCGCGGGCGGGCACACCAACCCCCAGCAGTAAAGCAGCGAGCGCGCAGGCAATAGCGATTCGCTTTAGAGTTGTCATGCGCAAACTAATAACTCCATCGGTTCGTTAAGAGTCGGCCCGCGCGAGTCGGTGCTCAGCCTGAGCACGCGCACCAGCGGGCGGGCCACACGTTGAGTGATACTACATCGTCGGGAGACGAATAGCGCAGCGGCGCGGCGATTATATTTAAGCGCGGCGGCGACGCGCAAACTGCACTCGCTGCTTGCGCCGCCCGTGCACTGTTCGCCTTTACCCCTTGTCGCACTCCGGTGTGAGCTATAATCGCAGTTCAACTTGCGCGGGCGCGCATTGCATGAATTGCCCTTCGGCTCAACATGTCTGCGATCAGTTTTCTTTATCGACTCAGTCGTATCCTCGGCGCTGGTCTGCTCCTATGTTGGGGCGGCGCGGCCTTGGCGCTCGATCCGCACAAGCCCATCTCGCAGTTCAGTCTCGCGCTCTGGCAGACCGAGAACGGACTGCCGCAGAACACCGTCCATGCCATTGCGCAGACGCGCGACGGTTATCTCTGGGCGGCGACCGAAGAGGGCCTCGCCCGCTTTGACGGCCTACGCTTCACCGTCTTCGACAAGCAGAACACGCCGCAACTCAAGAGCAACTATGTGCGCGCCCTCTGCGCCGACCGGCGCGGCGCGCTGTGGATCGGCACGAACGCCGGGCTGCTCAAACTGGCCGATGGCCAGTTCACCGCTTACGACACGCGCGCCGGTCTCAGCGACGAGCATATCGATCTCATCTACGAAGATCACGCGGGTCAAATCTGGGTGGCGACCGACACGGCCCTCGGCCGCTTCGAGGGCGGCGCGTTCAACGCGTTCGCGCCCGACGCGGCGCAACACATGCGCGGCGTCCAAAGTCTGTTCGAGGATAAGGACGGCGCGCTCTGGCTCGGCACGAATGAAGGCGCGAGCCGTTTCAAGGATGGACAGTTCCAAGACTACACCGCGCAGACGGGTCTGCCTGCGGGCGGCGTCGGCGCAATCGCGCAGAGCGCAGACGGTCGGCTCTGGTTCGCCACACCCGCCGGCCTCGCCTGCCTGCACGCAGGCACGTTCACAACCTACACGTCGCGCGACGACTTGCCAAGCAACCGGATCAACTCGCTCTACGCGGACAGCGCGGGCAGTCTGTGGGTTGCGACGGCCGCGGGCTTGAGTCGCTTCGTTGACGGCCGGTTCGACACCTACGGCGCGGGCGAGGGCCTTGCGAGCGCCATCGTGCTATCACTCTGCGCGGACGCGGAAGGTAATCTCTGGGTCGGTACTGAATCCGGCGGCCTGAGCCTGCTCAGAGATAAAAAATTTACGACCTACACGACGCACGACGGATTGGCCGGCGACCTCGTCAAAGCGATCTATGAAGACCACGCGGGCGGCATCTGGATCGGCACTTACGGGCACGGGCTATCGCTGCTCAAAGACGGCCGCTTCACCAACTACACGGCCGCGGATGGACTCTCAAGCGACATCGTTCTCGCACTCGCCGAGGACGCACAGGGCGAGCTCTGGGTCGGCACGCCCGACGGACTTGATCGTTTCCACGCAGGCCGCTTCACCGCCTACACTTCGGCGGACGGCCTCGCTAACGATTTCGTCCGCTCGATCTATGAGGACAAGCGCGGCGCGCTTTGGATCGGCACACGCGGCGGCTTGACGCGCATGCAGGCCGGCACGTTCACCGTCTACACCACACAGGATGGCCTGCCCAACGACTTCGTCGGCGCGATTCAAGAGGACGCACAAGGCGACCTGTGGGTTGGCACACTCGGCGGGCTGAGCCGTTTCCGTGACGGCCGCTTCACGACCTACACGACGCGCGACGGGCTGTCGAGCGATGTCGTCATCTCGCTCTACGAGGACGGCGCGGGCGCGCTCTGGATCGGCACGAACGGCGGCGGGTTGGATCGTTTTAAAGATGGCCGCTTCACCGCCTACACCACGCAGGCGGGTCTGTTCGCGGATGTCGTCTATCGCGTCCTCGAAGATGGGCAAGGCAATCTCTGGTTGAGCAGCAACAAGGGTGTGGGCCGCGTCAGCAAACAGGAGTTGAACGACTTTGCGGCCGGGCAGACGCGCGCCGTAACTTCATTCGTCTATGGCACGGCAGACGGCATGGCGACGCGCGAGTGCAGCGGCGGCGGCCACCCGGCGGGCTGGCGCGGGCGCGATGGTCGCCTTTGGTTTCCGACGCTTAAAGGCGTGGCTATGATCGACCCGGCGCAGATCAAATTGAACACACAACCGCCGCCCGTCGTCATCGAGCAGGTCAGCGTGGATGACGAGCCGCTGGCCCAAGCGCGCGCCGTCGAGTTGTCGCCCGGCAAGTCGCGTTTCGATTTTTATTACACCGCGCCGAGTTTCATCGCGCCTGAGCAGGTGCGCTTCAAATACAAGCTCGCGGGGTTCGACCACGACTGGGTGGACGGCGGCGCACGCCGCGTCGCCTACTACACGAACCTCCCGCCCGGTCATTACAAGTTCACGGTGCTCGCCGCCAACAACGACGGCGTCTGGAACGAGACGGGCGCGTCCTTCGAGTTCTATCTCAAGCCGCGCTTCTATCAGACCTACTGGTTCTATCTCCTGTGCCTCGTCGCGCTCGCGCTCGCGGCTTGGCAACTTTATCGGCTGCGCGTGCGGCGCATGCGCGGGCGGTTCGCCGCCGTGCTCGCGGAGCGCAACCGCATCGCGCGCGAGTTGCACGACAATCTAGCGCAGGAAATCTTAGGCATCTCCGTCCAACTCGAACTCGTCGCGCGGCTCATGCCGACTTCGACCGAGACGGCCAAGACACACTTGGATAGAGCGCGCATACTTGTGCGCAACAGCATCAACGAGGCGCGCCGCTATGTCTGGGACTTGCGCGCGCAGGCACTCGATGAACACGACCTGCCGACGGCGCTCTCAGACACCGCGCGACGTTTGACGGCCGAGACCACAGTGCAGGCACAGGTGCAGGTCACCGGCGCATTCCGTCCGCTGCCCGCCGCCACCGAGAATAACCTTTTGCGCATCGGACAGGAGGCCGTCAACAACGCTGTGCGCCACGCCGCGGCCACGCGTATCCTGATTAACTTGAGCTTCGCGCCGGAGCGCGTGCAACTGAGTGTGCGCGACGACGGGCGCGGCTTCGACTACAAGGCGCAGGCGCAAAATGGCGGCGCACACTTCGGGTTGCTCGGCATGCGCGAGCGCGCCGAACAGCTCGGCGGCACGCTTAACATTCATAGCACGCCCGACGGCGGCACGGAGGTCGTCGTTGACGTGCCGCTCGCGGGCTGAAGCGCCGCCCGGTACTGCTTTATAATGATCACGCTCTAATAGCTTGAGGGCGGGCGACAGCCTTAACAGCTTGTCGATCTACGTGAGCACTGAAACCAAAATCCGTATCATGGTGGTGGACGATCAGGCCGTCGTGCGGCAGGGCTTCGTCGCGCTCATCAACACCGTGCCCGACATGGCGGTCGTCGTCGAAGCGACGACGGGCCAGCAGGCCATAGAGCTTTACCGCGTGCACCGTCCCGATGTGACCCTGATGGACTTGCGCATGCCCGGCACAAGCGGCGTCGAGGCCATCACGATCATCCGCCGCGAGTTCCCTGCGGCGCGCATCATCGTGCTGACAACCTACGACGGCGACGAGGACATCTACCGCTCCTTACAGGCCGGCGCGCAAGGCTATCTGCTCAAAGACGTGTTCTTTGAAGATTTAGAGGCCGCGATCCGCGCCGTCCATGCAGGTCAACGGCGCATCCCCGCCGCGATTGCCGAACGGCTCGCCGGGCGCATGGGCGGCTCGGAGTTGACCGGGCGCGAGTTGGAAGTACTCTCTGAGATCGTGCGGGGCTTGAGCAACCGTGAGATCGCCGCCGCGCTGAAGATCAGCGAAGCGACCGTCAAGAGTCACATCAACAACATCCTGAGCAAGCTCGGCGTCAGTGACCGCACACAGGCCGCCACGACCGCACTGCAACGCGGCATCGTCCATCTGCCCTAGCCGGTGCCCTGCTACCCTCTCCAACTTTAGTTTGAGCCGCACCTACAACTTCCGATGCATGACACCTATTTTAGGCCGTGATACTTTGCGCGGGTCATTCACGCACTCAGTCCCGAGTCTGGCGCTTGCGAGGTCGCAGTCCCTTTCCTTTTTTCTATACCGGTAACCATTTTGCTTCTCTTGGCCAGAGGTGAAGTTTATGTCTAAGCGCGCTGCGTGCTTCTGTTTGCTACTGCTATTTTCATTGGCCGCGTTGCCCGTTGCGGGGCAAAGTAATTATGCGACCCTGAGCGGCACTGTGTTCGATCCGCAGCAACGGGCGGTGGCCGGAGCGACGGTTGAGCTTACGTCGCTGTCAACGCGGCAAGCGCGCCGCGTTGACAGCGACGAGCAAGGCATCTTTCAACTCTCAGGGCTGCTGCCCGGCGACTATAACCTCACTGTCCAAGCGACGGGCTTTGCGCCTTTTACCAGAAGCGTGCGGCTGGAAGTCAGTCAGCAGCTAACACTCGATGTCAACCTCGATCTGGCCGGCGTGGGCAACGTTAAGGTCGATGTGGCAGCGGTCGATGTGTTGCGCGTCACGGACGCCAGCGTCGGCGAGGTCGTCGATCAGCGAGCGGTGCAGAACCTGCCGCTTGATGGGCGGATGCTCATAGACCTTGTGCTCATGGTGCCGGGGGCGCACATGAGTCACGGCGCACAGGCGGGCGATATGAACCCGCTGTACTGGCGGCCCGGTCAGCGTTCGGCGGTCAGCATCGGGGGCAACCGACCCAACGCGAACTATTTCCTCCTCGACGGGACAACCGACACAGACCCCACCTTCAACACCCTCAACCTAAGTCTCTCGCCTGATGCGGTGCAGGAGTTCAAGGTGCAGACCGGCAGTTATTCGGCCGAGATGGGCGGGGCCGGCGGCGGGCAGATCAACATCGTGACGAAGGCGGGCACTAATCAGTTGCACGGCACGGCCTATGAATTCCTGCGCAACGGCGCGCTCGACGCCCGGACATTCAACGACATGGGCGCAAAGTTTCTAGTGCAGAACAACTTCGGCGGCTCTGTCGGCGGCCCCCTACGGCGGAACAAGACCTTCTTCTTTGTCAACTACGAGGGTCTGCGGCGGACGAAAGCGGACACGATGATCGACACCGTGCCGACGGCGGATGAGGCGAACGGCGATTTCAGCATGAGCGGCACGACTATCTACAACCCGTTCAGCGCGCATCCGAATCCGAATTATGATCCGACGAAACCGATCAGCCCGACCAACGCGCAGATCATCCGCGATCCCTTCCCTGACAATATGATTCCGGCGCAGCTCATCAACCCTGCGGTGCGCCTGTTCCTTGAGAAGTATGTGCCCCGCCCCAACATGGACATGGGCATGATGGGTTGCGGCATGACGATGATGGGTGCGCCGACCGTTGTTGGCGCGGGCGTTGATTGCAACAATTATCAAGACGTGCGCAACGAGCACCACACGACGGATCAGGCCACCGTGCGCCTCGATCAGACGTTCAACGCGGGCGATAACGTCGCCGCGCGTTACTCTTTCAGCAGCGAAAACGGGTTCATGCCGCAGAACCTGCCCGGCTTCGGCGCGCTGCACGACAACTTCGCGCAACACGGCAGCGTCTCTTGGAGTCACGTTATTAGTCCCCGCATGGTCAACATCGCGTCCGTCGCCCTGTCGCGGCTCGCCATGCACCGCTCGTCGGAGAATAGCGATAGCAACGACATCGTCTCCGAGCTTGGCATTCGCGGGGTCGGCTTCGGCGGGCAGGGGGCGTTCGGTGCGCCGTGGTTCAACGTGCAGGGTTATTCCGGCATGGGTGACACGTTCGCGGCCACGCCGATGAAAGCATGGGACACGATCGTCGAGGCGCGCGACGCGCTCAGTTGGCAGCGCGGGCGGCACGCGCTCAAGTTAGGCGGCAGCTATCGCTACTATATTTGGCCGATGTGGGGCTTCTTTCAGAATCGCGGTTATTACCAGTTCACCAACGGCTTCACCACGCGCACGGCGACGAACGACGGCACGGGTTCGGCGCTCGCCAGTTTTCTCTTGGGGCTACCCGTCGTTAAGCAGCGGCAGGCCGGCATCCCGCAGATGCAGTTGCGCCAGTGGTCGGCCGACGCCTTCGTGCAGGACACCTTCCAACTCACGCGCAACACGACCGTCGAGCTGGGGCTGCGCTACGAGTACATGAGTCCGCTGACCGACATTCGCTTCACCAACAGCAATCTGATCTTTCAGGACGGGAAACCGTTAGTGTTCGTAGGCGGGCAGCAAGGCTTTCCCAAAGGCTTGATGTATCCGAACAAGTTGAACTTCGCGCCGCGTTTCGGCGTCTCGCAAAACGTGCCGCGCTTCGGGCTTGTGCTGCACGGGGCGTTCGGCATCTTCTTCACGCCGGTGGACATGAACACTTGGTGCAACCAGCGCCACAACGTGCCCTACATCTTTCCCGAAACGCAGCAGAGCGACAACTTCACTCCGGCCGCCGCGCTGATCGCCTCGCAGTTTAACTTTGGACAACCCGTGTTGGGGCAGACGACCGTCAGCTTCGCCGCCTTCGATCCGCACGCGCCTTCCCAATATATTGAGCAGTGGAGTTTATCTCTGGAGAAGAGTCTCGGTCGCGTGACCACACTCGAAGTGGGTTATCTCGGCTCACACGGCGTGCATCTGCAACGCTCGCACTTGATCAATAATGCTGCGCCGGGAGCGGGCGCTATCGGCCCGCGCCGCCCCTATAAAGTGCTCGCCTTCTTGCCCGGTACTGTGCTGCCCGACGGTATCAGTGTCGTGAGCACCACATTTCCCGTCAGCGGCATCAACCTGCTTGAGAACTCGGCGCAAAGTTGGTACGACGCCGGCTACGTCAACGTGCGCCGCCGCTATGCGCGCGGCTTCTCCTTACTCGCCAACTACACGTTCGCCAAGAGCCTTAGCGACGCGCCCGACTTTCGTTCTCCCATGTTCGAGTCGGCCATCCCGCAGAACAACAGCAACCTGTCGCTGGAAAAAGGTCTGGCCTGCGACATCCGCCACCGCTTCGCGCTGAGCGCCGTCTATGACATCCCGGCGCTCCGCTTTGCCCGCGCGCTCGCTGCCCTCACCAAGGACTGGCATCTCTCGGCCATTTACCAAGCGCAGAGCGGCTTCCCCGTGACCATCTCTGTCTTCGGCGACACGGCTAACGCCGGCACGCTGCTCGGCGAAAACCCCATTCGCGCCAACTACACGGGCCAACCCGTCTTCGGCCCCGGCACGCACACGGCCGACATGTGGTTCAACCCGGCGGCTTTTTCCACCCCGGCGGCCTTCACGTTCGGCAACGTGGGGCGCAACACCGTCTACGGCCCCGGCCGGCAGACGCTTGATCTGGCCCTACAACGCGAATTTGCCGTGACGGAAAAGCTGCGCTTCCAGTTGCGCGGCGAGTTCTTCAACGCGCTCAACCACACTAATCTCGGCACACCCAACCGCTTTGTGAACACGCCGCAGTTCGGCACCATTACGGAAGCGGCGACGCCGGGGCGCGAGGTGCAGGTTGGGATGCGACTGTCATTCTGAGCGGCATCATCCACAGTCCGCTGCGCGCGTCTCAAACTAAAGGTTGAGATAGCTATCCATCCACAGGTTCATGACAGACCGCGCCGCTCGTGTTACTTTGCGCCCGTAAGTCACCAAACCCTCAGTCCTGGGTGCGGCGCGTCAGAGGTCTTAATCCCTCCTAACTTTGTTGCAAATGTCCGCAAGCACTCTGACGCGTCACGAGGTCACACTCGGCCCAGGACTGAGGCACTCAAATTTTCCCACTCAAAAATAATTGTTAGTCTGCGCCCGTGCAGACAGAGCATGATGAATTGCAGTTGACCGGCTGAGGGCGGCGACTATTTTAGCGTTCGCCGGTCAATAGTTCGGGTAGAGACTTCGTCACCACGCGCGTGTTGTAGCGCTCGATGTAGTCGGCGCGCGCGGGCGTGAGCGGATACGTTTCGGGCGCGCTATAGGGGTAGCGCGTCATGCCGTGAAACGGCAGCGGCGCGAGCACGTCCGGGCTGGCCGATTGAACGTTCATCTCTTTGCTGAAGCCGTCGGCGTAGAGCAGAAACGTCCGCATCCAACCTGCGGGCAAGGGCGGGAGCGCCATCGCGTCGAACGAGAGACTTAGCTCATCGCCCGTGCGCGAGACGACGAACATATCATCGGCGGCCGTCAACAACTCGCGCACGTCACCCTCGCGCGTGTAGCGACCGGGGAAGAGTTTCCACGGCGTCAACTGCGAGACACGCGCATAGTCGTAAGACTCCGGTACACGCCCGTCCGGGCGGAACTCCGCCGAGTAACCGCGCCAGTGCAGCTCCGCACTCAAGGGATCAAGCCGCGTCAGTTGCAACGCCGGCTCGACGCCCGACGTGTCCACGAGGATGCGATCCCAATAGACGCGCAGGTTCGTCACCAGTCGCACTTCTCTGCGGCCGGCGGGCAGCTTGCCCGTGAGATCGACGACGAGCGTCTGCGGCCGGCCCACCGGAATCCCCACGTCTTCGACGACCGTTTGCCACTCACCCTTCGCATCTTTGACCTGTAGCGCCGGCCATTGCTGTTCGAGTCCCTGCTGTGTGGCCGCCACGTTGTCGCTGGAGAAAGCATAGTCAGTCCAACCCGTGAGCAAGAGCAGCACACGCCCCTTAGTCTCTTGCGTTGTCAGACCAAGGTCGAGCGTCAGCGCGTGCGGCGCGGCGTAACCGCGCAGGGGGCCGAGTTTGAAATCATCCGGGTAGCGGCGATCAAGTTGGGCGATGCGTGCGCGCACGTCGTGTCCGTGACCATCATGGGCCGCGACGGGCGGGCGCGCATCGTGTGTCGCATAGAGCTTGAACGCGGGCGGCGTGGCGCGCAAGCCTTCGTTCGGATAGACCTCCACATCGGCCGGGTGCGCCACCGCGACGAGCTGCACGCGATCTACGAACATCGCCTCTTCCAACTCGTTCGTCATGCGCAACTCGTAGCGCCCGTCCTTCGGTTTCAGTTGCGCGCCCGTGATGCGCACGTACTCGTCCGGGTCAGGCGTGTTGAACTGACCGGGCGCGATCCAATCGCCCATCTCGCCGCCGCCCATGAAGTCGGTCACAAACTCGAACCGCGCGCCGTTCCACGTATAGAGGAACGGACACGACGAAGGCTTGCGATCAAGCTCCGTCACCGTCAACGACTGCGACGGCGTGCTGTGGCCTTCGCTGTGCCGCGCTACCGTGTCGTGCGCGAACTCGGTCTCGGCCTGCACCGTGCCCGACGGCCAGACGACGCGCACCGCGTCCGCACGGGCGCGCGCGCCGAGACCGAAGACGAGATCGGCCGGCGCGGGCGCAGGACTTGCCGCGTAGGTCTCAAGCTTCTGCGCGAGGCTGCCCGCGCGCACCTCCACCTTCGCCTCGACGCCCGTCCGGTTGCTCACCTTGCCCGCGAGCCGCACCGCCACCGAGCGGTTGCGATTGCCGCCCTCATTGCGCGCGATGCGGAGGCGGCCTGCGGCATCACTTAAGACGAGATCGGTATCGCCGTCGCCGTCCAGATCGCCTGAAGCGAACACGCGCGCCGCCTCGGCGGAACTGTTACTCAGACGCAACCCCGTCGCCACCGCACGCGCGCTCACGTCCACCCAAGCGCTGCCGACGTTGCGCCACACGCGCACGCCGCCAGTTGTACTGAGCAACAGATCGAGCAGACCGTCGTTGTCGTAGTCTAGAAACTGCGCGGCGAGCACGCCCTTCGTAGTGGCGGGTGCGGGCGCGACTTTGAAGCCGGTGCGGCCGTCGCTTATGGCGAACAAGCCCGGCGCGTTTTCTGCGCCGAAGAAAAAATCCGTGTAACCATCCTTGTTCACGTCGCCCGCCGCCGCCGCAGTATAGAACCCACGTGCGGTCAGACCGACCGCCTGCGCTACGTCGCTAAATGATCCATCGCGCAGGTTGCGAAAGAGTGATGGTGGCGCGCCCCTGTGCACTACGAGCAGATCAACATCGCGGCGATTGTCGAAATCGGTCGGCACAATCGCGGTCGCGTTCGTCTCGCCATCGCCGACCTTCGCCGCCGTCGTGATGTCTGTGAACGTACCGTTGCCGTTGTTGCGCAAGAGCAGATTCGGTGCGCCGTAGAGCGGGTGTCCCGGCGTTTTATAACCGCCGATGAAGATGTCCAGATCGCCGTCGTGATCAACGTCAGCGAAGGCGGCGGAGATGGCGAGATAAGGAAACGCGGAGATGCCGGCCGTCACAGTTGCGTCGATGAACTTGCCGCCGCCTTCGTTGCGATAGAGTCGATTGTGACCGTCGGCTCGCAGCACGAGCAGATCGGCGCGTCCGTCGTTGTCGTAATCGCCCGCGACGACGGCCGTTGCAGGACTATTCGACGGCAAACTGACCGCGCCACTGCGCGCCGTCACGTCAACGAAGCGTCCCGCGTCGTTGCGATAAAGGTGCGCGCCCGTAGGCGCGGCGTCGAACAGATCGAGATCGCCATCATCGTCGAGGTCGAAGAGCACGACCGCGCCGCCGAGAGTTGCCGCGATGCGGTCAGTGTCAGACAGTCGCGCGTGATCACGGCTGTGAGCTTGCCGATTATGACTGCCAACGGCGCGCGCCGGCAACATGCTCGTCGTCGCGTCCGTGAAGGTGACGTTGGGCGTGCGTTTGTCTACTAGCTCAGGCTCCGCGCCGGTCGAGACGACGGCTTCGGCGTAGCGCCCCTGTTCGAGATAGTTCTGCCCGATGGTCGTGCCCGCGCCGCTCTGGCGGAGCGTTTGGAAGCGTTGCAGTTGCGCTTGCCCCTCTTCGCGCGCGCCACTACGCAGCAGGGCGGTAGCGAGGTTGTAGAGCGCCGTGTTGTTGTACGGCTCGGCCGCGAGCGCGGCGCGCAGATGCCGTATGGCTTCCGTGTAGTTGCGTTGCTGCGCGTAGAGTTGGCCGAGCTGCACGTGCGCGCCCACGTCCTGCGGATCGATTTTAAGTACGTGCGTGAAGTAGCCGACTGCTTCGTCCGCCCGGTCGCGTCCGCGCGCGATGAGACCGAGCACGTAAGCAGGTTGCGGTGCGTTGGGTGCGAGCGTCTGCGCGCGCTTGAGTTCCGCTTCGGCCGCCGTCACGTCTGGCACGTTGAAGAGCGCGATGCCGAGATTCACTTGTGCGAGCGCGAGTTGCGGGTCGAGCGTGAGCGCGCGGCGGAATTCTTCGACGCCCTCCTTGTACTTGTACTGTTCGAGCAACGCGACGCCCAGATTGTTCGCGCGGTATGCGTCCTCGCGCCGTGCGGCCGACGCTCGTTGGGCCACAGGCCGGGTCTGCGTTCTTGTTCGGGTCTCAGACAGCGATCCAACAGGCAGTGTGCTGAGCCAGAGGAGGGCCGACAAGAGAAAGGACATGTGCATCTTCATGCTGAATAAACTGGCTGTTGGCTTGATGATAACCTTTAAGCACTGACACGGCAAAAGGGACGCGCGCCCGTGCAGCGCACGATGATTTTTCGCTTGAACAATAGTGCCCGATGACAGAGAATACGGGGCCAGTTCCTTCAGCCCAATAGCCACACAAGGCCCGATGGAGTCCTATGAGAGCCACGAAGCTCACACTTGCGGCATGGCTGTGCGTTCAGACCTTTTGCCTACCCATGCAACAAACCTTCGCCCAAGGCGGCGCGATCAAGGACGGGACTGCCCCGGCCATCGAACTGCCCGACAGCGACGCTTATTTTCAACAAGTCGTCCGCCGGCCTGCGCCGCCGCGCGACAACGCGCCGCGCGTCGAGGCGTTGCTCCGGCAGATGACGCTCGCCGAGAAGATCGGGCAGATGACGCAGTTGGAGATCGGCATGGTTACGACCAGCCGGGATCAGACCATACAGATCGATCCCGCGAAGTTGGCGAAGGCCGTCGGGCAGTACGGCGTCGGGTCGCTCTTGAACGTGAACGGACAGGCGCTGCCCGCCGCCAAATGGCACGAGTTGCTCAACCAGATACAGGCGGCAAGCCAGCGCACGCGTCTGAAGATTCCTGTGCTCTACGGCATTGATTCGATCCACGGGGCGAACTACGTGCTCGGCGCGACGCTCTATCCGCAGGAGATCGGCATGGCGGCGACGTGGGACCCGGCCCTCATGCAGCGCCTCGCCGAGATGACGGCGACGGAGACGCGCGCCGCCGGCATCCCCTGGACATTCTCGCCCGTGCTCGATCTTGGTCGCCAGCCTTTGTGGCCGCGCTTCTACGAGACGTTTGGCGAAGACCCTTATCTCGCGCAGGTCATGGGCACGGCGTTCGTGCGCGGCGTCGAGGGCGAAGACATCTCCGCGCCGAATCACATCGCTGTCTCATTGAAGCATTACATGGGCTACAGCTTCCCGCTCACGGGGCGCGACCGCACGTCCGCGTGGCTGCCTGAACACTACCTGCGCGAGTACTTCATGCCGTCGTTTGCGGCGGCCGTCCGCGCGGGCGCGCACACCGTTATGGTCAACTCCGCTGAGATCAACGGCATGCCCGGTCACATCAACCATCATGTGCTAACCGACATCCTCCACGGCGAGCTTGACTTACAAGGCTTCGCCGTCTCTGACTGGGAGGACATCAAGAAGCTGGTCACGCAATGGCGCGTCGCGGCGAATGAGAAAGAGGCGACGCGCATGGCCGTCATGGCCGGCATAGACATGAGCATGGTGCCGAGCGATTACAGCTTCGCCGACATCATGCAGCAACTCGTGCGCGACGGCGCAGTGCCGGAGGCGCGCGTGGACGAAGCGGTGCGCCGCATCCTGCGCGTCAAATTTGATCTTGGCCTGTTCGACCGTTCGCCCGTTGACCCAGCGCTCATCGCCAACATCGGCCGGCCCGAAGCACGGCAGATGAGTTTGCAGGCGGCGCGCGAATCGTTGACGCTCTTGAAGAATGCGAACAACGTGCTGCCGCTCGCTAAGACACGCAAGGTGTTAGTGACTGGCCCGACCGCCGATTCGCTCCTCGCGCTCAACAACGGCTGGACTTACGTCTGGCAAGGCTCGGACGAATCGCTGTACCCGAAAGATCGACTGACGATCCTCGGCGCGATCCGAGCCAAGGTCGGCGCGGCAAACGTGACTTACGTGCCCGGCACGCGCATCACACGCCCGGCCGGAAGTCCATCGGGCAGCACGCCCACGGACGTGAATGAAGAGGTTGACATTCAGGCCGCTGCGCGCGCCGCGCGTGACGCCGATGCAGTTGTGCTCTGTCTCGGCGAAGGCTCTTATGCGGAGACGCCCGGCAACATCACCGACCTGACTCTGCCCGAACCGCAGTTGAAACTCGCCCAAGCAATCGCAGCGGCGGGCAAGCCGGTCGTGTTCGTATTGGTCGAGGGCCGCCCGCGCGTCATCAGTTCGATAGCCGACGGCGCGCAAGCGATCTTGATGGCCTACAATCCGAGCCACGAGGGCGGGCAGGCGGTGGCGGATGTGTTATTCGGCGATTACAACCCCGGCGGCAAATTGCCCTTTACTTACCCGCACGCGCCGAACTCTCTGCTCGCTTACGACCACAAGGCGTTTGAGGACGAGAACACTAGTTTCGGCTTAACGGCCTTTAGCCCGCAGTTCGAGTTCGGCCAAGGGTTGAGTTATACGACGTTCGCTTATAGCGATCTGCGCGTGGGCCAGACGACGATGCGTGCGGACGGCGAACTGCCTGTCAGCATTACGGTGAAGAACACGGGCCAGCGCGCAGGGAGCGAGACGGTCATCCTCTACGTGCGCGATCTGGTCGCGTCGCTTGCGCCGCCGGGCAAACGCGTGCGCCGCTTTGCGAAGGTCTATCTTGCGCCGGGCGAGAGCCGCACGCTCACGTTCCGTCTGCGCGCCGCCGATCTGTCGTTCGTCAATGCGGACAATCGCACCGTCGCCGAGCCGGGCGACTTCGATGTTATGGTCGGCGGCTTAACCGCGAGGTTTACACTCCAATGACACAGCAGGGGAAGTTGTTTAGCGCTGTCACACTCTGTCTATTGTTCTTGCTAACAACAGCCGCGCGCGCGGAGGTGCGCGTGCCCGCGCTCATCGGCGACAACATGGTCGTGCAGCAAGGGCGCAAGGCGCGCTTCTGGGGCTGGGGCCAACCGGGCGAGCGCGTGACCGTAACGCTCGCAGGTCACACCGCGCGCGCCGTCGCGGATGCGCAAGGCCGCTGGCAGACCTTTATCGGGCCGCTCAAGGCGGGCGGGCCGTTCACGCTGACCATCGCGGGCACGAACACGCTCAACTTTACGAACGTTCTAGTTGGTGAAGTCTGGGTCTGTTCCGGTCAGTCGAACATGGAGTGGCCGCTCGCGCAGGCGACCGGCGGCATGCAGGCCGCGGCCGAAGCGAACAACCCGGAGATGCGCCTGTTTACCGTCCAGAAGAAGACTAGTGCTACACCGCTCGACGACGTGCAGGGACGTTGGGTCGTCGCGTCGCCGCAGACCGCGCCGCCCTTCTCTGCGGTCGGCTTCTTCTTCGGGCGCGAGTTGTACCAACGGCTCAAAGTGCCCGTCGGTCTGATCCACTCGTCTTGGGGCGGCACGCCCGCCGAGGCTTGGACGAGTCCAACGATGCTCGCCTCTCTGCCCGAACTAAAACCGATCCTCGAACGCTACGAGCGCGACCGCAACAACCCGGACCTCGGACGCGACTACACGCAGAAGATGGCCGTGTGGGAGCGCACATTCACGCAACAAGACCCCGGCAATAAGGGTGAGGCATTAGGTTATGCTGCGCCGATGCTTGACCTCGCCGACTGGCAACAGATGAATCTGCCGCAACAGTGGGAGGCGGCGGGGCTGAACATCGACGGCGCGGTCTGGTTTCGGCGCGAGGTGGACGTGCCCGCCGCGTGGGCCGGTCGTGATCTCGTCTTGAACCTCGGCCCCATCGACGACTTCGACACGACCTACTTCAACGGCACGCAGGTCGGCGCGACCGGCGCAGAGACGCCCAACGCTTACACCGTCGCGCGCCGCTACACTGTGCCGGGTGCGCTTGTGCGCGCGGGGCGCAATGTGATCGCCGTGCGCGTCTTCGACCGCTCAGGTGGCGGCGGCTTCTCAGCCGTGCCGGGGCAGATGACGCTCGCACCGCAAGGCGTGCAAGTTAAGGACGCCGGCTCGCTCGAAGGCACGTGGGTTTACAAGGTCGAAGCGGAGTTCAAACCCATCCAGCCGGACTACTCGCGCATGCCCGCGCAGCCGCCGGGGCCGAATAATCCAAATAGTCCCAGCGTGCTCTACAACGCGATGCTAGCGCCGCTCACCCCTTTCGCGATTCGCGGCGCGATCTGGTATCAGGGCGAGTCGAACGCGGGGCGCGCTTATCAATATCGCACGCTCTTCCCCGCGATGATCCGCGACTGGCGCACGGCGTGGGGCGTAGGCGACTTTCCGTTCTACTTCGTGCAACTCGCCAACTGGCAGCCCGTCAAGCCCGAGCCGTCGGAGAGCGAATGGGCCGAACTGCGCGAGGCTCAGACGATGACCTTGAGCCTGCCGCACACCGGCATGGCTGTCGCCATAGACCTCGGCAGCCCCGACGAGTTACACCCGCGCAACAAGCTCGATGTAGGCTTGCGCCTCGCGCGCTGGGCGCTGGCCGACGCTTACGGTCAGAAGCTTGAGCAGTCGGGGCCGCTCTATCGCGCGTTCGCAGTCGACGGCGACAAGGTGCGCGTGCGCTTCACGCACGCCGGGGGTTTGCACGCGACGCCTGACGGCGCGCCGCTCAAAGGCTTCGCCATCGCCGGCCCGGATCACAAGTTCGTCTGGGCCGACGCGCGCATCGAGGGCGACACGGTCGTCGTGTGGAGCAAAGAGGTCACGCAGCCCTTGGCCGTGCGCTATGACTGGGCCGACAGTCCCGACGGCAATCTCTACAACGCTGCGGGTCTGCCCACGTCGCCCTTCCGCACGGACGACTGGCCCGGTCTGACCATCAATCGCAAATGATCAATCACACGGTGAGACAAACATGAAACGCATACTGCTTGCCCTACTCGTCGCCGCACTCGGCGCGACGCTGCTGGCGTTGCCGACTGAAGCGACGCGCCCCGCACCGCAAGACGCACAGCCCGCTTATCGCGACGCGCGCCTGCCCGTCGAGCGCCGCGTCGCTGACTTGCTCGCGCGCATGACGCTCGAAGAGAAGGTCGCGCAGATGGAGACGGTCTGGGTCACGAACCAGAGCAAGCAACTGATCAACGAGCGTGGCGAGTTCGCGCCCGACGAGAAGATGCAAGCGCTGTTCAAGAACGGCATCGGGCAGTTCGGCGGCCCCAGCCAAGCCGGCAGTGAGGCCGAGAAGGCCGCCGCCCCGCTCCACGGCAAGGGCGCGCGTGAGATGGCCCTGTTCACCAACGCGATCCAGAAATACATCATCGAGCACAACCGGCTCGGCATCCCCACCACATTCCACGAGGAAGCGCTGCACGGGCTGATGGCACCGGGCGCGACCAGCTTCCCGCAAGCCATCGCGCTCGCGAGTACTTGGGACACAGACCTCGTCCACGAAGTCTTCACCGCCGCCGCGGCCGAAGCGCGCACGCGCGGCGCAAACCAAGTGCTTGCGCCAGACTTAGACCTTGCGCGCGAGCCGCGCTGGGGGCGTATAGAGGAGACCTACGGCGAAGACCCTTATCTCGTCGCGCGCATGGGCGTCGCCGCCGTCACCGGCTTTCAGGGCGCGGGGCCCACTGTTGACGACCGCCACGTCATCGCCACCGTCAAACACTTCGCCGCGCACGGTCAGCCCGAAGGCGGCACAAATGTCGCGCCCGCCAACTACTCTGAGCGGATTTTGCGCGAGCAGTTCTTCTATCCGTTCGAGGTCGCAGTTCGTGAGGCGCACCCGATGAGCGTGATGCCCTCTTACAACGAGATCGACGGATTGCCGTCGCACGCCAACCGTTGGCTCATTCAGAAGGTCTTGCGCGAGGAGTGGGGCTTCGACGGCTTCACCTCATCAGACTACTTCGGCGTCGCGGAACTGATCCGCCGCCATCACGTCGCCGCCGACCCGGTCGAAGCCGCGCGCCGCGCGATCAATACGGGCGTGGACATGGAACTCCCTTACATCGAGTGCTACAACACGCTCGTCCAGCAAGTGCAGGACGGGCGCGTCGCGGAGGCGATGATTGACCGCGCCGTGGCGCGCTTGCTCCGTGCCAAGTTCCTGCTTGGCCTCTTCGAGCATCCTTACGTTGACCCGGACGAGGCAGCGCGCGTCAACGAATCGGCCGAGCACCGCGCCCTCGCCTTGAAAGCCGCGCACGAGGCGATCGTGCTCCTGAAGAACGAGCACAATCTCGTCCCGCTCGACCGCACGAAGTTGCACTCCATCGCCGTCATCGGCCCGAACGCCGCGCGTGTTGACTTGGGCGAATACAGCGGCACACCCACACGCACGGTCAGCATCCTCGAAGGCATTAAGGACAAGGTTGGCAATGGTGTGCAGGTCAACTACACCGAGGGTGTCAAGATCACGCGCGGCGATCCGAAGACCGGCATCCCGACATGGGGCAACGATGACGTGCGCTTGGCCGACCCGGCGGAGAACATGCGTGGGATAGCCGAAGCGGTGAAGGTCGCGCGCGCGTCGGATGTAGTCGTGCTCGCCATCGGCGGGAACGTCGAAACGTCGCGCGAGGGTTGGGCCGAGAATCACTTGGGTGACACGGACACGCTTGACCTCGTCGGGCAGCAGAACGATCTCGTGAAAGCGATCTTAGAAACGGGTAAGCCGACCGTCGTCTTTCTCATCAACGGTCGCCCGCTCTCAGCCAATCTCGTGTACGAAAAAGTGCCCGCCGTTTTTGAGGGCTGGTATCTAGGCCAAGAGACGGGCGCGGCCGCGGCGGACGTGCTCTTTGGCGACTACAACCCTTCGGGCAAGCTGCCCGTGACGGTGGCGCGCAACGTCGGGCAGCTTCCCGTCTACTACTATCAGAAGCCGACGGCCAAGCGCGGCTACCTCTTCGCGGACAAGGAACCGCTCTTTGTCTTCGGGCACGGCCTCAGCTACACGACCTACAAATATGCGAACCTGCGCGTCACGCCCGGACAGACAGGGCCGATGGGTCGGGCGACGGCGATGATTGACGTAACCAACACCGGGCGCGTGGCCGGTGATGAAATTGTGCAACTCTACATTCGCGATGAAGTCAGTTCGGTGACGCGCCCCGTCAAAGAGTTGAAGGGCTTTCGCCGCGTCCACCTTGCGCCGGGCGAGACGCGCGTGGTCGAATTCACCGTAACGCCTGACCAACTCTCGTTCTTGGATGAGGACATGCGCCGCGTGGTTGAGCCGGGCACGTTCACCATCATGGTCGGCCCGAGTTCGAGCACGGACAAGCTGCTGACGGCGAAACTCGAAATCGTGGCCAGATGACGGCGCGCTCGAATGCGCCCCAGTAGAAAGGCAGCATCGTGTAGTTAAAGAGGGCAACGAAGTGTGGCTGATAGGCGCGCGGGTGCGGCGACCGGACGGAGTCTTCAAGGGGCTGGCACGAGCGCACGCCATTGTGCTTCTACCGCCTTTAGCGCGGCCGCGTCCGGCGCGTCGGGGTTCGCAGCGAGATACTTGCGCAACTCGTCCGCCGCCTCTTGGAACATGTGCTCGCGCGCGTAAAGATTGCCCAGATAAATATGCGCCCGCAGTTCGTGCGGGGAATTGAAGCCGAGCGCCTTGATGAGCGCCGTCTTGGCCGGCGCGCGTTGATCCAGTTCCAGATTTGCAATGCCCAGCAGGAGATACGCGTTGGCGTCATCCGGCTGGGCCGTGATGGCTCGTTCGAGCGCGCTAATGGCTTCGGTGAACTCGCGCCGCTCCAGATGACAGTAGCCCGTGCCCCGCAGGGCAGGCCCGTATTGCGGGTTGAGCTTTAAGGCCCGCGCAAAATCGGCGGCGGCTTCCGGCAGTTTACGTTGCAGCACGCGCAGGTTGCCGCGCTCGGTCAACGCTTGAAAATAACCCGGATAAAGTTCGACCGCGCGGTCGAAGCGCGCCAGTGCTTGATCGGGCGCATTATCTCTTCTTAACTTGATCCCTTCTCTGAACGCCTTACGGGCCGCGCCGGGCACATTCTGATCCGCTTCGGCGATGTGCACGGCCGCCGGGCGCGGCTCGCCCTTGGCGGCGATCTCCTTGCGCAGCATGAGCGCAACGCTCAGGTTACCTGTCGCGGTGCGGCTGGTATCTGTCTCGACGCTTTCCGAGATGAGACTTGCATCGCTCAGACTTCTGGCCATCAGCGTGTAGTCACCTTCGGGGAGTTCCGGGAATTCAAATCTCCCCTGTTCGGTAGTATACGTCTGCCGCGGCACGCCACCTCTGTTGGTCAGCGTCACGAGCGCGCGCCCGGACGGCCCGCCCTCCGCGAGCGAGACCTGCCCCTGAATGTTGATGACTCTGCCGGGTCTCGACGTTGGGGGTAGGACTTTATCTTGCCCGCGCACACAAATCACGCCCCCAAGCAGGAGTGCGATCGTAAGCCATAAGCCGGCCGCCCGGCGGCGGCGCGCGCCGGCGTTACGAGTTTCACCCTGAGGACGTATCAACATCAACAACGCCTCCGCCATCAGATTTAACTCACAGCACTAAAAAACACTTCTGGTGCGACAGAGGAATGCGCCTCTGTCGCACCAGAGTTTTGAGCGAACCAATGCCGGCCGAGCCTAGAAGTAGAACTTCAACGCAAGCTCAACCCGGCGGTGGCCGTGCTTGTTGACGATCCGCCCGAACTGACTGAGCGAGTTCGGGTCGAGGATGAAGCCCTTGGTCGGATCGCAGAGCGTACTATCGGCCGCGACAGTGCCCGTGCCGGTCGGCGTCCCCACCGGGATTCTGAAACATGTGCCGGTGGCCGGGTTGGTGACGTTCAGCGTGTTCAACGCCAGACTTTGCCCGTTAAGACCGGCAATGTCACCCAAGTCCGGGTTGGCAAAGGCCTGATTAAAGATGTCGAAGAACCCGGCCCTGAACTGCAACTTCTTGCTTTCGCTGATGTTGAAGTTCTTGAAGAGCGTCATATCATAGTTACTTGTCCGCGGGCTGCGGATGTAGAACGGCGACTGCGCCGGCCCGCTTGTGCCGAAGGCGGGCACCGCAAAGGCCGTGGGGTCAAGATAGTTCTGGTTGAGGTCTGTGTTGCCCGTTGTCGGATTACGCAAAATGATCGGCGCAATGCCCGAGGCAGTGGGCGAGTTCCCGCCGGCGATGGCGTTGTTGCCGAAGAACGAGAACAGGACGCTGTTGCCGGTGATCGCCCCGGTGAACCTGATGTGGATCGGCCTGCCGCTCTGGAACGTCGTGATGCCGGACATCTGCCAGCCGTTCAACAGTCCGCGTGTGAACGTGTTCGCAAACGACCCGCGGGCCACGTTCGGCAGATTATAGTTGTACGACAGATTGATGATGTGCGTCCGGTCGTATGGCAGCACACCGTAGCTGCGGCCGCGGGTGTTGAGCGGGTCTACGATCGCGTCCCCGTCGGACTCGTTGACCGCAGTGGTGCCGAGCGCTTTCGAGAAGGTGTAGGTCAAGAAGTATTGCAAGTTCTTGCCTAGCTGCCGATTCAGCGTCGCCTGCATTGAGTGATAGTTCGACGTGCCGTCGAACTCCTCGACTTGGATGCCGCCGCCGTTGCCGGCGTAGGCCGGGAAGGGCAGCAGTTGCGCCAGCGCGGCCGGGTTGTTGCCTACGGCGGCACGCTGCACGGGGTCGGCCAGATTGGCATTTCCGAACGTGCCCGACGTGAGCGAATTGAGGATAAAATTGATCCCGTGTTTCTGTGGCAGATGGCGGCCAAAAGTGCCTACGTAGGCGACCTCCAGCACGTTCTGGAACGGCAGTCGCCGCGCCAAAGACAGGCTGACGGTGGTAATGCGCGGGATGTCGTTTGCATGCCGATCCTGCGAGGTGAAGCCACCGGGGCAGTTACCGATCGTACGACAATTAGCGCCCGGAGCCTGTCCTACCGGACTGAAGGAAGCGAGATTGCTCAGCGTGATGTCCCGGCCGGCGGCCTCCGCGCCCCAACTGTCGGCATGCACCGTCAAATAGTTCGGCGGCAGGGTCTGGATGGCGTACTGGAAGTTACCCTGCACCCGATTGTAGAAGACGCCCGCGCCGCCGCGCAGCACAGTCTTGCCATCACCGAACACGTCCCACGCCAGATTCAAGCGCGGTGAAAGTTTCACCCCCGGATTACCAGCGAAGACGCTCTTGGGTATCTCGCCGCGACTCGCCAGCAAGAACCCGTTCGGCTTGTTCAGGTCGGGCTGCCCGTTCGCATCCAGCAAGTAAGGCCCTTGGCCGCGGACGTAGGCGGCGGGGTCGAACACTGACGCCAGTCCTGTCTGCTCCGTATTATTCGTGAACAGGGCCAAGCGCATGCCGTATTCGAGGGTGACGTTGCGCCGCACTTTCCAGCTATCCTGTCCGTAGCCCTCAATGTTCCAGAACTTGAAGTGCCCGATGGGCACGTTGGTACTCTGGTCGATGCCGTTGATCCGCCCGGTGTACAGATTGGCGAAGGCGTTGCCCGTCGTCCGGGCCTGACTGGCCTCAAAGTTAATCTGCCCCTCAGGAATACCTTGCACGTTCTGCACCTTGGTGGCCCGTTCAAGCAACCCGCCGAATTTAATGGTGTGATTGTTGTAGACCTTAGACAAGGTTTCTGTAGCCGAATAGCTGTCGTTGATGGCAAATAGCGGCAGTCCGCCCGGCTCCCACAGGTTCGCGCCGCCAGCCTCCCAACTAATGAGCGCCGCCGGGGCGTAAGGCGTCTGCGCCCTGCTGCCGAAGGGCAGTTGGAGGTTCTGCACACCCAAGGCCGCCTTGCTGACCTTGGACGGATCGTTATAGTCATAGTGCAGTTTGAGTTTGCTGGCGCTAAAGACGACCTCGTTGGTCATGGTCGGGCTAAGCACGCTCGTCACGTTGAACGCGGCCGACCGGCCCAGATTCGTGCCCACCACATGGCTCGGCAACTCAAACGCGGACGGCCCCCACCAGATGCCGTACGGCGAATCGTCGGTCTCCGCTTCGCGGGCCAAGCGCAGATAGGTGGTGGTCTTATCGCCGACTTTGTAATCGAACCGCATCTTCAGATCGGTACGATTCTCCGGAGCGATAATGTTCGAAGCGTAGTTGCGCCCCTGCGCCGCCAAGGCTGAGCCGGCCGCAGGCACAAAATTGGGCAGCGGGTAGGAGTTCAGCAAAGCTGCGCCCAGCGGATCGCGAAACGGCCGGAAGTCGCCGTTCGGCACTGGCAGGGGCTGGCCGTTCTGCCCGTTGCAATCAGACCACCCGATCGTGTTTGGCGGACACAGGTGATTGCCATACTGCCCTCTGTTGAGCGCGAACGACCGGCTGAAATCCCCGGCCCGCTCGGCCGCAGTCGGCACTGTCCCGAGCTTTGAGCCGCGATCCGGCTTCTGACGCTGCACTTCATACGCACCGAAGAAGAAGAGCTTGTCGCGGTTGCGGTTGAGGTTCGTGAACGGCAGAATAATGGGGCCGCCGATGTTACCGCCGGGATAATTGAAATTAGTCTTAGGTCGCTTGGCCCCAATCGTAGTGTTTGAACGATCACTGGCTTGGAGCTTTTCAGGGCGGATGTAATCGTAAAGCTCGCCGTGGAAATCTTTACTGCCGGCCTTGGTCGTCGCGCTAATTTGCACACCGCTCGAACCATACTCCGCCGCGTAATTACTGGTCTTGACGGTCACCTCCTGCACCATGTCGTTGTTCGCCGTGATGATCGTGCCGGAGTTTGAGCCGATGTCAATGAGCCGCGAACCGTCAATGCTGACGCTATTGTTTTGGCCGCGGATACCGTTGACCGTGTAACCCGCAGTATTGTTCGCGCCGCCGCCGAAGGTCACGCGGTCGATGCCGGAGTTCGGGTCGCCCGGATCAGGGGCCACAACGCCCGGCAGAATACGCAACAACTCCAAACTGCTGCGGCTGATGATGGAAAGATTATCGATCTGCTTGGCGGTGATTGTGTCCGACCGCTCGCCCGTCTCCGTCTTGAGCTGCGATACCTCCTCGGCGTTCACGGTCACGGTCTCCGACGCGCCGCCAATCTCCAGCGTCACATCTAAGGCGCGGGTCTCGGTGGGCGACACCGTCACGTTGGTCTGCTCGTAGGTCTTGAAGCCGGTGGTGGTCTCGACCTTAAGGGTGTACTTGCCCGGATCGACGGACGTGAAGACGTAAGCGCCGTCGTCGCTCGTCTTCACTTGGCGCTGATCGCCGCGCTGCGTGTTGATGAGCGTCACCGTGGCACTGGGCACGACCGCACCATTCGGGTCCTTGACGACCCCACGTAACGTGGAACTACTCGTTTGTGCCCATGCGACCGGCGCGGCACAAAGCAGGCACAGTAAGGCTAGACTTAAAAACCTTAGCTGCCTCGTCGGAGCGCCGAAGCGCTGGCAATTTGTAGATGCTTGACCGGCCTGATTTCCCGTTAACATGGTAGGGTAGCCTCCAGAACCGCTATTGACCTCACTCCGCCGCGCCAATGTTTAGGTTTGACGAAGTCCTACAGCCTTAGCAACGCCCGATGCCACGAAAGCTGGCCTGATGGGGGACGGAAAAGAGTCCCCCGTTTGTCTTAAGACAATTACGGGTTACTCTGCGGGGGAATACAGCACACCGGACAACATGAGAGTCATGTCGCCCAAGACTGAATCCTGCTTCAATTCCGACTTAGAGAAGGTAAAACTGAATCCTTTGTTGCAGCACAGAACAAAAGTACTAATAGTACTTATCTATTTTCTTGTCAAGAATTTTTTTCAGGCTAAAGCGCCGGCCATTTGGCGCGCATTTGACGTGCAGCTTGTAGGGGAGATGAACAAAGTTTAGTTAGGGAACGGCTCGCCGTCATGCGCAATCCTGATGCGGTGATCCGTGAACTGGAAGTGAGTGCCGGGGACTTCGACCTTTGGCATGTGGCAGGAGACGCACAGGCGTTGACTCACCGGGCAAGGTTTGGCCGTCCGGCCTTCGTCCGCCGTCGCCTTGGCCGCCGGCGCAGCAGCTAAGGCGCGGGCTGAGAGGTGACAGGCAAAACACTTCTGATCGTAATAGGCCGCGTCCTGCGCCAGATGCGTGTGCGGGTTATGACAGGCCGTGCAACTGAGGCGCGCATCGTCCGGGTCGTGTTCGTGGCTGGTAAAGATGCGGTAGGGCTGAAAGCGCACGCTGACAAGACCGTTGAAAATTTTATTGCTCAACACCTGCTCGGCGCTGCGATGACAAGAGCCGCAGAACTCCTGTGCCAACTCGTCTGGCTCCATGCGGGCGGGATTAAAAATGCGCTTGGGCGCAGCATTATTTTTCGTCGCCATCGCCGCTGCGTGTTCCGCGCCCGGCCCGTGACATGCCTCGCAAGTCACGCCCGGAATCATACGCTCAAGTTGCAACTGCGAACCGTTGACGGCGGCCGTCGTATGGCAGGCGAAACATTCGCGCGCCTCGCCCGCGCCCAAGGGCCGGCCCGCCGCATCATCGAGCGAGGCCGGCCGGCTGAGTTGATAACCCATCGTCCAATCCAACCCGCGCAAGGACTGATAGAAACTGACGCGCGTTTCATAGAGCGCGCCGTTATGGCGAAAGATGTAGGTCTGCCCCGCTTTGCCTTGCCCGAAGGCGTAGAGGATCGGCTCCGAGAAAGTGTTGGTACCGTCCGTGACCGTGTAGAGACTTTGCAGGCCGCGGCGCGTGATCTCATAAGCATAAGGGTCACTGCGGAAGGTCAGGCGCGAGTAGGAGCGTAAGACCTCGCTTGTTTCGACGGTCTGCGCTGCGCTCCCCATCGAAGTCGCTGGTTGGGTCGCCGCCAACGCCGCATGGCATTTGGCGCAAGCCTGCGGCCCGATATATTTGGCGTCCTTCTTACTGGGCCGCCAAGTTATTACAGGCGGCGCGCTGTTGCCGCCACCGCTCATGACGGGCCCTTGTGCCTGCGACTTCAGCCAGCCACCGAGACATGCGAGTGCACCCCACAGGAGCACGACGACAATAGCGGCTAGGACTGATGCGCCGCGACGGGTCGGCCGGCGCGAAGGGCGAAGCAGACGGGGCATGACGATTTAAGACATTTCTCTTGCTGCGGCTAAACGCTCAAGGTTGGGGCGGCTTTTCCGCCGCCGGAGTCTCTTCGCCCGGTAGCGCCGCGTCGACGCCGCCCTCACCCTGCGTCGCCTGCTTACTCAAGCGCGTGAATGTCTCGCGCGCGCGGGCGGCGTCCTCTTTCCGGTGCATTCTGGTGTAAGCGCGCGCGAGGGCAAAGTATATCTTCGCCTCGCTGGGAACCATGCGGGCTGTGGCTTCAAGCTCTTGTATGGCACGCTGATTTTGCCCGGCCTCAAGCAGCAGCCGGCCCAGCAGGTAGTGCCCGAGCGGCAGGCGGGGCGCTTGCTTGACGGCCTCTTCCGCGAACGGCAAGCCAGCTTCGATGTCCTTGTGGAGCAGCTTGATGTTGGCGAGTTGGCAGCGCGCCAGCACGTGCTTCGGCCAGTTCTCGATCTCGCGCTGGAACGCGATCACAGCGTTATCCTCGTCCCGGTTGAGCATTAAAAAACGGCCGTAGGCATACTGCACGTTGGGCACCTTCGCGTAATCACGGACGAGCAGATCGTATTCACGCTGAGCGTCGGAGACATTCTTCTGGGCAGCGAAGTGCTCGGCCAATCCGGCGCGGCGAATGAGGTCGCGGTCGCGGTAGTTGATGTCCACCTGCTTGGGGGCCATGCCGATGCGCAGGACGGCGAGACCCAAGGCGATGATCAAATCTTCACTCTTCAAACCTTCATAGCTCAGCGTCCCCAGCGTCTGCTGACCTTGCTCGAACTCGCCCTTCAGGATCGACAAGACGCCTTCGTGATAACGCATGACGCGCGTCAGCTCGACGTTGTCGCCCAGCCCGATCTGCCGGCCCTGTTGGATGTGTATGAGCGCATCGTCGTAGTGCCCCAGTTGGAACTCACAGAGGCCGAGCATCGCCCAGGGCGCGCCGGCCTTCGGCTGCAACCGCGCCGCCTCGCTAAAGCCGCGCGCCGCTTCAGCGTAATTGTCGCGGTCGTAAAAGATCGTGGCCAGATACCACCAGCCTTCCGCCCATTGGGGTCTGAGGGCGAGCGCCTTGCGGTACGCGGCGACGGCCTCATCAAGCTGATCTGCTTCGCGCGCCGCGGCCGCCGTCGCCGCAAGTTGATCGAAATCATCGGGCAGGTTGTTTTGCGTCGCCGATGGCTGCGCCCCGGCCGGCACAGCGCCGCCGCGCGGCGGTTGTCCCCAGACACGCGGAGCGCAACAAAGCGCCAGCAAGCCGAGCAGCCACACTCGCAGAGGCGCGCGCCACCGAAATTGCTCGCGGCCTCGCGCCGGGCCTAAAACGTCCACTGCTGACAGATACATTAAGCTAGTTCCGTTCATGGCTTACGTCTAAAGCGCGCTCGTTAAGCGCGGGCGGTTAAGGCGCGGGTTGCTTCCTCTGCCGTTCTTCGTAGAGCCGCTGCTCTTCCCGGTTGAGCCGGTCGATCTCGGCGCGCTCGCGCTCGAAATCGGCGGTGCGATTAAGCTTGTGATAGAGCCGGGCCAGCAGCACATGCGCCGGAATGAGCGTCGGGTCTTGCTTGATCACGCGCTCAAGTAAGCCGACGGATTCCTCAGTCGCGCCTCTGTCCTTGGCCAACTGGGCCATTTGATAAAGCGCGGAGAGATCATCGGGGCGGAGCGCGAGCGCCTGCTTGAGCAGCGGCTCGGCTTCGTCGAGTCGCCCGGCTTCGCGATAGAGCCAGCCGAGGTTCACGTTCGCGTTAAAGTCGTGCGGGTTGATCTGCAACTCGGCGGCAAACTCTTTGGTCGCCTGTTCCCGATTGTGCGACGACAGATAAGCATTGCCGAGCGCGGAATGGAGCGCCGGCGCGCGCGGGTTGAACCGGCTGGCCACGGTCAACTCCTCGATGGCCTTAGCGAACTCTCTGGTGGCTATGTAGTACGACCCGACGACCATCCGCGCTTCGACAGTCTGTTGCTGGCGGAAGACCTTATTGACTAACTGCTCGGCCTTATCCAATTCTTTCAGCCCGATGTAGGTCGTGCAGAGCGCATAGGCGGCGGCCGCGTTGTCGGGCTGCGCGCTGTAGACGGCTTCGAGTTCACGGATGGCTTCCGGCAGTTTATCCAGTTGTACGTAGCAAAGCCCGAGGAGCAGCCGGGCCTGATAATTCGTGGGCTGCGCGCCGGCCACTTGGACGAGTTCGCGCTGCGCCAGATCAAACGCCCCGCTCTTATAGTAGGCGATGCCTAAGTTCAATCTGATCTCGGCGCGCTTCGGATCAAGGGCGAGCGCCGCCTTGTAACGCTCGACGGCTTCGTCATATTTATCCAGCCGCGCGAGGACGACGCCGAGACCTGAGAGCGTTTCGACGCGCTGCGGCGTGGCGCGCAGTTCGGCTTCGTAGGCGGCGCGCGCGCCTTGCAGATCGCCCTGCGCTTGTAGCTGATCGCCCGTCGGTTGCGCGGCGCGGTTATTAACCGGCTCGCCGGCCACGACCTGCGCGCGTTGACTCTCAGGCGTCGGCTCTTTCTGTTGCTTTTCCTGATTGAGCTTTTGGATGATCGCGCGCTCGCGGTCTGCGCCCGCGGTGCGATTTAGTTTGTAGTAGAGGCGTGCGAGGAGCACGTGGGCGGCGGTGAAATCAGGCGCGCGTTGAACCACTCGCTCAAGCAGACCGGCCGCCTCGCCGGTCGCGCCTTTGGCCTGCGCCAACTGGGCCAGTTGATAGAGCGGCGCGGGATCGTCGGGCCGGAGCGCGAGCGCCTGTTTGAGCAGCGCCTCGGCTTCGGGCAACCGCCCGTCCTCGCGATAGAGCCAGCCGAGACGGACGTTGGCGTTAAAGTCGCGTGGGTTAGACTGCAACTCGGCGGCAAACTCGGCCGCCGCCTGTTCGCGGTTGCCGGCGAACAGATAGGCACTGCCCAACTGTGAACGGAGCGTAGGCAAACGCGGGTTGAGTTGCCGCGCCGCCTGTAGTTCTTCAATCGCTTTCGGGAAGTTTTTCAGCGCGAGGTAGAACGAGCCGACAATCAGGTGCGCTTCCGCCGATTGAATCTGGCTGAAGACTTTACTGACCAGCGGCTCGGCCTTATCCGTCTGGTTCAGGCTGATGTAGGCCGTGCCCAGCGCATACGCCACCGCCATGTTGTCGGGTTGCACTTGATAAACGGCTTCAAGTTCAGCCACCGCTTCCGGCAGTTTGTTCAATTGAAAATTGCACAGCCCAAGCAGCGCGCGGGCCTGATGATTCGTCGGCTGAGCCGCGACCACCGCGGCCAGTTCGCGCTGCGCCAGTTCAAACTCTTCCGTCTTATAGTAAGCGAGACCTAAATTTAATCTGGTGCCATACTGCTGCGGATCAACCGAGAGCGCTTCCTTGTAATACTTAACGGCCTCGCCGTACTGGCCCAAGCCCGCGAACACGACCCCGAGGTTGGAGAGCGCATCAACCCGCTGGGGCAGCGCGCGCAACGCTGCTTCATAAGCGGCGCGCGCGCCCTGCAAGTCGCCCCGCTGCTGCAACTCGACCCCGCGCGCAAAATCGGCCTCGGACTGCCGCGCCGCAGCAGTATCCTGCGCGGGGGCGAGGGCCAACATAAACGCGAGAGCCAAACTTAGCAACATGGCAGACTTATGCTTAAAGGATGCGTGTCTCTGGAAGTAAACCGGGCGTTTTAGTGGGAGACTAACTAACGCTAACGGCCACGGGCGGCAAGTATAGCGCAACAGTTCAAGCGCAACAAAGAACCGCTACAGACGAGTCTCGGCCTTCATGTCGATGAACTGGATCAAGCTGGCAAAGAGGCGGGTCGGCTTGATGTCGGATGATCATCGATCAGGTTGATGGTAGACGCGTGCGCGAGGCTGCACGAGGCGTGGCTGGCCGGCTGTCCTGTGTGCTCAGGTCATGCTGACGGAGGAGAATTTTTGGGCCAAGACGAAGCTGAGTGCGCCCATCAACTGCGGCTTCTCGCCGAGGCTGGAGACGCAGATGTTAGGCGAAGGCAGATCGTGACACGTCGTGTGCTCGGCGACACTCTTGAGCAACTCTCGGCTGATCAACGGCCATGCGCGCGAGATGCTCCCGCCCACCACCACGGCCTCCGGACTAAGCCCCTTGATCAGATTGGCGATGCCGACGCCGAGATAGTAGGCCGTTTTCAGCAGCGCGCCGTGCGCCGCCGCTTCGCCGTCGAAGGCCCGATCAATCAGTTGCTCAAAACTGGGGTGGGACGGCGTGCGCGCGCCGCCCACCAGTTGATCGTAATACGCCAAGGCGGCGTACTCAGAGGCGAAGGCCTCCCAGCAGCTACGACTACCCGACTTGCATGCGATGGGCGCGCCCTCGCCGATGGTCATGTGGCCGAACTCGCCCGCCCCACCGCCCTCGCCGCGATAAACCTGCCCGTCGATGATAATGCCTGTCCCGATCCCTTCCTCGACCAGCACCATGATGAAGTCGCGCACGTCGCGCACCTCGGGCCGCCCGAACCAGAGTTCCGCGAGGGCGGCCGCGTTGGCGTCGTTATCGACGGTCACGGGCAGACCGGTCGCCGCCTCGATCTCGCTGCCCACCGCCCAATCCCGCCAATTGAAGTAGGGGATGAAGAGCGCCGTCCCCGACTCGAAGTCAACGAGGCCGGGGAGGCTGACGCCGATGCCCTCCATGTCGCCCTCGCTCTGCCGGACAAGTTTCTTAATGCAGTTGACGACCTGCGCGAGCGTCCGCCGGGCGTCCGGGTCGGTCGCGAACTCTTCCTGCGCGAGCACGCGGCCCGCCAGATCACTCGTCGCGATAATCGTCCGCTCAGTGCCGAGATCGACGCCGACGGCCACCGCCCCCGCCGTCCGTAGGCGCATGAGGATGGGGGGCCGCCCGCCTGTCGATTCGCCCTCGATCTCCTCAATCATCCCCTCGGTCTTCAACTCGTCGATGATGAGCGAGATGGTCGAGCGTTGCAGGGCGGTCTCCTGCGCGATCTCTGCGCGCGAGATGGGCGCGCGTTCGCGCACGTAGTTGAGCACGATCTGCCGGTTGATGGTGCGGATGGTGTCGGCGCGCGCGACGTTTGCTTTTCTAAGGTTGATGCGTTTCACGTTGTGTCTTCAGGCCGGCCCGGTGCGGCAGCGAGTTGACGCGTCGGCGCAGGAGCATGTTTGACTGCGCGACAATTACTAGACCAGGTGTGCTTTGTCAGTCAACATAATTCTGCGCCCGACCGCGCCAGCCCTTGACGGACATGATACTACTCTATTGCCTTTTTGATTTTTAATCCAAGCGCACGGGCGCGGCGCTCACGGCTGTCTTCGCGTCATCATTATGCTCATGCATCAACGTCTCCGGCACACACTGCGGTGCGGCTGCGCGCTCGTCGCGCTCATTGTCTGCGCCGCGCACGCACACGCGCAGGCATGGCAGATCAGTTGGCGCGATGAGTTCGACGGCCCGCGTGGTGCGGCTGTTAACCGCGCCCGTTGGACGGCCGAGGTGGGCGGCACGGGCTGGGGCAATCAGGAGCTTGAGTTCTACACAGACACTACAGAGAACGCGCACCTCGACGGGCACGGCGCGCTCGTCATCAACGCGCTCGCCGGCCCCTTACCGCCCGCGCTCAAGTGCTGGTACGGCCCCTGCCGCTACACTTCGGCGCGGCTCATTACGAAGACCAAGTTTAGTCAGACCTATGGCCGCTTCGAAGCCCGTCTCAAGCTGCCGGCCGGGCAAGGGCTGTGGCCCGCCTTCTGGCTGCTGGGCACGGACATCGACAAGGTGGGCTGGCCCGCGTGCGGCGAGATCGACATCATGGAGAACATCGGGCGCGAGCCGTCAGTTGTGCATGGCACGATCCACGGCCCCGGTTATTCGGGCGGGCAGGGTCTCGGCGCGGCTTACACGCTGCCACAGGGCCGGCGCTTCGCCGACGACTTCCACATCTACGCCGTCGAGTGGGAGCCGCAAGCGCTCCGCTTTTATGTAGACGGGCAACTCTACGAGACGCGCACGCCCGCCGATCTGCCCGCCGGCACGCGCTGGGTTTATGATCACCCGTTCTTTATCCTCCTCAACGTCGCCGTCGGCGGGTCGTGGCCGGGCAGTCCTGACGCGACGACCGTCTTCCCGCAGACCATGTTGGTGGACTACGTCCGCGTGTACCGCCGTTGCGGCTGACCCGGCTGGGAACTTTTGTCTGGACGTGTTACAAAGTCGCCTGCCGGGTATAAACTGCCCTGACGTGGGTGCGAGCGCGCCGCTTGCGGGCTTTAGTTTCCGTCTATGAATTTGTTGTTCAGCTTCGCCGTTACGTGCGCGCTCGGCTTGTGCGCGGTCGCCGTCGCCGGGCAGGCTGCGGCCGGCGCGCAGAAGGAGGCGGTCGAGTTTGTGGATGTGACCGAACGGGCCAGCATCAAGTGGGGCTTCAAAACGCTTGCGCCCGGCGCACAGTATCTCATCGAGACGATGGGCGGCGGCGGCGGCTTCGTGGACTACGACGGCGACGGGCAGCTCGATATCTACCTCGTCTGCTACACGCAGACCCCGCAAATTGATCCGAACACAAAACTCCGCGACGCGCTCTATCACAACAACGGCGACGGCACGTTCACAGACGTGACCGAGCGGGCCGGCATCGCGAACAGCATGCTCGGCATGGGTCTCGCCGTCGGCGACTACGACAACGACGGGCGGCCCGATCTCTACGTCACCGGCTACGGCGCGAGCAAGCTCTATCACAACAACGGCAACGGCACGTTCGCGGACGTGACCGACAAGGCGCGCGTCAACAACCGCCGCTGGGGTGCGAGCGCCGCCTTCTTCGACTACGACGGCGACGGCGCGCTCGACCTCTACGTCTGTAACTATCTCGATTTCGATCCGGCCGCGAAAGCGCCCTGCGAGTTCTTCGCGGGCCGCCCCTACTGCTACATCTCAAAGTTCAAAGGCGCGGCGGGCGTGCTCTTCCACAACAACCGCGACGGCACGTTCACGGACGTGAGCGAGCGCGCAGGGATCGCAAAAGCTGTCGGCAAAGGCTTGGGCGTGGTCGCACTCGACTACAACGAGGACGGGCACATCGATCTCTATCAGGCGAACGACTCCGATCCGAACTTCCTGTTCCGCAACAACGGCAACGGCACGTTCGCTGAGGTCGCGTTCGAGGCCGACGCCGCGCTCGACCCCGACGGCAACGTGCGCGGCGGCATGGGCGTGGATGCGGCGGACATAGACGGCGACGGCCACCTCGATCTGTTCGTCACCAACTTCTCTGGCCAACCGAACGCCTTCTTCCACAACAATGGCGACGGCACGTTTAGCGAGACGACCTACGCGCTGGGTCTTGGGCGCGTCAGCGTCCCCATGAGCGGCTTCGGCGCGCGCTTCTTCGACTACAACAACGACGGCGCGCTCGATCTCTTCGTCCTCAACGGCCACCCGTTCGAGCCGATCAGCAAAGTCTTCCCCGACGTGACCTACGCCGAGCCGCCCTTCCTCTTCGAGCCGGCGGGCAAGACATTCCGCGAAGTCGCGGCCGCGCACGGCGCGGCGCTCACGCGCGCTTATCTGGGACGCGGTCTCGCGCTCGGCGATTACGACAACGACGGCGACACAGACCTACTGTTGCTCAACGCGGGCGCGCCGCCCGTGCTGCTCCGCAACGATGGCGGCAACCGCAACCACTGGCTCGGCGTCCGCCTCGTCGGCACGAAGAGCAATCGCGACGGCGTCGGCGCGAAAGTGACCGTGAGCGCGGGCGGCGTGCGCCGGACTCGCTATCTGTTGGGCGGCACGAGCTACTGCACGGCCGCCGATATGCGTCTGCTCTTTGGTCTTGGCGCGGGCCAGCGTGTGGCCGAGTTAGACGTGCGCTGGCCGAGCGGGCAGGTCAGCACATTGAAGAACATAACGGTCGATCAATACATCAACGTGCAAGAGGGCGCAGCTACAAAATAAGAGGGACTGACGATGAAGACACGACTCGCCACTTTGCTAATCTGCGCGCTTGTCGGCGCGCCGCTACCCGCCCACAGTCAGACGCCGCCCGCCGAACAACAGGACGAGGTCGTGCGCGTCAACGCCAACGAGATCAAGCTCGACGCCGTGGTGCGCGACAAGAAGGGGCACGTCGTCACCGATCTCAAGCCCTCGGACTTTGAAGTCTACGAGGACGGCGTGCGCCAACAGGTCACATCGTTCCGCCTCATCAGACGCGAGCCGCCTGCAACGGTTGCGAGCGCAGAGCCAAGCAAGAGTGCAGCACCGGCCGGCACGCCCGCAGCAGCACGCCCTGCGCCGCCGCGCGCGGGCGGCATTGAGCACGTGGGCGCGGTCGCGTTTGTCTTCGACCGGCTCGCGCCGGACGCGCGCGCGCGTGCCCGTCAGGCCGCACTCGCTTACTTGAGCAGTGGCTTGCGCACCGACGACTTTGCCGGCGTCTTTGGTATCGATCTATCGCTGCGCGTCCTCCAGCCCTTCACCAACAATGAGCAACTCGTCCGGCAGGCGATTGAGCGCGCGGCCTCGCACAGTTCGTCCTCGCACCCGTCTAACACGGGCCAGATTGCCGAAGTGTCGCAGTCGGAGGCCGTGTTGCAACAGCAGAGCGACGCGATGCAGGCGCAGGCGGGCGAGGGCGGTGCGGGCGCGGCGCAGGCGACCGGCAGCGCGGCGGGCAATCAGTTCGATCTGGCGTTCGCCGAGATGACGCGCCGCTCGCTCGAAACCTACGAGATACTGGAGCACAACCAGCAGGGCTACGCCACGACCAACAGTCTGCTCGCCGTCGTCAACTCGCTGGCGGAGTTGCCCGGTCGCAAGGTGCTGCTGTTCTTCTCCGAGGGCATCTCGCTGCCGACGGCCGTGGTCTCGCACTTCCGCACCGTCATCAGTAACGCCAACCGCGCGAACGTTAGCATCTACTCGATCGATGCGGCGGGTCTGCGCGCGACGAGCGCGGACGCAGACGCCGGGCGGGCCATGACCGCGCTCGGCCAGCAGCGCATACGACAAGCGAACAGCAACCGCGATCCCAACGCATCGATGATGCGCGACCTCGAACGCAACGAAGACCTGCTGCGCTCGAACCCGAACACGGGTCTCGGCGAACTGGCCGAAGAGACCGGCGGCTTCCTCATCAGCGACACGAACAATCCGGGTCCGCGCCTCCGCCAAGTGGACGAAGACCTGCACACCTATTATGTCCTCTCCTACGTCCCGTCGAACCAGCATTACGACGGCCGCTTCCGTCAGATCAGCGTCAAGCTCGCGCGCCCTTCGCTTGAAGTGCAGGCGCGGCGCGGCTATTACGCTATCAGCGGCAACAACGGCTCGCCCATCCTCGGTTACGAAGCGCCGGTGTTGGCGCTCTTAAGCGGCGGCGGCCTGCGCAGCCCCGTCCCGTTCCCCGTCCACGCCGCCGCGTTCAGCTTCCCGCAGCCGCGCCGGCCCGGTCTCGTGCCCATCGTGGTCGAGATACCGGCGGGCACGATCAACTATGAGGTCAACGCGGAACGCAAGACCTACCGCGCGGACTTCTCGGTCGTGGCGCTCGTCAAGGACGAGGCGCAGCGCGTGGTCAAGAAGCTGAGCAACCAGTTCCTGCTGACGGGGCCGCTCGACAAGCTCGCAGAGGCCAAGCGCGGCGCGGCCCTTTTCTATCGCGAGACCGATCTGCCGCCGGGGCACTACACCATCGCCGCCGCCGTCTACGACGCGCTGACGGAGCGCGGCACGACGATGAGCAGCAGCATTGATGTCCCCGCCAACGACGAGACGAAGCCGCGTTTGGCAAGCGTCGTCATCATTAAGCGCGTCGAGCGCGTCACGACCGACGACGCACAGCAAGCCAGCAATCCGTTTCGCTTCGGCGAAGTGCTCGTCTATCCGAATCTTGAAGAGCCGCTGCGCAAGACCGAGACGAAAGAACTGCCCTTCCTGCTGACGCTCTACAACGCGCCGGGCGCGCCCGCGCCGCAGACGACGCTTGAGATCAAGCAAGGCGACCGCACGCTCGCCCGCGCCGATCTGACTCTACCCGCGCCCGACGCCGCGGGGCGCATCCAGTACGCAAGCTCAGTCCCCGTGGACAAGCTCCGCCCTGGCGATTATGAGTTGCAGGTGACGGCGCGCGCCGCCGGGGGCAGCACGACGCGCGTCGAGCACTTCACGCTTCAGCCTTAATTCGTAAACGGCTCGCCCGGCCGGGCGATGGTGATGCGGTGGTCTGTGAACTTGAAGTGCGCGCCGGGTAGATCGACCTTCGGCATGTGACAACTCGCGCACGCCTGCTGGCTCACGGGACAGGGCTTCGCCGTGCGCTCAGACGTATCAGTCTGCGCCGCTTTCGGCGCAGTAGGTACGCTCGCGGTTGAGCGATGACAGACGAAACACTTTGCGTCGTAGTAAGCCTGATCGTGGCGCGGCTCTGTGTGTGGGTCGTGGCAAGCGGTACAACTGAGGCGCGGGTCGAAGGGGTCATGCCCGCGACTGATGAAAATGCGGTAGGGCTGGAAGCGTACGCTGTGCAGACCTTGCAGCCCCTTGTTCGCCATCACCTGCTCGGCGCTGCGATGACAAGAGCCGCAGAACTCCTGCGACAGATCGTCTGCGCTCATCCGGCGCGGGTTGAAGATGCGCGGATGCTCGAAATCTTTCGCCTCCATCGCGGCCACGTGCGCCGTGCCCGGCCCGTGACAGGCCTCGCAGGTGACGCCGGGGATCAGGCGTGCGAGTTGCAGTTGCCCGCCGCTCGTGGCGGCTGTGGCGTGGCAGGTGAAACAGTTGCGCGCCTCGTCGTCGCTGATGACGCGCCCCAACGCCTCGTCGAGCGCCGCCGTCGGCTGTGGTCGCTGGTAGCCGAGCGTGTAGTCAAGCCCGCGCAACTCACGATAAAAGCTGAGCCGGCTTTCGTAGAATGAGCCGTCGTGCCGGAAGACGTAGGTCTGACCCGCCTTGCCCTGCCCGAAGGCGTAGAGGATCGGTTCGGCCAGAGTCTCCTTGCCGTCGGTCACAGAGTAGATGCTCTGTTCGCCTTGCCGCGTGATCTGGAAGGTCAGTGGTTCGCTGCGAAAGGTGAGGCGCGGGTTCTTGCGCAGGATGTCGCTTGTGGCCACCGGCTCAAGCGCGCGCCCCATCGGCGTCGTGTGCTGCGTGGCGGACTCCTGCATGTGGCACTTGGCGCAGACCGCCGGCCCCGTGTATTTCGCGTCCTTACCGCTCGGTCGCCAACTAGTGCCGGCAGGCGCGCCGCTGCTGCTCATCACTGGCCCTTGCGCGCGCAAAGGCCGCCCCGCCCAGACGACGCAGAGGCCGCACACCAGCAGCACAACACCCACTTGCACTTTTGTCCTGACAGGACTCATCCGTTTTGCCGCTGACCGCCGCCCGCGCGGTCATGTTAACTTCCGTTACTCACTTAGTGCCTGCGCTCTTCGCCACGCCCTCGCCTTCGACGACGCGCACGTATGTATTCATCGGTAGATTCGTCAGCCTATCCACCTTGCCGCTTGGCCATTTGATCTCAACCGCGTCGATCTTGCCCCCGCGCCCCGCGCCCAAAATTTCGCGCGGGTCGTGCGAGGCGAGGTAGCTGCCGCCGCTCGTCTTCAGGCGTGTGCGTTTGACACCGCCCGCCGTCCAAGTGATGAGCGCGCCGCACGCGTCGGGGCCGCTCTTGGTCGCGACGAGTTGGAGGCCGAGCCAGTTGCCCCGGTTGCCGCCTTCGTTGCGCAACAGGATGGGCGCTTCGCCGTTGTTTGAGATGAGCAGATCGAGATCGCCGTCATTGTCATAATCGCCGACGGCCAAGCCGCGCGCCGGGTAGTCGTGCGTGAAGGCCGCGCCCGACTGCGCGCTCACGTCTTTGTATTTGCCGCCGACGTTCTCGAACATCAGGATCGGCTCTTTGTATTTGACGCGCGTCGTCAGGGTCTCGACCATGTCGTCGGGGTGGCCGTTGGCGAGGAAGAGATCGAGGTCGCCGTCGTTGTCGTAGTCGAAGAACTTCAAGCCCCAGCCGCTCAGCAGGCGCGTGGCCGCGCCGATCTCGCCGGGCTGATCGATGAACGAGCCGTCCTTCGCGTTGTGGTAGAGACTGAACAGCTCCTGATCGATGTTGGCGACGAAGAGGTCTTGCCAGCCATCATTGTCGTAGTCGCCCGCGTCCACGCCCATGCCGGAGCGCGGCGCACCCGCATCGCTGTAGGCGACACCGGCGACGAGACCCGTCTCCTCGAACTTGCCGCCGCCTTTGTTGATGAACAGAAAGTTCGGCATCGTGTCGTTGGCGACGAAGAGATCGAGTAGTCCATCGTTGTTTATGTCGGTGGCGACCGCACCGAACGACTTACCGGGCGAGCCGACGATGCCGGACTCACGACTTACGTCGGTGAACGTGCCGTTGCCGTTGTTGTGGAACAGATGTGAAGGCTGTGGCTTGAAGATGCGCGGGATGCAGTAGTACTTCTGTCCGAGCCGGTTGTTGCCGCAACTCATCTCCTTCGTGTACTGGACGAAGCTGGAGACGAAGAGATCGAGTTTGCCATCATTATCGTAGTCGAACCACGTCGCGCACGTTGACCAACTCGCGGACGTGATGCCCGCCTTGTCGGTCGCGTCCGTGAACGTGCCGTCATGATTATTGTGGTAGAGAATGTTGCGCCCGTAAGCGGTGACGAACAGATCGGGCCAGCCGTCGCCGTCGTAATCGCCCGCCGCCGCGCCCATGCCGAACGTGCCGCCGGTGACGCCCGCCTTCTCCGCCACGTCCGTGAACGTGCCGTCGTGGTTGTTATGGTAGAGCGCGTTCTTGAGCGGGGTCGGCGGCTTGTAGAAATCAGATGGGCCGCTGTTGACGAGGTAGATGTCCATCCACCCATCGTTGTCATAGTCAAAGAATAGGCAGCCCGCGCCGACTGTCTCCGGTAGATAACGTTCGGCCGAGTGCGCGTTGTTGTGCACCCACGTGATGCCGCTCGTCTTGGCTGGGACTTCGAAGAAGGTAACGGGCGCGGCGGCGGGTGGCTGCTGCGCCGGCATGTACGGGGCGACGGCACATAGGAGCAGGACGAATAGACAGCAAGTGATGACAGTATGCGCCACGCGGGGCTACCTTTCGATCTCTACGATGTTGGCCCTTAAACGCCATCGGCACGGGCCGCGGCCGCCACAGGTTAGGCCTGCGGCTGGCCTGCAAAAGGGCCTTTTGCACGAGCATAAAAAGCTGTGTGAACGATTATCGCGCCGCGTTTAACTTGCGCCGCGCGCCGGGTCGCGGGGAGCGCACGAACCTACTGCGCGCGGAGTATAACATTTGCCTACTGACCCGACAAAAGTTGCCCCGCCGATTGATTGCACAAGCGCCGCTCCGTACTGCTCACACTTTACACGCGCCGAGATTTAAGTATGATGAAGCGCCCGACGCACTCTCATTCGCACATTGTAAGCTACAACCGCAGGCCGCTTTTCGCGCGCACGCACTATGGCTGAAAACTTCTCCTCTGCCCAACCGGGTCGCGCTACGCACGCTGGCGCGGAACTGTTTCTCATCAGCTTGCTCATACTCTTTCTTGAGTTGGCCTGCATCCGCTGGTTTCCGGCGCACGTCCTCTTCCTGACCTTCTTCACCAACACGGTGCTGCTGGCCTGCTTCTTAGGCATGTCGGTCGGCTGCCTCGCCGCCGGGCGGCAGCGCAACTATTTGACGTGGACGCCGGTCTTACTCGCCTTGGCACTAGCGGCGGCACACGCCGTCGAACTGACGAGCGGCACGTTCGTGAAGTTCGTGGACGTGGGTCACCAACAGTCACCGCAGCTAGTCTTCTTCGGCACGGAGTATCACACGACGGATTTGGCCAGCTACGCCATCCCCGTCGAGGTGTTGTGCGGCTTCTTCTTTCTGTGCGCCGCGCTGGCGTTCGTCGGGTTGGGGCAGGAGTTGGGGCGCGCGCTCAACCGGCTGCCGAACCGCATCCACGCCTACACGCTGAACATCTGCGGCAGCATCGTCGGCATACTGCTGTTCGCCGCCTGTTCTTGGCTTGAGTTGTCGCCGTTCTGGTGGTTTCTACTAACCGCCGCCGGCATCGCTTACTTCCTCTACTGCGCGGCGCGGCGGCCGTTCCCGCGCCTGCTGTCCGTGCGGGCGCTTGCGGCGGGCGTGACGCTAGCGCTGGTGGTAGCGCTGGCAACGTTCACGCCGACGCATGATCAGTTCGTAGGCCAGCGCGAGGCCGAGCAGTTCTGGTCGCCCTACTATCGCATCGACTTCAAGCGCCCCGACCTGTCGCTCTCCGTCAACTTGATCTATCACCAACAGATGGTCGCGCGCGATACGAACTTCCCCGCTTATGCGCTGCCGCATCTGTTGAACCGCGACGCGGGCCGCCCGCCTTACGCCGACGTGCTCATCATCGGCGCGGGTTCGGGCAACGACGTGAGCCGCGCATTGCAGTGGGGCGCACAGCATGTTGATGCGGTCGAGATCGACCCGGCCATCTATCGACTCGGCCGCGCGTACCATCCCGACCACCCTTATCAAGACCCGCGCGTCCGTGTTCATCTGGACGACGGGCGCAACTTCCTGCGCGCCACCACGCGCAAGTATGACCTCGTCATCTACGCGCTCGTGGACTCGCTCGTCTTGCACAGCGGCTACAGCAACATACGGCTTGAGAGTTACCTATTCACGCGCCAGACCTTCGCCGACGTGCAGCGCCATCTCAAACCCGGCGGGCAGTTCATCATCTACAACTATTTCCGGCAAGGCTGGATCGTCGCGCGCTTGCAGCAAGGCTTGGAAGAGGTGTTCGGCGCGGGCAACACGCTCATGCTGACGTTACCTTATCGTGCGACCATCGACCCGGAGCAAGCCAACTTCGGCGACTTCACCATCTTCTTCGCGGGCGACACCGCGCCCTTGCGCAACGCGTTTCAAAGTCAGACCGCTTACTGGCTACGCCGCGATGAGCCGCCGGGGCCCGCCGCGCCGAACGGCTTCACCACGCCCGACGCGCAAGAGCGTGCGCGCTGGCCGCAACTCGCCGCCGACGCAGCGGCAGAGCAAACTCCTTGGCAGCAGTTCGGTCTCTCGCGCTTGCTGCCCATGAGCGGCGGCGACCTGCGCACGGCCACCGACGATTGGCCGTTCCTCTACCTGCGCCGCCCGATGATCCCCACGTTGACCCTGCGCGGCATGGCTGTGATGGCGACGCTCGCGCTCTTGCTCCTGCTGCTGTTCCGGCCGCGCGGGCCGCAGACGCGCGGGCAGGGCTGGGCCTTCAACGGGCAGATGTTTTTGCTCGGCGCGGGCTTCATGCTCATCGAGACGAAAGCCGTAGTCGTCATGGCGCTTCTGTTCGGTAGCACGTGGCTGGTCAACTCCGTCGTCTTCTTCGCCGTGCTCGTGATGATCTTGCTCGCTAATCTGTGGACGCTTAAACTCCGCCCCGCGCGCCTGTGGCCTTACTATGTCGGGCTGCTCGCGACGCTCGTGCTGAATGGTCTCATCCCGCTCGATTTCTTTTTAGGGATGCACCGCAGCTTACAGATCATCGGCTCCAGTTTGCCGGTCTTTGCGCCGGTCTTTTTCGCCGGGGTCGTCTTCGCGGCTTCGTTCAAACGCGCGCCCGCGCCTGATCGCGCCTTCGGCTACAACATCGCCGGTGCAATGCTCGGCGGCCTCTGCGAGAACAGTTCAATGCTCATCGGCTTTCAATATCTGTTACTCGTCGCCGTCATCTTCTACGGTCTCTCCGCGCTCTGCGCCGGACGCGCGACCGATGATGCTGCGCCCGTGCCTGCGCTCGACGGCGCGGTCAGCGAGGCGTGAGCACCGTTAGCCTAAAACACGACGACAGCCCAACGGTCGTGCACCGCCGGGCTTAACTTGTTGCAACCCACTCAACGGAGAAGCCCATGAATCAGCCTGCGCCTGCAATGTGTCGGCAGTTGCAAAGAAACTCGTTCTTGCTAATCGTCATGCTGCTCGTCGCGACGCATGGAGTCGTCGGGCAGCGGGTCGCACACGCGCCGGAGGCCGCCCACATGAAGATGCCGCTCAACGTCGGCTGGCAGTTTCGCGAGGTGGGTAAACCCGATTGGCACGCGGCGACTGTGCCCGGCTGCGTGCACACCGACTTGCTCGCTAACAAGTTGATCAACGATTCCTTCTACCGCGACAACGAGCAGAAGCAACAGTGGATCGGCAAGACCGATTGGGAATATCAGACGACCTTCAACGTCGCGCCCGCCGTGCTCGCGCGGCGCAACGTCGAACTGGTCTTCGCAGGGTTAGACACTTACGCCGACGTGTTCTTAAACGACGCGCCGCTTCTGCACGCCGACAACATGTTTCGCACGTGGCGCGTGGACTGCAAGAGTGCGTTGCGCGCGGGCGCGAACCTTTTGCGCATACGCTTCCGCTCACCCGTCAACGAAATCCTGCCTGTCATGGCGAAGCTCAGTTATCAACTGCCCGCGCCGAACGATCAGGGCGAGAAGACCAGCCCGCATACGCGCAAAGCGCCTTATCAATACGGCTGGGACTGGGGCCCGCGCTTCGTCACGAGTGGTGTCTGGCGGCCCGTCACGCTCGAAGCTTGGGACGAGGCGCGCATCGACGATCTGCGCATCGTGCAACAGCAACTGAGCGATCAAGCGGCCGACTTGACCGCCGAGGTCGAAGTGCGCGCTGGGGTTGATCAAACGGCAACCGTTATCATCGATAATCTCAACAGCAAGACGGTCGCCGCCGAACAGCAGGTCAAACTCAACGTCGGCGCGAATAAGGTCGCGATCAATTTCCGCATCCCGCACCCCGCGCGTTGGTGGCCGAACGGGATGGGCACGCACACGCTCTACGGGTTGCGCGCGCGGCTCGTCGTCAACGGTCAGTTAGCGGATGAAGCCGCGACGCGTGTGGGCCTGCGCACGCTTGAGTTGCGTCAGCAGCCGGATGCGTCGGGCAAGAGTTTCCAATTCATCGTCAACGGCGTGCCCGTCTTCGCCAAGGGCGGCAACTGGATTCCGGCCGACAGTTTCCCGACGCGCATCACGCGCGCGCGTTATCGGCAACTACTCGAATCCGTCCGCGACACAAACATGAACATGCTGCGCGTCTGGGGCGGCGGGATTTACGAGGCGGATGATTTCTATGAACTCTGCGATGAGATGGGGATACTCGTCTGGCAGGACTTCATGTTCGCGTGCAGCATGTATCCGGGCGACCAAGCTTTCTTAGACAACGTGCGGCAGGAGGCGACGGATAACGTCAAGCGCCTGCGCAATCATCCGAGCCTCGCCATCTGGGTCGGCAACAACGAGGTCGAGACGGCGTGGGCACACTGGGGTTGGAAGCAGAATCTGCCCGCCTCGCTCTGGGACGATTACAAGAAAGTGTTCCACGGCGTGCTGCCCGAAGTCACAAGCGCGCTCGACCCGCAACGACCATATTGGCCGAGTTCGCCGAGTTCCAACCTCGAAGACGATCCCGAATCGCAGAAGATGGGCGACACGCACTACTGGGCCGTCTGGCACGCGGCGCTGCCCTTCACCGAGTACGAGAAGCAGCAGCCGCGCTTCATGAGCGAGTACGGCTTCCAATCCTTCCCGCAGATCGAGACGGTCAATACGTACACCATCCCCACAGAGCACGACATCCAGTCGCCCGTCATGCTCGCGCACCAGCGTCACCCGCGCGGCAATCAACTCGTGCGCGAGTACATGCTGCGCGAGTACCCTGAGCCGAAAGACTTCGACTCGTTCCTTTACGTCAGTCAGGTCTTGCAGGCCGAAGGCATCAAGATCGGCGCGGAGCACCTGCGCCGCATCATGCCGCACAACATGGGTTCGCTCTACTGGCAGATCGACGACTGCTGGCCCGTCGCTTCTTGGTCGAGCATAGATTACTTCGGGCGCTGGAAGGCGCTGCAATACTACGCGCGTCGCTTCTACAACGAGCTGCTCGTCAGCCCGCACCCGGAGGGCGACGCTCTGAACATTTTCGTCGTCTCGGATCGCACGAAATCGACGCCTGCGCATCTGACCGCAACACTCATGGACTTCAACGGTCGCGCGCTCTCACAGACAAGTATGGACGTAACGCTCGCGCCGCTCGCCAGCAAGTCTTACATGAGCCTGCCCGTGAAGGGTTTGCTCGAAGCGCACGACACTGGCGCAGCTCCCGACACGCGCGCGGTCGTGCTCTACTGCGAGCTGTCAGTGGGCGGTCAGACCGTCTCCGCCAACCGCTACTTCTTCCGCCCGTTCAAAGAACTGAACATGCCCGCGCCGCAGATCAGCGCGGACGTGACGCGCACGCGTGCAGGCTTTGTCGTTAACTTAACCTCTGACAAATATGCCCGCGCTGTTTACTTGGCCGCGCCCGGACTCGACGGCGCGTTCGTCGATAACTATTTCGACCTGCTGCCGAACAGGCCCGTGCAAGTCGTCTTCCGGCCCAATCGCGCAGTCACGCTTGCGGACTTGCGCGCTCGGCTCCGCGTCCGTTCGCTGGTTGATGCCTTCCCTGCGCACTAGATCACTTTAAGTTGAATGTAGGGTAAGAGCGGTTCACCACCGTAGACACAGAGAGCACAGAGGAGCACGGAGGCTTGTCTTTCTCTGGGCCCCCTCTGTGGCCTCTGTGTCTGCGGTGGTGAGTTCTGCTTGCCAGCCATGCAATTTAAAGTTGCTCTAAACATCCGGCGACTCCCAACGCCCCGACTCGGCCGAGCGGAAGATGGCTTCGATAGCCGCCATGTTGTGCAGAGCGTCTTCGAGCGGAATCGGCTGCGCCCCTTCGCCGCGCACGGCGCGCGAGAACAGGTCGCCCTGAATCGTGTATTGGTTACAGATCGGAAACTCGCGCGTCTCGATGCCGCCGCCGAAGAGATCGGAGCCGTCGTCAATAAAGATACGCACGGAGCGGTCGGGCGGCGCATTGAATGGTATCTCGACTTCGATGCGGCCATACGTGCCGAAGAAGTGCATACGTTGGTATGGCACTAATTGCGTGCTGCACGTGAAGGTCGCTTGACCCATGGCGAAATCAAGCAGCACGGAGGTCAGACGATCTATGCCCGTCTCCGTGTCGCGCTCGATGAGACCGAGACAGCGTTGCGGCTCGGCGGCGAAGACGAAGCGCGCAATGTTAATCGGATAGCAGCCGATGTCCATGAGCGCGCCGCCGCCCGCTTCGAGTTGATTGCGTATGTTCGTCGGGTCGCGATTGAAATAACTAAAGCAACCTGTGACGGCGCGCAACTCGCCGATACCGCCTGCTGCGATCAATTCGCGTGTCGCCAGCCACTGCGGGTGCGTGCGCACCATGAACGCCTCTTGGATAAGGACGCCGGTGCGGTCACGCACTGACAACAGCGGCTTAACCTCCGCGCCGCTCAAACCAATCGGCTTCTCGCACAGCACGTGCTTGCCGGCCTCGGCCGCTTTTGTCGTCCACGGCACGTGCAGGTGATTGGGCAGCGGATTGTAGATAGCTTCGATCTCCGGGTCGGCTAACAACTCTTCATACGAGCCATAGGCTTTCGCGATGCCGAGCGCAGCGGCCGCGTGTCGCGCGCGCGCAAGGTTGCGCGAGGCAATGGCCGCGATCTCGGCCGCTTCGCTCTGCTGCATGGCCGGGATCACCTTCTCGACAGCGATCTTGGCCGCGCCCAACACACCCCAACGTACTTTGCTCTTCATCGCATGATTACCTCTTCACCAAAACCGCATGCCGTGCTAACGTCTGCTCGCTAACAAACACAACTCAGCAGCGAGCAGACGGCGCCGGGCCGAGACGAAAACAATAGAGGTGCAATTTCGTTTGAAGAGCTTACTAGGGTCTCTATGCAAAGGGAAGACAAGCGTGCGCGCGCTTACGGCTCTCGCAGTATGTATGCTCGTTGTCGTCGGGCATGCGCGCGCGGCCGATAGTCCGATTCGGCTCAACACGGTCGGCTTCCTGCCCGACCACGATAAGCGTGCGTCAATCGCAGCGCGCTGTTCCGAGTTTCTTGTCGTGCGTGCGGAAGATGACACGGTCGTCTTGCGCGGGCAGACCGACGGCCCCGTCCATAACGAAGACACAAACGAAGACCTCTCGACGGCCGACTTCTCAGCGCTCAATAGGCCCGGTCTCTACCGACTCGTCGTGCCCAATATTGGTCGTTCCGCGCCGTTCCGCATCGCGCGCGACGTGTACGATGCGCCGTTCGCCGTCGCGGTGCGTGCCATGTACCTGTGGCGCTGCGGCGCGGCCGTGCGCGTCGAGTACAACGGTCACACTTACAGCCACGCCGCTTGTCATCTGGGCGACGCATGGTTGGACTTCGTTGGCGGTGGGCACGTGCGGCAAGAGTCAACCGGCGGGTGGCACGACGCGGGCGACTACAATAAGTATGTGGTCAATGCCGGCGTCACCGTCGGCATCATGCTCCGCGCGTGGGAGCAGTTCGGCGCGCGCATCGACAAGCTCGATCTCGGTCTGCCTGCGGCCGCGAAAGGCTTGCCCGCTTATCTAAACGAGATCAAGTGGGAGCTTGACTGGCTGTTTACGATGCAAGCACCGGACGGGTCGGTCTATCACAAGGTCACGACGCGCGAGTTCGGCCCCGCCATCCAACCCGAAACGGAACAGACCGCAAGGTACTTCGCGCCTTGGAGCAGCGCGGCGACCGCCGACTTCACGGCCATGTTGGCCGAGGCCGCGCGCGTCTATCGCCCCTTTGATCCGGCTTACGCCGCACGCTGTCTGGCGGCCGCGCGCCGCAGCTACGCCTTCCTGCAAGCGCATCCTGAGAATCATCCCGCAGATTTGCATGGCTTCGGCACAGGCGGATACCAGACCAACGATGCGGACGACCGACTCTGGGCCGCCGCCGAGTTATGGGCGACGACGGGCGACGCCGCGTATCGCGCGGACTTCGAGGCGCGCGCCCGCGCCTACCGCGAGAAGTTCGCGCTCGATTGGGGCTGGAGCAACGTGCAGAATCTGGGTGAGCTAACTTATCTCTGCTCGCAGCGCGCCGGACGCAATCCGCAACTCGTCGCCGAGATCAAGACCGAGTTGCTTCAGACCGCCGACCGCATCGTGCGTCAGCGCGACGCGCACGGTTACGCGCGCCTCCTCGGCACGCGCTACTACTGGGGCGCGAACGGCGGCATCGTCAACACGACCGTCCTACTCCAAGCGGCCTACCGCTTAACAGCCAAACGTGCGTACGTCGAGACGACGCTCGATGCGCTCGGTTATCTCTTCGGTCGCAACTACTACGCGCGCTCGTTTGTGACGGGCGTCGGCGCGAACCCGCCGCTCCATCCACACGACCGGCGTTCGATGGGCCAACCCGGCGCGCCGACGTGGCCCGGCTATCTTGTGGGCGGCGGCTGGCCGCGCGCAACGGATTGGGTTGATGTCTCTGAGAACTACCGCGTCAACGAGATCGCCATCAACTGGAACGCGCCGCTCATCTACGCGCTCGCCGGCTTCATCAACACGCCCGCCCCACAACCACGATGAGCAAACGAAACATCATGACGGTGCTACTGCTCTGCGGCGTCTGCGCGCCGGCCTTCATCGTGTCGCCGCGCACGGCCGCTCAGTATCAGTACCCGTTTCAGAATCCCGATCTGCCGGCCGAGCGCCGCATAGACAACCTGCTTGCGCTCATGACGCTCGACGAAAAGGTGACGTGCCTCGGCACCAACCCGTCCGTGCCGCGCCTCGGCGTTAAAGGTTCAGGTCATTCCGAAGGGTTGCATGGGCTGGCGCAGGGCGGGCCGGCGAAGTGGGGGCGCGCCGCGCCGACTACGACCACGACCTTCCCGCAGGCTTACGGTCTGGCCGAGACTTGGGACACAAACATCTTGCATGCGGTCGGCGCGGCCGAAGGCTACGAGGCGCGCTACATCTTCCAACGCTACGGGCGCGGCGGCTTGGTCATCCGCGCACCGAACGCCGACCTTGGGCGCGACCCGCGCTGGGGTCGCACCGAAGAGTGCTACGGCGAAGACCCTTTCTTCAACGGCACGATGGCCGTCGCCTTCATCAAGGGCCTGCAAGGCGACGACCCGCGCTACTGGCAGACGGCCGCGCTGCTCAAACACTTCCTCGCCAACAGCAACGAGAACGGGCGCGGGCACACCTCTTCGGACTTCGACGAACGCCTGTTCCGCGAATACTACTCCGTGCCCTTTCGCCTCGGGATCACCGAAGGCGGCGCGCGCGCTTTCATGGCCGCCTACAACAAGGTCAACGGCGTGCCGATGGCCGTCAATCCTCTGTTGGATAGGATCGCGCGCAGAGAGTGGGGCGAGGACGGCATCATCTGCACCGACGGCGGCGCGATGACGCAACTCGTCACCGAGCATTACGCCTTCCCAGATGTCGCGCACGCGGCCGCCGCAGTCGTCAAAGCCGGCTTGGGCCAGTTCCTCGACAACTACCGCGCGGCCATCAAAGACGCATTGCAACAGAAGCTCTTGACCGAAGCCGAGATCGATCAGTCCTTGCGCGGCAACTTTCGCGTCATGCTGCGGTTGGGGCTGCTAGACCCGCCCGCGCGCGTGCCCTACGCGCAGATTGGTGCGGGCGCAGAGCCTGAACCGTGGCTGACAGACAAGCACAAAGCGCTCGCGCGGCTGGCGACGCAGAAGTCCATTGTGCTGCTGAAAAATGAAGGGGGCTTGCTGCCACTCGACCGGCGCAGGCTGAAATCAATCGCCGTCATCGGGCCACACGCCGACGAGGTGCTGCTCGACTGGTATAGCGGCACGCCGCCCTACACGGTCACGCCGCTCGCCGGCATCAAGGCCAAACTCGGCGCGGGCGTGCGCGTCACCTACGCGCCCGACAACAAGGATGACAAGGCAGTGCAGGCGGCGCGCGCGGCCGACGTGGCCGTCGTCATCGTCGGCAATCATCCGACATGCAACGCCGGCTGGGAGCAGTGCCCAGTGCCGAGCGACGGGAAGGAGGCGGTGGACAGGCGCGCCATCGAGCTTGAGCAGGAGGAGTTGATCCGTCAGGTCTACGCCGCGAACCCGCGCACGGTCGTCGTGCTCGTCGCCGGCTTCCCGTTCGCCATCAATTGGACGCAGGCGCACGCGCCCGCCATTCTGCATCTGACGCACAACAGTCAGGAGGCAGGCCACGCACTCGCGGACGTGCTGTTCGGCGACTACAACCCGGCGGGCCGCCTCGTCCAGACGTGGCCGCGCGCGCTCGCACAACTGCCGCCGATAATGGACTACGACATCCGCCACGGGCGCACCTACATGTACTTCAAAGACGCACCGCTCTATCCCTTCGGCTACGGCCTGAGCTACACGACCTTCGCCTACTCGAACCTGCACGCGAGCGCACCGAGCGTCGATGCACACGGCGCAATCAACGTCAGCTTCGATGTGCGCAACACGGGCCGGCGCGCCGGCGAAGAGGTCGCGCAACTCTACGTCAAGCACCTCGACTCGAAGGTTGAGCGGCCCGCGCAGGAGTTGAAAGGATTTAGTCGCATGGCCTTGCAGCCCGGCGAGACGCGGGCGGTCACGATTATGCTGCCCGCAGACAGGCTCGCCTACTGGGACACGAGCCGGCAGCAGTTCGTCGTCGAGCCGGAGCGCGTGCAGCTACTCGTCGGGAGTTCGGCCGCTGACATTCGACTTAAGCAAGTCGTCAGAGTCCGACGCTGACCGAAGTGCGCCGCTCACCTGATCGCGGCGGCACTCGTCGCAGGTAGATTGAGTTGGCCCCGCAGTTCGATCTGCGCGGAGGAGTGACCGACGCTTACGTCATACGCGCCCGGCTCGGCGCGCCACTGTCTGGCCGCAGTGTCGTAGTAAGTGAAGGCGCGCCCGTCGAGCGGGACAGTCACATGCCGCATCTCGCCGGGCCGGAGATAAATTTTAGTGAAGCCTTTCAACTCCTTCGCCGGGCGCGGCACGCTTGCGTGCGGGTTGCCCACATAAACTTGCGCCACTTCAGCGCCCGCGCGCGTGCCCGTGTTCCGCACATCGAACGACACTTCGTAATGCGGCCCCTGCGCCGTGCTGCCGGCCAGTCTGATGCTCAGACCCGTGTAGGTGAACGTCGTGTAGCTAAGCCCATAACCGAAGGGGAAGAGCGGGCGCGCACCCGTGTGTTCGTAGCCGCGATAGCCGACGAAGACGCCCTCTTTGTATTCGACGCGCTTGGTGTCCGCCGCCGGATAGTAACTGTCGTGCGCCGGATTATCGGCCCAGCGCCGCTCGAAGGTGACGGGCAGGCGACCCGACGGGTTCACATCGCCAAAGAGGACTTCAGCGAGCGCCGTCCCACCCTCTTGGCCGGGATACCACGCTTCGATGAGTGCGGGCACGAGCTCAAGCCACGCGCTCATGTCCACGCCGCCGCCGGAGGTGAGCACGACGACCGTGCGCTTGTTCGCCGCCGCCAGTTCACGGATCAAATCGTCTTGGCCGGGTGGCAGACGGAAAGTGCGATCCGCACCCTCGCTCTCGGTTTCAGGATCAAAGCCGACCGCGACGACAACCACGTCCGACTGCGCCGCCAGCCGCTTCGCTTCGGCCGTCACACTGCCGCCGGGCCGGATGATGCCCAGTCTGAGTTTCGCGCCGAGCCAACCCGAACGCCCGTGCTGTTCGAGCACAAACTTGTGCGGGTGCGCGGCGAGTGTGAGCGCGGCGGAGTCTGTGAGCGCGCGCGAGGTCGTCCAGTTGTCGAGCACGAGTTTATCGTCCACATAGAGGCGCGTGTAGCCGCCGTCCTCGCCGGTCGATTGCACGAACACGTCATAAGCGCCGGCACTCTGCGGCGTGTAGTAACCCGTCCAGCGCGACGAGCGCGTGTCGGCCGGAAAGGTCTGCCGCGACTGCCCGCCAAAGTTGACGTGCCACTCTGTGCGTGTGACGACGGGCGCGCCCGCTAAATCCTCACCTTTGAAATATTCTGCGCGCAAGCCGCGCTCGCCGCCCATGGCGGCCGTTGTGAAGTCTGTCGCCTCGGCCAGTTCGCCGAAGGTCGGGAGGCCGCGCGCGTAATAGACCTGCGCCGTCGGGCCGAGATAGTTGCTCAAGCCTTGCATGAAGCTGACGGCGGCGAACGGTTGCACGCCCGCGCTGCCGCCGCCGACGGGCACGGCCGGGTAGGCGTCAGGGCCGATGACGGCGATGGATTTTGTCTTTGCCCTGTTGAGTGGCAGTAGCCTGGCGTCGTTCTTCAAGAGCACCAGACTCTCGCGCGCGCCCGTGAGTGCCACCTGCCGGCCCTGTTGGTTGAAGCGCGGGATACTGAGATCGGTCTGCTCGCGGTCGAGCCAGCCGAAGCGCGCGGCGGTGCGCAGGATGCGCCGCACGTGTTCGTCAATCGTCGCGCCCGACAACCGGCCGTCCTTGAGCGCGGGCATGAGCGTCTGCCGGTTCATGAACGCGCCGGACGGCATCTCCAAGTCCAGCCCGTTGTTCGCCGCCGCCACGCCGTCGTAGGTCGCAAACCAATCGGACATCATGACGCCGTCGAAGCCCCACTCCTGTTTGGCGATCTCCGTGTTCAGATGACCGTGCTGCGTGGCGTGCGCGCCGTTGATGAGATTGTACGAGTCCATGATCGCGCCAACGTGCGCTTCTTTAACTGCCGCCTCGAACGTCGGCAGATAGATTTCGCGCATCGTGCGCTCGTCGATGATTGAATCAGTATTGTGCCGATCAAACTCCGAGTTGTTCCCCATGAAGTGTTTGATCGTTGCCGAGACGCCTTGCGACTGCACGCCGTTGATGTAGCCGACCGCGATGCGCGAGGCGAGGAAGGGGTCTTCACCCATGTACTCGAAGTTGCGGCCGTTGGTGGGCGAACGATAGATGTTGACGCCGGGGCCGAGCAGGAAGTGGACGCCCTTGGCGCGCGCGTCGCGGCCGATCTCCATCCCGACGCGCACGGCGAGTTGTGGATTCCAAGTGGCCGCGAGCGCGATGCCGCCCGCCATCGTCGTCGCGGGGCCGTAGTTGCGCACGCCGAGTGGCCCGTCGGCCATCTTAAGACGCGGCAGCCCGTACTGCGGATAGCCGCGCACGAAGAAGTCGTCCACACCGCCGAGCAGATCGAGCTTCTCTTCGAGCGTCATCCGCTTAAGAATCGATTCGACGCGGCGCTCGACGACGGCGGCAGTTGGTTGTGCAGCCTGCGCCTGCGGGCGGGCGGGGAGCGAGTTGAGGGCGACGAGACACAGCGCCACGACGCCGGCCCAGAGTTTACGAACCGACTTCATTTGCCCGAAGTTCATGTTTGCTCCTTTCGGCAAGATAAATTTCAACTCGCCCGCGCGCTGGCGGGACTCGACAACTCGACGCGCGAGTTGTTAAGTTCAAGCGCACACGCACAGTGATACTCCGGTACTTCGCCCGCGCATATTCAGTCGGCGGCGCGAAGCTTTATCATGCGGTGCAGCGGGGCACACTTTATTACAAGGCTAAGTGAAAGCGTTTCTATTACTCAGTTGCTTGCTTGTCAAGCACTATTCCGGCCGCTAGGGAGCAGACGAGGTGAAGTTCGTACTCACGCTTACGCTCTGCGCTGCGACGACCCTTTTCGTCGCAGTTCTGTCGGCGCGCGCCGCCACACCTGACCGCGTCAAGACTGCGAACGGTGTTGTCGAAGGCTCAGGGAAACAGACCTCCGGAGTCCGCATCTTCCGGGGGATTCCGTTTGCGCGGCCGCCCGTCGGCGAGTTGCGTTGGCGACCGCCGCAACCTGCCGCGAACTGGGCGGGCGTGCGTCAAGCCACGCAGTTCGGCCCGCGTTGCGTGCAACATGCGGTCTTCGGCGACATGAACTTTCGCTCTGACGGGATGAGCGAAGACTGTCTCTACCTCAACGTCTGGACGCCCGCCGCGTCCGACAAAGAGCGTCTGCCAGTGCTCGTCTATTTTTACGGCGGAGGGTTCATTGCGGGCGACGGCTCCGAGCCGCGCTACGACGGCGAGAGCATGGCGCGCAAAGGGATCGTCGTCGTCACGATGAGCTACCGGCTCAGCGTCTACGGCTTCTTCGCGCACCCGGAGTTGACGAAGGAGTCATCGCACCATGCCTCGGGCAATTACGGATTGCTGGATCAATATGCGGCGCTGCGCTGGGTGCGGCAGAACATCGCCGCGTTTGGCGGCGATCCGAAGCGCGTGACGATTGCGGGCGAATCGGCCGGGTCGGCGTCGGTCAGCGCGCACATGGCGTCGCCCCTCTCGAAAGATTTGATCAGCGGGGCCATTGGCGAGAGCGGGTCTGTACTCTCGACGCTGCCGGCCGTCCCGCTTGCCGAGGCGGAGCGTGAAGGGGTCAAGTTCGCGAACGCCGTCGGCGCGACTTCGCTGGCGACGCTCCGCGCGCTGACGACCGCGCAGCTACAGGCTGCGACTGCCAAGCCCGGAGCGGGTCGTTTCCCACTGACCGTGGACGGCTACTTCTTGACCGAGCCGCCCGCCGTCACTTACGCCGCAGGCCGGCAGGCGCACATCCCGCTGCTCGTCGGCTGGAACTCCGAGGAGATGACTTGGCGCTTCCTGCTGGGCCAAGCCGAGCCAACGCCGGAGAACTACGAGCAGGCGGTGCGCAAACTCTACGGCGCGCGCGCCGACGAGGCTTTGAAGTTATATCCGGCGACCACGCGCGCAGAGGTCATCGATGCGGCTACGGATTTAGCCGGCGACCGCTTCATCGGCTACAGCACTTGGAAGTGGTTTGACCTGCACAGCAAGACTGGTGGCGCATCCGTCTTCCGCTACTTCTACGCTCGCCCGCGCCCGCCGATGACACCGGAGATGGGCGACGCCGCGCCGGGTCTTGCGGGCGGCGTCATCAAGGGGCAGAACGCGCGCGCGAATGCGCCGCCGCCCGCGCGCGGCGCGGTGCATTCGGCCGAGATCGAATATGCGTTGGGGAATCTCTCGACGAACAAGGTTTACGCGTGGACGCCCGATGATTACAAGGTATCGGAGCTGATGGAGGAGTACTTCGCGAACTTCGTGAAGCGAGGCGATCCGAACGGCGCGGGCTTGCCGAATTGGCCCGCCGTTAAGAGCGGCGCGCTTGTCAGCGTCATGCGGCTCGACGTGGTCTCGCGCGCCGAGCCGGAGCAGCACCGCGCGCGGTATGTATTCCTTGATCAGTAAACAGTTCTAAGCGAATGATCTGCCGTCGGCGTTTGCGAGCGGCTTCCCGCCGCACCCGCTCAAGGAGCATCGGATGAGAAGGTTTTCAGTCGTCGTCATCGCCGCCGCCTGCCTATCCTTGCCGCTCTTAATCCGCGCACAGTCGCAAAAGGACGGGGGCGTCTCCACGCCGCCCGACTGGGAGAACGGGCGCGTCTTTGCCATTAACAAAGAGCCGGCGCACGCCACACTCGTGCCCTACCCGAATGAGGGCGCGGCGCTGCGCGCGGACGCGCAGACTTCACCGTTCGTGCGCACGCTCGACGGTGAATGGAAGTTTCATTGGTCGCCGCGACCGGAGGAGCGCCCTGCCAATTTTTACAAGCCAGAGTTCGACGTGCGCGCGTGGCGCGACATACGCGTCCCGTCGGATTGGGAGATGGAGGGCTACGGCACGCCCATCTACTCGAACATCACCTACCCGTTTAAGCGCGATGCGCCGCGCGTCACGGACGAGCCGCCGCCCAACTGGACGGCGTACAAGGACAGAGACCCGGTCGGCTCCTACCGCCGCACGTTTGCAGTGCCGACGGACTGGCGCGGGCGACAAATCTTTCTCACCTTCGGCGGCGTCTCGTCCGCCTTCTACGTCTGGCTCAACGGGCAACGTGTCGGCTACAGCGAAGACAGTCGCTTGCCCTCAGAGTTCGACATCACACGCTACCTACAGCCGGGCGCGAACGTGCTCGCCGTCGAGGTCTATCGCTGGAGCGACGGGAGCTACATGGAGGATCAGGACTTCTGGCGCATGAGCGGCATCTTCCGTAGCGTCCAACTCGTCGCGCGCGCGCCCGTTTACATCCAAGACTTCTACGCCCGCCCCACGCTTGACGCCGCGTACCGCGACGCTGCGCTCAAGCTGAAGGTCAAGGTACGAAACGTTGCGCAGCAGGACGAGACTATGACCGTCGAAGCAAAGCTGCTCGACGCCGCGCGCCGCCCGGTCTTCCGCACGCTCACAGCGCAGGCGAACGTCGCGCGCGAGTCGGAGGCGACGCTCGACTTTGAGCAAGCAGTTGCGAACCCGCTCAAGTGGTCGGCGGAAGAGCCGAACCTCTACACCTTGCTCATCACGCTGAAAGATGCGGCCGGGCATGTTGTCGAGACCATTCCGTGGCGCGTCGGCTTTCGCACGTCTGAGATCAAGGACGGACGCATCCTCTTCAACGGCCAGCCCATCATGATCAAGGGCGTCAACCGCCACGAGTTCGACCCCGACCGTGGGCAGGTGGTGACGACCGAGATGATGGTGCGCGACATCAAGCTGATGAAGCAGCACAACATCAACGCTGTGCGCACGAGCCACTACCCGAACGTGCCCGAGTGGTACGACCTATGCGACCGCTATGGTCTCTACGTGTTGGACGAAGCGAACATCGAATCGCACGGCTACGGCGCGAACGATGAGCAGCGCATCTCGACGGGTGAGGACTTTACGGCCGCGCACGTCGCGCGCGTGAGCGGCGTCATCGAGCGCGACAAGAACCATGCCTCGATCTTCATCTTCTCGATGGGGAACGAGGCGGGCTATGGGCGCAACTTCGTCGCCGCGCGCGCGTGGGCGAAGAGCCACTACCCGGAGTTCATCATCTCTTACGAGCCGGGCAACAGTGTCCACTCCGACGTGTTCTCGCCGATGTACACGCCGCCCGATCAACTCATGCCGCAGTGGGCGAAGCACGGGCGCGGCCGTCCGCAGTTCCTCGTCGAATACGCGCACTCGATGGGCAACAGCGACGGCGACCTGCCGGAGTACTGGCAAGAGATAGAGTCGCACCGCGAGCTGCATGGCGGCTTCATCTGGGACTGGGTGGATCAAGGCTTGCGCAAGCGCGGCGCGAACAGCCGAGAGTTCTGGGCCTACGGCGGCGACTTCGGCGACTTCCCGAACGATGACAACTTCTGCACCAACGGCCTTGTGCTACCCGACCGCACGCCGCACCCGACGATCCTCGAAGTGAAGAAGGTCTATCAATCCGTTAAGGTCGAGCCGGTTGACTTGGCTGCGGGGCGCGTGCGCGTCCGCAACAAGTATCTGTTCCGCGACCTCTCATTTTTACGTGGCACTTGGGAGATGACTGAAGACGGCACGATCATCGAGCGTGGCGACTTGCCGCGCCTGACGGTCGCGCCCGGCTCAGCGCAGGAGTTGACGCTCGCCGTCCGTCGCCCACAACTCAAACCCGGCGCGGAGTATTTTTTGAAAGTCACTTTCGCGCTTGCGGCCGACGCGCCGTGGGCGCAGAAGGGGCACGTCGTCGCGTGGGATCAGTTCGAGTTGCCTTACCAGTCGCCGCCCGCAGCGGCGCGCGATGCGGCGGCCCTCCCGCCATTGAAGCTGACCGAGTCGGCCACTGACTTCACGGTCGCGGGCACACACTTCACGGCGCGCTTTGGCAAACAGAGCGGCGCGCTCGAAGCTTACGAGTCGGACGGGCGGCAGTTGCTCGCGGGCGCGCTCGTGCCAAACTTCTGGCGCGCGCCGACCGACAACGACCGAGGCAACGGCATGCCCGAACGCCTGCGCGTGTGGCACGACGCGGGCGCGCGCCGAACAGTCAACGGCGTTACCGCCGAGCAGACCGCGCCGCAGGTCGTTCGCGTCACGGCGCTCGCGACGCTGCCCGCGGGCGCTTCCAAGTACCGCAACATCTACACCGTCTTCGGCGACGGCAGCATCGAGGTCGAAAGCGCGCTCACACCCACGGGCGAGTTGCCCTTGCTGCCGCGCTTCGGCGTGCAGTTGCGCGTGCCGGGCGAGTTCGGCGCGGTCGAGTGGTACGGGCGCGGGCCGCAGGAGAACTACTGGGATCGCAACTCGGGCGCGGCGGTCGGGCGCTACGCGATGACAGTGGATGAACTGTTCTTCCCCTACATCGAGCCGCAGGAGAGCGGCAACCGCACAGACGTGCGCTGGGTCTCTTTCACCAACCGTGCAGGCATAGGGTTGCGGGCCGTAGGACTGCCCCTGCTCTACTTCAGCGCGTGGCACTTCTCGGCGGAAGAGTTGGAGCGACACAAGCACCCTTCAGAGATCGTCCGCTCGGATGACATCACAGTGAACCTCGACTACCGGCAAATGGGCGTCGGCGGCGACGACAGTTGGGGCGCGTGGCCGCACAAAGAGTACAGACTGCCAGCGCAACCCTATCAGTATAAGTTTCGGCTGGAGCCTGTGCGCGGTCGCGCTAAGGAATGATTGGGTCGGAATTCAGTTGAATGTATGGTGAGTAGAGTTCACCACCGCAGACACAGAGCGCACAGGGGGCACGGAGGCTTGTCTTTACTCTGTGCCCCCTCTGTGTCTGCGGTGGTGAGTGGCTTACCTATCAGTCAACTGCAAACTAACGTGGTGGAGGCGAGTTAAGCTCGCGCCTCATCAGTGCGCAAGGAAGTCGGCGATGGCGGGATTCACCTTCTGCGCCTCGCACCCCGGAGCCAGATGACCGCAGTCGCCTGCAAGCGTCAGCACTTGCGCCTTGAGCAACCGCGCGAACTCTAAGGCGGGGCCCGGCGTGACGACGTGATCCTGCGTCGCCACGATGACGAGCACGCGCGCTTTGACTGCGGCGGCGGCGCGCTCAAGCGATCCGCCGAAGGGCGCGGCCACGTCCAAAGCCATCATCGCCTGATCCTGCCTGATCTTGTCGTTGGCGTCGAAGCCTGTAACGGTCTTCGCGCGCGCAAGCTCAGCGAAGACCTGCGCGCGCGTCATGCGCTGGTTGAACTCCGCTGGCGTTGTAAGCAGCAGCGCGCCGAACTCGTACTCGGCCCCGCGCGCGGGGTTCGCCGTGTAGTTACCCTGCTGCCAACCAGGGTCGTTCATGATCGCGTCGATCTGCGTCTGCCAGTGGAGCAGGTCGTAAGGCGCGAGCCGGGGCGAGCCGACGACGGGGACGCCGCAGTCCATGAAATCAGGATAAGCAACGAGCCACTGGAAGGTCTGCATGCCGCCCATCGAGATGCCCATCACGGCTTTCAGATGATTAATATGCAGCATCTTCGTCAGCAGTTCGTGCTGCGTGTTGACCATGTCGCGGATCGTAAACTTGGGGAAGCTCATGCGCGGCTGAGCCTGACTGTTCGAGGGCGACGAAGAGACGCCGTTGCCGAGCGCGTCCACCGCGATGATGTAATACTTGGTCGAGTCCACGAGCCGGCCCGCACCGAAGTTGCCCATGAGTTGTTCGGTCGTGCCCGAAGCCCAAGTCGGCACGAGGATCGCGTTCGACCTGTCCGCGTTGAGCGCGCCGAACGTGCGATAGCCGATGCGACAATCGCGTATGACTGCGCCGCTCTCCAGCTTGAAGTCGCCGAGCCGAGCAAACTGAAGTGCCTGCGCACCAACGACCTGCGCCATGAGCAGCAGGTAGAGCGCAACGCAACACGCGCCTTGAAGCTGTCGGCGCGCCAGCCGACTTATGATGTTCGATTGACTCATGAGCAAACGTCCCGACAGTGGCTTTGCACAAAATTAACACCCTGCACATTTATTGCTCAGGCTGCACAAAAACTGAAGGCGGCGCAAAATATGTTGCCGCGCCGCCTTTGGTAAGTTTGTGATTAGAAGCGGTCTCATAAATACCCAAGATGTTGCAGCGGTTTCGATTTTCCTAAGAAATATCCATGCTTTAAACGTTATCGGGTATTTATGAGATCGCTTCTATTAACTTACTAATCTTTTAACGCACTAAGCCTTGTCGCCTCGCTTCATACGCAATAAAAGGCGCTCGCTCTTCTAGTAATTTGAAGTTCATGCACCCGGTCTCAAAGCATTCAAACCATTCCCTTCGAACTGCTATACACATTTCGTCAGTATTAAGCTTTAGGCGTTTGATAGTGGCGTCAACCTGCTTCTTGATAGATACTGGGAGTGTCGGATTTGGGTGAATCACAAAGGTGCTAAAATCTATTGTAAACCAGCCATCTTTAATCTCGAATGGGTCTAGCACGTCTCGGAAATGTTTCTTCCTGCTATTCATCGTTAGACAGGAGAGGCGAAAATTTTCCCACTCATAAGCCGAATCAGGATCATCTTTCTTGGGAATATAGTGATCCACAGTAGGGCTACCAGTGAGCTTTGATATCCAGAGGGCCGCATACGCGCAGATATGTCGATGTCCCTCACGAAGTTCAGGTATTACCTTTCGCCAGTATTCTTTACCCTTCCAGTCTTTTTCTTTAATAGGTCGTGAAGCAGTACTAAGAAATTTTTGTCCCGGCTTACGAACCTTTTCATTAAAGTCAGAAGGTTTAGGTAACATCTTAACAGGAATCACAAATGCACCCCATATCGTTCTGCAAAAGATACCCACCGCGGCCAGAATATATCCATTTCGGCAAGATACTTTTGGAGATCATTTGAAACTCTTTGTATTTCTTCTTTACTTGGACTCTCCTGCTGTTGCAGGGCTTTTGCTTCCTCTATTGCTTTTTCGGCCTCTAAGGAACGTGCATGTTTGAGTTCAAATACTTCCGAAGTAAGCCAAAAATCAACGAGTCCTCTGTCAATAAAATCGATTTCCTCAATTTTAACTTCGCGGCGTGGTGATTCATCATCGTTCAAATCTAAGTGGAAGAGTTTATCAACCTCAGAGTCAAAAGTTGGCTCTGCCGATACCATTACTAGAGGGGAGTGTGTGGCGATAATCAATTGTATTTGCAAGTCATAAGACAAGTCTTCGCCAACGCCTAGCAGCGCGGGAAGAATACGCCGCTGCCACTGAGGATGAAGGTGAGCTTCCAATTCATCAATTAGAACTACCATTCTTTTTGAAGGCTCTCTACGCGCTTCCTTTGAATTTATTTTGTGCTCATTCCAAGTCCAGACAAGAAGGTAAGCCAATGTAATAATCCGCTGAACTCCTGCGGCGGCATGAACTATCGGGACTGTGCCATATGAATGCTCTAATGTCGGGATTTCCCTACTATCATCTGGCAGCCTTGTTGGTGTTCCTGGCTTTAAGGCTCCTAAGTCGCTATTTGATGGAGGTGACAGCCGACTCAGAACCTTTTCGAAAATCTCGAAAGGATGATTCTCCGGATTATTCTGCCAACTAACCCAATCGCGAAGAAGGCCATTAATGCGAGGGCGCTTTTGCCCTCCAACAACCTCCTCGAATCCGTCCCTAACTTGGTCTCTTGTGAACACGAATGACCGAGGCATCGCATTCTTACTTTTTCCAGCCTCATGCCTTCTTCCAACGGGGTCACATATTGCGAACGAGCCATCTACTCGGGCATAAACTAAAAGACCTGGGATCGTCGGTCGCTTAGCCGGAGTAGGCCATTTATCTATTCCCCAAGCATCCCAGTCATAAGTTATGGAGGTCTTCTCTTCATCCCCACCCTCACCTGATATCTGGAAAATTATTTTGGGTTCGCTTTTCTTAGCATCTTCTCTGGGATAAGCAGGCAAACCAGCCCATTGCCCAGTTAACGCCCACCACGCGCACTCAAGGAGAAATGATTTTCCGAGGCCATTATCACCTGCTATTAAGCTAAGACGTTCTGCTGGCTCAAAGATAAGCTTCCGGGCCGGGCCTATCCCCTGAAGTTCAAGGTAAGTTAGAGTACCTTCCTCTTCAGGTTTTGAGTCAGGGGGGAGACCTATGACCTTTCGTAGTTCGTCCCAAGTGACAGGCTCTCTTTGGAAAAGTATATGCGGATAGAGATGTGTAGGGATAGATAGGTCGAAAACATCCTCCTCTTCACGTGTGATTTTGAATGTAGTTAGAAAAAAATCAACGAGGTCTTTAGTTTCAGACCCTTTCACCCAGTCGTAGTCGCGGAACAACCAAACCGCTAAGTCAAAGGCTGGAATTGTGGCGTCCCGGTACGGTGGGTAGTTCTGCGACAGTCCGGCTTTCAATACTTCAACGTAATCCTCCTCCCACCCCCACCGATCAGACCCCGATTTGTGGATAAATGCATCCTTAAAAAGCGTTTGGGTGCGAATAGCTTGTAAGGTTGAACTCGCGTATTTCTTACGTTCTACCCAATGTTTCCTTTTATCTGAAGTTCTGAATACCCGGTAAAAGTAAGTTGAAGACTCGTCTGGCCTATAAAATTCATCAAGGAATTTAGTCTCCTCAACACTTATAGGAAATCTTATATTACGCCCAATAGGTAAATCCGCCCTTTTGCAAGTCAGAAATGTAGTTCCATAAAACGGATGAATAGACTCAAGATTCTGTAGTGACTCTTTCAACTGGTCAATGTTGAGAAACATAAGAGCGCTCCTAATATTTACTCAGTTCATTAACCATGTATTTACAGAAAGCAGGATTCAAGTCTATCCCCGTTGCAGGGCGACCAGATTTAACCGCCACCCGCAAAGTAGTTCCAGCTCCAGCGAACGGGTCGAGAACCAAGCCTCTAGGCGGACATCCGATTTCAAGACATCTTTCCACTAAGTCATCAGGATACGGAGCTGTATCAATGCCCTCTGCGATTTTTGGGCGTGCAGGAATTGTCCATACGTCTTCATCAAAATTCTTTTCAATAAGTGGCTGGCGATTGAAATAATACTTTCTATCCTTCGCAAACATAAAAACATTTTCATAACTACGCCTTGGCCTATCGTGTACATTTCCCTCAGGTAGAGAATGATCGCGGTGCCAAATGATAGCACTCCGTAAGACCCAGTGCTTCTTCGCCATTTCGATGGCTACTCGCCAAGGAATACCGATTACTGACTTTCGTTGAATACCTATACCGACCCCGCCGCTCTTATCAACACCTCTGAGACCAATGCGTCGCTTTTTACTCTTCTTGTCAGGCCCTTGTGGTAGACCCTTTCCTGAATAGTAGGTATCACCGAGATTTAGGAATAGTAGCCCATCCTGCCTCAGCTTCTTATAAACCTCATCCATAACTGAAGTGAGAACCGCTACATACTCGGTGACTGTCTCTTCCAGCCCTATCTGTTTCTCAACTCCGTAATCTCGCAGATTATAGTAGGGAGGTGAAGTGATACAGCAATTATAACTGCTGTCTTGTAGGGTTTTTAATGTATCTTCAGCATTACCCTGATAAACACTCCACGCTACTCCATCTATTGTTTTGCTGTGCCATGCACCCGGCTCGATCACAATATCTGGTTTTAGTTCATTGAAAACTTGGGCTGTGTTCATAGATAAACTGTTCTTTAGATTTATTAAGTAGATCGTTTTCGGCACTAGGAATAAGAAGGATTATATGTCAAGTAAAAAATGTCAAGATAAGCCTACACACTGGGTATAACCGCTTCCGTTAGTTCACCTTCGCTTTGGCTTTACTGGCGACCTCCTCGGCACTTCCATATCGTCATCAACCAGAGCTTCCATCAGTACTCCTGCAACTCTCGCATACTGTAGTAACCGACAGTCGTCGAGCAATGCTGCGCGCCGAGTCGAGTTGACAGGTTGTGTTTCAGGCTGTGGTGGCGCTGGCGCGATAGCCGAGTTCGTTGAGCGCGAGTTGTGTGCCTTGGAGCAACTCGTCTATGTGCTCGCTGCGCTCGACGCCGACGACGAAGGCGTCCACCACGCCCGACTCAATCTGGAAGCGGAAGCAGTCGGCCGGCTTAAGCGCACGCCCGCCCTGCACGATGTCGCCCTGCCCGACCACCTTCATGCCGATCATGCCCTGCCCCCGCGCACGCATCCCTCGGAAGAGCGCGCGCACCGTCTCCACATCTTCGTCCATGTGTGCGCCGCGCGGATTCCAACGCACCTGATTGATCTGAACCCAGTCGCTCGCCGCCGCCGCTTTGAGCGCCCCGAAGCTGTGGCAGGTGACGCCGACGGCGCGCACCTTGCCCTGTTGCTGTGCCTCAGAGCACACGTCCAGCACACCGCGATAACGCGTCGTCCAGTCCGACTCCGTGACGCAGTGGATGATGAGCGAGTCTATGTAGTCGGTCTGCAACTCGACGAGGAAGCGGTCAACATCCTTGCGCGCCTGCTGCGGGTCGCGACTGTCGGTCTTGGTCTGGATGACGTAGCGGTCGCGCGCGACGCCCTGCATGGCATTGCGGAAGAAAGGGTGCGAGCCGTAATCGTCGGCCAGATCAAAGAAGTTGACGCCCCTATCGAAGGCGCGGCGCAGCAGGCGCGTGAACTCGGCTTGGCCGAGCCGCGTCTGGTTCGATTGGTGTGCGTAGCCGATGCTGCCCGTGCCGATGCCGACGAGCGAAACCTGTAAGCCACTACGACCGAGCCGCACGCGGTCGGTGGGATGCTTGATGGTCGCATCAATCGGCAAGGCGGGGTCGCCCGCCCGCCCGGCCTCGGCCTTAAGTCCTCGCTGCACCAGCACCTCTCCGGTCAACAGCGCGCCGGCCCCGGCGGCGGCCGTGCCGATAAATTTTCGGCGATTCAGCTTACTCATAAAAAAGCGCCCCTTCAGTAGCAAGTCCACGACAGCCCGCGCGGGCCAAGAGCACAAAGATTATTCAGATGAAGTGTACTATAGCAAAAGCCGTGGGCATTTATCTGCCCTAAATGAGAAGCATGAAATCGACTATGGCTTTAATGCAAGATCATGTTTCATGTAATCCAAGGCCGTAACCTGCAACTTCTAACCGGCCATGCTCGTCATGGAATTCAATGAGCATGAGCCTTGAAAGTTTGCCAGCCCCACGACGTGGGGGGCTTGTGCTCTGCGGAGTGCTGCTAACAAGCAGTGCTTATTTTCTTTCGACGGGGTTGACAGGCTTCCGCCCGCTAGTCTGGGTTGCGCCCGTGCCGGTGCTGCTGCTGGCCTTCAACTCATCGGTGCGGTCGGCCGCGACTATGGCTTGCGCGGCCTATTTTCTTGGGAGTTTGAATCTCCTGCCTTACCTCGCCAGCTTGGCCCCAATAGCTGTGGTGATAATTGCACTGGCGCTGCCCGCCGTGGCTTTCGCCATATCGGTGCTGGCCGCCAGATACGTCTTGCTACGTTGCCGGGCGTGGCCCGCCGTGTTTGTTTTTCCGGCCGCGTGGGTCACTTGGGAATATCTACTAGCGACTCTTTCGCCGCACGGGACGTTTGGCAATCTGGCCTACACGCAGACGGATTTTTTAGCCTTGATGCAGGTCGCCTCGCTCACAGGCGTCTGGGGCGTCAGTTTCCTCCTTACCTTGATCCCTGCCAGCCTTGCGGTCGCGTGGCAACTGCGCGCGCGCGGACGGCAGTCAGCTTTTGCCCTGGTCATAACCGGCGTCCTCTTTGCGACGGTGCTCGGGTGGGGTTGGTTGCGTCTGACGCGGACTGAAGCGGGCGCAGCTTTGACGGTTGGTCTGGCTGCGACCGATACGACCATCAGATATTTTGACACGGATCAGGCACGTGATGCGCTGCCGGTGGTAGAGGACTACGCGCGCCGCATCGGCGCACTCGCGGCGCGCGGCGCAACGGTCGTGGTGCTGCCGGAAAAGTTCGTAGGTGTCGCGCCGGACTACGCGGGCGAGGTTTATCGACTGCTCGGTGCAGCCGCGCGCGATAACCACGTGACGGTCGTGGCGGGGTTGAACCGCACAGGGCGAGGCCCACAAAGAAACATGGCGGTCATCTTCGCTCCGACGGGCAAGGTTTTGGCCGAGTATGACAAGACGCATCTCTTACCCGGTTTTGAAGCTCAATATAAACCGGGCGCGGAGACAGTAGTCGTCCCCATCGCGGGTGCGTCGGCGGGCGTAGCGATTTGTAAGGACATGGATTTCCCCCAGCCGGCGGCCCCGTATGGTCAAGCAGGTGTGGGGGTGCTCTTAGTGCCCGCGTGGGATTTCGTGCGGGACGGGCGCTTGCATGGGCGGATGGCCTTAGTGCGCGGCATCGAAAGCGGGTTCGCGGTCGCGCGCTCCGCGCAGCAAGGCTTGCTGACTATTAGCGATCCCAAGGGACGGATCATAGTAGAAGATAGCAGTACGAGACTGCCGGAGACGTTGCTGGTCGGCGCAGTGCAACCGGGGCCGGGGCGCACTCTATACAGCCGCGCAGGCGATTGGTTCGCATGGCTCAATCTATTATTGTTAACACTGATAATGCTGGCCGCAAGCTTGCGCTCAAGCCGGACTAACGAGTTGCGTTAGACACAATACGAACCGAGGCGACGGAAACGTTGCCACTCCCGCCGCCTCTGCCAATCGCATAAGCCGCAGCTTAGTAACGCCGCCGGTCGCGCAGTTTGTAAGTGTAGAGCGCTGAACTGCCCAAGCCCACCAACGTCCCAAGCCCCGCGCCTCTGCGCCCGCCGAGCAGGCCGCCGACGGCCGCGCCGCCGCCCGTGCCGATGGCGAGCGTGAGCGCGTCCCGATGCCGTTGCCAGAACGAGCGCCGGTTGCTGTAGCCGTAGTAGGCCCGGCGCGGGTAGGCCGCTTGTGAGTAGCGCGACCTGTACCTGTACTGGGAACTTGCGTAGGTGCGCCCGCGATGCTGCCGGCAGGCCAGCACGGGCAAGGCGGAACCCGCAAACAGGATGAGACACACGAATAGAGCCAACAATCGTTTCACGTGTTTACCTCCTCCATCTATTTATGATTGACAATTAAGGGAGAGTGTCCGTAGCCGCTATCTTAACAGTCCTGTCAACCCTACGTCCGACCGCGTAATTAAAGCGCGGATCAGCCGGCCCCGGCTCGACGCGCGCCGCGCTTCAGCGCCCTTGCGGCGGCAAACTTTTCAGCCCCAGCGCGGTGACGGTCTGTGGGTCGGGTGTCGCGCGCCCGTCCCGCTTGACGACGACCGCAAACCCGCCCGCGTAATCCCACATCGCCCAGCCGATGCCGTGCCGCTCTAAAGTCGTGCGCACGTCCGCGATCCAGCGCGCGCGGTCGGCCGTCGGCGCGTAAGCGCGATAGGTACCAAACTCGTTACAAGTCAGCGGCACGCCGTGCGCGCGTGCCCACTCTGCGGCGAGGCTGATTGCTTGCTCCATGCGCGCCGCGTCCCAATGTTCCGCGCCGTAGGTTTGCAGCGCCGTCTGCGCCGACGGCTGCTCGACCGTCGACAGGAGCGCGGCGACGGCTTCGGGGCTGGACGGGTAAGGCACTTGCTTGATGTAAGGCCAGAACTCTGCGCCCCACGTCGCGCCCTGATGCGTGAAGGTGTGCGGGTCGTAGAAGTGAAAGTTGTAGATCACGTTGCGGTCAGCGAGCGGTTCGAGCAGGAGCAGTTGATCGATGGAAGACCAGCGCGCGCCGCTTGCGATGATCGTGTGATGCGGCGCTGCGGCGCGGATGGCGGCGGCCACCCGCGTCTGAATCCCCAGCCAGCGATAAGGGTCATCGACCATCGGCTCGTTCAGAATCTCTAAAAAGAGATGTTCGGGATCGCGCACCGCCAGATGCTCTGCGAGCGCGCGCCAGAAGGCTGTGAATGCGGCGACGAAATGATCGTCCGTTCTGAGTCTGAGTTTGAACTCGTCGGTCGGATGCAGATCAAAGATGACCGACAACCCGCTGGCGAGCAGCATGTCGAGCGCGGCGTCGAGTTGGCGCAGGTACTCAGGGTTCAGTTGCGCGGGCGCGCCGTCGTCAAAGAGTGGGGCCGGCTCGACCGTAAAGCGCACGTGATCGAAGCCCAAGCTCTTGATGAGCGCGAGGTCTTGCGCGGTGGTGTGCATCTGTAGATGCGCGGCCGAATAGTCGCGCCCCGGCGACTGCGCGAACCAGTGGCTCAGATTTATGCCGCGCCGCAGATGTGCGGCCCGCGCCGCCGCGACATCAGGGACGGGCGCGGGTGCAAGCGTCGGGCGCACCGGGCGTTGCGCGTGCGCGCTTATACCAGCGTTGACCAGACTGAGCGTAAGCATTGCGGCCAGCAGCGCACAGCCCAAACGTCTGGCCATAACTCGCTCGTGGTTAAATTTTATCGCTTTGTTCATCATCACACTGTCACGGGCCGCAGTTATCAGAACGTCAGGCCGTAGCCGTAGCGAAACAGCGGGTCGTAGTGCTTGTCGCCCACGTTGATCGGGAGTTGACTCATCGCGCGCGGCCACGAGCAGGAGAGCTTGCCGGTCGGCCGGTAAGCACCAAAGAGCACGTCCGCGACGCCCTGCCCTTCCGTGCCCGGCAGCCACGCGGCGACGAAGGCGTCACACTTGTCGAGCACTTGATTAATGATCATGGGGCGACCCGAAATGAGCACGACGACGACAGGGAGGCCGGCGCGCCGCACATTCTCGACCGCCGCCACATCTTCGGGTGCAAGCGCGAGGTCTTCACGGTCGCCTAAGCCTTCGGCGTAAGGCGTCTCGCCGATGATGACCACACCTATATCCGCGCCGTTTGCGCCTGTGCCATCCGATGAAAATGTGACCTGCGTGCGCCGCGCGGCCGTCTGCTTGATCGCTTGCAGGATGGTCGTGCCGCCGGTGGTGACGGGGCCGCTCTTGCCCTGCCAGTCAATCGTCCAACCACCGCACTGGTTGCCGATGTCGTCGGCACACTTGCCGGCGACGTGTATGCGTGCTGCGGTTCGGGCGAGCGGCAACACGCGCCGGTTGTTCTTCAACAGCACGAGCGACTGGCGCACGCACTCGCGCGCCACTTGCCGGTGCGCGCCGGAGCCGAACGTGCGCTGCAAACTACGGTCGGCCAATTGCGAGCGGCGCTTATCCATCAACCCCATCGCAAATTTTACGCGCAGTATGCGCGTCACTGCGTCGTCGATGCGCGCCATTGGCACGCGGCCTTCATTCACCAGCTCGCGCAGGAGAGTGAAGAACTCGCGGTACTTCTTCGGCACCATGAACATGTCCATGCCGGCGTTGGTCGAAATCTCAATGGCCTGTTTGTAGTCCTTCGTGATCTGATCGATGGCGTTGTAGTCCGAGATGAGAAAGCCTTGAAAGCCCAACTCGCCTTTCAGCACGTCGGTCAAGAGATATTTATTGCCGGACATCTTCACGCCGTTCCAACTGCTGTACGAAGGCATGATCGAGCCGACGCCCGCGCGCACGGTCGAGACGTAGCCCTGCATGTGTATGTCGCGCAGCTCCTGCTCGCTCACGCGCGTGTCGCCCTGATCGAGCAAGTGTCGCCCACCCGGCAATGTGAACGAGCCTGTGCCGATACTCGTGCCGCCGTCGCCGACGTAGTGCTTGGCGCACGCCAGTATGCTCAACGGGTCGCTCAGATCATTCTGTTGGAAACCGCGCACGGCCGCTTCGCCCAATGTGCGCGCCAGATCGGGCGACTCGCCAAAGCCCTCGTAGGTGCGCCCCCAACGCTCGTCGCGCGGGACAGTGACGCACGGCCCGAACGCCCACTGAATGCCGGTCGCGCGCACCTCTTCGGCCGTCGCGCGCGCCGCACGTTCGACTAACGCTGCGTTGCGCGTGCAGCCCAAGCCGATGTTGTGTGGGAAGACGGTTGCGCCGCGCACGTTGTTGTGCCCGTGCACGGCGTCGATGCCGTAGAGGATGGGGATGCCGAGCCGCGACTTCACCGCGATGGACTGATAACGGTCGTAGAGATCAGTCCACGCTTGCAAGCTGTTGCCCGCCTTTGGGTCGGAACTACCGCCGCTCAGGAGCGAGCCGAGAAAGTACGTGTCTATGTCCTGCACGTCCTTTAACGCGTCCTGCTCGGCCTGCGTCATCTGACCGATCTTCTCTTCGAGCGTCATGCGCGCCAGCACCTCGCGCACCTGCGCGTCGTAAGCGGTGAGCGGTTTTGGCGGCGCAGTGCGTGCCTGATTGCGGCGCGCGCCATGCTGCGCCGGTGCAAGCGCGGCAGCCAGTTGCGGCGCGACCAAACCGGCCGTGCAGGCCGTGGCGGACGCAGCGATAAACTCGCGGCGGTTAAGTTTCTTCATTGGTAATCTTTCCTGCGGCTCAAATTTTGCGCAACTAACAAGACCAGCTAACGCGCGGCGATCACGAGTTCGGCCGGCGCAAGCCCTGCGGCCGTCGCCTTGACGACTATTTGGCCAGCTCTTCTGTCGGACTTAACGATCAACAGGCAGCGCCCCTGCCAAGCCTTCCGCTCAGGCCGCTGATAGCTCTCCGTGCTGACGGGATTCGCGTTCCCCACCCCGATGATCTGCCCCGGCCCCGTGACGGCGAACTTGATTAGATTTTCGGCCTTCGGATGGCGCACGCCGCGCCCGTCAACCAACTCCACCGTGATGTAACTCAAATCCTGCCCGTCCGCCGCGACGCTTGTGCGGTCGGCCGTTAACTTGATGTGCGTCGGCGGTTGCGCCGTGCGCAGTTCCGCCGCGTTGACCCGCTGCCCCGCGTCATAACCAATCGCTTTGAGCACGCCCGCTTCGTAAGACACAGACCAAATGGCCGTGTAGGCGGTCGCACGGTTGGTCGGTTTCTTACCTAACGACCTGTCGTTTAAGAACAACTCAACCTCCTCACAAGACGAGTATACGTTTACTTCGAGCGGCTTATGCTCAAGCCCCTGCCAGTTCCAATCGGCCGTCACGTCGTACCAATGCCACTTAGACCAGGATTGCCGGTTCGGATTCGGCGCAAACGAAGGGCGCGGCGGTTGGACGAAGACCGACACCTGATCAATTTTCCAGAGCGCGTCGCGGTAAAAGGATTGCGGGCGTTTCCAACCACAGATGTCTATGTCGCCGCAGTAGGCCAGCGTCCACGGGTAGAAATTATGCTCCTGCCAATAGCCGCGCCAGCCGATGCTCGCTTCGCCGATGTAATCAAAGGCCGTCCAGACAAAATCGCCGATAACGTAAGGGTGATCGAGCACGTTCATCCAGTAGTCGAACGCTTCGAGCGGGAAAGACTCTGTGCTGACCATGATGCGGTCGGGCACGCGGCGGTGATCCGATTCGTACATGCCTTTCATGTAGTTGTAGCCGGCCACGTCCAATGTGGCGAAGTAAGGGTCTTTGTTCTCGCCCAGATCGTTCACGGCCGAGGTGATGGGGCGGGTCGGCTCTAGCCGGCGCACGTAGTCGGCCAACTCACGCGCCACCTTCACCACCTCCGGCTTGCCCCGGCTGGGTATTTCGTTCCCGATACTCCACATGATGACGGCCGGGTGGTTGCGGTCGCGCTCGATCATGCTGTCAACATCTTTCTCCCACCACCCATCGAAGAAGAGATGATAGTCGTGCGGGTTCTTCCCCTCGCGCCACATGTCGAAGGCTTCATCGATGACCATCATGCCGAGCCGGTCGCAGGCGGCGAGGAAGGCAGGCGACGGCGGGTTGTGCGCAAGTCGCAGGGCGTTGTAGCCGCTCGCCTTCAGCAGTTCGACGCGGCGCTCTTCCGCGCGGTCGAAGGCGCGCGCGCCGAGCAGGCCGTTGTCGTGATGGAGGCAACCACCTTTGAGTTTGAGCGAATGGCCGTTGAGGCGGAAGCCGTTCGCGGCGTCGAACGAGATCGTGCGGATGCCGAACGTCGTCTCCACGCGGTCGGTCAGTTGATTGTCTCGATAGACTTCGCTGACGGCCCTGTAGAGCGTGGGCGCTTCGGGCGACCACAGGGCGGGCGCTTTGACGTTCGCGTTCTGATTAAACTCGTGGGCGGCGTGCGGGCCGATGGTTTCAGTGGCTTCAACTTTGGCCGCTTCCTGACCGCTGCCGTCCAACACCTTCGTCACTAGAGTCATGCGCGCGGGCTGGTCGCCTTCATTCAGCACTTTAGTTTTCGCATTCACTTTAGCTGCGCCCGCACTCACCTCTGGCGTCGTGATGTAAGTGCCCCACTGTGCGACGTGCGTCGGCGCTAACGTCTTCAACCAGACGTGGCGATAGATGCCCGAGCCGGAATACCAACGACTGTTCTCGCCCTCGTTCTGCACCTTCACGGCCAAGACGTTGCTTGCGCCGAACTTAATTTTGTCCGTCAGATCAAACCAGAAACTCGTGTAGCCGTATGGATGTGTGCCCACCCACTGGCCGTTCAACCACACGTCGGCGTTCATGTACACGCCGTCGAACTGAACAAGAATCCGTTGCCCCTTTTGTTCATTCGGGACGGCGAAAGTTTTGCGATACCAGCCCGTCCCGCCGGTGGTGAAGCCACCGCTTACCTGACTGATCGCATCGGGCTGAAAGGGCGTACGCGTGCCGGGCAAATCTTCAATGCTCCAGTCATGCGGGAGGTCGAGCCTGCGCCACTCGGAGTCGTCAAATTCAACCTGCTCCGCGCGCTGCGCACCGCCGCGATGAAACCGCCAGTCCGCATCGAATAGGACAACGTTGTTGTTATAACTTTGCGCAGGAGCGACTGCCGGGCGCGCCCCTTGCGCCATGCTCGGCCTAAATTCAATACTCGACAGACCGAGCAACAACAGCAACAGAACTAACGCGGCTCTGACCCGTTGGTTCATCGGCAGCATTCCTTTTTTGTAAATCATTCATCCACCTTCAGTCGCTTACTCTGCCGCGCCTGCTAGTGCGTTTCCGCGCGTACGATGCGCCACTTGACCCGGCCCGCGAGCGGATCGTTCGCGAGCGCGTAGCCATTCGCGCCCGCCGCCAAACGGAGCGGCTGTACGTCGCCTTGCGGGAGCGTGAAGAGGCCGGTGGCCACCGCGTCGTCCGTGCTGAAGACGCGCAACTCTACGTCATTCCAATCAATGTCATTCGTGCTCTGCGCAGACTTAACGTGCGGGATGACGGCGTGGTCGCGCACGAGCAGCACGACGGGAATCTGGCCCGCCTCGATCTGTTGCCACTGCGCGCCGCGATAGGTCTTCCCGGTCTGGTAATCGATCCACGTGCCCGGCGGCAGATAGACGTTGCGCCCCGTGCTCGACTCCATGAGCGGCGCGACGAGCAGGTCTGAGCCGAACATGTACTCATCATCTATGAGCCAAGAGGTTGGATCGTGTGGGTACTCGAAGAAGAGTGTGCGCAGCATCGGGTAGCCGTGCACGGACGAGTCTTTCGCCTGCGCGAGGATGTAGGGCATGAGCGCGTACTTGAGACCGAGCGCGCGGCGGAAGTCTTCCGTCAGCGCCTCATCATATTCCCAAGGCTCGCGCGGTGGCGCGCCGTGCGCGCGCGTGTGCGACGTGAGCACGCCCCACGCGAGCCAGCGGCGATAGAGGTCGCGTGGCGCACGTTGGACGAAGCCGCCCACGTCGTGACTCCAATAGGTGAAGCCCGACAGCCCAAACGACAACCCGCCGCGCAACTCCGCCGCCATCGCCGAGTCTGTGTTCTCCGCGTCGCCGCCCCAATGCAAAGGGTAGCGCTGGCTGCCGGCCCAAGCGCTCCGCGCCCAGATGATCTGATCGCCTGTGACTTCTTTCGTGATGTCCGCAACGGCCTTGTTGTAGCGCAGCGGATAGAGGTTGTGCTCATATAACCCCGTGCGCCCGGAAGCGTATTGCCCGTTCACGGGCCCGCCCTCGCCGAAGTCCACTTTGATCGCGCCGACACCCATCTTTAAAAGATTAGCGAGCTTGCCCTGATACCACTTGACCGCGGCCGGGTTGCTCATATCGAGCACGGCGTCCTCGAACGGCAGGCCCCCGCTCTCGTTCTTCACCTCGTAGCCATTCGCGACAATCTCTTTGAACAACTCGTTCTTCGGCGTGAAGTAGGTGTACTGCCACAGACTGATGTGGAAGCCTTGCCGTTTGAGATCGCTAATCATCTTCGCGGGATCGCGGAAGCGCGTGGTGGAGAACTGATAGTTGCTGCGCCAGTCGGTCTCGAACCAGCCGGTGTCGAGGTGTATGACATCTGCGGGCACGCGGTACTGTCTGAGCTTCGCGGCTACGTCGCGCACTTCGTCTTCCGACTTGTAAGTGATGCGGCTCATCCAGAAGCCGAACGACCAGAGCGGCGGGACGGGGCTGCGCCCGGTCAATGCTGTGTACTCGGCGAGAATGTCTTTCGGCTCGCCAAGGAAGATGAAGAGGTCTAGATTCTCGTCGCCCGTGTAGATCGCGTTGTGCTGATCGTAGGTCTTGCCGAAGTCGAAGGTGACGGGCGCGCTGGTATGGATGAACATGCCGTACCCTTGGCTGCTCAGGAAGAAAGGGATCGGCTTGTACATGAACTCGTTCTGCACGCCCATGCCGTCGCGCGTCCACGCGTTGACGCGCTGCCCACGCTTGTCGAGCCGCGTGAACGACTCGCCGCAGCCGAAAATCTTTTCATCGTGCGCGAGTTGGAAGGTGGCGGCCGTGCGGCGCGCCAGATCACCTGCGCGGCGGATGAAGGAGAAAGGGATCGGCGTAAAGTACGTCGCCGGGTCGCCCATGTTCTGCGTGCGCGTTAGCAGCCGCCCCGTCTGATCGTAGAACTCTATGTGCCAAGGCTCTTTGACAAGGCGCACGCGCCCGTAGGCGCTCGTCCAAGTTACAGCTTCTGCCGTCTGCTCGACGCGCCATGATTTATCGCTCGGCACGGGGCCGGCGAGCATGAGCGAGGGCATATCAGTCAACGTGCCGGCGTGCGTCGAGAAGCGCAGGCGCACGGTGCGCGGACTGACGAAGGTGATCGAGAACGGCAGTTGCGGGTCTTGATCATACTCTGTGCCGGGGAACTCGGTCGCGCGCCCGCGCGCAAGCGTCACGTCGATCTTATTGAACGAGAGCGTCGTGCTGCGCAAGTACCTGTCCCACTGGAGCGTGCCTGCGCCCGTCGCCGGATCAAAGTTTGTCACCTTGCTCCCGACGAAATAGATATTCTCCATGCGCTGAAAGTCCTGACTCACGTCCAACGGATCGTTGAGCACCGCGGGGGCTTGTGCACTGACCAAACCCGGTGCGACGCTCAACAGGATCAAGGCGCACAGCCAACGCCCGCCGCGCAGCAGACGACACACAGTTAAGTGGACTTGCAAAGTTATTCTCCTCCGCTCATGCGGCTCGGTGTTGCTTAAGGTTTGACCTTGATCATGACGACGCCGTGACTCGGCACAGTCGCGGCGAAACTGCCTGTGTGCTTGCCCAAATCTTTTTGCGCCCACAGGTCGCGGACTAAGGCCGGCAACTCGTCCGGGTAGCCGATGTCGCGCCAACGGACGGACACTTCGCGCGCCGCGCTGCCGCGATTGAGCAGCACGACGGCCCGCCCGCCGTCGGCCAACTGTTTCGCCCACACGTCCTCGTCGCCGTCGCGTTTGACTCTGCGCCCTTGCAAGCCCGCTGCGTCTTGATCGATGGCGATGACCTCTCCGTTCATCAGAATTGCTGCGATCTCAGGCGGCATGTGGCGCACGTCGTTGCCCGCGATGAGCGGCGCGGCGAGCACGCACCACAGGCTGAAGTGCGCGCGGTACTCGGTCGTGGTCATGCCGCCGTTGCCGACTTCGAGCATGTCTGGATCGTTCCAGTGGCCGGGCCCCGCGTAGGATTCAAGCCCGGCTTGTAGGTCGAGGATGTGAATGACGCCCATGCCGCCCCAATCCTTCTTGCAGTCCCAGCAGTCCTGTATGTCGCCGGTCGTGCGCCAGAGATGACCCACGTCGCGCGCCCACAGCCAGGGCTTGGCCGTGCCCCACTCGCACAGGCTGAAGACGATGGGCCGCCCCGTCTGCACGAGCGCGTCGCGCATGATCGAGTAAGAGGCTTGCGCGTTCTGTGTGGTGGTCGAGCACCAATCGTACTTCAGATAGTCCACGCCCCACGCCGCGTACTGCCGCGCGTCTTGAAACTCGTAGCCGCGACTACCGGGCCGCTTCGCGCAGGTCTGCGTGCCCGCGTCGGAGTAGAGACCGAACTTGAGACCCTTCGCGTGGACGTAGTCGGCGAGCGACTTCATACCCGACGGAAAGCGTTTGGGATCGGGGATGATGTTGCCTTGCGCGTCCCGGCCCACCTGCCAACAGTCGTCGATCACGAGATATTGATAACCGGCGTCACGCATCCCTGAACTGACCAGCGCGTCCGCCATCTCCTTGATCAACTTCTCGCTCACGTCGCAGCCGAACTTGTTCCAACTGTTCCAGCCCATCGGCGGCGTCCGCGCCTGTCCGTTGTCGCGCGCCTGCGCCGCGCTCGTCATGAGACCGCAGAGCGCGACGAGACCGGCCACCGTGCGCCAAAGTTTTTTGCGCTTGCTCATGTCGCCTTCCTTAAGTCGGGCGCGGCTCAGTTCTCGAAGACGATGTTGTCGATCACAACCGTGCCTTTGTACGACGTGCATTGATTGCAATAGGCCGTCACGTTCACGGCGGTCAACTTTTTCAACACGTCCTTGGTCGAGACGCGCGGCTGTGCCCACTCTGGTTGCAGCAAGGACTTGAGCGGTATCCGGTACGTGTTGAAGCCGGGCGTGATCTTGAAGGTCGCCTGCGGAAAACCGTTCGGCGCGCCCAAGCCCTGCCCGCGACTCATCAGTTCCAGCCGCAGCGAGGGGACGCCCGTCGCGTAGACTTGCAGCGCCACGAACTTGTAACCGCTCACGTCGTCCGGCACAGTCTTCCCGTCCTTATCCGGCTGCCCGTGCACCTCGACGCCGACGCCCGCGTACTGGTTCGGCGCGGGCAACTCGTAGTCGAACGCGATGGCCTTGTTCGGATCGCCCTGCTTCAGATGGACAGCTTCGGGCGCGGCCGGGTTTGCGCCCGCCAGCCCCTTGTAGCGGCTCTGGTTTGAAGGACTCTCCTGATAAGAGACCAACTGGACGAGACCGCCGCGATTGCTGACCGGGCGATTGTCCTGCAATGTCTCGAAATCAGCATAGACAAGTTTATCGCCCTCCTGTGCCGCACCCGCGAACGCGCTCAACAAGCACAGGCAGACGAGCAGCAAAGAGATGACCGTCAACTTCATGTCGCTTACCTCCCCACAACAGTTTGCTCAACTCAACTCATCACACGCGCCGGACGCGCACGGCGCTCAAGACCGTGCGGCCGACGATGGGCGTCAACCCGATCCGTAACCCTAAACCGCCAGCCGCCCGCGCCGTCGTCCGCACCTTCACCGGCTGTTGCAGCCCATACTGCGCGGCCAGATCGAGCCGCGCAACGACCTGCGCGCCGTTCACGCCGACGCTGAACACACGCACGTCCGCCGCTGTGGATTCGCGCTCGACGAAACGCAATTCAATTTCATACTCGCCGTCCGGCACGTCGAAGCGATAGCCCGACAAGCCCTCGCGCATCGTCTGGTAGAGCGGGTCTTCGTCCGTGTTGTTAACGTTCTGGCCCATACCCGTCTCTTTAGTGTCTGCGCCGACGTAGCCCCACCCGCCCGGCGCGTAAGCCTGATCCGCCTCCCACATCGTGCCCCAAGCATCGACGAACTGCGCGTTCGAGCCGACGTTCACTGCCAACTCTTTAAATGCGTAAGCCGGATCGGCGAGGCGCTGCGGGCGCAGTGCGAAATAGACCTCCGCACTGTCTGTGAGCACGTGCCCCGCATGCCGCCCGCGCGCGACGAGCGCGTTGACGCCATCATGGAACGCCACCGGCCAAGCGGCGCGGCGTGACGGGCCGATGCGCTCGACGCCCAACGACACGCCGTTGTGAACAAGCTCGACCGCGGGCAGATTCGTGTACACGTTAACGGTCTGCCGCGATGTGCGCGCATCAATTGCATCAGCGCCCCCGGTGCGGCGCGGCCAGTCGCGCGTGGCGATGTGGAGCACAGGCGCGGCCGCGAACTGCGCCCGATAGAAGTAGAGCACGTCTTTGGGCCGGCGCGTGGCGGTGAACAAGCCCTTTTGATTTGTGTGCGGGATGGTCTCGCCGCGCTGCTCCGCGCCGAAGTCGAAGGTGCTCCACACTGCGCCGCCCGCGAGAAAGGGCCGCGCGTCGATCTGCGCCAGATAAGACTCGTGATACATGCGTTGCCACTCGGCGGTCGAATCATAACGGCGCGGCGCGCGCGAGTGCAGCCGCGTGTCCGAGTTCGCGCCGTACTCGCTGATAAAGAGCGGCCGGTCGGGATGTCGCCGATGCTGCTCGTCCACGAACTTGCCGAAGTCCGCGAACGTGTCGTAATACCAACCAAAGTACAGGTTCAGCCCGACGACGCGCGTGATGTCGTACAGGCCCGACGATTCGTAGAGACCTTGCGGGTCGTAGTGCAAGGCAATAGTCGTCAGGCGCGTTGGGTCTTCGCGGCGACAGACGGCTTCGAGCGCGCGGGCGAGCGCGACGGTCGCGCGCACGTGTTCGTCCGACATCTTCGGGCCTAAGAAGACCTCGTTCATGTAACCCCACAGGAAGATGGCCGGATGATTGCGATGCTGGCGGATCATCTCCACGAGCATGTGCTCCGCGTTCGCATTGAACTCCGGCGCGACGGTGATCTGATTGACCACCGGAATCTCTTCCCAGATGATGAGACCGAGCCTGTCCGCCGCTTCGAGCACCGACGGGTCTTGCGGGTAGTGCGCGAGCCGGACGAAGTTGAAGCCCGCGTCTTTGATCAACTCCATGTCGCGCACGTGCAGCCGGTCGGGCACGGCGTTGCCGAGACCCGGATAATCCTGATGCCGGTTCGTCCCGCGCAGCTTAAGGGGCGCGCCGTTGAGCGAGAAGCCGCGCGCCGCGTCGAACGAGTACCAGCGAAAGCCTAACGGCGACGTGACCTCGTCGAGCACACGCGTGCCTGCGCGCACCGTCGTCCGCACAGTGTAGAGGTGCGGCTCGGCGGGCGACCACAAATGCGGGCGCGGTAAGGGCGCGGTCGTCTGCTCGAACGTACTTTCTTTACCCGCCTCCATTTTGACCGGCGCGCTCACCGTCAGCACGGAATGCCCGTCGGCATCGAAGACGGTGCTCGTTACTGTGAGCTGTCCTGACTCATCCGAGTCGTTCACCAACGTCCCGCGCACGCGCACCAGCGCGCTTGCCGCCGAGACCTGCGGCGTCTCGACGTACACGCCTGACGACGAGCCGTTGTCGCCGAGCGTGAAGTGCAACGGGTCGGTCGCGACGAGCCACACGTCGCGATAGAGGCCGCCGTAGAAATTGAAATCGGCATTCGTCGGCGGGATGTCCTTATTATGACTGTTATCAACCTTGACGGCGACGAGATTAGTTTCACCTATGCGCGCCGCCGCCGTGATGTCGCAGGCGAAAGCGGTGTAGCCGCCGACGTGGCGGCCGACGTGCCGGCCATTCACGTACACGTCCGCGACCTGATTAGCCCCCTCGAAGTAGAGAAAGAGACGCTGCCCGCGTAAGTCCTCGTCGAGCGTCAAATGTCTGCGATACCAGCCGACGCCGCGCCAGTAGCGGGGCACGTCGTCGTGCGTGTCAAATGCGTTCCATGTATGCGGCAGCTCGACTGCGGCCCATTGCGTGTCGTCGAAGCGCGGCGCTTCCGCCCCCGCCACGTCTGCGCGCAGAAAGCGCCAGCCGCTATTGATCGTCACGCGTGTGCGCCCCGACTTTGTGTCCAAGACTTGTGCGGCAGCAGGCCGACCGACGCGGGCTTGAACAACAGACAACGACAGACCATGCGCGAGCAGAAGCACGAGCAGGAGCACACATGTGCTGATCCATCGTATGGCCAACTTGCGCATCATCAATCTATTTCCAGACCAGCACACCGGCCGGCTGTAACGGCTCGCCGCCGTAAATAATCTGGGCCCCTTGTGGCACAGGAATCTGCGCCGGGCTGGAAGAGTAGTTGACGGCGACCCAGAAGCCGTCGCGCCAGTCCACGTAGACGCCTTGCGGATAATCTGCGGTGTTGATGCCCGCGCGGCGGTAGACTTCGCGCAGCACCTCGCGTTCTAACCGGCCGTCCTTCGTCTGTACGCCGATGTATGTGACGCTGCCACGGCCTACGCGGCGATAAGTGACGGCCGCTTGGCCCGTGTAGAACTGATTGGCGTATGTCGCCAGCGTCTCCGTGCCGGGCTGCGGCTTGAGCACGTCGCCCCAGACGTTCCAGGGATAAGTCGCGCCGTTCATCGCGACCTCGCCTTTGCCGTCGTCTAATAGCAGATCATAGAACGAAACTTCAGCGCCGATGAGCGGATAGATGGGCGCGGCCCAGGGCGCTTCCCAGAGTTGCCCGTTGCGTTGCTTCTGCCCCGTCCGGCTGGTCAGGACGAGATGACCGCCCTGCTCGACGTAGCGCGTCCACTTGCCGACAAGTGCCGCGTCGAGCAACTGATAGGCGGGCGCGATGAGCACAGGGTAGGGCGCGAAGTCCTGCGTCTCGGAGATGACATCGAGCGGCGCGCCGCAGGACTTGGCGATCTCAAGATAGCGGAACATGTGCGCCCAAGTGTCCCACAGCGCGGTCTGCTTATGCTCGTCTATGTCCCAGAGGTTTTCGTGGTTCCAGAGGATCGCCGTCCGGCGCGCGAGGTAATTGGCCGGCGGCGTGGCATTGGGATCGTATTTCGCGCGCAACTCGCGCATCTCGCGGGCGACCTGTGAATACTCAAGCCCGCCGGGCGAAGGCGTGACGCCGTCCGTGCGGACGATGCCGTAATGATATAGCTCGCTGCCGTAGAGCGGCTGGCGATAACGATAGTTACAGGCGAACGAGAGACCGCCCGCGAAGGCGTGCCAGAGCCACATGCGTATGACGCCGGGCGCGGGCTGCGGATTGATCCGCGCCCAGTTGACCTGACCGGGCTGCAACTCCATCACGCCCGTCACGCCCTTGATGTTGCGATAGAAAGCGTTCGCAAAGGCGATACCGTCGGGCCAACCCAAACGGAATCCTTCATCGCCCAAGTTGCGACCGCCACTGACCGGATACATGGTGTAGCTGATGAAATCGAGCGCGTCAGAGCGGCGCGGGTCGGCGCTGCCGATGGTCGAGATGTAGTTGGTCGTGATCCACTGTGCGGGCGCGATGTGCCGCCGCAGGACTGCCGCTTGCCAGTTGAGAAACTGCGCCGTCTGGTCAGCCGTGAAGCGACGGAAATCAAGCATCGCATGCGGGCTGGGGCCGTAGAGGTAAGACGGGTTGGGCGCTTTGATCTGCTCGAAGCTGTTGTACCTGAGACTCCAAAAGGCCGCGCCCCACTCGCGATTCAAAACATCAATCGTCTTGTAACGCGCACGCAGCCAGGCGCGGAACGCTTGTTGCGCCGACGGGCTATAGTCGAATGGTGCGCCCGGTTCGTTGTCGAGTTGCCAGCCCCACACGGCGGGGTTGTGGCCGTAGCGCCGCGCCAACTCCGTGATGACGCGCTCGCTCAGACGCCGGTAGGTCGGATCGGCCAAAGCGTTATTGCCGCGCGAGCCGTGTTCGCGTCGCCGGCCGTCCGCGCCGACGAGATATGCTTGCGGATACTTCTCGCCCATCCAGACGGGTGGGATCGGCGTCGGCGTGCAGAGCACGACGCGCAAATGATGGCGCGCGGCTAAAGCGACGGCGCGGTCGAGCCACGCGAAATCAAACCGGCCTTCCTCCGGCTCCATGTTGGCCCACGCGAACTCGGCCATGTGGACGAACTCGAAACCCAGCCGTTCCATGTTCGCGAAGTCGCGCTCCCACTCGGCTTCAGGCCAGTGTTCAGGGTAATAGTAGACGCCGATCCGCATCAGGTCTTGAGGCGGGAAGAAGCGCGCGGCCGGTGCACTCGATTGCGCGGCGGCGTGTGGCATAACGCCGAGACAGATGAGCAGCGCGAGCATGCATCGTAGCGCCGCCGCGCTTCGGGCCATGCAGCTAATCATCTTCATCGTGTTCGTCATGCCCGCACGAGTTTGTTGCCGAGGCGCACGCTCTGCCCGCGCTTGAGTCGGAGCGTCGTGACCTGTTCATCGTAACGCACCTTGCAGGTCGTGCCGCCGGTACTGCGGATCGTAGCAGTAGCGAGCTTTCCTTGCGCCCAAGCAATGGCCACCTCGAAGCCGCCGCGCGCACGTAAGCCCGTGATGCTGCCAGCGGGCCAAGCTGGCGGCAACGCAGGCAGTAGATGTATGTCGCCCTCGTGCGATTGCAAGAGCATCTCGGCGATGCCGGCGGTCGCGCCGAAATTGCCGTCGATCTGAAAGGGCGGGTGCGCGTCGAACAGGTTGCGATAGACGCCGCCACCGCCGTTGTAACTGACCTCTTTGACATAGACTGGCGTGAGCGCCTTTTGCAAAAGTTTGTAGGCCCGCGCGCCATCTGCTAGGCGCGCCCAGAAGTTGATCTTCCAGGCGAGACTCCAGCCCGTCCCGTTGTCGCCGCGCAATTCAAGCGTCCGCCGCGCCGCCGCGAACAACGCGGGCGTGCCGCGCGCCGTGATCTGGTCGCTCGGGTGCAAGCCGTAGAGGTGCGAGACGTGCCGGTGGTTGCGCTCCGGCGCTTCCATATCCCAGTCCGCGAGCCACTCCTGCAACTGCCCCGCCCCGCCGATCTGCATCGGCGCAAGCCGCGCACGCGTCGCCGTCCAACGCGCGCGCAACCCCACGTCCACGCCCAAAACTTCCGCCGCCGCGATGCAGTGCGTGAACAGGTCGCGGATGATCTGTATATCCATCGTGGGGCCGGCGCAGACAGCGACGCCGCCCGGATGTATGTGCTCCGGCGAAAGCGACGGATTCGTCACCAACCATTTGTGCGTCGGCTCTGCGACGAGCGTGTCGAGGAAGAACTGCGCCGCGTCCTTCATGACGGGATAGACGCGCGCCAGATAGACGCGGTCAGGGTTGAACTCGTAATGCGCCCACAGGTGTTGACAGAGCCACGCGCCGCCCGTGGGCCAGAAGCCCCAGAGCGGCCCGTCAATCGGCGCGCACGCGCGCCACACATCCGTGTTGTGATGACAGACCCACCCGCCTGCGCCCCAATGCACCTGCGCCGTGTGCGCCCCGTTTTCAACCAACTCCGAGACCATGCTAAGTAACGGCTCGTGACACTCTGCGAGGTTGGTCACCTCCGCCGGCCAGTAGTTCATCTCCGTGTTGATGTTGATCGTGTACTTCGACTCCCACGGCGGCGTCATCTCCGCGTTCCAGATGCCTTGCAGGTTGGCCGGCTGTGTGCCGGGACGTGAGCTGGCGATGAGCAGATAACGCCCGTACTGAAAATAGAGCGCTGCCAACGCCGGGTCGCGTTCAAGCGCATAACGCGTGACGCGTTCATCTGTCGGCAGCGCGCTCAACTCACTCGTGCCCAGATCGAGTTGCACGCGGCGGAACAGGCGTTGATGCGCGTTGATGTGATCGCGGCGCAGCGCAGCGAAATCTTTCGCGCCGGCCGCAGTTAGATAATTTTTCGTCAACGCCTGCGGGTCGCCGCTCACGTCCTTGTAGCTCATGTAGCTCGTGGCGGCGGCGACGAGCAGCGTGACCACGTCGGCGCGCTCGACGACGAGCCGGTCTCGTTCAACCCGCACACTACCGCCTTGTGCGTGCGCGCGCACGCGGGCCGCAAACGTGAGCGCGCCTTTGATGCCGAAGGCGTCGCCGTTGCGGCCGTGCAGGATGAGCGTGGCAGGCGATTCCGATTCGACGGTCGCTTGCTGCGGCGTCGTCAGCGTGGCTGTAAAGCTTAGGCGCTCCGGTCTGTCGGCCGTCAGGTGCACGACGATCACTTGATCGACCGGGCTGGCGAAGACTTCGCGTGTGAAGCGGACGCCGGCCATTGTGTAGGTCGTGCGCGCGATGGCGGTGTCGAGATCGAGTTCGCGGCGATAGTCGGTTGGGGCGGCGGCGTGGTCGGGGAACTGCATGTGCAGATCGCCGACCGGCTGATACGGCATCTGCTTGATGGGCCGCGCCATCATCTGCCGCCCGATCAGTTCGTTCGCCGCCTTGTACTGCCCCGCGAAGATCAAGCGCCGCGCTTCAGGTAACGACGCCAGCGCTTCCGCGTTCGTCGGGTCGTAAGGGCCGCCACCGTAGAGCGTGTCCTCGTTGAGTTGCAGGCGCTCTTCATCTATACGGCCGAACACCATCGCGCCCAGCCGCCCGTTGCCGACCGGCAGCGCCTCGACCCACTCGCGGGCCGGGCGGTCGTACCACAACACGAGTGGTGCAGGCGCAACGGGTCGGCCGCCCCGACCCGCACCCGGTTGTGCTGATGGCCGTCGGAGTACGGCGAGGGGCAGCGCCGCGGCGGCGAGCGCGCACCGCTTCAGAAAGTTTCGGCGTCTCATCCGCATCCGGCGCGCGCTCGATGCGTGGTCGGGCGCACGCAGGTCAATTCAGAGTCTGCCAGCTAAAATTTAAGCTCAAGCACGGACACTTTGTTGTAAGGCTAAGCAAAAGCGTTTCTATTACTTGTCCGCCGTCGTGTCAAGCTATTTATGCACTGAAGAGTGTTGTACAGGGATATTATGAGCGCGGCAATAACATACCGCTCAAGCTCCGTTTCTGGCGTCGTCTCATAGACCGCCGTTTCGCAGGTCGCGCTGCCAAACACTGGCCGCGAGCCAGTGTCGGCACAACCGGCACGAGGCCGCACGGGTACAGCTTGCAATCCATTCTTGACTAATCGTTCCAGAAAGAGTATAAGCTTCACTGAGGTCAAGCAAGTTCAGATGGCGCGCCCCAAAGAGTTCGACCGGGACGAGGCCCTCCACAAGGCGATGGAGGTGTTCTGGGCGCGCGGCTATGAGGCGGCGTCCATTCAGGATTTAGTCAAGCACATGGGCATCAACCGCCAGAGCCTCTACGACACCTTCGGCGACAAGCACGCGCTTTACCTACAGGCGCTCGACCGCTACCGCGAAGTAGAGGGGCGCAAAATGTTCGAGTTGCTGGAGCGGCCGGGTTCTGTTAAGCAGGCGCTGCGGCAGTTGTTTCAGAGTGTCGTCGAAGGATCGTTCTGTGCCGGAGAGCGGCGCGGCTGCTTCATGGGTAATGCGATGTCGGAGTTAGCCGGCCGCTGCAAGGAGACCGCGGCCAAGACTTGTAGCAACATGGCCGCCGCCGAGGAGGCTCTGTACCGCGCACTCCTGCGCGGGAAGAAGGCGGGCGAGATCAAAGGCGGGCGCGATCTGCGCGCCGTCGCGCGCTTCCTCTATAGCAGTTTGCAGGGGCTGCAACTGATGGCAAAGGCGACCCGCGAGCGCAAGCCGCTGGCAGACATCATGAAGGTGACGCTCTCTGTGCTCGACTAACAGCTTGGCTAAATTTTTTGACATATTCTGGAACGAGCGTTCCAGATAAAAGTAAAGTTCTCGGCCCGCACCGAGAGCTTGGGCAGAAAAAGCAGGCAGGATAAGGAGAATCCAGAATGGGTAAGTTGGCAGGCAAGGTCGCCGTCATCACGGGCGGCAATTCAGGCATCGGGCTGGCGACAGCTAAAGAGTTTAAGGCACAGGGCGCGCAGGTCATTATCACGGGGCGCGACCAGCAGACGCTCGACGCGGCGGCGCGCGAGATCGGCGGCGACGTATTAGCCGTGCGCTCGGACGCCGCTAGTCTGGCGGAGATCGACAAGCTGTTCGCCGCCGTGCAGGAGAAGTTCAGCAAGGTTGACGTGCTCTTCGTCAACGCGGGCATCGCAGAGTTTACGCCGCTCGAAGCCGTGACCGAAGAGCACTTCGACCGGGTCATGAGCATCAACCTGAAGGGCGCGTACTTCACGATCCAGAAGGCGCTGCCGCTTCTCAATGACAATGCTTCCGTCATCCTCAACACGTCCGTTGCCGCGCACGTTGGCCTGCCGAGTGCCAGCGTCTATTCCGCAAGCAAAGCGGCGCTACTTTCGCTGGCGCGCACCCTCTCGGCTGACCTCTTAGGGCGCGGCATACGCGTTAACGCCGTCAGCCCCGGCCCCATCAGTACGCCGATCTTCGGGCGGATGGGGCAAGCGCCCGACGCCATTGAGGGGACGCAGCAGCAATTCGCGGAGCAAGTTCCGCTGAAGCGGCTTGGGCAACCGGAAGAGATCGCGAAGACGGTGCTCTTCCTCGCCAGTTCGGACTCATCCTTCCTGTTGGGGACGGAGATCATCGCCGATGGCGGGCTGAGCCAGCTATAAGGTGCAGAGTGATGACGGTTACCAGCAAACAGATCAGGATCGTCAAGCGGGCCGCGCGCCACGGCCCGCTTGATGTCCGCTCTGAAGAAAATAGAACTACTGCGCACAACCCTGATGTTATGGCGCAGCGCGCTGCCGTGACGATTGTCACCGGCTGGGTGCGCGAATTACGCCAGCAGAAAGTCGCAGAAGCGACGCGCGGATTCGACAGTCTGTTCGGCAAAGCGTCGGCCGACTCGTGCTAAAGGGTGGGCCGTCTGCATGAAGGCGGCCGGCGGCAACAGCCCGGAGCGGCGGGGTACAACAAAGAGTTAACTGCCCGTGGCGATACCGCCTATGCTGGGCCGCGCCAACATCCTCATACCGCGGAGCAACATAGCGTACTACTCATAACGTAGTGCGATCAGCGGATCGACACGGGTGGCGCGGCGCGCCGGGATGAAGCAGGCCGTCAACGCGACCGTGAGTAGTAGGAGCGAGACGGCGGTGAAAGTGGCCGGGTCGGTCGGGTGCACACCATAGAGCAAAGTCGTCAGGACGCGCGTCAACAGGAGCGCGCCCACAAGCCCGACGGCGATGCCGGCCAGAGCGAGCAGCATGCCTTGTCTGATGACTAAGCGCAGCACGTCGCGCGGCTGCGCGCCCAACGCCAGCCGGATGCCGAGTTCGTGCGTGCGTTGGACGACCGCATAACTCATCACGCCGTAGATGCCGACCGCGGCGATGATGAGCGCCCCGGCAGCGAAGATGCTTAGCAGGAGCATTGCGAGGCGCTGTGTGGCCAGCGAGTCGGAGAGTATCTGCGCCATCGTGTTGACGGCATAGACCGGCTGTGTGCTGTCGATCTCACGTACCACGCGGCGCACGAATGGAGCGAACGTAGCCGGGTCAGACGAGGTGCGCACCAGCAGACTGACGCTCGCGTTGCTGCGCGCGCGGAACTGGGCGGGGATTTGCGCGCGCGGCTGATAGAGTTGCGCCGGGATCGACTCCTGCGCGTCGAGGCCGAACTGCTTCACGTGCGCGACGACGCCGACGATCTCCACGTGTGGCGTGCCCTGCTCCGGATTGGCGGCGAGATACTGGCCGACGGGGTCTGCGCCGGGAAAGTAGAGCCGCGCAAACTCTTCGTCGATGACGGCGACGAGCGGCGCGTGCTCCGTGTCGCGTGCGTCGAAGAAGCGCCCGCGCACAAGTCGTATCCCTAAGGCGCGCAGGTAGTCGGGCGAGGTCGAGTAGATGACGGTGTATGTGCGCTGGTCTGGCGCGGCGGGTGGTCGCCCTTCGATCTGGAAGCTGGTATCAAATTCATCGACGAAAGGTGCGCCGTTCGCGACCGCGACCGCCTCGACGCCGGGCAGCGTCCTGATCTTCGCTAAGACTTCATCGTAGAAGTTGACGCCCTTTTGCCCGTCATCTGGGCCGCCCCGATAGGAAAGTTGCATCGTGAGCAGGTTGTGTGGGTCGAAGCCCGTATCGACCCCCCGCAGGCGCATGAAACTGCGTATGAGCAGACCTGAGCCGATGAGCAGCATCAAGGAGAGGGCGACCTCGCCCACAACGAGCAGCGCGCGCACGCGATTGCGCGTCACGCCCGTTGTACCTGTGCGCCCGCCCTCTTTGAGCGCCTCGCCCGGCTCCTGACGTGCGGATTGGAAGGCTGGCGCGAGTCCGAACAGCACGCCGGTCACGAGCGAGACGACAAGCGTGAAGCCGAGCACCGTGCGGTCGAGACTGACATCGGCCGTGGTCGGAATGATGTCGAGACTCGCGTGGCGCAACACGTCCACGCCCCACAACGCCAGCAGCAGGCCGATTGCGCCGCCCATGATCGCCAGCAGGACGCTCTCCGTGAGCAACTGGCGCACGAGCCGCCAGCGCCCTGCGCCGAGCGCCAAGCGGATCGCGATCTCGCGCATGCGCGCGGCCGCACGCGCGAGCATCAAGTTGGCGACGTTGGCACAAGCGATCAGGAGCACGAAGCCGACTGCGCCCAACAGGACGAGGAGCGATTGGCGTATGTCGCCGACAAAGTATTCACGCATCGACATGAGCGCCACGCTGTGCCCGGCGTTCTCCTTCGGATAAGCGACGGCGAGGCGCGCGGCGATGCCCTTCAACTCCGCCTCAGCCTGAGCGAGGCTGACGCCCGGCTTCAAGCGCGCGATGGCGTAGAGGCCCGGATGATTATCACGTACGCTAAATAGCTCATCAGCCTCTCTTAGCCCGACAGGGGTGAACACGTCCGTCGGTGTGCCATAACGGTAGCCCGGCGGCAGCACGCCGACGACCGTATAGCTCTCGCTATTGAGTGTGATCTGGCGGCCGACGAGTTGCGGGTCAGCGCCGAAGCGGCGCTGCCACAGGCCATAGCTGATGACGCAGACGCGACTCCCGCCCGCGCGGTCTTCTTCGGGGCGGAAGCTACGACCCAACGCAGGCTGGACGCCGAGCACGTCGAAGAAATCCCAAGAGACGTTGCGTCCCTGTAGCCGCTCCGCCTCGTCTGCGCCGGTCAGGTTGAAGTTATCGAACCGTGTGGCCGCAAGCCCCGCAAAGACTGTGTTCTCGGCGCGCCAGTCTTTGAAGTTCGGATAAGCGATGGACATCCCCGGCCCCTGCTGACTCCGCTCGCTCAGACGCACGAGTTGATCAGGGTCTTTGAAAGGGAGCGGGCGCAAGAGCACCGCGTTGACCACGGAGAAGATCGCGGTGTTCGCGCCAATGCCTAAGGCAATGGTGAGCACGGCGATAATGGTGAAGCTTGGATTTTTGGCCAAGAGACGAATGCTGTAGCGAATGTCCTGCATAATAGTTTCTATCATTGCGCCCACTCTCACTTCCCGCACCTGCTCTTTGACCTGCTCCACACCGCCGACTTCAAGCAAGACGGCGCGCCGGGCCGCCGCCGCGTCCATGCCCGCCGCGCGCTTCTCCTCGGTCAATAACTCCACGTAAGCGCGTAGCTCTGCGTCGAGTTCCTGATCCACTTGGGCTTTGCGGAACAGATTGCGCCAGAGATAGAAGGGCCGTTGCAGCCTCGGCATCAGGGACGCTCCTAGATAGCCTGTAGCGCCTGCGCCATCGCCAGCGCAATCCGCTGCCATTCCTCGGTTTCCGTCTTGAGCTGCCGCTGCCCGGCGCGACTGCGCCGGTCATAAAGAGAGCGTCTTCAAGCTCAGAAGATCGCGTGTGCCCTAGAGCAAGCAGGTCGCAGTTGGTGTCATAATGCCTTCCTATAGATGCTCTGTAGGAAGGTACAGCAACTCATATAGAATGTCAACATGAGGGCGCAGCGCAGGGCCGAGCTTGCTCGCGCAGTAGTGCGCAGCACAGGTGGATAGGCTTAGCTAGTGTGTTCTATGAAGTCGGCGCGAAACGGCCTACGCGCGGCACTTCTGCATGCATGGGGCCGTTGTTAGCCTGAAAGAATGAACCGTTGCGATTGAATCACTGGTCCGCTTAACGGGGCGCGCGCTCGGCCAGCTTGCGCAGCCGCTCGGCGACGTTCATCAGCGCGCGGCCGTCGTGATAGGCGGCCTTCCACATGCGCGCCTTGACGTGTTCGGTCGGCGTGCCGTCGCGCTCGACCGTGTCGTAGAGGCCGCGGTCTTCGGCGTCCACCTGCCGCTCCTTGATGAACTGCCATTGCCGCTGGAAGGCTTTGAAGTACGCATCCGTCTGCTGCCCGTACCGTTCGTGCATCAGCAGTAGCGCGTTGAGACCTTCAACCTGCGCCCACCATTCCTTACGTAAATCTTCGGGCCGGCCCGCGGCCGTGCCTTCGCGATAGAAGCCACCGTAGGTGTCGTCCCAGCCGTAGGCGAGGGCGTGATCGACGAGCAGTCGCGCCATGTGCTCGGTGCGCGGCGCGTGCGCGTGACCTAAAGCTGCCTCCGTTTCGAGCATGAGGTAAGCGGTCTCCACGTCGTGTCCGTAGGAGTCGTGGTCGGGGATAGCGCGCCAGTCGTTCGTGAAGTAGAGGTTCATTGCGCCCGGCTCGACGCAGATTTTGTCGCGCACGATGGCGAGCAACTCTGCAAGGCGGCGGCGCAAGCGCACGTCCGGCCAGACTTCGTAGAGTTGCGTGAAGGCTTCGAGCAGGTGGATGTGCGTGTTCATCGACTTGTAGCCGACGGGGAAGCCGGCGCGCGGCACTTCCGCAATTCGTCCTGCACGTGCGTCGGCGTGCACGACGCGACCCTCGCGCGTCAGCCATTCAAAGTAGCCGCCGTCGTGCGCGTCGTGCGCGTGATCGTCCATCCAGCGGAAGGCCGACGCGGCGAGGGCCAACGCCCGCGGGTCTTTCGTCGCACGGTACGCGGCCGCCACCCCGTAGAGACAGAAGCTCATCCCATAGAGGTGCTTGCCGTCGCCGAACTCCTTCGTCACGCGCCCCGCGTCGTCCAAGCCCCAGTAGAAACCACCGTAGCGGTTATCCCACATGACATCACGCAAGTAGTCCACGCCGTGGCGCACGAAGGGGAGGAACTGTTCTTTCAAGTCTGGACGGCGCAACGTCACCTGCGCCGCGACCCACGTCATCCGCCCTTGAAAGACGGAGAACTTCCCTTCGCTCGGCGCAGGCTCCCACGCGCGCGTGAAGTTGGCGCGGAAGCCGCCGTGCTCTCGGTCAACGGTGCGCGGGAACCAGACGCCCAGCACATCTCTGCGCAGCGTCGCCTCCGTCTCGGCCGCGAGTCTCAGGTATGTCGCCTTGCTGGCCGGGGCGTAAACGTAAGAGCCGGACGAGGGCGTCTGTGTGTTGCCGGCCGGCGTGCCATGCGTGCACACTAAACAGATCACCGCAGCCAGAACTATCAGCCGACGCAGCAGCGGCGCACACGCGCGACGCATGCGGCTCGAAGGTAGGACGGCCGTTGGTGCGACTCTCATCAATAGCTCCTGAGCAGTTCAAGCATGCGCCTGTCCAGCTTGTGCCCTTTGAAGTCTTCGTAGCGCACGTCCTCGCGCCCGCTGTCGAGCACGCCGAAGGAGCCGCGCAGATTCCAAAGGGCGTTGCCCCAGCCCGCCTCTTTCCAGAGCGCGAGGCAGTCTTCCATCCACGCCAGCGCCACCGCATGTGGCGTCTTGTTGAAGCAGCCCCACTCGCCGACGTGCACGCGCACGCGCTTCTGCAACAATGGCCGGTACGTTTCGATCAGTTCCCGCTTGAGCCGCGCACGATCCCAAATCTGTCCGAGGTCGTCGCGGAGCGGCCACGTCGGCGGCTTGAACGTCTCAAACTCGTCCTTCGGCACCCACGTCGCGGTGTAGTGGCTGACAGCTTTGGGCAGATAGCCGCGCGTGCTCTGCACCAGATTCAGCTTCACTAATCCCATGACCGGCTTCTGGCCGATGTCCAGCCCGTCGGCGAAGATCAAACGATCGGGATCGATCTCGCGTATCCCGGCGACGAGCGCACGGGCGATCTCGACGTAACGATCTTCCAGACTGCGATCCGGCGTCTTCATCTTCGGCGGCTCGTTGACGAGATCGAAGCTCAGGCGCCGATTCGGGATGCCCTTGTAACGCCGCGCGTAAGCCTGCCAGTGAAAGACGGCGGCGCGCAGAGCACGCGCCTGCTCGGCGGGTGGCCCCGTGAAGAGGTCTGCGGGTTCGAGATTGCGCTCGTTGATGCAGTAGCCGGGGGCGCGGTGGAAGCTGAGGTTGATGTGCATCCCGTACTGGCGACCCAGCTCGATGGCGCGGTCGATGTGTCTTAGTGGCTCTTCACGGATCACAGACCAGTCGTCGCGGCTGCCCCACGTCCAGTAGGAGAGCGGCAGGCGCGTGAAGTCGAAGCCCCACGCGGCCATCGTGGCGAAGTCGAACTCGTCGTAGGGGCCGCCCGGCGGCGCGATCATGGCTTGCAGGTTGAAGCCGCGCCAGCGCGGGATGTTGTGCGCGTTAAGGTCGGACGCGACAGTCGCGCCGGCACTCATGCGCGTCGACGCGCCGAGCAGGGCCAGTCCCGTGAGAAATTTTCTGCGGTTCATCAACACACCTTTGAGAGCCGATCCCTTCCGGCGCGTGAACGTGCGCGCCGTTCAGTCGTTCGGCAAATGATCGGCGGCCAAAACTAAGAAGAGATAATCGGTCGTCCCACCGCCAATGACGTACTCGGTCTGCTGCCAGAGGAAAGGCCACACGAGTAACTCTGGATAGTCCGGCCTGATGAGCGCCGTCCCGGAGCCTATGCCGCCGGGGATGTAAGACCAGTCCGCACGGTTCGCACCGTAAGCCGTTGTGAGCGAGCGCGCACCGACACCCGACGCAAACGACGAGGTGTTCGAGCCGGGGTGACAGCCCAGCACGAAGTTGAGCGCGTGGAGCATGTAGTCCGTCGGGAAGATGTCGGGAAAGGCCGCGTGTAAGAAGTATTGCTCGAAGCCGAAGCGCTGTATGCCCCAACCCGCGCCCCAGATGTCCGGCTCGTAAGGGACGCCGTAAGGGGTCTTCTTGCCGCGCTCGTCAATCACGGCGCGGTAAGCCTCGACCGCCGCTCTGATCGAATCTCTATAATGCTGATCGTTGATCAAAGGCAGCGTCCGCCCGACGAGCCATCCGGTTCTGTCGATGTGCTGACTGATCTCACCGCCCATGCTCACGAGAAAGTCCGCATACTTTTTATCGCGTGTGGTCAGCAGCAACTCGACCGCTGGCTCTACACGCTGCAAGTGATCTTTCTCTCTCGTGCGCGCCCAAAGCTCCTGCGCGATCTGTAAACATTCACGTGACAGCGCGGGGTTGAAATCCTTTAGCGCCCGCGCGCCCGCCGCGAGGCCCGCCGCTACGTGCAACTCGCGCGCAGGGTTCTCTTCCGTAAAGACCAGCCGGTCGTCGGGCGCGCCGGGCAGGCCCGTCGGCGGGACTTCGCCCTTCATTCTTGTGGCAGCGAAGACTTGGTTGTCCGTGATGTTCACCGCGTCGCCGAGGTGCGTGTACTGCCGGTTGGTCGGCTCGATGATGCCGCGGTAGAGCCGGCCGAGCGATCTGTATCCGCCGACGAGAGAGAGCGCGCCGTGCTCGATCTGTTGCAAGATGTCCGGCTTGCCGTCGGGCCTGTGAATCTCGACGACGCGATGCTGCTGATCAATCGTCGTGTTGTCGTAGTCCACCTTGAACGTTTCGTAGGCGAGCGCCAAGCCATGAATCGTCTCCGACTGCGACTCAACGCGCAGATCATAATCGCCCGCATCGTGCCAGCCGCCCCGGTCAAGGCCCGTGACGTGTTCGCCGCTCTGGTACTTCGTCAGCGTTGATGAGCCTTGTATGTAACCGTCGAAATGGTTGTAGTTGATGCGGGCCATCAGCGCGTCGTCCAGATGACATGCGCCGTGCCAGACGCGGTAGCGGTCGTTGATGCGCATGTGGCACATCTGGACGGGCAGGAAATATTCGAGCGTGGGCTGCCACACGTGGCGCTTGTAAACTTCGGGGCCGATCTGAAAAGGCTCGGTCTGATAGTCGCCATAGCGGACGACGTACATGCCCAGCCGCGCAACCGATGTGAAGTCGAACTGATAGTAGTGATAACGCAGGAACTTGCCCCAATCGCGCGGACGCGCTTCGAGCATTTTCTCTAAGCCGCCACGCTCGGAGACGCGCAGTAGCGTCGCGGGCGGTCTGCGCTCGTCCGTCGGGTCGGTCTCGATGATAGCGACCTTCTGCTGCTTCGGTTGGTAACCCACCTGCGAGACTTGGACTATCGGCTCGTACTTCCAGCCCGGTATGGCGTGCGGCGAGACTAGCCATTCGATTGCGCCCGCCGCTGCGCCCTGCGGGACGAGAGACCTGACGACGAACCAGCCATTCGTGTGGCGCGCGCGCCCGTCGATGAGTTGGAGCGCGTCGCCCCGCACACTTTCGATGACCATCGTCTGCCGCTCAGTCTCCGGCGCGACCGTTAGCCGCTTGCCGACCGCCAACGGCTCGATCTGATCTGCGCCGTCCGGGTCGCGATAGTCGGGGCCGTTCGCCTGTCGCGGGAAGATGCCGGCCTGACTGTCCATATAATAGGACTTGCCGAAGAGTAGGCCGGGGAACAGCTCGAAGTTGAAGCCGACACGGCCGACCCACTCGGCGGGCAGCGAGCGGTCAAGGTCAACGATGATTCTGAACGACTGGCCCGCGGGCTTGATCTTGACCGTGTAACTGAGGTTGAGATCAGGGTATTCGATGGGGTTGAAGCCGCGCCGGTTCTTCTCCGGGTCGGGATACTCCATGCGCACGCTGACCTCTTGGCGCGCGCGATCAACCATCCGCTTGCCGACCTTCGGCACGGGCTGCCACTGGCCCGGCGTCGGCTCCAGCCGCAGGTCGCCGTTGGTCGCCACGCGCAGTCCGTTTTGAATTATCCCGACGCCGCCCTGATGACTCTCCGGGTAATAGTCGTGCGCGAGCATCACGTTGAGACCCGGCATCTCAAGGTACTCTAGTTCGTTGATGCGCAGGAGGGCCGGCGACGGGTCGCCAGTCTGCGCGGTCATGCCCGGCGGGTACAGGCTGCACAAGAGGACGGTTGCGACGACGAGCCGGTAAATTTTCTTTCTCATCATTTCTGTTCGCACAAAATAGGCAGGCTGTTAAGAATAACCATCCCAAGCTAGGCTGCCCGCCCGTTGAACGGAAACGCCAAACCGTTTCAGGCCCACACGACCCATGCGCGTGGTCGAAGTGCACATAGCGCGACAGCGGCTTAATAGAGATGTACCAGCGCCACTTTGTTGCAGGCCCTGGCGAAAGGGTTTCTATTACTCAGACCAGATGCCTGTCAAGAACTTTCCCGCTCCCTTGCCGGAAAGCACAGGGAGTTATTACAGCTTCGCCTTGCTGTCACATACACTTTATTTCCGCTCTACCGAACAATGATTTCTTTAGGTCATCTGCCTTCGCTAAGTTGCAGACATATTGTATAACTTCCGGCCTAACTGACGCTCCACTCCGTTTATCCGGTTGACTAATGAAGCGCGTATTCGGGCGGGCCGCTACAGAGTTTCACGGACGAAATAATCTTGCCGGTCCGGCGTCTATGGAGGAGCTATGGCCCGAGCACTTTTCGTCTTAGCACTGTGCGTAATGTTGCCGACAGCAACCGATGTTACGGTCTTCGGGCAAGCGACCAATCCGCCGCCGGTGGTGCTGACCGCGGAGCAGGATCACCAGCGGCTGATGGAGTTGCTGCACATCACCTCGCTCCGACCGGGCGCGAATGGCAACAACCCGCAAGCGCCGAACGCTGCCAACTACGACGAGGCGAAAGCGAACCCCTATCCGCACCTGCCCGACCCGCTCGTGTTGCAGAACGGGCGCAAGGTCACGACGGCCAAGGATTGGTGGACGAAGCGGCGACCCGAAATCGTGGAGGACTTCGACAGGGAAATCTACGGGCGCGTCCCCAAGGTCACACCCAAAGTGAAGTGGGCAGTGACGGCCACGACAAAAGAGATGAACGGCGCTGTGCCGGTCGTCACTAAGAAGCTCGTGGGCCATGTTGACAACTCGTCGTACCCACTCGTGAGCGTTGACATACAATTGACGCTGACCACACCGGCCGACGCGCGCGGCCCCGTGCCCGTGATCATGGAGTTCGGCTTCGTCTTCCCGCCGGGCTTCCGCCCGCCCGCGCCTCCGCCGGGTGCGCCCGTCGCGACTGGGCCAACTTGGCAACAACAAGTGCTCGCCAAGGGTTGGGGCTACGCCGTCATCATCCCGACGAGCGTGCAAGCCGATAACGGCGCGGGGCTAACGCAGGGCATCATCGGACTGTGCAACAAGGGGCAGCCGCGTAAACCCGACGACTGGGGCGCGTTGCGCGCGTGGGCTTGGGGTGCGAGCCGCGCACTGGATTATTTCGAGACCGACAAGGCTGTGGACGCCAAACAGGTCGGGCTTGAGGGCCTCTCGCGCTACGGCAAGGCGACCGTCGTCGCGATGGCCTATGACCAGCGTTTCCGCATCGCCTTCGTCGGTTCATCAGGCGAGGGCGGCGCGAAGCTGCATCGACGCAACTTCGGCGAGTTGGTGGAAAACGTCGCCGGGTCGGGCGAGTACCATTGGATGGCCGGCAACTTTCTCAAGTACGCCGGGCCGCTGACCCCGAACGACCTGCCCGTGGATGCACACGAACTGATCGCGCTCTGCGCCCCGCGCCCGGTCTTTATCAGCGTCGGCTCGCCCAAGGTGGAAGGGGGTTGGGTTGATGCCCGTGGCATGTTTATGGCCGCAGTCGCAGCCGGACCGGTCTACAGGCTCTTAGGCCGGAAGGACTTGGGGACGACCGAGTTTCCGCCGCTGGAGACTTCTTTGATTGCGGGCGACATCGCGTTCCGCCAACACAGCGGCGGGCACACGACGGGGCCGAACTGGCCCGTGTTCCTCGCGTTCGCCAGTCGTTATATTAAGGGGCAGCTAAGAGCAGGCGGGAATCAATCCGCAGTGCTTATCAAAGCTTAGAGCACTCGCTGACCGACTCGGCTTGCCGCCGGGCTATACAGCTTCTGTCCGGTAGAAGAATCCACGTCGGGCGTTTGCGCGCTGGCATGATTGATTTCGCTTGCCTCCCGCTGAAAAGTGTGGGTGTACCTTACGCCCCGGACTATTGGGCTTACGCGCGCGAGTTCCCGACCGGGGGACAAGAAATTTTGTGTCAGCGAAGCCCGGCGGCGAGATTTAGCAGAGGAGGTGACACCCTATGGCGGGAGTATCTGGAGATGGGCGAGAGCCGAATCCTGAAAATGTTTTCGACTCCCGCGCGGAGAATGTCTACCGGGTCGTGACTTCTGCGCCAGGGCCGACTGGACAACTACCGGTCGCGCCGGACGACTTGCTTGACCGCCCGAGCGGTGACCTCTTCGGCTGGACGCAGGATGTCGGGATGGGCTGGAACCCTGCGGAGTTGCGCCGCCCCGAAATACTCATCCTTAGCACGCAGGGCGGCATCCGCTTGCCCGACGGTAAGCCCTTGGCGCTCGGCTATCATACGGGGCACTACGAGGTTGGACTGTTGATGCAGGCCGCCGCCGAAGAGCTACGGCAGCAGGGTTGTATCCCTTTCGCGGGTTACTGCACAGACCCTTGCGATGGTCGGACGCAAGGCACAACAGGCATGTTTGACAGCCTGCCTTACCGCAACGACGCGGCGATAGTGCTACGCCGTCTGATCAGATCATTACCCACGCGCCAGGCCGTCATCGGCGTGGCTACTTGTGATAAGGGACTGCCGGCCATGTTGATGGCGCTCGCCGGTGTGCCCGACCGTCCGGCCGTACTCGTGCCCGGCGGTGTGACTCTGCCGGCGAGCGATGGTGAAGACGCCGGTAAGGCGCAGACCATCGGCGCGCGCTTCGCTAACCGACAGATCACGCTTGCAGAGGCCGCAGAGATCGGCTGCCGAGCCTGCGCCTCGCCGGGCGGCGGCTGCCAGTTCTTAGGGACGGCGGCCACTGCGCAGGTCGTCTCCGAAGCACTCGGTCTCTCCGTCCCGCATAGCGCGCTCGCGCCTTCGGGTCAGCCCGTCTGGCTCGACGCGGCGCGCAGGTCTGCGCGTGCCGTCCTGCGCCAGAAAGAACTCGGTCTCACGGCGCGAGACCTTGTCACCGACGTGTCTATCCGCAATGCGATGGCTGTCCACGCCGCTGTCGGCGGATCAACGAACCTGTTGCTACACGTGCCGGCAATAGCGCACGCCGCCGGGCTGGAGCCGCCGACCATCGAAGACTGGATCACGGTCAACCGGCGCGTGCCGCGCCTCGTCGATGCGCTGCCGAACGGGCCGCATCCGACCGTGCGCGTCTTTCTCGCGGGCGGCGTGCCGGAAGTGATGTTGCACCTGCGGCAGTTGGGTGTGCTAGACGGTCGAGCGTTAACGGCTATCGGCAAAACTGTTGATGAGATGTTAGACGACTGGGCAGCGTCTGAACGGCGGCGGATATTCCGCGCGCGTCTGGCGGAAGCGGACAGCATAGACCCCGACGATGTGATCATGCCGCCTGCGCGGGCGCACGCACGCGGACTCACGAGCACGATTACTTACATCAAAGGCAACCTAGCCCCAGAGGGTGCGATCATCAAGAGCACGGCCATCGACCGCACCATGATCGGTGCGGACGGTGTCTATCGCTTGACAGGGCCGGCGCGCGTCTTCACCACCGAGCGCGCAACCATCGCCGCCATCAAGAGCCGGGGCGCTGATCAAATTAAACCCGGCGAGGTGATCGTGCTCATCTGTCGCGGGCCCCTCGGCGCTGGGATGGAAGAGGTCTATCAGATCACCGCGGCGCTCAAGTATATGCCCTACGCGAACTCGGTCGCACTCATCACGGACGCACGTTTCTCCGGTGTCTCCAGCGGCCCCTGCATCGGGCACGTCGGCCCGGAGGCGCTCTCCGGCGGCCCCCTAGGGCGCGTGCGTGACGGCGATCTGATCCGCATCGTGATCGACACGAACAGGTTGGCAGGTAGTATCGATCTGGTGCGCGCACTTGCCGCTGGTGAATATGCACCGGCTGATGCCGAACTGGCGCAGCGCGCCGCGCGCCCGGATTTACAGGCAGACCCTGCTCTGCCTGCGGACACGCGGCTTTGGGCCGCCTTGCAGAACGCGAGCGGCGGGCCTTGGCGCGGCAGCGTCTATGACGTTGATCGGATCGTGCGCGTGCTTGAAGCGGGCTTGCGCGCGTTAGAGAACTGAGGGAAGCGGGCGGGTTTCTCGTCACACACCCGCCCGCTACCGTAGGCGGTGCTGACCTGAACCTACAGGTCAGCAGCAACGAACGGGTTGGGGCGAAAGCTACGCTCGCGGTAATCGAAGTAATCAAAATCGGCCGGCCGGCCCGTGCCGGCCAAATCCTGACAACACATGCCGACAAAAGCACCTGTGAAATTAGGCGTGCCGGGTGGCGCGGCCTCATCGGACAGGATGCTGGCGTCGAACTGTCCGGGCAGCCAGCGCCAGTCGCCGTCGCCCACGCGGTACGCGAAATGGAGGCGCTCGTAGTCAACCTCAACCCGCAGATGCACGGGCACACCGCTGGCAATGGCGATTGGTGGTGTGAAGTTGTCCGATTGCAACTGATCGGGGAGACTCGACATGACCCGCAGGTGCTTGCCCAGCGTCTCATCGTGCGAGATGTAGAGGTAATGAAACTTGCTGCCGTTGTAGTAGCAGACGAGACCGGCCATCTGCTGAAAGTGTGCCGGCTCGAAGTCAACCGAGGTGGCGGCGCTATAGCAGTGCGCCTGCTGTCGCCGCGCGACCAGAGCTTGCCGAAACAGGCTGCCTATCGTTTCGCGGCCGTAGAGACGCAAGTGGCCGGGGCGTGCCGTCAGACTGAAGAGTTCTTCGGGCCAAGGCGTACGCAACCATTGAAAGGCCAACGGCAATTGCGGGCTATTGAAGTCTTCGCGTATGGGCGCGGCAGGGAAAGTATGAACGGGCAAGTTTGGCGCGGCGACTTCGGAGTAGGGTAGCCCTTGACCGTCCGTCGTCCGCAACCAGCCATCCGCTGACCAGCGCATCGGCTGGATGGCCGTCTCGCGCCCAAGCGTGCAACGCCCACGGTTTCGAAGAGGGCGACCACAGAGGTGAACCATGTACGTCTCCCCGTTTTGCGTCTCGACCAGATCGGCATGCCCGGCGCGTTGCAGTTTGATGTCCGGGCGCTGGCGTGCGGTCAGAATGTACACATCGGGGTGCAGCTCATAAGGCCCAATCAAATCATGCGCGCGCGCCAGCGTGACGGCGTGCCCCCAGCCCGTGCCGCCCTCCGCCGTGAGCAGATAGTAGTAACCGCCGCGCCGATAGAGGTGCGGGCCTTCGGTGAAGCCCAATGCCGTGCCCTGAAAGATCAGTTGCCGTTGCCCGATAAGCTTGCGCTCAGAAGCGGAGTATTCCTGCAAGTCGATCCCGGCGAAGCGATTGTGACTTGGCCTATGATCCCAGAGCATGTTGACGAGATACTTCCGCCCGTCTGTATCATGAAACAGCGACGGATCGAAGCCGCTGCTATTTAAGTAAACGGGGTCTGACCACTCGCCATCAATGCGCGGACTGGTTACGAGATAATTGTGCGTGTCCCTGAGCGACGCGCCCGCGCTGCCCGCTTGCGTCGTGCGCCCGTAACGTTTGACATCGGTGTAGATCAGATAGAACAGACCATCAGCATACGTGAGGCAAGGGGCCCAGATGCCGCACGAGTCCGGGTCGCCAAGCATGTTGAGTTGGCTCGCACGCGTGAGCGGGCGCGCGAGCAGACGCCAATGGATGAGGTCGCGCGAATGATGTATCTGGATGCCCGGATACCATTCGAAGGTCGAGGTAGCGATGTAATAGTCGTCGCCGACGCGAACAATGGAAGGGTCGGGATTGAAGCCCGGCAGGATGGGGTTGCGGATGCTTGGAGTCGTCTCTGACATACTGCTCCAACTAAAGACTGAAACAAGTGCGTCGCTGGCAGACGTTCAGGTTGCACTGGCTGCCGCGTGTGCACCCTGTGCTCGACGTTCGCGCTCGCTCACCACTGTCCAGAGCACGACCGCGCCGACGAGGTCGAGCACGGCGAGGCAGATGAAGAACGGCGTGTAGCCAAGCCGGGCCACCAGCGACCCGATCAGCAGGGAGAAGATGAGTAGTCCCCCGTTGCCGAACGTGCCGGCCATTCCGGCCGCGGTGGCGACCTCGCTCTTCTTGAAGAGATCGGACGCCATCGTGATCACCGTGACTGATAAAGTCTGGTGCGCGAAACCGGCCAGACTGAGCAGGGCAATCGCGGCATAAGGGCTGTCCACGAAGCCCACGAACGCTACGCCCGACATCAGGCAAGCGCCCAGCGTGAAGGCTGAGCGGCGCGCGTTGATCAGGCTGACGCCGCCGTACCTTTGTAGGGCCATGCTGACCAGTCCGCCGAAGACGCAGCCGAAATCGGCGGCGAGGAATGGCAGCCACGCGAACAGCGCGATCTGTTTCAACTCCATGTGCCGCACGCTGCTCAGGTACAACGGCAGCCAGAAGGTGAGTGTGCCCCAGGTCGGATCGGCGAGAAAGCGCGGTAGGGCAATCCCCCAGAAGTTGCGCTGACGGAGAATGTGCGCGACGGATGGGCGCGTCCCGTCGCCCTGCAAAAACTTCTCCTGCCCCGCAGCGATGTAGGCCCGCTCCTCAGTCGAGAGCGCGCCGTGCCTGTCAGGTGCTTGATAGAGCAGTAGCCACAGCACGACCCAGATCAGGCCAAGCGCGCCGGTGATAACGAACGCCGTCTGCCAGTTGTAAGTCAAGATGGCCCAGACCACGAGCGGCGGCGCGACCATCGAGCCGACCGAAGCCCCGATGTTGTAGATGCCGCCGGCCAGTCCTCGCTCCTGAGCCGGAAACCACTCGGCGGTCGCCTTCATCCCGGCCGGGTTGGCCGAGCCTTCACTCAACCCCAACAGGCCGCGGAGTCCGGCCAACGCCTGCCAACTGTGCGCCAAGCTGTGCGCCATGTTCACCAGCGACCACGCGATGGCAAAGATGGCGAAACCTTTTTTCAGACCGATCACGTCCAGCACATAGCCGCAGATGGGCTGTAGCATGATCGCGCCCTGGAAGGTTCCGACGATCCAAGAGTATTCCTGCGAAGTGATGTGCAAGTCTTGGAGCACGGTGGGGGCGGCCACCGCCAACGTGCTGCGGGTCAGGTAGTTGATGATCGAGCCGAGCATGATCAGGCCCATCATCCACCATCTGAGGCCTCTGAGCTTGCGCATCGCTGTGTGCCTTCACTAGGTCGCTTGATAATCTTTAATTCAGGTCCGCAACTAAATATACAGAGGTTGGATTTAGAGGCAAAAGTATATCACGCAGAAGCTAACGACCCGCGCGCAAGATAGTCGAGACAGTTGGGCCCATTATTTTTGTCCGGTGTGTAGCGCGCGCGGCAGATTGAAATGGTCTTGGGCCAAGAGGGTTGTGGTGGGTTTGAAATAATATTTGACACCACCGCTCGGCCGGTCTGTTCACCCTTGTGTCATTAGTCGCTATAGGCAAAGCCGCGCGCCGGCGCAGCGAGATGTCTGCGCGGTCTTCTGCAACTGTTCGCTGCTCTTCTTCACGCGGCCGCTCAACTCGATGATCGCTTCTAGGTCAAGCCGCGCTTTGCCTGCCGACTCGGCGTCAACGACGCTGGCGTTTTGAAAGCCGGGGTTGCTCACGAAACTAAGCACCAACTCATCCAGCGTCGCAAGCGCCGCCTTCAGTTGCCCCGGCTCCGCTCCGACTACTGCCATAGGGCGCTGGACATTCGGCGCAGGCTCCGGCAGCGCCAAATTGGTCTTGAGCCGAGCGGCGCGCTTCTTGATCTCTGCGACGGACTGCGCGACGAACTTGAGGTCGAGCGCGCCGCCCGTCGCCACAGCTTGCGCCAAGCCATTGTCGGCCACCTGAAGGCGCATGAAGTCTTCGCTGATCTGTGCGAAGCCCAGCCCTGAGTTCGACCGCGTGGCGCGGCGGTGGGCGGCCATCTCTTGTAGTTCCTTGAGGAGGAGGTCGTGCTCTAACTGGCGTTGTAACTCGCGCGATGTGGGGTCGCTGCGCAAGCCCCTCGGCCCGTTGCTGTTTGATTGCCCCGCGCACAACGGAGGAAGCGCCGCCGCAAGGGCGAGCACCGCCGCGCCCTGAAGCACCAGCTTAGACATGAACTTCATCGCTTGCCACCTTCCTGCCGTTGGCATCCGCTGCCGCACGGCGAAACCGCACCGCCGCTCCGGGAGTTGTTAGTTAGTACATACCCAAAGCTTATACGGCCGTGGCAAACCTTGAGCAAGAAGAATCTTGCGCACAACTAAGTTGCTTGCAACATCCAATTCGGCCTAGCGCGCCCGTTGTTGCAGTACGCCTAATAAAGTTTTGTAAGCCGGCTTCGGCACATAAGTCTGGTCGAAGAGCAGCGGTGCACCCTTGGCTCCTTTGGTGTAGCCGGGCACCCACGTGTACTTGTCGGTGAAGCCCCAAGTTTGGAGGGCAGTACAGCCGCGTTGTTGGAGGCAGGCCTGCGCGACAAAACGATAGATGTCAGCCTGCCGTTGCAAGTCCGCCTGCTCTTTGATCTGTCCTGCTTTGGTTAGCGGCAGACCGACATCCATCTCCGTGATGTGTACCTGCAAGCCCAAAGCCGTCAGGCGGGCGATGTTGGCTTCGAGGTCTGTGATCTCTTTGGTGTTCAGGTTGAAGATGTGCATCTGCAAACCGACGCCGTCAATGGGCACGCCGCGCCGCTTGAAATCTTTCACCATCGCATAGACAGCGTCCGACTTCGGGTTCAATCCTTCGGTGTCGTAATCGTTGTAGAACAGCAAAGCGTTCGGGTCGGCCGCACGCGCCCAACGAAAAGCCTGTTCGACATAGGCCGTGCCCTGTCCCTTGAAGCCGATGCCGGGTTTGTCGTACCAGATCGAAGATTCGATGCGACCATCGGCCAGAAACACCTCGTTGACCACGTCCCACGCGAAGACTTGGCCCGCGTAGTGCCGCATCACCGTCGTGATGTGCGCGCGTAGTAGCTCCGACATCTGGGCGGGCGTGAAGCGCCCCTGCGCGAGCCACGCCGGGTTGTACTCGCTCCACAGCAGGCAGTGCCCGCGCACCTTCATCCCATGTGCCTGCGCAAAGGCCACTACCTGATCGCCCGGCTTGAAGTTAAACGTGGCGCGATTGGGCCGGACAGTCCCCCACTTCATCACGTTCTCCGGCTCAATCATATTGAACTCGCGCACAAGCGTCTCGGCGTATGGGGCTTCGGCAAACAGAGTGGGATTGACGGCTGTCCCGACCAGTATCCCCAGTTTGTCAGCCGGCGCGCGGAGCGTTTGTGCCAGACAGACGCTGCCCGTCGGCCATATGAGCAAGCTACAGGCGACCAACGCGCGCAGAACTTTAGTTGCAAGCATCATTGTTCAACTTTCATTCTTGACTTATTTTGGTTGGACACGTACAGGCACTTTTTCCGCTTGGCCGCGACTGCGCCGAAAACTCTCCGGCGGGCCGAGATAGCTCGGGCGCACACCACCGGCGTGCACCAACAGCTTCTCAACGACCAACGCCGGATCGATGACCCAGAACTTGAGCACATGCGCGCCGGGCTGCGCCAGCACATGCTTTGAGGTCATGATGCGGACGCCGTCTTTGACGGAACGCTCCCACTCGGCCTGCGAGTAGCCCGCATGCACGTTGACGACTTGCGGCGTCTCGTCGTCAAACGAGATGGCGTAGCGGAAGCCTTCGCCCGGTAAAAATTTCTGCGTCGGCGCGAAGTATGTTTCCACGCTGACTGGGCCAGCGCGAAATAGATACATCTGATATTCGAGCCGCATGCCGTCGGCTGATGGACTCCGGCTTTGCGCCGTGACGGGGAATGGCGTTATGCCTGCGAGCGTGCGCCCGAAGTCCGGGATGAGCTGCCATTGCATCCTCGCGGGCGCAACGGCGCGCGTAAAATGTTCGGCTTCCATTGCCACGTAGCCATCGGTCTCGACAAAACCTTCGACCTGTTCGGGCCGCGGCGACGCAGGGTTCACGACCGGCACGGTCAGCACTAACTTTCGGCCGTGCGGCCCCGTGATCGTAATCGTGCCGCGGCTAGTGCCTGCCGGCGCGGCGCTCCACTCGGCACTGACCAAGATGCGCAGTTCGCGCGTCACCATGCCATGCGCCAGACTCACGTGCAGCCACGGTGCACTGGTTTCAATGGTGTAGATAAACGGTGTCCGGCCGCGGTTGAAGATTTCAAAGTAGCGCGGTTGCTGATCGTAAATGTTGAGCGGCGGCAGGGTCGGTTCGCCCGGCCCTTCGGGCCAACTCGCCTCGGCCCCCTCGACGGCAACGCCCATCTCACTCGCCGACGGCAACTGTATCTCCTGCACGGCGGGCATCGCGTTGCGCACGGGTTGATTCCAGTAGGTGTACCCGATGTGGGTCTGATCCATCATGTGCTGCCATTTCCCGCCCGCCACCATCTCGTTGTAGTAACGAGCCAACTCTTCATCTGCGCGAAACAGCGCGCGCGCATGGGTGGCCAAGTCGTTAGTCGCCGCACGCCCCTGCACTGCATACAGACGGTTTTTGCCGACGGTGACATACAACTCGTTGACGACGGCGCAGGCTTTGACCGGATAGAGCACGAGTTGGAAGAACGCGTCTCTCTTCGCTACAGGCAACGCCTGATAGATGTGCTCGGCTTGCTCAGCGAGGCGTTGATAATCGGCTGCGACCGTCTCCGCTTCGCGATAGTTCACCAAACTGTACGTGTTGGCTTCCAGCAACTCCGGTTTGCGCCAGCCATTGTACTTCGTGTACTTGGCGATGATCTCTGCAATCGCCGCCGCATGTTCCGGCCCGAACTCGCGCGCGGCCCACAGGCGCGTGAAATCGGCCAAGCGTTCTGCGGGCCACGCGTCAGGGGCCCAAGCGTAGTTGAGGAAAAACTCGATGGGGAACTCCAACGGCTTGAGGTCGCCCACGTTTACGATCCAGATGCGCGTCGCGCCATGCGCATAAGCCAAATGCATCTGCTCCCAAATCTTTGTGATCGGAATAGTGTTGAGCCACTTATATGAGCGCGGGCCGCCGACGTAGTCGAAGTGGTAATAGATACCTGCGCCACCAGCACGGTGCTGTTCATCCGTCGTCGGCAACCGACGGATGTTGCCCCAGTTGTCATCGCACCACAGCAGGGTCACGTCGTCGGGCACGCGCATCCCACGCTCATAGTACTCCTGCACCTCTTTATATAGTGCCCAGAGCTGCGGGACATTGGACAGACGGGGCGTGTAATTCTCGGCCAGAATGTGGCGTTGATCAGAGACGATCCGTTCCAGCAGTGCGACATTGGCCTCGGCCGACATCGGCAGGTCGCCGTCGCCGCGCATCCCTAAGGTGACGATGCTCTCGTAGCCGCGATTGCGCCGGATACCTTCAGTCCAGAACGCGCGGAGCACCTCGCCGTTCGTGGCATAATCCCACGCCCCCCGCCCGTAGCGTTTCCACTCCTGCTGCGCGCGTAGCATCGGCTCGTGGTGCGATGTACCCATGACGATGCCGTACTCGTCCGCGAGCTTTGGATTCAGCGCGTCGTCATCATTGAAAGCGTTGCCCCACATCGCCGGCCAGAGATAGTTCGCCTTCAAGCGCAGCAGCAGTTCGAAGACCTTCGCGTAGAACTGATGATTATAGTTGCCGAACTTTTCGTGCACCCACCCCGTTAGTGCGGGCGCTTCGTCGTTGAGGAAGATGCCGCGATACTTGACGGCCGGCGCGCCCTGCACGTAGCGACCCGCACGGACGAAGAGTTGCGCGTGCCGCGCGACCGGCACATCGGCCCACCAATACCACGGCGACACGCCGCTCTGCTCGGACAGATCGTAGCAGCCATAGATCGTGCCGCGTTTGTCGCTGCCAACGATGACCAGCGCGCGCTCGACGCCCGGCCAAGGCTGCGGCACGACTTCAATGATGAAGGATTCCCAACGCCCGCGAATCGCTGTCACATCAAGTTTGCCCGCGCGCACCAACTCTTCAATCCGCCGGTTCTTGTCGAGCGTGCCCACGAGCACAACATCGGTCGCCTGAGTCGGTGCGTCGGTGACGATGTGCGGCTGAATCTTTGTCACCCGGCCAATATCTGTTTGCAGATCGCGTGCGGCGCGGAGCACACCGGGATAATCCTGCGAGTCCAACAGAATCGGCGCGGCCACACCGGCGCTCACGAGGCGCAGCGAGCCGGGCAGCGCGGCGAACTCAACATAACGCGTTTGCCCGAGCGCGTAGGTGGCGGGCGTGCAGATGAGCGTGCACAGCAGCACGCCGAGCACGCGCGCTACGCCAATTGGCATGCTGCTCATAGACTGTTGCCGTGCCGCCCACATGCCGCTAAAACCTCCCCGCGCGTCCACCGCGCACTGCGCGTTTAGACATTGGTCACGTCTCAAGCAGAGCCAGCAGATACTACTTGGTCAGCGTGAGCAAATAGACATCGTTTTCGCGTAGCTGGAAAGCCCGGCTGAAACTCTGTCCAGCACGCAGGCGCACGCTGGCGGTGTTGACGGGCCGCCCGTCATTCTGCGCCGCCAACGCGCGCACCTGTTCGCGTGTCAGCGTCGGCGGCGCACCGAGTTGCAGATAACCGGTATAGACATCATTGACTTGATAGCCGACGCGATAAACATGCAACTGATAAGTACCGGCCGGCAGACCGGCGAGTCGCACTTGTACAGGCCCGAAGTCTCTGGCCGGTTGGTCGCGTTTGAAAAAAACCTGATCGCTTTCTTTCGTCTGCGGCGGCGTAAAGTTCCAGAACAACACCTGCACGCCGCGCTCACTGCGACACGCCCAACTATCAGCATCGCTCGCCGCGAGTTCAACGTCGCCTAGCCGATTCAGGAATTGATAAGCGTAGAAGGCCGGCTTGCGCAAGCCCTGAAAATTGAGCAAGCCGAAGCCGCCGTGAAACGGCGACGGCACGGGGCCGTTCTCCTCGAAAATATCCGTGAACGTCCAATAGGACATTGAATCGGCGTAGCCTTCCGCGCCTTTGAGCTTGGCCAGAATGTAAGGGGCGGAGATGTATGAATCGTGCACCGGATCGCGCGGCGAATAAGAAGTGCTCCACTCTGTGTAGTGGAGCGGCAGCCGCGGCTGGCTGGAAGAATTGATCTGCGCGCGCACCTGCCGCACACCGCCGCTGATCGCGTCCGGCGACGGGTCGAGATAGAGTTGCTGGACGCCGCTCTCGTCAAACCCGATGCCGCGCACGCCGTAGTCGTGGGTCGAGATGAAATCGAGCGGCACGTGCTGCCGTGTGGCAAAGTTAATAGTCTCCGCAATCCAGCCGCGCCCGGCCGTCGCCGGCCCGCCGACGCGATAGTCCGCCGCCACGCTTTTGATGGCCCGCGCCGTCACGTCTAATAGTTTGAAGTACTCAGCTTGGCCGCCCGTCCAGAACAGATCGAGATTGGGTTCGTTCCAGACTTCGAAGTACCACTGCCTCACTTCACTCGCGCCGTAGCGCGCCGTCCAGTGTGCGACTAAAGCTTGAATGAATCGCGCCCACTTGTCGTAGTCTTTGGGCGGAGTAATGTTCCCCTGCCACCAGAAGACTGTCTTGTTGCCGCTCGCCAGCGCGCGCGGCATGAAGCCGAGTTCGACAAAGGGCTTCATCCCCGTGTGCAGGATGACGTCGAAGAGGGCGTCCACATATTGAAAGTTATAGACGGGCTGGCCGCGCCGGTCTGCGCTGTAAACGCCCAGTTCATCCTGCAAGAGACCGTGAAAGCGTATGTACTTGAAGCCACACTCGCGGTGTACCACGTCCAAGTCGCGCTGCCAGTCGGCGCGCAATCCTTCGGCCGCCCGGCCTGCACCCACCACCTGCCGAAAGAACTCATTGTGCGGCCCTTTGACCTTTGCGTAATCGGCGTCAATCACGCGGCGCGGCGACAGTACTGACGTAGTCTGAGCGCAGACGTTGAGCGCGCTGCCCGCGAGGACGCAGCATAGGAGGGCGTACACGCGACACAGTAAGGAGCAGTGGCGATGATTCTTCATCACACCTTAGGAGCAACGAGCAGGCAACGATGAGCGATCAGCCATTGCGCGCATCTCAGGCATAGATCAGTTTCGCGCAAGCGGCTCTGTGCTGAGACAGAGGCTGAGCGCTTAATTGGCGACTACTTCAAGTTTCGCTGTTTGGAACTTAGCTGAGCTTGGCCCCACCATGATGTCGTATGCACCGGGCGCGACCGTGCGCTTCATGTTCTCGTCCAACGATGAAAGCTTGTCGGGCGTGAGCACAAATTCGATCTGTTTGCGCGCGCCCGGCGCGAGCATGACGCGCTGAAAATCTTTCAACTCTTTCAAGGGGCGCTGGACGTTGCTGATCGGGTCGGTGATGTAAAGCTGGACGACTTCATCGCCGGCCAGCTTACCCGTGTTCGTTATCGTCACGCGCACCGTTGCTTGCTGTTGCGGCCCGATCCTGGCCGGCGTTATCTTCAATCCCGAATATGCGAAGGTTGTATAGCTCAGGCCATAGCCGAACGGATAGAGCGGCGCGCCGGTGAAGTAGCGATAGGTGCGCCCTTGCATACGGTAGTCTGCAAACGGCGGCAACTGCGTCACGGACTTGTAGAAGGTGACGGGCAGCCGCCCCGCCGGGTTGTAGTCGCCGAACAGGACATCAGCGAGCGCAGTGCCGCCCTCCTCGCCCGGATACCACGCTTCGATGATGGCCCCGACATGCTCGTCCGCCCAGTTGACGGCGAGCGCGCTGCCGCCCAGCAGCACCAACACGACGGGCTTGCCCAGCGTGTGGACTTCTTTGATCAAATCTTCCTGCGCCTGCGGCAAATTGATGTCCGTGCGGTCGCCGCCGCGAAAGCCTGCGAGGTTCACGTCCATCTCCTCGCCTTCCACTGCGGGTGTGATGCCCATGACCATAACAACTACGTCTGCCTGCCGCGCTTTTGCCAGCGCATCTTCGCGCAAGTTTTTGGCGGCGCTCGGTGGAGACCAGACGAGCTTTGCCGCCGCGAACTGATTTGCGTTCTCTTGATACTCGATGCGCAGATCATACGAACGACCGGCCTCCAGTTGTACCTCTTTGGTGATCGTGCGGGTTCTGCGATTGCTCATATCCTCTAAGAGGGGTTGGCCGTCGAGAGATAAGCGCACCCCACCGTTGCCCGCAAAGCCCAACAGGTACTGGCCCGATTCGGGCGCGACGAGCTTGCCCGTCCAGCGGACGGAAAAATTATCCGCCGACACTTGCGGGGCCGGACTGCTCGCGCCCCAATCGAAATTCACCTGCGCGTCCGTCCTGACAAGGGCCGGCGCGCCCTTCAGTTCCCTGTTGTTGAAATACTCGCCCTGCAAACCGGCCAGCGAGCCACTACCGCCCAGCGTGATGGCCGCGGCGGCCAACGGCTCGACGAACACGCCCGGCTTATACATGCCGGCCGCGTAGAGGACTTTCGTCGCGGGCGAGACTTTGGCCCCGATGCCTGCGAGCGGTGTCACCGACTTCGACGGCTGACCGTTGTAATTGCCGAGCAGCACCTCGGCGGCGTCCGCGTTCGGCCCGATGACGGCGATGGTCTTGATGTCTCGCTTGAGCGGCAGCGTGTTGTGTTCATTCTTCAACAGCACGATTGATTCACGCGCCGCATGAAGCGCGAGCGCGCGGTGCGCGGGCGAGTCGTTTTCGGAGAACGGGATGCGTGCGTAAGGCACAAGCGACGGCGGGTCGAACATGCCGAGCCGGAAGCGCGCCGTCAGCAGCCGCCGGAGCGCAGTGTCGATTTCGGCTTCGCCGATCAGACCATCTTTAATGGCCTTGACCAGAGAGTTGTACTCGCCGCCGCAACTCAGATCAGTGCCCGCTTTGACGGCCAGCGCGGAGGCTTCTGCTTCCGAGTTGGCGAAGTGATGACCTTTGTAAATGTCATCGATTGCGCCGCAGTCGGAGACGACGTAGCCTGCGAAACCCCACTCTCCGCGCAAGATGTCGGTCAGCAGACGTTTGTTCGCGCAGCACGGCTCGCCGTCCGTCCGGTTGTAGGCGCACATAACCGAAGCCGCATGGGCCTCCATGATGGTGGCGCGAAAGGCCGGCAGGTACGTCTCCCTTAAATCTCTCTCGGAAGCACGGGCGTCGAAGCCGTGCCGCTCCGGCTCAGGCCCGCTATGCACGGCGTAGTGTTTGGGCGTGGCAACCACTTTCCAGTAGCGCGGGTCGTCGCCCTGCAAGCCTTTGACGAAGGCGACGCCCATGCGTGCAGTGAGGTAAGGGTCTTCGCCGTAGGTCTCCTGCCCGCGCCCCCAACGCGGGTCGCGGAAGATGTTGATATTAGGACTCCAGAAGGTGAGACCTTTGTAGCGGCCACGCTCGCCCCGGCGGACAAACTCATGATGCTTGGCGCGCGCCTCAGTCGAGATCACGTCGGCGACCTCGTGCATCAGGCTCGTATCCCACGTCGCAGATAGCCCAATGGCCTGCGGAAAGACGGTCGCGTAACCGGCCCGCGCGACGCCGTGCAGCCCTTCGTTCCACCATTCGTATTCGGGGATGCCGAGGCGCTCGACGGGGCGCGCAACGTTCTTCATCTGCGAGACCTTCTCTTCGAGCGTCATCCGCGCGACCAGATCGTTGACGCGCTGTTCGATGGGTAGAGCGGGATTTTTATACGGTAGTGGAGATGCTTGCCCACTGGTGCGAGTCGGCGGTGCAGCCAGCAGGCAAAAGAGACCAAGCAGCGACACGCATGCGGCGGCGGCCCAACGACAGTGCTTCATGTGTACTCTTCCGTGACTGAAACGGGTAATGATCAAAAGGTAATGTTCTGTTTCCTGCGCCGCGTGCGCGGCGGCCTGACTTTAGCCCGGCGTTTCAACGCCGGGAAAGAGGCGGCCAGCGTCCCTCGTCGCGTCAGCGACGAGGAATCATCCTGTTGGCTGACCGTGCGTTGAAACGCACGGCTAAATTCATCTGCCGCTCGCGCGGCATCACCTTAGTCATGCTTCTTCCACTTGGGCCGGTTGAAGCTGCGGCACGAGCAAGTGAATGATCGCCAACGCGAACAGATAAGCCGACGAGGCGACGAAAAAGACGGGCACGTAACTGCCCGTCCACTGCAACAAGTAGCCCGTCGTGGTCGCGATGAGCATCCCGCCCACTGCGCCGGCAAGCCCCCCGATGCCGACCACAGAGCCGACCGCGCGACGTGGAAACGTGTCCGAGACGAGCGTAAAGAGGTTGGCCGACCAACCCTGATGCGCCGCTGTGGCGAGGCTGATAAGGCCCACCGCAACCCACAGGCTCGAAGCTCGCACGGCAAAGATGATCGGGACGACACAGAGCGCGCAGACGAGCATCGTCGTCTTGCGCGCGGCGTTGACCGTCCAGCCGCGTTTGATCAGCGTCGAAGAGAGCCAGCCGCCGCCGATTGAGCCGACATCAGCGGCCACATATATGACGACAAGCGGTGGCCCCAGACCGCTCAGAGTGATGCCATACGTCTCGTGGAGAAACTTTGGCAGCCAGAAGAGGAAGAACCACCAGATCGGATCAGTGCAGAACTTGCCGCCGGCGAAGGCCCACGTCTGTCTGTGCGGCAGCAGCCGCGCCCACGGTATTTTGACCAACGGCTCGACGGGGTCGCTGCGGATATAAGCCAACTCCGCTGGCGACAAGCGCGGGTGTTCTTCAGGGCGACGGTAGAGCGTGAGCCAACAGGCGAGCCAGACGAAACCCGTCAGCCCCGTAATGATAAAGGCCCAACGCCAACCGTAGTTGACAGCGATCCATGGGACGGTGAGCGGCGCGACGATAGCCCCGACGTTCGAGCCGGAGTTGAAGAGACCGGTGGCGAGTGCGCGCTCCTTCTTCGGAAACCATTCAGCGACCGTCTTGATCGCCGCCGGAAAATTGCCCGCCTCGCTCACGCCCAGCGCGAAGCGCGCGCCCCCGAAGCCCAAGGCCGAACGCGCCAGTGCATGCCCCATCGCCGCCACGCTCCAGCAGACGACGGCGATGCTGAACCCTTTCCGCGTGCCCAGCCGATCCATCAGCCGGCCCACGATAACCAGACCGAGCGCATACGCCCCCGTGAACGCCGTCGTGATCCAACCGTACTGGGCTTCCGACCAACCGAGTTCTTTCTGCAAGGGCGAAGCGAGGATGCCAAGCACCTGTCGATCCAGATAGTTGATCGTCGTCGCAAAAAATAGCAGCGCGCAGATGACCCAACGGTAACGGCCGACGCGCGCGGGCACGTCCTCTGCCAACAGCCCGACGGCCGCACCCGTCGCGCTCGCCGCCGCGCTCTGCGGCGCGCCGACGCCGCTCAACGACTTCGTAGTAAACGCATCGTCGAGCGCGTCCGCGACATCCTTTGCACGCTCCCCTGAGGTGGGCACGCTGCTTTGCTCCTACCTGTTGACGCTTATAAAACAGCTCACGTGTTCACACCGGCGGCCAGCATGCCGCCGTCAACGACGATGGTCTGGCCCGTAATGAAAGAGGCCGCGTCCGATGCGAGCAAGACCGCCGCGCCGACGAGTTCTTCGGGGCGACCGAAGCGCCCCATCGGCGTGCGCAGCAACAACTCGCGCCCGCGCTCAGAGTCGTCGAGCAACTGCGCGTTGAGCGACGTGCGGAACACGCCCGGCGCGATGGCGTTGACGTTGACGCCATCGCGCGCCCACTCGCACCCCAAGTTGCGCGTGAGCGCCAACACGCCCGCCTTGGAAGCACCGTAAGCCGTCACTTCATGGAAGGCCACGAACGAAGAGAGCGAGGCGATGTTGACGATGCGCCCGCGCCCGCTCGCCTTGAGCGGTTCATAGAACGACTGGCACGCGCGCAGCATCCCCGTCAGGTTCGTGTCTATAATTAACGCCCACTCGGCTTCGCTCACTTCCGTGGTGGGGCGTCGTGCGGTGCGCCCGGCCGCGTTCACCAAAATATCCACTCCGCCGAAGCGTGCGCACACCGCGTCGCGCAGCACGTCAACGGAGGCGCGGTCTGCGACATCAACCGTGTGCGCGAACGCGCTCCCGCCGGCCTCTTTGATCTCGGCGCAGACCGCTTGCACCAATTCCTTGCGCCGCCCCGTTGGCACGGTCTGCGCGCCTGCCCGCGCCAGCCCGACGGCGATGGCCCGGCCCAGCCCCGATGTCCCGCCGATACAGACGGCCACCCGCCCGGTCAGATCAATAATGTTCTCCGCCATTTGTCTTCTGTCATGCGATCAGGGTGCTACCCGATGTTGCGGCGCGCGCCGCATGGCAACCCTAGTAGGTTGTAACTGTTTCGATCTCTTCGAGCCGATGCGCCCGCTCCGTCGCCGCTCCCTTTGGGGAGAGACCAACCCACGCGCGGAAGTTGCTGGAGAACATGCGCGTGATGTCGCGCTCGATCTCTGCGCGCGTGACGGCGCGTCCGCTCGTCAGCAGTTGCTCATAAGCCTCGTAGAGTGCGGCGGCGATGGCGCGGCGCGAATGTTGCCACTTGTAGATCAACTGTTCAAAGATGCGCGCGTCCGAGTGCTGCGGGATGAAGGTCGGGCCGAGTAGTTCGATCCGCTCGCGCGTAATCTCCGAGATGATCGAGGGGTTGTTCAAAAACCACCAGCAGCCGAATGGCAGCAGGTTGTTGAATTTGCGCGCGGCGACGCACAACTCGTGTTGGTTTTCGCGCGACAGGTAGGTCGCTAGAAAGCGCACGTCCGGGTTGGCGGCGCACAGGCGCTCGACCGCGCCGACATCCGCCCGGCCCAGTCCGTCGCCCGCCACGCGCAACGCGGGATTCACGCGGCGACGGACGCCGACCATCACGGCGAAAGGCAGCTTGTGCGCGCGTGCGATGGGCAGCACCACTTCGCGTATGACCTGGTCGCGCGCGTCGTCGGCCGGGAACTTGAAGTCGTCTGGGAGCGACACCGCCATGTAGAGCGGCTGCATGCGTGTGATCCACTTGTCGAGGAAGCGGCGCACCTCGTCCACCGTCTCGCCGCTTAAGGCCGCATCAACGCGGTAGCCTTGCGCCGAAAGTTTCGCCGCCGTGTGCTCCCAGTCGTTCAGCAGCCGATCCATGCGCAACGCCGCGTGAAAACGTCTATCCAAACTCGCGCCGTGCTCCCATATGTTTGCCTCTTGTGCGTCGAACGGGTCGTTAGTCATGACCACGTCGCTCACACAAGATAGATCGAGCACGCGGTCGAGGTGCGCCGAAAAGTTTTGCGCGCGAAAGAAGCCCCGCGCTTCTGTGAGGTCGGGGGCGTGCGGGTCGAGGCCGAAGGCGCTGAGCACGGTGACGACGCCGCGCGTCGCTTCCGAGATGGGCGAGTTCTCGACGAAGAGTGTCTGCCAGACGAGATCGGCATGCGCCGTCTTGTTCATCTGCCAGAAGCGTTCATAGGTGATATCACTTGAGCGGAACGTTTCGGCGATCAGATAGTGATAGGTCAGCAGTTCGTCGATGCCGAATAGGTTCAGCGCGCCAAACTCCGGCGCGAACAGATGCGTGTGCACGTCTATGACCGGGGTGCTGTTGATAACCTCTGTCACCTGCCGGCGCAGTTCTGCTCTGTCCGTCAAGCGTGCGCTCTGTGAGTTGCCATTGTCTGTGCTGTTGCCCGTCATCTCTCTCTCCCTACGGCGAATCAAAAGGGCATACGGGTCGGCGTCCGCGCGTCCAAGGGATCGGCCCAGCGTCTGTTCGGGATGGTGGGTGTCCAACCCGGTCTGAGCGGGTCTTGGTCGTAAGGGTACGAGCCGAGCCGCTGATAAAGCTCACTGTATAGACCCAGCTTATCACGGTCGAGCCGCACGCCGAGGCCCGGCCCCTGAGGCACGGCGATGGAGCCGCCCTCGTACTTGAACTTGCCGCCGATGATGATGTCGTCTGTGAGTTGATGATAATGCGCGTCGGCGGCGAATGAAAGGTTCGGGATACATGCGCCGAGGTGCAACATGGTGGCGAGTTGAATGCCGAGTTCACCCGACGAATGGACGGTGACGCCGAGTTGGAACGTCTCGCAGATGCCCGCCGCTTTGACGCACGGGCGGATGCCGCCCCAGAAGGTTGTGTCGAGCAGGACAACGTCCACGGCCGTGTCTAACACATTGGTTGCGAGCTGCTCAAAGTTGACGACCACGGTGTTCGTCGCCAAAGGCATGCGCACCTTCTCACGCACGCGGCGCATCCCGGCGAGACCGAACACGGGGTCTTCCAGATAATCGTTGCGTATGTCTTCGATCTGTTGGCCGAACCAGATCGCCTGCTCGGTTGACCAGACGCCGTTCGGATCAAAGCGGAAACGGTCGCCGTCGAGCGCGGATGCTAATGCGCGATAACACTCCAGTTCGTACTCAGGCGCGAAGACGCCGCCTTTCAGTTTGTGCGAAGTGAAGCCGTAACGCTCTTTCAAAGCGCGCGCGTGCGCGACGAGTTGCTCGACGGAGCGGACTTCGCCGCGCCCGTCCTGCGGATGCGGATAACGGAAAAAGAGATACGAGGCGAACGGCACGCGCTCTTGCAGCCGACCGCCGAGGATGTCGGAGACGGGCACGCCCCAACGCTGGCCGAGTAAGTCGAGGCAGGCGAATTCCAACGCGGCGAGAATTTGCGTGCGGTTGTTGTAGAGCGAGGCGGTCGGGTTGGCGATGAGGAAACGCATCTCCTCAAGACGCGCCGGGTCGTGCCCGACCAGATAAGTTTTCATCGCGCGGAAGGCTGCTTCGGCCGACTCGCCGCCGCCGCCCATCTCGCCTAAGCCCGTCAAGCCCTCGTCGGTTTCGACTTCAACCACAGTGCGGACAAAGCGCCCCCAGTGACAGCCGTTCGCATGCCGGAGCGGCGCTTCCAACGGCACAGTGACGGTCGTCGCTCTGATGTCGGTGATCTTCATGTGCAGAATTTATTCATTGAGCCATTGATCCATTTACTCATTGAATCAATGAATCAATCGTCAAGAGACTCTTGGCCATGTACTCCTGTAAAGTCTTCTGTGGCGGCTCTACACCAGCCGGCAGCGGGCGCTGGGCGAAGGTCTGAAAATAGAGCAGACAAGCGTCGCGCCACCAGACGGCATCGCGCTCTTGAATAGACAACTTCTTAGCCACTGCATCGTGCCGCTCCGGGTCGATCACACCTGATAGCGCGGCCCAACTTTTACGCGCGCCGCGCACCCAAGCCACTCCCCGCTGATAGTGCGAGGCCAACTCATCCCATAGCGGCCGCCCCGAACGCAAGCGCTGATCCCACGGCACGTGATGAAACCAGAGCAGAAATTTTTCCGGACACGTGTCTAGCTTGGCGAAGCGCTCACGCACCGGCGGTTGATACTGGCGCACGGCATTGCTGCCCGTCGTGGTGCGGTCGAAGCCCAGCCCGCGCGCGTCGGCGCGATGGTAGTAGACGGGATTCCATTCCGGGCGCGATTCCTTGTCCCACCAAGGCTGTGGGCCGTAATGATGCCCTGCCCACATGATGTGGTGCAGGCCCAAAGGCGTCATGTAATCCACTAACGCCTCGTGCGACTCAAGCATGATGCGCGCAATCGTCTCTGCCGCCTTGCGCTCATGCGTGAACGACATACTTGTCCATTCGTCGGCGATCTGCCGCGCAGGCAGATCGGGATTCCACGCCAGCCGGCCGAAGGCGTACCAGTTGGCCTGGGCGAAGTGGTGACCCGTCCAGTTGCGATCCGAGCCGGTGTTGGCGACGCCCGCGATACCGGTCAGACGCCCGCCGAAGAGACTGCCGTCAATCACTTTGGTGACGGTCGAGCCGGGGCCGCGTGCATAGGTGTCGGAGTCGAGCACCTCGCGCCACATCGGCGCGAGGAAGACGAGATGATTAGCTTGGCCGAGATACTCCTGTGTGAGTTGCACCTCAAGCATCACTTGCGTCTTTGGCATCGCGCCGAACAGCGGATGAAAAGGCTCGCGCGGTTGGAAGTCAACAGGGCCGTTCTTGACTTGCAGCAGCACGTTCGGCGCGAACTGACCGTCGAAGGGTTGTAGCTCGTCGTAGGCCGCCGCGGCCCGGTCTTCGCCGGGCTTCGGGTCATAGACGAACGCGCGCCAGATCACCACACCGTTGTGCGGCGTGACCGCGCGGGCCAGCATGTTCGCGCCGTCGACGTGGCTGCGATTGTAGGTGCGCGGCCCCGGTTGCCCTTCGCTATTGGCCTTGACCAAGAAGCCGCCGAAGTCAGGGATGAGTTTGTAAATCTCGTCCGCCTTCTGCTGCCACCAACTGATCACTTCCGGGTCAAGCGGATCGGCCGTCTTTAAGCCGCCCAGCTCGATGGGCGCGGAGAAGCGCGCGGAGAGATAGACGCGCACGCCGTAAGGCCGGAAGACATCGGCGATAGCGGCGGTCTTGCGTAGATACTCAGTGCTCAAGCTCTTGGCGTTGGCATTGACGTTATTGAGCACCGAGCCGTTTATCCCCACAGAGGCGTTGGCGCGGGCGTAGTCGCGCAGACGTGGATCAATCTTGTCCGGTAGCGCTTGCCAATCCCACAGTGAGCGCCCCGCGTAGCCGCGCTCGATTGTGCCGTCGAGATTGTCCCAGTGATTGAGCACGCGCAGTTGCAGCCGCGGCCGTTGACTCACGTTGAGCTTGTCAATCGGTTGCAGCGTCTGCAACAGGCGCAGGAAATGGAAAGCGCCGTAGAGCGCGCCCACTTCGCCGTCCGAGGCGATCACAGTGACAGGGTGGCGGCCGAGTTTGACGGAACGGATGATGAACCCCTCAGGCCCGAGCGCCACCAGTTGCCGCTCCCAACGGAAGCCCGCGATGAGCGGCGAACTCTTGGGTGTGCCGATGACCAATGCGCCATCGTGTTCAATCTTCTCTGCGACCGGCACAGCACTACCGAGCAGCCCCGTGCAACCGCTGACGAGTTCCGTGCGCACGGCATCGAGCGTCGCGGACTGGCCTTCGGCCACTACGGCGGTGACGCGCGGGCGATAGACGCCGATCATCTGTTGCGGCAGCGGCTCATAGCGCAGCCACAGCCGATAGCCGTCCTCAGCTTTGGCCGTCGCCCCTAGGAAGAACTGGAGACAGGCTGTAAGGCAAATGAGCCACTTGATCTGTTTTCGCTTAGCCCGCAAACTTATCCTTTCCTTGCAGACGCAAGCGCTTGCTGCGGCGCGCCTCAATGATAGCGATAAAGCTTGATGCGTTGAATGTCGAATTTACCCGGCGCGAGCCGCAGATGGCGGCCCTGATGCGTCTGGTCGCCGTTCAGCCAACGACCCGGCGTCCATTCTCCATTCACATACTTCCCCTCTTGGGCAGACAGGATGCCGACGTTTGGCTCACCCGGCGCGTCGGCCTCGAAGGTGACGACCAGCCCCGTCCCGGCGAAGATAAATTCGTCAGGTGCGTTCGCGATCACCAGCCCGCCGGCAGGCGCATCGGTCGGCTGCGCGGCTTGGGCAGAAGGCAACGTGGGGCGCTCATAGGTCACGTTCAAGATGTAGCCGCCCAGATGCACCTGCTGCGGCACGCGCTGCTCTACGCCCTCCGGCAGCAAGCCGGCCATCTCGCCCTTGCCCTGATGCTCAAGGATGAGTGGAGTGAGTTGCGCGACCAGATCATAACTGGCAGTGAGTAAGCTGCTCACAGGCTCTGCCGCCGACTCAATACTGAAAGGGCTAAAGCCAATTGCATCGTGTTGGCCGAAGACGTAGAGCGCTTGCGCTGCGTTGAGTGGCCCGAGCGCCACTTCAGGAATGAATAGGGGGTTGCCCGACCGCTGGTATTTCCGTGCCCACTCGACGAAGTTCGGGAAGTAGATGTCAGGGGACAGAAAATCGATCTGCGGTGCGCCCGCGCGCCAGATGTCCAGCAGGTGCGGCAGCGGGCCGGCACTCGGATATTGACCGGGTTGATAACCGGGCCGGATGAGCGCCGCGTTCACGTACATCGGCAGCTTGTATTCAGCCTTGCCAAGTTCGGCCACGCGATTGACGTAACGCGCGAAGTGCCACGCCATGAATAGCTCATCCGTCCCCGGCCCTTGGCCGAAAACTTCCGCCCATGTGCCGCGCGGCTTAAAACCGTTAACTGCCCACACCGCGCGCAGTTCCGGGACGAGTGTGTCCTTGTGCTGCGCCAAGTAGTTCATCAACTCCGGCGGGACTGATTCGTTGAAGAGTTTGTTGGCGATGGCGCTACGGTCGCGCGAGTCGGGGATCATGCCGATCTCGTTCTCCACCTGCACGAGAATAACAGTGTGGTCGCTATCTACTTCGCGCAGGTGACGACAAAGGGCCGCGAACGCGCGCGCGTCCGCGTTGAGATTCTCCTGACTGAACGGCGACAGGATTTCCATGCCGCGACCTGCCTTGTCCTGCGCGCGGGGAAAACGTTGCTGATTCGTCTTCACCCAAGCCGGGGCATAGCACGACATGCTGTTCTTCCAAGAGGCAAACCACAACGGCACGAGCCGCAATTGATGCTGCCGGGCCGCTTGCAACAGCCCGTCCACTAAATGGAAGTCGAACCGGCCCTCGACGGGTTCGATCAACTCCCAATAGACGGGGATGACAACGGTGTTGAGCTTGAGCGCGGCGAGTTTCGGCCAGAGCGGGCGCATGTACTCAAGACTGGAGGAGGTGGAGTTGCCCAACTCGCCGCCCCGGATGAGGAAGGGTTGACCATCCACGACGAGCTGCGTTGCTGTCCCCTGTCTGCGGAGGTGTGGGAGCGGAGACTGCGCGGCCGCGTAAGCGAGCGTCAGGCACTGCGCCGTCAGAATGGAGGCGACGGCGAAAGCAAGCGCCCCTCGCTTGCGTCGGGGGGCGCAGGATCGATCTAATAGTGCGGGCATCTTCGGAAACGTTTGGGCCAGTAAAGCTACCCGCCGCTGCGCAAGAGCGATGTGGCCCGAGGGGAAAGAGTTTCGGGCCACACCGCTGTAGGTAGTTAGAAGGACAGGCGGGCCGCAAAACGCATCACCCGCTGCGCTGTCCCCGTCGTCGCTGTGATAAAGCCGAACGTGCTCGGGTCAGAGATATTAGCATTCGGGTTGGCGAAGTTGGGATGGTTCAACGCATTCAGCGCCTCGGCCCGGAGTTGCAATTTGAAATCTTCCGACAGCGAGAAGGTGCGGAACAGACCCAAGTCGACGTTAAAGAAACCGGGCCCGCGCAGGTTGTTTCGACCTGCACTGCCGAAGCGCGCACCGGTTTCCGGGGCCCACGCACACCCGGAAGTGCAATTCACACCGAGGATCGTGTTGTCGAAGTAAGGATTGCCGAGACCGATACCGTTCCGGTATTGGATCACAGGGTTGAGTTGGTTGGGCACCTGGCCGCTCCCCCCCGCGTTCAGATTCGGCGCAGTATTCTGCACGACATAGAACGGCGTTCCGCTCATGATGCTCATGATGCCGTTGAACTGAAAGCCGCCCAGGAGCTTACTACCAACGCCACTGTCGGCCCAGTGCTGCCCCTTACCGAACGGCAGATCATAGACCAAATACGTTTGCAGGTTATGGGGCCGGTCGTAGCCTGCGGGGCCGCGGTTGCGCCGAGCCTCGGGCATGTACTGTATGCGCGGGTTGGCATCATTATCGGCGTAGTTGATTGCCTTCGACCACGTGTACGCGACCCCGAAGATCGAACTGGCCCAGCGGCGATTGAGCGTCGCCTGCAAAGAATCGTAGGTAGTGGTGCGGTACGGAATGATCTCGTTGATGTCGGCCGTGATGCGGACGCGATTGCCGGCCGCGTCGGTGGTAAACAGCGGGCGACCGTTGTTGCCCGTGCCGGGCGCGCTGGCGTTGATGTTGATGAACCCCATCTGCCCGACTGCCCGCGTTCCGACGTAGCCGATAGACGAAGTAAAGTTCCAAGGCAGTTGCCGCTCCACGATGACGTTGAAGGAATGAATCTCTTTGCGGCGCGGGTCGGCCGGGTAGGTCGTCGTCCCAGTGTTCGACGGCAGCGGGAGAACGCCTTGCGAAAGATCAGGCGGCGGGTTGGGGTTAACCAAGCCCTGCCGCAACGTGGTGACCGGCAGGAAGGAATTGGTCGCGCCATTAAAAGTCGGCGTGGGCATGGCCAAAAGCACGATGACCGGGTAAGCGTTGCGGAAGTCGATGAAGGGGCGCGGGTCGGCGGATTGTCCGTACCCGCCGCGCAGCACAGTCTTCTCGTTGAGCCGATAGGCGACACCGACGCGCGGCAGGAACTGGCCCGAACCTGAATGCGCGCCGGTGTCTTCCGGCACGCCGCTGAGGCCGCCGGTAAGGACCCGGCCCGTATCAGGATCAAAGCGGTTAATGCCGGTGTTGTCTTTGGTCGGGAACGCGTAGAGTTCCCAACGCAGGCCATAAGAGAGCGTCAGCTTGCGGTTGATCTGCCAGTGGTCGCGCGCATAGAGCGCGTAGGATTTCATGCGCAACGAGTTCGGGTTTCTGAGTTGATCCACCTTGCCTGCGCCGCTCGGCAGGCCCAACAGGAAGTCGGCCCAGCTATTGAACCGGTTGGCCGATGCGCCGCCTTGCAGCGCCGTGATGTTGCCGCTGAATTGGAACGTGCCGCGCGGCGTCTGGAACGTGCCGCCCTGCGGCTGGAAGTGATTGAGTTGCTGATCCTGAAAGTCACCGCCGAACCGGAACGAGTGCGCCCCACGCAGCCACGAGATGTTCGCTGACCCAACGAACTGATTGTCGCGGAACAGAAACGGGTTACCCGTATTCGAGTTGCCCATGTTGGCCCAGTTGCTGACGTTGAAGAACGGGATGCCGGCTTGGAGCGGGTCGGGGCCGTTGGTGCCGGGGATTTTCAGCACGTCCAACCCGAAGTTTATGCCAGAGACAACGTCAGGGCCCTGCGCGCCCAACTTCTGGCGCGTGTAGCCGAAGTTCGCATCCAAGACGAGCGTCGGCCCAAAGGTGTAAGTGCCGCCCATGCCGGCGACTTGGACGAGTCCCGGTGCTGCGCCTAATTGCCCGCCGTTGACAGCGTCGCCGCCAGCCTCGCCGAGGATCGGCGGTTCCGTGATCAGCGTGGGGGAATAGCTGTAGCGCCCGAAGAGCGTGAGCCGCTCGCTATGATTGTAGTTGATCTTGGTATCTATGTTGTTGCGGTTGAACGAAGCCACGCCGTTGGTGAGGAAGTTGTTTACGAAGCCGGGCGCATTGGGCTGCGGCAGGCGCTTGATGAGTTCGATGGCCGCCAGATCGATGCGGTTCGCCGGGACCGTGTTATTCGGGAAGGGCGTGCGCAGCGCGGGATTGGGATTCGAGGCCGGGTCGTAGATCGTCGCCCCGCCTTCGGCCGCCGTCGGGAAGTGCACGTTCCCGCTCGCGTCGGGCCGGAGGCTCGCTGGGGCCAGACTGACCCTGTTATCGCGCGACAGATTACGCCGGGTGGTGCGCTCAAAATCGGTAAAGAAGAACAGCTTGTTCTTGCCGCTCCAGACGCGCGGGCCGCCCTCGCCGAAGTGTGGGAAATAGATAGGGCCGCCGATCGCGTAGCCATACTGCGTGAGCAAGTCCTTCGGGTTTTGCGGCGAGGTCTGGAAGTGGTTACGCGCGCTGAATCGGCTGTTGGTGTGATACCCCCAACCGACGCCGTGGAACTCGTTTGTGCCTGTCTTGAGGATGACGTTAACCGCAGCGCCGCCCGCGAGACCCTGTTCGGCATCGAAAGCGTTGGTGACGATATTAACCGCTTGAATGGCCTCGGCCGGCGGGACATAAGCGGTGTTGGTCGGCAGCCAGGGGTAGGTGATGCTGGAGCCGTCGATCTTGGTGTTGTTCTGAAGCCGCGACACGCCGTTGACATTGAATGAGATTGATCTCTGCGGGCTGCCCGCGGCGGAGTTCTGCTCACCGGCTAAAACTGCGCCCGGCACAATTTGCATCAGGCTCTGGTAGTTGCGGCCGGCGCTGCCCGCGAGCGGCAGGTTGTTGACCTGCCGGGCCGGCTGAGTCAGGTTTACGTCCGCCCGGTCGACCTGGAGCGCCGGCACATCCTCGGCGTTGACCGTGACGACCTCGCTCAGTTGCGAGACTTTCAAACTCGCATCAACCCGCCGGACAGTATTAGCTTCTACGTTGACTCCCTCCTGCGCCACAGTACCGAAATTCGGTGCTGAGATGGTGACCTTATAGATGCCTGGCAGCAGGTCGCTGAACTGGTACACGCCGTCTTCATTGGTGGTCGTCTCCTTGGCGACGTTCGTGCCGACGTTCAGCGCCGAGATAGTAGCGCCGGGCACGGCCGCACCCGCCGGGTCCGTGACATTGCCCGTGAGGGAGCCATAGAGCACCTGCGCGTGGGCTGCGCGAGGCAAGGCCAGCGACATCAGCATGATGAGTGCTGATGCTAAGACAAGATAGCGGAGCGCAAAGTTGGCCGCTGCGATCAGAGGTTCAGTGCGTGTCTCGGTTTCCGCACCGGCGGCAGCGATGTAGTGTTGAACTTGCTGGCAGCACTTGGCCTCTTTAATTAATTGCTGGTTGCTCTGTTGCCACATGCGGCGTGGCAGTGCTCTGGTAAAGTGAAACATTCTTGCTCCCTCCTTCAGGGCTACGGCAAAAATCCGCAAGATTCAGGGCAATCGGCTCTAGCAACCGTCGAGCTTGCCGGGCCGTGTACTTTCAGCGAATGTGTTTTAAACCCTTGCGCATACGATTTAGTTCGAGGGCGCAACAATATAAGCTGATCCGAACTTTGTCAACAGAATTTTATGGCCTGCATGCTTTTTTCTTAACTGACTCCCGCAAAAGTAGAAACTTCCTGTAGAGTATTATCTGAACGAACGATTTAACGCAGCGCGGAGACTATTTTAGACTTCAACTATGCGGAAGATCAATTTATCTGATTTTCAGGTCGCGAAGAGCGAGACCGCACGCGACATCAACCGGCGCATCGTCCTCAACTTGATCCGCATGCGGCAACCGATCTCGCGGGCTGATCTAGCACGCTATTCGGGGCTGCAACGCAGCACGGTCTCGGCCATTACGGAACAACTGATCGCCGAACAGTGGATTACCGAAGGTGCGTTCGGGCCCGCGCCGCGCGGGCGCAAGCCCCGTTTTCTGCATCTCAATAATGGCCGGGCCGGCTTCATCGGCGTTGATGTGCGACGGCAGTCAACGACACTGGCGCTCACCGATCTGGATGCTCGTTTTATCACGCAGGATTCGCTCCGGACGCCCACTAATCCACAGACCTTTCTGGCTGAGTTGGCCAAACGCATTAACAATCTACGGCGCTCTCAGCCGCAAATCTTCTGCGAGGGGATCGGAGTCAGCCTGCCCGGTCGCGTTGATCGTAAGACGCGGCGTCTGATCTTTGCGCCGAATCTTGGCTGGCGCGAGGTGAATATCAAAAAGAGTTGCGGCGTGGATATAAAAGGGCCGCTTGAGGCCGCCACCGGTCTGCCGGTTGAAGTCGATAATGCGGCCAACGCCGTGGCCCTCTTCGAGACTTGGTTTGGCAAGCATTCGGAGGGCGTGCACGATCTGATCGCGTTAACGGTCTCCGAAGGGATCGGCACAGGCATCAGCGTCGACGGGCAGTTGATCTTCGGCCCGACCGGGATGGCTGGAGAATTTGGGCACGTCTCGTTGAGCGAAGACGGCCCCCCGTGCCGTTGCGGCAATCAAGGCTGCTGGGAAGTTTTCGCATCAAACACAGCTACCCTCAATTACTACATGCAGGCCACCAACAACGCGCGCACGAACCGCGGCCAGCAAAAGACGGCCAATCCAACTTTCGACGACTTATTGCGGCTCTGTGAATTGGGCGACGCCAAGGCGACCGAAGCGATTGACCACATGGCGCACTATCTCGGCGTCGGCATCGCCATGTTAGTCACCGGTTTCGCGCCGAGTTTGATAGTCGTCGTCGGTGAGGTGACGCGCATGTGGGAGCGGGTCGGGCCTGTGGTTAAAGCAATCGTGGCCGAGAAGTCTCCAGGGGCAACCGCGACCCGGATCATTCCGTTAGATGAGATGGCGCACCCGCGCCTGCGCGGGGCGATTGCCTTGGTATTTCAAAAACATTTCGTGGCTCCGACCGTCGCCTAAGTCGGCATGCGTGCGTTGGCGCGTTCCGGCTCATTTAATATCGCTCGTTGCGGCTGAAACCTTTGCGGGCGGCCCGAGCCATTTGGTGAGAATCGACTTCATGGCATCCGCCCACACCTGATAGCCTTTGTCTGTGAGGTGCAGACCATCATCCGTCATGCCGTCGTAAAGTTTGCCGTCTTTGTCGGCCAGTTTGTCATTGATGTTGAGGTATTTGATCCTTTTATTGGCGAACTTGGCGATGCGTTGGTTGATCTTGTTAATCGTAGGCATCAAGACCGTCGTGCCATTGGTGTTGCGTGGGGTAATGCCCAGCAGCAGGATTTTGGCTTTGGGGGCTTTGCTATGGAGGGCATCAAGGCACGCTTTAATGCCATTGGTGACATCTGCCACAAGCGCGTCATCACTGCCTTTAACGGGGCCGAAGCCGACATTGTTGGTGCCGATCAATAAGACGATGACCTTCGGATTGACCCCGGCCAATTCTCCGTTCTCGATACGATAGAGCACGTTCTGCGTGCGGTCGCCGCCGGCACCAAAGTCGGCGGCCCGCCAGCCGCCAAAGTTCTGCTCCCAGTTGGCCTTGTGCGTCGCCTCCCATCTACGAGTGATGGAGTCGCCCTCGAAGTACAGATCAATGTTGCCTTGCTTCGCCTTTGCCAACAGTTCGTTGTGCTTGCTCACCCACGTCGCGTCGTCGTTTCGTGCGGTCGGTCGGTCGGCCGGGCCGGCAGGGACGACTTGAGCGGCGCTATTGCTTTGGGCCGGTCCCGGCAATAACTTTGAGTTTGTTGTGCCAATCGTCTGCGTTGTTTGCGCCAGCGCGCCGACGGCCATGAAAACTGCGCCGGCGCAGATAACAGAAACAATCAATGCGCGTGTCATCATAAGCGGCCCTTAAGTGATCTTAGTTCCTGCGCCGTACAAGTCTCGCGCTAGCGCCTACTCAACGAGACAACAGATCGGTTGCAGACGAGAGCAACCGATCTTCGAAACAGACGTTACAGATGATCAACCTTACTCGCGATATTAGTGGAGAGGTCAATAGCCTGTCAACGCGCTTTATATTATTTTGTTGTAGCCATGAACTAATCGCCATATAGCTTGTCTTGAACTTGCTCGGCTTAACTGATCCTAAGTAGAATCTCCAGTCATCTCTGCAACATCAGGAGCCAAACATGCGAATTAGAAATAACGCGTATATGTGCTTGTTCTTATTTTTGCTGGGCTTGCTAATTTTGGCCCCGGTAGCAGCGCAAAAAGGAGCTGCTAATAGTGCGGGTGAACTTGCCGTGTCAAACAATGAACGCACACCGCCCGTCGCTCACGCCCGACCAAAGTTCATGTTCGTTATCCACGGCGGGGCTGGGGCCATCGAACGTAGCAAGATGACGCCGGAGTTGGAGAAGGAGTATCGCGCCAAGCTGACGGAAGCGCTCGGCGCGGGCTACCGCGTCCTCAACAACAATGGGAGCGGACTGGACGCGGTGGAAGCGGCGATCAGGATTATGGAAGACTCGCCACTCTTCAACGCCGGGAAGGGCGCGGTCTTTACGAACGCGGGCACGAACGAGTTGGACTCCTCAATCATGGACGGGCGGACGCTAAGCGCGGGGGCCGTCGCCGGCCTCAAGCACATCAAGAACCCGATCAGCCTCGCCCGGATGGTGATGGAGAGATCACCGCACGTCATGATGGTCGGCGAAGGGGCGGAGGCATTCGCCCGGCAGCAGGGCGTTGAGCTGATGCCGCAAAGCTACTTTTACACGGAGCGGCGTTGGCAGGAATTACAGCGCATCAAGACGGAAGAACAACAACGGCCGAAAGCGCCGAAGAAGTCGGCTCAGGCCAATAGCCCTCTCCTTGGCGAAGATGGTCAGCACGGCACGGTCGGCGCAGTCGCACTCGACATGGCGGGGAATTTGGCGGCCGGCACATCGACGGGCGGCATGACGAATAAGCGGTTCGGGCGCGTCGGCGATTCGCCCATCATAGGGGCCGGGACGTATGCCGACAATGAGACCTGCGCCGTCTCCGCGACGGGCGATGGCGAGTTCTTCATCCGCGCTGCTGTGGCCCACGACATCTCCGCGCTGGTCGGCTATAAGGGCTTGGCCGTGCAAGCGGCGGCCGATGCGGTGCTGGATAAAGTGAAGAGACTAGGCGGCACGGGCGGGGTCATTGTCTTGGACAAGGACGGCCATCTCGCCACGCCTTTCAATACAGCCGGCATGTATCGTGGGCACATTGGCCCGGACGGGGTCGCCGTAGTGGAGATATATAAGGATTGAAGCGGCCGACCACTTGGACGCTCAATCAGTAACGCATGAGGCCTAAGTGTGACGCCGCCCTTTCCACGCCAAAGGCGTCCATTTAAGCTGTGCGCAAGGCCGCATGTGTCAGCTCCCGATTGGCAGGACAGTGATCGAATACGGGGGCAGTTGTAGATCGAAGCCTGGCCCCAAGCCACCCACCTTATTTGTCACCGGCACAACTCTGGTCGGATCGCTAAGCGTGTTGGTGTCCTGTGGACTGCTCGATGTGAGCACCGACGCCTGCGCGGTGGGCTTGATGCCGCGGACGCCATTCAGGGTGACATGCAACGGCTGGACGGTTCCGGCCATGTTAACCAGCTTCAGGTAGATCGTGCCGCTCCGGCTGTCGCGGGTGACGCTCTGGTATAGCTGCGAGCCGCCGCTCGTCGTCAGTGTGGTTGGCAGCACCACGTCGCCGTGCGCTTGGTCGAACATGACCTGCACGTAGTAAGCGGGCGAGCCATAGCTGCGCAGCGCGTCGTAGCCGATGAGGTTGGTCGGCCATTGGTATGCGCCGGGGTTGACGTTGACGAGGAGCGGCGCGTAAGACTCCAACAACACCACATCAGCATTCCGCTCAAGCCCTGTGAGCCATGCGGCGTCGCCGAGGGCAGCGTTCAGATTGGGTGTCGGGCCGCCCTCCTGCGAGGCCCATTCGCCGACGAATATCTTCGGGCCCGTGCGGCTGTAGCTGTCGTAGTGATTTGAATTGCGCGCCATCGCTCTGGGCGTGTCATAGAAGTGGTCGTCGACGAGGTCTGGTGTACGACTGGTGACGCGGGTCGTGGCGATCAATTGCAACTTCGGATAGGTCGCTTTGATGGCGTCGTAGAACTGGGCGAAGCGGGCATCATAACTACCGGTCGTGTCGAAGAAGTCTTCGTTGCCGATCTCAACATACTGGAGCGAGAACGGCGCAGGATGACCGTCCGCCGCACGGCGCGCGCCCCAGACGGTGTCGGGGCCGCCGGTGACGTACTGTATCTCAGCCAGCGCGTCCTGCACGTAAGGGACGAGATCGGGGCCGGGGTTGACGTGTGTGACGTTGAGCGCATAGCCGGCGTGGACGGCCAAGACGGGCTGCATGCGCAGGTCTTCGCACCACTCCAAAAATTCCAGCAGCCCTAAGCCATCGCTTGAACGATAGCCCCACGTGCCTTGATGACCGGGCCGCTGCTCAATGGGGCCGAGCGTCTTCCGCCACTCGAAGCGCTGGTCGAGCGTGACGCCTTCCAAGTAGTTGCCCCCCGGCAGGCGCAGGAACGCGGGCTTTAGGGCCGCCAACCTCTCCATCAGGTCAATCCGGTTGCCGTTGGGGCGGTCGTGGTAAGCCGGGCGAAACAAAGAGACCTGCGTGAGCCAGAATGTGCCGGGACTGCCGGTCGAGATGACGAACCGCGCGTTCGAGGTGGCCGGCACGGCAGCGGTTTTGAGCAGGACGGTGTACTTCGCCCAAGCGTTAGTGAGCTTGGGCACTTGGGCGCGGGCGTAGATGGTCTGCCCGTCGTTGCTCTCGATGGTGAGCGCGACGGGGCCCGTGAAACCGGCGGCGGCCTTGGCCCAGAACGAAGCGCAGTAAGTGGTGCGCGGCATGACAGGTATGCCCCAGTAGCCTTCGTTGGCCACGCCCACACGCCGCCCGCTGCTGACGTTGACACGCAGACTCGTGGTCAGAGCGGTATCAGTGATGGGCTGAGTTGCGTCAAGGGCCATTGCGCCAACGCCGCCACCGTCCTGCACGAGCGACCAGTGCACCGGGTTGTTAGGGTTATCCTTAAAGACCCGATTCTGGATCAGTTCGGCGTAGAGACCACCGTCGAGCGAATGGCTGATCTCTTCGATCATCAGACCGTAGAAGAGCGGGTTGAGTTTCGCGCCCGGATGGGCGGCGTCGATCTGGAGCGTCGCGGGTTGCACCGTCGGCATGCGCAGGGCCGGGTTGCCGACTTGAGCGATCTGAAGAATAGCCGGTGCGCTGAGAGCCGCCGCGTAGAAGCGCACATCGTCGATGGCCGCGTTGGCGAAGTCCACCCGGCGGTTATTAAACCACCCGCGCCCGATGCCGGTCTGGCCGGTCGCTGCTCTGGACGTGACGTTATAGATAGTGTCTGTCAGCACGCCGTTGACATAGAGTGAGGCGGAGCGGGCAGTCGCGTCGTAGACGCCGACTAAGTGATACCAAGTACCGACTACAGGCGTGAGGCCGGATTGCGGGTTGACAAAAAAATCGTGCGGGATGGTGAAGGAGAACTGATGACTGTCGCCGCGCAGTTGCAGGAAGAAGGCGGCGAGCGAAGCCCCGTCTTCACTGACGAAGGTCTGGTAGCCATCGACGTTATTGAGCTTGACCCAAGCGGCCACGGTGTAGCTCTTGGTGGTATCGACGACAGCGCCGGGGATTTCAGCATAGCTGCCACTTGCGCCGGGCACGCTCAGGGCGTGCGGGCCTACGATGCCGTCCGTCCAGCCCGCCTCGCCCACCAACATAGCGTTGTGTTTGTTGCCCGTTGAATCATTGGCCGAGTTCCCTGCCCCTTCATTGAAGGTCAGATAGGCGGCCGGTCTGTCCGTCTGCGCGCGCAAGGTAGCAGCGGTCAACACGAGCAGAAGCAGAGTGAGCACGCAGCGCAACGACCGATGCGCCCGCACGGTGTCGTAGCAACTTAAACGCGTTGGCATTGTCAGCATCACTTCGGCCTTGGCCCCTTTCACTGCTGCTGCGCTGTGGTGACCAACACCAACTCCCATTCGGCTTGCGCAGTGCTGAAGCCGTAGCGCAGCACGCGGAAGGTGTTCGGCATGTTGTTGATGGTCTTTTGCAGACCGGGTTGATCATTCAGCATTAAGAAATCGTCGCCGCGCCGGTCGCTGCCGCGCGTGGACGACTTCTCTTTCGTGGCGAGGTTATGGTTCGCTGCCCGCTGGCTGGTGTCGGCTCGCGTTGCGCCCGCGCCCCATTGGTCTTGCCGGTCAGTTGTTTGATTAACTCTACCTCTTCCTGCTTGTACGGCGTGCCGTCGGTGCGGAACACTTCATGAAACCAGATGGCGGGTTCGCGCCCGACGTAGGGTTTCTCCCAGGAGTCCCACGGCAGAAAGGTCTGCGTCTTGCCGGCGACCAAGCCCCAGTTGATCGCCGCCACTTTGTAACGCTTGGCGACGGGCAGCGAGCCTTGAAACGTACTGCGGTTGCCGCGCGCCATGTACTCCGTGCAGAGGATGGGCCGGTTGTAGCGCACGAGCCACTTGATGCGTTTCTCGAACTCGTCCGCCGAGTCGTAGCTGTGGAACGAGACGACGTCCGACTCCATGAGTTGTATGCGCTGCATCGCGTCCAGCTTGTCGTCGCTCGAATAGTCGCCCTTCCAGACGCCCGAAGTTAGCGGCTGGCTGGGTTGCGCGGCGCGCGCCCAACGGAAAACTTGCGGCAGCAGATGTTCGACGAGTGCGACCTTGTTGTGCGGTTCGGCCGCGTTGTAAGAGCCGCCGTTCGTGTTGTCCGGTTCGTTCCACACGTCCCACGCGAGGATGCGCGCGTCGTTGCGAAACGCCCCGACGACTGCTTTGACATAAGCCTCAAGGCGCGGGTACTGCGCCGGGTCTTGCAGCGCGATTGCGCCGGGCGACTGCACCCAGCCGGAGTTGTGCACGCCCGCGCGCGGCTGCGGCTGCCGCCCGACGGCGGGGAACGGGTCCCAGCACGAATCGAATAGCACGAAGACGGGCCTGATGTGATGCTTGGCGCTAATGGTCAAAAACTGGTTGAGCCGCCGCTGGAAGCCCGGCGGGTCTTGCTTGTAGGCCAGATCATGCAGGAAGACGCGCATCGTGTTCATGCCGATGCTCTCCGCCCAGCCGAGTTCGAGATCGATCCGTTGCGGGTCGAAGGTCTCGGCCTGCCACATCTCCAACTCGTTGATCGCGGTCGCCGGATTGAAGTTGCTGCCGACGAGAAAAGGCTGCTGCGCGTACCACGCGTTCGCCTTCTGCTCCGGCCAACGCTGCTGCGCCGACACGCTCAGCGCCGCCGACCAGAGCAGCAACAAGAGCGCCAACAATCGCAGGGTGCTTTGCCGCTTGTGTGCCATAACGAAGTCTGTCCTTCCCTTCCGTTGGTAAGAGCTTAGGTCAAAATCGCACGTCCGCCAGCCGGCGCGCGCCCCTTGCGCTCTTGGTTCTGCCGCTGTTCCGGCTGGACTTCATGCAGCGTTTTGCAGTTGGTTAAGGTGGCGGGGCCAGCAACTTAAAGCCGATGGTTTCCTGCTGCCGCTGCTCCGCGCGTAATTGATTAGCGCGGTCAAACATCTGTTGGGCCCGTTCCTTGTCGCCAAGTTTGGCATAGACGAGACCCAGTTGATAATGGGCGCGCAGGCTTTGGGCATTAAGTTGGACTGCCCGCTCTAGCTCAGCACGCGCCAGCGCATTCTGGCTCTGCTTGAAATATATTGTGCCGAGCACCGTATGCGCGCCCGCGTGCGCCGGGTCGGACTTGAGCGCGCGCTGTAACCAGCGGATAGCATCCTCAGTCTCATTAGTATTGTCAGCGATCAAGCCAAGCAAATACTCCACATCCGCGCTGGGCCCCAGCGTGAGACTCTGGGCCAATGCCTTGCGCGCTTCATCGTATCGCTTGATGCTATAGAAAGTTGCGCCCAGAAAGTAATAACCGAGCGGGTCACGCGGCCGCAGTTCGATGTAGCGATGCAGGAGCGCCTCGGCTTGGGCCTTTTCATCATGCCGGTAGCGCGTCAGCGCCAGCATGTACAGGTACGCCGGCTCATCGGGGCGCAACTGCACCAACTGCTCGAAGGCCGGCAACGCATCAAGGATCAAATCCATCTGTAGCGCCGTCAACCCAAAATCATAAAGCACGGCCTGATTCTCAGGCGCGAGTTGGCGCGCGCGCACCAGATGGGCCAGCGCTTTTTCAAGTTCGCCGCGCGCGCGCGCCACCCGTGCCAGTTCGCGCAGCGTCAGCACATCAGATGGTTGCGCGGCGAGCGCCGCCGTGTAAAATTCTTCGGCCCGACCCCACTCTTCTTTCTGCGCATAGCTCGCCCCTAGCTGGTAGAGCAGCGCAGACGAATCCGCTGTTTGGCTCCGGGCCGCCTCCAGTAGCGCGATGGCTTGGTCGGGTAAATTATATTTGCGAAAGAGGGCGGCAAAATTCGCGGCCTCGGCCGCTGTGATCGCCGCTGGTTGCTTAAGCGGGGCGATAAGGGTCAGGGCCTCATCTATCCGGCCAAGGCTCAAATAGCACTGCACACTCAAATAAAGATACTCGACCGTCCAAGTCGCACGGGGCATCTTAGCCAGCAACTGAAGCGCGCGCGCGGCCTCATGCCGCGCTGCATAGATTGCGGCGAGGTTATAATTAATGTCGGGTTGGTCGGGCGCTAACTTATATGCTTCGGTGAAGGCCCACAGCGCGCGCTCAGTCTGCTGCTGGGCCAAATAAAGCAGCCCGAGATTGTGATAAGCGCCGACCATCGTCGGCGACTCTTTGAGCGCCTGCAAAAATAGTTGCTCCGCTTCGCTAGTACGTTGTTGCTGGGCCCGAATGACGCCGAGCAATTTAAGGGCATTGGCATCGTGCGGGGCAACCCGCAGCACGGCTTCGAGTTCCGCTTCGGCGCGCGTGAGTTGTTGTTGTTGGATTAATTCTTGCGCGCGGGCCAGCCGCGCCACGCTGGCCGGCTGTTGGGCCGTAACCTGCCACGTGGCAGCAATGACGACCAGCCATAACCCGAAGCAGCGAGGCCAGCGGCGCGCGCCGCCTCGTGGGCCCCACGTTAAGCCGCCGGTCTCTGTGTTATGCCCCTGCTCCATCCTCATCAGCCGAAGCTTCACTCATATGGGCGCTGTGCTGGTGGCCCTGATGCAGCTTTAAGATTAAGACTTCTTTGGGACGATGACCTGCACCGAGTCCCAATTGTTTTCCGAAGAGCCGTAGCCGTAGAGCATGACGTGAAAGGTGCGTGGCAGATTCTTGACGGTCTTTTGCAGACCGACCTGACCGTTCAGCGCAAAGAGGTACTCGTCGCCCCGCCGCGCAATGCTAAGCGTCGGGCTAGTGGTTTTGGTGGCAAGGTTGCGATTGTCGAGGCGCTCGCCGCGCCCATCCACCATCGCCCACGCCTCAAACGTGCCCTCACTCGTCAAGAGCCATTCAATGCGATTGCGCCCGGACGAATCAAACAGCACGGTCAGAATTGCGTTGCCCAGCGGCGCGCCCGACGAACCCGGCTCCGGCAAAGCCGACCCCACTTTGGCGAGCGTGGCATTAATAATGAAGTGGTCGCCCGTGAACGCCTGCTTGCTGCGCACACCGGAGCGCGCGCCACTCACGCCGCGCATCCGTAGCTCTCCTTTTTCTACTTTGAACGTGCCGCCATTGCCACCCTCAAAAGTGAACCGCTCCCACTTGCTTTGATCCAACTCTGGCCCATCGAAAGTATCGCCCCACTCATCAACCGCGGGCGTGGCCTGCGGCTTGGCCGCTTGCGCAGGCGCGGGCGGGTTTGCTGCCTGCGCGGCCAAGCTGAGCGCAACCGAGTAGAGAAGTAGAGCGCTGAAAAACGTACGCGAGAGATTCAACATACAGACTCCTTGAAAAGAAACTGGCTCGTTGCTGTTTAGAAAAGCACATTGGCCAAACGACTAACAATCTCCTTGCGATCCTTTTGCTCCTGCTCCTTTTGCGTATCGCTAAGGCGCTTGAAGGTGGCCAGCGTGGCCTGCGCTTCCGCCGCGCGCTTGAGCCGCATGTAGACGCGGCCAAGCTGGTAGTAGGCTTCCGCGACATTTGGGTCAAGCTTGACGACCTGTTCCAACTCGGCGGCCGCTTCGGCTAGATGATCTGTGCGCGCGTAAAGCTTCCCCAGCGCCAGTCGGGCCGGCGTAAAAGCAGGCTCGGCCTTGACCGCGCGCACGAGGTGGGCCTCAATGCGCGCCGTGTCCGTCGAGGCGTGTCTGAGTAGCGCATCCGCGATGAGAAAATCCACCACGCCAAGCTTTTGATTGACCGCTTGGGCCTGCTCGTAGGCCTTGATCGCCTCGTCGTACTGCCCTATCTCGACGTATGTCATGCCGAGGTAGGCATAGGCGGGGGCAATCTTTGGCTCAAGCTCAATCGCGTGCGCGAAAGCTTTCGCGGCCTCATCGTTGCGGCCCACCTTGAAGTGCGCAATGCCGAGCGCGAGCCATAAGCGCGCCGAGCGGGGGAATTGATCAAGCGCCTCTTTGAGCCGAATCACGGCCGCCTCGGGCGCGAGCGCGCTTGTCAACAGCATGCCATAAGCGAACCGGTACGTCTCAGATTGCGGCTCGCGTTGGATAGCTAGCCGCATCGCGGGAATAGCATTTTCGAGATGCCCGCTCTTCTCGTAGACCGAGGCGAGCAGCGCATAGATGGCGGCTGACTCAAGCCCGCGGGCTAAGGCGGACTCAAGCGTGCGCCCGGCCGCCGGAATGTCGTTGAGTGCAAGATAGGCTTTCGCCAGGCCCACGATTGAGTCTGCGCTCGACGGCTCAGCGCTGGTGGCGGCCTGCAATTCCGTGGCAGCTTCGGCCGGGAGGTTCGCTTCGAGCAGCGCGGCTCCAAGTTCAGCGCGCGCCGCCGTGGTTGTCGCTGGGCCGCTCACGCCGCTGGCGAGTTGCACTGAGTAGGCGTGAAAGTATTTGGCTGCGCCCGCGCGGTCATTAAGGCGCAAGGCCACGACTACGAGCGCGCGGGCGACCTCGATATCTGGCGCAAGCTCATAGGCCCGATTGAAAAGTTCGCCCGCCGTGCGCAAGTCGTCGGCCGTGCCACCGGCAAAGCGAATCTGCGCCAGATTGACTAGCGCGTTGGGCTGATCCTTATCCAACCGAAGCGACGCTTCAAACTGCGCCGCCGCCGCTTGCGCCCGGCCAAGTTTGAGTAGAATAGCTCCGTAATTGTTGTGGGCGGATGATGAAGTCGGGGCCGCGCTGACCGCGGCCGCAAAATGGCGTTCGGCTACTGGTAGTTCGCCCGCGCGGTCTGCGAGCACACCCAAGTAGGTATGCGCCATCACATCTTTGGGACTTAACTCAAGCGCTTGTTGAAAGAGTCGTTGCGCGGTCGCGGTCTCATCGCGCTCAAGCGCCGCGATGCCCGCAGCGACGAGTTGGGCGGCTTGCTCGCTGCGCGTGCGCGGCTGGGTTGAACGAACCGAAGGCTGCGCCGCACACGGCAGGGCCCCACTCGCCACAACAATGAAGAGGGCAGCTAGAATGATGAAGGAGTTAAGCGCTGTTTCCTTCATGGCAGCCAAGACTAACTTTGTAGCGGGAGATTAACGCCAAAGGCAAACTAACACGAACGGCGCGGGAAAGAATTGGCTGAAACTTTTCCCACGCCGTTCGCCGCTGTCAAGCAGTTCGGCTCAGAAGAGGAACCGAAAGCCGAGTTGGATGTGCCGCGGCTGGTTGAAGTCGGCGTTGCGCGCCGAGGTCCCGAAGATAAGGGAGTTGTTGAGATCCAAGCCCGGTAAGCCGAAGCGTCCCCGGTTGAACGCGTTGAAGAAATCGGCCCGCACCTCAACCGAAGTCGTCTCCGACGTGTGCACCCGCTTCAGGATGTTGAAGTCCTCCGTGAAGAAGGGTTGCGCCCGTAGGCCGCTGTAAGTTGGCGCGGCGTTGCCAAAGAACCGCGTCGGATTGGCATAGTAGGCCGTGTAAGCCGCAGAGCCGATGTCGCCAACGACAAAGCCGCCATCGTACGTAGTCGGGCGCGCGAAGGCCGCTGGATTAAGATATAGATAGCTGACCCCGCCGGCCGGGACATTGCTGTAGAAGGGTTGCCCCGTGACGTTTGGGCGCAGGTTGCCACCGAAGCCGACCAAGTCAAGGAAGTCGCGCGCGCCACCAGCAATGAAGGGCACAAGCAGCGGCCCGTTGCGATAGCGTTGCACGCCGGAGAACTGCCAGCCACCGACGAGCTTATCAACGATGCCACCCTGATTTAGGAAGTGCTTGCCCTTGCCGAAAGGCAACTCGACCAGATAGTTCAGCACGAATGAGTTCGGCACGATGTTGGGTGAGGGGGTGCGTAAGCTTTTGCGGTCAAATGGATTTTGCACCACCCCATTGATCGGCGTAGCGCCAAACAGATCTTCCGCCGCATCCGTGATCAGCTTGGCGAAAGTATAAGAGGCACCTAGCTGAATGCCCTGTGCGAAGCGGCGCTGCACGTCCACCTTCAGGGCATGATAGATACTCTGCCCTTGGCTCTCCATGTGCTCGGTGATGCGCCCGTACTGTGGAAACGGTTTCAAAGCCTGCGCGACCGAACCATTAAAGCCGGGGAAGACGGCGTTACTGTTAGCGGGCAGCGTGACGCCGACACTCTGCGCATAAGCCCGTTGTGTGGTCGTCACGTCGTTGAGATTCAGTTGCAGGAACGGTTGCCCCAGCTTAAGGGCCGCCAATGGAATGGCATTGGGCGGGTCGAACGATGAGCGCAGGCGTGTGCCCTTACTGCCGACGTAGGACACGGACGCTACTAAGTTCACCGGCAGTTGCCGCTCGATGTTAAGACTCCACTGGGCCGTGCGCCCGTTCTTGAAGTTCCGGTCGAAACCTTCGACATCAGCCCCAATGAACTGGCTCTTAGGATCGGGGGTCGGCAGCGCCGGGTAGTTGCTAAATCTGATGTTCGCATCGAACCCGAAATTGATGTTCGCCCCACCTTGCACGGAGAAGCCGGCTTGCCCGCCGCGCCCGAAGTCGTTATAGAGCAGCGGCGCATAGTACAGCCCATAACCGCCACGCACCACACTCTTACTATTCAAGGTGTAAGCAAAGCCGAAGCGCGGGCTGAAGTCGGAGTAGTCCGGCTTGATGAGACCACGATAAGGCGAAGTAGGCCCGTAGCTCGTACCGGGCGGGCCGACGAGCGCGCCGAGCCGCCCGCCCGCGGCCGGGTTGGGCACGAAGCGGTCGAAGCCGCGATACTTGTCGAGATGTTCGGTGCGCGGATACGGAATGTCGTAGCGCATGCCGATATTGACCGTCAGCCGGGGCGTGACCTTGATATCGTCCTGGACGAAGAAGCTAGGCTCGAAGAAGCGGAAGCCCGGATCAATCGACTGGACAGTGGCAAACGAGAACTCAGGCGCACCCGTGATGAGGCTGGCGATGGGCCAACCCTGCCGCCCGGAAAAGTCGCCGTTGGCGGTTTGCACGCTCTGGAAGTTGAAGTTGCCGCCGAGGTCAAAGTGGTTCGAGTCGTTTAGTTGCTGCGAGCGGGTCGAACCACCGAATTTAAGCGTATGTCGTCCCTTAATCCACGTGACAAAGTCCGCGATATCAACTGCGTTGTCGCCGTCTTGATTATCGAAGAAGGTGGACCCGCCCGGCTGATAGGCGCGCGGGTCACGCGAGGTCACCGGGTCGCCGTAATTGGGAAATCCGATCAGCGGCAGCGCCAGATTCTGCGTCGCATTCGAGGGCAGCCCCAGCGTCGTCGGGCTGATGCCTTTCGTGATGTTTTTATTCTTAACGAAAGACCGCGTGAAGCCCAAGTTTAAGTGGTTGAGCAGCGTCGGGCTGAAGGTGTAGTCATCTTGCAGCCGGTAGTACTGCGAGTGAAATATCTGATCCCACACGCCCTGTGCGACCCACGGCCTAGGGAAGCGCGTGAAGCCGCCTTTCTGACTGGTCAGCACACGGTAGGTCGAGCTGAACGCAATCCGTTGCTTCTGCGAGACGACGAAATCCAATTTCTGCACGTAGTAGTTGGTCTTCGCCGGCGAGACTGTGTTCGCCTGATAGTTCTGGAAGACGCCCCCGCTCGTCGGCAGGGGGAAAAGTTTATTGACGATATTGAGGCCGACGGGGTCAATAATCGACCGGCCGGCAGCGTTCCGGTAGAGATCAAGCCGGTTACCGGGGATCGCCGGGCGATTGCAACACGCCACGCTGTTGTCGAAGATCTGCACAGGCCCGCCGAAGAAACTGGTGACATACGGGTCGGTGAGAAGTTCGGAGAAATCACCCGAGCGCATCTTCACAGTGGGCACACTGATGTTGACCGCCTCGGACTGAGTGAAGCGATAGCCGCCATAGTTGAAGAAGAAAAAGGCGCGATTCTTGAAGCTCTTAACCACGGGGCCGCCCTCGCCGAAATGCGGGAGGTAGATTGGGCCACCAACACTGAAACCGAAATCGTTTTGATGGTCAACCGGACGCGGCAGTCCGGTCAGCCGGTTGAAGTCAATATTGGCGTCCAGCTTCTCTCTGCGGGCGAACTCGTAAGCCTCGCCGTGAAACTGGTTGCCGCCCGATTTGATCGTGAGATTGACGACTCCGCCCGATGAATTGCCAAACTCGGCTGAGTACTGCGCGGTACTGACCGTGAACTCTTGAAAGGCGTTCGGCCCCGGCGCAACCTCCGAGAAGAAGGTGCCATTTTCAGCGCGTTTCGTCCCCGCCCCGTCCACCAGAATCTCTGTGCCTAAACCCTGTCCGCCGTTAATCCTAAAGTTGAACCCATTCGTGCCACTGCCCCGCGCGGCAGCATTTTGATCGTCAACCCCACCGCCGGCCGCAACGCTACTATCGAGGAAGATGAAGGCGAGCGGCGAGCGCCCACCGGATTCGGCCCCGATAGCGAGCGGCAGTTCTCTGATCTGCTTCTCGGTGACGTTAGTTTGCTGCACCGGGCTATCGGTTTGCAGCACGGGCGCTTCGGACGAGACCGTGACGCTCTCGCCGACAGCGCCAATTTCCAGCTTCACGTCAGCGCGGCGTGTGACCTGAACAGCGACTTGGACTTTATCAATTGTTGCAGTTTTGAAGCCCGGCGCTTCTACCGTTAGCTTGTAAGGCGCGGCCTTCAACTCAGGAATGGTGAATGTCCCTTCACTCGAAGTCGTAACTTCGCGTAGGTCGCCGCTATCAAGACTGGTAACGGTCACCTTTGCATCAGCCACGACAGCGCCGTTCGGATCGGTGACTGTCCCCGTGATCGACCCGCGGTCGCTCTGACCGAAAGCCGGGACTGCCCAAACGAGAATTAGCGCAAGCAATCCCAGCACTACGCTTTTGTGAACTTTCATAAACCCCTCCTGAGTTTTCGGGCAGAACTCGCGCTCAACGAACACCCTGCGGGATTCGCTGCACCAGCCACGCGATTAGCACTTGAACGTTGACCTGATTACTGCGTTACACGCGCTCAGGTCGCAGCCTTGGGACTTCGATTTTAAATACAGGGGGATGTCGTTTAATCGGTTACGTTAATCTGCGGCGACACTTTATATTCAGTCGCTCTTGCTCAGTCTTGCGCGGCTTTAGTGCATTTAACCGCTTACATATTAACCGAGCGCCGGAGAGGCTGATTAACAGTAGAACTTATTTAAACAAATGTAGCGCTCAGTCTGTTGCATAACTGAGCAAAGGTAACCGATTTAGAGACGGCGTTGTTTATTTACACCTGAAATGAACATGTGTCAAGATATGTTTGCAGATTAAACCCGACCGGGTCAGTGCACGAAAGATAGGGCCGCAATCCAAGGCTCAAGCGCGAATCACTTTAACCCCCTGCTCGCTGAAGGGCGCGAGCGCGGCGGCGCTGGTCTTATTGTCCGTTATTAAGATATCTAGGTCGTGCGGTTTCCAGATCAGGGCGGTGCCAGCGACGCCGATCTTACGGTGATCGGCGACGACGATGCGCTGCCGAGCTTGCTCTAGTAGCGTCCGATGGATCGCGGCTTGCTCCGGATAGTTGGTCGTCAAGCCATGTTGCGGGTGGATACCGTCAACGCCGATGAACGCCTTATCGATGAACATCTCGCTCGCCTGCTGCTGCGCGTTATCGCCGACCAGCGCGAACCACGCGCCGCTGAGGTCGCCGCCGGTGACGCTGACTTTGATGTTGTCCCGGTGACTTAACTCCATCGCGATGTTGAGGGCGTTGGTGAGCACGGTAATGTTGCGGCGATGGCGTATGCTGCGGGCGACTTGCGTGGTCGTGGTGCCCGCACCAAAGGCGATGATGTCGCCGTCGCTGATCAAGCGCGCCGCCGCCAGACCGATCCGGCGCTTCTCGGCCGCGCGCTCTTTCTCTTGCTCGGCGAAAGATGAGATGGGGCGGAAGGGTTCGTACATCGAAGGCCCGACCATATCTGCACCGCCGTGACTGCGCCGCAGCAGACCTTGATGTTCGAGGCTGATCAAATCGCGGCGAATGGTCGCGGTCGAGACCTTGAGCTTGTCGGCTAACAACTCGACTGAGACTTCCCCCTTGAGCAACAGCTCTTGCAGAATCTGCTCAGTCCGCCAGGCCATCGGGTTAGCACTTTGCATTTTCACTCTCATCGCTTCGGCCGCATCAACTTGAATGGCAAGGTGAAGTTTTAGGATCGCCCAGCTTGTAATATCACGTCGCGTGCGAGTTTGAACAGTAGTTGATAATAAAAACTTTTCGGGCGCGCGCAATCTTGGCAAGCGAAGCGACAGGCGTTGACATATATAGCAAAGAGTATTTCAGTCGGTGAATAAAGGCTAAGCATCGCGTGGGAGAGCAATCAAACTCAGCGATAACGACGCTTAAACCTACTTGGCAGTAATTGATCTTGGACAGGTGGTAATGATGGCCAGAAACAGCTATCGGTTATATGCGTTATTCAGTGCGCTTGTGTTGCTTGGCGCAGCAAACGCGGCGCTACTTCAGACTCAATCCGAGGCCATTGTTGTCGCTCCTGCGCTTGTAACTTCTACGCGCGCCGCTGCCGCCGCTGCGAACCCCGCGCCGGCCACTGTCGAGCCGTTCGCGCTGCGGCAAGTGGAGTTGCTGGCCAGCCCGTTCAAGGCGGCGATGGAGCGCAACGCAAAGTATCTGCTGGCGCTTGACGCAGACAGGCTGCTGCATAACACGCGCAAGTATGCCGGCTTGCAACCCAAGGGCGCGCTCTATGGCGGATGGGAAGCGCATGGTATCGCCGGGCACACCTTGGGTCATTATTTGACGGCGCTCGCGCAGCAATACGCGGCGACAGGCGATGTGCGCTTTCGTGATCGCATCGCTTACATCGTCAAAGAAATGGCCGAGTGTCAGCAAGCCTACGGCGATGGTTACATCGGCGCGCTGCCGCCTTTGGAATTGGCGACGTTGCGCGGTTTCAAAGCAGGCAAGGTTGAGACAGAAGGTAACTTCAATTTCAAGGGCGGGGCGTGGGTGCCTTGGTACACCGAACACAAAGTGCTCGCCGGTCTCAAGGACGCGTGGGTCTTGGCCGGGAATGCGCAGGCGAAGCAGGTCACACTCAAGCTGGCCGATTGGATCGAAGCCGTAACGCGCAACCTCACGCCCGAACAACTACAGCGCATGCTCAGCGTCGAGCATGGCGGCATGAGCGAAACGCTGGCCGACATCTACGCGCTCACGGACGACGTGAAATATCTCAACGCCGCGCATCGCTTCTATCACGAAGCGATCATGCGGCCGCTCGCCGCCGGCCGCGACGAGTTGGCGGGCCGGCACGCCAACACACAAATCCCAAAAGTCATTGGCGAGGCCCGGCTCTACGAAGTCGCCGGGGACGCGGACGGGCGCAGGATCGCGCAGAACTTTTGGGACGAAGTGGTACATCATCACTCTTACGTCATCGGCGGCAACAGCGAGAACGAACACTTCGGGCCGGCCGATGAGTTGGCGAATCACTTAGGCCCCGCGACCGCCGAATCTTGCAACACCTACAACATGCTCAAGCTGACGCGCCACCTGTTCGAGTGGCAACCGAAGGCCGAGTATTTCGACTTCTACGAACGCGCCCTCTACAACCACATACTCGGCTCGCAAGAGCCGACGCGCGGCATGTTCACTTACTTCATGTCGCTCAAGCCGGGCCACTTCAAGACCTACAGCACGCCGGCCGATTCCTTCTGGTGCTGCGTCGGTACGGGGCTTGAGAACCACACGAAGTATAACGACTCGATCTACTTTCACGGGGCGGACTCGCTGTACGTCAACCTGTTCATTCCGTCGCGGCTCAACTGGCAAGAGAAGGGTCTGACGTTGGAGCAACAGACGGACTATCCGCGCGGCAATCGGGTTGAGTTGCGCTTCGCCGCGAAGCAGCCGCTGCCGCTGAGCTTGAAAGTTCGGACACCGCAATGGGCCGGCGGCGGGCTGCGCTTTCGCTTGAACGGCCGGCCGCTCAGAGTGACATCTGTGCCCGGCAGTTACGCCGACATCCGCCGCACGTGGAAGCAGGGTGACGTGCTGCAAGTGACGATCCCGATGACCTTGCGCACGGAAGCTATGCCGGACGACCCGCACAAGGTCGCGTTCCTTTACGGCCCCGTCGTGCTGGCGGGCGATCTGGGGCGCGTGCCCGCAGGCCGGAGTGTGCCCTATGCGGTCGATCAAGGAGAGAACTTCCACCAGCCAGTAGCGGACGTGCCGGTGTTGGTGACGGAGACAAGTGCGCTAACAGACATGGTGCAGCGCGTGCGCGTGCCCGACCTTGTGTTTCGCACCAGCGCAATCGCGCAGCCAAGACAGGTGACGCTGCGCCCCTTCAACGAGATTTTCTACGATTACTACAACGTCTACTGGGACGTGCTGACGCCCGCGCAGTATGCGGCGCGCAAGGCGGCTCTGCGGGCCGAGGCGGCGCGGCGCGCGGCGCTCGACGCCCGAACGGTTGATGAATACAGACCGGGCGAGCAGCAATCGGAAGTTGATCACGAGCAGACAGGCGCGCAGACAATTTCCGGCGACTGGCAAGGTCGTAAGTTCCGCCATGCCGAAGACGGCGGGTGGTTTGCTTTCAACCTTAAGGTCACGCCCGATCAGCCCGTCGAACTGATGTGCGCCTACTGGGGCGGCGAAACCGGCAATCGCACTTTCGATATTCTGGTTGATGGCCAACTAATCGCGACCCAGACCTTGCATCAAGATAAACCGGGCGAGTTCTTCGACCGGACGTATGCCATCCCCGCAGAGTTGACGCGCGGCAAGCAGAGAGTTGAAGTGCGCTTCCAAGCTCATCCCGGCAATTTCGCCGGCGGCCTCTATGGGGCCAAAATCCTGAAAGGGCGTTCTTAAATCTTGTCTCGGAAAGCTGAACGATGAAGTCAGCCTTGTTTGATAGATTTGATGATCTGCGGCGGCTCGGCCTAATCGGCTTGGTGTGCTTGTTGTGCTGGGTTGGTGTAGCGCACGGCGCGCGTGCGGCCGACTTGCAAGGCGACGTGCGCGTGCACGATCCCAGCATGATTAAACAAGGTAAGACCTACTACGTTTTTTCCACCGGCGCACCCAACGGCAGCATCAACGACGGCAACATTCAAATCCGGGCCTCAGACGATCTCGTCAACTGGCGCTTCCTCGGCACAGTGTTTCAACAAACGCCCGCATGGATCACCGACACACTCGGCGTCAAACCACGCAGCCTCTGGGCCCCCGACATCTCCTTCTTCGACGGCAAGTATCATCTCTACTACGCGGCTTCGACCTTCGGCTCGAACAACTCGCTCATCGCCCTCGCGACGAACCGCACGCTCGATCCGACCCGACCCGACTACAAGTGGCTCGACGAAGGCGTCGTGCTTCGTTCGACGCGGAGCGACGATTGGAATGCCATCGATCCGCAACTCAGTTTCGACGCGCACGGCACGCCGTGGCTGGCGTTCGGCTCGTTCTGGAGCGGCATCAAACTGCGCCGGCTGGATGTGCACACCGGCAAATTGTCAGCAGCCGACGCGACGCTCTACGCCGTCGCCGCCCGCCCCATGCCCGATGGCGGCGGCCCCATCGAAGCGCCCGCCATCATTCGTCACGGCGCTTATTATTACCTCTTCGTCTCGTTCGACTTCTGCTGCCGGGGCGTCAAGAGCACTTACAAGATCGCCGTCGGGCGCGCGCGCAACATCACGGGGCCTTACTTCGACCGGCAAGACAAGCGCATGGATCAAGGCGGGGGCACAATCCTGTTGACAGGTGACGAGCGGCATATCGCGGCGGGCGGGCAATCTGTGTATCTTGATGGCAATGCCTGCCGCCTCGTCTATCACTACTATGACGCGCTCGACGGCGGCAAAAGCAAATTACAGATCAGCGAATTGAAATGGACAAAGGACGGCTGGCCGACGGTGACGCAAACACCGGGTAAATGAGTTTCGGCGGCGGCGCGCCAGCCATGCGCGATCAAATCAGGCCCACAGCTTATGAACTATGCGCGCGCCTTGCTATGCTACCTTGCAGCATGCATTCGCCAATTTATGAACTAAGGGGTCAAGCATTATGAACCAGCGGGCATTCGGCGCGAGCGGCGCTGTCGTATCCGAGATCGGTTTGGGCACATGGCAACTCGGCGGCAGCGATTGGGGCGCGGTGGACGACGAGCAAGCGCTCGACATTTTGCGCGCGGCGGTTGAGGCGGGCGTCAACTTCTTCGACACGGCCGATGTCTACGGTCTCGGCCGCAGCGAAGAGATCATCGGCAAATTTCTTAAGCACCATGCAGGCGAAGTTTTCGTCGCGACGAAGTTAGGGCGTTTCCCCGAACCGGGCTGGCCGGAAAATTTTTCGCTTGCTGCGATGCGCCGCCACACGGAAGCATCGCTGCGCCGGCTCGGCGTGGACGTGCTCGACCTCGTGCAGTTGCACTGCATCCCGACCGAAGTCTTGCGCGCGGGCGAAGTGTTCGACCACTTGCGCACACTGAAGCGCGAGGGCCAGATTAAAAACTTCGGCGTGAGCGTCGAGACTAACGAAGAGGCGTGGCTATGTCTGCAACAAGTGGGTCTCGCGGCGCTGCAAATCATCTTCAACATCTTCCGCCAGAAGCCCATCGAATTTTTCGCGGAGGCTGAGCGCAAAGGCGTCGCCCTGATCGTCCGTCTGCCGCTTGCGAGCGGCTTGCTGTCTGGCAAGTTCACCAAAGAGACCACGTTTGCGGCCAACGATCACCGCAACTTTAACCGCGATGGGCAGCAGTTCAACCCCGGCGAAACATTTGCCGGATTACGCTTTGAGGAGGGCGTTGAATTAACCGACGAGTTGAAGCCGCTCGTGCCCGCCGGCATGACGCTCGCGCAGATGGCGCTGCGTTGGATACTCGATTTCGCCGCCGTCAGCGTCGTGATTCCGGGCGCATCTAATCCGGCGCAGGCCGCGCGCAACGCGGCGGCGAGCCAGTCGCCACCGCTCGATGCAGAGTTACATACACGCTTGCAAGATTTTTATCGAGACCGCGTCGCTGCCAACATCAGAGGCCCTTACTAACAGCATGAGATAGAATTTAAGTTGATTGACCCGCCAAAATAGATCAGACCGCTAATCTTCGCCCGGTCGCAACACACATCGCGCCCTTCATCACAACGCGTATGCTCGCTCGGATTAATTTCCGCGCCAATTTGTCGTCGCTAATTTCAATCAACAGCTACTTCTTGACAGTTGTTTATTTTGGTTGTAAACAAACATATACCTGTTCACATTAAGGATAGTTGCTCAAACTAAGCTGTAAGTTGGAGCAACGCTTGGTAAGGTTCTCCCAAGCTGAGGCGCGCGAGTCTGGCGCTCGTGCACCAGACTTTGGCCCGGACGGTGATCGTCATCCCCCGCTAAGATTTGCAGCAGCAAACCGAGGCTGCGAACCGCTCAGATAAACAGCATCAAGGAGTAAGATCAAACATAAGCATGGCCCTCTTCCGCCAGCCAGCAATTAAGTCCGAGCTTTAACGGCGGCCTCCAGCTACGAGGTGATGACGCGCGTATGAAGAGCATCAATCGGCGCACATTTCTTGGCGGGACACTGGCGCTCGGCGCGGCGACGCTGACGAAACACGCGGCTACTGTGTGTGGCCGCAATGGTCTCCTGCGCAGGCCGGCGCAGACGACGCGCGCGCTGGACTCGCGTATCGACGTGCTCATCAAAGAGCCAATCGCGCCCATCAACCCGAACATCTACGGCCACTTCACTGAACACCTCGGCGGCGTCATCTACGACGGCATCTGGGTCGGCGAGACCTCGCGCGTGTCGAACACCGGCGGCATCCGCACCGCACTCGTGGACGCAATGAAACGCATCAAGCCTGCGGTCATACGCTGGCCCGGCGGCTGCTTCGCCGACTCTTACGACTGGCGCGACGGCGTCGGCCCACGCGGCCGTCGTCCGCGCCGCACCAACTTCTGGGTGGACGCGCCTGAATGGCCGCAAGGCGCGCCGCCCGATGGCCCTGCGAAGTACGAACCCAACCAATTCGGGACGAACGAATTCTTGCGCTTCTGCCAACTCGTCGGCGCGGAAGGCTACTTGGCCGCCAACGTGCGCGGCCTTGGCGCGCTGGCTTTTTACGAGTGGCTCGAATACTGCAACTCGCCCGCCGGTACGACGACGGGGGCGGAGCTACGCGCCAGCGGCGAGGCGGCGAGCCGCGACCCGTTCAAGGTGCACTTCTGGGGCGTCGGCAACGAGTCGTGGGGCTGCGGCGGCAACATGACGCCGGAGGAATACGCCGCCGAGTTCCACCGCTTCACGGCCACCGCGCCGCGCTACGGCGTTGACCCTAGATTCATCGCGTCGGGCGCAAACGTTGACAACTTCAACTGGACGCGCGGCTTCTTCGCCAAGACCGCCGAGAAGGGCGCGGGACTGTTCGGCAACATCTATGGTTTCGGGCTGCACCACTACGCCTGGAATCTCTCGCTCGGTCGCACCAACGACTGGTTCGCCGGCAAAGGCGACGCGCTCCAATTCGACGCCGCGCAATACTACGAGTTGCTGCGCGAGGCCGACCGCATGGAGTCGCTCATCAATCAACACTGGACGGTCATGGGCCAGTACGACCGTTTGCACCGCGTCAAACTTGTGGTGGACGAGTGGGGCGCGTGGTACAAGCCGGGTTCGGAGTTGCACCCGTCGCACCTGTTGGGCCAGCAGTCTACGATCCGCGACGCACTGCTCGCCGGTCTCACGCTCGACACGTTCAATCGCCACGCCGAGAAGGTTGCGATGGCGAACTGCGCGCAACTCGTCAACTGTCTACACTCGCTGTTCCTGACGCACGAAGACAAGTTCATCGTCACGCCGACCTATCACGTCTTCGAGCTGTACGTGCCGCATCAGGGAGCGCAGGCCGTCCGCGCCGAGTTCGTCTCGCCGCGCGCGAGCTACACGCGCAATGACAAGCCCGCCGACTTCTGGGGGCTGCACGGGTCGGCCTCACTGAAAGACAAGCAACTGACGCTCACCGTCGTCAACGCGGACATCGGCGCACCGCGCGAAACAGAGATTGCGGTCGGCGGCGCAAGCATCAGTGCGGCGCAGGCGCGCGTGCTGGCGGCGAGCGACGTACACGCGCACAACACGTTCGAGCACCCGCGCGCGGTCGAGCCGCGCGATGAAACAATCAGCGTCACCGCCAACGGCAGGCTCGTCTATCGCTTCGCGCCCGCGTCGGTCACACGCTTGCAATTGACCTTGAGCTAAAACAATTGTTGGTAGTTTGTAGTCGGCGACGACCCATCGCCTCTACTGGCTACTGACTACTGCTCTTATGACTTGGGAAGAACGCTGGCATCCGCTCCGCGAAGAGTGGGTTTTAGTCGCCGCGCATCGGCAGAACCGGCCGTGGAGCGGCGAGACCATCGAGCACGAAGCGGAGACGCTGCCGGAATACGTGCCGGATTGCTACTTGTGTCCCGGCAATCTGCGCGTGAGCGGCAAGCGCAATCCGGACTACACTTCGACCTTCGTCTTCGATAACGATCACCCGTGCGTCGGCCCTGAAGCGCCGCCGCCACAGCCTGAGCCGACCGGCGTCTATCACAACCGCCCGGCGCAAGGCACTGCGCGCGTCGTCTGTTATAGCCCGAACCACAGTCTCGCGTTGGCCGAATTAGAAGCGAACGAGATCGAGGGCTTGCTGCGCGTCTGGCAGGAGCAATACCGGGAACTCGGTGCGCGGCCAGAGATCAACCACCTGTTGTTTTTCGAGAACAAAGGCGAAGCGGTCGGCGTCTCCAATCCGCACCCGCACTGTCAGATTTACGCCACCAACTTCGTCTTCAAGACCATCGAGACGGAGGCGCGCGCTGCGCAAAAACATTTGCAAGCGACGGGGCGCATACTCTTTCAAGACATACTCGCGGCCGAGCGCGCCGACGGGCGGCGCATCCTCTACGAGAACGAGCACGCCATCGCCTTCATGCCCTACTTCGCGCGCTACGCTTACGAAGTTTACGTCGCGCCGAAAGCCACGCGCCCCAGCCTCGCCGCGCTCTCTGATGTAGAGTTGCGCGACTTCGCCTTAGCTCTCAAAGACACGCTCGTGCGGTACGATAATCTGTGGCGGATGCCGTTCCCTTATGTGATGGTCTTGCATCAAGCGCCAACTGACGACGGCGACTACAGCAGTTTTCATTTTCACATCGAGTTTCATCCGCCGCTCAGGCGGCCGAACCTGTTGAAGTATCTGGCGGGGCCGGAGATCGGCGGCGGCAACTTTCTTTCGGACACCGCGCCCGAAGAGAAAGCGGCCGAACTGCGCGCGGCCGGCGGCCCGCATTACAAACACGCGGCGCACGACGAGGGCGCACCATGACAACGCGCACCGACCAGACCGATTTTCAAGCCGTGAGTTCCCTGCTCGCGCCCATCAGACGCCTACATGAGCGCGTGCGCGACGAGGTGGTCGCGACCTGCGAGCGCGCGGCGCTCGAAGACCTAGCGGAAGTAGCGGACGACTCGGCCGCGGGCGACACGATCTATGCGGTTGATCGCGTCAGCGAAGAGTTGCTGCTCGAAGTCTTTGAGCACGAGATCGCGCCCCACGCACCGCTCGTCCTGATCGCGGAGGGCATCGAGGGCGGGCAGGTCGTGTTACCACGTGGCGCGAGCGCGGACGAGGCCGTGTGGCGCATCATCGTTGACCCGATCGATGGCACACGCGGCATCATGTATCAGAAGCGTAGCGCATGGGTCTTAACGGGCGTCGCCCGCAATCGCGGCCCCGCGACAAGCTTGCAAGACATAGACCTCGCGGTGCAGACTGAGATACCGCTCGTCAAGCAACATCTATCGGACGTGCTGTGGTGCGTGCGCGGCGAGGCGGCGCAGGCCGTGCGCCACAACCGTCTGACGGGCGAGAGCAGACCACTGCGCTTGCAGCCGTCGCGCGCGCACACGATCAGGCACGGGTTCGCCCAACTCGCGCGCTTCTTCCCCGGTGTGCGCGAAGAACTCGCAGCGATTGATGAAGAGGTCGTGCGCGGCGCACTCGGCGATGTGGAGCACGGCAAGGCGCATTGCTTTGAAGATCAATATCTGTCGTCGGGCGGGCAGTTCTACGAATTGATGGCCGGGCATGATCGCTTCGTCGCAGACTTGCGCCCGCTGATGGAGCCTGTGCTCGAACGACGCGGGCTGTCGTCCGGTCTCTGCTGTCACCCTTACGACGTGTGCACAGAGTTGATCGCGCGCGCGCTCGGCGTGATCGTGACGGACGAGCGCGGCGGAATTTTAAATGCGCCGCTCGACATCGACGCAGACATCGCTTGGTGCGGCTACGCCAATGAGCACGTCCGCGCCGAGATCGAACCGCAATTGCAAAGCGCGCTGAAGCGGCGCGGACTGTTAGGGGATGGCGCATAGCGAGAGCCGGCAGCGTTACACCACCGCCCGTGGCGCGCCCGCAGGCTTGCGCGACGTGGCGGATTTCATCGCGCTGTTGAACGCGCCTGATGGCGAAGCGACGACGGCGGTGCGCGAGTTGTTCGACGCAGATGCGGATATCTTGATCGCGCGCGCGCCGGGCCGGCTCGATGTGATGGGCGGCATCGCCGACTATTCCGGCTCGCTCGTGTTAGAGATGCCGATTCGTGAGGCGACGCTGGTCGCCATCCAACGCGAGCAAGCACAGACGGCAGCACGCAAACTTAAGATCGTTAGTCTAACCAGCGACGGTCAACAGCAGATCGAGTTCGAGATGCCGCTCGCGGATTTCGCGCTGGGTGGCACACTCATGAGCTACGAACAGGCGCGCGCATATTTTCAGCGCGACCCGGCGCGGCACTGGGCGGCTTACGCGGCCGGCGTCTTCTTCGTCTTGATGCGCGAGCGCGGCGTGCGCTTCGCGGAAGGCGCGCGGCTGTTGATCTCGTCGCGCGTGCCGGAGGGCAAAGGCGTCAGTTCATCGGCCGCGTTGGAAGTCGCGGTGATGTCGGCGGTCGCGGCGAGTTACGGCCTTGAGCTAGAGCCGCGCGAGCTGGCGTTGTTGTGTCAGCAGGTTGAGAACGCGGTCGTCGGCGCGCCGTGTGGCGTGATGGATCAAACGGCGTCCGCCTGCGGCGAGCAAGGTCAGTTGTTGGCGCTGCTCTGCCAGCCTGCGGAGTTGCAGGGCACGATCACGCTGCCCGTTGATCTCGCCGTGTGGGGCTTGGATTCGGGCGTGCGCCATTCGGTCGGCGGCGGCGACTACGGCTCTGTGCGGACGGGCGCGTTCATGGGCTACCGCATCATTGCGGCGGCAGCGGGGTTGCCGGTCGCAGCGCATGGCGCAGACGGTCGTGTGATAATTACCGACTCGCGTTGGCATGGTTATCTGGCGAACGTCACACCGTCAGAGTTTGAAAGCTCATTCGCTGCGCGCGTGCCCGAAGAGATGACGGGCGCTGAGTTTCTCGCGCGCTTCGAGGGCACGACTGATGCGGCGACGCGCGTCGAGCCTGCGCGCAGTTACGCCGTGCGCCGGCCGACGGCCCACGCCATCTACGAACACTTCCGCGTGCGCGCGTTCGCGGAACTCTTAGGCGCCGCAGCCAGCGAGCGGCGCAACGAGTTGCTCGGCGAGTTGATGTTCCAATCGCACGCGAGCTATTCGGCATGTGGTCTCGGCTCTGAAGCCACAGACTTGCTTGTGCGGCTGGTGCGCGAAGCTGGTACGTCTGCCGGCCTATATGGTGCGAAGATCACGGGTGGTGGCAGCGGCGGGACAGTCGCCGTGCTCGGCCGCGCGGACGCGGACGCGACCATTAAACGAGTGGCGAAAACGTTTCGGCAACACACAGGCCACGAGCCTTACATCTTCGAGGGTTCGTCACCGGGCAGTGCCGCTTTCGGTTGCGTTGAGTTGATAAGTACAGCAGCGCATAGTTAAAAGGAGCGGGATGGTGGTTCTGATCAAAGGGGCGCGGGTTACATCGGCAGCGTGATGGTTGAGCTGTTGCGCGCGCAAGGACATCGGCCATAATGACATACACACAAGTTCAACTTTCGACAGGAGACTAAATATGAAACTCACCGCGCGCAAAGGAGCATTCATCTGTTCGTTGTTGCTGCTGGCCGCCTGCACGCAGAGCAATCAACCGGGCAATCAAACTGGTGGGCCGGGCGCATCATCCGCAGGCGGGGCGAAGCATTTCGCGTTTGTGACGAATAACGCCTCAGACTTCTGGACCATCGCCCGCAAAGGCACGGAGAAAGCCGACACGGAACTCGCCGATGTCACGGTCGAGTTCAAGATTCCAGCCGACGGCACGGCCGCCGAGCAGAAGCGCATCGTCGATGACCTACTCTCCAAAGGCGTGGACGGCATCGCCATCTCGCCCGTCGATCCGAACAATCAGACGCAGATGATCAACGACGTGGCCAAACAGGCCATCGTCTTCACTCAGGACTCGGACGCGCCGCAGAGTGAGCGCGCAGCTTACGTCGGCACGGACAACGTGGCCGCCGGCCGACAAGCGGGCGGACTCATCAAAGAGGCGCTGCCCGACGGCGGCAAGATCATGGTCTTTGTGGGCAAGTTGGACGCCCGGAACGCGCAAGAGCGGTTGCAAGGCATCAAGGAGGCGTTGCAAGGCTCGAACGTGCAGATCATCGACACCAGAACGGACGACACCGACCGGGTGCGGGCCAAGTCGAACGTCTCGGACACGCTGGTGAAGTACCCAGAGGTGAAGGCGCTGGTGGGGTTGTGGAGCTACAACGGCCCGGCCATCCTCAACGCCGTGAAGGAGGCGGGGAAGACGGGACAGGTGAAGATCATCGCGTTTGACGAGGAGGACGAGACGCTGGCGGGCGTCAAGGAGGGTGCAATCTATGCGACCGTGGTGCAGCAGCCGTTCGAGTTCGGGTATCAGGCCATTAAGCTGATGGCGCAATACGCACAGGGGGACAAGGCGGGCATCCCCGCGACCAAACAGGTCTTCGTCCCGACGCTGGTGATTAAGCGCGACAACGTCGCAGACTTCCAGACCAAGATCAACAGCTTGCGCGGGCGCAGCTAGAAAGGACAGGGCTGAACGCGGAACGATGAAGGATGAACTGAACAGCAGTTGTCTCTCATTCATCGTTCTGCGCTCATCATTCATCATTTCGCTATGTCTCCAATTCTACAGATGACCGGGATTGAGAAGCGCTTCGGGGGCGTGCACGCGCTCAGGGGCGTCGACTTTTCGATTGACGCGGGCGAGGTGGTGGCGCTCGTCGGCGAAAACGGCGCGGGCAAATCGACGTTGATGAAGACGCTCGCCGGTGTGCACCTGCCGGACGCGGGCGAGATTCTGATCGATGGTCAGCCGGCCGTGCTGCGTAACGTCTCGGACGCGATCCGCTACGGCATCGGCTTCATCCATCAGGAGTTGAACGTCGTCGATAATCTGGATGTCGCGTCGAACGTCTTTCTGGGGCGCGAGCCGACGACGGGCGGCCCCTTGCGTTTGCTCGACAGCAAGCGCATGCACGCGGAGACTAAAAAGTATCTGGCCATGCTCGGTCTCGACGTGCCGACCGACACGCCGCTCACGCGCCTCTCCATCGCGCAGCAGCAGATGGTTGAGATCGCAAAGGCGCTCTCCTTGAACGCGCGCCTGCTCGTGATGGACGAGCCGACTTCGAGCCTGACGCTGACGGAGACGCAGCGCTTGCTCGAAGTGGTTAAGGAACTGCGCGCTAAGGGCGTTGGCATCGTCTACATTTCGCATCGCTTGAATGAGGTAACGGAAATCTCCGACCGCGCGGTGGTCTTGCGCGACGGCGCGAACGCCGGCAGTCTCGTGCGCGAAGAGATCACGCACGACAATCTGATCAGAAAGATGGTCGGGCGCGACATAGAGAGTTTCTACACGCATCCGGAAGGCAAGGCGGAGCCGGGCTTCTTTCAGATCGAGCGGCTGCGCACGCCGCGTTATCCGCAGCACACGCTGTCGTTCTCCATCGGCAAAGGCGAAATCCTCGGTCTCGCCGGGCTGGTCGGCGCGGGTCGCTCGGAACTCGCGCAAGCCTTGTTCGGCGTGGACAAAGCGCCCGAAGCTGTCGCTTCGCTCGCCGGGCAGACGCTCGCCATTCGCTCGCCGCAGGACGCGATCACGCACGGCATCTATCTCGTCCCTGAAGATCGACGCCACGCGGGCTTGCTGATCGACATCCCCGTCCGCGAGAACGTCACCTTGCCCGCGCTTGAGCGCTACTCGCAGGCCGGGTTGATCTCGGTCGAGCGCGAACGCGCGGCCGCGGGCGAGGTCTGTCGCAAGTTGAACGTGAAGACGCCTTCGGTCGAGGTCAACGCCGGGAATTTAAGCGGCGGCAATCAGCAGAAGGTGGTATTGGCGAAGTGGCTCTCGCTCAACCCGCGCGTGATGATCTTCGACGAGCCGACGCGCGGTATAGACGTGGGCGCAAAGGCCGAGATTTACGACTTGATGCGCAGCTTGGCGGAGTCCGGCGTCGCCATCCTGATGATCTCGTCGGACATGGAAGAGGTCTTGCACATCAGTGACCGCGTTGCTGTGATGCACGAAGGCAAGCTGACCGGGATACTCACGCGCGCGGAATGCACGGAAGAGAATATCATGCGGCTCGCAGTCGGCCGGCAAGAACTACCATTAGCAGAGTAGGTCAACAAACATGCACACACAGAGATTCTGCAAACTGCTCCTATTGTTATTGTGTGTCTGCGCTCCTACAGCGCCGCACGCATTCGGTCAACGCAAAGTCGCACGGGCCAAGATCGAGCAAAGCTCGTTCGGTCAACTACCCGACGGCACAAGCGTCAATCTCTACACGCTGACGAACACGCGCGGCGCGCAGGCGAAGATCACAAACTACGGCGCGATTGTCGTCGCGCTGACCGCACCCGACCGGCGCGGCCACATGGCCGACGTGACGCTCGGCTACGACGATCTGCCGGGCTATCTCGCCGGTACGTCCTACTTCGGCGGCATCGCGGGGCGCTACGCCAACCGGATCGCCAAGGGCCGGTTTACGCTCAACGGCGTCGAATACACGCTCGCGCAAAACAACAACGGCAACCACTTGCACGGCGGCATTAACCACTTCATGACAAAGGTCTGGGGCGTGCAAGGCGCGACGGCGGATGCGACGGGCGCGCACCTGCGCTTGATGTACCTCAGTAAAGATCAGGAGGAAGGCTATCCCGGCAATCTCAAGGTGACCGTCACCTACACGTTGACCAACGACAACGCGCTGCGGATCGACTATCTGGCGACGACCGACAAAGAGACCATAGTCAACCTAACGAACCACTCTTACTTCAACCTCGCGGGCGCAGGCGCGGGCAGCGCGTTGGATCACATCGTGCAGATCAACGCCGACCGCTTTACGCCCATAGACGAGACCTCGATTCCCTTGGGCGAACTCCGCAGCGTGCGCGGCACACCGTTCGACTTCACGCGCCCGACGCGCATCGGCGCGCGCATCGACGCCGACGACGAGCAGCTACGCAACGGCAGCGGCTACGATCACAACTTCGTCCTGAATCATAAACCGGGCGCACTCGGGCTGGCCGCCACCGTCTATGAACCGAAGAGCGGGCGCGTGATGCAGGTCTTCACGACCGAGCCGGGCGTGCAGTTTTACACGGGCAATTTTCTGAGCGACGTGCACGGCAAGGCCGGCAAGGTTTATCAGAAACGCGATGCGTTCTGCCTTGAAACGCAGCACTTTCCCGATTCGCCGAACAAGCCGCAATTTCCCTCGACCCGTCTGCGCCCCGGTGCAGTCTATCGTCAGACCACGATCTACAAATTCACGGCGAGGTAGAACTCTGCGATGAAAAAAGAACTCGGCACATTCATTCTGCTCGTGGTGCTGTGCGCGGTCGTGGCCGCGATCAATCCGCGTTTTCTCTCTGGCGCGAACTTGCAGAACATGGCGCGGCTCGTCGGCGCGTTCGGCATCTTCAGCATCGGGCTGGGTCTCGTCATCATCACGGGCGGCATCGATCTGTCGGTCGGCTCGGTCTTCGCGCTCCTTGGCGTGCTGCTCTCGATCATGCTGACGGAGCGGGCTTGGCCTTGGCCCGTGGCGGTCTTGGCGGTCGTCGCCATCTCGATGGGTCTCGGTGCACTGCACGGGTTTCTGATCACGCGCGTCAACTTGCAGCCGTTCATCGTCACGCTCTGCGGCTTGCTGTTCTATCGAGGCTTGGCCCGTTTCATCGCCAACGACGAGACCAAAGGCTTTGGTAACGCCGCCGGGTTCGAGACCTTGCGCAAAGTGGCGACCGGGAGCGTCCTCGGTGTGCCCACGCCGTTCATCCTGCTGGCGATCATTAGTATCGTGATGTGGGTCGTGCTGCACCGCTCGATCTACGGGCGCTACCTGTTCGCCGTGGGCCGAAACGAACTGGCGGCGCGTTATTCCGGCATCAACTCGCGCCGCATCGTCGCCAGCGCCTACATCATCTCGGGCCTCTTGACCGGCATCGCGGGCGTCGTCTTCGCCTTCTACACCAACTCAATCTCGCCTTCGTCGCACGGCAACTCATTTGAACTCTACGGCATTGCGGCGGCGGTCTTGGGCGGCTGTAGTTTACGCGGCGGCGAAGGCTCGATCATCGGCATTCTCATTGGCACGGCGCTCTTGCAGGTCTTGCAGACGCTCGTCAACTTGCTCGGCATCCCCTCGTCGCTCAACTTCGCCGTGATGGGCGCGGTCATCCTGTTGGGCGTCATCGCCGATCAATTTCTGCAACGCCGCAAGGCGACTGCTTAAGCACACAGCAACGACATGGCTTTACTCGGCATAGACGTTGGTACGGGCGGCACGCGTGCGCTGGTGATTGACGAGGCGGGCGGCGTCGTTGCCTCGGCGACGGTCGAGCATGAGGCGTTCGCTTCACCGCACGCGGGTTGGGCGGAGCAAGATGCGCGCGACTGGTGGCGTGCGACATGCGGCGCGGTGCGCGCTGTGTTGAGCGATGGCCTGGTCAGCGCCGACAGTATCAAGTCGATTGGCTTCTCCGGTCAGATGCATGGCGCGACGCTCTTGGATGAACACGATGAAGTCTTGCGCCCGGCCATTATCTGGTGCGATGGACGCACGGATGCAGAGTGCCGACTGTTGACAGAACAAATCGGCGCGGCCCGCCTGATCGAACTCGTCTCGAACCCGGCGCTCGCCGGCTTCACCTTGCCGAAGTTGTTATGGGTCAGACAGCACGAGCCTGAGTTGTGGGCGCGCGTGCGCAGCGTCTTGTTGCCGAAGGACTACGTGCGGCTGCGTCTGACGGGCGCGCGCGCCACAGACGTGGCCGACGCTTCCGGCACGCTCCTGTTCGACGTGCAACAGCGCACTTGGTCGCGCGCCATGCTCGCACACACAGAGTTGGACGAACGCATCCTGCCCGCCGTCTACGAATCGCCGGAGGTGTGCGGGCGCGTCTCGGCCGAGGGCGCGGCGGCGACGGGTCTGCTTGCCGGCACGCCGGTCGTCGCGGGCGCGGGCGATCAAGCAGCGGGTGCGGTCGGCTTAGGCATCGTGCGCCCCGGCGCAGTGAGCGCGACCATCGGCACGTCGGGCGTCGTGTTCGCGGCGACGGATCGACCCGCGCTCGACCGACTTGGGCGCGTGCACACGTTCTGTCACGCGATACCGGGGCGCTGGCACGTGATGGGCGTGACGCAGGCGGCGGGGTTGAGCCTGCGTTGGTTTCGCGACCGCTTCGGCGCGGGCGCGGATGACGGGCGCGATCCTTATGAACGCCTGAGCGAAGAGGCGGCCACCGTCCCGCCCGGTGCGGACGGCGTGTTGTGGGCCCCTTACTTGATGGGTGAACGCACGCCGCATCTTGACCCGGCGGCACGCGCTGCGCTCGTCGGCTTGGTCGCAAGCCACACGCGCGCGCACGTCGTCCGCGCGATCCTCGAAGGCGTTGCGTTCTCTTTACGCGACACGTTGACGATCTTTGCCGAGATGCGTGTGCCGGTCGAGACGATCCGCCTCGGCGGCGGCGGCGCGCGCGCGGCACTCTGGCGACAGATTCAAGCCGATGTCTACGGGCAGACGGTCGAGACGGTCGCGGCGGAGGAAGGCGCGGCTTACGGCGCGGCGCTCTTGGCCGGCGTGGGAGTGGGCGTGTGGCCGACGGTTGACGATGCGTGCGCCGCGACGGTGCGCACACGTGCGCGCGTCGAACCGGACGCGGCAGCCGTGCGCGTCATGAACGACCGCTACAAACATTTTCAACTGCTCTATCCTGCGCTACGCGCCGTACTGTCAGGTCGCGCGGATGCTCAGTGACGGAGCGACTGCTAGCTTTGCGCTCGGCAGCCGGGCCCGTCGATCTCTTCGCACGCTTCAACGAGTACAAGTTCGGTACCATGTTCTGCGACTGAGGCGCGCGCCGTGCAGATGAATGTGGGCGCGGGGCGGCTCTCGCTGACCACGGCTGGGGCGCAGCACCGGCCAAATAATTTTATGAGTAGGACGGGCGCGAACGAACGATGAGAATGCGCGTGAGCACAACTGAGTGGCAGCAACCCGGCGCACGACCCGGCGGCTCGTTGCGCCGCGTGTCTCCGGTGTTAAAGCTTGCGCTGTTGTTGTGCTTTGGCGCGTGGTCAGCCCACACCGTCTGTGCGCAGGCGACGCGGCCGGCGAGCATCAAGATAGACGCGCGCAAAGTTGTCAATCACATCAGCCCGCTGCTCTACGGACAGTTCATCGAATATATGTTCGAGGGCGTTAAGTACGGCCTGCACGCTGAGTTGTTACGCGACCGCAGCTTCGAGGAGTGGCCGAACGCGCTTGGCTTGCCGCGTGCTTGGGAGCGTTACCCGGACGACCGCGCCGACGATTACGCGCTCAACTTTCTCTGGGACGACGCGGTTGCGTATCCACCACGACGCCAGCCAAACGTGGAACTCAAGGAGTCGAAAACGCCGGAACACTCTGTGCGCGTGGACGCAGGCGACGGCGTCATCAAGCGGCACGGTTTTTACCAGAGTCGCGTGCCCATCCGCGCCGGGATTTCATATCGCGGCTACGTGTGGCTTAAGCCTGAGACTTACGCGGGCAGCGTGACAGTCGCGCTTGAAGCGGACACGAACGGCGGTGAAGTTTATGCCACGGCCGACATCAACCGCATCGCGGGCGATTGGCATAAGTACGAGTTCACGCTCAAGCCGACGCGCAGCGATCCGCTGGCGCGCTTCGCTGTGCTGTTCGAGGGCCGCGGGCGCGTGTGGGTTGATCAAGTCTCGCTCATGCCGGGCGACGCCGCGCCGGGCGATGTGCGCCGCGATGTGTTTGAGCGGATCAAGACTTTGCGCCCGGCCTTCATCCGCTGGCCCGGTGGCAACGTCGCGCAGGACTATCGCTGGTTGTGGGGCGTGGGCGCGCGCGATGAACGGGTGACGTGGCGCAATCTATCGTGGAAGAACGAGCCGGAGCCGAGCGACTTCGGGACGGATGAGTTCATCAGCTTCGCGCGCGCGGTCGGCGCAGAGCCGTCGATCACGGTCAACGTCGAAGGGCGCGGCGCGACCGTCGCGGAGGCCGCCGCGTGGGTTGAGTACTGCAACGGCCCCGCCAACTCGAAGTACGGCGCGTTGCGCGCGGCCCACGGGCACGCCGCGCCTTACGGCGTGCGGCTCTGGGAGGTGGGCAACGAAATCTGGGGCCCGTGGGTGCGCGGGCACACGGACGCGGAGACCTACGCGCGCAACTGCGTGCGCTATGCGCAGGCCATGCGCGCCGTCGATCCCTCGATCAAGCTCGTCGCCGTCGGCGACAACGACATGCAATGGAATCGCACGGTCTTACAACGCGCGGGCGCGGAGATCGATTATCTCGCGGTGCATCATTACTACAGCCGTAACGATCTGGCCGGCGATGAGCTGAACTTGATGGCGCGGCCGCTATACTACGAACGCTTCTACGCACAGGTCGGGCAGTTGCTCCGAGAGCTTGGGCCGCAGCGCCAGATCAAGTTAGCGATCAACGAGTGGGGGCTTGACCTGCCGGCGGAGCGCCAGTATTCGATGGTGTCCGCGCTCTACGGTGCGCGCCTGATGAACGTCTTTGAGCGCAGCGGCGATCTGGTTGCGTTGAGCGCCGTCTCCGATCTGGTCAACGGCTGGCCCGGCGGCATAATTCAAGCGGGCCGTCACGGGGTTTTCGTCGCGCCCATCTATCTGGTTAATCAGCTCTACGCCGCGCATCTCGGCAGCGAGCGCTTGGCGACCGTCGTTGATAGCCCCACGTTCGACACGAGCAAGGAAGGGACGGGCGTACCCTATCTCGACACGGTGGTGAGTCGCACAGGCGACGGCCGGCAAATTTTCATCAAAGCGGTGAACACCGATCCAGCCAGAGCGTTGATGACGACGATCAGCCTGCAAGGCGCAAGCCTTGCGCCGCGCGCGGAGTTGTTGACGGTCAATGCTACATCGCTCCAGACGGCGAATGACTTTGCGCGGCCCCGTGCAATCTCAATCAAACGCACGCCGGTGCACGCTGGAGCCAGTTTCGCGGTGACGTTGCCGCCGCATTCGGTCTCGGTGCTGACGCTCGACGTGACGCATTGACCCGTGTGAGCCGAAGCTATAAAGATGCAAGGGAGGGAGAGCGAATGGCCGAAGAGAAGGCTGCGGAGTTGCGCACGCACATCGCGTCCGGGCGTTGGGGCGAGAAAGGACAAGCCTAGTTGATCGCGCGCGATACCCTGCGCCACGCTTTCCGTGCACACTACGGGCGCGACCCGCGTCTGTATCGTGCGCCGGGCCGGGTGAACCTGATCGGCGAGCACACGGACTACAACGGCGGGTTCGTGTTGCCGATGGCGATTGATCGCGAGACGGTCGTCGCCGCCGCGCCGCGCGCAGACACACGCGTGCACGTCCATTCACTCAATCTGGATGAGACGGCCGAGTTTGATCTCGCGCACCCGAACGCGCCGCGTCGTGGACTCTGGCTCGACTATCTGGAGGGCGTGGCGCAGGCGCTCATGGGGCGCGGCTTGCGGCTCGTCGGCGCTGATTTGATGCTACTCTCGGACGTGCCGCCGGGCGCGGGGCTGTCATCATCAGCCGCCTTGGAAGTGGCGACCGGGCTGGCGCTGGCAAGCGTGTCGGGGCAAGAGCCTGACCGGGTCATGCTCGCGCTCGCCGGGCAAGAGGCCGAGCACATATACGTCGGCATGATGTGCGGCATCATGGATCAATTCATCGCCGCGTTGGGGCGCGCAGGACACGCATTGCTGATCGACTGTCGCACGCTCCAAGCCACGCAAGTCCCGCTCGATACGACTGACGTGGCCGTCGTCATCTGCGACTCGCAGGTCAAACACGAGTTGGCGTCGTCGGCGTACAACACGCGCCGCGTAGAGTGTGAGCGCGGCGTGGAGTTGTTAAGCAAGGCGCTGCCGGGCATCACGCAGTTGCGCGACGTGAGTGTGGCTGATTTCGCGCAATACGAGGCGCGCTTGCCTGAACCAATCAGACGACGCTGTCGCCACGTCATCACGGAGAACGAGCGCACGCTCCGTGCGGCCGATGCGCTACGGCGCGGCGATCTCGCGGAGATGGGGCGTTTGATGAACTGCTCGCACGAATCTCTGCGCGACGATTACGAGGTCAGTTGCCGCGAGCTTGATCTGCTAACGGAGATCGCTTGGGGCTGCGCGGGCGTGCTGGGCGCGCGCATGACCGGCGGCGGTTTCGGCGGCTCGACCGTCAACCTCGTGCGCCGTGCCGCGCTCGATAGTTTCCAACAGGAAATTTCCGTCGAGTATGAGAAACGAGCTAACATCACTCCCCGAATTTACGTCTCCGACGCGGGGGACGGAGCGAAAGAGATAGGAATGGATGAAGGATGAAGGATGAATAAAACAAAAGACAGCTTTTCTGATTCACCCCTCACCCCTCATCCCTTACGTGCTTATGAGTAGCATCAGAGATGTGGCGCGGGCGGCGGGTGTTTCAACCGCGACTGTGTCGCACGTCATCAATAACACCAGATACGTCTCGGACGAAGTACGCGCGCGCGTGCTGGCGGCCGTCGCGCAGCACAACTATTACCCGAACGCGCACGCGCGCAGTCTCGCTTCGGGGCGCAGTCAGATCATCGGGCTGATCATCTCGGACATCAGCAACCCGTTCTTTCCGGAGTTGGTCAAGAGCATCGAGACCGCCGCGTTCGAGCAAGGGTATGACGTGGTGCTGTCGAACACGGACTACAACCCGGCCCGCACCTCGCACTACGTCCGGCGGCTGATCGAGCGCAAGGTGGCGGGCGTCGCGTTGATGACTTCGGAGTTGGACACGGCGCTGGTCGATGAGTTGGCGCGGCGCAACGTCTCGGTCGTCTTTCTCGATCTCGGCGCGCCGGGCGTGCGCATGAGTAACCTGCGCGTCGATTACGAGTCCGGTATCGAAGAGGCCATCCGCCATCTCGTCGCCCTCGGGCACAGCGAGATCGATTTCATCGGCGGGCCCCCGCATCTGCGCTCGGCGGCACGGCGCTGGCAGGCATTTCGCAATTCAATGCAGCAGCATCTCCCGGCGACGACCACACACATCTGGCCGGGCGACTTCAAGCTCGAAGGCGGCCGGGTGGCGGCCCGTGCGATGCTCGCCGGGCGCGCGCTGCCGACGGCGGTCGTCGCCGCTAACGATCTGATGGCCCTCGGGGCCATGGCCGAACTGCGCGCGGCCGGGTTGACGATCCCGCGCGACGTATCGATTGTTGGCTTCGACGATATCGCGTTCGCCACGCTCGCCGAGCCGCAGTTGACCACCATCTGTCTGCCGCGCAAGCAGTTGGGGCGGCGCGCTGTCGAGGCGCTGTTGGCGACGATCAAACATCCCGATCAGCAAGGGACGGAGATCGAGATCCCGACCTACTTGGTCGTGCGCGGCTCGACCGCGCCGGCCCGCACCGCTGCCCCCGACGTGCGCCCGGCCCAAGCACCGCAGGACAAGCAATATGACGCGCCGCACTGAGCAGAGGGAGAACGGGCGAGCATGTTGCGCCGCGAGTTTACAGCCCAGACAAGGATAAGCAGAGAGAGGCAAGCGATGATTAGCGCGCGCTTCGTGGCTGCCATACTGTCGCTTGTGCTTGTCGTTGCAAATGTCACGGCGCAACGGCGCGGCACATATAGTAATCCGGTCGTCGCGGGCGACTTTCCCGACCCGTCCGTGATCCGCGTCGGCGCGGATTACTGGGCGACGACGACGACGGGCACTTGGGCCCCGTTCTTCCCTCTGCTGCACTCGCGCGATCTCGTCAACTGGCGCATTGCTGGCTACGTTTTCCAACAGCGCCCGGCGTGGGCAGCGCGCGACTTCTGGGCCCCTGAGATCATCCAAGACCGCGGCCGCTTCTTCGTCTACTACGCGGCGCGACGCAACGAGGGCGCAAACAAGCGGGGCACGCTCTGCGTCGCTGTCGCCACGGCCGCGCGTGCCGAAGGGCCTTATACGGATCACGGCCCGCTCGTCTGTCAAGACATCGGCTCGATTGATCCGTTCTTCGTCCGCGACGAACGCGGCGAGCCTTATCTGATCTGGAAAGAGGACGGCAACGACCGCAATCAGCCAACCGTCGTCTGGGCGCAGCCCTTGACGGCAGACGGCACGAAGCTCACGGGCCAGCGCAAAGAAATCTTGCGCAACGATGCGCCGTGGGAGCGCAACGTGACGGAAGGCTCATACATCCTGCGGCGCGGCGCGTGGTTCTATCACTTCTATGCGGGCAGCGCCTGCTGCGGGCGCAGTTGCGATTACGCGGTCGGCGTCGCGCGTGCGCACAAGCTCTTGGGGCCTTGGGAGAAGTACAAGCAGAATCCGATCATCACTGCGAACAAGGACTGGCAGTGTCCGGGGCACGGCAGCATCGTCACCACGCCCGACGGGCGCACGTTTCTGCTCTATCACTCTTACCGGCAACGACGCGACACCTTCAACATCGGGCGCGAAGCCATCCTTGACGAAGTGCAATGGGGCGCGGATGGTTGGCCCATTGTCAACGGCGGTCAGGGGCCGTCGAGCGTCGCGCCTGCGCCGCTCGGCATCGCGCAAAGCACTGACGCGGGGGAGTTCTTCGACGACTTCAACAGGCCGGAGTTGAAACTCGAATGGCAGTGGCCGATGTTCAGCAAACAAACAGTACTGCTTGTAACGCTGTGTACAGGGCATCTTTTACTAGGGAGCGAAGAGAATCCACCGAGCGACGAATGGACAGGGGCGGTCATCGCGCGCCGCGTAACTTCAGGTGACTATGTGGCGACGACGTTGGTGGAAACACGCGATAGCGCGGCGAGTGTGCGCGCTGGTCTCGCGGCCTACAGTTGGCGTGATGCAGCGGTCGGCATCGCGGTGGGCGGTGGCAAAGTTATGTTGTGGCGACGCGAAGGCAAGGAGCAGCGGACGCTCGCTAGTGTGCCCGCGCCCGTCGCGCCCGCCGTCTATCTGCGTATGACGGCGAGCGCAGGCGAACTCTATCGCTTTGCCTACGGTACTGACGGGCGCACCTGGACAGAGTTGGGCGGGCCAGTCAACGGCAGTTACATCGAAGGCGCGCACGTTGCGCTCACAGCCGGGGGCGCGCTTGGTAAGGCAGCTATCTTCGACTGGATACGCATCACGCCGCAGCGGCCGACAAGCGCAACGGGCGACGGGAGATATGAGTGAGACAGGAACACTTTAGGCCGGCCGCCGTTATCACCTACAGGCTAACTCCGCTTCCGCTGTACCTTCCGGCTGCGTCTTCAATTTATAACGTGCGGCCAACTGGACGCGCTGGTCGTAGGCGGCGCGCGCGAGTTGTACGTCTGCGAGGAAGTGCGGCAGCTCGCTAAGCAGGAGCGCCTGCGGGCCGTCCACGAGCGCCGCGGCGGGTGCGGGATGAAAATCCACGAGCACCATGTTTGCGCCGGCGATGACGCCCTGCGCGGTGACGTGCATGATGTCGAGCAGGCGGTCGGGGGCGCGGCTGCGCAAGCCCACTGAATGCGAAGGGTCGATGCAGACGGGCATGCGCGTCAAACGCCGCACGACGGGGACGTGAGCGAAGTCCACGAAGTTGCGATGCGGCTCGCCCATGTTCGTCTTGATGCCGCGCAAGCCAAAGACGACCTTGCGGTTGCCTTCGCTGGCGAGATACTCGGCCGCGTGGAGCGATTCGTCGAGCGTGATGCCGAAGCCGCGCTTTAAGAGCACGGGATACTCTTGCTGGCGGCCCACGATCTTCAACAACTCGAAGTTCTGCGTGTTGCGCGTGCCAATCTGGAGCATGACGCCGACGGGGCGGCCCGCCCGCACAAGCGCCTCGTCAATCTCCGCGATGTGCGACTCGTGCGTGACTTCCATCGCAATGACTTTGATCCCGTACTTGCCGGCCAACTCGAAGACGTAAGGCAGACACTCGCGGCCGTGGCCCTGAAATGAATAGGGACTCGTGCGCGGTTTGTACGCGCCCATACGCGTGCAAACTTGGCCTGCGTCGCGGAGCGCACGCAACATCTGTTCGACGTGCGTGGGCGTGTCCACCGCGCACAGGCCCGCGAAGACGTGGAACGTGTCCTGCCCGAAGCGCACGCCCTGATAATCGAAGTGCGTGGGGCGGTGGTCGTCCGTGTGCCGCCCCAGCACGCGATACTCTTCGGAGACGCGCACCACGTGCTCGACGCCGGGCAGACGCCGCACATCGTCTAAGCGGATCGCAGACGTGTCGCCGATCAAATAGATTTCAGTCAGACAATTCTCCGCGCCCTGCTCGCGATGGACGCGCGTCTTGATATTCGGCAGGCGCGCGAGTTGCCCCAACAGTTGCCGGTACGTGTCGCCCTCCGGGTCGATGTTCGGCTTTAAGATCAAAATCATAATGCTTAACCAAAACCTTTCTAATGCTTGTTCAATCCTGCACGCTGGCGTGCGTGCCTATTGCGCTGCGCCGCGCCGACGGGTAACAGCCTAGCAGCCGCATCTCTGTCACATGCTGGCGCAACTCGTCGAGCGCGCCCATGACTTCGCCGTCTTGCATAGAGGCTTGCAGATCAAGAAAGAAGTGATACCGCCAAGGCTGACCTGCAACGGGGCGCGTCTCGATCTTGAGTAGCTCGAGATTGCGCCGGGCAAACGGCGCAAGCACGCGATATAGTGCGTCGGCTTTCGGCGGCAACTGCACGACGAGGGACAGCTTATCGGCCCCGGCCGACAGACTTTGGGCCGGTGCGAGCAGAACAAAGCGCGTGTAGTTCTCGCTGTGATCCTCAAGGTGCGCGCGCAGGATCGTGCCGCCGTAAATGTCGGCGGCGCGCCGCCCGGCGATAGCGGCACGTGTGCGGTCATCCTGTCTGACTATCTGCGCCACGCTCCCGGCGGTGTCTTCCGCGCCGACGCGGCGGATTGCCGGGTGCGCGGCGAAGAAGCGTTCACACTGCGCCAACGCGACTGGGTGCGATGCGACCGTTGTGATCTCCGCCAAGACCGCGCCCGGACAGCCGATGAGATAGTGTTGAATCGGAATGATGACTTCGCCGGAGATGTGGAGCGCGCTGGTCAATAACAATTCGTAAACCTTGTGCACCGAACCGGCGAGGCTGTTCTCAATCGGCGCGAGCGCGCAGTCCGCGCGGGCCTCTGCCACCGCCGCGAAGAGCGACTCGAAGGTCGGGCAGGGGACAAGCTCCAACTGCGCGCCGAGCAGTCGCACGGCCGCCTCTTCGCTAAAAGCTCCGCGCTCGCCCTGAAAGGCCACGCGCGGCGCAACCCCTTTGGTGCTCACGGCAAAACTCCCTCAGCTTGTGCGCCCGTCTGCTCATAGGCGCGCGCCTGCATGCGCCGCGATTCGCGTATGATGCGGCGAAAGATCAGCGCGACAGCGCGCTCGTCCAAAGGCCCCGCGTTGACCTGACAGGCGCGTGCGACCACCGCCCGCTCGCGCTCGCGGTCGCAGAGCGCAAGCCCGGCGCTGCGTTTCGACGCCCCCAGTTTGAGGGCGAGGCGCGCGCGCTTGTTTAAGAGACGCAGCAGTTCGTCGTCAATCGCGTCGATCTCTGCCCGCCAGTCTTCTATGCTCATCTGCTAAAGCTCCTATCGGTACACAAAAAAAGAACCAGCCGCGACTTCCTTGACCGGGAGGTTGCGGCTGGCGTTAGCTGAAACTTTTTGGCGGCGGCTAATTCTGCAACAAGGCACGCGCGCGCAAGTTTCGCTCGGGCCGCCCCTCCCCGTAGGAGAAGCGGAACGTAAAAGCGAAATAATAGAATCGAGTCGCGCGCATGTTTGCTCTTAATTTAAGAAACATCCAAGGACCAGAGTTTCAGACACTCGAAACTGTACGCAGACCGGGCGACGTGTGTCAAGAATAAGTTGCCCCATGCACAGTTAATAGTTTTTATGCACCGCAAAAAATAATCAATTGGTCGGCCGCAGTTGCGCCCTGTAAAGTGCGCGTAGGCCGACTTGCTTCACGTCGCACCTGCGAGCGAAACTCTGTGGCGGAAGAAAAGCGGAGGGCTGAAAGAATGGCGCACATAGTTGAATTGACGCGCGACGCGGAGGGACGGACCGGCGTTAAAAGCGGGCGGTTGAAAGTAGCTATCTTGGGCGCGACCGGGATGGTCGGCCAGCAACTCATCCGTGTGCTCCGAGAGCATCCGTGGTTCGAGGTCATCGCGGTCGCAGCTTCGGCCAACTCGGCCGGGCAGACTTACCGTGACGCCGTGAGCGGCCGCTGGGTGATGGAGTTTCCCATCCCCGACCGTGTCGCCGGGCTGACGGTGCTCGACGCGCAGGCGGTCGCAGAGATCGCCGCGCAGGTGGATGTGGTGTTTTGCGCGCTTAGTCTCGATAAGGAGCACATCAAGCGGCTGGAGCACGAGTATGCGCGCGCTGGCGTCTGGGTGACATCGAACAATTCGGCCTATCGGGCCGACCCGTTCGTCCCGATGGTTATTCCGGCCGTCAACCCGCACCACTTAGACATAGTCGCGCATCAACGCGCCGCCAGAGGTTACGAGACGGGCGCGATCTTGGTGAAGAGCAACTGCTCGATCCAAAGTTATGTGATCGCGCTTGAGCCGCTCAGAGATTTCGGCATCGAAGGGATCACGGTGCACAGCGAGCAGGCGCTCTCTGGCGCGGGCGAGACGTTCGAGACGTGGCCCGAGATGGCGGGCAACCTGATCCCGTTAATCAACGGCGAAGAGCAGAAATCGGAAACCGAGCCGTTGAAGATTTGGGGCACGACGGGCGGCGACGGCATAGTGCCGGCCGCCGGCCCCCGCATCAGAGCCAAGTGCGTGCGCGTCGCCGTCCTCAATGGGCACACAGCTTACGTGACGGTCAAGTTCACAGCCACGCCGACGCCCGCCCAAATTCTCGCGCGCTGGGCGCAGCACGCACGCTCGCAAGAACTGCCTTCCGCGCCGCGCCAACTCATACACTATCGGGCAGAGCCTGATCGCCCGCAGCCGCTGCTGGACGTGATGACGGAGCAGGGCATGGCTGTGACCATTGGGCAGTTGCGCGTTGACGAAGCCGATGGCACGGTCAGCTTTACCGCGCTCGCGCACAACGCGATCCTCGGTGCGGCCGGCGGCGCGGTCTGGGCGACGGAGGCGGCCATCGCCAAAGGGTTGTTGTACCGTAGAAGCTGAGCGGTGCGAGCTATTCTTCCGGCAGCGGCGGCGGCCGGAGCGGCACGGGCGATGATTGAATCAGGGTCGTGGTCGTCGTGCCGTGCAAGAGAAATCTGTCGAGCAGGCGATCAAGTTGATCAAGGCTCGGCAGATACACTTTCAGGATGAAACAATCCTCGCCCGTCACGCGATGACACTCCACCACTTCGGGAATGCTGCGCGCCAGTTCGGCTAGCTTGGGCAGTTGGCCCGCATTGGGGCGGATGCGGACGTAGGCCGCGATGGGCAACCCCAGCGCCGCCGGATTAACTTCAAGCAGATAGCCCCGGATCACCCCGCCCTCCTCCAGCCGCCGGACACGCTCCGTCACCGCTGGCGACGAGAGACCGACCCGCCGCCCCAATTCCGTCATCGTCAGCCGCGGCTCCGCTTGTAACTCCCGCAAGATGCGGATGTTGACCTTGTCGGCTACGCTGTCTGAAGGCGTGTAAGTGAAAGTCTGTTTAGAGCTTAAAGTTTTAGCCATAATATTCCTCACGCCTTAATGTCGCCATGTATTTTACCTGTGCGTCAGCTTATCATATAGCTGCACCGATTGGGGGAATGATGATGCAGACGCGACAGTTGGGCCGGAGCAGACTCACAGTCTCGGCCATAGGCTTGGGCTGCATGGGCATCTCGGAGGGCTACGGCACGCGCGATGATGCGGCATCGCTGGCGACGATCAGGCGTGCGCTTGACCTCGGCATCAGCTTCCTTGATACCGCAGACATGTATGGCGCGGGGCACAACGAAGAGTTTGTCGGGCGTGCTATCGCCGGACGGCGGTCGGAAGTTTTGCTCGCGACCAAGTGCGGTTTCGTCTGGAATGAGCACGGACAACAGCGCGGCCTTGATGGTAGCCCGCGCCATACTCATGAGGCATGTGAAGCGAGCCTGCGGCGGCTCGGTGTCGAGGTCATAGACCTGTACTACTTGCATCGCGTTGACCCGCGTGTGCCCATCGAAGAGACGGTCGGCGCGATGAGCGAGCTTGCACAGCAGGGTAAGGTGCGCTTTCTCGGTCTCTCGGAGGTTGCGCCGGACACGTTGCGCCGCGCGCACGCCGTCCATCCCGTTACGGCCTTACAGAGCGAGTACAGCTTGTGGACACGCGACGTCGAAGCGGAAGTACTCCCAACGTGTCGCGAGTTAGGCGTGGGCTTCGTGCCATTTAGCCCGCTCGGTCGGGGCTTCCTCACCGGGCAGATTAAAACCCCACAGGATTTTCCCGCAGATGATATGCGCCGCCAGCTACCGCGCTTTCAGGGTGAGAATTTCCAACGGAACATAGAATTAGTGAAACATGTCGAGCAGATGGCGGCGGCAAAAGGTTGTACCCCGGCGCAACTCGCGCTCGGCTGGGTGCTGGCGCAAGGGCTGGACATCGTGCCGATTCCGGGTACGAAGCGAGAGAAATATCTGGCGGAGAACGTGGGCGCGCTTGCTGTTGAGTTTAACGATAATGATCTACGACACATTGATGAAATCATGCCGCCAGGCGCAGTGGCGGGCGGACGGTATGACGAGACGATGATGCGTTTGGTTAATCGCTAATGCCGAATACTTCTACCGCCTCTGATATGCGAGTCGTGTTAGCCCCGGCCCGCACGCTGCGCATCGGCGGTCGTGTGCCGCCCCACGTATTCTTTTTCGTCAGCGCGGTGTTCCATTATCTCGGGCCTGCTTTCGCCGTGCTACTGTTCGCGCACGTGTCGGTGTTGGGCGTGGCCTGGCTCCGCATCGCAAGCGCCGCCACAGTCTTTGCGCTCTGGCGTCGCCCCTGGCGAATCATCGGCGGTCAGACGTGGAAACAGTTGCGTGTACTATTGGCGCTGGGCGTCGCGCTGGGTCTGATGAATGCGTGTTTCTATCAGGCTATCGCCCGGCTGCCGCTCAGTACAGTGGGCGCGATTGAGTTTATCGGGCCTGTCCTGTTGGCGGCCTTGGGCGCACGGACGCCGCGCAACATGGCCGCGCTCGTGCTGGCGGCGGGCGGCGGCTGGGTGCTGACCGGTGTGCGTTGGGGCGGCGAGCCGCTCGGCTATCTGTTCGCTTTTGCCAACTGCGCGCTCTTTATGTTGTATGTCGTCTTGGGACATCGCATCGCGCAGGGCGGCGGCGCGGCGGGGATAGATCGGCTCGGACTGGCGATGCTCGTCGCGCTGGTGACGGTATGCCCGCTAGGGTTCAGAGGGGCGCTTCCCGCCTTTCAGCGGCCACCATTGTTGTTGGCGGGCATAGGGGTTGGCGTCTGCTCCTCAGTCATCCCTTACGTCTGCGACCAACTGGCGATGGCGCGTCTGTCGCGCGCGACCTTCGCGCTCCTGCTGGCTCTGCTACCTGCGGCGGCGGTCTTGATCGGAGTCGTCATTCTGCGCCAAGTGCCGACCGTCATAGAGGGCTGCGCCATTCTGCTCGTCGCCGGCGGCGTCGCGTTGCGTAAAGAACGCGACCACTAACTGAAATCACACACGTCCACATCTCTATCTTTTATGCGCCGGCAAACTCATAGGAGAGACAAGTGCAAACAGACGCGCCATTCTCAGACAAACTGTTGGGAGAACTGCGCCAGCTACAGGCCGCGGCGCTCGCCAGCGACTACGCACTCAGACAGGTGGATTATCTTTGCAACCATATCGGCCCGCGTCTGTGCGGCACGGTGCAAGCGCAACAGGCGGTCGAATACGTTGCGGCGGAGATGCGCCGGCAAGGGTTTGCCGTGGAACTGGAAGAACTCTCCGTGCCGCATTGGGTGCGCGGTGCAGAGACCGCTGCGCTGGTGCAATTTCCGGGACAGGCGGGAAATGTCACCCAGAAGATCGTACTGACCACACTAGGCGGCAGCGTCGCCACGCCGCCCGCAGGACTCGTCGCCGAAGTTGTCGTCGTCGAAGACTTCGATGAACTACAAACGGTCGGTCGTAATCACGTCGCCGGCAAGGTCGTACTCTTTAACAAACGCTTCGACAAGCGGCTGGCCGAGCTGGGCTTCGGGATGGACGCATACGGCCGCGCAGTCCCTGCTCGGCATTCGGGGCCGAGTGCGGCGGCGCGCCTAGGCGCGGTGGCCGCGCTCGTGCGCTCCGTCGGTGGCGGCGCTTACCGTCTGCCGCATACCGGTTCGATCCGCTACGCGGCGGACGCCCCGCAGATACCCGCGGCCGCTGTCGCCGTCGAGGACGCCGACCTGATCGCACGGCTCGCTAAAGAGGGCGCTATCCGCATCCATCTGACACTCACGCCGCAACGTCTGCCCGATGCAGTTAGCTACAACGTGATCGCCGATCTGAAGGGGCGCGAGCAGCCGGGCGAGTTGGTGGTTGTCTCAGGTCATCTTGATTCATGGGACTTGGGCACGGGCGCGCTCGACGACGCGGCAGGCGTCGCTATTGCGATGCAAGTGTTACGGTTAACCAAACAACTCAAGCTGACGCCGCGCCGCACGCTCCGGCTCATCGCCTGGATGAATGAGGAGAACGGCGTCACGGGCGGCAAAACTTATGCGCGGCGGCGCGCGGGCGAAATGGTCAACCACATCGCCGCCATCGAGAGCGACCGCGGGGCGGGTCATCCGCTAGGGTTTGAAGTGAAGGGCCGACCAGAGTTGATCGAGTTGTTGCAGCCGGTACGGATGGTGCTTGAGAGTTTTGGGTCGGGTTTGATGCGGCTCACTGAAACTACGGAAGTGGACATCACGTCGCTCGCCGCCGCCGGCGTGCCCGCGTTCGGCATGTGGCAAGACACGCGCACCTACTTTGATTATCACCACACGGCCGCCGACACGTTCGACAAGATCGTGCCAGCGGAACTGGCCGCGAACGCCGCCGCGATGGCCGTCCTCGCTTACGCCATTGCCGATCTCCCTATGCAGCTGCACAAATAACTGCTCAGCCCTGCGTGCGGCACAGAACACGACTGGTCTGAGTGGTGTTGGTGGCGATAGTTTTATTGCTGACTGATAGCTCCCCGATCATCTATTCAGCCGGCTCGCGGCTTAGTAACGCATAGACGGTCGGCGTCACGACGAGCGAGAAGAGCAGGGCGACGGCGAGACCGCCGATGACGGCGATGGCAAGCGGTTGCAGTAGCTCCGCGCCCGCGCCGAGCGCGAGCGCCAACGGCAGCATACCGAGAATCGCCGCCAGACTCGTCATCAGCACGGGGCGAAAGCGTCTGCGCCCAGAGCGCAGTAGAGCTTCGCGCAGAGTGTCGCCCGCCGCCAGATGATCCTCCACCGCGTCGAGCATCAGGATGCCATTTTTGGCGACGATGCCGACGACCATGATCATGCCCATCAGCGAGACGACGTTGAGCGTTGTCTTTGTAATGAAGAGACCCGCCAGCACGCCGCTCAGCGCCAGCACCGCGCCCGCGACAATCGCGATGGGGTGCGCGAACGAATGAAACTCGATGAGCAGCACGACGAACACGAGCGCAATCGCCAGCACGAGCGCCAGCAGCAACTCGCGAAAGCTCGACTGCTGTTCCTGATAGAGACCGCCGAACTCATACGTCATGCCCGGCGGGAACTTCACATCTTTCGGCAACTGCGCCTTGATCGTGTTAATGGCCGTGCCCAGATCGCTCCCCGACAGGCGCGCGGTCACAGCGACGGATTGGCGCAAGCCGTCGCGCTCGATCTCCGTCTGCCCCTCGTCGTAGGCCACGTCCGCCACCTGATCGAGCCGGAAGCGCGTGTTCGTGTTCGGCGCATTGATCATCAGTCCGCGCAACGTGTCGAGCGATTGGCGCGCCGAGGCCGGCAACACCACGCGCACCGTGATGAGCCGGCCCTGTTGCAGGATGGACGAGGCGGCGTCGCCGGTCATCGCGGTCGTGACGGTGTTCGCTACGTCCGTCGCCGTGACACCGAAGCGGGCCGCGCGTTGCGGATCGACACGGAAGGTGATGGCCGGGCCGCTGACCACGACGCCGTTGAATGTGTCCACGACGCCGGGCACTTTTTGAATCGATTCTTCGACCGCCGTCGCCGTTTGTTGTAAAGCTTTTGCGTCCTCGCTAAATAATCTAATCTCAATCGGCGAAGGCGAGCTGGTCAAGTCGCCGATCAGATCGGCGAGAATGCCGACGAACTCGATCTCCAGCGCCGGCTCGGACGATTCGATCTGACCGCGCAGGTCGTCGGTCACTTCTTCGGTGGTGCGTGAGCGTGTGTCCTTGAGCTTGACGAGAAAATCGCCTGTGTTCGGCTCGGTGATCGAGAGACCGAGTTGCAGTCCCGTACGCCGCGAGTAGCTTTCAACTTCCGGCGTAGCCTTCAACCTCGCTTCGATGTCGCGCAGCATGCGGTCGGTCTCGCCGAGCGACGTGCCGGGCGGCGCGACGTAGTCGAGCACGAACGCGCCTTCGTCGAACGCGGGCAGGAACTCCGAGCCGAGCCGCTTGTAGAGCAGGTAAGACGCGAGCAGCACGACGCCCGCCAGCACGATGACGAGCCAACGATTGTTCAAAGCGTGACCGAGCACCCATTCGTAGCGCCGTATGATCGCGCCCAAGAAAGGGCCGGCTTCTTCCTCCGCTTCCATCTCGGCTTCGTCTTCGTCAACCCACTCATCATCGCTGTGCCTGTGCGTGGTCGTCGCCTCATCATCTGCGTCGGTCTTACGCTTGACGCGCACGAACCGCTCGGCGAGCACGGGCGTAAACGTCAGCGCGAGCACGAGCGAGGTCAGCAATGCGACCGCCAGCGTCAAGGCCAGCGAGCGGAAGAAGACGCCCGTCACGCCCGTTAGCAGCGTAAGTGGCAGAAAGACGACGACCGGCGTGATGGTCGAGCCGATGATCGGCACGGTGATTTCAGAGATCGCACGCTGCACGGCTTCGCGCCGCCCCTGTCCACGCGCCAGATGCGTGTAGATGTTTTCGACGACCACAATCGCGTCGTCGATCACTAATCCAATAGCTGCCGCGACGCCGCCCAGCGTCATCAAATCGAATGAGAGACCGACGAGCCACATCACCAGAAAGGTCGCCAGCACGGTCACGGGTATGACCATGATGGCGACAAACGTCGTGCCCCAGTTGCGCAGAAACGCGTAGAGGATCGCGACTGACAACAGTAGCCCGATCAGGATCGCGTCGCGCACCGACTTCATCGATGCGCGCACGAGCAGCGCTTGATCGTAGAACGGCGCGACGCGCACGTCCTTCGGCAGTTGCGGGCGCAGCGCAGCCAGTTCGGCTTTTACTTCATCCGTCACTGTGACGGTGTTGGCGCTAGGCTGGCGTCGGATGTTGAGCAGGACGGCCGGGTGACCGTCGGCGGTGACGATGGTGTAATTCGGCTCGACGCCCGCGCCCACCGTCGCCACATCAGCGACCGTCACCGGCGCGTTGTTGACCGTTGCCACGATGATCGAATTGAGTTGATCGGGCGCGGTCGCTTGCCCGCTCACGAGCGTCAGTTCGAGCCGGTGGTTCTCTTCAATCAAACCGGGCGAGGCGACGATGTTGGCGTTCTTCACAGCGTCCGCCACCTGTTGAATCGAGACGCCGTGCGCCGCCGCGCGCTCCGGGTCAATCGTCACATGATATTCGCGCACCTGTCCGCCGGCGACCGACACATCCGCGACGCCGGGCAGACGCGACAGGCGCGGCTTGATCGTGATCGTCGCGAGATCGCGCAGCGAAGCCGGATCGCGCGTGTCGGAAATTAAGCTATAGCCCGTGACGGGGAAGACGGCGAACGTGAGCCGGTCAACATTACGAATCTCGGCGGTCGGCGGCAGGCTGGCGGAAAGTTGCGAGAGGCGCGCTTGGACGAGTTGCAGCGATTGCAGTATGTCCACGTTCCAATCGAAGAAGAGATTGATCTCGGTGCTGCCGCGCGCCGTCGTCGATTTGATCCGCACGATGCCGGGAATGCCGTTCATCGCCTCTTCGACGGGGCGCGTGACGGCGACGAGCATCTGCGGCGCGGGCACGACGCCGTTATCGACGACGATGACGATGCGCGGAAAATTGGTCTGCGGGAAGATGGCCGTCGGCAGTTGCCACGCAGCATAGAGACCCGCCACGCACAATAGCAGGATGAGCACCACTACCGCGCGCGCTTGCCGTGAGACGATGCGGGCCAGGTTCACGGCTTCTCTCCCGGCGCGGGCTTATCGGCGTCCGCGTCTTTACCTTCAGGCTTGTCTGCGCCTTCGGGTTTCTCTTCGCCGATCTCGACCTTCGTGCCGTCAGGCAGCGCGTAGTTGCCTTCGATAACCACTGTCTCGCCGCCTTGCAAGCCCTCGGTGATCTCCATCTTGTCGGGCGTCCGAATGCCGACCGTCACCTTCGTCTCGTGCGCGACGTTCGTCGCGTCCACGACCATCACCGTGCCTTCATCCGCGTTAGTCGCATCGAGCGTTACGGCCGCAGCGGGCACGACGACGGCGTCGCTCTTCGCGTTGGTTGCGACGGTCACTTGCGCCGCGCCGTTGGCGCGCAGCCGCCCGGCCTCGTTGCCGAGCGTGACCCAAACCTCAACGGTGCGGTTCTGTAGATCGCTCGCGCGGCTGATGAGCGTGATCTGCCCGTGCATCTCCTCGCCGGGCAGATCGGTCGGCAGCACCGCGGCCGTGTCGCCGACTTTCAACTGCGCGGCGACCGTGTCGGCAAACGGTGCTTTGACGATCACCTGACTGATGTCTGCGATGTCCACCAGCTTGTTGCCCGCCCCGGCGAAGTCGCCCTCGAATTGGAACTGGTCGGTGACGATGCCTGTGATCGGCGCGCGGATAACGGCGTAGCTCAACTGCGCGTCGAGCGCGCTGACGTGCTGCTCCGCTTGGTTGACGCGGGCGGCCGCTTGCGCGCGGTCGTTCGGGTTGAGCGCGCTTGTGCGCAAAGCGACGGTCTGTTCAGCCAGACGTAGATCATCCTGCGCCTTCGTCAGATCGAGTTGCGCCGCCTCAAGGTCTTTTTTTGAGATGCCGCCTTGTTGATAAAGCGTGAGCCGTCGGTTATAGAGCGCCTGCGTGTTGGCGACGGCCGCGCGCGCGTCGTGGAGCGCTTTCTGATCCTGCGCGTTGTTCTGCGGGATCGTGCCGGTAACGGTGCTGCGCGCGTTGGCTTGCGCCTCGCCGAGCGCCGCGACCGCTTCCTGTCGCTGCGACAAGAGGTCGCGCGATTCGAGCACCGCGAGCACCTCGCCCGCCTGCACGAGCTTATTCTTGAGCAGCGCCATCTGTTTGATCTGCGCGCTGATCTTCGGCGCGACACTCGTCTGCGCGTGCGGAAAGACCGTGCCGAGCGCAGAGACTTGCGCGGCAATCGCTTGCTTCTCCGCTTTCGCGACACGCACGCTCACGACCGGCGCGGCCTCGGCGCTCGTCGTCTCTGTCGTCGTGTGCGCCCGGCGCAAGATTAGATAAGCGACAAGGGTGATGACGACGAGCGCCGCCAGACTGATCAAGAGCAAGCGCCGTCTGTTTGGGGTGTTCGCGGCGCGCACGTAAGTGTGCCGCTCTCGGCGCACTTCCGTTTGCGGTTCAGCGGCCGGCTCCGGCTCGGCCTTGTCCGGCGCTGGCTTAATCTCTTTTCGTTCGCTCATTGTCCTGCCGCCTGTAAGAGGCGCGCGCGCGCCGTCTGGTAATCGAAGATCGCTTGGTAGAGGGCCAGCCGCTGGGCGGCCAAACTCGTCTGTGCGTCCGTCACTTCGATGATCTGAGCTTCACCGGCGCGATAACGCGCGATGGAGGCGTTCAGATTTTCCTGCGCCAGCGCCAGCCCCGTGCCCGCCAAGCGTATGCGCGCAGCGGCCGAAACCGCAGCCGTGCGCGCCGCATAGAACTGCTGATAAAAACCTCTGAGCGCGAGCGTGCGCTGCGACTCTGCCACTTGTGCGCGCAGGCGCGCTTGGCGCTCACGACTTCTACTCGCGCCAAAGTCGAAGAGCGGAATACTGAGATTGATGGCGGCGGACGTGCCGACGTGCTCTTTGAGGCGCGGTGGGCGCAACGAGTCGGAATCGAAGCCGCCGTTGATCGTGTAAGTCAGTTGCGGCAGACGTTCGGCCCTTGCGATCTTCACGTCCTCATCGGCCGCGCGGCGCTCGGCCGCAAACTGCGCGAACTCGGGGCGCTGCGAGATCATATCGGCGGTGATTTGTGCAAGTTCGCCATCCGTCGGCACGGTCACGGAGAGTGCGACGGTCGCAATCGGCCTCGTGAAGTCATAGCCGACCAACACGCGCAGAGCATCAGTCGCTACGGCTTCATCGGCCCGCGCCCGCTCCAACTCGTCGCGTCGCTGCGTGGTCTGCAACTGCGCGCGGGTCAGATCAACGGGCGCGACCTCGCCGCCGCTCAAGAGCAGGGCCGTGATCCGCTCGAACTCTGTCGCCGCCGCGAGATTCTGCTCGGCCGAGTTGCGACGCGCGACCGCGAGCGCCAGTCCGTAATAAGCTTCGACGGTCGCCTGCCGCAACTCGCGGCGCGCCACTTCCGTGCCCGCGTGCGCCGCTTCCAACAGCGCGCGATTGCGCCTAAGCGTCGCGCGCAGGCGACCCGCGATGTCTAGATCGCCGACGACGCCGACGAGCGATTGATATTCACTGATCGCGTTATTGGCAATGAAACTCTGCACGCGCGGCTCACCTGTCGGCAGTCCGAGCGCGGGTGAAGTGTAGATGTAATCCGAGTTATTGACGATGCGCGGCAAGAATGCGGCTTGCGCTTGGCGCACGTCCTCGGCGGCGATGCGCTCGTTAAAAGCCGCTTGCTGAAACGCGGACGCCTGTGCGCTGGCGAGCCGCACCGCCTCATCGAGCGAGAGCGGATTAACGCTTTGCGTAGCAGACGGCGACGTTGAGAGCGCGGGCGGAGATGTGGGCGCAGGAGACGATGTCGGCGCTGTTGTCGGTGTGGGCGTTGAGCCGGACGGTGTCGGCGCTGGCGTTGATTGCGGTGTCGGACTCTGTGGCGGCGGCGACGTGGGTTGCTGGCTGAGTACGATGCTCGTGGTCGTGAGCATGAACACAGTCGTCAACAGCAACTGAGTGGCACGGACGGGGATCGACCGCCCGGCTAGTATGTGAGCCAGACCTGTTGCGTTGACTCGCTCGAAGGGTTTGTTGCGCATCACATTTTCGTTGAGCACGCGGCTGACCAAAGCAATAATAGGCACACAAGTGGCCCTTGTTGCCCGTTCATCCGTTATGTCCGTTTGTGCTTCAGCCCCTCATGGTTATAGTTTGCGCGCCGGGGCGCAAGCCGGCCGCCGCCCCGTCTGTCGGTCACTTTATGCTAGAGAAGATTAAGCTGCGATGAAATTACGCGATTACGTTAATTATGTGAAGTGCTGCGGAGGGAAGCGGAAGCGTGCGGCCTGTGGTAACCTGCGCAGAAACACCAGAGCCTGAAGAGAGGGTTTCAGCATGAGCATCATCAGCGATCACCGTTCGCCCGCCACCCCAGCCGCTGGATCATTCGTCGGGGTACGCGACCCCGCCGTGCCCTTAAGCAAGAACACGCACCTCCTTAAATGGGTCAAGAAGATGGCGCAGCTTACACAGCCCGCCGCGATCCATTGGGTGGACGGCTCGCAAGCGGAGTACGACGCGCTCTGCGCGCAGATGGTCGCGGGCGGCACATTCATCAAGCTGAATGAAGAGCTGTGGCCCGGTTGTTACTATGCGCGCTCGGACGCTTCTGATGTCGCGCGCGTCGAAGACCGCACCTTTATCTGTTCGCTCTCGAAGGACGGAGCCGGCCCGACTAACAATTGGGAAGACCCGTTCAAGATGCGCAAGCGGCTGAAGGAACTGTTTCACGGCGCGATGCGTGGGCGCACGATGTATGTGCTCCCCTTTAGCATGGGGCCGGTCGGCTCGCCCATGTCGCAGATCGGCGTGCAACTGACTGACTCGCCTTACGCGGTCGTCAACATGCGCATCATGGCGCGCATAGGGCTGCCGGTCTTTGAGTTGATCGATGAAGATGTGAAGCGCGTCGTGCCTTGCATGCACTCGGTCGGCGCGCCGCTCGCGCCCGGCGAGCCGGACGTACCTTGGCCCTGCAACAAAGAGAAGTACATCGTCCACTTTCCGGAGACGCGCGAAATCTGGTCTTACGGCTCCGGCTATGGCGGCAACGCCTTGCTCGGCAAGAAATGTTTTGCGCTCCGCATCGCGTCGAACATCGCGCGTGACGAAGGCTGGATGGCGGAGCACATGCTCATCGTTGGGGTCGAGAACCCGCAGGGCGAGAAGACCTACGTGACGGCCGCCTTCCCTTCGGCCTGCGGCAAGACAAATTTCGCTATGCTGATCCCGCCCGCCGGTTTTGAAGGTTGGAAAGTCTGGACGGTCGGCGACGACATCGCTTGGCTCAAACCGGACGCCGACGGGCGCTTGCGCGCGATCAACCCTGAGGCCGGTTTCTTCGGCGTCGCGCCGGGGACGTCAGTTAAGACGAACCCGAACGCCATGGCCGCTCTGGCGCGCAACACCATCTTCACCAATGTCGCGCTCACACCCGAAGGCGGCGTCTGGTGGGAGGGCATGACGGACGATGCGCCCGCCGAATGTCTCGACTGGCAGGGTAGGCGTTGGACGCCGGAGATCGCCCGCGCGACCGGCGCGAAAGCCGCGCACCCCAATGCGCGCTTCACCGCGCCCGCGGCGCAATGCCCGACGATTGACCCGGCTTGGGAAGACCCGAACGGCGTGCCCATTAGCGCGATCATCTTCGGCGGTCGGCGGGCGACGACGATCCCGCTCGTCTATCAAGCGTTCAACTGGAGCGCGGGCGTCTACATCGGCGCAACCGTCGGCTCGGAGATGACGGCGGCAGCCGCCGGCACAATCGGCAAAGTGCGCCGCGACCCGATGGCGATGCTGCCCTTCTGCGGCTATCACATGGGCGATTACTTCCGGCACTGGATCAGGATGCAGCGCAGTTTGAGCGAGACGCCGCGCATCTTCCACGTGAACTGGTTTCGTAAAGACGAGCACGGCAACTTCATGTGGCCGGGCTTCGGCGAAAACATGCGCGTGCTGAAATGGATCGTGGATCGCGCACACGGTCGGGCGCTTGGTCAAGAGACGCCCATCGGCTGGATGCCGCGCTACGACGACATCAAGTGGGCGGGGCTTGATTTCCCGCGCGCGCAGTTCGAGCAGTTGCAAGCCTTCGACCGCGAGGCTTGGCATCGCGAAGTCCTCGGCCATGAAGAACTCTTCATCGAGCTGCACGACCGCCTGCCCCCGGAGACGGTCTACGAACGCGAGCTTCTGATCTGTCGGCTATAGCTCGGCGACCGATGCAGCTTTAGTTAAGTTTCACATCCCCCTCATGATCAATATGTCTCAATCAATGAGGCCGGACACATGAAAACTGTTCCTACTACGCCGTTCACAGACCAGAGGCCGGGCACTTCGGGGTTGCGCAAGAAGACGCGCGTCTTCATGCAGCCTAACTATCTGGAGAACTTCGTGCAAGCGGTCTTCAACGTCGTACGCGCGGAGACAGCCACCGGGTTCGGCGCAGAGACCTTGGTCGTCGGCGGTGACGGTCGGTACTACAATCGCACCGCCGCGCAGGTGATCCTGCGCATGGCCGCGGCCAACGGTTTCGGCCGCGTGCTGGTCGGGCGCGGCTGTCTACTCTCGACACCCGCCGTCTCGGCCGTCATCCGGCGGCGCGGCGCGCTCGGCGGGCTGGTGCTCTCCGCCAGTCACAACCCCGGCGGCGTGGACGCGGACTTCGGCATCAAGTACAACACACGCAACGGCGGCCCCGCGCCTGAATCGGTGACCGCGCGCATTTATGAGCAGACGCTCAACCTAACCAACTATCTCACGCTCGAGCACCCCGACATAGACCTCGAACGCGAAGGCAGCCTGCGTCTGGGCGACACAGAAGTTGTCATCATCGATCCGCTCGCGGACTACACGGCGCTGATGGCAGAGTTGTTCGATTTCGCCGCGTTGCGCGCGCTCTTTCAGCGCGGCTTTCGGATGCAGTTCGATGCGATGCATGCGGTGACGGGGCCTTACGCGCGGCACATCCTTGAAGAACGACTCGGTGCATCCGCCAGCACGGTCATCAACGGCACGCCGCTCGAAGACTTTGGCGGTCATCATCCCGATCCGAATCTCGCGCACGCGGCCGAATTGGTCGCGTATATGAGCGGCGCAGACGCGCCCGATTTCGGCGCGGCCTGCGACGGCGATGGTGATCGCAACTTGATCTTGGGGCGCAATTTTTTCGTCAGCCCCGGCGACTCGTTGGCCGTCATCGCCGAGCACGCGCAAAGCTCGATCCCCGGTTATCGCGCTGGGTTAGCGGGCGTGGCCCGCTCGATGCCGACGAGTGCGGCCGTAGACCGTGTGGCCGCGGCGCGCGGCATTCCTTGTTATGAAACACCGACGGGCTGGAAGTTCTTCGGCAACCTGATGGACGCGGGGCTATGCACGATCTGTGGCGAAGAGAGTTTTGGGACGGGGTCGAATCACGTGCGCGAGAAGGACGGACTGTGGGCCGTCCTGTGTTGGTTGTCGATTTTGGCCGTGACGCACAAATCAGTCGCAGAGATCGTCGAGGCGCACTGGCAACGCTTTGGGCGCAGCTACTATCAACGCCACGACTACGAAGGCTTGGAGTTGACACCGGCGACCGAGATGATCGACGCCTTGCGCGCAAAGCTCCCGACCTTAATTGATCGCCCCGTCGCCGGCAGTCGCATCGCACACGCGGATGATTTCAGTTACACAGACCCGGTCGATGGCAGCGTAAGCGCGCGGCAGGGCTTGCGCATACTGTTAGCCGACGGCTCGCGGATCATCTGTCGCCTGTCCGGCACGGGCACTGAAGGCGCGACGCTGCGCTTGTATCTGGAGCGCTATCGCAAAGACGGCGGGCGCGGCGCGGTCGCAGATGTGCTCGCGCCGCTGGTGACGGCCGCCAGAGAACTGCTTGAGCTGCGCGCAAGGTGCGGGCGCGACGAGCCGACGATCATTACTTGACACGAAGGGGTAGGCTCAGAAACGCGGGGGCCGCCTCTCTCTTTACGGAGTTGTGACCATAGGCAATTCAATAAAACTAGCTTGGCCGGGCGCGTGGTAGATGCGCTCGGTCGCCCGCCGGTAATCGTTTGGTTTGGCCCAGAAGATGTTGGGCACGAACGTCTGCGGGTTGCGGTCGTAGAGCGGAAACCAGCTCGACTGCACCTGCACCATGATCCGGTGGCCCGGTAGAAAGACGTGGTTCGCCGTCGGCAGCGCGAAGCGGTAGGGAAGTGGTTTGTCAGACTCGATGGCGTGCGCCGTCTCCATACTCTCGCGATAGCGCCCGCGAAAGATGTCGGCTGCGACCATCAACTCGTAGCCGCCCATGGCGGACTGATCCGCGACCTCGTCCGGGTACACATCGATCAACTTCACCACCCAATCGGAGTCCGTGCCGCTTGTCGAGGCGACGAGGTTAGCGACGGGCTGCCCGCTGATCTTCACCGGCGCGGTCAGGACATCAGAGACGAACGCTAACACGTCCGGGCGGCCCGCAGCCTCGCGCTGATCGTCCACGAGCCACTGCCGCCAAGTGCTATCAGGCGCGCTCACCGGGCGTGCGGGGCGCGCGCGGTAGGGCACGGGCTTCGCCGGATCGGAGACGTACTCGTCGTAAGCCGCATCACCATTCTTCGGCGCGGCGAATCCCACCTTAAGATTCGCGGCGAGGTAGAGCGGCGTCGGTCGGATCGCGCAACCGCGCGCGCACCCTGCGGGCCACGCCGTCAGTCGCCGCCAAGTATTCGTCCCCGTCTCGAACGTCGTGACCGGGGCCACGTCCGCCTTGGGCGCGCCCTCCTTCAGATACTGATCGAGGAACGGGCGCAGTATCTCACGACGAAAGTAAGCGGCGGTGTCGCTGTTGAATTTCAAAGCGCCGAGCGCGCTGCCCTCGCGAATCTCTTGCCCGTGATGCCACGGCCCCATGACGAGAAACACCTTGTCGTTGTTCGTGTCCTTCGGCTCGATTGCGCGATAGACTGCGGGTGCGCCGTAGATGTCCTCCTGATCCCAGAGGCTGTGCACCAGCATGACGGGAACTTTGAGCGGCTGGGCGGCGAGTATCTTGTCCATCGCCTGCTCGCGCCAGAAGGCGTCGTAAGCGGGGTGTTCGAGGAGCTTGCGCCAGAACCCGACCTGCTCAAGTCCACGTCGTCGCCCAAGCTCGCCCGCCGACCCCGCCTCCATGAACATGTCGTAGTCGTCAAAGTGGCTCATCCACCAATGGGCGCTGTTGTCGCGCGTCGCTTCCTGTTCGTAGATGTAGTCCATGTTCTCTTGCCGGAAAGCGCCGTTGTGAAACCAGTCGTCGCCCATCCAGCCGTCAACCATCGGATTCATCGGCACGGACACTTTGAGCGCCGGGTGCGGATTGACGAGCGCCATCAGGGGCAGGAAGCCGTCGTAGGAGATACCGAGGATGCCGACCCGGCCGTTGCTTTCGGGGACGTGCTTCACGAGCCAGTCGATGGTGTCGTAGGTGTCGGTCGCGTGATCGACCGATGTTGGGTTGAGCGGGCCGTGCAGCGGGCGGTTCATCACGTAGTCGCCCTCCGAGCCGTACTTGCCGCGCACGTCTTGCACGACGCGGATGTAGCCGCCTTCAACGATGACATCGGTCGCGTTGTCGTAGCCTTGCAGAATGGGGCCGAGGTGTGAACTTTCAGTGTGGCTCGTGAGTGCGGTGGCATTGTAGGGCGTGCGCGTCAAAAGGATCGGCGCGCCCTTCGCGCCTTTGGGCACGAGGATGACGGTGTGCAGCTTCACTCCGTCGCGCATCGGGATCATCACGTCGCGCCTGACGTAGTCAAAGCCGTAGTTCGTCGGCTCAAGCTTGGCCGGCGTCTCGCTCTGCAAGGTTGCAGGCGTAGGTTGAGGAGTTTGGGCCGCCACCGATCCAGGGCACGATGAGAGGGCGACAAGGATAGGCAACAGAGAGATAAACGTGCGCGCGCGCTTGATAGTCATCGATTAAGCACCACCATTAGATTTTCAGCACATAAGCAGAAACCCGATCCGCGAGCTAGGGACGGGACAGGCTCCGGTGGGCAGCCGCAAGGCTTGCCCGCAACTATTGACTCTAAAACAGGCGTCGGCCGGAAGCGAACCGACGAGAAGAGGTGCAATGCTAATCGTTTCGACTGCGCTACGCAATCTCAACTTTATTGGAGTACCCGGCAAGTTAAAAAAGAGAGTCGGCAACCTATAAAGACTATTCGTGACGGCGCACCACCAATGAGTCTATACGCGTTGCGCGCGCCGCCTTCACGTTCGAAACAGACCGCATGCCATGCAGCAGTCAGCTATCGTTTCACGCGCGCTGCGGCCGACTAATCCGCCAAGCGCGCTTCGGCGCTTGACCGGCTATCTGTTCGTTGCGGTTGTCTCACAGAGCCTTTCGGCTACCAAGTCGCCCACCAGTTGATGCCCTAGCACGTTCCAGTGTCCGAACCCGTCCGCACCATGAAGGAAAGTCTTGTTCCGGTCGGCGTACTCTTGCAAGGTTGGGGCTAAGGTCAGAACCTCAATCCCCTCCCGCTCGCCTAGAGCTTTGATCCGATAGTCGGGATAGAACAGGTCGTCGGCCCCTACGCTTTGCATGAAGTGCTGGCGGACTGCCCTGTCAGGATAGACTTGAATCCCGCTGCTGCCCGTCACGAGCAGAAATTTCGCCCCGTGCGCTTGTACCTCGTCACGCATCAGCAGGAGCAACCCTTCCGTCACCCGCCACGCCTCAGCCCACGCGGGGTCTGCCGGTGCGAGATAAACTTTGGTGTCCAAGCCGGGTTCATAGCCGGCATCGGTCGGGGCGTCTTTTCGTTTCTGCTGGTAAGTCTGTAAAGCCGTCCGCGTCCTGTCGAGGAGACTCAGCAGCCGCACATGATCCCTCAGCCGGCTGAGCGAACCGCCGAGAAACGACCGGTGCCAACGGAAGCTCAGCGACTCGTTGCGTCGCCTCAGCAGAGAGTCGTCTAACACCAGCGCGCCGTTTTGATAGACGAAATACGGTAAAGGCAGACCAGCATACTCGCGGTTGAGCAGGCGTGAATTATCTCGCACATCATTACCGGTCGTCACGAGGAGCACGACGATGTCCGGGGCGTATGGCCAGACACGGCGGCGCAAAGTGATCAGCTCGCGCGCCGTCGAAAAACCGGAGACCCCGAAATTAAGCATCTCGACGCGTCGCCCGCCCATTGCTGCGCAGCCCTGTAACCTCTGTTCCGCGACGGCCCAGAAGGCGGCCTCCATCGGCACCTGCAACGCCTCCGCGAATGAATCGCCGAGCACGGCGACGCGCAGCGTACCCGGCGGCTTCACCTGCGCGTATTCGCGGTCACGCAAACCGGCGCTGCTGATCTTAATGTATGTTTGCCCTTCGCGCTGCCACCACCCTTCCGCGCCCGGCCTGTGCGCGAAACCGACATCCCCGTCTTCCTGATAGAGATTTAGATAGCGGAAGCCGAGCACACGCACGCCGACTTCCGCCATGAGTAATCCGACCAACACGCCGCCAAGTATGACCAATAGCTTGACTGCTACCTGATTGCTTGTCGGCGTGTAGCTCTGACGCAGCCGCACGCGCTCTGTGGGCGGGAGTAAGGCAAGTATGCGGTTTCCCACTACCCGGCCGGTTTCCTGCTCTGTTGACATGGCTAGTCAACCCCTTTGACGGTAAAAGGCGATATTTCACTAAGATAATACAATCATCTGTACGGCTTTGTACGATTGGGATTTCTTTGTTCTTTGCTGCAAGGGCAGCAACCTGATTCCTGTCTAAGCGGCTGGCTGGTTGAGTAGGCGGGCGAGCAGCTTGCGCAGTTGGTCGTGGTCTTCCGGGTAGGTGATCCATTCATTGCCGCTCACGTTTACGTCTTGGCCTTCTATGTCTGCCCCGTACTTCTCGGCCATCACTACAAGCGGCGCGGTTAATTCTGCATTTTGGCGGATGCGGCGGCCGGCTTCCAATGCTTCATCCGGCTGCACGCCGACGAGATTCACGAGGATCAGGTCGGCAGTTAACCGGCCGCCGCTCACCCGGTCGTGCGCGTCTGCTTCATCGAGGGCCAACAGCACGCGATAGCCTGCGCGCTCCAGATTCTTTTTCAAAATGGGGCGGGTATCGTCGTCCTCTTCTACGAGGAAGATTACAGCCTGCTGTCCGTCGTCCATTGGATACGATTTGCCTTGCGGTAAGAATAGCAATGATTAACATCATCTGTAAGTACGCTTTGGGACAGTACGCTAAGGTACGGTACAAATTGGACAAAGGTGCTAGGGTATGTTCCTACTTCGTCCCGGTCTTTTATAGAGTCACATTCGACATCCGGTTAGCCTATCAACCTTGCCTCTTGCCGCATGCTGTCTTCAAGGACACGACCGCAACCAGAGAGGCTACCGATGTTCAAGTATCAAACTGCCCAACCGCCAATCCTCAATCGCATCCTGAACGCGCTAACGCCCACAGAGTACGCCTGTCTCGCTGCGCACTTGGAATCAGTCGAACTGACGCGCGGCGAAGTCCTCTATCACGCTGACGAACCCGTTACACACGTCTACTTCCCACAGCGCGCGACGGTCTCGCTCGTCTCCATCTTTGCCGACGGTGGCGGGGTCGAAGTGGGGATGGTCGGGAATGAAGGCATGTTCGGCATCAGTGTCGTACTAGGCAGCGTCACGTCGCCCCTCGAAGCCGTCGTGCAGCTACCGGGCGACGCTCTGCGCATGCGCGCCGACCTGCTCAAGCAGGAAGCAGAGAAGTGCGGGCGACTACACGATCTACTCCTGCGCTACACGCAAGCCTTCATCATCCAGATCGCGCAAGCTGCCGCCTGCAACAACGCACACAAAGTAGAAGGTCGGCTAGCGCGCTGGCTGCTGATGTGTCAGGACAGGACGCTGACGAACGAATTGGAACTAACGCATGAGTTCATCGCCCTCATGTTAGGCATCCGACGCGCCGGTGTGACTGAAGCCGCCTGCGCCTTTCAAAATGCCGGTTTGATTAAATACAAACGCGGTTATATCACCATCGTTGACCGGGCGGGGCTGGAGCGGGTGTCGTGCGAATGCTACCCCGTGGTGAAGCAGGAGTTTGCCCGCTTGCTCGGCTGACACGCTCCTCAGTTAGCTCTCGTGATCGCCCGCCACTTGCCGCTCCTGCCTACATCAGCGCACTGATAAAGTAGCGCACAAATTCTCGCTACGCGGTGCAAATTAACAAACAGTTAAGGCGTCATTCATCCTGATTTAACCCGCTCGCTTTAGTCTCACCTGCTCGCACACGCTTCGCGCGCTCCTGCTTTATGCCGTGCTGCCGGCATGAATGGATCAGATATGACCGCCGGGGTTGTTTGTTCATACTGCACAACTGCCGAATGACTACGGACAATTTACAAGGTTCTTATGTCGCACCCACAACCAGCCCTGCCCAGTCCCGCGGCCGAGTACGGCGCGACGGCGCGCGCGTGGAGCATTCGGCGCGTGCTCGCGCCGACGGGCAATGCGGGCGATGCAGTCTTTCGCGCGTTGTTGTTTGCGAGCGCGTTGGTGCTCGTGCTGCTGGTCATAGCGATGATCGCGGCGATGGCTCTGCGGGCGCGCGACTCGCTCGGCACATTCGGATTCGGCTTTGTGACGAGCCGCGCGTGGAATCCGGTGGCGGGCACGTTCGGCGCGTTGCCGTTCATCTATGGCACGGTCGTCTCGTCGGTGCTGGCGCTCATCATCAGCGTGCCGCTCTCGTTGGGCGTCGCGGTCTTTCTGGTTGAGCAAGCGCCGCGCCGGCTCGCGCGCCCCATCACATTTCTGGTCGAGATGTTGGCGGCGATCCCGTCGGTCGTCTATGGACTATGGGGCATCTTCGTGCTTGCGCCCGTCCTGCGCGAATACGTCGAGCCGTTGCTCGCGCGCCGCCTCGGTTGGCTGCCGCTCTTTCAAGGCCCGGTCACAGGGATCGGCTTGTTGACGGGCGGCGTCATCCTCGCCGTCATGATCACGCCAATCATCTCGGCGGTCGTGCGCGACGTGTTGGCGGCCGTGCCCAATACGCAACGCGAAGCGGCGTTAGCTTTGGGCGCAACCAAGTGGGAGACGACGCGCGTCGTCTTGGCGAACGGCGGCCCCGGCATTGCGGGCGCGATCATACTGGGCTTGGGCCGCGCACTCGGCGAGACGATGGCCGTAACGATGGTCATCGGCAATCGACCGCAGATCAGCGCGGCACTGTTTGCGCCCTCTTACACTATCGCCTCGGTCATCGCCAACGAGTTTACGGAAGCAACCGGCGCACTCTATTTGAGCGCGCTCGTCGAGTTGGGTTTGATTCTCTTTCTCGTCACCTTCGTCGTGAATGCGCTGGCGCGCTTGTTAGTCTGGAGCGTCACGCGTTCGACAAGCGGCACGGCCCGCGCGTGAAATAGCTAATAGCTAACAGCTTCTTTATGAGCACAGCTATACGACAACTCGACCGACGACAGTTGACCAGCGCTGTGATGACGACGCTGACGGCGGCGTGCGCGTTCGTCGCGGTGAGCTTGCTTGTGCTCATCCTCGGCTATATCGCAGGGCGCGGCTTGGGTGCGATCAGTTGGCAGTTCCTCGTCGATACGCCCAAGCCCGTGGGCGAAGGCGGCGGCATCGGTAACGCCATCGTTGGCACGCTTGTGCTGCTCGCGCTGGCCTCAGTTGTGGGCTTGCCGCTCGGCATCGCGGCCGGTGTCTATCTCGCGGAGTTCGGCAGCACACGCTTTGGCGGCGTGGTGCGTTTCCTCGCCGACACGCTGACGGGCGTGCCCTCCATCGTCGTCGGTGTGTTCGTCTACACGATCATCGTCGTGCCGTTGAAACAATTTTCGGCGCTTGCGGGCGGTGTCGCCTTAGCGTGCATCATGTTGCCCGTCGTCGCGCGCACGACTGAAGAGATGATCCGGCTCGTGCCGCATAGTCTCAGAGAAGCCGCGCTCGCCTTGGGCGCACCGCAGTGGCGCGTCACAATTGGCGTCGTGCTGCCGGCCGCCGCGTCAGGCATCGCGACGGGCGCGATGCTCGCGGTTGCGCGCGTCTCCGGCGAGACCGCGCCCTTGCTGTTCACGGCGTTCGGCAGTCGCTTCTTCAATCTCTATTTGGATCAACCGACGGCGAGCCTGACCGTGCAGATTTACAACTATGCCATCTCGCCCTATGACGAATGGCACGCGCAGGCTTGGGCCGCGACGCTCGTCTTGATGACGCTCATTCTCATCATCAACATCGCCGTCCGCTTCTTCACCAGACAAAAGTTTTGAGCCGCGTTGCGGCCAACGACGAGTCAGTACCGCCTGCCGCAAGCGGGCGGGCGTATCGATTGTGGATTGTAGATTGCGGATTGCGGATTAAGGGGCCGGCCGGCTATCAATCCGAAATCCGAAATCCGAAATCCGCATTCCTGTCGGCCCGCCCGCTTGCGGCAGGCGGGACTGACCTCTACCGCATCCGTCCCTTTGGCAAGGCGGTGATTAAGCGGTTGCTGCGAGTTAGGGCGGTGGTGGTATCCTGTGGCATAAACAGAGCGGGAGGTGTAGGAATGGCAGATACGCACAAACCAAAGCACGACGAGAATGCGGAGCGGGTTCTGCGCTGGCTGTACGAGCACCGCGCCGAGTTCGAGCAAACAGGCGTTAACGAAGACTCGTTAGGGGCCGCCGTCGGACTCCCGGCCGAGGTCGTGACAACAGCGGTCGATCACTTGGAGAATCGGGAGGCGGTGGCGCGGCTCCCGCAGCCGCACACGACGCCCCCGAGTTTCGTGCTCCAGCCGGCCAGAGGCTGGGCCGATGTCTGTGCCGACCTCGGTGGTGCTCAGACCTAGAAGCAACTCAGTAACTCAATTACAGCTTGCGGCGTCGATTGCAATGCACGGCGGCACAGCACCTCGGCGCGGCCGTTTTCCGGGCCATCACCTACGAACGGGCACGTCGATAAAGCTGTCACCGAACCACTTTATCTGCAATGGTTCTTTGGCGTCCGCAATCGTTTCGTCGCTCACATCCTTGCCTATGCCGTAGTTGATCTGCGTCTTTGGCTGCCTGATCGCGCTGAGCACGACGACCAGTCGGCTGCCCGGTTGGAACTGCCGGCTGGTCAGACGACCGCTCTCGAAGTTTAAGCGCTGGCGCTTGTTCGGTGTCAGCAATCGGCGCTGGACGCGATCCTCTACGTGACTGGCGCGCACCCAGTAATGATGCCAGCCGTAATCACTAGGCGCAACGAAGCTCACGAGCTTATTCATACCGTAGGGCGATTAGGGGATCGACCTTAGTCGCTCGGCGGGCGGGGATGTAGCTGGCCAGCACGGCCACGCTGAGGAGCACCAGCGAGATGGTGATGAACGTCACCGGGTCGGTGGCGCTGACGCCGAACAACAAGCTCGCCATCACGCGGGTTAAGACGAAGGCGGCGGCGAGGCCGATCAGGACGCCGACGAGGACGAGTTTTAAGCCTTGCCCGACCACCAACTTCAGCACGTCACGGGTCTGCGCGCCCAAGGCCATGCGGACGCCGATCTCGTGCGTGCGCTGCGCGACCGAATAGCTCATCACGCCGTAGAGACCCACCGCCGCCAGCACCAGCGCTAAGGCGGCAAACGCACCGAGCAGGAGCGTACTGAAACGCTGCCGCGCGACCGACTCGGAGAGTATCTCCTCCATCGTCCGGATGTCTGAGACCGGCTGTTCTTTATCTACTGCCCACACGTTCGCGCGTACCGTGGCCGCTAAGCCGAGCGGATCGACGCTTGTTTTGACGACCAAGTCGCGCGGCGCGAAGAACCCGGCCTGCGCGTACGACAGATACATCTGTGGCTTAAGCTCGGCCGCCAGCCCGAACTGCCTGACATCGCGCACCACTCCGACGATTGTCATCCAATCCTCAGGCGACTCTGGTCGCCCCGGACAGATGCGCTTACCCGTCGGGTCTTCGCCGGGCCAGAAGCGGCGGGCCATGGTTTCGCTGATGACGACCGCGCCGGGTGCATCCGCCTTGTCCTGCTCGGAGAATCCGCGCCCCCGTAACAACTGGATGCCCATGGTCTGAAAGTAGTGTGGGCTGACGACCCGCGTCGCCACGATCAGTTCTTGGCCGGGCGCAGGCGCGGGTCGCCCCTCGATGGTGATGCCGATGGAATTACCCTGCGGGTAGAGCGGCAGGTTCGTGGTGACGCCGGCCGATTGCACGCCGGGCAGCGCTTCGACGCGGCGTAACAACTCGTCATAAAAGACCGAGCGATGTGTCTGGTCAGGATACTTCTGCTTCGGCAACGCGATCTGCATCGTCAACAGGTGGTCTGCGCGGAAGCCCGGATCGACGTTGTGCAGGCGCAGGAAACTGTTAATCAAAAGCCCCGCGCCGATCAGTAGGACGAGCGCGACCGCGACCTCGGCAACGACCAGCAGCGCGCGGATGCGATGCCCACGACTGCCCGTCGCAGAGTCACGCCCGCCCTCCTTCAGCGTCTCGTTAAGATTGAAGTTCGACGCCTGCGTGGCCGGGGCGAGACCGAAGATGAGGCCCGTCAGCAGAGAGACCGCGAGCGTGAAGATCAGCACCCTGGCGTCAACCGTGATGGCCTTGGCCTGCGAGATGTTCTCCGGGATGAAAGCTTTCAACAGGTGCACGCCCCACAACGACAGCAACAACCCGACTAGGCCGCCGAGTCCGGCCAGCAACAGGCTCTCCGTCAGGAACTGCCGGAGCAGACGCAGGCGGCTCGCGCCGAGCGCGACGCGGACGGCGATCTCTTTCTGGCGCGCGGCGGCCCGCGCCAAGAGCAGGTTGGCGACGTTGGCACAGGCGACCAGGAGGACGAAGGCGACCGCGCCCAGCAGCACGAGCAGCGCCGGTTTGATGTCGCCCACCAACTGTTCGTGCAGCGGTACGACCACCGCACCCACACCTGTATTTTGCTCCGGATACTGTTGTTGCAGGCGCGCGGCGATGGTCGTCATCTCCGTCTGCGCCTGTTGCACTGTGACACCGGACTTGAGGCGCGCAACGACATCCAGATAGTGTGAGCCGCGGCGGGCGGCTTCCTGCGAGGTAAAAGCGATGGGCACCCACAACTGAACTTCGCGGGCGGGGAACTGGAAGTCGGGCGGCATGACGCCGACGACCGTATGGCTATTGCCGTTCAGGGTGAGCGACTTCCCGATAATACTTTTGTCCGCGCCAAACCGGCGCTGCCATAAGCCGTAACTCAGGATGACCGCGCGACTGCCACCGGGACTGTCTTCCTCGGGCAGGAACGCGCGCCCTAAGCGCGGCTCGACGCCGAGTAAGGGAAAGAGGCTGGCCGAAACCAAGCGCCCGTCGAGCCGCTCCGGCTCGCCCGCACCCGTCAGACTGAAGTCCTGCTCGGCGATGGCCGCCATGCCTGTGAAGACTTGATTCTGATCGCGCCAGTCTATGTAGTTGGCCGGCGCGGGCGTGTCGCGCGGATACCCGTGTCTGCTGTTGTCCTCGAAGACCATCATGAGCCGCTCAGGGTCTTTATATGGTAGCGGGCGCAAGAGCACCGTATTGACCACGCTGAAGATGGCGCTGTTCGCGCCGATGCCTAAAGCCAGCGCGATGACGGCCACGGCGGTGAAGCCGGGCGTCTTCACCAGCATGCGCAGCCCGTAACGTAAGTCTTGCCAGATATCTCCAAACACGTTCCCTCTCCTTCGTGCACCTAATACCACCGGCTCTGCGCGGACGGTGCGCTCGACCCCGCGTAACTCCTGCGCCAGCAGATCGCTCTCGGTCAGTTCGAGCAGTGCCGCTTGATAAGCTTCCTCTTTGGTCGCGCCACCGCGGTGAGACGCTTCGTAGTGATCCTCAAGGTGCTGCGACAGTTCTTCGACGATCTCAGCCTCGCGCGCCGGGTTGAGCCGTAAGCCCCGCAGCCTGCTTTGCACTTCTCGTTTCCAGTCAGGCATGTTCTAGCCCCGTGATCCGGTTGATCGCCTCGACGAACTCACGCCATGAGTGACGTTGCGCGGCTAAGATCTTCTTGCCTTCGGCCGTCAGGCGGTAATAGCGCCGCCGCCGTTGCCCAGCCTTCTCCACCCAGCGCCCTTGAATCCAGCCGCGCCGTTCCAAGCGGTACAAGAGCGGATAGAGCGAAGCGACGTTGAAGCGCAGCACGCCGCGCGAACGCTGCTCGATCAGACTGCCGATGTCATAACCGTGCCGGGGTTGGTCTTCGACGAGCGACAGGATCAACAACTCGGCGCTGCCTTTCTTCAACTCGCGGTCGAGGATGTGTGAGCCTATATATGACATAGCGACATATTATTGTGCAGTATAAGATTCGTCAACTGCGCACGGCGCACTTCACCTTGAGGCTGACGCAGGTGAGAGTCGCGCCCGCCGCACCGCTCCGGGCGACGGCGAAGCGATCAGCCATCAGCTTTTATCTTTAGTTGACCGTTGCTTGCTGCTCGCTGACCGCTTCCTTGTCACTTTCATTCATGTCTTAGCGCGCTCATCGGATCGATGCGGGTCGCGCGCAGCGCCGGGAAATGCTTAGAACTTTCAACCCAAGAGATCGTGAAGCATTCGTGTTGCTCAAACCAATGTTTGCCACACAACCGAATACACATGGTTGCTGCGGGGTGGGTGGATTCTTTTGTGTAAGTGGTCGTTGAGACTAAAGGTGCAGACGCAGCCTATGAGCCTAGACCCAGGCGTGCCGCGCAGTCACGTAGGATTTCCGCTTCCCACGCCGGTCGTAGCTCGGCGCGGGGGTGCGTGCGCGGTGACGGTATCCGCCCCATGAGATGTAGAAATATGGCCGCCGAATGTTTATAGGCGGGGACAGGCGCGCGAAACATTATGTTGCCGAGGTGCTGTAGCGCATCGGCAAGCATGTAATAGGCCGCGTCGCCCGCCGCCCACAGGCGATCGCGCAGGGCGAATTTCTCTGGCGCGGCGGTCGCCAAGCCTAAAAGGTAATCAGAGCCGTACTCGATCATGTTGATGCCGAGGTCGTTGCCGGTGTAGATACGAAAATCAGGCCGCAGCGCATCGCGCAAGGCTAGCCTTTGCAACTCCTTGAGTCTATCTAATGACGAGTGCTTCAGCCCCTTTAGCTCAACAATATCGAGCAGGCCGCGCATCGTCTCCTCGGCAAAAATTTCGCCGTTAGGCGCGAACATCCGACCCAGCTCGAATCCGAGCACCTCCGGGTAGCCGCTACATGCGGCGCGATACACGGAGATTTTCGCGCGCGCGTCCATGCTGTGCAGGCGCGCAGTCTGAAAGATGATAGGCGTGCCGCCGTAATCAATTATCCGATCCATCTGCCGCCGATAGAGAGAAACAATGTCACCATCAAGCCCTTCGATATATGCGCCAGCGATGAAAGGGACGCCCGCACCCAATGCTGCGCGCGTCCAGTGCAGGATTTGAACTTGCTCCGCTACAGTTAAATAGTTGACGTACCCGGTGTCCATGTTCACCGCGTTCGTCAGTCCGGCGTCATGCGTGGCTCGCAGGTGTTGCTGAAAGGCTTCGACGGCGATGCGCCCATCCGCCGCGAAGGGCAGCAGGGCGGCGGCGACTCCGTGCACCTTACGCCGCAGACGCAACCGCCCGGTCATGTCTTCGATCCTCATCAGTGGCTCCCTCAAGGCGCACGCAGATTTTTACCTGCGCTGCAATCAATTATTTCGCCCTCTAAGCTTACCTTCGCTTCAACTGTTTGAGGCGCACCGCCGCGTCCATCTGTTTATAGTAGGCGTCGAGCGGATAGCAGCCCGACGGGAGACCGGCGCGGGGCGCATTCGTGCAATCGCTGAAAGTGCGGCAGACTTGCTTGCGTCGAAGTGCGCCGCCGTTAATAACGTCGAGCGGCAGTGTGGGGTAGGAGAGCACCATGCGCCCAAGCCCGACACAGTCCACCCACCTTTCGCGCACCGCGCCCTGCGCGACGTGCGGTAGAAACTCTTGCAGATAAGTGTAGGCAGAGCCGACGAAGACGAGATCGGGGAATTGCGCTTTGAGCGCGCGCGTGACCTGCATCTGTCTGGCGACGCCCGCCAAAGGTTCTTCCGGCGGCATGTAACCGTCGGAGGGTGGATAAAGCGCCGGTCGTTGCAGGTGCGGGTTGTAGTAAGGACTACCCGCCGAAATGTTCACGAGCCGAATCCCCAACTCGCCAAGCAGCGAGAGGAAGCGCACCGGTTCGGCGAGATCAGGTTCGACCGGATTCAACGCGTTGACGCCGAAGCCCCAACGATAGGGAAGTAGCGCATCGAACTTTTCGGGCACACCTGTGCCGGGGGCGCCCGGCGTCGAACGTTGCGGGTCTGGTCTAAAGGGAACGGTGTCGAAGGCGGAGAGGCGCACGCCCACGCCCAAGCCCGGAGCGACGGCGCGCACGCCCGCCACGACTTCGCGCAGGAAGCGCGTGCGGTTCTCGAAGCTGCCGCCGTAATCGCTGGCGCGCGTGTGCGCGCTCAGGAATTCGTGCCCCAGATAGCCGTGACAGTGTTTGATGTCAACGAAATCGAAGCCCGCCTCATGCGCCAGCCGCGCGGCGCGATGAAAGTCCTCGATGATGCGTCTGATCTCTCCGTCGGTCAGCAACGGATAGTCGGCGGCGAGGCCCAGCCGCTGGTCGAGAATAGGATGGCGATAGAGGATGCGCGGCTCGGGGCGATCTTTGGCGTTGGGGCGGCTGTAGCGACCGGAGTGCGTTAGTTGCAGACCCGTTATCAAGCCCTCGGTTGAACCGACCGACCGACGATGTTCTGCCAGCAGCATCTCGCGTAGCTTGGCGAGATCAGCACGTGAGTGTTGATTGATGACGAGTTGATTCGGGTTGGCGCGCCCGTCCTGGCAGACCGCAACAGCCTCGCCGCCCCAGATTAGTTTCGCGCCGCTCGCGCCAAAGCGTTGCCAGCGACGAAAGGTCAACTCTGTGGGCCGCCCGTCCGGCGTCCCATCCCAACCTTCCATCGGGTGGATCGCGAAACGGTTGCCGAGATGTAGCCCGCCAACGTTGAGCGGTTGTGCGAGCGGCGCGGCACTGCCCGCGAGCAGTTCGCGGTCACACGGAATAGAGAGACCGAGCGCACGCAACTGTTGCTGAAATGTTTCCACGTCGCGGATCGCGCCGAGCCGCAGAAAAGGTGTGTCGCTCATGCATGGCCGCCCGCGTTATCAAGCTTCGACAGAGTCAGCCTTCCGCGGCGACTTTAAGAGCGCGGCCGATTCCGCATCCAGATAGATGGTCGTGCGCGGATGTCGTTGCAGAATGGAGGCGGGGCGCGCTGGGCTGACCTCCAGCTCCAGACAGTCCCGCACGGCTTGCGCCTTCCTTTGCTCCGGCACTACGCACAGCACGTGGCGCGCCTTGAGAATCTGTTGAATGGACATCGAGATGGCCTCGCGCGGCACTTCGTCAAGATGCTTGAACCAGCCTTCGCCCACCTGTTGCTGGCGACACGCCGCGTCAAGCTCGACTATCAAGTACGGTTGCTGCGTCTCGAAGTCCGCTGGCGGATCGTTGAACGCCAGATGCCCGTTCTCGCCGATGCCGACGAACGCTGCGTCAATCGGCTGGCGCGAAATCAAGTCGCCGACGTGGCGGCATTCGGCGGCGGGGTCTGGGCTGTCGCCATTGATGAAATGGAAAGCGCTGGGCCGGACGCGTTCAACGATTCGCTCCCGCAGATATTTCCTGAAGCTCGCCGGGTGCGACGCCGGCAGCCCAACATACTCGTCTAGGTGAAAGAATGTAATCGCGGCCCAATCAATCTCCTTTTGCCGTGTCAGCGCGTCGAGGAACTCGAACTGCGAAGCCCCGGTCGCGGCGATCAGATAAGCTTGCCCGCGTTCTGCCAGCGCTTGACGAATAATGTTGGCAGCGTCGGCCGCCGCCGCCTGTGCCAACTCAAGTTTTGAGTTAAAGATTGCGACGTTCATCTTGTTTACTTTCGACTCTTCGACATGCGCGCTCGGCTTTCGTCAAGCAACTCTATTAAACATCCTGCGATACACTTGCCCAACTGCGCGAGTGCGCGGCCCGCTCGACGGCGTCCAGAATTTTCTGGTTACGCACACCGTCTTCAAAATTCGGCATCGGGAGTCGCTGCTCGTCCACCGCCTTGAGCAGGTCAAGCACCGTGTGCGTGAACGTATGCTCGTAGCCGATGATGTGACCGGGCGGCCACCAACCGGACATGTATGGATGCTCTCTGCCCGTCGCTTGAATTGTTCTGAACCCGCTCTGCGCTCCCTCTTCAATGTAAAGCTCAAGCTCGTTCATCCTCTCAAGATTGAATGCGATACTCCCGCGGCTACCGTTGATCTCGAAGCGATTGTAATTCTTGCGCCCCGCGGCGAAGCGTGTGGCCTCGATAGTGCCGATGGCTCCGCCCGCAAACTTCACGAGCGACAACGCCGCGTCGTCAACTTCGACCGGGGCTATTGTCTGACTGCCGGGCAGCGGGCGCTCCTTGATGAAGGTTTTCAGCAGCCCGCTCACCTCCGTGATTTCACCGACGAGATAGCGCGCCAGATCAATCGAGTGCGACAGGATGTCGCCGAGCGCGCCCGACCCAGCCTGCGCCTTCTCCAGTCGCCAGACGCGCGGGAAGTCCGGGTTGACGAGCCAGTCTTGCAGATAAGTGCCGCGGTAATGATAAATCTCGCCGATGCGACCGGCACTGATCAACTCACGCGCAAGCGCGACCGCGGGCGCGCGCCGGTAGTTGTGACAGAGCATGTGCAGGCAGTTGTTAGCGCGCACGGCGGCTAACATCTGTTCGGCCTCAGCGAGCGTGTTGGCGAGCGGCTTTTCGCAGAAGATGATCTTTTTGGCAGCGGCAGCGGCGAGCACGATGGGCAGGTGCGTGTCGCCCGGCGTGCAGATGTCAACGAGGTCTATGTCCTGACGCGCGACGACCTCCTCCCAAGAGGTCGCGTGCTCTGCCCAGCCGAACTTGTCCGCGGCCTTAATCAATTCCTGTTCGTCGCGGCCACAGATAACCTGCAACACGGGTTCAAAGGGCACATCAAAAAAACTGCGCACCTGTCGCCAGGCATTGCTGTGGGCCTTGCCCATGAACTTGTAACCGATCAGCGCGATGTTTAGTTTTCGCATGGCTTAATCAAGTTAAGTGTGACCTTTGTTTATTCGCCAGTGTTATTAAACTTTTGCCTTCAACCACCCAGATCATTTCACGTCAGAACTGTGCGCGCGATGTGCTCAGCCGAGCGGAAGGCGAGCGCCATGATTGTCAGCACAGGATTGAAGCCGCCGTTCGTCACGTGGAGCGAGCCGTCAATGACGAAGAGGTTGTCGTGGCTGTGCACGCGCCCCCACTCATCCGTCACCGAAGTGCGCGGGTCAAGACCCATGCGGCACGTGCCGGCCTGATGTTGCCGCCCGCTCAGGATTAGGCCCGGCTGCGCGCTCCAGACTTTTTCGCAGCCGCTCGCGCGCATCCACTCCGCGCCGCGCTCGCGCATAAACTCGGCCGCCTCGACGGTCGCCGGGTGTGTCGTTCCGCTCAGACGTGCGACGGGGATGCCCCAGCGGTCGCGCACGCTTTCGTCAACGGTGACGCGCCCGTCGGGGTTGGGTATGTCCTGCACCGGCCCGCGCACGTGTAGGACGCGCGTGTAGTTGTCGCGCATGAACTGTTTGTTGGCGAGGCCCCAGCGCGGCAGGTCGGGAGGGAGCGAATCGTACCAGAAATCAATCGGCGGTTTGATGAAATCGTCCGCCAGCATGCCGCCGCCGATGATGCCGACGTTGCCGTGATTGAACTCGGTCGTCGCCACCGTCACGCCCGGCCCCACGCCGTCGAACACCTTTTCTTGCAGCAACCCGTAGGCGCGCGGGTAGAGATGCCCTTGCAGGTTGCGCCCGACTTGATCGTGTTCGTTGCCGAGGCCGTGCGGGTGTTGCGTCGAACGTGAGTTCAAGAGCAGCCGCGCGGACTCAATCGCGCCCGCTGAGACGATGACAGCGCGAGCGCGGGCCGTCTGCCGCCGCGTTTGGCCTTCGCCTTCGACGAAGTAAGAGACGCCGCTGACGTTGCCGCGCGCGTCCGTTTCGATGCGCTCGACCGTAGCGCCGGTCAGGAGTTCGCAGTTGCCGGTTGCGAGCGCACGCGGGATCATCGTGTTGTGCGTGCCGTTTTTGGCGTCGGTCGGGCAGGCGAAGCCGACGCAGTATTTGCAGGCGATGCAGGCCGCGCGCCCGCCGTAAGGCGCTGTGTTGATGAGCAGCGGGACGGGCGTTGTCACCCAGCCGAGTTGCTCAGCCCCGCGCTTGAGCGCGGCAGTCTGCGGACTCGGCGGCACGGGCGGCAGCGGATAACTACGACGGCGCGGAACCTGTTCACGAATCGCATCAGCGTCGCCGGCCACACCCAACTCCCATTCAGCGCGCTCGTAAAAAGGCTCAAGCTCTTCGTAGGTGATGGGCCAGTCGGCGAGCGAGCTGCCAGCGGGCACGCCGTAGATGCTCGCCATGCGAAAGTCTTGCGGCATGAAGCGCCACGCCTGCGCGCCGTAGACGCGCGTGCCGCCGCCGACGCACGCGGCGTTGTTGTGATAGTCAAGCTCGTGCGGGCGGACGATGCGCGCGCGCCCTGCGGGGTCAACGAACACGCGCGGGTGGCCTTCGATCTCCGGGCCGGCGTTGTGACCGTAAACGGAGAGGCGCTGGTTGCGCAGGTGGTCGCGCCCGACCTCAGCGAAACTCAAAGACGGGCCGCGCTCTAAGAGCAGCACGTGCCGGCCGGCTTCAGCCAACACACCGGCGACGATGCCGCCCGCCGCGCCCGTGCCGATTATGATCGCGTCGTAACTTTTCATGCTCCCGTGCGCTCCTCAAAGCCGGTCATCAGCCAGGACACGTTATCGCGGTTGCCGCCCTGCGCCGGGTCGCTGTAAAAGCCCTCAGCCGTCGTGTTGACCAGCAGGTCGAAAAAGCGCGCGGGCGAAACTTCCCACGTCGTCAATAGCGCGCCCGCCTCGACGTGTCGCAACACTTCATCCTGCTGCGCGGTCGTGAGCAGCGCGAAACCTTGTCCGAAACGCGCTGAGGCTTCGGCGTCGAGCGCACGGAGGCCGGCGCGATAAATATCCAGCACCGGCGACAGGTCGCCCGCAAATTGACGCGCCAGATAATCGCCCACGCCCGCCTGCCACGCGCCGGGGTAATCGTCGGGCGGGATGACGCGATCAACGGCGGCGCGTAGAATCTGTTCTTCTTCTTTGGTCAGTCGCATCCGCTTTGCTTTCACTTCAAAGTAATTTTCGTCTCAGCGGTCGCGCCCGTGACTACGTCCGTCGCGCGGATGACGTATGTGCCGGCGGGATCGTTGAGCGCAGACGGCAGGATGAAATTCCCCGTGCCATTCTCTACGAGCACGTTGCTTGCGTAGGCGGGCAGCAGCAAGCCGTCCGGGGCGAAGACGTGGCAACGTATGACCCGTCGCCCGGCTGCCGAAGATGAAATGGTGAGCGTCGGATGCTCGCCGCGCGAGGCGGCAGCGGGGCCATGTAGCGTGATCGTATTCTCAGTCGGACTCAGGCCGAGCACGACTGCGTCGCCGACGAGCACGGAAGAATGTATGACATCGGTGAAACCAAATCGCTTGCCGGAGCGCACGTCCGCCACGTAAAGCTTGCGCGGCAGCTTGACGGTAAACTCCTGCCGGGCGACTTGGCCCAACGCGGCGTCGTTGTAGACAGTGACGCCGTCGCGCCCGACGATCCCTTCGACGGCGACGTTGTCTTTAACGATGGTTAGGATCTCCGCATCGCCCAGCCGGTAGCGCGCCACCTGCGCCTGCGTGAGGCGTATGCCGTCAGGCGACAGGACTTCGATGGCGGGACGCACATTCGCGTGCGCGAGCAGCGCAGCAACGAGCGCGCGGTAATTTGCGCCGCCGAATTTCTCCGCCCGCTGCTTCGCGTAGTTATCGAAGAGCGTGTTGAGATAAATGGCCCAACCTTTGCCAGCGCGGTGTGCGATGATCGCGTCCGTATTGCCGACGCGAGCGAGCGCCGTGCCGCTCGCCGCCTTGATGTCGGGTTCGGCCACAGACAACCCGCTCAAGCCTTTCGCCGTTAAGCCCCAGCGCGCGCCTTCGTCCGTCGCCACAACATCGCCGCCCGTTACTTTAATAGTCCGCTTATCTGAAGCGGCAGCAGTGATGCCGAAGAGTTCATTCAACGAGTTGCTCTGTCGCCACGCGCAATGCTCGTCCATCACGCCCGCTGCCGAGTCGGCGACGACTACGCCGCCCGCTTGCACAAATGCTTCAATGGCCTTTGTCTCGTCCGCAGAAAGCGCTAAAGAGAGCGGGAGAATCAAAACTTTGTACTTGCCGGCAGCCAATCCGCCTTGTGCGACCTGATCGGAAGAGACGAAGTCGAACTGCATTCCTAAGTCTTTGATCGTCCGCACCCAGCCGTCGCGGTTCGCGGGGAAATTCAACGAGGTTTTGTCTTGCGCCTCTTCGTCATCGTCGCCGCTGCGCTGGTAGTAGCCGAGTATGCTCGCGCCGTGCACCGACGGCATCGAGTAGTGTATGGCGATGCCGTCTTGCTGGCGCGCGGACTCCATCAAGAGCTTGCCGACGCCCTCAAACTTGAGCGACTTGAAAGCCACGCCCATATCGCGCGCGGACATCGAGTAGGTCATGTCGGGGTTGAGAAACGAGTACATCCAGAAAACGTTCGGGTGAAGCACGTTGTGCGTCGCTGCCGTCCAGATAGCGTTCTGCACGGCGAGACCGTGCGAGCCATACCCAGTCCAAAAACCGATCATCGCGTCGGGCTTGGCGAACGAGCGGTGCATGTCCCACTGGTTGCCGCCGTCATACGAGAGGAAGTCGTCAATCACGCGGTCGAGCCGCGCCCAGTCCGCGCCGTCGTAGGCGTTGGTGGCCTGCGTGCCGGAGACGGCGATGTGCGCATCCCGGTCGCCCTCGACGACCGCCTCGCGCACGGTCTGATAGGCACGCGCGAAAGTGATCTCCATGAACGTGCGGTGGTCGGCCCACGGCGCGAAGCTGCGGCTCTTGCGCGCTTCGTCCGTTGTGTAAGGCACGACCGCATCCCAGTCTGTAAAACTCGTCTGCCACTCCGCGTTGAGCGCGTTGAGCGTGCCGTACTGCTCTTTGAGCCACGCGCGAAAGCCCGCGAGCGCCGGCGGACTCCAATCGAAATCAACCGGATCGCCGTAGGAAGTGAGCGAGCCTTCGTCGCCGACGAAGTAGTAGTCCATGTTGTAACGCGCCTTGTTGCGGGCGGCGGCGCGCACGATGTCGGCGAGTGTCTGCATGAAGGCGGGGTCGTTGAAGGACGGCGTGCGGCGCAGGAAAGTTTTGTCGCCGGTACGCTTGTAGAGTTCCTTTTTCGTCAAATAGCCGAGCGCCTCAAAGTCTTTAGTCCGCTCGTACTCGGCGATGGCCTGATTCATGCCCTCCGGCGTGGTCGGGCCGCGGTCGTACCAGTAGACGCCGAACGTGCCGCGCGGAATGTTGAGCGAGTTATCAACGTCGCCGCCCCACGTGAAGCCCGTATCGGACGCCACACCGCGCACCATCCGCGCCTGCGCGTCTTGCAGATAATGCTTCGTGCCGCCGAAGGAGACGAGCGCCGTATACTCCTGCTCGCGTCTGGCGGCCTGCACGACCATCACGGGCTTGGCCCGCAGTTGGTCAACGACCGCGCCGCGCTCGTCAATCAACTCGGCGGTGACGAGCGCGGTCTTGCCCAGAAAGTCTGTCAGCGGGAAAGTGAAAGTCCGCTCGCCGCGTGCGGGCCGCGTCACAACGCCGAGCAAACGGCCCAGATCATCCGCCACCTGCATGCGCATTCGCAGCCCCGATAGATCACCGGTCGCCCGGAGCACTGCGCTCAAAGTTTCGCCGCGTCGGTACACATCAACGGCGGGTTTCGCCAGCGTCATCATCGCGCGTTTCGACGTCTGGAATGTGACCGCCCCCCAGTTGAGCGTCGCGCCGTCTGTAGCGTCGCGAATGATGACATTGAAAATCTGCCGCCCGCCGGGCCAGCCCTCCGCCGGGCGTAACGCGTCCTTTGCAATCTCAACCGAATTTTCACCGGCGCTAAGCTCTTTCGTTATTCGATGCGAGCCGAGCGCTGGCCCGAACTCGCTCTTGCCGGCCACTTCGATCTCCACACGCCGCGAAGTGTTGGACGCGAGCGTCAGCTTTAACGAAGAGTCGCCCGCGGTCAGAGCATTGATGTGCAGTCCAGCGTCTCGCCCCGCGGCCCAGAGGATCGAGCGCGCGAGCAGTGAGTATTGATATTCCCAGTAGTCCCAGTAAATTTTTGTCTCCACCGGGTCGATGCTCTGCGGCGTGAATCCTTCTTCAACATAAGCGAGCGCGACCACGCGCCCCTTGCCGTAGTTCTTCACGGCCACGACGGGACGGTCGCCCGATTTGATGAGCACATCGCCGCTTGCGCGGTAGTCGTAGAAAGTGCCGCCCGTGTTGCCTTCCGGTAGCAGGTCGAGCGGTTGCCCTTCGGTGATGAAATGTTTTTGCGCGACCTCCCACTTGCCCTTCCGGACGGCGTCTTGATTGATCTCCGGGTAGCCGCGCTCGTTGACCGTGTCGTCCGCCACGCCGATTAAAGGCGAGATGTCCCAGATGCGCGTATCGCCCTCCGGCTCGTCGCCTTTGAACGGGTGGCCTTTGACATCGCCGACGAAGGGATGCAGGAGGACGAGACCCGCGCCCTGTTGGACGCGACTCAAGATAGCGTCGCGCGTCGCACGCGTCATGCGCGACCAGCCATTGAGGCCCGGAATGACCAACACCTCGAAGGGCGCAGGCCCGGTCAGGTCTTTCTCGACGTAGCCATAAACCGTCTGGAAGTCGTCGCGGTCGCCGCGATACTCGTGCCCGTAATAGTCGCCGATGCCCCAGCAGCTTGTGTCCCAGTTGCGATCTATCGAGACTGTGGTCGGGTCGAGTTGAAGCCGCTCCATCAACTCAGCCATGTCGCGCCCGTACTGGACTGACGGGATGAAAAAAGCTTTGACGGGGCCGCCCGGCAGTTTGGTCGCCCACTCGACGTGCGGCGTCACAACTGCGGTCGAGTAGGTGATGTCGTTTTTATGAAAGGCGCTGCCGCCGACCCCGCGCTGCTGTGCGGAGCCGTGCGGCGTAAGGGCCGCGAGCGCAAGAAGGGCGAGCGAGGTGGATAAAAACTTCTTCATAAATTACCGGCAGTTGGTCTTGAGCAACTGCGGCGCGGCGCATGATGCGGAGGCACAAGGTTTTAGTCCTACGCCTCAAACTGTCGGGCTGCGGTCTCGGCGATGGCAAAGCAGATGCGCGCCGACGGCAGAATGTCTTCGACCGTGGGCCTTGGACTCGTCCCGGTTTTAAGCGCGCGCACGAACTCTACGACTTCAGCGAAGCCGCCGTTCAGCACGCCCTCAAGCTCGTTGGGCGCGGCAAACTCTTCTACTTCGAGTTGACCATCGCGCCAGCATTGCAAAGAGCGTTGCGGCCCCGCGCCGGCGACGACGCGCGCGCGAAAGCCCTCGCCAAACAACTCGTAAGTCTCCTCGATCATGCCCGCCGTCGGTAGCACCTCGATGCGCCCGCAAGCGCCGCTCTCGAACCTGAGCACGATGATGTACCAACGCGTCGAGAGGCGCGCGTCTTGTCTCGTCTCCGCATTGAAATCTTTAACCTCACCGGCCACGTGGCGCAGCGCGTCGAGCGCGTGGATGGCTGTTGACCAGATGAAATCCGGCTCACTTCGTCCGTGCCGCACCTGCGTCGCCCTGATGTATTGGAGCGCTCCCGCTGCTTTAGCCCAAGCCGCGGCGTGATTGAGGTACGGCATGAAGCGGCGATTGACGGAGACCATGTGCGGCGTACCCGTCGCGCGCGCCACGCTCGCCAGCCGCTCTGATTCCGCGCGCGAAGTGCCGAGCGGTTTTTCAATGACGCAGGGCATGCCCCGCTCAAGCAGCATGGCGCTCGTGTCCACGATGCGCTCCATCGGCATGACAGAGACACACCCGTCAATACTCTCAGTCGCCAGCATCTTTTCGACACTAGTGTAAGCGCGTGCGAAACCGAAGCTGCGGCAGAACTCTTCAGCGCGTTCGAGCTTTAGGTCGCAGGCAGCGACGAGTTCAACCTCGCCGGGGCGCTCGGATACATATCGAGCTAGCGGCGCGGCGTGGCTGCCCCTGGAGTGTTCGCCGCAACCGATTAGTGCCAGCCGAATCATCTCTCGTCTCCAACCTGCTCAAGTGCTCGGACACTCTGCGTGCATCTGTCGCACTACAATCTGCCGCGAGATTCTCTCTACATCGCGTTTGTCTATCAAGCCCGGCGCTTCGGCCAGGCAGTTGGCCGTGCCGCACGCGACGGCCAGCCTGACCGCCTCTTCATCGCACAGCCCGCGCTCATAGGCGACGGCGAAACCTGCCAGCATCGCGTCGCCGCAGCCGACAGTCGAGCGGGCGGTGATGGCGGGCAGTTGCGCAATAAAGGACGACGAGTCGGCCGCGCGCTGCCAGACAAGGCCGTCAGCCCCGAGCGAAATGGCGACGCTGCTTGCGCCTGCTTCTAACAGTTGCTGTGCGACCTCCGTCGCATCGCCTGCGTCGCGTATAGCGCGCCCGGCAAAGTTCGCGGCCTCTTCACGATTCGGCTTCACCAGATCGGGTGCCGCTTCAAGCCCGCGCGTTAGCGCAGTGCCGCTCGTGTCGAGGAGTGCGCGGCAGCCGTAGACGTGCGCGAGGCGGATCAACTCGGCGTAGAAATCTGTCGGCGCGCCCGGCGGCAGGCTCCCCGAAAACGCGACCTGCGACCCTGCTCCGCTCTCCGCAAAAATATCTCTGCACGCGGAGACCAATCGTTCGACTTCACCACCGCTCACGCCGCCGCCCGGCTCAAGGATTTCGGTGACCGTGCCGTCGCCCGCGATGATCTCAAGGTTGGCGCGCGTCTCGGCTTGAGTGCGGACGACGGTGATGGGAATGCCTAGCGTTGACAGCCCACTCTCACACGCCTCGCCCGCAGCCCCGCCGAGAAAGCCTAGCCACATCACCTCCGCGCCAAGTGCGTGCGCGGCCATCGCGACGTGCGCGGCCTTGCCGCCCGGAAATGGCTGCGCCGAGAGCGCGCGATTTACCCCGCCGACCGCGATGCTGTCTATGCGCAGCCGGCGGTCAATCGCGGGGTTGGCACTGACACAGATGAGCATGATCTGTACAACGCAACAGGCGCAAAGTTTCGGGGCAGCAGCGACCTGTTACTTCTCCTTGTTCTGTTGTTTCAGACTGCTGAACCAATCGCGCAAGTCGCGCGCGCCGCGCAGCGACACGGCGACCGTGATGAAGGCGAAAGACGCGCCCGCCACCACCAGGCTGATCGTCCAAAATAGTAGCCAGAGATTCATCCGCTCCCTCCCTTCAAGTTCAATCCGCTGCGACCGCCGCCTGTGTCGCGCCGGCCCGCTGTCGCCCGATCAGAGAACCGACGATGAGACCGCAGGCGGCGAGGCCGAAGGCCATAAAGCCTGTGACGTTTTCGCTCCAGCCGAGGAAGAAGAAAGGTATGATCGCGCCGGCCGCGCCCAACAGCATGGCGAGGTAGCCGCCGAGCGTATTGGAGCGTCGCCAGTACAGCCCGCCGATCACACAGACAAATGCGCCGGCCAGAAAGATCGTGCCCGTGATGTTAAGGTACAGATAGACCGCTCCGGGCGGTGTGTAGTAAAGCCCCCAGAACATGAGGAATAGGCTGACGAAGAGATTCGCCACGCGGTTCACGAAAATCTGGCTGCGCGAACTGAGCGGCCCTTTGCCCAGAGCGCGGCGCACGGGCATGATGACATCTTGCGAGATGACTGCGCTCCAACCCAACAGGTAGGAACTGTTAACAGACATCGTCGCCGCCAACATCCCCGCCACCACAATCCCACGCACGCCGGGGCCGAGTATGCTCGCGAGCATCGCAGGCATCGCGTCAATCGGCGTCAGCGTGTGACCGTTGACGACCGGTGCGGGCACGCCGTTACTGAGCGCGCCCGTACCGAAGAGCGTCAGCGCCGCGATGCCCCAGAGCATCGGCAGCATCCCGCGCCCGAGGAAGATAAAGCCCGTCCACGTCATCACGCGCTTTGAAGTCTCCGGCCCTTTGGTCGAGAACATGCGCATCGCCGTCGTCTGCCAGCAGGTGTGAATGGAGAACCAGAGCAGCACCTGCCAGATGAGAAATGTGAGACCGAACTTTGGGTTCGAGATCGGGTTGAAGCCGCCTTCGCCCATGACCGTCGTCACCTTGTTGACGATGTTCCCCCAGCCGGCGTAGTAGACGGCGTAGAGCGAGACGAGGATCGTGGCGATGGAGAGCAACACGTATTGGATGAAGTCCGTGATGACGACCGAGACCATGCCGCCGAGGACGGTGTAGAGCAGCTCGAGCAGCAGTATGATCGTCATCACCGCGACGATGTGGCGCGAGTCGATCCCGCTGACGATGGTGAGGAACTCGCCCTCGATCTTCAGGAACACGCCCATGTTGAGGATGCCGCCGATGGCGACCAGCACGCCCGTGACGATGCGCAGCCCCCGGCTGTACTTGACCTCGAAGTATTCCGGCACGGTCATCAGCTTCAACTGGCGGAAGCGGCTGATGACGAAGCCCGTGCGCCCGACGACGATCATCACCAGCCCGGAGATCATCGCGGCGGCGAACGCGGCGAAGCCGTACTTGTAACCGAGTTCGCCGTTGTACATGAAAGTGATCGTGCCGATCTCGGTGGCGGCGAGGGTCGCGATGCCGACGTAGAGACCCAACTCGCGCCCCGCCACAAGGTAGTGCGAGACGCTGCCGACGTAGCGCTTGCCGATCAGACCGACGCCAACCGAAGCCGCCAGATAGGTGACGACGATGGCCCAGTCAACAATTGTAAAGTTCATAGATGCGCTCCAGACATCGAACTATGAAACCGCAAGGGGACTCGCCCTAATTCCGAGGGGCTTACAGAGCAGCCGCGCGGCTAATTACTGAACAGCGCCGCAGAGCCGAATCTTCCGGGCCGCGACTGCTTGCACAGCCCGTATGGCGGGGGCGAAAGTCTTGCGCAGGTCTATCTCATCGGACTCGCAAAGCGTCTGTTTGACCGCGCGCGTAAAAGCATCCTTCAACTCCGTCCCGAAATTGATCTTCGCAATGCCGCAAGTGATCGCATGCCGCAGCAGTTCGTCCGGCACGCCCGACCCGCCGTGGAGCACGAGGTATGCGCTCTCGCCGACTGCCGTCCTGATCTGCGTTAGGCGCGCGAAGTCCAGCCGCACCTCGCCCTTGTAAAAACCATGCGCCGTGCCGACGGCGACCGCCAGCGCGTCAACATCGGTCTCCGCAACGAAACGCGCCGCGTCTGCCGGGCGCGTATAAAAGCGCGTGCTGTCATCCGCCGCGTCGTCATTGTGCGCGACATGCCCCAATTCGCCTTCGACGGAGACGCCATGCGCGTGTGCCAGTTCGACGACCCGACGCGTGAGCGCGCAATTTTCTGCGAACGGCAGCTTCGAGCCGTCTATCATGACCGAGGTGTAGCCCGCCTCAATGCAGCGCGCCGCCAACTCGTAGCTCCCCCCGTGATCCAGATGCAGCGCGACGGGCTGTCCTATCTCTTCTGCCGCGGCGCGGGCCAGCGCGACGACCAGTCGCAAGCCGAGGTAATTAATCGTTGCCTCGGTCGTCTGCAAAATAATCGAGGCGCCGATTTCTCGCGCCGCGTTAACGTGCGCCAGTAGAGTTTCGGCGTTATAGAAATTGAGCGCTGCCACCGCCTGTCGTGACCGGCATGCGACTTCGAGCAAAGGGCGACTCGGTATTAATGTAGGCGAAGTCTTCATGGGCGATGCTTGCCGGGATGGTTCGGCTTTAACTTCTACGTGCGTGCCGCCGCGCCTTGTGCGCGCATAAACTTCTTCAATCCTTGGATGTCGGGCTGACCGTTTGTCCCACCCGCCTTGAGCGTGGAGAGCGCGCCACAGGCGTTGCCAACTTGCAGACAACGGGTCAGCGGTGCGCCGGCCAGATAAGCCGAAACGAAGCCGGCGGCAAACGAGTCGCCCGCGCCCGTCGTGTCCAATGCTTCCACCTTAAAGCCGCGCGCGGATACGATTTCATCATCTTTGATTGCAATAGAACCTTTCGGGCCAAGTTTGATGACGACGCAGGGCACTGTCCGGCCTAGAAGTTTGAGGGCGCTTCGCACGCGTCGCGTGCGCGTTATTTGTAGCGCTTCTGATTCGTTCAGGAAGAGCACGTCCGTTTGCTCCAATACCTCTTTGATCTCGTCGCCCCATAAGCGGGCCGGGTCAGAATTCGGGTCGAAGGAGGTGGTTAGACCCAACCGGCGGACCTGCCGGAAGATTTGCGCGAATGAAGGCCGAAGTGCATGCTGCAAAAAATACGAAGTCATGTGCAGGTGGCTCTGCCCTCTCAGGCGTGACAGACGCAACTGCTCATACCTCAATGTTGCAATCGCTCCGGGGTGCGTCACCAGCGCACGATCCCTGCGCGTGCTAAGCGCGACGGAGACGCCCGTCTTAAGTTTGGCCTCTACTGAAACGTTCTTTGTACTCACGCCGGCGGCGCGAAGAGCGGCCAAGCAATATTTCCCGAAATAATCATCTCCGACTTGGCTTATGAAAGTGACCGGATGCCCAAGCTTCGCTACCCCGCAGGCAAAAATCGCGGATGCGCTGCCCAGCGCCAGTTGAAAATCTGTGGCCAAAATTTCGCCCCCCATCTGCGGCGCTTCCGTCAGTCCGGTCGCGATCATGTCAATGTTTAACTCGCCTATCACCGCGATTCCGCGCTTGGTTGAACCCTTGCGCCGCTTAAGATGGTCAGTCCCTTTCAAATAGTATATCCTTGCTTTCGATTTGTTTCGAGTGGAGGAAATTCTAGTATAATGTGAATCGAAATTGCAAAGGAATCTTACAGTGTGTTTGTGAGTTGGTAGAATCTTTCTCGGGACATGATTTTTACTCTTTAGTTTCCACTTTTTAGTAGAGAGCAGATGCAGCCATGGATGCCCTGTCTAAACTCTTGACCTTGCCGGCGGCAGAAAAAGAGGCGCGTGGCTTGGGGTACACCCCGCGTGAAATCTTCCAGCAGCCGGCGACATGGCAGCGGACTTACCAACTGCTCAAGGGTATTGCTCCGAACGTCGAAGCCTATCTGGCGAGCGCAGGCTTAAATTTTGGCAATGTAAATCATCTGCACGTAATCCTTGTAGGTGCCGGCACCTCGGACTACGTCGGCAGGTCGCTTAGCGCGCTCTTGCAGAAAGAATGGCGCTGCGCAGTGCAAACAGTGCCCAGTACCGACCTGCTGACCAACGCGGAAGATTTCTTACTGCCGGAAAGGACATATCTCTGGGTCTCGTTTTCCAGATCGGGCGATAGCTCTGAAGGCATCGCCGCGCTGGAGTCCGCGCTCGCCCAGCACCCGACGATCCGACATCTGGTTATCACCTGCAACGAGCATGGCCACATGGCGCGCGCTTTTCAAGAGCGGGCCAAAGTCTTCGGCATCATACTCGATGATGAAGTAAATGATCGCGGCTTGGCGATGACAAGCTCGTTCTCCAACATGATCATCGCGGGGCACTGTCTGGCGCATCTGCGAGAGTTAAAACGATACGGTGAGCTGCTTGACGTTTTGACATCTGCTGCACGTCAACTGCTCCCGGTGGCGGCGGACATGTGCGAGCGGCTGGTGCAGGAGGGGTTTTCAAAGGTCTGCTTTCTAGGCACAGGGCCGCTCAAGTCTGTCGCCGTCGAGTCGGGGTTGAAAGTTCTCGAACTGACTGCCGGTCGGGTCGTGACATTCGCCGAATCTTTTCTGGGCCTCAGACACGGCCCGCTCTCCGCCATCGACAACGAGACACTCGTCGTAGGCTTTCTCTCTGGCGACGCGCGCCGGAGCGCTTTCGAACTGGACTTGCTACAGGAGATTCACGCTAAAGAGCTGACGGAAAAGTATCTGGTAATAATGCCAGAAGAGGTAGAGGCTGAAGCTCGTAATATAACAAAAAATAGGATTTTGCTCGATTTTCGACAGGAAGTCGCCGATTTTTATCGGCCGCCAGTTGATGTCTTAGTGGGCCAACTCCTCGGCCTCTTCTCATCGATTAATCATGGGTTGAAGCCCGACGCGCCCAGTCCACAGGGGGCGATCAGCCGGGTCGTCTCGCACGTCAAGATTTATTAAGAGTGCGCGCGTTGCAGTCCAGCACACGCAAGGGTGGAGGGCCGCTAGACGAGAATGAGCTTAAGGCCGCGCGCGCGCAATTCAGCCTGCGTCTCTGCCGGCAGCGAGCGGTCTGTGACAATCGTATCAATCGCGTCGAGCAGGACAATGCGCGAGAGGCTGCGTTTCCCGAACTTGCTGGCGTCGGCGACGAGGATTTTTTCTTTCGCGATCCGCACCATCGCCTGATTAACCTGCGACTCTTCAAGATTAGGGGTGCTCAACCCGAACTCCATATCACACGCGTCGACGGCCAGGAAAAGTTTGTCGGCTGAGAGTTGTGCCAACATATTTTCGGCGAAGTGGCCGACGGCTGAGAGCGAGTTATGTCGGACTATCCCACCCAGAAAGAGCAGTTGGATATTCTGCGCACCTAATAACTCCGTCGCAACGTTGAGGCCGTTAGTGATAACTTGCAAATTTTTTTTGTGCTTAAGCTGGCGGGCAATCTGTTGCGTGGTCGTGCCCGAATCGAGAATGATAGATTCGCCATCATTGACAAGCGCGGCGGCAGCCGAGCCGATGCGCCGCTTCTCGTCCGCGTGCAGTTCCGCTTTGACCTTGAGCGACGCGTCCACGCTGACCGTTGCGACCTTGACGGCACCTCCATGCGCCCTGTGCAATAGGCCGCGCTCATGCAGGTCTTTAAGGTCGTTCCGAATGGTCACTTCTGAAGTTTTGAAGCGGCGACTTAAATCGCCCACAGCCACCCGTCCGTGCTTCTCAATCAGTTCGAGGATTTTAGTCCGGCGTTCCAAGTTCAACATATCGTGCTCACTTTCAGCGACGTGAGTACTTACATCGCCGGGGCTACTCGGAGGGCTAGATTTATGGCTCAAAATCCTTGCCAGTTGTCTGCTCTCGTGGGTTCAAATTGGCAAGGCAATATTCGGCCGCCGGCTCTTTATTGTCAAGATTGAGGCAAGAATAAACAGACGGGAAACGAAGCTAACTGAAACAAGGTAATTGGCGAAACGAAAGCGCCCTCATCGCCTGCCTGGAGCAAAGTGTGTTAATGAGTTAGTCATACGACCCGGCGCTGGAAGTAAGAGTTCGGCCATTGAAACCGCGCACCGGGTAAGCGGTCGTGCACCATGATTAAGAAGCAAGGAAAAAAGAGAGGTAAGGCTAATGCATAGATTTCAGCGCCTGCTGCCACTATTTATGTTGCTGGCAACCTCAACTCAAGGGCAGGCAGTGCGAAGTGCGGGCGGAGCAGAAAAAGGGCTGAGGGTTGAACAGCAGACCGGGCACGTTACAGGCCCGGCCCGGCGCTTTGACGGTTGGCGTGTGCTCGGCCCAGGTGGTGGCGGCACGACAATCAGTCCTACGGTCAGCCCGCACGACCCGCATGTAGTGGTTGAGCATTGCGACATGACGGGCGGCTACATCACGACGGACGGCGCGCGCTCGTGGCGTATGTTCAACCTGCGCGCGGGGATTTCAACTTTCGCTTTCGACCAACAGCATCCGGCGGTCATCTACGCCGGCAACGCGGCGCTCTGGCGCAGTGAGGATGCGGGCCGGACATGGAGCATGATCTTCCCCGATCCGTTCAAGGGGACGACGGAGCATACCTGGAACGATCACGCCGAGTACATCCTCACGACGAAGGATGAGTCTTACCCGGCAAGCGGGCAGGAGGTTGAGATTCAAGCCATCGCCGTTGATCCGGCGGACTCGAATCGGCTCTATGTGGTTTTCGGTAGCACCTTCGCCACGCGGCAACCATCATCATTATATTTCTCAAAAGACCGCGGTCAGAGTTGGCAGCGTGTGACGGAATTCGGGCGGGAAAAAATTCATGCCATATATATCCGGCCGAGTGGCGCAGGCGGAAGCGGCGTCGTTTACGTGCTCAGCGAATCGGGCGTGTACGAAGGTAATGATACTGGTTGGACGCACCGCGCCGGCCCCGGCCCTGACAAGATAGAGTTCGCGAGCGCAGGCACGGTGAAGGGAACAAATAGCCCGTTGCTCTATGTGACGACTGAGAGTCGTTGGCATGGTGAGACGCTTAGCGGTGGAATTTACACTTCGGCGGACGCCGGTCAGACATGGCTTGCCGCGAGCGTAGATGTATTGAAAGGCGTGTCCAAAGCTGGACAGGATGGCCCCCCGCAGTTTCAGGCAATCAGTTGTGCGGCGCAGTCTGCTGCCACCGCTTACGTCGGCTTTAGAGAATTGCGTCTGGGCGCGGGGGCAGCGAATCTCTTCAACGGTATCGCTAAAACTGTCGACGGCGGCAAGACCTGGACTATCGTGCATCAAGAATCGAACCGGCCGTCGCCGAACCTCAGCGGCTCGTGGATCGAGGAGCGTGCGCCGGATAGTTACCCGAACATCTTCTTCGACGCGCCATACAGTCTCGGCGTCGCGCCGACAGACCCTGACACTTGCTACGTCACCGATCTCTTCCGCACATATCGCACCAACGATGGCGGGCGCACCTGGCAGGATGTTAACTCCGTGCGCGTCGGCGCTAACCGTTGGACGACGCGCGGGCTTGATGTGACGACGAGTTACGGCGTTCATTTTGATCCGTTCGATGCGCGGCACATCTTTATCACGTACACAGACATCGGTCTCTTCCACAGTCGAGACGCGGGCGCATCATGGGCAGGCGCGACGGTCGGCATTCCGAATACGTGGCGCAACACGACGTACTGGGTGGAGTTTGATCCGCAAGTCCGCAATCTGATGTGGGGCGCGTTTAGTGCGACGCACGATCTGCCGCGCCCGAAGATGTGGCGCAATCGCAACCCCGACGCATACGAAGGCGGCGTGGGCGTCTCGACTGACGGCGGGCAGCACTGGTTAGTGGCTAACAAGGGGCTGCCGCAGGCCGCCGTTACGCATATTATCCTCGACCCTAAAAGCCCGGTCGGGCGGCGCACCTTGTACGCCTGCGCGTTCGGGCGCGGCGTTTATAAATCGACTGACAACGGCCAGACCTGGACGTTGAAGAATAACGGTATCAAGCAACAACAGCCGTTCGCATGGCGGCTGACACGCGCTACGGATGGGACGCTCTATCTTGTTGTGGCCCGCCGCAGCGAGCGCGGGCGCATTGGCGACGCGGGCGACGGGGCGCTCTACAAGTCGGGCGACGGCGGCGAACACTGGGTGGAGATGAAGCTGCCAGAGGGTACGAATGGCCCAACGAGCCTCGTCTTAGACCCCGCGGACGAGCGGCGCATGTATCTCACCGCGTGGGGTGTGGCGCGCTTGAGCGGCGACACAGGCGGCGGAATTTTTCGCTCTGACGACGGCGGCGCGACTTGGCGCAACATCTTCGACGAGTCGCAGCACGTTTACGATCTGACGGTTGATCCCAAACGGCCGGGGCTACTTTACGCTTGCGGCTTCGACGCCGCTGCGTACCGCTCGACCGATGGCGGTCGAAGTTGGACACACATCAAGGGCTATAATTTCAAGTGGGGTCATCGAGTGGTGCTTGACCCGGCTGACCCCGACAAGATTTACATTACGACCTTCGGCGGCAGCGTCTGGCATGGGCCGGCAGCGGGCGATGCGCGTTCCGTCGGAGACATTCGGACACCGCTCGCTTTGACCCGACCTTGATGCGCGCTAGCGGTGGCAGCCAAAGCTCACGCGACCGGTGCACTCATCAACAGGCGCAGCGAGTCTGCGAGCCGTTGAATCTCTGCGTCGAGTTCCGGCAACAGCGCCGCGGCCTGATCCGTTTCCCCAGTCTTGCCCAACGACTCTAAACGCTGGGCTACTTCGCGCGCGGCCTCGGCGTGAAAATTACCGACAGTGCCTTTCAAAAAATGCGCGGCGGCGTTGAGCGCCTTAGCGTCGGGCTGAGCAATCGCTTCATGGATTTTCTGCAAGGCCGCTTGATATTCGTCGAGGAAAATCTCTGCGATCTCTTGAAACAACTCTGCGTCAATACCATGTTCTTCGGCCGCCGCCATCATTGCGCTTAAGTCTAAATCCCCCGGCGCGCAGGGGCCGGAATTGGCCTCTATTGGGGTGCTGGCCTGTTCGGCTGCGACATCAATCTGGTTGCAGGTTAGGCGCGCAATCACCTCGTAAAGTTGTTGCGCTTGAATAGGCTTAGCCACGTAGTCGTCCATGCCCGCCGCGAGACAACGCTCGCGGTCGCCCCGCATCGCGTGCGCTGTCATGGCGACAATCGGCGTGCGCGCGCCCCGCGTGCTCTCTTGCGCCCTGATCGCAGCCGTCGCCTCGAAACCACTCATCTGCGGCATCTGCATGTCCATTAAGATGAGATCGAAGTGGCCGCCTGCCCATGCGCGCAATGCTTCGACGCCGTTGCCCGCGATTGTCACGGCATGTCCGGCTCGCTCCAACAGTTTAACCGCCAGCCGCTGATTGACAATGTTGTCCTCGGCCAGCAGGAGCTTGAGGGCGCGTCTGTTTTCGGGGGCTGCGCTAGTCGCCACGTGGTTGACGGGCTGCGCTGCTGGCAGCGAGAGATTGAGCACCCGCGAAATCGCGCCCAGCAACTCGGACTGTTTAATCGGCTTGATTAAGTGCGCGGCGATGCCCGCTGCTTGACAGCGCGCGACCGCGTTGCTCTGGCTGTCTGAAGTCAACATCAGGATGATGGAGTCGCGCATCGAGGGCATTTGCCTGATCCGCTCGGCGACGGTGAAACCGTCCATCTCGGGCATGTGGCAATCGAGCAGGACTAGCCCGAACGGGCAGTCCGCCGCCTCCGCCCGCTCAATGGCGCGGAGCGCAGCCGCGCCGGATGCGACGGCCGTAGGCTGCATCTGCCAGCTTGAAAGTATCTCTTCGAGGATGATGAGGTTCGTGCTGTTGTCGTCCACGATCAAGACAGGAAGGTCGCGCAAGTCGGCCTGTGGCAATGCCGGCGGCTTAGCGCTCGCGGCGTCGGCTAGGCCAAACTGCGCGGTGAAATAGAACGTGCTGCCGCAACCGACCGCGCTCTCAACTCTGAGCGCGCTGCCCATCAACTCAGCGAGGCGGGCAGAGATGGCCAACCCCAGGCCCGTCCCGCCATATTTCCGCGTCGTGGAATTGTCGGCCTGTGAGAATGACTCGAAGATTTGCGCCTGCTTCTCAGGCGGGATGCCGATGCCTGTATCCGTCACGGAGAAAAGCAAACGCGTCTCAGCACCCGGCCGCGATTCACGCGTGACGCGCAACACGACCTCGCCGTGTTCTGTGAACTTGATGGCGTTGCCGACCAGATTGATGATGATTTGGCGCAGGCGCACCGGGTCGCCCATAACGAACTCAGGCACGTCGGGCGCGATGCGAAAGGCCAGTTCGAGACCTTTCTGGTGCGCGCGCAAGGCCAGCGTCTTGACGGTGTCGGCCAACGTCTCGCGCAAATTAAATGCGGTGGCGTCGAGTTCGAGCTTGCCCGCCTCGATCTTAGAGAAGTCGAGAATGTCGTTGATGATCGTCAGCAGCGAATCGGCGGAAGACTTGACCATCCCGAGGTATTCGGCCTGTTCGGGCGAAAGCGCGGAGTCGAGCGCGAGTTCGGTCATGCCGATGATGCCGTTCATCGGCGTGCGAATCTCGTGCGACATGTTGGCGAGGAATTCGCTCTTCGCGCGATTAGCGGCCTCGGCCTCTTCCTTGGCCGTCTCCAGCGCCGCCTGCGCTAATTGCCGTTCACCGATTTCCTGAAGTAGCTCGCCGGAGCGCTCTTGTAAGGCGAGGGTGCGCTCGTCAACCAACTTCACCAGTTCGCGCTCGTGTGCGCGCAACTGTCGTAGGCGCAGATGAACCAAGGCCGCACCGATTAGGCAGACGAGCAGCACGCAGAGCAGGCGGAACCAGTTGGTCTGATAGAAGTAAGGGCTGAGTTGGAACTCTAAAGTCGCGCCGGTCTCGTTCCACACGCCATCGTTGTTGCAGGCGATGACGCGAAATCTGTAGCGGCCCGGCGAGAGATTTGTGTAGTAAGCGACGCGCCGCGTGCCCGCTTCCACCCAGTCTTTATCCACGCCTTCCAGCTTGTACTTGAATTTAACCTTGGCGGGGTCGAGGAAACTGAGCGCCGTGTAGTGTATTTCAAGTTTGTCGGTGCCGTGCTCTAGCCGCGCCCCCGCTTTGGTTTCGATCACTTTATTGTCGGCTAAAACCTGCTCGACTATCACCGGCGGCTGTCTGTCATTTAGCTTGATCCGCGCCGGGTCAACCGTCACCACCCCCTTGATGGTCGCGAACCAAAGTTTGCCGGTGCGCGTTTTCCATGCTTGCGGCTGGTTGCCCTCGCTGCACGTGGCGACGACCATGCCATTCTCCGTGCCATAGGCCACGGAGTTGACCCGGCTGAGCTTGCCGGCGGCAACATCATTAAGCGCGTTCTTGTTGACGTGAAAGACGCCCTGATCGCTGCCAAACCACAGGTCGCCGCGATCGTCTTCGACGATGCTGTAAATGTTGTTCGAGAAGAGTCCCTGCTTGGCAACGTAGGTTGTAATCCGGCCGTCTTTGAGTCGGCTCAGACCCTGATTGGTGCCGACCCAGACGACGCCGTCAGCATCCGCGTAGAGAGCGGAGATGGCATCTGCCGCCAGCCCATCGGCCGTCGTGTAGGCGGTAAATTTCCCATCCTTAAACTTGTTCAGTCCGCCCTCGCGCGTGCCGATCCAGATGTTGCCCGCGCCGTCTTCGCTAAGTGCGCGGATAAAGTTGTTGGAGAGTCCGTCGCGGTTGGTGTAATTCGTGAACTGCCCGTCTTTAAAACGGCTCAACCCGTTACCGTAAGTGCCAATCCAGAGTGCGCCCTGATGATCCTCAAGCAGCACCCTGATGCGGTTGTCCGATAAGCCATCCTTCGTTGTGTACTGGGTATAGTGGCCGTCCTTAACGTAAAAGATTCCTTCGTTCGTGCCGAGCCAGATACCGCCGGCGGCGCTTGCGTAAACGGATTTTGTCACACCAACGGGCAGTTCTTTTTTTGCGATGGCGCTGAACTGTCCGTCATGCAAACGCGCGTTGCCTTTGTTCGTGCCAACCCACACACTACCATCGGCCAGTTCCGTCACGGAGAGGATAAACTCGCCGGGCAGCCCGTCCTTCGTTGTGTAGCTAATGAACTCGCCCAGTTTGAAGCGGTTCAGGCCGCCGCTGTCAGTGCCCATCCAGAGGTCGCCTTCCGCGTCCTCGTACATCGCCAGCACTGTACTGCTGGACAGCCCTTGTTCGGCCGAGTAGCTCGACACCTTGCCTGCGGCGAAGCGTTTGACGCCGGTGTCGTAAGTGCCGAGCCAGATGCCCCCCCCGCGGTCTTCAAGGATGGTTGTGATCGAGTCATCCTTTAATTCTGGCAGAGCGGCATTGAATTTACCGTCCTTTAACAACGTCACGCCGTGACCTGTGCCGATCCAGAGATGCCCCTGCCGATCTTCCGTCAAAGCGCTAACCGCCTCGTCGGTGAGTCCGTCGGCTGTTGAATAGACACTGAACGCTCCACCCTTGAGTTTCCCCAGCCCGTCGTCGGTGCCGATCCAGAGGTTGCCCGCGCGGTCTTCATAAAGCGCCTTAATGGTGTTGTTCGGCAGTCCGTCGCTGGTCGTGTAAGCAGTAAACTTTCCGTTCTCAAAGCGGTTGAGACCCCCGCCGTCCGTCCCGATCCAGAGCGCGCCATCGCGACCTTCAAAGAGCGCATTGATGTAGTTGCGCGAAAGCCCGTCGGCGGTCGTGAAGTTCGTAAACTGCCCGTCTTTGAGGCGCAAGAGTCCGCCGCCGCCCGTGCCGATCCAGAGCGCGCCGTCGCGCGTCTCGCACAGCAAGTCAATCGAGTCGTTTTTGATCTGCTCCGTGTTCTGTTGGTCGAACTTAACGAAGTTGATGCCGTCAAAGCGCACCAGGCCGCCCAGCGTCCCGAGCCAGAGATAGCCGTCGCGTGTCTGGGTAATCGCTTTGATCGAAGCCTGCGTCAGGCCCTCGCGCCGCTGCCAGACATCGTGCGTGTACTGTGCAATGTCCCTTTGCGGATCAACGGCAAACGCAGTCGCGCCGCCCAGCGAAAGGAGCAGGGATGACAGAAGCAGGAGGGTGGCGGCTAGTCGGCGCGGCATTTTAACAAGCTTCCTTTGTGAACTGTCGGGGCGGGGCATAAAGTTGGTGGGCGGCAGAGTTGTTACGCGCGCCGTACTCCAAGCGGGCAAGTTATCCAATGCAACTCTTTGATGAGCGGACGACGGGCCCCGTAGCACTTAAGTCGTAGGGGCATATTGACGCAGCATCGGCAAAGCGGTAAGGCTTTACGCCCTACTCGGCCGCCTGAATCCCTCAAGGCGGCATCTACACATCTGCACATGCATACGGCGTACCGGAGGATTAGAAAGGAGTTGTGGAAAGTAGTAGAACCGTAAACCAAGCAGCGTGTCGGGCAAGAGCGGTCAAGTCTTTGATACCGCCTCGGCTTATGCGCGCATGGCGTTGTAAGCAGCGCCCAGCGCGCCGGCCAAGTCGCCGAGCGCTGCGGGCAGTAGGCGCACGCGGTGTCCGTCTGGCCGCCATTCTAAATGTTCGAGGTACTCTTCGAGCGGATCAAAGAGCGCCCTGTCTGCGCGCGCGATGCCGCCGCCGATAATGACCACTTCCGGGTCGAGCAGATTGATGACGGAGGCGACGGCGCACGCCAGTTGGTAAACCGAACGGAGCCAGACGCGCGTCGCCGCCTCGTCGCCCGCGAGATGCGCGGCCACCAGCCGTTCGGTGGAAGTGAAGCGGCCGGCGGAGCGCGCCGCGAGCGTGCGATCACCGATAGCTTCTTCGAGGCTGCCGGGGATGCCGATGGCGTCGGGCGGCCCGTCAATGTTCAGGCAGATATGTCCGATGTGCCCGCCCCGCCCCGTATGCCCTTTGAGCAAACGTCCACCCGCGAGAATCGCGCCGCCGCCGCCCGTGCCGAGTGTTAGCAGCACCGCGTCCTGACAACCGACGGCCGCGCCTTGCCATACTTCGCCGAGCAGCGCGGCGTGTGCATCGTTAAGGACAAGAACGGGGGCAGTAGTTTTCAGGAAGGTAGTCCAATCAAGCCCTGCTAATCTTTCAAGCTGTCCATGCACAGCGGCGATGGAGCGGCCGTCGCGCGCGACCATCCCCGGCGACGCCAGCCCGACACACGCTGGCGGCTCATCTCGCCGGCCCGCCAGCGTGTTGATGAGTTCCCGAACTCGACCGGCCCACCGGGTGCTGTCGTCATCTTCGGTCGCGGCTGTTATGTGATCCAGCACTTGGCCACTGCCTGTGACGGCGACGGCCTTGATGTTAGTGCCGCCGAGATCGACGCCGATTGAGTAGCTCATTTATGCACCCGGCCCGCACGAAACTTTGCTGACCTAATCACGCACAAGTCTGTCCGCTCAACTTTATGCCTGAAGCCGATTCCAGAGTTCCATGTTTATCTCGGCCAGCGAGTCGAGCGTCGCATCCGCGATGGTGAACCGGCTGTCGCCGCGCGACTCCGCTTCGGGAATGGCGATGCACTTCATGCGCGCGGACTTGGCCGCGATCACTCCGTTGAGCGAATCCTCGACGGCCAGGCACTCGGTCGGGGCGACGCCGAGTTTGCGCGCCGTCGTGAGGTAGACCGCCGGGTGCGGCTTCCCGTACTCCTCCTCTTCCGCCGAGTGGACGAAGTCAAACGCGTCATGCAACGCGAGCTTCTCCATCACGGCGCGCATGATGCGTGCGGCGGACGACGACGCGAGCGCCGTCTTCAAGCCCAGCCCCTTAACGAAGCGCAGCGCCTCCGCGACTCCCGTCATCGCCTCGCCTTTGCGCAGAATCATCGCGACAACTTCGTCAATGATGCACGCTTCGATCTCCCGCTTCGGAATGCTCTCCCACGGATGTCGGCGGTGCCAGAACTCGACGACCTCGTCAACTCGCATACCCATCGTCTGCATACACATCTGGCGAGAGAGCTGAAGCCCGACGCGTTTGAAGGCCACGATCTCGGCCTCCTGCCAGAGCGGCTCGGAGTCAATCAGCACACCATCCATGTCGAAGATAACGGCTCTTATCATAGTCTCTTGCAAACGCCTCGCTGCCGACGTTGCGGCAAAAATCTAAGCTAACTTTCTGCGCGGAGCAACACGGTAAAAGATCGCTATGTGCTAATACATGCTTGCACGTGTGCGCGGACAGCCGCGAGCATGTCCTCGGCCCGGTGCTCGTCCTCCGCCTCCGCGACCAGTCGTATGATCGGCTCCGTGTTCGAGCCGCGCACGAGCAGCCAGCCGTCGGGGAATATGACCTTGACCCCGTCGCGCGTGTCGAGTTGGTGCTCGGCGTAGTCGCGACGGAGCATCCGCAGCACCGCGCCGACTTTATCGGAAGGGCAGACCAGCTTCTCTTTAATCATCCGATAGCGCGGGAGCGTGGCGAGAATTTGCGAGACCGTCTGGCCCGTGGCGGCGAGCAGATGAAGTGTGAGCGCCATTCCGACGAGGCTGTCGCGGGCGAAGTTGATGCGCGGGTAGATGACGCCGCCGTTGCCCTCGCCGCCTATGACTGCGCCGACGCGCTGCATCACTTCCGTGACGTTGGCCTCGCCGATCTTGGTCTGGTGGAGCACGCAGTCGAAGCGTGCGGCGACGGCTTCGAGTGCTCTTGTCGTCGAGAGATTGGCGACGACGGGGCCGCGCTCTTGACTGAGCACATGCAGCGTGGCGAGCACCAACGTATAGTCTTCGCCAATCGGCTCTCCGCTTTCGGAGACTATGGCGAGTCTGTCCGCGTCCATGTCTTGCGCGAAACCAATATCTGCTTTGTGTTCTATAACAGCGGCGCACAAGGCGGCCAGATTTTCCGGCACAGGTTCGGCCGGACGCGGGAACAGTCCGTTCGGCTGATCGTTAATCGCGACGACCTCTGCGCCGAGCGCCGCGAGCAGTTTGGGGCCGACGATTGATCCCGCGCCGTTGCAAGCGTCGAGCACTACGCGCAGCCGTCTTGGCCCCTGCGGCAGCGGGCCGAGCGCGCCGATGATCGCTTCGACGTGGTGATCGGTTGCGCCCTCCTCATGCTCGACGGCGCGCATCTCTGCGCCGGAAACTTTTGTGTACTCGCCCTGATGATAGATGTCGAGCATCTCGTGCGCAGACCCCGCGCCGAGGAACAGCCCGTCCGGGCCGATGAACTTCAGCGCGTTCCACTCCGGCGGATTATGGCTGGCCGTGATGGCGATCCCGCCGTGCGCGCCGTGTCGCCGCACCATCAACTGCACGGTCGGGACAGGACACATGCCAACGTCAACGACCCGGCAACCGCTCGACAATAGCCCCGCGACGACAGCCTGCTTGACCATCTCGCCCGAAGTGCGCGGGTCGCGCCCGATGACGATTGTGCCCGACCCGACGTAGGTACCGAACGCCTGCGCGAAGCGCGTCAAAAGCGTCGGCGACAGTGAATCGCCGATCACCCCGCGCACGCCGGAGATGCTGATTTTGAGAGTTGGTATGGCTCGCATAAATTTACTATGCCTGATCGGCAGATGATGAGTGACAGCTCGATCCCTGCTTCGTCATTAAATTGATTGTTACCGCCTGAGTCTGTCGCGCGCCCAATCGAGCATCTGGCGCGCGCGCTGTGCGTCTGCCGCCTCGACGATGATGCGGATCATTGATTCGGTGTTTGACGCGCGCGCATGAACCCAGCCGGCGGGGAGTGAAACTTTAATGCCGTCGGTCAGGTCGAATGGCAGTTGTTCCTGCTCGACTGCGACGCGGAAAGTTTGCAGGAGCGAGTACAGCCGATTCGGCTCGACCTGTACGTTGTGCTTAATCATTGCCAGACGCGGCAACTGTTCAACCGCCTCCGAGATGCGCTCGCCGGTGCGCGCGAGCCGTTCGAGTAGGAGGCCGATGGCGGCTGCGCTGTCATGCGTCGGGTGCACTTCGGGGACGGCGATCCCGCCACTGCCTTCGCCGCCGACGACGGCCCCAAGCTCTACCATCGCTTCGGAGATGTAGGCCTGACCGACGGGCGTGCGCACGACTGTTGCTGCAAAGCGCGCGGCGATCTGATCAAGTGCGCTACTGGTCGAAACATTCGTCACAACGGGGCCGCTTCGTTGTTGCAGTCGCGTCGCGGCGGCGAGCGGGAGTGTTATCTCTTCCGAGAGCGGCTCGCCCCGCTCGGTCACAATGCCGAGCCGCTCGCCGTCCGCGTCGTGCGCGAAACCAATGTCGGCGCGGCCGGCTTTGACTACCGCGCGGAGCTGCGACATCGTTTCGGGCTTCGGTTCGGGCGAGTGCGGGAAGGGCGCTAATGGATCGTCGTTGACAGCTAGCACCTCGCAGCCGAGTTCTGAGAGCCAACGAGGGATCAGGGTCGAGCAAGCGCCGTTGCAGCAGTCCACGGCCACAGTCAGACGCTTCGACCTGATCGCTGCCACGTCGAACGCGCCTTTGAGAACTTCGATGTGATGCGCAAGCGCGTCGCGGGTCTCAACACTCGTTTTAATCCTGTCCCAAGTCGTCTTGGCGAACTCGCCCTGATGATAGATGTCCAGCAGTTCTTCGGCCTGCGTCACGTTCAGATAGAGGCCGTCGGCGCGCACGAACTTGAGCGCATTCCACGGCGCGGGGTTGTGCCCCGCCGTAATCGCGATGCCGCCGTCGGCCCCCAGCCACGTGACGGCGAGTTGCATGCTCGGCGTCGGACAAATGTCGAGATCGATGACTTCGCAGCCGGCGGCGAGCAACCCGGCCACGACCGCCGAGCGTACCATCGGCCCGGAGGGGCGCGTGTCGCGACAGACGAGGATGCGACCGCCGTCCAGATACGTGCCGAACGCCTGCGCGAAGCCGACAATCATCTCCGGCGTGAATGCTTCGCCGACAATGCCCCGCACTCCTGTGATACCAATCTTCAGTGGTTTCATAAACGTCCAGCAGTTTGAGAGTAAGTTCGGCCCCTTAATTTGCAAATTGTCCGACGGCTTTTGCTTAATCATCGGTCAGCGCCGCGCCGGACTTTAAGGCGCAACTTGAGCGCGCGCAAGAGTCCGCCTGTCGCGCACAAGTAGCAGGACGAGCACCATGCCGACGAGCGGGATCAAGCTGGCCGTGATCAAGATCGGCTCGAAGGAGTAGCGGTCGGAGACGTAGCCGATCAAGTAGGTCGAGATGATCGTGCCGACGCCCGCGCCCGTCCCGCTCATGCCGCTTACGGTCGCGACCGATTCGCTCCTGTACAAGTCTGACGGCAGCACCAGCGCCATCGTCGAGAACGAGGCGTAGGCAAAGGTCGAGACGGCGAAGAGGCCGGCGAGCGCAAACAGGTTCGAGGTGAAAATCGTTGGGATGAGCAGCGCCATTCCTAGGCCGCCGAAGACGACGACCGCCTTGCGCGCGCGCAAGACCGGCCAGCCGCGCTTGATGAGCCAACTGGACATGCCGCCGCCGAAGAAGTTGCCGAGGTCGGCCGCAACGAATGGAATCCAGAAGGCGAGCAGTCCCTGTTCGGGGTTGATGCCCTTCGTCAAGAGATAGATTGCGAACCAGTCCGTGATGAAGAACCAGACCGGGTCGGTCATCGTGCGCGCCGCGATGACGCCCCACGTCTGCGGCCGCTTCAGCAACTCGCGCCAACCGAGGCGTGGGCCGGTGCGCGCCTCGGTCGCATCCTGTTCCAGCCGGTCTGCGAGAATCATCGCGCGTTCGTCTTCACTGATGCGCGGGTGCGTCTCCGGCGGGTGATAGAGCAGCCGCCACACGATGAGCCACAGAAAGCCGAGCGTGCCCGTGAAGACGAAGGCGGGCCGCCAGCCGCCGAAATATTTATAGAGTCCGATGACGAGCAGCGGCGCAATTGCGCCTCCGATAGACGAGCCGCTGTCGAAGAGCGCGACGGCCCAGCCGCGCTCTCGTTTCGGAAACCACTCGGAGACGGCCTTTGTCGCGGCGGGCCAGTTGGCGGACTCGCCCGCGCCGAGCAGAAAGCGGAAGCAGGCGAAACTGCGTAAGCCCACAGCGAAAGAGGTCAGCATCGCCGCCACCGAATACCAGATGACCGTGATCGTCAAACCCTTGCGCGTCCCGATGCGATCAATGAGACGACCCGAAGCGGTCTGGCCGACGGAATACGCGACGCGGAAGGCGATCACAATCAGCGCGAACTGTTCGTTGTTCCAGTGGTAGTCGGTCTTCAGATAGGGGCCGAGCACGGAGAGGGTCTGCCGGTCGAGATAGTTGATGACCGTCGAGGCGAACAGCAGTCCGCCGATCCACCAGCGCAAGTTTGAAATCGGCCGCCGCCTGCCGCCGCCCAACTGATTGGCCGCTGCCATAAACTCCATCCTCTACCCGCTAAAGTGATAAAGCGTCATCGGTTTCTATCGGACAAAGCTCACGGAGGTTCGCGGGCCGCCTCTTCGTCAAGAGTCGCCGCGCGACAAATCGGAGATGTATTTCTCGCAACGCGCGACATCGTCAAGATTCTTGATCCCCTGCTCTTCGCGTCTGTCCGCGATGGGGCTGGCGAAGACGCCGGTCTGACGTTCCGCGAGGTAGTTGATCAACTCATTCGGGAAACCCAGTTCGCCGCCCACGCGCGTATAACGCCGCTGCGACTCGTCCCAATAGCGCAGCCTCAGCTCAGCTAGTGCCACAAACATTGTTCGGCTCTTGAGTACGAAAAGCCCGACATTGCTTTCGCCGGCGGGCGGGCGCTCCGCCTGCTCCAGATGCGTCTCGCGGGCAGACTTAACCTGCCCGCGCTCGTCACGCAGCAGCGGCGCATAAGGTTGAGCCATGAGCGCAGTAGGCAACACCATGTCGTAATCGTTAAAGAGCGCGGCTAGTTTCAAAGTGCGCCGTATCGTCTCCGGTCTGACGACGGGCTGAGTGCTCCAGACTATCAGTGCGCGCCCCGCAAAATCTTGCATCCGTTCGCGCGCGCACAGCACGGCGTCGCCCGTCCCCAACGCCTCCCGCTGCAAGACGTACTCCACATCTTCCCCTGCGAGCGCGACTCGCACCGCCGCTTCCGTCTCCGGCGAGATAATCACGACGGGCGCGCGCGTGCTGTCGAGTGCGGCGCGGACATTCCGCAATACATGAACGACAGCGGGCACGCCCAGTACTGAAGCCAGCGGCTTCGGTACGTCGAGTCCCGTGGCGCGCGCACGTGTTCCTTTGCCTGCGGCGACGATCACCGGCCACACTTCATCAACAGTCGTATCCAGTGGCATGTTATCGAGGAGTCGCGTCAACCCCTTGCGATGCTCATCAGCGTTGGGGCCAGAAGAGTTGAATTGCTCAAACGCTTCGCGCCAGACTGCTTCAACGCTGAGCGACGTAAGCCCGTCGCCCGGAGTCGAGATCATCACCGCCCCGTCATCTACGCCGTGGCGATTTTGCGGCCCGTAATATGTTATCTGCACCCGTTCGACGAGCGCTGAGACATGCTCCGCCTTGATGAGTGCCAGCACGTTTCCGCCGAAACCGCCGCCCATCAAGCGAGCACCATAAACGTTCGCGTCCGATTCAATGATTTTGAGTAGGCGCTCCACTTCCGGCGTACTCACGCCGTAAAGATCCCGCAGGCTTGAGTGCGACTCGCGTAGCAACTCACCGAGCGCGCGCATTGCCGAATCAATCTGTTCTTCTGCTTTAATGCCGCTCGACGGCCGGGCGGTCGCGTCCAACACACGCGTCGCCGCTCCGACGCGGCGCACCTCTCCGATGTGATGCAAAGCGCGCGCGCGCACTTGCATCGGGCGCTCTCCGCAATCCCTGATTAGCGCGGGGAAGGCCCGGCTGAGTTCGGAAAAAGCCTCAGGGTAATCCCGTTCAATTTCCGCGACTGTGAGCGTCGGGGGGAGTTCACGCATTAACTTCTCGACCTCATCAAGCGCCGCGACTGATCCCATTTGCAATACTCCTACCGCTTCGAGCCACGCGGCATGAAGTTCTTGTCGCCTCGTTTTCCACCCTTCGATCACAGCCGGGATGAGCACGCGCGAGACTCCGGCCCGCTCGTTATACTCAAACATTACTTCACGCCCTTTGTCTGCCGGCTGCGAGAAGAATGTGACCCAACGGAACTCCCGACCCGCTAGCGGGACGCGGCGCGCTCGATCCTCAAGATACTCTATGAGCACTGCGTGGCAGAGCCTTGCGAGGCAGATCGTGGTGTGATCCATCGCGCCGCCGCGCGTCCCCACATACCACTCGGCCTTAGACGCGGCGCGCGCCAACTCTTCAGGCATGTATTCGATTCGATTAACTTCACGCGCCGCTGCGCTCGCCAATATGACTAACGCCGAGGAAGACGACGCGCCACCGCCCGGCGGGATACCAGAATCAACGACGAAGTCAAAACCGCGTTGGACTTGAGCGCCGCACCTTACGCGTGCGAAATAGACCGCGCCTTTCACATAATTGCCCCAATGGGAGGCGGGCGCAGGGTGTCCGTATAGATAAGATAACCAGCCGGCTTCAACTTCGCCGTCGCTGGCGGCAGCAGGACCTCCGCTCAAAGTGAATACGAAAGGCGGGTAATCTTCAATCGTCGAAGCGCCGCGCACGCGGTCGGTCTCGGCGGCCCTGTAGAGCATCAACATATCGTGCTCGCGGCTGCCGAAAGTCAGAGACGCTGTGGGCAGGTATGAGACATAGTCTACGTGTTCGCCGAGGATATTGATGCGCGCCGGAGCGCGCAGTACGTTGACCGGCCCATCGCCATAGAGTGCCAAAAACCGGTTGCAGAGAAAACTCAGGCGCTCAAGTTGAGCGCTCAGAAGCTGTTCTTCAACGCCATACGTCCGTTGTAGTAGAAAGCGGAGTGTATCGGAGGCCAAACTATCAGTGGTGGCTTCCTCGGAGGATAGAAAATATCTGAGGTCCGGCGGTTCTTCAGCCATTCGCTCAGAGGCCGGAGTTCGTGCGCTCAGCCTAGTCAGCGTCGCGGCTGTGACATGCAGTAATTCAGAAATAATCAAAACGAATAATCGGGTCTTGAAGCGGTGCCGGTATTAATCATTCGCTAGCGCTAAGAATACGGGCACGCTATATCACTAAAGTTAGTTTGTGTTGGAAACTAACGACTGTAAGCGAAAAATGCTTCACGAACTTCTAAACTACCGCATGAAACTAAGATTAGGCGGCTCGAACTCTCTTATAACATTAGTCAGGATTCTGTAACAAGGTGAGGTCTATTTCTTAGGCAGGTGAGTGTTGATACTTATGAGACGGTGTGAGAATACAGAAAGCTCGAAAAATCTAAGCAAATTTGTATTAAAAGATTTCGACGTCTCTTGTCGCGTCTCTTCTTTGGTGCTATAAAATCTCCTGCTCTGGCGGCGTGGCTTTATGAACTGCTCTATTGTAGACAACTGGGTTCAAGTCAAACGTGGGCGTTAAGTAACCACAAAATTTGAGCGAAGGATCACTCTCACGGCAATGATTTCAAAGGTTTGTCCACAATATCAACTTACCTTAGGTAAAACGATTGTCCGAATGAAGAATGACAGTAGGTGAACTAAATCATCCTAAGCGGGAGAGGAGAAACAGATGGGCGGATGGAGTCGGAGGCGTTGGCTAACGAGCATGGCCTTGGCCGTAGCAGGTCAAGGTGCCGTCGTGCAAACACTCAAAGGCCGAATAGTATCAGGCGCAAGTCGGAAACAACCTGCGGCCGGCAAAGTAAAGTTGGCACTCGAAGATTACGAGCCGAAGAGTATGCTTCATGTGCCTGAGACTAAAGTGCTCCGCGCTCGCTTTCCTGCGATTGACTTTCACGCGCACCTGTCATGGTCGAATAGCCGCAAGGGGAGGACCGAATTGCACAACAACGCCACGCCCGATGAAGTCCTGTCTGTAATGGACAGGAAGAACATACGGATGATGGTGAACCTCACGGGCGGTTACGGTGAGGTGTTGGATCAGACGCTACGTTACTGGCAGACGCCGCACCCCGACAGATTCGTCGTCTTCACAGAGCCTTGGTTCGAGAAACTTAACGAGCCGCGCTACCCACAATTTCAGGCCGATCAGATTGCCCGAGCGAAAGAGAAGGGAGCAAAAGGGCTGAAGGTGTTGAAGACGCTCGGACTCTATTTGCGCGAACGCGTGACGACCGGGCGGCTGGTGAAGGTGGACGATGCTCGATTCGATCCAATGTGGGAGGCTGCGGGCGCGCACCGCATGCCCGTTGCTATCCATACGTCAGACCCGGAAGCTTTCTTCCTGCCGACAGATCGCTTTAATGAGCGGTACGAAGAGCTTCACGCGCACCCCGACTGGTCTTTCCACGGTAAAGATTTTCCCAGCGACCGGGAGTTACAGGAAGCGCGCAGACGTGTGATCGCGCGCCACCCCAAGACGCAGTTCGTCGTGCTGCACGTAGGCGACTCGGAAAATCTCGCTTACGTCTCGGAGATGTTGGATAGCCATGCGAACATGCACGTCGAGATCGGCGCGCGCATCGGCGAACTCGGCCGGCAGCCGCGTGCGACGCGCAAATTCTTCGATAAGTATCAAGATCGAATCCTGTTCGGGACGGATGCCGTGCCGGGCGGGAACGATACACCGCAGCAGATCTTCGGCGACGAGCTGTATGAAATTTATTATCGGTTTCTCGAAACGGAGGATGAATATTTCGACTACGCGCCCGCACCCAAACCGCCGCAGGGCCGCTGGCGCATCTACGGGATCGGGCTGCCGGAAACAATTTTGCGTAAAGTCTATTATGAGAACGCGGCGCGGTTGTTAGGGCTGAAAAGTTAGTATTCAGTTGTTGGACGTGTGAAGAATCAAGCTGCCACACACGAGTATTTGGCCGAGCGCGCCGGGCCGGTAAGGAGCGCGCATGTCACGCACTATGCCTAACACGATTATTCCACGGAGATGCTTTATTAAGACCGGCCTCTTTTCTTTGCTGGTGGGGCAGGCGGGCTTTGCTTCCGGGTGGAAGATGGCGGCGACACAGCCGCAGGAAGTTGAGGTGAGTCTCGAAGGGCGCGCGGTGAATTTAGGCCTTGAACTGGTCAACTTCGGTCTGCCGTTGCCGCCGGGCTTTCTCTTTGACCCGATGCGCGTGCGGGTTATGACAGCAGCGGGAGAGGAGATGAGCGCGGCCGTGCGCGCACTAGAGTCTTGGCGGATCGGCGGCAGGAAAGGGAGCATTCGCTCGCTACTCATTCAATTCAGGTCAGACTTCAGTCGAGCGCGGACGCAGCGAGTGAAGGTCGTCTTCCAGCAAACTCGACGCAAGACCGAGCACCGTTTTGTGCCCGTTGCGCAGACTTTGATTGACGAGGATGGATTGCAAGGGCCGCGTGTGCTGGCCCTGTTGCCCGCGCAATGGCTGTGCGATTCGTGGGTCGTGGGGCCACAGACGCCCGCCGACCATTCCGGCGAGTACGCGCCTTACGATCAATTCGTCGAAAGAAATTTTGCTGGCTCGCTCGCGTATCTCGACAGCCAGATTTACAGCGAGTGGCTGTTTGATCGAACAACTGTTTACTACAAGATGTATGCCCGCACGGGCGATCGGAAATTTCTCGAAGCGGCGTATCATGCAGCACATTTCGTGCGCCAGCACACCAAGATGGACGGCCCTGACGCGGGCATCTTCACCCTGAAGGGGCCGGACCTGAAGTACGTCTACCCGCGCGCCATGCACATACATTATCTGCTGACCGGCGACGAGCGCGCGCGTGACACTGGTAAGCTCATGGCGCAGTACTGTTTTAGGAATCAAGACCCTGTCTACCAGCCCGAGCTTATCAAGCCCGTCCATCTCGGCGTTGATCCCGAACGCGGGCGAAAATTCTGGACGCTCAGGCATCAGGGTTACGGCTTGCTCGGTATCCTGCACGGCTGGGAGTTGACGGGCGAACGCGCTTACTGGACGAAGGCGCGCGCGTGTGTGGATGCGTATGTCAAGCATCAGCGCCAGCCGCCGGACGGTCGCCCGCCGGACGGTTCTTTAAGGCAAGACTGGGCGCTCTACGACCCGAACGAGGCGACGTTTAAAGGAGCAACTTCAGCATGGATGATGGCGCTGCTGCTCGATCCGCTCTTCCACTACTGGACTCTGACGGGCGACGCACGTGTGCCTGATCTGGTCGTTAAGTGGTGCGACTTTCTCGACCGACAAGGGATGGTGCCCGACGGGTCGAAGGCTTATTACGTCATCAACTGCTTCGCCGCGTTCGATCCCAAAGAGCCGCCCGGCGCGCTCGGCCCCGACATGGAGATGCACAACCCGGAGATGGCCTACACCTTCGCGCTCGGCAGCTTCTTCAGTGATGACCCGACGCGCCGGGCCGTCTATCGCAAGCGATTCGACCGACTCTTCCCGCTGGCCGTCGCGCTTAACGTTAACAACCCTGCGCGGGCTTTCAACTGGGCATTTCAATTCTCAAGCCAACTCGTCTACTTCACGCAGCACGCGGGCGCGGGCACACGCGCGTTGAAAAGTTGACGGGCGTGAGACGGACACACAAGTTTTATCTTTTGGCACTGTTCGCCACTAACGGACAAGAATCATGCTTCGCAAAATATGTTTATTACTGACACTCGCCGCCGCCATCTGCACCTACGCACTAGCGCAAAGTGAGACGGTCGTTGTCAGACCGGAAGAGAGCGACGAGGTGCTGGTTAATCCGGGCATGGGTATCACGACCTTCCAGCGTTTCAACGGCCAGCCGTTGAATCAAGGCTTGCGTTGGTCGGAGGAGGGGCCGACGGGGCAACAATCAGACTCGACCGCCAGAACGGATTTTCCCGACACGTCTATCGCGTACTGCCGTTGGTTCTGGAACGAGATTCAACCCGCGCCGGATCGCATCCGTTGGGAGATCATTGATACGGCGCTCGCGGAAGCGCAAAAGCATCACCAGACACTCGCCATCCGTCTGATGCCCTACGACGAAGAGCACCCTTTGCCGGAGTGGTATCGCGCCTCCGGCGCGCGCCGGGCCAACAAGCCGACGGACAAAGACGGCGCGATCTGGCAGCCCGACTTCAGTGATCCGCTCTACATGAAATACTGGAGCGCGTTGGTGGCGGCGGCAGGTGCGCGCTACGACGGGCACCCATCTCTCGATAGCGTGGACATCTCTTCGGTCGGCTACTGGGGCGAAGGCTGGAGCGACTACATGCCCGCGTTCCAATTTCAACAGGCGCTCATAGACATCTACTTCGACGCCTTCAAACGCACACCGCTGCTAATGAATTTTGACGAGCCGCGGGCGCTCGCCTACGGCACCGAGCGCGGCGCGGGCTGGCGGCTCGACTGCCTCGGCGACATGGGGCGGCAGTGGAAAGACCGCCCGACCTTCTCGCACATGCTCGACTTCTACCCACAGCAGATCGCGCGCATGGGCGTCGAGAATGTCTGGCAACGCAGCCCCGTCTCGCTGGAGACGTGTTGGGTGCCGGGCTTCTGGAAAGAGAAGGGCTGGGACGTTGACTACATTCTCAACCAAGCGTTGCGCTGGCACGTCAGCTCTGTGAACGTTAAGTCTTCTCCGATTCCGCTTGAATGGAAAAGTAAGTTTGCAGAGTTTCAGAAGCGCATGGGCTACCGGTTTATTCTGCGGCGACTTGAGTATCCGCGCGCGGTCAAGGCCGGAGACATGATGCCCGTGCACATGTGGTGGCTTAACGCGGGCGTTGCACCGCCGTATCGTGAGTACACCTTGGCATTGCAATTTCAGTCGGCTGATGCGAGTTGGACGGCAGCCTTGCCGGCCAACGTGAGGAAGTGGCTACCGGGCGACGCGGTTTTCGACGGGACGGCCTACGTGCCGAACGCGCTAAAGCCGGGCACATATCAACTGCGACTCGCCTTGCTTGACCCGCGCACGAGCCAGCCCGCCGTTCGCCTCGCGATCAAAGGCCGAGAGGCAGACGGCTGGTACAAGTTAGGCACGATCAATGTCATATCAGGCGCGCTGCAAGTGCGTTAAGAATGACATGGACGGCGGGTCGCATGAGTGCAAGTTGAAATCATAGCGCCGCATTATATGTCTCTATCATTGTTGGCGCGGGCTATGGCAGCATAAATAAAGGAGTGCACATGAACAGCCGGTTGCAGATTTATCTTCGCCTTCATTTGCCGCCCGCAATCGCCGTCTCAATGTGTATTGCCGGGCTGCTCCTCATTCCGCCTTCTGTCTCAGCCGGCACAGCGGACGCACAGTACACGGTCGTCATTGAGAACGGCGTCCGCGCCAAGATGCGTGACGGCATATCTCTGGTCGCGGACATCTACCGGCCCAAGAGTGAAGGCAAATTTCCAGTCCTGCTTGAGCGCACCCCTTATAGCCGCAGTGGTGAATCGGGCATGGCTCACGAGTTGGCCGCACATGGCTACGTCGTAGTCTTGCAGGACACGCGCGGGCGTTACGATTCGGACGGCGAGTTCTACCCGTTTCGCGACGAAAGCAATGACGGTTACGACACGGTCGAATGGGCCGCGCAGTTGCCCTCTGCCGATGGCAAAGTCGGCATGTTCGGCGGTTCCTACGTCGGGGCCACGCAGATGCTCGCGGCGATGGCGCGCCCGCCCCATCTGGTTGCGATTTTTCCATACGTGACTGCTTCCGAATACTACGACGGCTGGACTTACCAGAGCGGCGTCCTGATGCAGTGGTTCGCCAGTTCGTGGACTTCTATCCTGTCCGTAGATACGTTGCGCCGACAAGCCAACGAAAGTATGAAACCCGCAGAGTGGGTCGCGCAGTTGCCAGTTGAAAATTATCCAATATTGAACACGCCACCCAGCACCAGCCTCGCCCCGTATTTTCGCGACTGGGTCGCGCACGAGCGGGACGACGCTTACTGGCAGCGTTGGCGCGTCTCTGATCATTACGGCGAAATGAATGTGAAGGGGCTACACGCCGCCGGTTGGCACGACCTCTTTCTTAAAGGCTCGATCAAAAATTATACGGGGCTACACGCGCAAGCGGCCCTGCCCAGTGTGCGCGCGGGGCAGCGCCTGCTCATCGGCCCGTGGGCCCATGCCCCGACATCCGCCGAGGGAAAGATCGGGGATGTCGTGTTTGGCAAGAGCGCTGTGTTGGACATGACCGGCACGGCCCGCAAGTGGTTCGATTACACCTTGAAGGGCGTTGAGAACGAGTACGCGAGCGCTCCGCCCGTGCGCATCTTCGTGATGGGCGACAACGTCTGGCGCGATGAACAAGAGTTTCCGCTGGCGCGCACGCGCTACACCAAGTATCACCTTCATTCACAGGGCAGCGCGAACAAGGCGACGGGCGACGGGCAATTGAGCACTACCGCGCCGGGCGACGAGCGAACAGACAAATTCGAGTACGACCCGAACAATCCTGTCCCCACCATCGGCGGGCGACTCTGCTGCGGAGTTGCGCTGCCGCCGGGCCCTTTCGATCAGCGGCCGAATGAGATACGCCCGGACGTGCTCGTCTTCTCCACCCCCCCGCTCGATAAAGACCTCGAAGTGACCGGCTTTGTGAGCTTGGAGCTGTATGCAGCTACGTCCGCTACGGACACGGACTTCACAGCCTTGCTCGCAGATGTAGACCCCGGCGGTTACGCGCGCTTCCTGACTGATGGGATCGTGCGCGCCCGCTATCGCAACGCGAACGCGCAGCCGTCGGTAGTTGTTCCCGGCAAGGTCTATAGGTATGTGATTGATCTCTGGGCTACAAGTAATGTGTTCAAAGCGGGGCACCGCATACGGCTTTACATTTCCAGCAGTAACTTTCCTAGATTCAATCGCAATCTTAATACAGGGGAGTTGATGCAAGGCGCGGCGCGCACTTTACATGCCCATCAGACAATCTGCCACGACAGCAAATATGATTCAGTCTTGATTCTTCCGCTCGTTCCGAAGTGATCGTTGTTGGTGTGCGACAGTTGTGTTTCGAGCAGGAAAGTGCATTGACCCTAGTGGCAAGCCGCGGCAATTGCGGGTCGCCGCAGAGTCCCGAACAATTAGCTCAGAGTTTCTAAAATGTTCTTGCAATCGTCTATGGGGGAGTGTTATAAAGCCACGTCGACAGTATTTCATGTCCCGACCTGCTTTATTTAAGCCTAAATCAAAAAAGACGGGAATCCTTGCAAAGCATGCTGGCGTAGAGTTAGTACTAAGCATAAACTAACCGGACGGCGAGTTGCCCGGTTTGCATCACGCTATTCAAGCTTACGGGTTCTTAATGTCAATGATTGATTATTTTAAGGATCAGGCCCCGGCTAATCGTGCATATATTTAGGTTTGATTTAACTAGTTTGTCCGAATTGCCGACTAACCCGGTGGGGAAGCGCCGGGTTAGATAATGTTGTCTGATCTAGGTCTGTTTAGCATGTAGGTTCAATGCAGCGCCGGTCTTCAAGCTTACGAATGCCGCCTGCCGCCGACGGATAATCTCTCAGTGAAGGAGTCTTTGAGAATGGCACGGAAAATCATCACGAGCTTGCTCGTAACCTTCTGTCTTTTCTGCCTTGTTAGTATAGGTTACTCGCAGGGCACCAACCTGGGGACAATCCGCGGGGTTGTGACTGATCAGAACGGGGCTGCCATCCCTAATGCCACTGTAAAAGTGACTGATGTGGCGACTGATATTTCGCAGGAACTCACGACCAATGGTGAGGGCAACTACGAAGCGGCGGGTCTCAAATACGGTACGTACCGTGTGACCGTGACTGCGCCGGGATTCAAGACGGTTGTCATCAACGCCGGATTAAGCGGCAGCGATGTAGTGCGCGCAGATGCTAACCTTGAGGTCGGCGAAGCGAGCACGACGGTCACCGTCACCGCGGAGGCCGGCTTGATACAAACTGAGACTCCGACCATCATCAGTACGATCAGCAACCAACAGCTTATAGAACTGCCCCGCGACAGCCGCGATATTTATCAGTTCCTATATCTCAATCCTAACATCACCCAGGGCGAGGCCAGCGGGTCGTTCAAGTTCATCGGTGCGCAGAGCTACGGCGCGGCTTTCTCGCTAGACGGCCAGCGGTCTAACGGCGGCATTTTCGGCGAACCAACTTCGAGCCAACCGTCGCTCGAAGCCATCGGCGAATTAACGGTGCTCTCAAATAACTTCACCGCCGAATACGCGGGCATCGCCAACATTCGGGTCGAGACCAAACGCGGCGAGAAAGACTTTCACGGTTCGCTCTTCTACAACAATAAGAACTCGGCCCTCGCAGCTTATTCATTACGCGATAAGAACGATCTGGCCACCTTCACGCCGACCTTCGCGCGCCCCGACTTGCCGAAGCCCTATTTCAATCTCAACGAGACGGGCGGCTCGCTCAACGGCCCCGTCCCATTGATCGGCAAGAACAAAACATTTTTCCTTGTTGCCTACGAGCGCCGCTGGAATGTCAACCCTTTCCGCTTCGGCGCGCGTAACTCCGTGCCGAGCCAGCAACTGCTGACGGGTGACTTCTCCCGACTCGCAGACTCGCGCAAGCCGCTCGTGCCCGCAGGCGTCGTGCTCACACCGCAGGAGAAAGCGAGTAACACCGTCGGGGGGCTGGGGGTGCGGTTCATTACGATCCCGCAGCGCCTGCTTAACCCGAGCGTACAAAGTCTGATTAAGAACTTCTTCCCGACTTCCAGCCCCGTTGCGCCGATTGATTCCATCGGGCGCTTGTCCGACTTTTCGCAGAACACCACGGCCCGTGCAACACGCGACCTCGTGACGGCACGCGTTGATCACGACTTCTCTGACAAGGATCGGCTCTACGCGGTTTACAACTATCAGAACGCGCCCAGCCGCACAGCCAGCTTTGCCGGCGTGTTCCCCGCTTTGGGCCTGCTGCAAGCCGAACGCACGGACAACACGTTTTCGCTTTCTTACACACATCTCTTTAGTGGCAACCTGATTAACGAAGCCCGCGGCGGCTTCAATAATGAAAGTGTCTTAAGGCATGCGCCGCGCACGTTGCGTGCTTTCCTCTCTTCCATTGGCTTTAGCGATGCTGATATTACCGCTTATGGCGCGGTGGTCGGCCCGGCCGCGCTCGACACCTTTGGCAATACGGCCCTGACCATCGGCTCGTATGCCAGAATCACGAACGGCGGGCGCAGCGTGAATCGCACGCTCGATCAAAAGCTGTTTACGTTCGGCGACACGTTGACGTGGGTGACCGGGCGACACACGATCAAAGGTGGGGCGGATGTGGTGCGCAACCGCGGCACGGACGGCTTCGTCGCCAACCGCGGCAACCCGCGCGGCCTCATCACGTACACCGGCAGCAACTCGACCGACCCGTTCGCCCGCTTCTTGATCGGCCTCGCACCGAACAGTGTCTCGTTCGTGAATAATCTTCGCGGCGAACTGGATGCGACCAACTTTGAATATGGCTTCTTCGCGCAGGATGAGTTTAAGATTCGCCCGCGCGTGACGCTCAATCTGGGCCTGCGCTACGAGTTGATTACGCCATTCGTCGACCGCGATAACCTGCTCGTGAACTTTGATCCGGACTTCGTAGACCCGACCACACGCAGGCATGGGCGTTTCATCGTGCCCACGGCCGATGTGCTTCCTTTTATTGATCCGCGCATCGTCAGCTACGGCGTCGTCACGGCGAAGCAGGCGGGCGTGAGTCGTGGGCTGGTCAATGCTGATAAGAACAACTTCGCGCCGCGCCTCGGCATTGCTTGGCGCGTTACGGACAAGACCGTCCTGCGCGGCGGCTACGGTGTCGTCTACCCGACCTCCGCCGCACAGGGTATCCGCGATGCGCTGGCGTCCGCTCCGTTCAATCAGGGGCGCACGAAAACGAACACTGCATCGCTCCCGCTCGGCGGTTTCCCCGGCGGCTTAACACCTGCGGGCGTTATTCCGTTCACCGGCGGGCGGATTAATACGCTCGACAACGCGCCGAGCGCAAACAATATCCCGTTCAACTTGCAGCAGCCGCGCTTCGAGCAGTTCAATGCGACTTTAGAGCGCGAACTGCCCTGGAAGACGGGCATCCGTGTTTCTTTCCTCGGGACCAGAATGCACGGCCTTATCGGCGGCATTGACTTGAACGAACTCCCGCCGAGCAATAACCCGTTTGCCACGCGCAACGAAGACGGCGACCCGTGTAACCCGGATGATGGCGATTGTGTGATTTCGCCCGCCGACGCGGCCCGCCGCCCGTTCCCTGAACTCGGCTCGTTCCTCGCCAGTTATAAAAACTTCGGCAGCGGGCGTTCGCGCGCCCTGCAAGTCGAACTGAACCGGCGCTTCGCCGCTGGCTTTACCTTCAACGCTAGCTACACACTGCTCGATCAGAAGGGTAGCGGGTTCGACACAGGCAACTCCAGTTTGGGCGGCACTGCCTATAACCAATTCAACCCGGGTGCGGATTTTGCGCGCGACGCGTTTGTGTCGCGCCACCGCTTTATCGCCTACGGCGTGTACGATCTACCGATCGGCAAGGGGCGCAAGTTCGCCAGCGATCTCCCGACATGGGCCGACAAGGTCGTGGGCGGATACCAACTCTCCTTCAACATGTTTGCCAAGAGCGGCACGGGCTTTACGCCGTACTGGACTTGCGCCAACTGTGATCCGGTCTTTCCGGGCAACATCGGCAGTGATTTCTTAGACGCGGTGGGCGGCTTCAATGGGACCAGCTTCCGGCCCGTACTGAACTCCAGCACGAGTCCGTACTTGAAGAGCGGCGATCAATTCTTCAACCCGGCGGCGTTCGGTCTGCCCACGGTTGGCGCTGATCTACTCAGCAACGCTAATCTGGTAAAGCGCAACGTGCTGACCGGCCCCGGCACGTGGGGCGTTAATCTCGGTCTGCGCAAGAACTTCAGCGTCACGGAGCGTCTGCGCTTGGAAGTGGGCGCGGATATGAACAACGCCTTCAACCACCCGCTGCGCTCGCCGAGCGATATAAACTTCGCCAACCTCGGCGAGTTCTCCCTCGACGTTGATCCGGCGACCGGGCGGCTGCTGCCAATCACAAGGTTCGACCCCAACCCGGACTTCGGGCGCATCGTCGATAGCTTTACGCAGGAAGGCATAGACAATCGGCGCACGATCCGTCTGCGGCTGCGATTTTCCTTCTGACACAAGCGCTTGGATCGCACGAGCGAGATAAGGGGCGGAAGCTCAAGGCTTCCGCCCCGGTCTCGTAATTGTTGTGCTAGTCTTCAAGGGCCTCTGACTGAAGCTTAGGGCTTGGCAAGGAGGGATGGCTTTCCGATGATTAAGGCGGTCCGCGTAGGGCAGACCTTCACACGCAAACCGAATCTCGCAGACGTTAAGGCTGCCGGGCACGATATGCTCAGGCTAGTCAACCGCCGTATTTTGCTCAGCATCATTTCGGACCGTCAGCCCATCTCGCGCGCCGACATAGCGAAGATCAGCGGGCTAAATAAGGCGACCGTCTCGACCATCACAGGCGAGATGCTGAAAGACCGCTGCATCGTCGAAGACGGCTTCGGGCAAACTACGCCCATCGGCGGCAAGCCGCCGACGCCGCTGCGCCTCAACGATCTGCGCTATGGCATCTTCGGCCTCGACATCCGCGCGGATGAAACGATCCTGGCGCTCAGCAACTTCAACAACCGCCTCATCGCCCGGCTCAGCTTTGAGACCGGCTCTGACCCGCGTGCTTTCCTAACGAGACTCGGCCGGGAGGTCGCAAAACTACGCACCAAGCACAAAGAGTTTCATGAGTTCCCCGGTATCGGCGTCAGCCTGCCGGGTCTGGTGGACAACCGCGCCGGGAAATTCCTGATCTCCGTGGTGCTCTCTTGGCGCGACGTGCCCGTGGTCGAGTTGTTAAGCAAGGCGACGGGGCTGCCGGTCATCATAGACAACTCGGCGCGCTGTGCCGCGCTCGCGGAAATCTGGCACGGCAAGTCGCAGTACGCGCACATTCGCAACCTGCTCTACATCGGTGTCAGCACGGGCCTCGCCTGCGGCGTAGTAATTGACGGCGGTCTTTACCGTGGGGGCAATAACACCGCCGGCCAGTTCGGCCATATTCCGATTGACCTCGGCGGCCGCGAATGTCGCTGCGGCCAACGAGGCTGCTGGGACCTGTACGCGTCGGACAAAGCGACCCTCGCGCGCTACCAGACATTGCGCGGGGCGGCCGGCAAGCGTATGCCGACCATGCGTAAGCTCATAGAGTTGGTTGAGTCCGGCGACCCGGCGGCGACCGAGGCCGTGCGGGAGACTGCGCGCTATCTCGGCATCGGCATCACCGGTCTGATTAACGGGCTAGACCCCGAAGTCATCGTCATCGGCGGCGAGATCACGAAAGCGTGGGGGTTGATAGAACCGATCATCGTGGCAGAGACGAAACGGTGTCTGCTTGCGCCGCGAGCGCACCGCATCGCTATCCGGCGTTCGGCCTTCGAGGTGCGCCCGAGTTTGAAAGGCGCGCTCACGCTCATCCAGAACGATCTGCTGTCAGTGCCGCACGTCGGCTGAGAGACGCACGGGGCGCAGGCGGAAGGGCTGACGCTAGACCGTAGCACTTCATAAAAATTATTGTGCCGACTAAAGGGATTGTTAGCAACATAGACGAACTGCGCGAGCGAGTGCGGGGCGGCCTTGTCGCGGCTGTGCCTGTGCCCTGCGACAGCGCGGGGAAATTGCACACCGTAGCCCATGAATCATATTTACGCTACATGGCCGAGCAGCCGGTCGCCGGGGTCGCCGTCTGGGCGCACACCGGGCGCGGCCCGCGGCTGGACTCAAATGTGGCTCACAGCGTGCTGCGCGATTGGCGCGAAGCTCTGCCGGATAAGATTGTCGTTGCTGGCGTCGGCGCGCGGCCCGAAGAAAGCCCTGAGCGGGCCGCGGCCCACACCGTCGAAATGGCCGAGCGCGCCGCGCAGCTCGGGGCCGACGCGTTGCTTGTTTATGCGCCGACGTGGCTGCGGGGGCACGCATCGAGAGACGAGTTGATCGTCGAACACCACCGGCGCTTAGCCGACGTGGGGCTGCCGCTAATTCTTTTTTACCTGTACGAAGCGGCGGGCGGCATCAACTACAGCCCGGCGGTGCTCGACGAACTGCTCGCTTTGCCCTGCGTCGTCGGCATCAAGATGGCGACGCTCGACAGCGTGATGACTTATCAGGACGTTGCGCGCCAAGTGCGCACGAGGCATGCGGACAAACTACTCATCACGGGCGAAGATCGCTTCCTCGGCTACAGCCTGCGGCGCGGCGCCAGCGCAGCACTTGTCGGGCTGGGCGCGGTCTGCTGCGAACTTCAGGCGGAGTTGCTGCGCGCGCACACGGAGGGCGACGCCGCTCGTTTCCTCGAACTCTCCGACGCGGTTGACACGCTCGCCGAATCGCTTTTTGTCGCACCGATGGAGGGTTACATCCGCCGCCTGCTCTGGGCGTTGGTACACCTCGGCGTAATCCCTTTTGCGGCCGCCAACGATCCATGGGGGCCGCAACTGCCCGCGCACGAGTTCGATGAGATAGGGCGCATGCTCGCAGCTCTTACCAGCGGCGTGCATGCTTAAATTGGTCGAGCGTTTGTTAGCAAGGTGATTTGTAAAGTGTCTTCCTTCTTATTAAGACAACTGCAACTCGACTCGTCGTGGCGCTCGGCCCTCAGAGGAGATTACGAACGTTTTAGTCATGGTCTGCCGCACGCCCTCGAAGATTATGTGCGCGAGCGGTATGAGATTGATTTGAGCAGCGAGTATGGCGGGTTGCCTGTGAAAAATCCTTTCGGTAAGGGGTCGGGCCAACTTTCGCTCAACGTATCGCAGGTGCGCCGCGACGCGCGCGACGGTCTCGGCTTCGTCGTGCTTAAGACGATCATCGCCGAAGACGCCGCCGGCGCACAGTCAATGAGCGAGTGGGCGATTGACGAGACGCGCATGATTGTCGAGCGGATCACGGGTGCGAGCGGCAGAGAGGGTTGGACTGTCACATGGAAGGGGCGCGGCTGGTACGACACGTTTGAAAAATATCTCGAATTCTTCGGCGCGGCTTTGACTATCGGGCGCGAAGCCGGGATGCCCGTCATCCCTTCGTGCAAGTATCACCTGCCGCGCTCCGGCGAGGGTGAGTGGAAGTATGGTGAGTACGAACATACAACCCGACAACTGCTTGAGGTCTGGCAGCGCGACTGGCCCGGCGGAGCGGTCATGCCCGTCGAAAAAGATTTCAGCCCGACGCTGGCCGGCTCCGACCGCGCCGCCCAAACTCCGATTATTTTGCAATGGCTGACGCGCGTCACGGGCCTGATTCGACAGGCCGCCAGCCCGCGCGCAGTGGGCGTCGGGCTGAAAGTTTTTAACGCAGTCTTCGATGATGGTTTCCAGTTGGAGATGTTGCGCGCGATCAGCGAGCGGTGTGTCGGCGACAGCGCGCCGGACTTTCTGATTTACGCCAACCGCCTCTTCGATCCGAACCGCGAATTCGACGGCGTGCGCGGCGTCGCTTACGGGGGGCCTGATCTGAGTGACCGGAATCTCGCAGTACTGAGCCGGATGCGCACGCTTGAGCACGCCGGGGTCATTCCGGTCTGCCGGCTGCCGCTGAGCGCCACGGGCGACATCGTCTCGGGCCGAACCGCCACAGAGTATCTACTGTGCGGTGCGAGCAGTTTTCAGATTCACACATTCTTTCAACTCCCGGCGAGCGCCTACAAGATGCAGGTCGGCGGCAAGACGGCACGCGCGCTGCATGAACTCTATTTTCACCCGGACAAAGGGTTGCTCGCGTGTCTGCTACATCTACGCCGTGTGTTTGACTGGCCGACGGATTGGAACGTGAAGCGGATGGCGGAATTCTGTCTCGACCCGGCAAATAATGTTTGGTCTGCGGCTGAGACAGCCCTGCATTGAGCCGGCATGGGAGTAAAGACAAATCGAAATCCGTCTGCTATGTGAAGCCGACATTCCGGCGGCGATGCGACTCAAAGAGGCTGCACGCTGGAACCAGACTGAGGGTGACTGGTGCCGCCTGCTCCAGACGGAGCCGCGCGGCTGTTTCTGCGCCGTCATTGACTGCCGCGTCGTCGGGACGATTACGACGACAACTTACGGAAGTGAATTAGCATGGGTCGGCATGGTGCTCGTTGACCCTGCTTACAGGCGGCGCGGGATCGCAACGGGGTTGCTGAACGCGGCGCTCGAATATTTAAGTGCGGCGCAAGTTGCCACGGTGAAGTTGGACGCAACGCCTGACGGCCAAAAGGTCTACGAGCAGCTAGGCTTCAAAGTCGAATCATTGATTGAACGTAGGGCGGGCGTTGCAGGCGAGACGACCGCCAGCGGATGCGCAACATTAGACGCTTCAAGCGGCGACGAAGTGTTCGCACTCGACCGCCGCGCCTTCGGTGCCGACCGCGCAAAGCTGATCGAAAGGCTGATCACGGACGCCTGCGTCGCGCCGCAGATCGTCGCCGCGCCGGATGGGCAAGTACGTGGCTATGCGCTCGCACGACGCGGGAGCAACGCAGCTTACTTAGGCCCGCTCGTGGCAACCGACTTGGGAACGGCGACGACACTACTTGACGCGGCGCTGACTCAATTGTCGGGGCAACAGGTTTACGTTGACGTGAATACAAATTTTGCACAGGGAACGGAAGTTTTAGCCGCGCGCGGATTCATCAGGCAGCGCGATCTAATTCGCATGTCTTACGGGGCAGAGAGTAGCCCCACTTCCGCGTCAGTCTTTGCTATCGCGGGGCCTGAGGTTGGTTGAAGCGCGCCGCAGTCGGTGTCGCCGCATCAGTTAGGAGTAAACATGGACACATCAGCCGCAACACAGATCAGCACGGACGGACTCGTCGAGAGCTTTCGCGCCGACCGACTAAATGTACATATCTACGACACGAGGCCGCAGATGGGGGCCGCCGCAGCGGTGGCCGTCGCGACCGAAATCCGCCGACTGATAGCGGAACGTGGTCGCGCCGTCGGCATCTTTGCGTCCGCGCCATCGCAAAATGAGTTCCTGTCTGCGCTCGTCGCAACACCTGATATCGATTGGACGAGGGTTGTCGGTTTTCACCTCGACGAGTATCTCGGCATGGACGACCGTCGGCCGCAATCGTTTCGCCGTTTTCTCATAGACCGGCTCACGGCCAAAGTGCCGTTAAAAGAGTTTCACGGGTTGCGCGGCGAGGCCGCAGACGGCGCGGCGGAGTGCGCCCGCTATGCACAGTTGCTTGCGGCGAACCCGCCGGACTTCGCCGTGCTCGGCATCGGTGAGAACGGGCATCTGGCATTCATTGATCCACCCTTCTGCGATTTCGCTGATCCGCAGCCCGTGAAGGTCGTTGAGCTTGACGAAGTCTGTCGTAACCAGCAGGTCAACGATGGCGCGTTTGATACGATTGATGAAGTACCGCGCCAAGCTCTCTCGCTGACCATCCCGACCATCATGGCGCGCCCGAAGCTGTTTGCGGTCGTGCCCGGCCCGGCCAAGCGACAGGCCGTTAAAAGCGCCGTCGAAGGGCCGTTAGCGACCTCGTGTCCGGCTTCAATCTTGCGGCGTCATGCGGACGCGCATCTTTTCATTGACCGGGATTCCGCGTCGCTGCTGACTCGTTAAGGAGAACACATGCGCCCTTCGGTGCAAGCCATAGATTACGTCGTGCTGGTCGGGTATCTTTTGTTGATGGCGGGCATCGGCGCGTACTTCATGCGCTACATGCGCGTCGGCACCGACTTCCTGAAGGGCGGCAACCGCGTCGAATGGTGGGTGGCGGGCATGGCCTCGTTCATGTCCGGCTTCTCGGTCTGGACTTTCACGGGCGGGGCCGGGTTCGCTTACCGGCAGGGCGTCATCGGCGTCTTCCTGCTGGGCTTGGCCGTGCCGGCCTTCTTCTTCGGCTACATCGTCTTCGCCAAACGTTGGCGGCGCTCGCGCGTGACGACGGTCGTCGAATACATACGCAGCCGCTTCGGCGAGGGCACGCACAAAACTTTCTCCTGGCTGACGGGGCCGAGCCAGTTGATGTTCGGCTCCGTGCGACTCTTCGCGCTGTCGAGTTTTATGTCGGTCGCGCTGGGCGTGCCGGTCGAGTATCTGATCGTCATCTGCGGGCTGGTCGTCCTCGCCTACACATCGCTCGGCGGCTACTGGGCGGTCTGCTTCACGGACATGTTTCAGTTCATGTTCCTCTTTCCCATCGCGTGCATGTTGATGGTGCTGTCGCTGGCGAACGTGGGCGGGTGGAGCGGCTTCGTTGCACATGCGCCGCAGGGGTTCTTCAACCCGCTGGCGGGCGAATACGGCTGGCTGTTCCTAATCGTCTACACGATTTCACAGACGACCGGCTACAACAACTTCGGCAACGCGCAGCGCTACTTCTGTGCCGACACGGAGCAGTCCGCGAAACGGATCGCCATCCTGTGCATGATCCTTTTCACCATCGGGAGCGTCATCTTTTATCTGCCACCGCTCATAGCACGCGTCGCGCTGCCCGAACTCGGCACGGCAGTTAATGGTCTGAAGCAACCTTCAGAGGCGGCCTACATCGCGATGGGGCTGCGCGTGCTGCCGCCGGGCTTGGTCGGCATACTGCTGGCGGCGATGCTGGCCTCTTCGATGGCTTCGCTCTCGGCGCACAACCACATCATCACGGGCATCTTCGCTAAGGACTTGTACCAAGGCTACCTGCGCCGGGACGCGTCCGACAGACACATGTTGAAGGCGAGCCGGCTCACGTCGCTCTTGGTCGGGGGCATCATGATCGGTGTCGCCCTCATCTTCGCGCAGGGCGCGAGCGGCATCTTCACGCTGCTCTTCATACTCGAATCAATCTTCCTGATCCCTCTGGGGCTGCCGCTGCTCTACGGCTTTCTGGTCAAGCGCGGGCCTTGGTGGTCTGCCGTCTGCGCTTACGCGGTCGGGGCGGCCACGTCGCTCTTCGTCAACCTTTACTTGAATCGTTACCGCAATCTTAATTTGAATGAGACGTACTTGATCGGCATCCCGGCGGTGACAACGACCATAGCCTTCTTCATCCCCGTGCTGCTCATCAAGCCCGCGGGCGAGTTCGGGCGGCGCGTCGACGCGTTCTTCGACAAGCTGGCGACGCCCATCGACACGGAGCGAGAACTGGGCGCGGCCGGCGTCTCGGGGCGCGGGCAACTCGCCCTCGTCGGCAAGGTGACGACGGGGATGGGCCTCGCCTGCTTCGCCATGGTGGCGGCGAGCGCGCCGGGGCGCAGCCGCATGCTCACCGCGATCTACGCTGTGGTCACGACGCTCGTCGGTCTTGCCTTCGTCGCCGCCGGTCGCGTGCCGCAGTCGGGGAGTGACGCGGAACCGGCCTTGGTCGCGGGAGAATTGTCCGCGAAGGACTAGCACGATGAATGCGAAACTGACAGGAAAAATCCTGCTGCCTGTGCTCCTGTTCTTTGGCGTCGTGTGTTTCACCGGCGCGGCTGCCGCGCAAACCATCTGGGCAGTCAACGACGGCGAGAAAGTTGACAGAGACGACCTCGCTAATCCGAACAAGCGCGCGAACTCCGTCTGGGACGGGCGCAAGATAAAAATCTTCGGCGCGCGCAACGAGATCGTCGCCTTTCAAATAATCGTCGAAGCGGGAGAGGCCGGCATCAACCGGCTCAGCGTTTCTCTGCCAGAACTCCGGCAACGAGGCGGCAGGGCGAAGATCAGATACGCCGCGCCGGCCACTGACCCGACGAACTACGTCGGGCGATCCATCCAACTCTTCTCCGTCAATTACATGCACGTCGAGACGCCCACGCATGCCGACTGGGTGTTTGCGCCCGGCTCGGCCGCCGCGCCGACAGACCCGACCGGCTGGAAGCCCGTCCAACTCGTGCCGGAGAACGCGCGGCCGGGGCGCGGCGGTTTTCCCTTAAGCGTCGCGCCCGCGCAAAATCAGGCGGTGTGGATCGAGGTCTACACGAATCGCCATCTTCCGGCAGGCATTTACGAAGGTCGTGTCGAGATCAACGCCGACAGGCGTAAGCAGACGATCCCCGTCGAGCTTGAGTTGTTCGATTTCACGCTCTCCGATCAGAACAGCATGCAAGCGATGGTCTACTACGAGAGCTTGCAGCCGCGCATGTATCAGGGGCGCGATCTCGACGCGGCGTATCATCGCTTCGCGCATCGCCAGCGGATCGAACTTGTGCAGGCCTACGACATCGCCAAGGTCAAAGCCGCCATGGGGCGCTTCAGTAGCACGGACTTCACACGCCGTGCCGGTTACGAAGGGCCGGGCGCGGGCGTCGGGAATCGAATTATCCCGCGCACCTTCTATGGCCCCGGCAAGGATTTCGACGAGCGCGCCAGCGCGTGGCGACAGTCCGACGCGTGGATAACATTCCTCAAGCAGAACTTCCCGGCCGCCATCACATTTCTCTACCTGCCGGATGAGCCGGGGCGCTCAGAGTACGCGTACATACGCCGGCTCGCGGACAACCTCCACTCCAATCCGGGGCCGGGCAAAGCCTTGCCGACCTTCGTGACCAAACGATACGTGAAGGAACTCGACGGCGCGATAGACATCTGGGACACGGGGCCGCTCGGCTACGACATCGCGCGGGCGACGGAAGAACGCGCGCGTGGTCGGCGTTATTGGATTTACAACGGCGGTCGGCCCGCCGCCGGCGCTATCATCATTGACGCCCCGGCCACCGACCCGCGCGCCACCATCTGGGCCTGCTTCAAGCACGGCGTTGACAATTATTTCTATTGGCACGGCGTCCACTGGCAGCACAACAAACAGAAGGTCGGCGAACGCCGGCAGAACGTCTGGGCCGACCCCATCACCTTCGACAATCGCGGGCAGCCGAACAAACCCGCGGACGATCAGGGCTACATCAACGGCGACGGCGTGCTCATCTATCCCGGCGAAGAAAAACTGCACCCCGATCAGGATCGCGGGATCGCAGGGCCGATCAATACCGTCCAGTTGGCCAATTTCCGGCGCGGCCTGCAAGACCATCAATACCTCACGCGCGCGCGCCGCCTCGGCTTGAACTCTGTGATCGAGGAAGCTCTGCAAGCGGTCGTGCCGCGCGTCTTCTCCGACGCGAAAGACGTGGTCGGCTTCGCCGAGACCGGCAACGAGTACGAGCGCGCGCGTTACAAACTCGCGCGCGCCATCGCGCGGCACAGAGGGCGCAAATAGCGGCGGCCGTTTTGACTCACATCGGTCATCACATGCTGCTGAATTGAAAATTGTTCGTTCCACCACGGAGAGAGGAGAAAACTCATGAAGCGACTCATCATCACGCTGTTCATCGTCGTCTGCTGTAGCGTCAGTGCCTATGCGACCACTTACCAAGTCGGGCCGGGTAGGACGTATGCCAAGCTACAGGACGTAGCCCCGTTGCTCGCGCCCGGCGACCTCGTCGAGGTTGACGGCAACGCCACTTACCCCGGCGACCTCATCTTCACGCGCCCCGGCACCACAACGAGCAAGATCACGATTCGCGGCTTGCGCGTCAACGGCCTGCGCCCCGTCATCGCCGGCGGTACTAACACCATCGAATTCCGCCTCTCCGATCATTACGTCTTCGAGGGCTTCGATGTGACGGGCGGCAGTTTTCGCGGCATCTACCATCACGCGCACGACATTACGATCCGCGATACGGTCGTGCACGATTGTCCCGCGCACGGCATTCTCGGCGCGGACACTGATTCAGGCTCGCTCACGCTTGAATACGTAGAGGTCTATCACTGCGGTAGCGGAACGGGCCAGCACCCCATCTACATGGCGACCGACGAATTCGCGCATCCCGGCTCGGTCTTTCGCATGCAGTACTGCTACCTGCACGACCAGAACGGCGGCAACAACATCAAGAGCCGCGCCGAGCGCAACGAGATTTACTACAACTGGGTGTCGGGCGGCTTCTACGGCGAGATCGAGTTGATCGGCCCTGACCCGCATGGCAACAAAAAGGTGTCCACCGACACCGCGCGCGAAGACTCCGATGTGGTCGGCAACGTCTTTCAGCACAAGGCCACACAGGGGACGCGCATGGCCCGTGTCGGCGGCGACGGCACCGGCTACACGAACGGGCGCTACCGCTTCGTCAATAACACTTTCATCCTGCGGCAGGGGCAAGTTAGTCCCGCCATCGAAATCTTCGAAGGCATCGAGAGCCTCGAAGTTCACAACAACGTCTTCTTCCGCGTCGGCAGCGAGCCGATTGACAAACTCGTTTTGGAAACCCGCGTGCGCTGGGTCGCGGGGCAGGTGAGCACAGGCTCGAACAACTGGGTCGCAGCCAGTTCGGCGATGATCCCGACTGCTTGGACGGGGACGATCTTCGGCAGTAACCCAAACTTCATCGACATCAGCACCTACGACGTGCGCCCGACGGCCGGCAGCCCGCTCGTCAACGCCGGCGACTCAGCCCCTGCCAGCCCCGCCGGACATCCTTTCATCAATCCGCTGTTCCCGCCCGCGTACCATCCGCCGCTGCACACGCTGCTCGCAGTGGGGACGGCGAGTTTGCGGCCCGTCAACGGCGTGATCGACATCGGCGCTTACGAGTACGCGCCGTGACATCGAACCTTGGCATAGCGAACGATGGATCGGGGACTCGGAGATGAAACTGTCATTTTCCACGCTCGGCTGCCCCGACTGGGGGCTTGACAAGATCGCGCAGGCGGCGCGCGAGTTCGGCTATCAAGGCATCGAACTGCGCGCCGTCGGCGGCGATCTCGATCTGCTCAAGCGCCCCGAGTTCCAACCGCAGACGATTGAGGCGACGCGCCAACTGCTTGCTGAAAGGAACGTGAGCGTCTGTTGCGTTGACACCTCATGCAGGTTTGATTCGCGCGACGCGGGCGAGCGGCGCGAGCAGATCGAAATAGCCGTCAGCCACGCTGAACTCGCCGCCGCACTCGGCGCGCCGCTCATCCGCATCTTCCCGGACAAAATTCAGGCGGACGCGACGCGTGCAGAGACGCGCGACCAGATCGCTTCATGCCTCGGCGAGGTGGCGCGGTGCGCGCCCGCCGGTGTGCGCGTCGGGTTGGAGACGCACGGCGATTTTGCGCGGGGCGCGGCGGCGGCAGAGATCGTCAAACTCGCCGACCATCCGAGCGTCGCGCTCATCTGGGATGTCGCCAATTCGCTCGCGGCGGGGGATTCGATTGACGAGGCGGCGCGCACAGTCGCGTCCCAACTCGCGCACGTTCACCTGCGCGACGCGCGCGCGGTCGCAGGCCGTGAACACTGGCTGCCGGTGCTGGCGGGGCGCGGCGCAATTTCATTCGCAGGTGCAGTGGCTGCGCTTCAAGGGCTGAATTACAACGGCTACATCAGCTTCGAGTGGGAGAAGTATTGGCATCCGGAGATAGAAGAACCCGAAGTTGCATTACCGGATTTCGTCGCCGCCATGAGATCGGTTGACGACGCAACGCAGAGGATAAGCGCCCCGTGATCGAAGGCAGTGTTTGCACCTTTAAGCCGTGATGATTAATAGAGAGACGGAGAGCAAGAGCGATCAACTCGCCATTTGGTCAAGCGACGCCGCGCGCCCCCACGTCGTGGTGCTCGCGAGCGACGTGCTCTTCGCACACTTCTTCCCCCAATCTGCGCGCGCGCGCTTGAGTGAAGTCGCCGAGTGGTCGCTCTACACGGGGCGCGAAGACGCGCCCGATTTGCGCTCGGAGATCGCGCGGGCTGACGCGTTGCTGACGACATGGCATTCACCGTTCCTGCGCGCGGAAATGTTCGGCGCAAGACCGCGCGTGCGGCTCATCGCGCATTGCGGGGGCGAGGTGAAGTCGCGCGTGGCGGAAGAAGTTTTCGACCGTGTCACGGTGACGAACGCGGCGGGGCCGATGGCCGCGCCGGTCGCGGAGATGGCGCTCGCGCTCGTGTTGACGCTCGTGCGGCGGCTGCCGCAGTACGCGGCGGAGATGCGCGCCGGCGTCATTAGGACGAACGAGTACGTCAGCGAAGGCGAGACGGTGCGCGGGCGCAAGATCGGCCTCGTCGGTTTCGGTCGCATCGGCCGGAGCTTCGCCGGACTCGTCGCGCCGCTGGGCGTCGAACTCCTCGTTGCCGATCCCTACTGCCCCATGTCGGCGGTCGCCGCGCTCGGCGGACAGTTAACGAGTTTGGATGAACTATTACGCGCGTGCTCGGTCGTCGTCCTCGCGGCGGGGTTGACGCCGGAGACGCGGCATCTGTTGAACGCGCGGCGGCTATCATTGATGCCGGACGGCGCGTACTTGATCAACGTCGCGCGCGGGGGACTCGTGGACATGGACGCCCTCTTGACAGAGTTGCGCGCGGGCCGGATCACGGCGGCGCTCGACGTGACCGACCCGCTGGAGCCGCTGCCGCCCGAACACGAACTGCGCCGCCTGCCGAACGTACTGCTCACGCCGCACATCGCGGCGGGCGGCATCGAAATGCGCCGCGCCATGGGCGGCGTGGCGGTCGAAGAGGTCGTGCGGTTTTTCAAAGGCGAGCCGCCGCAAAACCTCGTCACGCGCGAAATGTTGGCGACGATGACTTGAAACGGAGCGGCGTCGGTTTTCGCATTCGACTGTTCGAGCATTTGCATTATTCATGGCCGCGACTTCGGTAGGCGAATGATTTTGACGACAGAAAAAAGCAGCACGCTCGTCCGCGTCGAGAGCGTCGCACTCCATCGCGTGCGCGTGCCGCTTGTCGAGCCATTCCGCATCAGCAACGGCGTGGTCGCGGAGAAGGATGCGATCCTCATCGAGATTAAAACTGATGATGGTGTCGTCGGTTGGGGCGAGGCCTCGCCGATGTCCGGCTCGTTCTATTCAGACGACACGCCGGAGAGCGTCTGGGCGGCGCTCAAGACGAAGTTGATCCCCCTTGTGCTGTGCGCCGGCGCGGTTGATGCCACACGTTTTTACGAGCGGCTGCGCGGCGTGCCCGGCGACGCTTTCGCGAAGGCGGGTTTGGAAGGCGCGTTGTGGGACGCCTACGCGCAGACCGCGCGCGCGCCGCTCTGCGCATTACTCGGCGCGCGCGCGCGCACAGTCCCGTCCGGCGTAGCCATCGGCATCTACGATACGGTTGACGAACTGCTGGAGCGCGTCGAACGCTACGTGCGCGCAGGCTACCGGCGCGTCAAGATCAAGATTCAGCCGGGCTGGGACACGCGGCCTGTGGCGGCCGTGCGCGCACGCTTCCCCGCAGTGCCGCTCATGGTTGACGCCAACGCCGCTTACACCATTGCGGACGTAAGGATATTTCGCGCGTTGGATGCTTACGACTTGATGATGATCGAGCAGCCACTGGCGCGCGCGGCGCATGACGAGGCCGCCGAGTTGCAGCGGCATCTACGCGCGCCGCTCTGCGCCGACGAGTCAGCCGAATCGGCGGCCGCGCTCGCATCTCTGATCGCGAAAGGCGCGGCGCGGATCATCAACATCAAGGTGCAGCGTGTCGGGGGCTTAAGCGAAGCGCGGCTGATGCTGGCACAGGCGCGCGCAGCCGGGCTTGGTTGTTGGGTCGGCACTATGCCTGAACTCGGCGTCGCTTCCGCGCAAGGGCTGCATCTGGCCGCGCTCGAAGGCTTCACGTACCCGACCGACATAGAGGCTTCGGCACGCTGGTATGTTGATGATGTGATCGAGCCGGGCATCGAGATTGACGCGCGCGGCTTCATTCAACTGCCGGCGGGGCCGGGCACGGGATTCACCGTCGCGCGCGGAAAGGTCGAGCGGTACACAGTTGCCGTCGAAGAGTTCACAGGTTAAATCTCCGCGCAGCGATTTCCCTCGACCTGTTCAACTAGAGACCTAAAGTTTTAGATACACGAGCAGAGGAAAGAATTTCATGAGAGTCGTCTCCAAGAGTACGTTCGCACATTTTCTGTTAAGCCTTGGTTGCGCTGTGTTGCTGGCGCTTGTTTTATCGAGTGGTCTATCGGCGGTGGCGCAAACCTCAAGCGCCGCGCCGCGCGTCTGGGAAGCGCCGCTTGCGCTCCCCACCTACGAGCTAGGCCCGCCCAACCCATACCCGGCCCTGCTCGACTGGCAGCGACGCAAGTGGCGGCCGGTCTACCCGTACCCGTTCCTCGACGCGCTGACGAACAGGCGCACGGAGAAGACCTACAAGGCGGTCTATCTTGAGAACGAATACTTGCGCGTCACGGTCTTGCCGGAGTTGGGCGGCCACCTCTACGCGATTTTCGACAAGACGACGAACCGCGACGTGCTCTACTCAAACCCTGTCATCAAATACGCGATGGTGGCGATCCGCGGCGCTTGGGTGTCGGGCGGCATCGAGTGGAATTTCCCGGATGGGCACACGCTGACAACCGTCGCGCCGATTGATTACACGCTGCGGATGGAGGCGGACGGCAGCGCCACAGTCGCCGTCGGCGACACGGAGCGCGTGCAGGGGATGCAGTGGCAGGTCATCATTCGCCTGCGCCCCGGTCGGCGCGCCGTCGAGACGGAAGTGACGCTCAACAACCGCCGCGAAGTGCCCGGTCGCTACTGGTTCTGGTCAACCGCCGGTGCGCCCGCGACCGAAGACATGCGCTTCATCTACCCGATGCGCGAAGCCTACCCGCACGCCTTCTGGCCCGTCTTCTCCTTCCCGAAAGAGAAGGGTGTTGACGTGGGCACGTATCGCGAAGTCCCGAACTTCCTGTCGTTGTTTGCGCGCAACTCGAACCGCGACTACTTCGGCGTCTATTACGAGAAGGCCGACTGGGGCATCGTGCACGTTGCAGATCATCGCGAGATGCAGGGCAAGAAGACCTGGACTTGGGGCACGGATGAGAACGGTAAGATTTGGATAGACAAGCTGACGGACAACGGCGGGCAGTACGTCGAGTTTCAAGCCGGACGGTTCGAGACGCAGATGGAGCATCAGTTCATCGCGCCGCACCGCGTCGAGCACTTTGTCGAATCTTGGTTTCCCGTCAATCGTCTCGGCGGCGGCTGGGACGAGGCCACACACGACGCGGCCTTGCGCGTCAACGTGCAAGGCGGGCGCGCTGTCATCACCGCCGACGCGAACGCGCGTTTCAACGACGCAGAGTTCACGGTTGAAGCCGGCGGCGCGCGCCTGCGCTCCGAGCATGTCGATCTCGACCCGGCAAAAACTTTCACCGCGACGGTCGAACTGCCGGCGAAGAGTATCGGGCAGCCCATCAGCATCAGCTTCAAGAGCAAGGACGGGCGCGACCTGATCCATTACCGCACCGACACGCCCGTTGACGGCAACCCCGATTTCAAGCCCGCCACGCGGCCCGTTCCCGACCCGGTAGTCGCGACCAGCGCGGAGCAGGCTTACGTGGAGGGCTTAGCCTTCGACAAAAAGTGCAAGGAGCGCGAGGCGCGCGCGGCTTACGAAGAGGCGCTGAGGCGCGACACGGGCTTCGCGCCTGCGCACATCGCGCTCGGCCTCTCTTATTATCGCAGCGGTGAATATGAGCAGGCGGCGGCCCATCTGACGCAGGCTCTTACTCGTAACAAGGACGCGGGCGACGCGCATTATTATCTGGCGCTCGTCCGGCGCGCCGAAGGTAAAAACGCGGAGGCCGCAGAGCATTTGATCTGGGCTGTGCGGGCCGGGCAGCGCGAACCGGTGGCTCGTTACGTGCTTGGTGAAATGGCCCTGGCGGATGGCCGCACCGACGAAGCGCTTGAACACCTGACGCAGTCCGTCATGCTTGACCCGCGCGACTTGAAGGCGCGCACCGTGCTCGCGCTCGCGGAACGTCTGGCCGGAAGGACAGACGCAGCAGAGCAACGCATTGAGGCGGTCGTGCAAGAGATGCCGATTGATTACCTCGCGCGCAGCGAACAGTACGAGATCAACAAGGCGCTTGGTCATGACGCGAAAGCCAAAGGCGCTTGGGGCGAGTTGTGGCGACTCCTCGCGCGCGAGCCGGACTCCGTGCTCGAACTTGCGTTCGACTACGTGGCGGCGGGGCGTCGCACTGAGGCGCGTGAGGTGCTCGAAGAGGCGATCAGGCGCGGGCCGGCAGGGGATGCGGGCGCTGTGGCGAAACGCGTCTTCCCGATGCTCTACTACACGCTGGGCTATCTGTATGAACAGGACGGCCAGCGCGAGCGAGCGCTGGCGCAGTACGCGCTCGGCGCGCAGGGCGATCCGGCTTTCGTCTTTCCGCACAGGGTTGAGGAGATCAGTGTCTTGCGCGCGGCCGTCGCGGCGAACCCGAACGACGGGCGCGCGGCTTACTATCTGGGCAACGTGCTCGCCTCTAAGAATCGAGACGCGGAAGCACTCGCGGCGTGGCGTGACGCGGTCAGGCTCGATCCGCAGAACACCATCGCACGGCGCAATCTAGGGCGCGCTCTGTGGGTCACGGGCAAAAAGAAGGAAGCGGCGAGCCAGTATGAGCAGGCCATCGCCGCCGCGCCGGAAGATCAACAATTGTACGTCGAGATGGGCAGCCTGCTCAGTGAGATGGGCACGCAAGATCGGCGTGTGAAAATATTGGAGGGCGCACCGCCTGCTGTGCGCACGCACACGCCTTTCATACAGGCGCTCGCCGCCGCTTATGTTGACGTGGGACGCTTCAGCGATGCCGCGACGCTGCTGGCGAATAATACTTTCACCTCCGGCGAAGGCGAAGACGCGGCGCTCGGCCTCTACCGCAAAGCGCACTTGGGGCTTGCGCGCAAATATCAACTGTCGGGCGATCATCTGAAAGCGGCGGCCGAGTTCGCGGAAGCGACGGAGTATCCGCGCAACTTCGGCGTCGGGCGGCCCGCCATGCAATCGCAGGCGCGCGAATACGTGGCGGCGGCGCGCGAGTTTGACGCCGCCGGGCGACACGAAGAGGCCGAGCGCTGGTGGCAGCGTGCGGCGACGGAAGAACTCAATCCGCCGACGCAGCCCGAAGAGCCTTGGTCGGAGCATTACTACTACAAGGCCATGGCCCTCGAACACGCGGGGCGACGCGCGGAGGCGCGCGCGCTCTACGAACGTCTGGCGCGGCTGAACGACGAGCGTCTGATGCTCGACGCCGAGCCGTGGCCTGCGACGGGCGCAATCCGTTATGCGCTCGCGGGCGCGGGGCTGAAGGCGCTGGGGCGCACGGCCGCAGCGCGCATGGCGCTTGAACGCGCGCTGAAGTTAGACCCGCAGAATGAACTCGCCCGCGCGCAACTCGGCGAGTTGAATGGCGCGCGGGGCACACGTGCCGCCCGCGCTGGTGGCGGACGTTAACGAGCAGATGGAGCGTCGCAAAGAATGGCTCTCGAAGTCATACAGCTTTTACGCGACCTGATCGCCATACCGAGCGTCAACCCGATGCGCGCGCAGTCGGGCGCAGCGGTCGAGCGCGAGTTGGCGGACTACATTGAAAGCGTGTTGCGGCGCGCCGGGATTGATTGCGAGCGACAGGTCGTCGCGGAAGGGCGCGAGAATGTCATCGCCGTTGTGGCTGCGAGTGGCAATGCTCGGCACGATGTGCGTGCAGGGCTAATGCTCAACTCGCACATGGATACAGTGCCCGTCGCGAACATGACGATTGATCCGTTCGATCCCGTTACGCGCGGCGGCCGCATCTACGGGCGCGGCGCGTGCGACGCCAAAGGCTCGATAGCCGCCATGCTTGTTGCCTTCATCAGCCACGCGCAAAAGTCTGAACGCCCCGCGCCGGTCGTCTTCGCCGCGATGGCGGACGAGGAGTTTTCGTTCGCGGGTTCGTGGAAGTTGATCGAGCGAGAGTGGCCCGTCGGCGCTTGCGTCGTCGGCGAGCCGACGAGACTGGCGCGCGTCATCGCGCACAAGGGCGTCGCGCGTTGGCACATGCGGGTCGCGGGCACGAGCGCGCATGGGGCCACGCCGCAGCTTGGTCGCAGCGCCATCTACGACGGCGCGCGTCTTGCGCTCGCGCTCGAAGCCTACGCAGACGAACTGGCGCGCCGCCCGGCGCACGCGCTGCTCGGTCGCCCCACGATCAACGTCGGGCGCATCGCGGGCGGGCAGTCCGTGAACATCGTCCCCGACCTTTGTGAGTTCGAACTGGAGCGGCGTCTGTTGCCGGGTGAGGACGGGCGCGAGGCGGTGCGGGAATGCGCGGCGTGGGTGCGCGCGCGTGTGGACGCGGATGTAGTCTTTGAAGTTGTTGAGCCTTACTTGGTTGATCCCGCGCTCGACACGCCGCCCCGTGCTGATGTTGTGCGCGCCATCGGCGACGCGCACCTTGCTGAATTCGGCGGCGCGAGCGCAATCGAGGGCGCGCACTATGGCACGGACGGGAGCAAACTCGCGCGCGCTAGAATCGAGACGGTGGTGTGCGGCCCCGGCGACATCGCGCAGGCGCACACGCGCGACGAGTTCATCGAGGTCGAACAGGTGGAGATGGCGGTGCGTCTTTATAAACGATTGATCGCCTCGTGGCCGCCGCGCCGCGCAGAGAGCGCCGCCTGAGTTTGAAACGGAAGCGAGATGCATAAACTGCGAAACAAATTTTTCTTCGTCTGCGAAATGGCGCTGCTTGTACTGGTTAGTTCAGCGCAGACGCCGCGCTCGCCGGTCTTCTATAAAACGCAAAACTCCGACGAGTGGGTGCGAAAGACGCTGCACATCCAAAGGGAGTACGCGCGCGTGCTGGTCGTGCAAAACTCCGGCATCTCGGTCAAGAGCGTGCGCGTGGCCCCGCTCAAACTCAACAGTCGAAACGACGCCGGCCCGAAAGTAACGAGAGAGTATCGGGTCAGCGCGATTTTCAAGACTCTACAGGAGGCCGCAGATGCCGCGCGCGGCGGCGATCTTGTGGCCGTCATGCCGGGCACTTACGCCGGGTTCGTCGTCGGCGATAAGCCCGACGCGGGCGATGGCCGCTACATCCACTTTAAGGCTTTGGGCCAACCCGGCGACGTGATTATCAACCAGGGCGCGGAGCGCGCCCCCGATTGGATGGTCTTGTTGCAGGCGGCGCATCACATCGTCGTCGAAGGCTTCAACATCGCGGGTCACACGGGGCCGGGGCTTGCGCCGGTCGGCCCCAGAGCCGGCATCATGCTCGACGGCGATTTTGGGCGCAGCAGCAAACAGACGCATCATATTGTGATCGTCGGCAACTTCTCGCACAATCATCTGAAGTGGGGCCTCCACTCGACCGACACGCACACGGTACTGATCCAGAATAATCTGTTCGCTCTGTCCGCGCTGGAACATTCGGCTTACGCCTCCGACGGCTCGGACAACTACGTCATCCGGCGCAACGTTTTCTACGGCAGCAATGCCAGCGGCCTGCAATGCAACATTGATACGGTCAGTTCCTTTCACGAACTGCTCAAGCACCCGGCACTGCGCGCTTACCGGCCCGAAGAGCCGACGCGCGCGTGGGCTTTAGGTCTCATTAAGTTGGCGACGGAGAAATTCGGCGCGAATAATTTCCCCGACGGGCGTGGGCTTAACTTCATTATCGAAGAGAACGTCGTCAACGAGAACGGCAAGGCAGGTGCCGGTTCGTTCAACCTCGCGGGGCTGCAAGAGTCTCTGATTCAGAACAATCTGCTTTACGGCAACTTCAACCACGGCATCGCACAGTGGGACGACGCGAACCCTTACGACGAATCATACGTGACGCCCGGCCCCACGTCGCCGGAGCAGGTCAGAGGCCCGGATGATCTCCCGCTCTGGGGCTGTCACTCGAACCTCATCCGCAACAACACCGTGCTCATGAACAACAGAGGGCGCGCCGCCATGCAGAGCCGCAACGGCAGTTGGGGCACTATCATGCGCAACAACATCTTCATCAACGATCAAGCTGCCTCGATAGAGATTTTCAACACCAGCATCTTCCGGCTCGACGCGCGCTTCAACGTCATCAACACGCTGAGCTACACGGAGATGCCCGATGCGCTCAAGCGCCTTGCGACGGCGCTGCCCGAAGGCGCGGACACCGTGAAGGGCGTAACGCGCGCACAAGTGGCCGGCGAGTTCGTCCGCTACGGCGCGGAGCCTTGGGTCATCATCGAAGGCAACTGGTGGCGGCTCAACCCCAACCGGCCGGATTTTCGCCCGACACAAGGATCACGAATGCTCGCACATCGCGGCGATCCGGCGAATCTGCCGCCGCGCGATCTGTTGGGCAGATTGCGCCGCGGCCCCGCAATCGGCGCGCTCGCCCCTGCGGGTGCTGAGCGGTAAACGGGTGTTTGAGGCGTGTCGCCTGCGGGCGCTTGAATCTTAAAGGATCAGTAATGGAGAGAGTTTGGTTCCAATAAGATTGCGAGTAAATAATTTAGAGCAGACAGGCTGTCTTCTTATGAGCTTGATCTCCGTGAAAAGTGTCGGCGCGAAGCGTTGTTTGAAGTTTACCCGGCGGGTATTGAGCGGGCTGACAATAGCGCTGTGTCTCGTCGCCGCCGTCAGTGTTACGGGCGCGCGTGACACGCTCGCACAGCCCGCCAAAGTTATCAGGCCGCGCATGCTGATCGGCGAGCGCGACCCGCTGACGGGCTTCAACACGTTGCGGGCGAGATACGCGGCGGGCGCGCGCCCTTCAGACAGCTTGGACGGCTGGGCGCTCACGTACCTGCTGACGGGTGACGAAGCCTACGCCCGGCGCGCCATCGAAGAGATGCGGCGCACGCACCCGCCAGAGCTAGTCGGCTCGCGCACGTACCCGGAGTACGTCAAGTGGTCGCTCGCCTTCGACTGGCTCTACAACTATCGTGGCTTCGACGCGCAGCTCAAGGATCGCGTCGCACTCGAACTCTTAAAAGCCGCGGAGAAGATGATGGCGGATCAGTCGCTCAAAGAAGTGCGGCTGGCGATGTATCACAACTACCCCGTGCGGTATCTGACGCTCGCCGTCTTCGCGCTCACGGCCATCGAAGGTCACCCGTCGGTCGAAATGCGTGCCGCGCCTTTAAGGGCACACGCGCAGAAAGTGTTCGATCACATCCTCGACCTGACAGACTTCATCACGCCCGACGGCGGCTATCACGAGTCCATGGACTACCAGCGCATCACTTACGCGCCGCTGGCCCTGCTCGCCGAACTCCAACGCACGGCGCACAACAGCGACCCCACGCGCCGCTACACGGTCTTTCAGCATTACACGGACACATATCTCTACAAGGTGCTGCCCGACGGCACGACCGCGCGCGACGACGACAACGAGTTTCCATATATGCAGTGGGAGGACAACATCGTGCTCGCCTATGCGGTCAATCGCTTCAAAGACCCGTACGCGGCGTGGATGCTGCGCGCGAGCGGCTGGCCCGCGCGCAAGGATTATCGGATACCCATTACGCAGTTTCTCTGGGACGACCCCGACGTGACTCCGCGCAACCCCGCCGACACGAACGACGCGGAGATTTCACGCACACATCTTTTCCGCGGCATCGGCCACCTCGTTATGCGCGACAGCTTCGGCCCCGATTCAACGTGGATTCAGTTCAACTCCGGGCCGTATCTGGCAAAACACGATCACCTCGATCAGAATCACTTCGTCATCTATCACAAAGGCTATCTCGCCACCGAGAGCGGGGCCGACTACACAGACACCGAAAGCCCGCACTATCTGAACTACTACCGCCGCACCATCGCGCACAACTCGATGCTCGTCTACAAGCCGGGCGAAAAATTCTTCTGGGCCGAAAACCTCTGGCCCGCGGCCAACGACGGCGGGCAGCGCATGGATTCATCGCGCTACTGGAACACCGTCCGCAGCCGCGAAGATTTCGAGCGCACGCGCGACCTCTGGGACACGGGGCACATGGAGGCCACCGACTACGTCGCGGGCGTCTACACTTACGCGCGCGGCAACGCCACACGCGCCTATCAGCCGTCGAAGATGGAGCACTTCACGCGCGAAGTCGCGTACACGCCCGACAACAACGTGCTGGTGGTCTTTGACCGCGTGCGCAGCGCCGACCCTGAGTTTAAGAAGGTCTGGTTGCTGCACGGCGTGGGCGAACCGCGCGTCACTGCCGCCGAGCAGGGCCGAGACATCGGGCAAGGCGGGACGGCTTACGCGAACGCAACCGTTTTCACTTACGAAGACGGGCGAGGGCGTCTGCGCGTGCACTCGCTGCTGCCGCGCGAGCGCGAGGTGGTGAAGCGCGGCGGGCCGGGTTGGGAGTTCTGGACGCCGGGCGATGAGTTCGGCGGGGCGTGGGGGACGGGTAAGAACTGGCCGCTCGATCCGCCGCAGGGCGGGCCCGTGCCGACCGATCCTTATCTCAGAAAGATGTGGAAGACTTTCTGGGGCGAAGACTTCGACAAACTCCTCGCCTCGAACACGCGCGCGGTCGTGCCCGCCGCGTGGCGCGTCGAGGTGTCGCCGGCGAAGCTCGCGCAGGAAGATTTTTTTCTACACGTGTTGGAGATCGGCGAGCGCACTGACACGCGCACGCCACGTGTAGAGTTAGTAGACGGATCAAATCTCGTCGGCTCGCTCATTGAAGGGGGCACTATCGCACTCTTCGCCACCGTTGACGGCCCGTTGACCGAGGGCGAAGTGACCATCCCGGACGTGGATGCAAACGCGCTGCTCGTCAGCGGCCTGAAGCCCCACGCGAAGTATGAGCTACAAATGACCGGCGGGCGGGCCAACTGGCGCGGCGGGCTATTCAACGGCGTGCCCGCGGCGAGCTACATCGGCACGGCGAACGATGCGGGCGTTATGTATCTGCCTTTCAAAGGTAATAAGGACGGACGCCTGCGCCTGCGCCTGCTCGCTTCCGACGAGCGGTGACTATGAGTTGTCATCTCTTTAAATGAGTTTGAGGTGCGTGGCGCAACGCACGCCTCTCTTTGCCGACAATGTAATCGAAGATATGAAAATAACAATACGACTATCGAGCATGATGCTGTTCATCGCACTGCTCTGGGCGGGCGGCGCGTCGGCCCAGCGGCGGCAAGGCGCAACTGCGAAACGAACTGCGAAACCGCGCGCGCATGAAATTAATGAAGTGGCGCGGCCGGCTGACTTAAATCATGTGATCGCTATCATCGGGGCCACACTGATTGACGGACACGGCGGTGCACCCGTTGCCGACGCCGTCGTCGTCGTGCGGGGCGAGCGCATCGTGTCGGTGGGCAGGCGCGGCTCCGTCAACATCCCGGCGGGGGCTGAAGTCTTCGACGCCCACGGCCTCACGCTCTTACCCGGACTGATTGACGCGCACTTTCATATCGACGGCGACGATCCGCTGCCCGCGCTCTACCTAACGCACGGCGTCACCTCCGTGCGCGATCCGGGTCAGTGGACGGAGGCTTACGACGCAGCGCGCAAAGCCCCCGCGCCAGTGCCGCGTCTGTTCTTATGCGGGCCGCACCTTGATTCGCCGCCCGCGGCTTACCCGACCGATTCGTACATCGTGCGCGACGCGGAAGAGACGCGCCTCGCCGTCAACCGTTTCGCGGATGAAGGCGCGTCGGCGATCAAAGTCTACTTCCGTCTGCCGCTCGCGCTCATCAGAGTGGCGACTGAGACGGCCCACGCGCGCGGTCTCCCGGTCACCTCGCACCTTGAGATCGTGGACGCGACGGACGCCATCCGCGCAGGAGTTGACGGCGTCGAGCATGCCACCTCGTTCGGCACATCCTTGCTGCCGCTGCGCGACGCGGAGAAGTACAGGCAGAGCGTGCTCGCAGACAACAACGCGCGCCGCGAGGGTCGCTATCAAGTGTGGAGCGCAGTTAAGCTCGACACACCGCGCGCCCGCGCAGTCTTTAAACTGATCGTCGAGCGAGGCACGTTCGTCTCTCCGACGCTCGCCGTCTTCGAGCGGCAGACGGGCGACAAGGATACGACCGAGATGCACGTGCGCGCGTTCAAACAGATGGAGGCCTTCGTCGGGTTGGTGCATCGGGCCGGCGCACACGTCGTCGTCGGTTCTCATTCGGACGTGCCGCACGCGGCGCGCGGCTGGGCTTACCAGCGCGAACTTGAGTTGCTCGTCGAGTCCGGGCTGACGCCGATGGAAGCTATCGTCGCGGGCACGATGGAGAACGCGCGCTTCTTCCGCGTCTCAGACCGGCTGGGCAGCGTTGACGCCGGCAAACTCGCAGACCTCCTGCTCGTCGAAGGCGACCCGCTCAAAAACATTAGCGACATGCGGCGCGTGAAGCGCGTGCTGCTCAACGGTCGTTGGGTAGAGACGGTCAAGTGAGTATGAGGCACGCACTGGCTCGCATCCTGTTAACGACGCTCGCCTTGCTCCTGCTGCACGTCGCTGCATCGGCAGCGGGCAAGACCGTCTACGTGCATCTCGTCGACGGCGACGACGCGCGCGGCGATGGCAGTTATACGCGCCCCTTCAAGTCTTGGCGCGTGGCCCTGCGCCACGTGGGCAGCGGCGACACGCTCATTGCTAAGAACGGCGATTATCGCAAGGCGGGCCGCGACGCAAAGTGGGGCGCGCTCGATCTCGTCCTGATGATGTCTGACAAACTTGAAGTCGGCGACCCGCGCCAGCCCGTCCCGCAGGGTGCGCGGCCTGATGCGGTCGGCATTTATCGTTACGACCCCGAACATCCACTGACCATCCGTGCCGAAACTAAGCACGGAGTGATGCTCGATCACGTCAACTTTCATCTGGCGCGTGGGATAGTGATAGATGGATTCGATATTTTTCCGAACCCGTATTACACGGATGAGGCCGGTAAAAAGCTGAACCGTCGCCGCAACGGCATTCACGGCGACAGCGTCTACGAGCCGGAGGAGGAATACAACCACGTCAAGACGAATGATCCACCGGGGCGCTACACCGCCAGTTGGTACAACCGCGACCTGTGGACGAGCTACGTCACGGTGCGCAACTGCAAAGTCCATTACGAATGCCCGCCGGGTGGGTGCACGCCCGCCTACGACCCCTTGCAGGACGACGACCGGCTCTACCTCATCAAGTTCAATCAGGCCCACCACATCACGATAGAAGATTGCGAATTGTCGGACGGCAAAAACTTTCAACGCAAGCCGGCCATCGATCTACCTTGCTGCGACGACGTGGTGGTGCGGCGCAATCTGATCCGTAACAGCCATCGGGGCGTAGTGTCGAAAGGCGGCGGGCGCAGGGTGCTGATTGAGGCGAACGTCTTTGTGGATAATTCGGGCGCGGCCTTTTCCGGCGGCTCGACCGACCCGAACCTCTTCATTGACGGGCGTTATGGCGACCCCTGCTCGTTCGCCCTGTTCGAGTCTTACGACATGACTGCGCGCGATAACCTGATCGTCTCTACGCGACCGGGCGAGCATCCCGTCGAGCCAATCGCTATCTGGGCCGCGCGGAATGCGCGCATCGTCGGCAACACGTTCGTCGGCATAGGCGAGCGCGGCGTGCTGCTCGTCCGGCCCGGCAACGAGGTTGATAGTCCGGCGCAAGGTTGCAGCCGTTCCGTGCGTCTGACACGAACTGAAAATCTCACGGTCAAAAATAATATCTTCATGCTCTCCGGCGTGGTTGATGAAACGATGCTCTATCAGGTCTCAGGCACGGGCGTAACAGTCAGCGGTTTCAACCACAGCCAGAACACTTTCTTTAACAGGGGACAGGAAGTCCCCGTCGGAGGTCTGTCTGACCCGAACCGCGAGGCTGGCTTCAGCAAAGACGACCCCGGCATGGCCGGCGGGCAGGGCAGCGATTACGCCTCGTGGATGGCAACCGCGAAGCTCAAAGGCGATTCGGCGTCGAAGGGCAGAGGGGTTGGCAGCGGGTCGCCGAAGTAAGAGTTGTGTTTCGTTTGCCTGCGGTCATTAACATTTCGTGCTCCTTGCGCCGACAAAAAAGATGGCTCTAGAGGAGCAAAGCACTTGAATGAAAATGTTAAGCTACGTGAGTTCGATGTAAGCGAACTTAGAAAACAAGCCGCAACTGCTCTTTGATACGGATGTTCAATGACGGCTTCTTCTCCCGCCACGCCGTCAAGCACTCGCGGCTGACGACAGAAACACCGCTACCTCCGCTAGGTTACTAAAACATCAGGCAGGACGAGCGATCTGAAGTTAGGATGCAGACGCGCCCAGAGGCCGGGATTTTCGTCGAGTTGGGCCGCGCGCGCGGCCGGGTCGTGCGCGATCTCGGTTGCGCGCACGCGCCGGTAGCTCGCGCGCTTGGCGGGCGCGGTGCTCGCATCGACGATTGATTGGACGACGCGACGCGCGCGCAGGATGGCGGCGGGGCCAAGTGTCAGGATGTGCGTCGCCGCGCGACACTCGGCTTCGTCCGCGGCGGTGACGGTGCTGCCGCCCACTTTGAACTTGGCGACGTGATGCTCAAGGATGCTCTCCGAGATCGGGATCAACCCCGCTACGTCTGTCGCCTGCGCGCCTGAACCGGGCTTGATGTATGCGAGGTGCGCCGCGGCGTCCGGTTCAGGGCCGAGACCCAGAAAGAAAATGTCGATCCCGCCGAGCGCTTCGAGCTGTTCGATGTAGCGCGCCAACTCGCCTGCGAGATCATCGGTGTGCGTGCGCATCGAGGTGAAGCTTTTTATCTTGTTGAAGAAGTCTGTGCCGAGCAGACGCTCGAAGTCGCGCACGAAGCTGAGTCCGCTCGCCAGCCGCATCGGCGCGAGTGCATCCTGCGTAAAGACGCGCAGCCGACCGAGCAACTCGTCCGCCGCGCCGGTTCGAGCCAACTCGCCCAAGCGCCGGTGCAACGCCTGCGCGCCGCGCCCGCCGAGCAAGATGATGACTAGGTCGCCTGCTTTGTTACGCGCCGCGTCTCTCAACTCTGCCAACATGGCCTGCCCGACGGCTTCCTCAGTCGCCAGCACGTCGGGTCTAATTTCGTGCACCGCGAGCCGCGCGAGCGCGTCGTGCGCATTTTCGCCTGTCCGGCTAAGCCACACGTTACGGCCGACGACGCGCCGTTCGATACTTCGCAGACCGGAAACAGACATCGCTTCCTCCTCGATTCGTTTAGTCAGGACAACTTCTGCGGCGGTCGTACTGCGTCGCTCCGGCGCAACTGCTTTGCATAGTTCAGTGCTAGAATCGATCATATCATCTATACCTATAGGGAATGTTGTTGACCGGCTGGATTGTAGGCTATGTCTAGTGTGCGTTGGGGCCTCATAGGTTGTGGCGACATTGCGCGCAGGCGCGTCGCCCCCGCGCTTTGTGCGCTGCCAAACTGCAAACTGGTAGCTGTCAGCCGCGCGCGCGCCGAGTTGTCTGAGTCGTTCGCCAGAGAATTCGGGGCCGAGCGTTGGTACGGCGACTGGCGACTGTTACTCGCCGACAAAGATATTGAAGCGGTCTATATCGCCACGCCCGTGCACCTGCATGCGGCGCAGACAATCGCCGCCGCCGAAGCGGGCAAGCACGTCTTGTGCGAAAAGCCGATGGCCATGAGCGTGGCGGAATGTGATCGGATGATCGCCGCCTGCGCGGCGCACGGTGTGCGGCTCGGCGTCGCCTACTATCGCCATTTCTACCCAGTCGTCGAGCGCATCCGGACGCTGTTGCGCGCAGGTGAGATCGGGCAGCCGATAGTTGCGCAGGTGAACGCGTTCGAGCGGTTCGACCCGGCGCCGGCGCACCCGCGCCGCTGGTTGATCGAACGGAGACTATCCGGCGGCGGCCCGCTGTTCGACTTCGGTTGTCATCGGATCGAAGTCCTGAGCCACCTGTTCGGTCGGGTCAGAGCAAGCAGAGGCCTCACCGGCAATCATCTGTTCGAGCGGGAAGTAGAGGATACCGCGAGCGCCCTGCTGCGTTTTGAGCAAGGGCCGCAAGCTGTGCTCACGGTGACGCACGCCGCGCGCGAGCCGCAAGATACGCTGCACATCTTCGGTAGTGCAGGCTCGATGCACGTCGCCGCGCTGAATGAGGGCACGCTCAAGGTTAGCACCGCCGCTGGCGCGCGCAACGAGCAACTCCCGCCACATCAGAACATACACCAACCGTTGATAGACGACTTCGCGCAGGCGGTCAGGCAGGGGCGCGCGCCGCAAGTCGACGGCCGCACCGGGCGCGAGGTGGCCAGAGTGGAAGAAGAAATTTACGCTAACGCGCAGTCACGATATTATGATTACTGAAGACATAATATACGCTTTCAGCGGGCGGGCGGCTATTCATTGTCGGTAGTGAGCAAGCTGTAATGCGGCGGCGGTCTGCGCCGCGCGAGCGGCAGCTTGAATTAAGCCGTGCGTTTCAACGCTCGGTCAGCCGACCGATGACCTCCGCGTCGCGGCAGCGACGGCTGAATTCAATCGTCGCTGCCGCGACGTGGGTTGCTGGCCACCTTGCCCCGGCGTTTCAACGCCGGGCTAAAGTCACGTCGCCGCTCGCGCGGCACAGGCGTTTAGAGATCGCGAATGACAGATGGATTTAGCGACGCCGAAGTGTTGACCAGACGGCCGGACGAGCCGGACGAGTTGCTAGAGGTGATCATTGATGAGTAGTACACCCGCGCCGACCGTCGTCGGGACAGGCGCGCCGGAATTCGATCTCGCGCCTGAGTCCTTGCGCGCCGTCATCGAGCAGGCGCTGCGCGGCATCGCGCCCGGCGCGCGCGTGCTGGCCATCATCCCCGACAAGACGCGCGACGACAACACTGATCTACTGTTCCCTTTTGCCGCCGAAATTTTGTCCGCGCGCCGCGTCGAACGCTTCGACGCGCTCGTCGCACAAGGGACGCACATGCCGATGACCGAAGCGGAGAAGCGGGCGAAGACGGGTCTCGGCGCGGACGCGGCGGCGCAAGGCTTGGGTCGCATCTACGATCACCAATGGAATCGACCGGAAGAGTTGGTCACACTTGGCGAGTTGAGTGCCGCGCGGGTGCGCGAGTTGACGGGCGGGCTGCTTGACAAGGCGGTCGCAGTAAATTTGAATCGACTGCTTGCACCCGGTAATTACGACACGGTGCTCGTCTTCGGCGCGACCGTGCCGCACGAGGTAGCGGGCTTCGCCGGGGGCGCGAAGTATTTCTTCCCCGGCGTCGCCGGCCCCGATCTCACCCACGCGACGCACTGGCTCGGCGCGCTCGCCACTATCGAACGAGTGATCGGTCGCGTCGAGACGCCGACGCGCCACATGATCGAGGCGGCGGCGGAGTTCGTACCCGCACACATCATCTCGCTCAACACGGTCGTCACGCGCACCGACGACAACCGTCTGCGTACGCACGCGCTGTTTGCCGGCGACATCCGGCAGGCGTTTCGCCGTGCCGCCGAAGTGAGCCGCCACGTCCACATCAGGTACACGGGGCGCAAATACAAAAGAGTCGTGGCACTCCTCGACGAGCACTACGACGAGTTGTGGGTCGGCGGCAAGGCGAGCTACAAGCTCGGCGGCATCATCAAAGCGGGCGGCGAGTTGCTCATCTATGCGCCACATCTGCACGCCATCTCCGAAACACACGGGCTGCTCATTGAGAAGTACGGCTACGCGCCGCTCGACCGCGTGCGCGAGATGGTCGCGCTCTCAACCGAGTTGCAGGCGAACCTCGCGGTCGCCGCGCATCTGGCGCACGTCTCCTACGCGGGGCAGCGTGATGCGTCGGGGCGCGTCGTGCCGCGCTACCGCATCACGCTGGCGTCGGCGCTGGACGAAGCCACCTGCAAGCGCGTGAACTTAGGATTCATGGATCACCGGCAGTTTCACCGCGTAGATTATGAGTCGGATGCGGACACGCTCGTGGTCGAGCGCGCCGGTCGTGATCTGTATTTAGTCGCGCCGCATTAGGCGCAACAGAAGGGCGCGCCGGCAGGAATAGAATTTCGTGCAACAGACTTGCGGAGTCGTTTAAGGAACGAAGATGATACTCGACAAATTCAGATTAGACGATCAAGTCGCGCTCGTGACGGGCGCATCGGCAGGACTCGGTGCGGCGGTGGCTGTTGCGCTGGCGGAAGCCGGGGCGCACGTCGTCGCGCACGGCAACTCGCGCACGCCGGATGCGACTTGTGAACTAATCAAGCAGGCGGGGCGGCGCAGTCTCGGCGTGCGCGGCGATCTGGCGGACAAGAGCGTGCCGCAGCAACTCGTCGAGCAGACGCTTGCAGAGTTCGGGCGGCTCGACATCCTCATCAACAACGCGGGCACGATTCGCCGCGCACCCGCAGTTGATTACACGGCAGAGGATTGGGCGTTGGTGCTGGAGGTCAATCTGTCGAGCGTCTTTCGGCTCGCGCAACTCGCCGGGCGGCACATGCTCGCACGCGCCGGAGACAAGCGCGGCGGCAAGATCATCAACATCGCCAGTCTGCTCTCGTTTCAAGGCGGCGTCACCGTCCCGGCTTACGCCGCGTCGAAGGGCGGCGTCGCACAGTTGACGAAAGCGCTCGCTAACGAATGGGCCAAGCACGGCATTAACGTCAACGCCATCGCGCCGGGCTACATGCGCACGGACAACACGACCGCACTGCAACAAGACGAGACGCGCAATCGCCAGATACTCGAACGCATTCCGGCGGCGCGTTGGGGTGAGCCGGAAGACTTGACGGGCGCGGCCGTGTTTCTCGCTTCTGCGGCGAGCGATTACTTGCACGGGCATGTGCTCGTCGTTGACGGCGGCTGGCTGGGCAGATGAAGGTCAGTGCCGTCATAGTCGCATGCAATCGCTAACCGCCATCGTGAGCGCAACTCAGTGATCGGAGAACCGGAGCAAAGAGTTCATGTATCGCAAAACTTATTACGCTACACACCCCGCATCCATTAACGGCGCGACCAATGATGAGCTGCGCGAGCGTTATCACATCGGCGAGCTGTTCGCCGCAGACGAAGTCCGACTCAACTATCTACACTACGAGCGCATGGTCGTCGGCGGGGCTGCGCCGGTCGGCAAGGCCGTGGCGCTGCCTGTGCAGCAGGAGCCGGCCTCCGCGAAGGACAAGCCGTTCCTTGAGCGGCGCGAGTTGGGCGTGGTCAACGTGGGTGGCGGCGCAGGCGTCGTGGCGGTTGACGGCGCGCGTTACGAGTTGCCGCCGAAGGACGGTCTGTACGTCCCGATGGGTAGCGCAGATATTTCGTTTGAGAGCACAGACGCCGCCAACCCGGCCAAGTTCTATCTCATCTCCACGCCGGCGCATGCGCGCTTCGAGGTCGTGCATATCTCAATCGAGAAATCTGTGCCGCTCAACCTCGGAGCGACGGAGACTGCAAACGAGCGCACGATCTATCAGATGGTTGTGCCGGCCATCTGCAAGTCGTCGCAGTTGCTGCTGGGACTAACGATGCTCAAGCCGGGCAGCGTCTGGAACACCTGCCCGCCGCACCTGCATGATCGTCGCAGTGAAGCCTATTTCTATTTCGACCTCAAAGAAGGCCAGCGCATCATGCATTTCATGGGGCAGCCCGCGGACATGCGCCACATCGTGATGGCGAACGATGAAGCGGTCGTCTCGCCGCCGTGGTCGATCCACATGGGCGCGGGCACGAGCAGCTATAGTTTTCTCTGGGCGATGGGCGGCGAGAACCTCGACTACACGGACATGAACGTGCTCGACATTTGCCAACTGAAGTAAGCGCCCGCGAGTTGACGTGCGCGCCCGCGCAATCTTTTGCGGCGCACGCTTATTAGATCGGAGCGGTCTCTTGATGCAACAGTTTCTGCTCGCCCTCGTCATCGTCTGCGCCGTCGCGACTTGCGCCATCGGTCAGACAAATGACAAGTCCGTCAACGCGACTAAGTCGGTAGCGGCGCAGGTAATTGAGCTTTGGCCTGAAGGCGTGCCGGGGTTGCACGCGGATGCGTCGCCCGAAAAGATGGTGGACGGGCGCATCGTTAATGTCCACCGGCCGACGCTGACGGTTTACGCGCCCGCCCGGCCAACGACCAACGGCACGGCGGTGATCTTCTGTCCCGGCGGTGGCTACGTGCGCCTCGCGGTCGGCGGCAGCAGTGGGCCGCCTGAGACGAGTTGGCTGGGCGCGCTCGGCGTGACCGTCTTCGTGCTCAGGTACAGGCTGGCCGAATACGGTCAACCCGCGCCTCTGCGCGACGTGCTGCGGGCGGTGCGCGTCGTGCGTGCGCGGGCGGCCGAGTTTGGCGTGCGCCCTGATCGCATCGGCGTGTTCGGCGTCTCGGCGGGCGGGCACTTAAGCGCGTGCGCGGCCACGATGTTCGACGCGCCCGAAGGGCGCACCGGCGCGGCGCTCGATAGCGTCAGCGCGCGGCCTGATTTCGTCGCGCTCATCTATCCGGTCATCACGATGGCCGAGCCGTTCGTCCACAAAGGCTCACGCACGGCGCTCCTCGGCAATCAGCCGTCGCCGGAACTCATCCGACGTTACTCCATCGAGCAGCGGGTGCGGAAAGATATGCCGCCGGTCTTCATCGCGGCGACGATGGCGGATCAGTCCGTGCCCGTGGAGAATTCACTGCAACTCTATGAAGCGCTGCGGCGCGCGGGCGTGCCCGCCGAGTTGCACATCTACGCGCAGGGCGCACACGGCAACAGTCTCGACCCGCAGTACGGCCCCACCGCACAGTGGCCTGAGCGTTGCGTAGAATGGATGCGCTTCAACGGCTGGCTGCCGAAGGTGGATTGAATGAGGAGTGCAAGCAGCGTGTTTTGTTCGGTGCTCAAACCGCTTATGAAATTGTTCATAGCTCTACAGCCTTAGCTGATAGAGGATCGCCGATGTATGGCAAACTGCCCATGGTGTTATTGAACCTGCTGCTACTGTCCGGCATCGCTATCGTCTCTATGTGCGTCGCGCAAAAGCGTGCGGGCAAAGCACCGCAGACAAAGCAACAGAGGTTCGCAGCCCTCAAGGGCGATGTGCGGCTCATGACGCTCGACCCCGGTCACTTCCACGCCGCGCTGGTGCAGAAGACGATGTATCCCGGCGTCTCGCCCGTGGTGCAAGTTTACGCGCCGCGCGGCGCAGATTTGGACGAACATCTCAAGCGCATCGCAGGCTACAACACGCGCGCCGCGCAGCCGACCCGTTGGACAGAGCAGCTATACACCGCGCCTGATTTTCTTGCGCGGATGCTCGTCGAGAAGCCGGGCAACGTCGCCATCATCGTCAGTAACAACCGGCGGAAGATTGATTACATCGATGCCAGTTTGAACGCGGGTCTCTCCGTGCTGGCCGACAAACCGATGTGCATAGACGTGGCGGGTTTCGCGAAGCTGAAGGCGGCGTTTCAGACGGCGGCCGCGAAAGGCGTGCTGCTCTACGACATCATGACGGAGCGTTATGAGATCACGACCATGCTGCAACGCGCGCTCGTCAATGACCCGGCTGTCTTCGGGCGTCTACAGAAAGGCACGCCCGACGAGCCGGCGGTGACCAAAGAGAGCGTGCATCATCTCTTCAAATACGTGTCGGGCCGCCCGCTACAAAGACCCGGTTGGTTCTTTGACGTAACACAACAGGGCGAAGGCATCGTTGACATCACAACGCATCTCGTGGACTTGATTCAATGGGAGAGTTTTCCAGAACAGATACTCACGCCCCGCGACGTTAAGCTGCTAAGCGCGCGGCGTTGGCCGACCGTCGTCACGCGCGCGCAGTTCCAGACGGTCACAGGTTTGCCGGATTTCCCAGACTATCTGCGCGGGCGTTTGAACAAGGACGGCGCGCTCCTCGATTACGCGAACGGCGAAATGCTCTACACGTTGAAAGGCGTGCACGCGAAGGTCTCGGTGCGCTGGAACTTTGAAGCGCCAACAGGTGCGGGCGATACGCACTTCTCCGTGATGCGCGGCACGAAGGCCAACGTGATCATTAGACAAGGCAAGGAAGAGGACTACCGGCCAGAGCTTTACGTCGAAGCGGCGCGCGGCGCTAACCGCAATGCGTTGCAGTCAGCTTTGCAAAAGGCTGCGACCAAACTGCAAGTGACTTATCCGGGGTTGGCGTTAAGCGCGGCGGGCGACGGTTGGCACATCCTCATCCCCGACGCGCACCGCACAGATCACGAGACGCATTTCGGTCAGGTCATGGAGCATTTCTTGCAGTTCTTACACGCAGGAAAACTGCCCGCGTGGGAAGTACCCAACATGATCACCAAGTATTACACGACCACCAAAGCGCTTGAACTGGCGGAGACAGTTGCTACTCCCGCAACAGTGGAGAAGTGAACTCATCTGCTAATCGTTACGCCTCACTATTCATACCGTGCAACGTTCCCGCACGATGAAATAGTCCTTACGTGCCCGGCTGAACATAAGGCACTTTGGCGAACAGTCGTCGCTCTGCACCGCGCGGATCATCTTCAGCGTGTGCAGGCACGTCGAAGACCAAGGTCTGACGGCGGGGGAGTGTGTATTTGTCCCAGCGCGGGATCAGCTTGTTGTTCGGGTTACCGGTGCGGGCGAAGGCGATGAAGGTTTCGCTCATCTGGTCGGCCATCACTTGCGCCTGCGGGCCAATTGCAGTGGCTCCCGGCTTGTCGATGTTGTCGAACACCAGTTGTATGTCTGAGGCGTGCGGCGCGCCGAACTTGCCGTTGTCCTTCGGCGTCGCCCAGTCGAGTTGATAAGCATAGGCCGGCGCACCGGCCTTGGCGCGCTCTTCCGCTTCGATGACCGCGCCGCGCCAAGAGCGCCCGGCCGTCGTCGCGGCGAAGAATACTTCAGTCGGCGAGTAGCGCGGATAGAGCCGCCGGTATTCGGCGATGACGACTTCGGGTTGGATGTCAACGCGCATGTTGGGGATCAACTTGTCCGGCAGTTGCGCCCACGTCATCTGGAAGTTGCTTTCGTCGCCGCCGAGAAAGGCGCGCGTCTCGTCGTGTGTGTTGCCGATGATCATCGGGATGTGCAGCGACTGCGGCGCGGCGTCGGGGTAGAACGGGTGGCGCGTGAGCGTGCGCTCGTCGAGCACGGGCGCAAAGGAGACGCTGCCGAACGGCAGCACCGGATCGCGCGCGCCGATGGCCGCAAGCAACTTCTCGACAGGCATCGTGCGCAGTTCGGCCGCGCGCTCCGGCGGCAACTTCAGCGCGTCCATGACAGCGCGCGCGCGCAACGTTCCGTTCAGAGGGCCAGAGGCGGTCACTTGTTGACCGCTCATGGTGGTGGCGCGGTGGAACAATCCTTTCGCGGCGGGCATGGCCATCAACGTGGCGATCTTTGCGCCGCCACCGGATTGACCGAAGACCATCACGTTGTTTGGGTCGCCGCCGAACTCCGCGATGTTGTCGCGCACCCACTGTAGTGCGAGCACCAGGTCGAGTTGCCCCGCGTTGCCTGAGTCGGCAAACTCTGCGCCGCCGAAGCGCGCGAGGTAGAGATAACCGAAGGCGTTCAGCCGATGATTGATGGTGACCACCACCACGTCGCCGCGGCGGCACAGGCGCACGCCATCGTAGAGCGGGCTTGAACCGGAGCCGTTCGCATAAGCGCCGCCGTGTATGTAGCACATCACGGGCCGGCGGCGTGCGTCGCGCAAGCCGCGCGTCCAGACGTTCAGATACAGGCAGTCTTCGCTCGTGTGTTCCCCGCTGCGCGTCTGTTGCGGCGCAGCCGGGCCATATTCGAGCGCATCGCGCACGCCCGTCCATGTTGCTGGCGGCACGGGCGGCATGAAGCGGCGCGTGGTCGTGTCGGCGCCGTAGGGAATCCCTTTGAAGACGTTGACGCCGTTATCCACGTAGCCGCGCACCTGTCCTGATTTAATCGTTGCGACCGGCGAGTCGGTTGTAAGTGTGGCGGCCAAGACTGGCAGGTTAATGAGACTGGCTGCGGCTGCACCGCCCGCGCCGAAGGCCGCGTTTTGTAGGAAGGTGCGACGCGCCAGTCCGTCCTTTGCAGGCTGTGTGGCCGGTGTCTGTTTGCTGTTCATGGAAGTAGGGTTCGTCGCACCTGCACACGATTGTTAAGCCGTGTGATCTCTTTCATCGTGGCAGCGGGATCAAGCATGATGCTGCCGCCTTTGATCTGTCCACCCGCAGGGATTGTGAGCGTGAGCGTCAATCTTTTCGGTAGCAAGTCAACGGGCGCTTTGAGGGCCGGCACCGGCATCGTCGCCAGCACCTTGCCCGTTTTGTCCAGCAGCGCCAACTTCGTTGGTCGCGTATCCAGCGCACCGAGACTGTGTACCGTGACCGTGACGCGTCGGCCTTGCACTGTGACATCGTCTTGGCCGATCCCTAAGTCCGGGCGCGCCCAATATGATGTTCCTTTCGTCAACAACTTCAGGTTCAGAATCGTGGCGACGTGTGGCTGGAACGTGAGTGCGACTGCGCTGGATCGTTCAAGATCTAACGTCTCGGTCGCAGCAGTGCCGTCAATCGCATCGTCGCCGTTGGTATCAATGCCTTGCACGATTTCCCAGCGCCCCGGTGTGATGTCCCACGCGGTCATATTTGCTGTGACCGGCGCTTGGCTCAGATTGTAAACAATGATCTTCAGCGCGTCCGGCGTCGCATTGGGAATGAGGATCGCCGCGCTGTCCTCTGTGGCCGGCGCTTGAAATTGCCAACTCACGGCCTGACCGGGATAGAGCGAGCCGCGCGTCAGCGCGATGCCGCCGAGCCGCGCGCGTTGCAGTTCGTTGGCGGGCACTTCCACACGGTCGATCCACATGCTCCCTTCGGTGTTCATGTATTCGAGCAAGGCTGATTTTTCGATCTGGGCTGCATAGAGCGCTTCAAGAAAACGCTTGTCGCCCGTCATCTGCCACGCGAGATGCTGCGCCCCGTAGTTGCTGGGCGGTGGGATGTTCAAGCGTTGACTATTCGCCGTGGGGACGTTCGGCGGTGGCGTGCTGCGCAGTTGACTGCTCGCGCCTGTCTGCAAACGCTTAACGATGTCTTTGCCCCACGTCTCGCGCACGTTTAAGAGATCGAGCGCGTTCGAAGGGATTGATTCCAATGAGCGCGACCCTTCATCCTGAAACGGTAAGAGGTATTTCGGATCGCCCGTCCAGCGCCACGCCGCCCAAAAGATCGGCGCGACGTTGCCGCGATTGGCGGGTGCATCCCTGTCATCTATAAAACGGATCGCGGCGTTGAGCCGGTACGTGCCGCTCTCGTCCTTTCGTCTGTGCGCGAGATAACCGTCGGCGAGTTCCGTGATGATCTGCTTCATCTGCGGGTTACCGTTGAACTCGACCAGCATCATCGCCGGATGAAAGACCAGAATCGAACTCGGCTTCGACCAGCCCCAAGGCTCTTCGGTCGCCATCTTCTGCCCGTTGTAATAGGTGGAGCGAATGTGGCGGTGACCGGCGCGGTTGATGCCGGTCAGACCGATCAAAGCGCGTGAGGTTTCCATCGCCCGCTCAAGTTGCTTGGGATCGCCGTAGTCTAAGAGCAGAGATTGACCGAGCACCTGTATGCCTTCTTCATAGCTGTGCAACTCGTCCGCTTGAATGGTGGACAGTCCGTTGGTAAACATCCCTTCGCGGTAGAAGGCATCCATCTCGCGCGTGAGCGACTCTTTGATCTTCTCCGGCGCGCAGCCCATCAATGCGGTCGCGGGCCAAATGTTCGTCAGGTCGCCATCGTCGGAGAGACCGCCGCCAAACTCGCCGTTCGCAATCTGGCGTTGATCGATGTACCACAGGACGAAGCGCTTGAGATTGCGCAATTGCTCCACTTGCCGAAAGGCCCAGAGCGGCACACCGGCGGGCGCGCCGGGCTGTGTGAACGCCGGTTTCGGATGATTGAAATTGCTGTCGTACCAGTAGGCTTGCGCCAGCCAATGAGCGGGATTGATCCGCAGGAGATCGGTGACATCGGCGGCGAAGCGGTTATAGAGATTCAGCTTCGGGTTATTGGTGTGCTCCTCGATCAGCATGGCGTAGCTATCGCGCGCCTGTGTGAAGCGGTCGAGTTCATGCTCCTTGACGGCCTCCGCGCGCGGTTTGAAGACGAGCCGCACCCGCGCGCCTGCGAGCGCCGCAGGGCCAAAGTCGCCGCCCGCCCCGGCAATCGTGAGATAGAGACCCTTGCCCGGCGGCAGGATGCGGTCGCGCGTGTCGAGCCAGAGCGTGCGGGCCTCATTCGGCTTCACTGCGAAACTGAAGTCGAGCAGGTTACGCTGCGCCCACAGCGGGTCTTTCACTTGTATGTTGAGCGGAAAGTACGCGCCATGCGTCGACTGCACGCGGAGCGACGGCAGATCGATTGCGATACCATCGAGACCGCCGCTTTCGTTTTGCCAGCCCGCAGCCGGAATTAAGATGTGGACGAGCGGCAACGCTCCGTCCGTCTGTTTCTGCTTTGCGCTTTGCGTCTGCGTCGTGCTGCTGTCTTTGTCCGCGACTGCTACTATCATCGAACGCTCGTCTGCCGTGTATCGACCGTTGATGAACTTGACGATTGGCTCCAGACTACTATCATGCGGCTCGGTGCTAGCCGTGAGTGTGTAACTCAAATTTGCACTGCCTTGCGGCGCTGTGCCCGGCGCAACGTAGTAGGCTGACAACTCACCAATCGGCTCTTCCTGCTCGACGTTGTCAAAGCGAATCTTCTGCCCGCGCACGGGGGTCGGCAGATCGTGGTAAGTCTTCTCTTGTCCTTTGGGTCGTTGGAAGAGAACTTTCTCCGGCGTACCTGCGAGCGACATCTTGCCCCACGCTGCGCCGGAAATCTCCAGATGATTCCACGGCTCGTCGGGCATGTTGAAGGTGACGGACTTACCCGACAGCGAATAGCAATCCCAATCCGGCAGTTGGAAGTAATCATTCCGCCCCGGCAGCCGCGAGCGATTGTAGACGCCGGGCCAAGTGGTCTCACGTATGCCGTCCGTCGCTTTCCACCACCAGCGCTTTAGATCGTATACGTCATGTATCTCCACCTTTCGCACCGCCGTCTGCTCTGTCTTCAAGTACGGCGGCGGATCATTCCTTCTGTTCCAGCCGTAGCGCAGCCACCATTCGGCGCGCCACTGTGGATTAGACAGGTTGCGCGTCAAAGTTGGAATCTGCTGCGGCGCGATGCCTCTGGCAACTGAAGCGATGTTCTCGGCCGAGAGCATGCGATCATAGATGCGTAGCTCGTCAATGTCGCCACCGCGTATGAAGTTGTAATCGCTCTGCACCTGCATGGGGCCGATGGTGCGCGAGTTTGGGCCGAATTGATCCAGCCCGGCATAGAGCACCGTCGACGTCTCCTGCTGCGCCGCTAACACGCCGTTCACATAAAAGCGTATGCCGCGCGTCTCATCCCAAGCGAGCGCCAGATGCACCCACTCGTTCGGTTGCGGAAACGTCGGCATGACATAGGACACTCGGATGCGCGCGAGATTGACATCGGTGACGAAAGCGTCGAAGCCGCCGCGCCCGTTATAGTCAATGCGCAGCCAGACCATGTCCCAACTAGAATGGTCGGCATAGCCCACGCGAAAGATGGGGAACGCAGTCGGGCCGACCGGATAACGCGCGCGCCAACTGAAAGCCAGCGTGCCGCGCTCGGCGTAGATGTTGCCCGGTGCCCAGTACGACAACAGTTGCGTGTTCGCGCACTCGAAGCCGTGCCCCTTCGCTCCATCAGGAATGATCTTGATGCCGCGAATAAAATTTGGCTGCGGGTCGCCACCGGCGGCATAGTCGGCCGCGAATTCGTGCTCGCCCGACAGGTAGAAGAGCAAGCCCGGCTCGCGCGGAGCGGCCCAGCAGGGGAGGGAGCAAGCTAAGAACAAGCAGAGGCAGGCAAGTATTTTCATGTTTGCGCTCGACGCTTCAGTGCGACAGTTTGTGTTTAAGGCAGGAACTTAGTGCCATGCATATTAGCGCTTGAAGTTCGCGTGCCGGTGCAATTCGATCAATCCTTCATCTGGCATGAACGACCCTGACAAGGTGCGCTAGAAACTTCCCTGATAGGGCACGCGCCTACTTGCATTCACGCGCAAACCGTCGGCCCAAAATTTTTTCCTTGACTCGAATAACTTCCAGCAGCTAATATGTTGCACATTCTAACAAAGTCGGATTTTATTGGCTAGTAAAATAAAATCCAACTGCAAGCAGTTAAATGTCCGTAGCTTGTTTTCTTCGTACAGCAGCGCGTCAGATTAAGCAATATCTTCGGGCGCGTCGGCTCAAGTTAGCACAGGGCAGTTCAACGAATAACGGGCTGGTTGTTAAGCACAAAAAGCCGATTGTATCAGCTAAGCGCTTGTTGTTTATAGCCTTAGCCGGTGTGCCGCCTTGTGCGCTCCCATCAGTGCCGGAGTTGTCTGGCTTAACTTCAACGCTCAGGGTTTATAGCCATTCCGTCTGTTAAAGACGGAGTGCGGGCAGCAGCCGGCCGTATCTTCAGTCTGCCCTGCAAGCATCGGTGCGACCTCTTTTGTTGTATTGAGTAACAATATCTAGTCATGCGCAAGATCAATCAGAGGGATTTCAAGATCGCGCGAAGAGGCACGTCGCGCGAGATTAACCGGCGCATCGCGCTCGATCTCGTGCGCTCGCATCAGCCGATTTCGCGCGCCGACCTGGCGCGCTTGATGAATATGCACCGCGCCTCGATCAGTCTGCTGGTCAACGAACTGCTGGCGGAAAATCTGATCTTTGAAGGCGGCACGGGCGAGAATCATCGCGGGCGCAAACCCACCTTGCTTTACATAGACTCGCGTGAGTTATGCGTGATCGGTGTAGACATTCGCGCCACTCGGACTTACCTGACGGTGACAGATTTACTTGGCCGCTCGCTGACCAACATCACTAGCTTCCCGACCAATAAAGACCCCGAAAAATTGATCGCGGAATTGGGCACACGCATCAAGCGCATCTTTGCTGACCATCATGAGATCGGCGCTTGTGCCGGGGTCGGCGTCGTCGTGCCGGGCATGGTGGATCGGGTCGGCGGGCGCTTGCTGCATGCGCCGACGCTGGGCTGGCGCAACGTGCATCTGCGTGAACCGCTCAGCGCCGCCACGGGCTTTCCTGTGCACATAGAGAACTCTGGGCGTGCGTGTGCGTTGGCGCAGGTCTGGGCTACGCGCGGCGAAGCGACCGCCTTAGGTGATGTCGTTTTCGTCAGCGTCTCGGACGGCATCGGCGTGGGCGTCGTCGTCAACGGTGAAGTGCTGCACGGCCGCCACAACATCGCGGGCGAGTTCGGGCACATGCCGCTCAATGTTGACGGCCCGCGTTGTTCATGCGGCGCAACCGGCTGTTGGGAAGCATACGTCTCCAACATCGCCACGCTCTCGCGCTACTTCGGGCGCAATCTCGCCGAGCCGAAACTGGCGAGCGTCGGCGCATCCGTCTTCGACATTGAAGACCTCATCGTGCGGGCACGCGCGGGCGACGGGAAAGCCCTGACGGCGCTGCAATCGACGGCGCGTTATCTCGGGCTCGGGCTGGCTTCGATTGTCAACGTCATCGACCCGGCGCGCATTTACATCAGCGGCGAAATTACCGGCGCTTGGGACTTGATCGAAAAGAACGTGCGCGAGGCTTTGGCCGAGCGCGTCCTTGTCGCCGCGGCGGCTGAGACGGAGATTAGTATTGTGCCGGCCAGTGAATATCCGCGCCTGCAAGGGGCAGTCGCACTCGTCACGGCCCCGGCCTTCGCCGCCCCGATGGTGGCCTAAAGCGGATCAGTTACTGATGCATTTATGTGCAGAGGCGGCCCGTGATTGGCGGCCGCAAGAGGAGACAAATGACGGCAAAGTTAATAGCTGAAGGTTTACAGCATCATTACAACTGGGCTGATGTGCCGGTCGAACAGATCGAACCGGGCATCGAGCGGCAGATGATCGTCGGCGACCAGATTATGGTCTGCCGCCTGCGCATCGCGCCGCACGTCGTGACGCCGGCGCATGATCATCCGCATGAACAGGTCACGATTGTCGAGCGGGGGCGTGTGCTCTTTACCATTGAACATGAAGAGAAGATCGTAGAGGCCGGGGCCATCCTGCATTTCCCGTCCGGGTGTTGGCATGGCGCAACCATGCTTGATGAAGAGGTCGTCTTGATAGACATCTTCACGCCGATTCGTGAAGACTTCCTGCCCAAGCCCGGTCGCGACGAAAGTGGAGACCAAATTAAGTAGACAGATGGATGGTGACCGCTTGAGTAATCAGCAGGTCGCCATCTCTACATGGCCGTCGAATCCGGCGGCACGCGTTTACGAAGCACAGAGCACACTGGTCGGCCCCCGGTCGGGCCACGCTGACATAACCGTAAAGTTCTGGCCAAAAACTTGCCCGTCAACTGTGGAGGTGAATATGACTTTAGCGAGATCCCATTGGAACATGAGATTAATCTGGGGCATCAGTTTCATTGCCATCTGCTTCGGGCTGATGTCGCAAGTGGCGGCGCAGGACTATCGGGGTAAGGTGCAGGGCACTGTCACCGATGAAGCCGGCGCGGCCATCCCCGGCACCAACGTGGTGCTGCACAATAATGAAACGGGCGTCGAAGTGACGCGCCAGACGAGTGAGGACGGGCACTATATCTTCGACTTCGTCGATCCCGGCAACTATACAGTCATCGTGGAGCAGACGGGCTTCAAGAAGGCCGAGCAGAAGAACGTGACCGTGCAGCAGCGGGGCGACGTGACGGTGGACATCAAACTGGCGGTCGGGCAGGTGTCGGAAGTGGTGACGGTCGAAGCGCCGCCCGTCGAAGTGCAGTTCAACACGAGCAGCCAAGCGCTGACGCTTGAGAATAAAGTCATCGACCAATTGCCTATCAGAGGCCGCAATCCCTATAACATCGCCACCTTAGACCCGACGGTCTCGCCCGGCACAGGCTCAACCTCAAATGAGAACCGCCCTTATCACCACGCCTATGCCAACGACATCGACGCGGGCGGCGGGACGCAGCGCGCCAACGATGTCTTACTCGACGGTGTGCCGCTCACTTCCAGTTACAAGACTTCCTATACGCCGGCGATAGACGCCGTGCAAGAGGTCACGTTCCAGAAGAACGCCGTTGACTCAGAGTACGGTTATAGCTCCGGCGGCATCATCGTCTTGAACATGAAGGCGGGGACGAACGATTATCACGGCACGGCCATCGCCAACGGGCGCAGTCCACGCTTCAACGCCTTTAACGATCCCACGCTCAAGCGCACAGCCGGCGCGGACGAAAAGAATTTCCGCGGCACTAATCTGAAAATCTTCGGCGGGACGTTTGGCGGCCACCTCATCACTAACAAACTATTCTTCTTCACCTCGTATGAGCATTGGAAAGATGCTTCGCCCTTGTCCTTTACCTTGACCGTGCCCACGGCCCTTGAGCGCGCGGGCGACTTCAGCCAGACAGTAATCGGCGGCGTGCAGCGCACGATCTACGACCCGCTTACGTCCACCGGCTCAAGCGGGACGCGCACGGCATTTTTGAATAATGTCATCCCGGCCGGCCGGTTCGACCCGACAGCGCTGAAGTTGTTGGCGGCACTCCCAATGCCTAACCTGCCGGGCAATCAGGACAACTTGCAGGGCTTCAAGGTCAACAACACCACGTACTGGAATTTCTCGGAGCGCGTCGATTGGAACTATTCCGAGCGGATGAAGACCTTCTTCCGCTTCGGACGCTTCAAGGCACACCTCTTGGAAAACAATCCCACCGGCGCGGCGCTCTTGCCGGTCAACGGCAGCAATCGCTACGGGCTGAGCATCGCCGCCGATACGGTCTATACGATCTCGCCGAAGTGGATACTCAACGTGCGCGCTAACTATCACCGGCTGACGGACGAGTATGCGGCCGATACGGCCTTGCTCGGCAAGGATGGTCTGGCGCAGTTGTTTCCCAACTTCTACAGCTCGCTCTACACCATCGATCAAGTCTTCTACCCGGCGTTTGATTTTGGCTCCAACAGTTTCGGTTCGAGTTCCAACATCCGCTTGGGTCGGCCCGGTCGTGAGTTCTCGCAGCATCCGCAAGGGTTCGGCGGCTCGGCGCGCTTGAACACCTATATCGCCAATCACTCGATCAAGTTCGGCGGCGAGTTGCGCTTCGATAAAGGCAAGGGCGCGCGGTTCGAGCCGCTCAACTTTATCTTCCGCCAGCAACTCACCGCGAACGCCAACTCGAATCCAAACTTGAACAACTCCGGCAGCCCCTTTGCCACGTTCCTGCTGGGCTACATCGACAACAACTCCTTCGCGTCGCGCGTGCCCCTGCAGGAGGTGGTGTCGCCCGGCTATGCGGCCTATTTCATGGACGACTACAAAGTCAACAACCGGCTGACCCTCAATCTAGGTTTGCGTTGGGAGTATGAGCCGGGCCCCGTGGACGCGCAGAACCGTCTGTCGCAACGACTCGACCTGACTCAGCCGATCCCTGAGTTTCAAACCACGCCGCCGGTTTTTTCTACTGCTGCGTTGCAAGCCAAAACCTTGCTCGCGAGCAAGGGCGAACAGCACATCTATAACGGCGCATGGATTTTTGCGACCGCAGATAATCGCAGCGTCTTCCAGAAGAAGAAACTGAATCTGTTGCCGCGTGTGGGCGGGGCCTTCAAGCTCGATGACAAGTCGGTGTTCCGCTTCGGTTACGCGCGCTACCAGACGCCGTCGAGCAAGATTCGCGATCCGCTGGGCGATTTCGTCAACCAGTATTCCGGCTTTGCGACGACGACGACCGCCGCGCCGACCATCAACAACGGTCGCCCGCAGGTGCGCATCTCCGATCCGTTCCCGGCTAGTCTGACGCCGATCCAACAGCCGCTTGGCCAATCGCTGGGCCGCTACACCAATCTCGGCAACAGCATCGGCGCGGCCGGCAACGCCACCAACGGGTTAGATCAATATCTCCAACGCCCGCAGGTCAACGACCGCATCAGCATCACGTACCAGCGCGGCATCTGGGGCCACTTCGTCCTCGATGTGGACTACTTCATCAACAAAGGCCACCACGTGCCTTACGCCGTTGACCTCAACATGGCCGACCCGGCATTCTCCTACGAGGTAGCGCGTTCGGTCTTCAACCAATCGGTGCCGAATCCCTTCTTCAATTACCTGACGCCGGATAAATTCCCCGGCACGTTGCGCACCCAGAGCACCATCACCGTTGGGGCCTTGCTGCGGCCCTACCCGCAGTACGGCGTCATCAACCAGACGAACACGAACGGCAAGCAGGAGCGGCTTCAGTCCTTTGAGATTCAGTTGCAGCGCCCCTTCGCCAAAGGTCTCAGCGTCCTTGTGGCCTACGCCTATCAGCATGAGCAGAGCCAGGAGTTCTTCGACGATTTCGCCACCTTCGCGCGCCGGTTTGAATGGCGCGATACGGACACGCCGCGCAAGCGCTTGACCAGCGCCGTGTCTTGGGACATCCCCGTCGGGCGTGGCGGCTGGCTGTTGAAGGATGCACCGCGCGCTGTGGACTTGGCGCTCGGCGGTTGGCAATTTACGACGACGACCCGTATCTATTCGGGCCGCCCGCTCTTCTTTACTCAGAACCTGATCGTGGACGGCAATCCCAAGATCAGCAATCCGACCAACGACAGATACTTCGACACTTCCAAGTTTCACGCCTTGCCGACTTCGACGCTCGCGACCGACCCCGTCAACCTGCACCGCCGGGATAATCCCGTCACCTATCCCGGTCTCGTCGGGCCGGGCGTCTGGCAGACCGACATGACGATCAGTAAAGCGTTCCGGCTCGGCGAGCGCTTCAAACTAGAGACGCGGCTCGAAACCTACAACGCTTTCAACCACGTCAACCTCGATAACCCGACGGTTGACTTCACCAGCGGTAATTTCGGCAAGATCACCAGAAAGCTCGTGGCTTACAACGGCCGCGAAGTGCAATACGGTCTGCGTCTGGTCTTCTAACCAGCGCACGATGCTCATGTCCGCGCTGCAAGGCCTTCGTCCTCCTTGCAGCGCGGACATGAAGTCGAGCGCCGCTGTCTTATTCGCGCGCAGTTTGCTTGCAGACACTAAGGCGGAAGGGCCTTAATGATTTTTCAGGCACGCGCTGCGAATCTCTCCCCGTTACCATGTCCCCCTGATCGACGCTTCAGCGCCTTATTCGAGTCCACCTCAACGCTGCCGAATGATGAAGCTCAAGACTCATTGCGCATTGATGTGGGTGTTTATCTGCGGCGGTCTGCTGAGCTACCCCGCGCTCAGTGCCGCGATGAGCGGTCGGCAGGAGTTGGATTTATCCGGGCCGGGTTGGCAGTTGTGGTATGACAGACAAGCTGCGTGGGCGCAGGATGAACTCTACTTTCCGACGCCCGATCTTGCCAAGTTGCCCGTCAACGCCCCGACGGGAGGTTGGGCCGTATTGCACTCGGCGCAGGCCAAAGAGGCGGCCGTACCCGGCACGGTGGAGGAGTATCTGCAAACTGTCGCCGGCCCTGAAGGCGACCTGACCGGCGTGAGTTGGTGGTATCGCGACGTGCGTATTCCGGCCGCCGCACGCCCGCGCCACATCTTTTTACGTTTTGAGTCCGCGCGCCAACGGGCCGAAGTTTACGTGAATGAGAAACTCGTCGGTTACGATCTGGTTGGCAACACGCCCTTCGAGGTGAACTTGACCGACGTTGCGCGACCGGGCGAGACAATCCGACTGGCGGTGCGCATCACAGACCCCGGCGGCAATTTCGATTGGCGCGACGGCACGACGATCCCTTGGGGGCGCTTCCAGCTTCCCGGCAGTCACGGCTTCGGCGGCATCACCGGGCGCGTCAAGCTCGTCGCCTGCGACCCCATTTACGTCAACGAACTCTACATCCAGAACACGCCCGCGCGCACAGAGGTCAACGCTGAGATCAATATCCACAACGACAACGCGACAGAAGCCAAACGCGATCTCGATGTGAGCGTGTCGGAGCGCCGCACGCCGGCCGCCGTCGTCTTCCACAAACAACTCACCGGCATCAGTCTCAAACCCGGCGACAACACCATCCCGCTGCAAGTCTCTGCGCCCACCGCCCAACTCTGGGACGTGGAGCATCCCAACCTGTATGTCTTCAAGGTAGCGGTAAAAAAAGGAAAGCAAGCAACAGATACTGATCAGCAAACTTTCGGTTTCCGCTGGTTCGAGCCAGTGGGCATCGGCACGGACGCGATGTTTCGCTTGAACGGCAGACGGATCGTGTTGCGCACCGCCATCAGTTGGGGCTTCTGGCCCGTCAACGGCATCTTCCCGACACCGGCCTTAGCCGAGCGGCAGATTCGTGTGGCGAAGGAGTTGGGCTTAAACATGCTCAACTTCCATCGCGCCATCGGGCAACCCATCGTGTTGGAAAAAGCGGACGAACTCGGGCTGCTCTATTTTGAAGAGCCGGGCAACTATCGCTCCGGCGGCAGCGACAAGTTCGCGCAAGCGTTGGCGCGCGAAAAACTTCTGCGCATGGTGCGGCGCGACCGCAATCATCCGAGCCTCGTCATCTACAACATGATCAACGAGAGCGCCGGCGTGCCTGAGGCCATACTGCAAATCTATGAACACGATCTGCGGGCCGCTCATGCCATCGATCCGAGCCGCGTGATGACGCGCACGTCCGCGTGGGCGAAGGGCAAGGATGTCGCCGACCCGATCAAAATGCACATGCGCCCGTTCGACGACAAAGTCTATTTCAATGGCTGGTACGATTTTCATCATGCCGGTGGCCCGGCCGTGTGGGATCAAATCTTCTATCGCAAGCCGAAGGACTATTACAATTACACCGACAACAACGGCGAGATCGTCTTCTGGGGCGAGGAAGGCGCGATCTCTACGCCGCCGCGCTTGGAGAAGATGAAAGCCGCTTTGACGGCCGCACCCAGCACGGGCTGGGACGGGCGTGTCTATCTTGATTGGTACAAAGCGTTCGATGAGTTTCTAACGCGCAAAGATTTGCGCTCGGCGTTCCCGACCGTAGATGCTTTGACGACCGCGTTGGGCGTCGTGTCCTTCGAGCATCAAGGGCGCAAGATCGAAAACATGCGGCTCTCGAACGTCGCCGACGGCTACGCCATCAACGGCTGGGAAGCGGAGATCATTGAGAACCATTCCGGCGTCGTTGACAGCTTTCGCAACCCCAAAGCCGATCCAGCCATCATCAGTTACTACAATCAACCGCTTTATGTAGCGGTCAAGCTACGCAGCCAGATCACGCAGCTGCCGGGCCGCGTGCGCGCGGATTTCTACGCCATCAACGAGCAGAATCTGCGGGGCGCGCACACGCTCAGAATCTTAACGATTGATCCAACTGGCCAAGAGATATTTCGCAAGGACGTTGCCGTCTCGCTCACCGGCGGCGACGTGTATGGGCAGTTGCTCGCGGCAGATGTAGAGATACCGATTGCTGGCGCGCCGGGCAAGTTTCGTGTCGAGGCGACGCTGTTGAATCCGGCGGGGCGTGCAGAGGCGCGTGGGCATGATGAAATCCTCGCGGTTGATTGGCAGAGCGCCAAGCTGTCGGGCAAGGGCGCGGTGTGGGAAGGCGGCAGTCAAGTGCGCAGCTTTCTGAAAGAGCAAAAAGGTGTTGCCGCGCCCGCATATACAGATGGGTTGGCGCGGCTTGATTGGGTGGTGATTGCGCAGCCGCCCAACGTGGCGGACATGCGTCTGATCGCGCCGGAGCAGTTGCGCGACCCGGCGGGGCAGACTACGGGTTTGCGTGCGACCTTCTTCACCGGGCCGGATTTCAAGCAACAAGTTTTCCAACGCACAGACAGCACCGTGAACCTGACGATCAGCGAAGGCGCAACGCCCGATCTGGCCGTGCCCACCACCGAGTCTTATAGCATCCGCTGGGACGGGCAACTCAGCCCCGCCGTCACGGGCCAACATACTTTCGCGCTTCAGACGACGGGTAGCGCCCGCGTGTCTATCAATGGTCACACGATCATCGAAGTGGCCGAGACGAGAGGTGGCATAGAAAAGAGAGGCCAGATCGATCTGGTCGCAGGTCAATCTGTGCCGCTCAAGATCGAGTTCAGTCAGCAGCGCGGCGCGGGGCACTGCAAACTCATGTGGGCGCTGCCGGCCACGGATGCGCCCGACCCGCAACGCTTGCTTGAGCGCGCCCGCCGAGACGGCACGACGCTCTTAATCATGGACTATGCCGAGCCGTGGATGGACTTTCTGCGCACGCACGCGGGCGTCAAATATAGTGGTGCTTTCAAGGTCGGGACGAATTGGCTGGGCGGCGTGCATTTCGTTCGGCAGCATCCGCTCTTTAAGGAACTGCCCGTCAACAGCGCCATGAGTTGGCCGTATCAAGCCGTGGTCAGAAACGGCAATGATCGCGTCGGGCTTATGTTGGCCGACGAAGAGCTTGTGGTCGGGGCTTATCACAGTTACCCGATGCAGTTGGGCACGGCCGTTGGCGTCATTCCTTTCGGGCCAGGCCGCATCGTCGTGTCAACGCTGGACATCATTGACAACCTCGCCGCCGAGACGGGCCCCGCCGCAGTCGCGCGCAAGTTATTGTGCAACTATATCGAGTATGCCCGGCCGCGTTGAGACCGTCAGCCGGCAGCATAAAAGGGAAGCGGTGTGAAGTTCACCACATTGATCTGTATCGTGCTGGCGCTTGCCGTCTCCGGTTACGGCCAGCAAACTGTGGCGCATAAGGCGCGCGCAAGTTCTGTCACTTGGAAAATTAGTAATCTGAAAAGTATTGACGGCCATGTGCCGACAGTCCTCGGCGCGCCGCAGCTCATTAAAGCGCCCGGTGGCAAGGCGCTATTGTTTGATGGCACGGACGACGGGCTGCTAGTTGAGGCGAACCCAATCGCCGGGGCGCAGTCCTTTACGGTCGAAGCGTTCTTCCGGCCTGACCCTGAAGGGAACAAGGAGCAACGCTGGTTTCACATCCAAGAGGCGACGGGCGACAATCGTGTCCTGCTCGAAGTGCGGCTTGTGGGCGACGAGTGGTTTCTCGATACTTTTATCAAACAGGGTGAGCACCGGCTCACACTCTACGCCGAACATTTCAAGCACCCGCTCGGGCGTTGGTATCACGTGGCGCTCGTCTTTGACGGCGCAGAGATGCGGCATTACGTTGACGGGCAAGAGGAACTTTCAGGCCCGCTCACCATTGCGCCGTTGACGAATGGCAGTGTGGCCATCGGCATGCGTATGAACCGCGTGCAATGGTTCAAGGGCGCGATCCGCGCGGCGCGTTTCACCCCGCGGGCGCTCACGCCGCAGAAGTTTATGAAGCAGAAGTGAAGGCACAGAGCCGGGACGGAGTAAAGAGATGAGCGATCTGAAGGAGACAGTTGAGGCCGTGGCCCGCCCGAAGGTCGAGGCCGAGACGGCCGCGCCACAAGCGGCCGGTGCGAGCATGACGGGCGCGACCGTCGCCGCGTTTGAAGGCGTCAGTGCGCGCATCGGGCGTTATCGTTGGGTCATCTGTGCGCTGCTGTTTTTCGCGACGACGATCAATTACATCGACCGGCAGGTGCTCGGCTTTCTCGCGCCCGACTTGCAACGCGCCATCGGCTGGAACGAGGCGCAGTACGGCTGGATCGTCACGGCCTTTCAAGCCGCTTATGCGATCAGCCTGCTGCTGATGGGGCGCTTGATGGATTGGCTCGGCACGCGCAAAGGGTTTAGCATTGCGATAATTTTTTGGAGTCTCGCGGCTATGGCCCACGCGCTAGCTGGGTCCGCGTTTGGCTTCGGCGTGGCGCGCTTCGCGCTCGGGCTGGGCGAGGGCGGCAACTTCCCAGCGGCGATTAAGACGGCGGCCGAATGGTTTCCGAAAAAGGAGCGGGCGCTGGCGACGGGCATTTTCAACGCCGGCTCGAATCTTGGGCCGATCATCGTGCCGTTGACCGTGCCGTGGATCGTCGTCCACTACGGTTGGCACGGCGCGTTTATCGCTACCGGCGCGGTCGGTTTCTTCTGGCTCCTTTTCTGGTTGCCATTGTACCGCCGACCGGAAGAACATCCGCGCCTGTCCGCCGCTGAGCTGGCATATATTAGGAGCGACCCGCCAGAGCCAACGACGAAGGTCTCTTGGTCGCCCCTGCTCCTGCACCGGCAGACTTGGGCCTTCGCCATCGGTAAGTTTATGACCGACCCCGTCTGGTGGTTCTATCTCTACTGGCTCGCAAAGTTTTTGGATAAGAACTATGGCATCACGTTGGCTAAACTAAGCCTGCCCGTCATCGTCGTCTATGTCGTGGCCGATGTCGGCTCAATCGGCGGCGGCTGGCTCTCTTCGACGCTGATCAAACGCGGCTGGACGGTCAACGCCGGGCGCAAGACGGCGATGCTGGTCTGCGCGCTCTGCGTCGTGCCGGTAGTCTTAACGCCATTTACCACGAGCCTGTGGACAGCGGTCGGCTTGATCGCGCTGGGCGCGTCGGCCCATCAGGGCTGGTCGGCTAATATTTACACCTTGTCGTCTGATATGTTTCCGCGGCGCGCCGTCGGCTCGGTGATGGGCATCGGCGGCATGGCAGGCGCGGTGGGCGGCATGATCTTTTCGGCCACCACCGGCTACATCTTGCTCTGGACGCACAGCAACTACACATCGATCTTTATCGTCTGCGGCTCGGTCTATCTGCTCGCGCTGCTCATTATTCATCTGCTAGTGCCGCGCCTCGAACCGGCGAACGTCGAGCGCGCGGCGAGTTGAAGCTAAACATGGTTGCCGCCTTAGAAATCAAACCAAAAGAGCAATGTCGTTGGGACTGTGTGAGTCTCGGCGAAGTGATGCTGCGACTCGACCCCGGCGACGGGCGCATTGCGACGACGCGCACGTTTCAAGTCTGGGAGGGCGGCGGCGAGTACAACGTCGCGCGCGGGTTGAAGCGTTGCTTCGGGCTGGACACCGCAATCGTCACCGCGCTTGCGGATAATCCGGTGGGCCGTTTGGTGCAGGACTTAATCTATCAGGGCGGCGTGGATCAAGCTTACGTCCGTTGGGTCAAGTACGACGGCGTCGGGCGCGAGACGCGCAACGGACTGAACTTCACCGAGCGGGGTTACGGCGTGCGCGCCGCGCTCGGTTGCTCTGATCGCGGGCACACGGCCGTCTCGCAACTGAGGGCCGGCGAGATTGATTGGGACGAGATTCTCGGGCGCGCGAGCGCGCGTTGGCTGCACACCGGCGGCATCTTCTGCGCGCTATCGGAGACGACGCCTGCGGTGGCGCGCGAAGCGATGCAGGCGGCCAAACGGCACGGCACGATCATCTCTTACGATCTGAACTATCGGGAATCGCTCTGGAAGTCTATCGGCGGCAAGGAGCGCGCGCAGGCGGTCAATCGCGAACTGGCTCCACTCGTGGACGTGATGATCGGCAACGAAGAGGATTTCACCGCCGCGCTTGGGTTCGAGGTTGAAGGCATGGACGAGCATCATGCCAAACTCGACGTGGGCAATTTCCAACGCATGATCGAACGGGCCACACAAGAGTTTCCCAACTTCAAAGTTGTCGCGACGACGCTCAGGAACGCAAAGACCGCGACGGTCAACGACTGGGGCGCGGTCTGTTATGTCGCCGGTCAACTCTACCAAGCGGTGACTCGTGAGCACCTCGAAATTTTCGACCGCGTAGGCGGCGGCGATTCCTTCGCCTCCGGCTTGATCTACGGTTTGCTGTTGGACAAGGGGCCGCAGTATGCGGTCGAATGCGGCGCGGCGCACGGCGCGTTGGCGATGACCACGCCGGGCGATACGACGATGGCGACGCTCGCCGAAGTCGAGCGCGTGATGAAGGGCGGCGGCGCAAGGGTCGCACGTTGAAGCAGTCAACAGTAAGACTCAAATCATCGTTAGCTTGTTGGGATCACTATGAACAAGGCAGACGTAATTCGGCAGCTCACGGACAAGGGGGTCATCCCCGTCGTGCGCGCCGCTTCGGCCGACGAGGCGATGCGCGTCATTGATGCGATTAAAGCGGGCGGCGTCTCCGTGTTGGAGATCACGATGACCGTGCCCGGCGCTGTCCGCGTGATCGAAGTAGTCGCCGCGCGTTATGGCGCTGACGCGTTGGTGGGCGCAGGCACGGTGCTCGACGCCGAGACCGCGCGCGCGTGCATTCTCGCCGGCGCGCAGTTCATCGTCAGCCCGGCCCTCAATCTGGACACAATCGCTTGCTGCCGCAAGTATGGCATCGCGGTGCTGCCCGGCGCGTTGACGCCGACGGAGGTCGTGCAAGCATGGTCGGCCGGAGCTGATCTCGTGAAAGTTTTTCCGGCGGGCGCGCTGGGCGGCGCAAGTTATCTTAAGGCTCTGAAAGCGCCGCTGCCGCAGATTGAATTAGTGCCGACGGGCGGTGTTTCGCTGAAGACGGCGGCGGATTTCATCAAAGCCGGCGCGAGCGCGTTGGGCGTGGGCAGCGATCTCGTGGACTTGCAGGCGCTGCGCGCGGGGCAGGCGAGCTTGATTACCGAACGGGCGCGCCAGTTTGTCGAGATCGTGCGCGCGGCGCGGCAGACATAACGCTTCATTGCGACTTCTGCGCCGCCTTATCCAACTTCTCGCTGCTCTTTTTTACGTGCTCGCTCAGCGCAATGATCTGTTCGAGGTCGCGGCGCGCTTTGAACGATGACTGCACGTCAACCACGTTGACCTCTTTGAAGAGCGGGTTGTTCACGAACCCGACGATCAAGTCGCTCAAGGTCGACAGGGCCGACTGTAGTTGCTCGATTTCAGTCCCCGTCGGCTCGGGCCCATTGGCTACTGCTCCCGGTTTTGGCAGCACTAGATTGTACTTGAGTCGGCCGGCGCGCTTTTTGATCTCAGCCGCACACTTCGCAACGGCCTTCAAGTCGAGCGCACCCGCGGCATGGGCCGTCGCCTGCGCCAGATCGTGGTTGACGACCTGAATGCGCACATAGTCTTCCTTGATCTGCGCGAGCGCCAGCCGCTCCTCCTCCGGGTTCGCGGGCCGATGGAGTTCCCTGTCCATTACCCTATCGTTGAACTCGCGCCCGCGCTTTGACAGCACACGGTCGAGTGCATTGCGTGAGTTGCTTTGTTGCCCTTGCAGCACGGGCGTGATGATTACTGTGAGGACGGCTGCTACCGAGACTCGCCGCATAAGCTTGAATGTGGCCCGCATTGGTTCGCCCCTTTCCTGGCTTCGCGAGTGCAGTCGGCTGTGTAGTCGGCGAGATTGGAAACAGCTTCAGACCAGCGCCGCTGCTGCTTCGTTCGACTGCCGCACAAGTTGGGGAACGTCGTAACAGTCCTAATGCTTAACGCATCGCTCGCACTTAGTCAATGCTCAGCCGGCGACCTCGACTGAAGCCGCCAGACGCTAACGCAAACGCCAAAGACTACCTTTGCTAAGTCTGCGCCCGCACGGCCTCGCACAAATATTCAAGTGGCATGAATAACAGCGCGTGACTTATGCAGCCCCGCCTAAATAAATGTGCAAAGCGTAGGTAACTTATCTCTGCCTATCAGCCGGGCTGGCGGAGCGTTTCTAAGCAGGTCGATTGACGGCCTGCGGCAAGTAGATACTTACCCAAGCTATCCTATTTGTAAGAGTCTGCGGAGACTCGGCTCAGTGCGCAGTCCGTCCAACCGCGGGTCGAATCTTAACAGCCAGATGGCATCCGCGCTAGGCACTTTTTGCAGCCACTCGACGGCCTGCCGTTTCTCGCCCAGACCGAGATACACGGTCGCCACCGCATAAGGCGCGTCGCGGTCGAGCTTCAGTAGCTCATTCAGCATCTGCCACGCCTCGTGCCGCCGGCCCGTCACCGCATAGATGTGCCCGAGCGCCCCGGCAGCAAGCGCGCCGTGCCGCCCGCCGAGATAGCGCGCCCGCTGAAATTCAGCGACGGCTTCGTCCGTTCGGCCCTGCTGTTCGTAGGTCAAGCCAAGGACATAGTGCGCGTGGTAGAAGTCGGGACTAAGTTCCAACGTCTTGCGCAGTTGCTCTGCGGCTTCGTCGTAACGGCGGGCAAAGTAGAGGCGCTCGCCCACGGTCGTGTTGATGATGGGGGAGAGCGGGTCGAGTTCCTGCGCGCGTTTGATCTCAACCATCGCTTCCGCCGCTCTGTTCGTCATCGCCAGATATTCCGAATACCAGTGATGGGCGGTCGCGTAGTTCGGATTCAGTTCAATCGCCCGCAAGTACTCGCGCTCGGCGGTCAGGTTGTCGTGCGCCTCGTAAAAGCTCATCGAAGCCAGCGAGGTGTGGGCTTCGGCGAGCGTCTCGTCAAGCGCCAAAGCCTTCATAACCGCCGCATAGGCATGCTGGCCGCACTCGTCTGCGGACGACCCGGCGAGGTGATAGTGCACGAGCAGATTGTACGCATCGGCCAGGCCGGCATAAGCCACGGCGTAGGTCGGGTCTTTAGCAAGCGCCTGCTCGAAATACGCGATGCTCTTCCGCAGTCCTGCCTCGTCCCGCCTGTTCCAGAAATAACGGCCCCGCAGATAGGCCTGATACGCCTCGACGCTGTTCGTATCGTGTCTGCGCAGCCGTTGCTGCTCCACGTCGTTCAGCCGCGCGAGCATCGCCTCGGCGACCTGTTGCGAGATCACATCCTGCACGACGAAGATGTCACTTAAACCTTCGTCGAAGCTCTGCGCCCAAAGCGGGCGACCGGCACGCACGTCGAGCAGTTGCACCGTCACGCGCACGCGCTCGCCGGCGCGCTGGACTGTGCCCTCAAGCACCGCGTCCACGCCCAACTCGCTGCCGGCGGCCAGCGTGTTCGCGCCCGGCCCAGCATACTTAAGCACCGCGCTCGTGGGGCGGACGTTGATCTGGTGCACGTTGCTCAACTTGGCAATGAGCGTGTCGCTCATCCCCGCACCTAAGAATTCGTCGTTCGCGCCAGCATTCAAAGACTTGAACGGCAGCACGGCGATAGACTTCGGCGGCGCGCTCACGCCATTGGAGCGCGCCGCCGCGAACCGCCGGTAGGTGATGAGCGCGAGCAGACTGAGCGTGAGCGCGACCGAGACCGCTGCGAACAGTAGTGCGCGCGGCTGATGGCCGCCAACGGCGGGCGGGCGTTTGCTCTCCGCCATGCGGTTCGACTCAGGTCGCTCCGCTTGCTCCTCTTCCACGTCAATGGTGATGCGCGAGCGCGTCCGCTGCTCTAAGATCAGGTCTGCGCTTTCATCGCACACTGCGCACACATCGGCGACGAAGCTGTAGCCGCGCCCCGGCAACGTCACGATGTAGCGGTGCTCGCCTGCGCGCTCGCCCAACGCCCGGCGCAGCGCCGAAATCTGCTGCGTGAGGTTGTTCTCCTCCACCATCGTGTCCGGCCACAGGCGCTTCATCAATTCGTCCTTGAGTAGAACTTGACCTCTGTGCTCGACCAACACGAGCAGCGTGTCGAAGCCCTTGGCAGTAAGCACGACCGTCTGCCCGTCGCGCAGCAGGAGGCGCTTCAGCGGGTCAAGGCGGAAGGGGCCGAACTGGTACTGGCATTCAGGCAACTGATTCATAACACTTCTCCGCCGGGCGAGCGCTCGAAAGCCGGGCTGAAAGAATTGCTGCGGGCCGCGACCCAACTCCCGGCAAGCGTGATCCTAGTATAGATAGATGCGAAAGGTTAAGCCCGCCATTTCCTGTTTCACAAGATTTCATCAAATTTCAGGCGGCTGCTAAGGACTTCACGCCCGAACTCGTGCCATGCTCCGGCGTCGGCCCGCAGCCGACTGTGAGCCGACGGGGAGCAGACGCGGAGGCAGCGTGAAGCGGAAGATAAAGATAACTGTCGAAACGGAGCGCGTACTGGTCGTGCGCCGTCGGGGTGGGCTGCGCCGGGTTTGGTGCGTCGGCTGCGGCGCGCCGGCAACGTTTGCGCCCCTCGGCGCGGTGTGTGCGCTGACGATGCACGATGCCGCCACGTTGCGCCGCTTGTTAGTGACGGGCCAACTGCACGCTATCGAAGCCGCGGACGGGTTGCCGCTCGTCTGCCTCCGGTCGGCGGTGGCGCAGCCCGTGCGCTGAAGACACGCGGCGACAGACCGCACACGGCAGAACGGAGCACGTATCGCGGCGCGGTGGATGATCTGTCCGTTGTTGACCGGGTGCTGTTGCGGGCAGTGGCTGCTGCGTTATGCCCGCGCGCAAGGGCCAGCCGCCTTACGCCAGCGCCACGCCCGTGAAGGTTAGCCGCCGTGCGCTAACGCCGCCGGGCAGGAGGCAGTTTGATGAGACGAAGCATGATCGTCATGGCGCTGATTGTTGGCCCGTTACTTCCGGCGCTCGGCCAACAAGCGAGTAGGAGTAAATCGGTAGCGAAGGACGAGCAGGCAGTGCGCGCCGTCATCGCTGCGCTCGCCGAAGCGGGGCTGCGGCGCGACGTGGCGGCAATTGATCGGCTTTACGCCGACGACTACTTCCACACCAACGCCGACGGCAGCATCATGACCAAAGAGCAGGTGCTTGCGTCTTACCGAGCGCCCGCGCAAGCCACGTTCGAGTCGAACGAGCACACGGAGGAGCGTGTGCAGTTACACGGCACAGCGGCCGTCGTGAGCGGTACGGTCACGCTCAAGGGGCGCATGAACAATCAGCCTTTCGTCAGAACGTGGCGTGTGACGTATGTGCTGAGCCGGCGCGGTGGGCGCTGGCGGATCGTCGCGTCGCACGCTTCCATCATCGCCTGACGCCCGATGGCAAAATACCTCTTCTTTACGAGCGAATGAAACTTCTCGACCAAACCTTTGGCGCGAAGACTAAGTTACCAAGAACTCTGAACGGACATAGGCGGCGGGCTGAACGGCAACGGCAACATCTACCAGATCGAGTGGTGCGCACTCGTCGCTCAGCGCAGCCACTGATAACAAGAGCTGAAGATTTCAAAGTATGAACATGAAAAAAATTGTCTGCGCGTTCACCTTGCTGAGTCTCGCGCTGTTACCGGCGTTGGCGCGCGCGCAAAACACGGACGCCAACAATGGTCGCCTGCTCGAACAGACGCCGTTCGCGCTCCCCGCGTTCGAGCAGCTACCCGACAGGTTCAAGCGCGCTTACCCGCGCGAGGTGGTCGAGCGGATGCATAGCGCGCCCGAGTTTGAGTTGCTCAAGATCAAATACCTGAGCGACGGGCTCAAAGTCTCCGGCTTCATCTACAAGCCGAAGGACGTGGCGGGCAAGAAGTTTCCGCTGGTGATCTGGAATCGCGGCGGCGTCGGCGAGGACACGATCATCTCGGTCGCGAACTTCCTCGACTTCTATGAGATGCATCGCTACGCGGCGGACGGCTTCGTCGTCCTCGCCTCGCAGTACCGCGGCTACGACGGCGGCGAGGGTAAAGACGAGGTGGGCGGGGCTGATCTTAACGACGTGCTCAACCTCATCCCGCTCGCGCGCGCGCTCGGCTACGTGGACATGGAGCGCGTCTTCATGTTCGGCTTCTCGCGCGGCGCGCAGATGACCTTGCAGGCCATTCGGCGCGGCGCGCCCCTGCGCGCGGCAGTCATCGTCGGCGCGCCCACCGACGTTGAACTCAGCTTCCGCGAGAACCCCGCGATACGTGATCTGGTGCGCACCAACTGGGCGGGCGGCGAGGCGCGCCTCGCCGAGAACATCGAGAGCCGCTCCGCCGTCCGCTGGGCCGACAAGCTGACCGTGCCGCTTCTCATCTTCCAGGGCGGCGCAGACCCGGCTGTCTCGCCCGCGCACGCGCTCGAACTCGCCCGCAAGCTGGACGAGGCGGGCAATCTCTACCAGTTGATCGTCTTTGCCAAAGACGATCACTTCGTCACGCGCAACTCGGAGGAGCGGCTGCGCCTGACCGTGGACTGGTTCAAGAATCCGCGCGCGATCTCGATCTCCGCGCCGCTCAGACGCACGCTCCGCGCGGGCGGCGTCGAGGCGGCGATCAATCAATACCGCGAACTGCGCAAGACGCAAGCCGACCGTTACGACTTCGGCGAGCCGGAGTTGAACGCGCTCGGCTACGAGCTGCTCCGCACGGGTCGCAGCAAAGAGGCGATTGAAATCTTCAAGCTGAACGTCGAGATGTTCCCCGAAGGGTTCAACACCTACGACAGTCTCGGCGAAGCCTATCTCGCGGTGGGCGAGCGCGAGTTGGCGATCAGGAACTACCGGAAGTCGCTGGAGTTGAATCCGCAGAACACGAACGCGACCGATGCGCTCAAGCGCATCGCGCCGCAGTGAGCGTGGCGCGGGGCGCTCGAAGACCGCGCGGGCGAAAGGGGGCGAAATGGATACGACAATCGAACACGACGCGGCTGTCGCCATGCACACGGCGGAGAAGCACCCGCCCGGCCTCTACGTCCTGTTCGCCACAGAGATGTGGGAGCGCTTCAGCTTCTACTCGATGCTGGCGATGTTCACGCTCTATCTGCGCGACACGTCGGGGCAGGGCTTCGGCTGGTCGGTTGATCGCGCGACCGGACTCTATGCGAACTATCTGATGTTCGTCTATGCCAGCCCGCTCATCGGCGGCTGGCTCGCCGACCGCAAGCTCGGCTATCGCCGCGCCGTCATGATCGGCGGCCTCTTCTTCATGGCGGGTCATCTGCTGCTCTCGTTCCGCTCCGTGCCCATCGTCTATGTCGCGCTCGCTTGCCTCGTCGTCGGCAACGGGTTGTTCAAGCCGAACGTCTCGACGATGGTCGGCAACCTCTACCCGGAAGGCAGCCACCTCAAGGATCGCGCCTACAACATCTTCTACATGGGCATCAACGTCGGCGCGTTCCTCGCGCCCGTCGTGGCCGAGTTCATGCAGGGGCGTTTCGGCTATCATCCGGCGTTCGCCGTCGCGGCGGGCGGCATGGCCATCTCGGTCTGGATTCAGTGGCAGTTCAAACGACACATCAGCAGCGTGGATCGGCGGCAGACGGCGGAAGCGGAAGCGGCGGCTGACATGGCTGCGGTCGCCGTTGACAAGCCGCCCGTTGGCGTTAGCCGACAGAGCACGATGGAGGCTGTGCCGGAGTGGAAGCGCGTGGGCGCGCTCCTGGTCATCTTCGGCATCGTCATCATCTTCTGGATGGCGTTCCAGCAGAACGGCTCGACGATGACCTACTGGGGCAACGAGAACACCAACTGGCGTGTCTCCGGCATCATCTCGAACGCCATCGGGCCGGGCTGGGTGCTGCTGCTAACTTTTCCGCTCGTCTGGTTCTGGCAATGGCTCGACCGGAAAGGTCTCGAACCCTCGACGCCGACGAAGATGGCTTGCGGCATGATACTGACGGCGGCCGCGTTCTTCGTACTGTTCGTCGGCGCGAAGGTCGGCGAAGCGTCCGCTCCGGGCAACACCCCTTACGCCTTCAAGGTCTCGCCCGCGTGGCTCGTCGGCGCTTACGGCGTGTTGACGCTCGGCGAGCTGATGCTCTCGCCGATGGGGTTGGCGCTGGTCTCGAAGGTTGCGCCGCGCCGGATGCGGGGCTTGCTGATGGGCGGTTGGTTCGTCGCCACCGCGCTCGGCAACAAGCTGACGCAGGTGGGCGAGTTGTGGGACGATTGGCTGCACTCGACCTTCTGGCTCTTCCTGAGTGTCTGCGCGCTCTTGATGGCCTTTGTGCTCTTGGCGCTACTGCGCCCGCTCAAGCGTGCGATGCCCGGCGTCTGAATGCGGCGCGCTGGCCGCCGCTCGGTCTGATGAAATGAGTATCGGCATGAGCAAACTGACATTCATTCGGCCGGGCGTGCTGGCGCTCGTGTTCGCGTGCAGCGCGGGCGCGGGGCGCGCGCAAGCAACGCGTCCGTTCACACCTGCGGACTTCATGGGCATAAGGTGGATCACGTCGGCGCAGATTTCGCCCGATGCGACGCAGGTCGCCTACACCATCGCGGCGGCAGACGCGGCGCACAACCGGCAGCTACAGAGCATCTGGCTCGTCTCTACGCACGGCGGCGCGCCACGCAAACTCATCGGCGAGTTGTCTTATCCGCCGCCTGACGCACGCGCGCCGCAGTGGTCGCCCGACGGGCGGTTCATCGCCTTCACGTCGGGGCGCGAGGGCATCAACCGCATCTGGCTCATCAACCCTGCGGGCGGCGAGGCCGCGCAGTTAACGAGCGCGAAGTGGGACGTACAAGACTTCGCGTGGTCGCCTACGGGTGCGCGCATCGCCTTTGTCGCGGCGGCAGCGAACGCTGCGCCGCCGAGCGAGCCGCGCGTCGTCGGCCAGGCTGGCGGCAGCGGGCCGCAACTCTATCTTGTGGATGCGAAGACGAAGGAGATAACACAACTCACGAAAGGCGAGTTGAACGCGGCGGACTTCGCCTGGTCGCCCGACGGCCAGCAGATCGCTTTCAGTGCGCGCAGCGATCTCTACGTCGTTAACGTCGGCGACGCGCAGGTGCGCAAGCTCGTCGAGCGGCCCGGTCAAGACAGACTCCCGCGCTTCTCGCCCGATGGCAAGTTGATCGCCTTCTTCACAAACTTCGGCCAGCCGGGCTACAAGCGCGGCCTCAGTTTCGTCGCCGCGGCGGGCGGCGCGCCGCAAGATAGTTTGCAAAGTTGGGACGCGGGCTTCGGCGGTTACCCGCCCTGGTTTTTCGATTGGGCAGCAGATAGCAAGACCATCCTTTCGGCGGGCCTCGCGCGCATGAAGCAGAACCTCCACGCGATCTCAATTGAGACGGGCGCGGCACGTGCCGTCACAACCGGCGCGTCGGTCTATCACGACTTCAGCCTCGCGCGCGACCGCCGCACACTCGCCTGCCTCGCTTCGGACTCGGCGACGCCGACGGAGGTTTACGTCTCGTCCGTTGACGAGTTCAAACCGCGCCGGCTGACGACGACTAACCCGCAACTCGACGGCATCGCCTTCGGCCAGACCGAAGCGGTGCAATGGCGGAGCAAAGACGGGCTTGCGGTCGAAGGTCTGTTGCTCAAGCCCGTCGGTTACAGAGAGGGCCAGCGTTATCCGCTCGTCGTCCTGATGGAAGGCACGTTCGGCTCGTTCGACTTCTCGTTCACGGGGCGCGTGAGCGCCGACTCGACGGCCGGCTTCATGTTCCCGTTCCAACCGCAACTCTTAGCCGCGCGCGGCTACGCCGTCTTGATGCCAAACCCGCGCGGCAGTTGGGGCTACGGCGTGGAGTTTGGCACGAAAGCTCTGGGCGATTTCGGCATCGGGCCATATAACGACATCGTGGCGGGCGTGGACGCGCTCGTCGCGCAAGGGATCGCCGACGGGGAGCGACTAGCCGTCATGGGCATCTTCGTGGACGCTTACCGCGCCGCCTTCGCCATGACGCAGACGAACCGCTTTAAAGCGGCCGTGCTCGCCTTTCCGATCTTCGACCTGGTGAGTTGGTACGGACAGGCGGGGCCGGACGCCACTTATCTTGATCGTTATTTTGGCGGCGCGCCGTGGCAAGTGCCGCAAGCCTACACGCCGATTAATCCGGTCAACTTCGCCGACCGGATCAAGACGCCGACGCTGCTACTCAGCATGGAGCAGTCGGACTTGCCGCTCCTGCAACAAGCGCAGGAGATGTACACTGCACTCCGGCGCAACAACGTCGCGGCCGAGTATCTCGTCTATCCGAAACAGGACTTCGGTTTCAATCATCCGCGCGCAACTGCGGACGTGCTGCGCCGCCAACTCGAATGGTGCGACCGTTGGCTGAAGCAAGCCGCACGTTGAACCGACGCCGCGCGCGCTCTGAAGTTGTCATCGGTGATTAAGGAGAGATGAAACGATGCGTAGATTGATCTCAGTCTTATTAGCTGCATTGGTTTTGCCCGGCGCGGTCTTGGCGCAGGGGCGCGAGCCGCCGCGCGCGCTCGGCGCGATGGTCGCGGCGGAGCGGGCGTTTGCGAAGTATTGCACGGAGCATGGGGTGCGTGAGTCTTGGTTGGAGTTCTTCGCCGACGACGGCGTGATCTTCCACCCCGGCCCCATCAACGCGAAGGAGTTCTACCGCTCGCGGCGGCCTACGCCACAGCCCCTGCCGTTCACGCTGAACTGGACGCCGACCTACGGCGACATCTCGCAGGCGGGCGACCTCGGCTACACGATGGGGCCTTGGACGGCCCTGGATAACGTGCCGCCGCTAGAGCCTGCGGAGCACGGCTATTTCTTCTCCGTCTGGCGCCGACAAGCGGACGGCAGTTGGAAAGTGGCGGCTGACTTCGGCACGGGCGCGCTGCCGGGCGCGGCAGACGCGGGCGCGCTTGAGCGGCCGTTCACCCCGGCACGACACTACCAGTCCAAAGTGCCGCGCGGCGCAGACCCGGCCGCGGAGTTGCAACGCCTGACCGAGATAGAGCGCAACTTCGCGGCCGACGCAAGCCGCGCGGGCGCGCTCAACACATATCGCGCGCGCGTCGCTCGTGACGCGAAGGTGTTCGCGGCCGGCGCGTCGCCCGCGGGGCGCGACACATTGCGCGCGCGCATCTCCGCTGGACAGGATGTCGTGCTCACGCTCGTGCCGCTTGCGGGCGGCGTGGCGAAGTCGGGCGACTTGGCCTACACCTACGGGAGTTACGAACTGCGCGCGGCCGGCGCTTTGAAAGAGCAGGGCTATTACGCGCACATGTGGAAGCGCGACGAGGTGGGCCGGTGGCAGATAGTGGTCGCAAACTTTCATCCGGAGAAAGCTCCTTGACGGATCGTTCGCGCTTGCTTAGGCGTAAGCTTGTGCGTTACCTGCTGCGCCCGCCTGCGGGTTGGGCGCAGTGTGTTTTGCTGAACGCAACCGTCTGCTTGATGATCTCGCGCGATCGGTCGTTGTTATCTTCCACGTCGAAGCCGTGATGGCCCGTCGCATGGTTGGCCAGATCAAGCGTCAAATTTTTGCGCAGCGCGACCTGCACGAAGCGATCAAGCCCCGCGTTAAAGTCCGCATCATCAAGCCCCGCCCGCGCGATAAAGATCAGCAACGCGGCCCTAGCGCCCGCCATCTGCGTGACATTACTGATTGGCGGTGCCGAAGCGGATGCGGTACTCCTGCGAGTTCATAAACCCATTGACCATCGTGCGGAAGTCGTCCGGGTGCGTCGTCAGATAAGTGAGCCAGGCCTTGAACCCAGGCGCGTCGGGCGTCCTTCTTAAATACCCGTAGTACTGCATGCCGACGAACGCGCGCTCGTACTCGGTCGCGCTCAACATGTCCGCGGCCACCACTTTGACGTTCACGACTTCGTTCGAGTCCGCCAGCGCACGTAAGACCTGCCCTCTGGTCAACATGTTGCTGTTAAGCGCGCTGGTCAGGTCATTGGCCGTCAGCGTCACCAGCACCGTGCCGTCTGGCTGCGCGGGGTCAGGGGTCGTAATCTGGCTCAAGTTGTAGCGGCCGAGCAATGCCGCCACGTACTGCCCGTTCGTCATCGTGCCGTAAGCGTTGATGAACTCCGGCCGCCGGGCGAACGCGTCGGTGAAACTCGCCTTCTTTGTAAACACTTCTGACCCGGTGCGCCCAGTCACCGCGCTCATATCGGGCACGATCTCGGCATACTGCGGCAGGCGATTAAACGCGACGCGGTAGAAGCGGAAGACGAAGAAGCCCTTGAGCTTGAACTCCTGCGAGCCGAAGAAGGCGGCACTGACAGTGATGCGGTCGCAGGCGGCCGACGGCGCGTTGGGATCGACGTTGTTCACGTCGGGACAGTTGTTCAGCAGATTGAGATAGGCGTTGAAGCCGCCCGCGTCAGGCTCGCGCGAGAGGAAGTCAAGGTACTGCTGGCGGACGAAGAAGGGGGAAGAGAAGATCGGATTCGCCTGCCCTGCCTGGTCGTTATCCTGGATGGTAACAGTCGCAGTCGCAGGCGTGCCTAAGCTCGCGCCGACTGCATTACTGAGTTGCACTTGGAAGGTCTCTGCCCCCTCGACGAAGGCATCGTCAATGATGGGCACTGTGATGTTCTTGCTGGTTTCGCCCGCGGCAAAGTTGAGCGTGCTGACGACGGTGGCGAAGTCACAGCGCCCATATGCCCCGCCGTTGTTATTCACGGTGTCAGCACAGCCGACGGTGAAGGTGTCCGTATCTGCCGTCCTGTAATCTACCGAGACGGTGCCTGATGTGTTGCCCGTGCGCGTCACGGTTATAACTGCGTGCCCATCGCTCTCATTTACGCCATAGCCGGTCAGGCTGAATTGCACGGCCACCGGCAAGGACAATGCAGTAAAATTAAGTGCGGCCCGATCACCTGACAGGAGCACGCTTTGACTACTTGGGTTGAAGCCGTAGTTTGTGCGTACGGGGGTGAGCGTATAGACACTGCCGGCTGTTATGCCCGTGAAGGAATAGTCGCCGATGCTGTCAGTTATTGTCGTCAGTGGGGTGCTGCCGGGCGTGCTACTGCTCAATATCACGGCCACATTGCTCAAGCCATTGCCGCGCTCGGTGATGCGACCAGTTAGGCTAAAGCGTTGCTTGACGCCGAGGAAATCGAGTCCCGATTTATCTCCATCAACAGTTACGGCCTGACTTGTCGGGGTGAAGTTATAAAGGGCTTTGACTGGTGTGATTGTGACCGTCCGGCCCCCAACTATATTAGTGAAAGAGTAGTTGCCGTTAGTATCAGTAATAACCGAGCCTGATTGCCCGCCGCTGAGCACAACAGGCACGCCGCTGAGCGGCTTATTACTGTCATCTACTAGTCGCCCCGTCAGAGAATTGGTAGGCGCAGAGGGCAGGGCCGGGTTATTGAGCATGACGACTATAGCCCCGCGCGTCGAACTGTAAACACCATACGCGAAGTCAAGCTTGCCATCGTGGTTAAAGTCGCCAACAACTGTGGGCTGGTAGTCCCGATTCACGCTTGAAATTAGATTTACACCGCGCGCAAACGTCCCATCCCCTCTGCCCACTAGCAGATTTATTTCCCCTTGAGCCACTGCAACCAACAGGTCAGGTTTTCCATCGCCATTTAGATCGCCCACCTTAATGCTATCCTGCGTATCGTGTGTGCCGGCTGCATTCTGGAGCGGTGGTTGAAACGTTCCGTTCCCGTTACCCAAGACAACGTTCACCTGATCGGAGCCTAGTATGCCGCTACTCAAAGCCAAATCGAGTTTGCCGTCGCCGTTAAAGTCCCCCGCCGCGCTAGCGATCACGCTGATGTCTGTAAAGACCGGCACTCCGCCGCCGAATGTTCCATCGCCGTTGTTCAAGAACAACCTAACACCGTTCCCATTGATGTACACGGTAATGACCAAATCCAGTTTGCCGTCCGCGTTGAAGTCGCCGGCGAGCATAGACGTAATCCCACCGGCCGGATAGCTGCCGGCAGGGCGGAAAGTGCCGTCGCCATTACCAAACAGCATCCGCATGTTCCTATTAGAGGTGGCAGTGTCGCCATTGTCATAGCTGGAGGTGACCAGATCGAGCGCCCCGTCGCCGTTAAAGTCTCCGGCGATGAGGCCCAAAGGGTTGTAGCCAACAGCGTAACTATGCCCGCTCTGAAGAGTGCCATCGCCCGTGCCTGAGAAGATCACGATGTTGCCACTGCTATTATTATTGTCCACAATGGCGAAAGCGACATCGAGTTTCCCATCTTGATTAAAGTCGCCGGTAGTTAACAGTCTGTTAAAGATGTTTGTGCCAACCTGACTACTCGACAGATGAAATGTTCCGTCGCCATTGCCAAGCAGCACTTTAATAGCACCGTCAGTAATGACCAGGTCTAGTATGTCGTCGCCGTTGAGGTCACCAGCTAGGCCACCTAGAAATATCCCCAAGGGCTTGATGAGCGATACAGCATTGAAGTTGGCGGTCAGATTAGCCGATAGATGGGTGAATGAATGGTTGGTCGGTGCCGTCAGTAAATAGTTGGTAAAGGAGTTGCCGGGGTACGAGGCGCTCACAACGTAGTCGCCGTCCGCGGGCAAACCGGCAAATATATAGCTGCCGTCCGCCGCAGTGGTCGCCGTGGCGGTTCTTGTGCCATTCAACTGGATGGGCACTCCACTTACGCCTGACATATCTGTGACCACCTTACCGCTAATGCTATAGGTCTGCGGCGCGGCACTAAAGTTAGCCACAAGATTTCCAGAGATATTGCTAAAGCTACGGCTCGGCGGGGCGAAAACATAGCCAGATAGTGTCGGCGCTACAGTGAAACTCGCGCCGGGCGGTAAGCCCGTAAGCTTATAGCTCCCGGCACTCGTTGTAGTGGTGACGTAGTTTCGCGTGCCGCTCAGCACGACCGTAACACCGCCGAGTCCCACGCCATTGCTATTCGTTACCACACCGCTAACTTCATAACTCGACAGCGTGCCAATGAAATTAGCGGTGAGATTTGCCGATAGGTTGCTGAAGGTCTGACTCTGTGGCGCAAACGTATAACTGCTGCGGACAGGAGTTAAGGTATAACTGCCGCCGCCAGCCAGATCGTTGAACGAGTAGCTGCCGTCACTCGCTGTGGTGGTTGTGGCGTTGCTTGCGTCGCTGAGAGAGAGTGAAACACCACCTAGACCGATGCCGGACTCGTCCGTGATTATGCCACTGAGGCTGAAAGAGTCAGTGGCAAATGTTCGAGCTGAGACCCGCCCAACACCAACTAGGATAGCAGCCACCAATAATAAGAATAGACCATGGTTGAAGTGCGCGAGCTTTGGCATGGGAAATTACCTATATAAGTTTAACTTGATTAAATCAAATGCCCGCCCTGATTTAATTCGCACTACGGCTGGGCCTGTTCATGCTCCTCGACGATCTGCCTGACGGCCTCCCTGTCATCAATGCCTTCTCGCAACAGTGACGAACGCCGAAGCGCTGAGTGCGACGTTCGGCGGCTTGGGCGTCAACGGGAAGTTGCTGGTTCACGGCGCACCTCATGAACCGCTCGCAGTGCCGTTTGGTCTGCTCATCTCAGGTCGCCGGTCGGGCGCAGGCTGGTGCTCCGGCACGTCCATAGATGGACTAATTCACAAGTGGCTGCTACTGATTCAGGTTACCGAATCTGAGGCGATACTCCTGCGAATTCATAAAGCCGTTGACCATCGTGCGGAAGTCGCCCGGATGCATCGTCAGATAGTTGACCCAAGCATTGAAGCCCGGCGTGTCGGGCGTGCGGCGCAAGTAACCGTAGTACTGCGCGGCGACGAACGCATTGAGCGCCTCGGCATTGAGACCCACCTGATCTGACTGCACGACGGCGCGCAAGACCTGCGCCCGCGTCAGCGTGTTGGCGCTTAGCCCATTGACTAGGTCAGCCCGCGTCAGTGTGACCTTCATCGCCCCGTCCGGGTTCTGGGGGTCGGGCGCAGTGAGCTGTGCCAGACTGTAGCGACCGAGCAGCGCGTCGACGTAGGCGGCGTTCGTCATCGTCGCCGGATAGAGCGCCGTGAACTCCGGGCGCGCGGCGAAGTCGACCGCGAACGCGGCGCGCTTGGCGGCCGCCTCCGCCCCCGTCCGCCCCGTCACCGCGCGCAAGTCCTGCGCGAACTCCGAGTACTTCGGCAACCGATTCAGCGCCGCCCGGTAGAAGACGATGGTATAGACGCCCTTGTCTTTAAACTCCGGCGAGCCGAAGAACGCGCCCGACACGGTGATGCGGTCACAGGCGGCTGACGGGCTGTTCGGGTCGACGTTGTTCACATCCGCGCAGTTGTTCAAGAGGTTGAGATAGGCGTTGAAGCCGCCCGCGTCCGGTTCGCGCGCGAGGAAGTCCAGATAGTGTTGGCGGATGAAGAACGGGCTGGTGAAGACCGGGTTGGGTTGCCCCGGCTGGTCGTTGTCCGTAATCGTCACGTTGATCAAGCCGGGTGCGCCTAAAGAAGCGCCGGTCGCAGCGCGCAGGATAAGGGTGAACGTCTCATCGCCTTCAACGAAGCTGTCATCGATGATCGACACTGAGAAGGTCTTAGTCGTTTCGCCCGCCGCGAAGGTGAGCGTATCGACCGTGGTCGCATAGTCGCAGCGCGCGAAGGCGACACCCGGTAGGGTCGTCGTGTTGTCACAGCGTACCGCCGCCGGATTATCCACGGTCGCGTAGGTGAGCGTCGCCGGGCTGCCCGCTACGTTGCCTGAACGGCTGACGGTAATCGTCGCCCGCACTGCGTCCTCACGTACGGTGAGGTTGGTCAGGCTGAACTGCACGCTGCTCGTCACCAGTGAGAGGTTATCGAAGACGGCACTGCCGCTGCTGCTCGTCGGTGCGGCCGTGCCGGCCGTCAACTCCACCGCGAGTGCCGACACATTCTTATCCAACACCTTGCGATAGCGTTCGGTGAAGGCGCTGTTGTCCGGACTAGTCTCGAACAGAAGTGCATTGACCGGCGCATCATGGCGGAAGCGCCAGAAGCGATGCGCCGTTGGATCGTAAGGGATCACTTCCTGCGTGACTACGCCTGCGATCCGCACTTGGAAGACCAGCACCAGCATCACGGCGTCGAGCGGCCCCCAATGGGCGCGGAAGCGTTCCATTGACACGAGGCCAGCGCTCGCCGCCTGCCCCAGCGTCATCACCGTGAAGCGATAGTTGTTCTGGTTGTCGCTGCCGAGACCGAAGACGGTCTGCGCGCCGCCGCCGGCGATCTGCGGCACTTCGACGTTGGCTTGCGCGCCGGTGAAGTCAAACGCCTGCACCGAGACGTAGCCGTTGTAGTGTTGCCCCGCCGCATTAGCGAGCGGTGTGATCGTCAACTGCCCGTTCTGCTGTGTAACCGACACTTGCGGATCGACGGCTGCCGCCGGCTGCGAGAGCGTGCCCAGATTCCACTTGTTCGGGTCGCGCTGGTTGCCGCCGAAGTCGTCCGTCAAGGGCGGCGTCGGCGTCGGCGTCGCCTGCGCCAGCGCCACGAAGTTGACCGTCTGGTTGCTGCTCAAGCCGGTGAAGTCGGCGCGCGGCTGCGCGAACACGTAGTAGGGGCTGGTGGCGATGACGGTGTAGTTGCCGCCGGCCGGCACAGTGAACGAGTAGTTACCCGCCGCGTCCGTCTGCACGACCTGCGACAGCGTGCCGGAGAGCGTGACGTTCACACCGGCGAGACCGTTATTGGCCGCGTCCGTCGCGCGTCCTGAGATCGTTAAGCCTTGCGCCACGACCTGCCGGCAGATCGAGAACGGCGACGTGTTGTTGGCGGCGCTGGTGGCCGTGGCGGTGATCACTTGCCCGACGGCCGTGTTGCTCTGGAAGCTAAGGGCGGCGCTGCCGCCTGCATTGGTCGTGACCGAGATCGAGCCGATGAAGCTCTGGCCTTCGCCTAAGCCGCTGAGGCTGCAAGCATCATTGGCGAAGAACTGTACGGTGTAGTTTGTGTTCGCTATGCCGGTCAGCGTGCCTTGGATCGCGGTCGTACTGCCGACGTTGAAGGCGCTAGTTATAACCGGCGCTGGCTGGCCGCCATTTGCGCCGTTTTGCAGCGAGATGCCGTTGCCGCCGTTGGAGAAGATGGAGTTTGACAGAATAGCATTGCCGCTGCCATTGCTGACGCTAATGCCCTGCTGGCTATTACCTGAGATCAGGTTGTTCGTCGCCGTATTGTTTGAGCCGGAGAATGACACGCCGCTGCCGTTGGGGATGGCGGCCGTGCCGGTGGCATTCGTACCGATGTAGTTGCCGCTAACAGTGTTACCGCTCCCTTGGATGTCAATGCCGGCTAAGTCTAAGTTGCCGTTGAGCGCACGGACACTATTGCCGGAGATAACGTTGCGCGCACCGGCCGCCGCACCGCCGACGGTGTTACTGGTCGCGCCGCTGAAAATAAAGATGCCGGAGCGCACGTTGGGGACAGCCGTCGTGCCACTGACATCGATGCCGACGTAGTTCCCCTGCACGAGATTCCCAGTGGCATTACTCCCGTCGATTTGGATGCCGTGTCCCGTCCCGTTGGCCGCGATGCCCGTGTTACCCGAAATGATATTGCGCGCAGCGGCAGTCGTGCCGCCGATTAAGTTGTTCGGCGCATCGGAGATGTGCACACCGAAAACATTATTGGCTAAGGCAACTGTGCCGCTCGGATCAGTGCCGATGTAGTTACCTTGAATCGCGTTCCCTGAAGCAGTGCTGCCGCCCACTATGACGCCGCCGAAGTTGTTGCCGGAGATCACGTTGCGCGCGCCCGCCGCCGTCCCGCCGATGAGGTTGTTCGGTGTGCTGTTAACCTGTATGCCGAACCCGCCATTGCCCAGCGCGGCCGTGCCATTGGCGCTGACGCCGATGAGATTACCTTGAATGGTAATGCTGCCGCCGGGGCCGCCGCCATAGAGGCCGGTGTTCACGCCGTCGCCCAGATTGCCGGAGATGACGTTGCCCGCGCCGGCGGCTGTACCGCCGACCGTGTTAGTCACAGCGTTGTTGCCGAAGACGACGCCGCTCTGCTGGTTCGCGATGGCCGCCGTGCCCGTAACGTCCGTGCCGATGTAGTTGCCCGCGACCGTGTTGTTGCTCGTGCCGGTGTCGCGGAAGCTGAGTCCGTTGCCGTTGTTGCCGGAGATGATATTGCGCGCGGCCGCGGTCGTGCCGCCGATGGTGTTGTTATTCGCCCCGCCGAGTATGAAGATACCGTCGCCGCTATTCGCAAGCGCGGCCGTGCCCGCGGCATTCGTGCCGATGTAGTTGCCCTGTACTTGATTGCCCGTCGCGCCGCTGTTGGTGATGCTAATGCCGGTGAATTTGCCGGAGATAATGTTGCGCGCAGCAGGCGTAGTGCCGCCAATTAAATCGTTGGCCGAGTCACGGATGAAAACACCCGTCCCGCCGCTGGCGGCTATGGCAGCCGTGCCAGCGGCGTTCGTGCCAATGTAATTGCCTTGTACGGTGTTGCTGCTGCTAGCATCGAGAATGCCAACATCGGCATTTGTGTGTCCGGAGATGAGATTGCCCGCGCCGGCCGCCGTGCCCCCGACCGTGTTATTAGAAGAAGCGGTGATCGCCACACCACCTGCACTGTTGGCGAGCGGTGCAGTGCCGTTGACATCAGTGCCGACGTAGTTACCCTGCACCAGATTGCTCGACGCGCCATTGAAAAGGAAAACGCCATAGCCGCCGTTGCCGGAGATCAGGTTGCGCGCGCCGGCCGCCGTGCCGCCGATCACATTGTTTGAGGCACTATTGATAACGACGCCAGTACCGCTGTTGTTTATAACAGCCGTGCCCGCAGCGTTCGTGCCGATGTAGTTGCCCTGTACCTGATTGCCGGTTGAGCCGTTGACCATGCTGACGCCGTTACCATTGCCGGCGATGACGTTGCGCGCCGCCGCCGTCGTGCCGCCGATGAGGTTGTTGTTCGAGCCGGTGATGAATATTGCCCCGACACTGTTGGCGAGGGCGGCCGTGCCGGCGGCATTCGTGCCGATGTAGTTGCCTTGAATCGTATTGCCGCCGCCCGTTTGTATGTGGATGACGGTGCCGCTGAATCGATTCAGCACCAGCCCTCTGATCGTGCTGCTCCCGCCTAGTATTACGAAGCAGCCGGTCGCGCCCGCGCCCGCGCCGTTGATCTCGATCAGGGGCGTGCCGCTGAAACCCGGCTGCGTCGTGCCGTCGATGATGATTGGATCGGTGATCGTGGGCAGCGGCGAGAGGAGGTTAATGGTCTGGAGACCGCTGCCGATGTTGAAGGTGATGGTCTGTGTGCCTGTCGTGGCATTAGCGTCGAGGATGGCCTGCCGCAAGCTGCCCGCGCCGCTGTCGTTGGTGTTACTGACGGAGAGGGCCGAATCGACACAAGAATTGAGCAGGATCGAGATGTTGCCGACGCTGAAATTCGCCGTCGCTAGGTCACTCTTGCTGTCGCCGTTGAAGTCGCCAATTGCGACGGATTGAGGAGTATCCCCGACAGCGAAGTTGGTGGCCGCACCGAAGCTGCCCGTGCCCGTGCCCAGCAAGATCGAGGCGTTGCTGGACTGCTGACTCGCCACCGCTAGATCACTTTTGCTGTCGCCGTTGAAATCCCCTATTGCGATGGCTCGAGGGCCAGCCCCGGCAACGAAGTTGGTGGCCGCACCGAAGCTGCCCGTGCCTGTGCCCAGCAGGATCGAGACGTTGTTGGAAGTGTAATTTGCCGTCGCCAGATCACTATTGCCGTCGCCATTGAAATCTCCAATCGCGACGGATACAGGGGTAGTCCCAACAGCGAAGTTGGTGGCCGCACCAAAATTGCCGGTGCCCGTGCCGAACAGGATCGAGATGTTGTTGGAAGACTGATTCGCCACCGCTAGATCACTATTGCTATCACCGTTGAAGTCTCTAATCACGACGGATTGAGGAGCAGTCCCGGCAACAAAGTTGGTGGCCGCACCGAAACTGCCCGTGCCTGTGCCCAGCAGGATCGAGACGTTGTCGGAATTGAAATTCGTCGCTACTAGATCACTATTGCTGTCGCCATTGAAATCTCCAATCGCGACGGATAAAGGAGTAGTCCCGACAGCGAAGTTAGTGGCCGCACTAAAGCTGCCCGTGCCTGTGCCGAGCAAGATCGAGACGCTGCTAGAGTTGGAATTAGCTACCGCCAGATCACTTTTGCCGTCGCCGTTGAAGTCTCCAATCACGACGGATTGAGGAGCAGTCCCGACAGCGAAGTTAGTGGCCGCACTAAAGCTGCCCGTGCCTGTGCCGAGCAAGATCGAGACGTTGTTGGAAGACTGATTCGCCACCGCTAGATCACTATTGCCGTCGCCATTGAAATCTCCAATCGCGACGGATTGAGGTTGCGTCCCCGCCGCGAAGTCTGTTCTGGTAAAACTCAGCGAACTGCATGCGGCGGGCCGGATTCCACCGCCGCGCAAACTCATTGGACTCGGCCCGCCGAGTTTGCCCCCCGCACCATCGCTCAGGCCGTCTCGTGTGGTAGACAGGAAGTCCGCCGCATTGTCGTCCGTGTCCTTCGGTGTGCCCCCGCTCAGATCACGATATAGGCTATGGCTTACTGACTCCGGCCAGACCTCCGGGTAGCCCACTCCCTCTTTATAGAGCGCGTCACTTTCCGACACCGCGCCGACCGCGTCGAGCCGGTTCGCCGGGGTGAAGTTTGCCGCCTCTGCCGTTCGGAAGAGGGCGATGCCCGCGTTGTCCGCGATGTCCGCCGTGTAGCTGATGTCGCTGGTCGCCTGCGCGCCTAAGCTGTATCCTTCGCTGTTCACGCCGAGATAATGCCCGCGCGCGGGGATGACCGTGCCGTTCGGGATGATGAAGCGCACAATACCGTCCGAGGCAGCTACGGAGAAGCCAGACGAGCCGTCCGTGGTATTGACGGTCAGCGGCGCGGCGCTATTGTTATACAACTCGACGAACTCGTCGTTCGGCCCGTTCGGCCCGCGCAGGCGGAACTCGCTAATGATCAACCCGCCGGACTGCGGGCCTGAGGGCGACTTGTCGCCCTCAGATAATTTCTGCGGCACGACGGCAACGGCCGAGTGTGCGCTGACGCCACGCTGGTGCGGCCCTGTCGGCACGGATGCGTGCGCGGGCAGCGGGAGCGAAGCGAATTGCACACAGGCCGCGAGGAGCAGACAAAGCCAATTGTTGCGAGGAGATGAAGCGGACATTTCCAATCTTCTCCAATGAGTAATTGAGGGGCCTTACTGGTTTCCCGCCGTCCCGGCGGAAAGAGTGGGGCGCAAGCAAACGACAGTATTGGGGCGACGCGAAGACGGCCTTGGCCCTCGCGTCGCCCACCACACTGGTTACTGGCCCGCGCCGAAGCGGATGCGGTACTCGGTCGAGTTCATAAACCCGTTGACCATCGTGCGGAAGTCGTCCGGGTGATCTCGCAGGTAGTTGAGCCACGCGTTGTAGCCGCCCGTTTCGGGTTTGCGCCTGAGGTAGCCGTAGTACTGCATGGCGACGAAGGCCCGGTTGAACTCGGCGTTACTGACTTCGCTGCTCTGCACAATGGCGCGCAGCACTTGCGCACGCGTGAGCGTCTGCGCCGTCAACTGGCTGCTCATCTGATTAGCCGTCAGCGTCATAGTCTGTGTGCCTTCGGGGTTGGCCGGGTCGGGCGTGGTGATCTGCGTCAGGTTGTAGCGGGCCAAGAGCGCCGCGACGTACTCCGTATCCGACTTGGCATCGTAGAGGTCACGGAACGCTTGCCGGCGTGAGAAGTTCGTGGCGAAGGCGGCGCGCTTCTGGAATGTGTCGGCGCTGGTGCGCCCCGTCACCGCGCGCATGTCCGGGATGATGTCGGCGTAAGCCGGCAGTTGCCCGTTGAAGGCGACCTGATAGAAGTTGAAGACGTAGAAGCCCTTGAGCTTGAACTCCGGCGAGCCGAAGAAGGCGGCGCTGACGGTGATGCGGTCGCAAGCGGCCGAAGGCGCATTCGGATCGATGTTGTTCACATCTTGGCAGTTGTTCAGCAGGTTGAGATAAGCATTGAAGCCGCCCGCGTCAGGCTCGCGCGAGAGGAAGTCAAGGTACTGCTGGCGGATGAAGAACGGGCTGGTGAAGACCGGGTTGGGTGCGTTGAGGGTCGTGTCGTTATCAATGATAGTCAGCGTGGCCGCCCCGATGCCTGCGTCTAGCCCCGCGCCCGTCGGATTGCGGAGGATGACGCGGATCGTCTCGTCGCCTTCAACGAACACGTCATCAATGATCGGAATCCGGAAAGACTTTTGCGTCTCGCCGGGCGCGAACGTCAACGTGTCTACAGAGGTGGCGTAATCGCAGCGCGCGTAGGATGAGCCGTGATTGTTCACGGTGTCGTCGCAGCGCACGTTGGCCGGGTTATCCACCGTTGTATAGTCCACTGTGGCCGGCCCCGCCACGTTGCCCGTGCGCGTGACCGTCAGCGTCGCGCCCGTCACGTTCTCAGGGGCCGTGAAGGTGGCCGCAGAGAACTCCATGCTACTGGTCGAGATGTTTAAGTTGTCGAAGATAGCCGTGCCGCCGCCGGCAGTGGGTGTGGCTGTGCCGGCGGTCAACTCTACGGCCAGAGCCGACACGCTCTTGTCCAAGACCTTGCGATAACGTTCGGTGAAGGCGCTGTTATCGGGGCTGGTCTCGAACAGGATGGCGTTAACGGGCGCATCGTGGCGGACGCGCCAGAAGCGATGGGCGGTTGGGTCGTAGGGGATCACTTCCTGCGTGACCACTCCGCCGACCCGCACTTGGAAGACCAGCACTAGCGCGCCGGTTTCAGTCAAGATCCAATGGTAGCCAGAGCGTGCCAACTGCGCTTTGACGCTGGCCGAAGCGTTGCCGACTGAGGTGACGACGAAGCGGTAGTTGTTCTGGCTGTCGCTGCCGAGACCGAAGATAGTCTCGGCGTTCGAGGTTGTGGTCTGCACCGCTTCGACGCCCGCCGTGCCGCCGCTCAGATCAAACGGGCGCACGGAGACGTAGCCGTTGTAGTGCTCGCCGCCCACGTTCGGGCGCGGTGTGATCTCAAGATGACCGGCGCGCTGCACGACCGGGATGAGCGGATCGACCGCCGCCGGGTCTTGCGAAACCGTGCCGAGATTCCACTTCTCCGGATCGCGCACGGGCGTGTTGAAGTTGTCACTCAAAGGCGGCGTGGGCGTCGGCGTGGCCGTCGGCAAGGTGACGAAGTTGGCCGTCTGCGGCGCGCTCAAGTTGGGGAAGTCCGCGCGCGGCGGCGTGAAGACGTTGTACGGACTCGTAGCCGTGACGGAGTATGTACCACCGGCTGCGATGGTGACCGCGTAGTTGCCGGTCTGATCGGTCGTCGTGACAACTGTGCGTGTGCCGGAGACCGTGATAGTCACGTTGCTCACGCCCGCGCCGGTCGCGCCGTCGGTGACGCGCCCGGAGATGACAAAGACCAAAGTGGCCATGAAATCGGCCGTGCGGTTTGACTGCACGTTGCTGAACGTCTGCGCGGGCGACTCGAACTCGTAGTTCGTGCGCGCGGGCGTGACGGTGTAGTTGCCGCCGAACGCAAGCCCCGTGAACGAGTAGTTGCCGTTCACGTCGGTGGTGGTCGTGCCGCCCGCCGAGCCGGACAGCGTCACGGTCACACCGCTCAAGCCCGCCGTCGGGTTGTTCGCGTCCAACACGCGCCCGCTCACACTCACGGTCAGCGCGGCAGAACTGAAGTTAGCCGCGCGCGTGCCGAGCAGATTATTGATGCTCTGCTGCACGGGGCTGAAGACGCGCCCCACGAGCGTGGGCGTGACCGTGTAGTTGCCGTTGCGCGTGATGTTGCGGAACGAGTAGAAGCCGTTGGCGTCGGTCGTCGTCGAGCCGGATTGCGTGCCGCTCAACGAGACGGTCGCGCCACTAATAGCGACGCCATTCGTGTCCACGATCTGCCCGCCGATGTTGGCGGGCTGCAAGGTCTGATCCGGTTGCCAGTCGGGATCGAAGCTGGCTTGCGTCGGATCGCTGATCTGCGTCAGCCCCGTACCGTTGGCGTTAATTACTAAGATTAGCCCCCCAATTGGCCCCTGGGCCTCGAACGCCAGCTTAGTGCTGTCGGGCGACCAAGTGATCCGGAAAACGTTTTCAATAAACGGCGTCAGGTTGGTCACGCCCGTCCCGTCGGCGTTCATGACATAAAGCTGTTCGCGGAGATTATTCGTTTCGCGCGCGAAAGCGATCTTCGTGCCGTCGGGCGACCAGACCGAGTTGATATCCAGATTGCTCGTGCCGGTGGTCAGTTGCGTCTGCCCGCTACCATCGGCGTTCATCGTCCAGATATGCGCCTCGCTGCCGCTGCAATCAGAGTCAGCCGTGCGGGTGAAGGTGAGCTTCGTCGCGTCGGGCGACCAGCCCGGAAGTCCGTCGACCACCTGAGTGTTAGTCAGTTGCTTGCGGCCGCTGCCATCTGGATTGATGGTGTAAATATCGACGGGCGTTAAGTCAGCGCTGCTGCAATCGGTGTTGTAGGCGATCTTCGCGCCATCCGTTGACCATGCGGGCGCGACCTCACTGCTGGCGGTGTTAGTCACGCGCACCAGCCCCGTGCCATCAGCGTTGATGGTGAAAATGTCGCTGGTGAAGTTGATAGGATCGCCCCGGTCACTGTCGAACGCGAGCTTCGTCCCATCGGGCGACCAACTCGGGTGTTCGCTGAAGGACAAATCGTTATTGATGTTTGTCGCGTTCGTGCCGTCAGCATTTGCTACATATAAGCTTGTGCCGTTGGGGGCCGGCTGATTGGCCTGCGTGTAAGCAATCTTGCCGTTTAAGCCGGTCGCGGCTGCGGCCGTTAAGTTGACGGTCGTCGGGCCTGCCAAGTTGCCGATGGTCGGGATGTACGGCGTGAAGGTCAAGCGCGGCTTGAGCGCGACGACAAAGTAAGTCAGATCGGACTGCACGTTGGGGATGCTGTAATTGCCGCTCGCGTTCGTGGTCGCCGGGGCAACAAACGTAGCGTCGTTGCTTTCAGATAGTGAGATAGCGACCCCGCCAACCCCGACCGCACTCCCGTCCACGACTTGGCCCGACACGGTATAGAAGTGGGCCGAGGGCGTAATGAAGTTGATGCCGGTATTGGTGCTGAGATTGGGGAACGTCTGGCTCACCGGGTTGAAGGTGTAGCCGGCCTTGGCCGGCGTGACTGTATAGGTGCCACCCGATGTGAGGCTGTTGAACTGGTACTGGCCGTCGAACCTAGTCACGGAAGTCCCGGACGCTGAGCCGCTCAGCGTCACCGTCACACCGACGACGCCGAGGCCCGTAGCCTGATCCTTCACTTGCCCCCCGATGGTATAGAGCGGCGTGCCGACGAAGTCGGCCGTCTGATCCGAGTTCAGCCCATTGAAGGTGCGCGACACGGGCGCGAAGTTGAACTCCCCCGCAGCGCCGAACTTATCGGGTGTGATGATATAGTCGCCCGGCAGCAAGCTAATCAATTCGTAATAGCCGCTGCTGTCTGTGCGGCCGGTGCGGATGGTGCGACCGCTCGCGTCTGTGGCCTCGACAGACTGGTTGGCGATGGGTAGTGCGCCGGTGGTGGTCAGATGACCCGTGATGCTGAAGGACGCTGCGTTGGCGGCGATCTTGGCGACGAACGTGCCGCTAGAGCCGATGCCGCCACCGAAGGCGTTAGCAAGGCCAAACGCGGGGAAGGTGCCGTTGTCAGAAGTAATGCCCACGACGTAGGCATTGCCGAAGGCGTCGAGTCCGATGTTGTTGAGCAGTTGCAGATTGAACGGCGATACAGCTTCATCGCCCGCGCCGCCCAGATAGCTCGAATAACTCAAGGCGTTGCCGGCCGGGTTGAGCTTCGTCACGAACACGTCGCTCTTGGTCGCGTCGCTGGGGTTGCCGATCTTGGTCTGGAACGCGCCAACAGTGACGGGGAAATCAGCCGAGGTCGTGCGCCCCGCTACATAGATATTGCCCGCTTGGTCGAGCGCGATGCCGTGCCCGTCCTCGGTGCCGCTGCCGCCGAGATAGGTGGCGAAGACCGGCGTGTTGTTGGCCGCATTGAGCTTGACGATGAAGGCGTCGGATACCCCGCGCAGTGTGGTCTGGTATGCGCCGGCGGTCACGGGGAAATTGGCCGAGTTGGTACGGCCCACGAAGTAAGGGTTATCGAAGCTGTCGAGTTTCACACCAAACACCGCATCAGCGCGCGACCCGCCTAGATAGTTTGAGAAGAGCGGCGTCGGGTTGCCGGGCGTCAGCTTTAGCACGTAGGCTTCGGTGTCGCCGAAGGTGCCGGCATAGATGGTCGCGGGGTTGGTCGGGTCAATGACGAGCGCGTTCACACTTGTGTTTAGGTTATTGAAGCCACTCGTTACCGCCGTCCAGTTCGCGCCGCTATCCGTGCTCTTGAGCACGGCCGTCAGGGGGAAAGCGCCAGTCGCAATGGCACCACCGTTGTTCGCGCCCACGTACAGGGTGGTAGGCGTGACCGGATCAACGGCCAGCGTGACGACAAACGGTAGACGGCCGACGTTATCCGTGTAGGGCAGGAGTAGATTGTTGTTGACCGCGCTCCAGTTGGTACCGCCATTAGTCGTCTTGTAGACGCCGACGCCACCGCCGACGTAGAGCGTCGCGGGACTGAGCGGATCGATAGCTAACGTGCGATAGGTGTTGACGCTCGGCAGTCCTGTGGTGATCTGTGTCCAGTTAGCGCCGCCGTTCGTGCTCTTATGCACGCGCGTGCTGCTCAAGGCGTAGATCGTCGCGGAGTTGGACGGATCGATCACCACCGCCCGCATCCCGAAGCTGGTCAGGCCAGTGTTGATTTGTGTCCAACTCCCGCCTCCGTTGGTGCTCTTGAACATGCTGCCGTTGGCCGCAGCATAGATAGTCGTTGGGGTGTTGCGATCAATGGCGAGAGCGCGCACAGAGGCCGGACCCGGATCGCCTGTCAACATCAGGCCGTTGTTCACGGCGCTCCAACTACTGCCGCCATTGGTCGTCTTAAAGACGCCGTAGGGCGAGCCGGTATAGACGACGTTGGCATTGGTGGGATCGACTGCCAGCGCTACCACGTTGCCCCCTGACAACGTACCTGTCGGGGCCCAATTCACGCCGTTGTCAGTACTCTTCGAGACGCCGCCCTGCGTGCCTGCGTAAACAGTGGACGCGCTATTCGGAGCAACTGCCAGCGCATTGATGAAGCCAGTGGTGAGTCCGTTCCGGCTGAGCACCCAAGTGCCGCCGCCGCTCGTGCTCTTGAAGAGGCCGCGATCAGTGCCGCTCGGGGGCTGGAGCGCACTGGGGAGGTCTAGCGAGCCGGTCTGGCCGGCGAAGTAAACGTTGTTCGCGCTGTCGAGCGCGAGGCTGAGACCGTAGTCGAAGCCGCCGCCCCCGATGTACGTGGCATAGAGCAGATTAGAACCGGTCGCATTGAACTCGGCAACGAACGCGTCTGCGCCGCCCCCGTTTGTCGTCTGCACCGCGCCCGCAGTCGTGGGTAGATCGGTTGATTCGGTGATGCCGGCCACGTAAGCGTTACCCGCCGCGTCCACCGTTATACCGTCGCACTCTTCGTAGTTGAGGCCGCCGAAGTAAGTGGAATAGACGAGACCGCTGCCGGTCGGGTTCAGCTTCGTGACGAAGGCGTCGAAGCCAATGGCCAGCGTCGGCTTGTACGCGCCCGGCGTCGTTGGGAAGCCGGGCGAGGCGTAGCCGGTGACGTAGGCGTTGCCAGGCCCGTCAATCGCGATACCGTAGGCATCTTCATCGCCGCTGCCGCCGAGGAACGTGGAATAGACGACGCCATTGCCCGCCTGATTGATCTTGGTCACAAACACGTCTTGGCCGCCGCCGCTCACGGTCTGGAATGCGCCGGGCGTAGGCGGCAGGTCGAAAACACTGCCGCCGATAGTGATGGCTCCGGTGATGTAGGCGAAGCCAGACTGATCGACCGCGATGGCAAAGCCATTACCGCCCGCGTTGACGAACGACAAGTAGCTCAGCACCGGGTCAATGATGAGCGGCTTACGACGATCATACTTCGATATTTTGAAGCCGACTTGGCCGTCGCCCTTGAGGACGTAGTGCCCGGCTACTTCCTTGCGCGTGCCGTCCTTCTCCTCTTGGTAGATGACTGGCTTGTGCTGCCGCAGGTCACCGCCGGCGGTCTTCAACGTGAGGCCGCCCGCACCGTCGGGCCGGACGGATTGCGCGCCCGCGTAGTTGAGATTGATGACGCCCGCGTCCGCGCCCGGCGCGACGACGAAGTCGTACTCAAGCTGCTGCTGGTTGCCGTAATAGACCATGTCCACGCCGGGATAGACCTGTTCATAGCGGACTTCGCCGTAGGTGGGAACGTTCGTGCGCCACTGCGCCGCATCATTGCCGAAGAGATAGTTGACCTTACCGGGCAACTCGCTGTCACCGCGGATCGCGGTCGGATGCGGGTTAGCGCCGAGCAACTGCATGCGCAGCACGGTGGCTGCACGGGCCGCACCGACTGCGGTGTTAGCGACCGCCGCTCTACGACGTTCGTGGTTATTCAGCCCCTCGGTCTGGGCCTCTGCTTCTTGGGGTGCGTTAGACTGCGGACTAGGGCTTGATTGCAACACGAGTACGGCTTCATCCGGCGTCAGGAAGAGATTGTAGCCGGGCCCGTGCGCGAGATACTTGACCTGCGGATCGGTCTGCCCCTGATTGGCCTCGAAGCTCAGCGGCATGCGGCCGTAGGCTTGGCGGGCGCTGCGTTGCGCGGCGTCGGCACTGACCCCGCGCCCGGCGGTCTGGGCCTTACTAGGCACGGGCTTGCCGGCGGTGGCAGCGGTTCTAGCCGCCCAACTAGCGCCGATGGCGACAGCGAGCAGCAACGCAAGAGCAGACGTAGTACGGGTGCGATTTGAGAGGAAGCGGGGCATTGGGGGATAACTCCTTGGTCACGGCTACAAAGGACGACCTGTAGTCAGGCTTGGGTTGGAGGGGCACTGCGGGTGCGCCTCTTATTTGGAGTGACGCCGGTGCGTGCTAAGACTAAACGGTGCAGTTCAACTTGATAGTCAACCCGCCGCTTATTCGATAACGATAACTCATGTCCGTGGACTGCTGCGTGCTATTACTTGCGAGCCATGGCATTTGGGCAAGACTAGCAGAATAGCTGTGTTAATAATCGCAGGCGAAGCAAGCGCGACCTTACGAGCATCTGCGATTAGGACTTGCGGCCTCAGGTTGGCAAGAAACGAGGTTTCGACCAGCCGAATAGAGCGCAAACGATAACGCACGCGCCGAAAAAAAGTCAACCGCTGTAAGCCGCGCTTCAGAGTGCCCCAAGCAGTTACACTCCACGATAGACATAATCGCCGATCACTTCCTCTTTATTATGCAGCGGCGCGGCAAAACGTTTCTTCTGGCTGGGCCTCAAAATGCGCCCGCGCGACCACGCACACCGCTTGGCAGCAGCAGTTGCGTTATATATCTCTTGACTTTTCTTCTGCTCGTAAGGTATTTGAGGGCGCGCCGTTGAAATTCGGGGTCTTCTACACCTTAATAAAGCCCATCCCGCGGCCGCACCCGCGCACAGTCAAACAAGGAATGAAGCCACGCTCACAGCATGCACAGCTCAACCAGCCGCTCCGCGCACTAGCGGCGTTGAACGGCCCGGCGGGCATACGTTTATTGCTGTTCCTCATCTTGGCCACGAGCCTGTTTGTCAGATGCTACGGCTTGACCAAACAAGGATTGGAGTGCGAAGAGCTTTACACCATCCCGGCCGCAACCGGGCATCAGTACGTCTACCTGCACGCCGAGCCGGGCGGGTCGCCGCCACCGGTGCCGCTCACGCTGCAAGCATACAAACAGCTTTTGGTGCCGGAAGCGGGGCACGGCTTAAAGGCAGTAACGGGCGTACTCGCGCGGAACGTGCATCTGCCGTTCTATTTCTTTTTCATGCACTACTGGCTGGCAGCGTTCGGCACAGCCGAAGGGACACTGCGTTTACCCTCAGTGCTCTGGAGCGTGCTCGCCGTCTTCTTCCTCTTCCGCTTGGGTCAGGAGTTGTTCACCCCTTGGGTCGGGCTGGTGGCAGCGCTGATTATGGGTCTCATGCCGGAGCAGGTTTATTACGCCCAACAGGCGCGCATGTATGCGCTGCTCATCCTGCTGGCCGTTGCTTCGACTTATCTGCTCGCGTTGGCCCATAAACATGCCTCCACGTCCAAGTTGTCTCTACTGCTCTATGCGCTGCTCTCCATTGCGGGCCTATATACGCATTACGAGTATGTGTTCTTTCTAGCCGCGCAGACGCTCTTCATCTGGTCTGCCGCGCCCCTTGGGCGCGCGCACAAGCGAGCTTGGCTGCTAACACAGATTGCTATCGCCTTGGCCTGCGGGCCGTGGCTACTCGTCGGCCTCAGCCAACGGCAGGCTTCGACGGAGGTGATCGCTTGGGTACACGGGGAGTTGACCGGCGCGGCATTGGGCGCGACGGTGGCGGACAAGCTCACCAAGCTGATCGCCGTGCCGGAGCTTTCGTTCGGCTGGCTGAGCGTGGGTCTCGCTTACGCCTTGCTGGCGCTCGGCCTCTGGTCTGTGCGTGCGCGCCGGGACACGCTCTTGCTGCTCTGCTCATGGCTTATCCTGCCGCTGGCGGGGATGTTGTTGCTGGACAAAATGCTGGCCGCGCACGCGATCAGTATCACGCGCTACTGGATGCTGATCACACCAGCGCTCTACCTGCTTATGGCGGCGGGCGTCATGCAACTCAAACGGCACTCGTGGCAGTTCGCGGCGGTCTTGGCGCTGGTCGTCTGTCTGGCTCCGGCTGCTTATTGGACGGGGCGCGGCGAGTTGCGGCCGAAGCCCGATCGACACAAAGAGATGGCGCGGTTCATCGAGCAACAGACGACGGGCCCCGTTCAGCCGACGCTGTTGGTCGAGGGCGTAAACTCGATCCCCTTAGCCTTGGCCTATTACGGTCAGCGCGATGCTAAAGTCCTAAGATACAAATGGCTCGCTGATCAATTGGCCGAGCGGAGTTTGGATGAAGTGCTCGGCGGGGCCTCCGACGTCTGGGTGCTCATCTCCGGTGAGAATCAAGTTGTCCGCCTGCTGGAGGCTGACGGCTTTCGCCGCCGCAGCGTACAGGTGTTGTTCGGCCACATTCTCGTTAGCCGCTACGCCAAACAATCGTCCTGAAACAGAAAGATGGATATGCAGATGCGACCTCGCCCATACACGCAACAACTGCCGGCCCTGATCTTATCGCTCTTCGTTTGCCTGCTGCCGCTTGGGCCGGTCGTAGCGCAAGATACTGTCACCGGCGCGTTCGAGGGCACGGTGACGAACACGGACACGGGCGCAGCGATTGCCGGCGCGACCGCCCTCATCATCAATCAGCAGACGGGGCAGACTTATCATCGCACGTCGGACACGCGCGGCCGCTTCTATCAAGGCTTGCTTGCACCCGGCGTCTATACGATCCGCGTCTCCGCGCCCGGCTTCGTTACCAGAGAAGTGCAGCAGCGTCTGTTCATCACACGCACGGGCGAAGTCGTGCCCGTGCCCGTCGCGCTCGACCCTGCGCCAACCGGGCCACTTGCGACCCCGACGCCGACAAGTCCATCGCCTACTACTAGCCCAACGCCCACCGCTAGTCCGACGCTCTCAGCGGAGGATATAGATGTACGTGCTCGCATCAATGCGGGCGACGCAAGCCATGGCGGCGCATTCACGGAAGAAGAACTTTCCACGCTACCGTTAGGCGGGCGCACCGTGGTGCGCACCTTTGATGAGCTGACCTTGCTGCTGCCCGGCGTCGCGCCGCCACCACAGACCTTAGGCACAGTGGCCGGCCCCGGCGTCGGCGCAGGCGTCGGCAGTGCGGGCCAGTTCGCCGTCAACGGCTTAAGATCGCGGGCCAATAATTTTACGGTTGATGGCTCGGACAATAACGACGAGGACATCGGCGTGCGACGACAAGGCTTCGTCGCGTTGAACTCGCAGCCGCTTGAATCGGTGAAAGAGTATCAAGCAATCACGCTCTTAGCGCCTGCGCAGTTTGGGCGCAACATCGGCGCGCAAGTCAATGCCGTCTCGAAGTCGGGTGGGGCAGCTACGCACGGTGCGGTCTATGGTTTTTTCAACTCAAGTCAACTCAATGCACGTAATCCGTTCGATACGAATTTCGGCAACGGCGTGATGGCCTTGACGGCGGGCAACAATCAACCGGTCTTGCTCAATGGGACACCAATCACTGTGCGGAATGGGAGCGGCGGCAAAGACTCGTTCACCTTCGGGCACGTCGGCTTCGTCCTTGGCGGGCCGCTTGAGCACCGACGCGGCCCCGACAAGCCGCCGCGCATGTTCTACTTCGCCTCAGCCGAAGGCTACATTATTAACGCTACGCAGGAGGCCAGTTTCGCCGTACCCACCGTCGCAGAGCGCGGCTTCAATCGCACCGGCGCGACTGGGGTCTTCCAAAATCCGACGCCGACGCAAGCGGGCACTGTCTTTGCCTTCCCCACCACGGCGCGCGGCGACGCCATCTTTAGTCTCTTTCCCTTTCCCAACAATCCGCAGGGCGTCTACGGCGCGAACACATTTACGCAGACGCTGCCCGCGAGCGCACAGGGCAAGGTCGCGTCCGCCAAGTTCGACGCCAACTTCCGCATCCACGGCCGGCAACAGGCATTGACCAATCGCTATAATTTCACGGACGATTGGCGCATCATCCCGACGACGGGCGGCGCGCTCTTCTCTAGCCTTGAGCCGCGCATCCGCACGCAGAACAACTCCTTCTTCTTCAATAGCGAATTGAGCGGCGCGAACACGACGCGACCCACGTTCAATCAAGTCCGCCTCTCCTATGGGCGCACGCGTCTCAACTTCCGCGAAGTGCGCGATCCCTTCTTGCGGCCGAGCAGTCTCCTGAACACGCCGTTTCTTTTGAATGCTCCGCTGCTGCTCAATTCCGTACTGCCCAATATAGACAGCGCGGGCCGGACTACGCCCAATACCGGCCCGGTGCGTTATACAAGCGATCCCGCGGCCGCGACGAGCGAAGCGGGCACAGGGCCAATCGGGCAAGTGCAGATCGCAGGCTTCAGTCCCGTCGGCGTGGACGTGTTCAACTTTCCCCAGCGGCGCGTCAACAATACTTATCAAGTCGCGGACGAGTTGACGATGCGGGCCGGTCGCCACGCATATGTCTTTGGGGTAGACACGCGCCGCTCGGAACTCAACAGCCAACTGCCGCGCAACTCACGCCCGCGCGTGACCTTTAGCGGTGCGCCTCAACTGGCTGGCAACTACGACTTTCAGACGGGCCAGTTCGATAGTCTGGCCTTCACCGGCAGCTTTATTCCCGCCGTCAGCTTTGCTGCGACCGAGGCCGCCAGCGGGTTTACGCAGACGCTCGCTGTCGGCGGCGAGTCCGGCATTAATCTGCGCTATTATCAGTTGAATTTTTACGGGCAGGATCAGTGGCGCATCCGGCCCACACTGTCGCTCGCTTACGGCCTGCGCTACGAATACAATACGCCGCCGCGCGAGACACAGAACCGCATCGAACAGACGTTCAATGATCCATCGTTAGCGCTCCTGCCCGGCGTGCGCAACTTCATCGGCAACCGCACGCGCATCTTCGAGCCTGATCGCAACAACTTCGCGCCGCGCGTCAGCATTGCCTATGCGCCGAACCTGTTCGGGCGCGACCACCTGACCGTCGTGCGCGCCGGTTACGGTCTCTTCTATGATCAGATACTTGGCGCAGTGGTCAGTCAGTCACGCAACGTCTACCCGAATTTTCTGACAATTGATCTCGCGGGCGGGGGCTTGCCCAATTTTACTTTCGTCCCCGGCGTGCCCGGTCGTGTGCCGAACAACGGCCCGTGCCGGCCCGGCCGCGATCCGGTCGGTGGTATCCTCTTTACAAACTGCTTCCCCTATCAATTAACTAACCCACAACTGTCAACCCTCAACGGCACGCCGGTCGTGCAACCGGGCACACTCAACACGCTGAACCCCGCGCTTTCGTTTGCCCAGTTGGTCAGTTTGTTCAGCCGGTTCGGCACAGCCGGTGGCACCTTTCCGCCGGAGAGCAGCTTTGGCTTCACCATCCCGGCGCAGGAGTTACAGACTCCTCTAGCGCATCATTACAGCGTCACACTCGATCAGCAATTAGGTCGAGATTTGGTTGTGTCTGCCGCTTACGTCGGCACACGCGGCCGTCATTTGCTACGCTTCAGCACGCCCAATCTCGGGCAAGAGGCGTTCATCGTCCCCTTGATCTTTGCGGCGAATGTCTTCTCGGAATTCGGCGCGTCCCCGGTCTTTCTCGGCCTGACCCTACCACCGGGCACACGCATTTCGCCGCAGCGCAATAGTTTTGTTGGCGGCCGGCCCGTTGCCGGTGTCGGTGTGGTCAATCGTTTTGAAACAACTGCGGGTTCTACCTACGACTCACTGCAACTACAACTGCGCAGTCGCCTCGCCCGCCGCCTTCAGTTGCAGGCCGCCTACACATTCGCGCACGCTAACGACGACGTGTCGGACGTGTTCGACCTCGCCGGCGCATCGTCGCTCCCGCAAGACAGTCTGAATCTCGCCGCCGAGCGCGGGCCCGCCAACTTCGACGTGCGCCAGCGCTTCGCTTACAACTTCATCTACGATCTGCCCGCGCTCAACCAGCACGGTGAGTTAGTCAAAGCGCTGTTGGGCGGCTGGCAGTTGGCTTCCCTGGGCAGCTTCCAGACGGGGCAGCCCTTCACGGTCAATTCGATCTTCGACGTAAACCTCGACGGTAACCTGACGGATCGGTTGAACACGACCAGCGGCATCGTCTTGACGGGTAATCGTAGTCAGCCGGTGCGCCTCACGGGCGATCCCTTGACACTACTTGCGCCCATCGGGCAGAACGGGCGCGTCAGGCGGAACAGTTTCCGCGCCGGCAACGTGCTCGATCTGAACGCCGCGCTCAGCAAACGTGTTCCCTGGGGCGAGCAGCGCGCCTTCAGCTTCCGCCTGGACGTGTTCAACTTCATCAACCGGGCGAACTACGGCATCCCCGTCCGGTACTTGGAAGCGCCCGGCTTTGGGCAAGCGACCAATACAGTCACGTCCGCCCGCCGCATTCAGTTCTCGCTCAAGTTTGCGTTCTGATGCGGCTTTGCCCAAAAGCTCAGTTGGCGGCACAAGGTAATTGAAGGTGTGCGCAGCAACAGGCTCAATATCAAGTACAGATTTTGATTTGGGCGATTATCTACTTGACGCCTGTAAGTGGTGCCAACCGAACAACACTTCAGGGCGTTTGACCGAATGCTGCGATAGATTACTAAGCTTGCGTCTAGTAGATAGTCGCCTACCGTTAGACCGTCGCTGGTGTTAGAAAAGCGGCGTGGAGCGTGGAAGGGTGATTATGTTGGGCACTGACGTAGCAACGCTTCAGCCAGCTTGATCAGAATCCTTAAATGGCACTACCGGTGCGCGCTTCTCATAGCCCAGATGATTAGTCATCTCGCCTTGCAACGCACGCACGCCTGACTCTCCTACTCAAAGAAACGTGCGCGACTCTTGTTAATTACCAAAAGCTGCCACAGCCGGGCGATAGTGCGGCGGGTTGAGCTGGGTCTGCGGGTTTTGTCCGATGATGGGCTGAAACTGCATCCATTTCGCGCCCGCATAACGACTGCGCAGGACACGCCCGCTTGTATCAGCGCCAATGGCTGTCAACTCATTCGCGCCAGCTTTAGCAACCCCGCCAAGCAACACATTAAGCCCGCCCAGATAATTGTACCCGCTCCACACGATGGGCGGAGCTTGATTGATGCCGACGCTGCTGGCAGTGTCAAGCGATGACCAGTTGCTATAAAGCGCGTGCTCAGTGCCGACGGCCAGAATGTTAAGACGGGTGGCGCTCAGCGCCGTCAACACCGGCGTGTCAATGACATTGCCTCCGAGACTGGTAAAGGCGCGTCCCGGCGTCAGCGCGAAACTGAAGGCGATGCCGGTGATGGTGACTCCGCCGAGCCGGCCGTGATAGAGCACACCTGTCTGCGCTTCAACCAGCGCCAGATCAATCGAGCCTTCACCCCAACTCGAAGCCGCCAAGGGGCCGAAGAGATTCTGATTGATGAGGAAACTGGTTGAGACCTGTCTAGAATTCGACCATGCGCCGCCGGAGAAATACCAAAGCCAGAGTCGCTGGTTTGTCCCGACCGCCAGCGTCACCAGTTGCCCCGCGCCCAAGTGGACCAACACGGGTTGCGACAGGACTGTGCCGCTCAATTGTGTAGCACCGCTCCAACTGCCATTCTGAAAGCGCCAGTGATAGAGCGCGCTATTACTGCCGACCGCGACAACTTCAAGTTGCCCGTTGCCATAGCCGACGACCGCAGGCTGCGCCCGAAACGTGACGCCCGACGGCGCGCTCAGTAGCGTCGTGAGACTCCCGCCGCGATCACCGCGGCGGATGTGGCGCAAGCGGCCATCAGTCCCGACCAGCAGCACATCCAATTGTCCCGGTACGGAGGAGACCAGGGCCGGATCAACCGGCGTCGAATAGCTGACCTGTGTGCTGTTGTCCATGCCAGCGAAAGCCGCGCCGTTGCTCTCTGGCGCGCGCGCGCATTGAACCGTCAGGTTGTTGTCCACGTAGGCCACTGCGAAATTCCTGTCGGTCAACGCCAGAGCGGGTTGGCCGATGAAGCGTTGCTGGCCCGTCTGTTCATAGCCGCGCCAGAGGACTGTGTTCCAAGGCTGTGTGCCGTAGCTTTCGCTGTTGTAGCTGTTGTAATAGAGAAGTTGCTGCGTGTTGTTGTCGAGCGCGCTGGGTTGCGTGATGGAGACCGAAGCGACTTTGCCTGTGTGCGTCGAGGCGGCAGCGAACGCCGTCATGCGCCCGCCCGACAAGGTAAGGGTGCCAGAAAAGTTTCCGTTCAAATCGCCCCATCCTTGCCAGCCCTGCGCGATCCAACGCCCATCAACGAAGCCCCCAGGCGAAGATGGCCCGGCGAAGTGGTTATGGTAAAGACGGTTGTCCGTCCCGCGTCCGATCAGGTCGAGCTGCTTGTAGCTGGAGCAGACCAGCGCGGGCGCGGCGTTAACCACGCCGCCGATGTTCGTTTCACCGCCGACGATAGAGATACCCGTCTGCGGCACGCCCGACGAAAATCTCGCCGCCTGTATCTCCAGCACGCGATGATAAGGCGTGCCGCTTGTGCCAACATAGACCACGTCAACGCGCCCGTCGCCGCTCGCCGCCGCGGCTGGCGCATAGCCCATGAACTCCTGCGTCGGAATGAGCGTCGCTTGCCCCCAGACACTAGACTCCAGATCGTAAACGATGGCTTGCAGCCGGCTGGTATAGTCAACAAACACGACGACCACCTTGTTGCCCTTCAGGACGGCGACCGGGTCGCGATAGGGCACGCTGCGGACGTTCGGGGCGTCGATGATAGGAATCGCCGCCGGCGTGTACCACTGTCCATTGACGCGACGCAGATGCCACAGTCCGCCGTTGCGCCCCGGGGCGATGATCTCGACCTGCCCCGGCGCGGAAGCGACCAGCGCAGGCTTGCCGTTGTATCCGGCGGTCGAGGACGAGTTCTGCGGCGCGAAGGTGGTTTGATTAACCCATGTCTCGTCGCGCCAGTGCGCATAGACAAGATCGCCGGCCGTCGTCGTGGCCGCCAACTCCAACTGGTCTGTGGCTGAGGCGAAGAGCGCCGGTTCGTTCTCAACGCGCGTTTGCAGGCTCGGAAAAGGCTGCACGGTGTTGATGAGGCTGCGCCCGCCTTCGGTCTTCCGCAGGTGGTAAAGTTTGCCGTCCGCCGCGCGCGCGACGATGTGCATCATGGGCTTCGCGCTTTCGGGCCGCGCCTGATAAGTATAGAGCAACGCGCCGGGCGTTCGGGCCGTGGTTTGCGTGAGACCCAAGCCTGTCACGGCGAAATAGGTATAGCGCTGCGTGAAATTCTCTTTGAGAGGTTGCGACAGTTGTTGCCGGATGAGATTGGCGATGCCGTCTTTGACGACGCCGGGCACGGACGACGAGCCGCCGTCTAGGACGCTGATCGTGCCGGGGGTCGGCGTCAGGTTAAAGCCGATCTCGGCGGCGTCGGCAAAGGGCGTAGAGAGCACAGCCTCGCCACTCAGGTTTAGATTGTTGACAGATATGATGAGCGGATAAGTCCCATTGACATTAAATAAGAAGTTCGTCACAGGGTCTAAGGCGTCGATCTGAATCGTCCCGTTGATGGTTAGGTTCACGGTCAGGTTGAAAGCGATGGACTGGCGCTCAGGATGAAAGGTGAAGGCGGGCCTGTTCTGAAAATTGATCTGCACGGAGGTGAGTTGAGTCAAACGCACGCCGGCATTACTGATTCCTTGATAGATTTGCAGCTTGCTTCTAATGTATCGCTCCATCTGCGTCTGCAATTGAGTGTTGAGCCGGTCAAGCCGTACCTGTTGATTGAAGCCTTCGACCATTCCGAGCGTCGTGTAATTGCGCATCAGCGTCACCAGGTTGGTGCTGCGAATGGCCGGCGGCTGGCTGCTGTTGTCAAACTGGACGTCGAGCGTCTGACCGGGCAGGTTCGTGCTGATAAAATTATTGGCGCTCGATTCGTTGGCGAACAAACCGGTGTAAGCGGCGGCTTCAGATTCGGAAAGGTAGAAGTCCGGGTCGCAGCCGGAGGCGGCGCAACTCAAAGCCGCTAACAGAACAATGCACGACACTCGAAACAGGTTCGGCTTCATCGCGGCCTCCTTAATTCGCTTCAATCGTAAATTCGATAGCCAAGACTTCACCCGCGGCGAGCGTCGGCGTCACGCCGCCTTCGCTCGACTTGAATTCAACTACCCACGTGAGCAATTGCGCCGGGTCGGTCGCCAGATAGGTAGGTGTAGCGGGCAGGGAATTGCTCCCCGCGTTGTTGTAAGAAGAGCGGCATCTGGTAAGGTCTAAATCGCCATCCGTGTTTGTGTTGGCATAGCAGCGCGTGGCGTCGTGGCTATAGACAGCGTCCCCTTGATAGGTTGGGATGAACACCAACCGCGAAGGATGCACCGGGCTGGCATCCTTCAGCCGCAACTTGCCTGTGAGCGGGTCTGTGTCCGATTGCCCTTTCAAGATACGCGCTTTGCTAATGTGCACGGTGGTGTTGAAATTATCCGAGAGGATAGGAGCGCTGGGAACCGTGCCGCTATAAAAGGTGGCATCCGTCACGCCCGCCTGGGCGAGCGGTTGTATTAGATACTGCACCACCTGCCCCGCGCCGCTTTGGAGCACAAAGACGTGCGTCTCCATGATGGTCGGTTCATCCGCGATGTTCGTCGCTTTAAGCTCATAGGTCGCATTACTCGGCGGGCTAAAGATGAAACCACCGTTACTTGCGCAACCGGTATCCCGGACGGGGTCTATACGCATCGGCGTGAGCGTTGACTGCGCCATCATCGCGTCATGCGGCAGCAGCGTGGGTACGGCATTTTCAGTGAATACCGGAAGCATGCCGCAGTAATTCCACGGACAATAAGTGCACAGGCTGCAATTGTCATGATTGAGGGTGTTATTGTCGGTGACGCCCTCGAAGTTGCATGTGGCCCCGCGATGCGTGTTGAGCAGGGCATACTGTGCCCAACTGACCTTCAGCTGATCGCCCACGCGGAGCCAGAAGTCTTGGCTGGCTGCCAATGGCGGGTTAAAGTCGAAACGAGCGCCATCTATCCGCGTTCTGGCAAGCCACTCACACTGCCCATCATCGTAATTAAGGCAGACGTTCCCCGTGCCGACGCAGGCGCCTGCGCCGATGCAGAGGCCGGCCACGCAAAGCAGCAAGAGGGCGCGGGTATATACGGCCGACACTTTTCTGCGCCCGCGAGTTTGCACGATCTGCGCCGTCCCGCGCCGCGCCCCGACGGGTTCAAGGCTGCCGGCGACGCCGAGCCGATTTTCAACAACTTGTCGCATCATCCATTTTCCTTTCAAGAGCCTGTCGGCTAAGCCAAACTGAGGAGCGGGGCGAACGGCTGGGCCTATCGTGCGCTCACCAGTGCCAGACTTGCGCGAACTCTTCAAAGAGCGCGGCCACGTCCTTGCGCTCGATCAACTGCACGCCGCCGATGCAGGCCGCGCGCTTGATGCCGCGCTCGTCCAAGTCTTCGCCGATGGCAAAAACTTGGACGCCTTTGGCTTGCAGGCTCTGGAGGTCTGCGTTTGGCTGCGCAGGATGGTTGATGCGGGCGGCACCGATGGTGAGCGTGGGACATTCCTGCACGGCCAGATAATTGACGGCATTGCCGCGCAAAAGCACAGAGAGTTCGGCACCCGCGTTTCGTAAAGCGCGACTGAGCCACAGGATGGTGTCGTCCTGCTCTTCGAGCGTGGCGCGATATGCGGTTTCCACAACATTCAAGATTCTCATTGCTTCTCCTCCGGGCTAAATTCTGGCCAAGCGTCTGATTGGTACGCTACTTCGTCGGGATGACCAGCGTGTTGGTTGACCCCTCGGCCAGCTTCAGAAAATCGGCGGGGCTGCCGCGCTTGACGCCTTCGATTGTGTTCGCCGCGCCGCGCTCGTCAACGCACAGGCCGCAGTTGATCCACGTCAGCAACGGATTGCCGTTGCCGATCTCCAGCAGCGAGCCGACGAACTTCTTCGTCGTTGGATGGTCTTCCTCTTCGACCGTCGTGCCCTTCACCGGATTGGCGTGCGGCACCTGATCTTTGAGCGGCAGGCAGACCGCCCCTTCGTACGCAAAGACGTTGACGTGAATCCCCTTTTTCAACGCCGCGGAGATAATCCTCAGTGCCGTCGTCGAATTGGCGGACTCAAACGGCGGATCCATGAGCGCAAGCGTCAATCTCTTCTCAGCCATGACGGCCTCCTTTGCTAGTGCCAGATGGCTTTGGTGTTTTCTTGAGCGAGAGCGTCGACTAGCATCTCGATGCTTGACGGCTGAACGCTCGCGTGAAGTTCCGCGGGTTGGATACCTCGCTCGGCGAGCGAGAAATCGTCGGCCCAGAGGGTGACCCCAGACTCGGCCAATTGAGCAAGATAAGAAGCGCGCGCATCCCGGCGCGTGGCGAGCACGCCGTTCTGCACGAGAAAGACTGTGACCGCGTGCCCGCGCTCTTTCAACGCGGTCGCCGTCTCTGCGACGAACCGCACGTCTAGTGACTCAAACGGATCACGCGATTCAATGAACAGGTAATTGGTCATAGCTCACTCCTTCAGCAGGGAAAATTTTTAGTAGCGACTCGGCGGCTATTCGCCGTCGTGCGACTCTCGACCGACAGCTTGCGCCGCGTTGCCTGTCGGTCGCCCCGTCCGACAGGCGTCCAGCATCCACCGCTCGGCTTCGCTCAAGCTGGCGACGCGCATGTGTCCGCCCGTCTGAATGTGCTCGACGTCAATGAGCGGCCTTTCGTCCTGCGCTGGTTCATGGATCAGCCAGCAGCGGATGAGAAATGAACTATAGAGTTTCATGGCCGCGTTTCGGTCAGAGACTCCCAAGATGTGCGTGCCACTGCTGCGCACACTTATTTGAAAGCCATGCCATGCGGGCGCGCAGGGCCGGTCGCAAAGGCCGTGTTGAAGTCGAGTTGAAATCTGGGATCGAGCACGAGGTCATGGTTCGTCACGCGCGCGACATGAATGCGGTGATCGCCTTCAGCGTGTACCTTGCCCGCATCGTCCTCATTCAAGAAGTAGTCGGAGATGACCAGACGCTTCTCATCCCGTGTGAGCGCGATGTAGTGCGGCCCGGAGTTAGCGCCCAAATCCAAGACCTTTAACACACGCGGCTTGCGTGGGTTTGCGGTATCGAACATGACGACCTTGCCGGCTAAATTCAGCGAGATGAAAAGCCGCTTGCCGTCCTGCGTCATGCGCATCAGTTGTGGCCAGCCACCCGCGGCGATGGTCGAGAAATCGAAGACGGGCGTGGCCATTCCTTGCTCGGTGTCGAGCAGATAAAGCTTGTCGTCAATCATGCCGGCCGTGAAGGCCCGCGCTTGCGCGTCGCCTGGTATCAGCTTCACGTCGATCGTGCCCGCGCCGTCGGGCAGTCTGATGGTGCGCAGGATTCTGCGTGCGTGGAAATCCCAGACGCGCGCGCTGCCGCGCAACTCTAGGTCGCCAGGCATGGCGTGCAAGGTTGTCGCCGGGCAGATGAAGTCGCTCGTGACCATCAAGTTCAACTCGGGCCGGACGGAGATGCCGTGCGGATTAAAGCCATCGTCGGGCGGATTGGCGGGATACTCTGCGACCAACTGTAAGTCTCTGGTAAACTCGGCCACTCTGCCGGGCGCGTGCCCCGCAGCGCCGCCCATCATCGTGACGAGAAAGCCGCCGTCCGCGAGCGCGTAGAACTCATCCGTGATGGCGGACTGCGGCGGGTCGGCCGCAGAGAGAAAGCGGGGCGCTCGTGGATGCGACACGTCGAAGAAGAAGACCTCTCTCTGGCCTTTCAAAACACTTAAGAGGCCGCCGCAAGCTAAAGTCTTACCGTCGCGGGAGAGACCGACGTGATGCGGCTCATTGCCCGTCGCGCCGGGTTGGGGCAGCGGCAGCGTGTTGATTACTTTGCCGTAGTTCGCTGACTCCTCATCAAAGTTGATGACGGCCAAGAAATCCGGGTTCAGGCGTGCTTGATCGCCGGCCCAGACGAACAGGAATTTCTCAGGCCGCTCATCCTGTTCATCTCGCTCCTCGGTCTCCGCCTGCTGTGCGCGCCCATCCGCTTGCGCAGCGTTCGTCCTGCTTGAATAAACCTTCAGCGTGCCTAAGCCTACGAGTCCCCCGATAAACAGGAGGGCTACGAATTTCAACCACTGGGTTCGGTCAAATATCGAGCTGCTCATTGTTGTTCCGCTCCTTTTGTTGAGTGCTACTGCCAGCCATGAACGCGCAAGCTGACAGACGCGCTCGCGCGACTCTTGGGTCGGAGCATACAAGGCGCGCCTTCCGGCAAACTTCACCGTCTCTTCCCAAAATCTTCCCGCCCCGGCGGCGACCCTGAAGCCGAAAGCGAAACGCCCCCGCGCGGGCGGGGGCGTTTGCCGTAATGAGTGATCAATTATTCTCTGGGCGGCGCGGTCAGGGCGTGAGACCGACACGGCGCACGAGGTCTGTAAAGCGCGGGTCGGCGCGCAGACGGTCGAACATCGGCTCGACTTTCAGCGTGAAGAGATCAACCGCGTGCTTCTCAAATGCGCGTTCAAGCCAAACGAATGCTTGTTCGTTCGCGCCGAGGCCGGCGTGGACGATGGCAAGGTGATATGGCGGGACATAGCCGCGCTGCGCCTGCTCGGCCAGTTCACGAAGCGTCTTCAGCGCCTCGTCTTTTCTGCCGGCGGCGGCGTAAGCGAAGCCAAGAAACGATAATACTTCAGTGTTGCCGACCGAAAGCTCACGCGCCTTTTGTAGTTCGCTGATCGCTTCCGCGTACATCCTTTTTTGCGTGTACGCTCGACCGATATTGATGTGCGACAGCCAGAAGTTCGCATCCATTTCGAGCGTCCGGGCTTCTTGCGTCAGCACTTGATCGTAGGCGCGCGCGTAGTAGAAGGCGCGGCCCAAATCGGCGCTGATGATGAGTGAAAGTGGATCAAGCTCGCCGGCCAGTTTTAGTTCTTTGATGCTTTCAGCGCAACGCCCCAGCGCCGTTAAGTGCTCGGAATACCAGTGATGCGCTGAAGGGTAGCCGGGATTCAATTCGATGGCCCTTGTGAGTGCCTCTTCGGCCACGGCCCATTCCCAGTTATGCAGCATGGCATGACCGAGCGAGGCGTGGGCTTCGGCGAACGCTTCATCAATCTGCAAAGCCAACGCGGCGGCCGCTTTTGCTTTCGCGAACCCTTCCGCCGGCGAGATCGCTTCGCGCACGACGAGCAACGTGTATGAATCGGACAGACCGGCATAAGCTGAAGCGTAACTCGGATCGAGAGCAATCGCTTGACGGAACTGCTCCGCCCCTTTTTTCAGCCATGCCGTGTCGCGTTTGTTCCAGTAGTAGCGCCCCTTGAGATAGGCGTGATACGCCTCTGTGCTCTCCGTGTGGCGGCGCACGAGGCGGCGGCGCTCTGCGCCCGTCAGCTTCAGGCGCAACTGCTCGGAGATGTCGCGGGAGATTTCCCCTTCAACAGCAGAAGTGTCCGAAAGTTTCAGGTCGTATTGCGTGCCCCAGAGATACGTGCCGTCACGTGCGTCCACCAACTCGGTCTTGACGACGAGCCGATCACTTAACTGGAACACTCGGCCTGTGAGCACCGAGCGCACGCCAAGCGCGCGCCCGACCTCCTGCGGATCAACCTCTTTGCTTTTATAGCGCGATACTGTGCTCCAAGCCATGATGCGCAAGGCGGATAGTTGCGAGAGACTGCGGATGATGCCTTCGGTGATACCGTCAGACAAATATTCAACGTTCGGATCAGCGCCGGCATTAGCGAGCGGCAAGACGGCGATTGAGTCTATGACTTGGTGTTGCGTTTGGCGACTTGGCTGTTTATTGGTCGCATGCGATTGAAGAGAACCAGCAACGATCTGTTCATGTAGCGCAACCGTCGCCGGCTCTGGCCGCGCAGCAAGCTCGCGGCGCAAGTCTGCGCAACATTGTTCGTACTGATGCAGGGCCTGCTGGCGTTGTCCGGTCAGCGCATAGAGCCGCATCAACTGGCGATGCGCCTCCTCATTGGCCGCATCAAGCGCCACGATCTCTCTGAGCCGCGCGATGCTCTCGTCGGGCCGGTCTTCTGTCTCATAAAGCTGCGCCAGCTTGACCAATAAATCTTGACGCAAAGCGCGCAAGCTTTCGCGCCGCATCGTCGTCCAATCCTCATAAGGGTCTTCAATCAGCAGGTCACCGGCATAAAGCGCCAGCGCCTGCTCACAAGCCTGCGCGGCTGACGACTTGAGCGCCGCGGCGGCTGCTTGTTCAAAAGCTTCGACATCAATCCAAAGTTTTCCCGGCGCGCTCAATGTTATCTGTTGCTCGCGCGTCATAATAAAACGAGAGCCTGCGCCGGCCTGCAAGGCCGGCTCCAGTGCCCGCCGCGCCGCATGAATGCTCTTGTGCAGATTGTTGCTGGCCGCCTCCGCATCGAGGTCAGGCCACAACAGTTCCATCACTTGCTCGCGGTGCAGTTGATGATGCGGCTGCAAGGCCAAGAGCTTGACCAGCAGCTTGGGTTTGCGCCGCGACCAACGGCGCTCATCAATTACTTGCTCATCCACCGAGACGCGGAACGGGCCGAGCAGGCGAATCGCTAAAGAGGCAGACTGTTCTGACTCCGACCGCGGCATCTGCAGCTTTGCATTCTCGTCACTCATCGGGGTTTTGGCCGCGGGTGCGTTCCTTAAGCCTGCCATCGTCGCGCTCACGCTGCGAAGCCGATCTTGCTTAAGATGGTTTTGAATCTCGGCTCGGCGCGCAAGCTATCAACGCGCGGATCAACCGGTAGATAGATCATCCACTCGGCCCGCTGCTCGTAGGCTCTTGCGAGCCACGCGAAGGCCTTATCTTTCTCGTCGAGGCTCAGGTACACCAACATCAGGTTATAAGGCGAGACATATATGCGCGTGCCCAATTCGTGCAACTGCGCGAGGAGCGTGCGCGCTTCAGCCAAGTTGCCATAGAAAGCATACGCGCAGGCAAGCGCCGCAAGGGTCTCAGTGCTCTCGCCCAACAGCGTCCGGGCTGTTTGAAACTCCGCCAACGCCTGCTCGTGCAGACGTTTTTGCTCATAAGCCCAGCCGAGCCAGAGATGCTGCCGATAGTAGTTTGGCTCTAGTTCGAGAGTCTTGCGAAATTGCTCGATGCCGGCGTCGTACTGGCGTGCATAGTAGAGTATCTGTCCCATATCGCCATTCGCTGCGAGCGACAACGGATCAAGCTCTAAACCGCGCGCGGCCTCCCTGATGGCGGCCTCATGCTGCTGATGAAAGAGTAGGTAGTAAGCGTACCATTGGTGGGCCGTTGGGTTATTCGGCCCGAGCTTGATAGCGCGCTGGAATGCTTGCTCGGCTTCGGGCCAATTGAAATCGTGCATGCAGACATGCGCCAGCGAGTTGTGCGCCTCGGCCAGCAGGTCGTCAATTGCTAAGGCTTGGCGCGCGGCCTCTCTGGCTTTTGCGAACGCCTCTTTGGACGACATTGCGGTTAGCCCCACATCGCCGAGGAAGGCGTAACTGTCGCTAATGCCGGCGTAGGCGAGCGCGTACGTGGGGTCTATCTTGAGCGCCTGTTGAAAACATTCGATCCCTTTTTCCAGTCTCTCCGCGGTGCGCTTGTTCCAGTGGTAACGGCCTTTGAGATAGAGTTGGTAAGCCTCCGTGTGTTCGGTGTAACGCTTGGTCAGTCGCCCTTGCTCCTCACGGCTCAGACACAGGCGCAACTTCTCCGTGATCTCTCTGGCGATCTCTGTTTGCACCTCAAGAATATCCGCCGCGCGCCGGTTGTACTGCTCGCCCCAAATTTGCGACCCGTCCACCACGTCCACCAACTCGGTCTGAATATTCAATGTAGCCCCGCGATATAGCACGCGCCCCGTCAAGACGGCGCGCACACCCAGCCGCACGCCGACTTCCTGCGGATCAATCTCAAGCCCTTTGTAGCGGAAGACCGTACTGCGCGCCATGACTTTCAGTTGCGGCAGTTGCGCGAGCGTGTTGATGATGCTTTCGGTGATGCCGTCCGAGAGATATTCCGTGTTCGGATCGCCGCTCACGTTGGCGAGCGGCAGGATGGCGAGCGAGTTGTTGGTCGCCGCGCCTGCTTGCGCGCGCACGCTCGTGCCCGGCAGAGGCGGAATGCGTCCGGCGATGATCTGTGCATGGAGTTCGACGGTGGCTCTCTCAGGCCCTGTGTCTAGTTCCTTGCGCAACGCCGCGCAGCATTCTTTATACTGCCGCAACGCCTGTGTTCTACGCCCTGTCGCCGCGTAGAGATGCATCAACTCACGGTGGGCTGTTTCATGCGCCGGGTCAAGCGCCACCAGCATCTTGAAACGTTCGCTGCTCTGCCGGTAATCGCCCTGTGTTTGATAGAGTCGGGCGAGACGTGATAGGAGTTCTTGGCGCGTGCTGCGCAACTGCTCACGACGTGCCGCAGTCCAATCGGCATAAGTGTCTTCCAGCAAGAGATCACCGCCATAAAGCGCCAGTGACGTCTCGTAAGCCTCGACCTCCAGACCCCTGATGGCTGCACTGGCCGCTTGCTCAAAGGCCTTGACGTCAACCCACAGTTTCACTGGCGCGCGCAAGATGATCTGCTGATCTTGTGTGAGCAGAAAATGCGAGTCGGCGGCCGAGCGCAGTTTAGGCTCAAGCGTGCGCCGCGCCAAGTGGATCGCTTTGTGCAGACTATTGCTGGCTGATTCCGGTTCTTGTTCGGGCCACAACAACTCCATAAGTTGCTCGCGATGGAGTTGATAATTCGGCTGAAGCGCTAACAGCTTGATGAGTAGTTTAGGTTTGCGTCGCGCCCAAGCTTGCGCTTCAACCGGCATGCCATCCACGATAATGCGAAACGGGCCGAGTAGGTACACTGCCAATGATGCGGGGGTCGCAACTCGTTCTCGTGTGGCTTTAGACACCTTATCGCTCCGGCCATCAGGACTATGACTGTGAGGCGCGCGCTTCGTGCGTTCCGGCGACCCATGACTTTATTACAGCGATACAGGATGTCAAGAGATAAAGTGGAGATATCACTTGCCAGTTGATTGATCGGGCAGGTCTTGGGCTGTCGGCGTGAGCGGTTGGTCGGTCAGCCTATAATGTGCATTCTGACTAGCAGCACAAATATACTAACTGCCGACTGAATAGGCCGTTTGATAACTTGAAACCGCGCCCAACTTGTAGGTACGAGCAAACGAACCGTGACCGGCGGCTAGAGGTTGGGCAGCTCTCTCGATCTATTACCGGCATCGCTGAGATTGACTGAGCGCGGAGAGACCAAGCCAAGCCTTCTAATTGTCGGATTAAATGCCAATCTACGCGCTCCGGTCGAATGACTTGTGGCCGCCGGTCGGCTTGTGCCTGCCGACTTCCACCTCGCATACCGTGGCACTCACAGCCTCCGGTCGATCATGCTGTATGTCATGCCGGTTGGCCAGCGGGTGGTTAAGGCGGCGGAAAGATATGGCCAAGACAGAAGATGTCCATAGGAACTCGCAGTCTTAATCACTAGGGTGTCAACATCCGTGCCACGCATACACCAAGTTACTAGGAGCGTATTCCTGCACGACTCTTTACAGACGGGGCAGTGTGTTCAGGGGTGCACGAGGCATTGATATTCGAGACTCAAGCTCTCGGGCTGCCTACGCCGGTAAATGTAAGACTCAGCCCTCCCTTGGTTTCCATCTTGCAAGAAATTTTGCTATTGACAGCCCCGCCAGCCTGCCTTATCCTGCGCTCGTTTAGTCTCCCCACAAAGTCGCGAACGATGGCAGGCGCTCATCGCACAAGCGTCCACTCTCAACGAATACGCAGCCGTAAAGGTTTGACCTCATGCAGCCTTCTCCGTTCGTCGTCTTACGCCAGCGCCGGCAAAGCTTCAGCGCTTTCCCATCGCAGCGGCGTGCCGACAGCGGAAACGGAAGCACGCGGCGGCAGATAAGCCAATACAATATTGACCAATAGCTAGCCCCGCCAGCACTTGCCGGTGCTGGCGGGGCTTCGTACAACTCAACCTCTGTCACACTTGTGCGCAGAAGATGTGTTGCCTCGTCAGCCCGCATCTTAGCGCACAGGGCGGCAGAGACTCAATCGGGAAAGCAGGAGTCTGCTGCCATGCTGCGTGCCCCCCGTCCCGCCACCCTCGTCATTAGATTAGCCTGCATCGCGCTCTGCTCCGCGTTACTGTTGCCGCCGACGGTTGTCACCCCGCAACGCCTGATCGGGGCCGCGCCGACCGCCGTACCGGCACGCAGTAACATAACCGGCACAACTTCAAGACCGGCGCGCCCGACCGCACCGCAGGCGACGCCAGCGCGCTGGCGCACGGGGCAGGTCTTAGTACGCTTCAGACAGGACGCACCAGAGCAAGCGATCAGCACGCTCCTCGCTGCCGTCGGCTTACAACATGGCGAGCGGCTCTGGGGCCAGTCGGGCATTGAGCGGTTGACTCTTGTTCCGGGCCAGAACCCGCAGATGGTTGCTACCGGTCTGAGCGCCAGCCCGCAGGTTGAGTTCGCCGAGCCGAACTATGTCATCACGGCCGATCAGGTCGCCCCGCGCGACCCACGCTACGGCGAGCAGTGGGCGCTCACCAACACCGGGCAGAACGGCGGACTAGCGGGCGCTGACATCGGCGCGCCGCCGGCCTGGCGCGTCACGCACGGGGCTGCGCGCACCGTCGTCGCCGTCATCGACAGCGGCATCGACTTTACCCATCCAGACCTGCGCGCCAACCAGTGGACGAACGGGCGCGAGACCCATGTCAATAGCGACGGCGACCATGACGGACTGGTCGGCGACCAACACGGATGGGACTGGATCAGCGGCAGTGATATGAGCGGCGACATGCAAGGGCATGGTACGGCCATAGCCGGTCTCATCGCCGCGCAGGGCAACAACGGCATCGGCATCAGCGGGGTGATGTGGCAGGCGCGCCTGATGTCCTTACGCGTCCTCGACGACTCAAATACGGGTGATGTCGCCGGTGCGATCCAGGCCATTGATTATGCCGTCGCACACGGCGCGCGCATCATCAACTGCTCGTGGGGCACGGACGAGCGGTCCGCCGCACTAAGAGACGCCATTGAGCGGGCTGCCAGCCGCGATGTCGTGGTCATCAGTTCCGCGGGGAACGCCGGGCGCGACATCGACGCCGAGCCACACTATCCGGCGGCTTACGATCTGCCGAACATCATCTCGGTCGCCGCGACGGACAGTGCGGATCAACTGACCGCCGCCACTAACTATGGCGTGACACGAGCGGCGGTCGCCGCGCCCGGCTACAACCTGCTGACCACACAAGTCGGGGGCGACTACGCGACCGTGACAGGTTCATCCGCCGCGGCCGCTCTGGTGAGTGGCGTCGTTGGGCTGCTTAGAACAGTCAACACGAATCTTAAAGCGGAGCAGGTGCATACGGCCGTTGTGCGCGGCGCGCGCCCGGTAGCAGGTCTATCCGGCAAGGTTACGGCAGGCGGCGTTGTCAGTGCCCAAGGCGCGCTCGAAGCGTTGAACGCTCTGGTCGCCGCGACCATACAAGGTCACAACGGAAACGGCGACAGCGGGGCTGGCGGTGGCAACGGCAATGACAGCAACGGCGGTAATAACGGCAACGGCGAAGGGAGCGGGCAGAATGGGGCGAGTGGTAGTGCCAGTGATGTCAACCACAGCAGTGGCGTTGGTAATGGTCGTGCCCGTGAACTCTCAGTGCCGACACCGACTGCGCCACGCACCCTACCGAGCATTAATCTGCCGAACCTGAATGAGCTACGGACGCGCCAGCACCGGGAGCCGCGCGCGCCCGACCCCATCCCCTCAGATCGCTTCAGTCCCGGTGACGGCCACCGGATCGAACACCGCTCCGTGCTGACCACCTCGCAGCAGCCCGGCCTACTGGCCAGCCTAACCAACAACTCCCTATCGATCTTAGACTCATTGCTCAAGGGCGGTTATGGCGTCGGGGTGCCCATGGACTTCTACCTCCGCGGGGCCGGCGCTTTCGCCATGTCAGATGGGCCGATAACTTCTTTGCCATACGCACTACCTCCGGCATACGGCAGCAATCCGAAACAAGCGCCGCCAGCGCTGGGCACAACTGTCGCGCGCGCGGCGGCGGCAACCTCTTTCTTGGCGCTGCAACTGCCGGCCTACGCCGCGACCTGTACGAATGTAACTGTGCCGACCTCAATGGTCGGCGGGCAGTCTTATAGCGTCTCGGTGACGATGCGCAACGACGGCAGTAACACTTGGACGGCCGCCGACCTTTATCGCCTTGGTGTCCAGAACCCGCAGGACAACTCCAACTGGGGCACGGGGCGCGTTCACCTGACCGCGGCCGTCCCTTACGGCTCCTCCGCGACCTTCAATTTCATGGTCATCGCGCCGACCACGCCCGGCACCTTTAACTTTCAGTGGCAGATGGTGCGCGACGGCGTCGGGTGGTTTGGCACGGCCTCGACCAACGTCGCCGTGAGCGTCAGCGCGCCGCCCGGCAACCTCTCAATCAATCGGCCCGCCACACAGTCGAGTGAGGGTTGGGGCGGCGTACCCGCGCATGCGGTGGACGGCAATCTGAGCGGCAACTGGAACGACGGCTCGGTCACGCACACCCAATACGAATATCAGCCATGGTGGCAGGTCGATCTCGGAAGCATTCAGTCGATTGATAAGATCGATCTGTGGAACCGGACGGATTGCTGTTCGGAGCGGCTCGCCGACTTCTACGTGCTGGTCTCGGACGTGCCCTTTAACTCGACCAATCTGAACACGACGCTGAGTCAGGCAGGCGTGTCGAACTTTTACACGTCTGGGCAGGTCGGCACATCAACATCTATCACAATCAACCGCACGGGGCGTTATGTGCGCGTCCAACTATCAGGGACGAACTATCTGTCGCTCGCCGAGGTGCTAGTCTGGGGTGGCGGTCCGGCCCGACTCAAGCCGGTTAATCGCGTCGGGATGGCAGGTGACGATCTACTGTCGCGTAACTTCAACTGGTCGGTGCCGCTCGTGGGGCTCAAAGGGCGCGCTGGGTTAGACCTCGGGCTATCTCTGTCTTACAACTCGCTGGTCTGGACTAAAGAAGGTTCGATGATGACGTTCGACCCGGATCAGGGCGACCCGACGCCCGGCTTCCGCCTCGGCTTCCCCGTCATTCAAGGCCCTTATTACAACAATCAAATGGGCGCGTGGACTTATCTGTTGCTTACGCCTGCGGGCGCGCGCATTGAGTTGCGACAGATCGGTACGTCGAACATCTATGAGTCTGCGGACTCTTCCTACCTGCGGCTGACGGTACTCGACGGTGGGCTACTCCAACTGCGGACGCCGGACGGCACACAACTCTCCTACGCCTATTATTTCAACAACTATCGTTGCTGGGAGATCAAGGATCGCAACGGCAACTACATCCGCATCAACTACGACGGTTATCAGCGCCTCTTATCTATCGTGGACACGCTGGGGCGCACCCTGTCATTCAGTTACGACGCTTATAACAAGCCGCTCTCGATCACACAGTCGTGGCGACGCGAGGCGCTCTCGGGTAGCCAGACTATAATGCTGCCACCGGAGACACACACGTGGGCCACGTTCGGCTATAGCAACATTACTATCCAGACCAACTTTCCGGGGCTGACACTCGCGGGCGTAGCCAACGGGCAGTCCATCCCGGTGCTGAGTCAAGTGGGCTTGGACGACGGCACGCGTTTCAACTTCGACTACTCCACATACGGGCAGGTCTATCGCATCACGCGCTCGACGCAGGATGACAACCTGGTCTGGCGGCAGCGCCAGTACGTGAAGTACAACCTGCCGCTCGACGCTTCCGCCAACTATCCCGCGCAGACGGACTGCCCGCGCTTCACCGAGCGCCGGGACTGGGCCGCGAACTGGCACGGCGACAACGGGGACGGCGTGGCCACTGCGGCTGAAGAGGTGGTCACGACGTACAGCGCGTGGGACCCGATCGGCACTTCCGCTCAGGTGACGCCGCCGGACGGGACTGTCTATAAGGAGTTCTACGGGACGGGTTGGCAGCGGGGGCTTGTGACGCGTGCCGAGTTCTACTCGGCCGATAATCTCGCCTCACCGAAGAAGTGGACAACCACGAGTTGGACACAGGACAGCTCCAACGTGAGCTTCCGGCTTAACCCGCGCCCCTTCGAGACCAATACCTACGACGACGCGGGCAACCGCCGGCGGACGATCTTTGTAACCACCTTTTACGGGCTGACTGATGAAGTCTACGAGTATGACGCAGGCGGGACGGCGCTCCTGCGCCGGACACACACCGACTACAACCTGAGTTCGACGTACACCGATCGGCGCATCATCGGGTTGGCGAGCAGCAGCCAACTTTACGACGCTGCCGGTACACTACAAGCTAGGACTGATTATGCTTACGACGCCGGCGGCGAGTTCTTGCAGCAGCAGGGTACGCCCGTCTCGTGGTACGCCAATGACTACGGTCTGGGCTTCGTGCAGGGACGGGGCTTGCTGACGAGCGCGCGCCGCTACGACGTGAACAACTCGGCGAATTATACGGAATCCACCATCGGCTATAACACGACCGGCTCGGCCATCTTCACGCGTGACCCGCGCGGGCATCAGACCACCATCAGCTACGCGGACGCCTTCAGCAGCACGACCGACCCGAACGTCATGGTCGGCTATAACACTTACGCTTACCCGACAGCTGTGACTGATGCGGACAACAACTCGGCCACAACGCAGTACAACTATGACATGGGACTAGTGCGGCGGATGCAGGACCCGAAAGGGGCGGCGGTGCGCACGCTCTACGACACGGCGGGCCGACCCGCGCGCACGACCAATCTGACGAGCGGGTTCTACACGCGCTGGGTGCATCCCACGAACCTTGAATTCACGCAGCAGTACACGACGCTGCGCGACCCGCAAGACGGCGGGGGCGAAGCCTACTCGGTAGAGTTCTACGATGGGCATGGAGCGGTGCGCGCGCAAGTCGGGGATCATCCGAATAGCACGGGCGGCTATCGCTTACAGTGGTACGATCACGACCTGATGGGGCGCGTGTCCTACCAGTCGAATATGACCGAAGTTAACGCGGGCTGGGGCTTGGTCGGCGATGATACAAGCTATTACGGGTTCACGCAGTCTTACGATTGGAAGGGGCGACCACTCGTTACGACCAATCTGGCGGACGGCACAACCAAGCAGGTAATCTACGGCGGGTGCGGTTGCGCGGGCGGCGAGGTGGTGACCACGCAGGACGAGATCGGGCGCAGGCAGCGCATCACCTCCGACGTGCTCGGGCGCGTGTGGAAGACCGAGGCGCTGAACCTTGATGCGCCGACTTACAGCGTCTATTCAACACGGACGAATACGTACGACGTGCGCGATCAGATCACGCGCGTTTACCAGCAAGCGGGGACAAACGGTCCCGGTCAGGAGATTCTGCAACACTATGACGGTTACGGGCGGCTCGATTGGCGGCAAGCGCCGGTGCAGACGGCGACGACCACTTACACCTATTACGCCGACGATCAGATGCATACGATGACTGACGCGCGCGGCGCGACCACTACTTTCAGCTACAACAACCGCCATCTAATTACCAACGTCTCCTATAGTGCCCCATCACCGATCACCGCGCCCACGCCTATCACTTATGCTTACGACGAGGCCGGCAATCGCACGCAGATGACGGACGGGACGGGCAGCGTCGATTACGTCTACAACACCCAGTCGCAACTCACGACGGAGACGCACCACTTTAACGGCCCGGCGGGGAGCTTCCCCATCACCTATGAGTACACCATCTCCGGGCAACTGAAGTCGCTCACCGACCCGGCAGGCTCTAAGGCAACTTACAGCTACGATCTGATGGGGCGGCTGCTCGGCACCTCCGGCTCGGGTCCCGCCAGCGCAGCGCAGTACATCAGCAACCTGCGCTATCGCGCGTGGGGCGCGGTCAAAGACCTGGATTACGGCAACGGCGTGCACCTGCACCTGGATTACAACGCCCGGCAACAACAGACGGGGACGGCGCTCCGTAACCTGCGCGGGTGTCAGTGGCAATGGTCTACGTACTCGTGCTCCTACTACAACTACGACTCGACGTGGAGCTACGACTACTACGCGGACGGGCGGCTCCAGCACGGCTACGATGTGGGCGATCCACACTTCGACCGGTTCTTTGACTACGATCATCTGGGTCGGCTTAAGGAAGCGCGCACAGGTAACGAGGCGCATGGCGGGACGACGGCTGACGGCCCCTTCCGCCAGACCTATAATTACGACGTGTGGGAGAACGTGACGGGGCGCACGTCGCGCCTGTGGAGCCAGAGTGCCGTCACCAGCAGTTACGCATACACCAACAACAAGCGGCCGGATTGGCAGTACGACAGCGACGGGCGGGCGACGTGGCACGACTATTGGGATAACCGTTACGACGATAGTGCCGTCAATATCTACGACGCGGCGGGGCGGCAAAGCGCCTACGAGGACTGGACTGCTTTCGTCGGCGGGGGCGGCACGGGCAATCCGCAGCAGCCCGGCTATGAAGTCAGAACCGGGCACGACGGGGATGGTGTGCCGGTGTGGCAATACAGCGCCAGCCGGACGGAGGAGTATGTCGGCGAAGGGCCGGAGACGGTCGTCACCGAGTCGGCGGGCACAACCTACTACGTGCGCTCGGCGATGCTGGGCGGCAAGAGCGTGGCGGAGTACGACGCGCAGGGCAACAAGCAGAGTGGGCACGTCTATGCGAGCGGGCTGGAGGTGGCGACGCAGGCGGTGTGGAGCGGGGGCAGTTCCGTCAGTTGGCTCTGCACCAGCCCGCAGACGGGCAACACGGTGACGACCAGTGCGGAGCGCGACACGACGGGGCGCAAGGAGCTAGACCCGCTGGGCGCGGACGTGACCAACCCGCCGCCCGCCCCGGCCGAGTACCTGACCGACGTGCCGAGCCTGAACCCGAAGTGGGAACAGTTCTGGCCGCTGGAGGCTTACAGTGGGCGCTCGCCCGAGTTGCAGTGGGAGTACGACCAAGGGCAGGCGCAGTACGAGGCGATGATCTGGTCGGCGACGGGCATGGCGCAGATTCGCAGCGCCCTGCGGCGCGTGCGCAACCCGGAGGCGAGTGCTGGTGAGCGGGCACGGGCGTGGGCGGAGATTCAGGGGGTGCTGCGCTTCAACCCTTACGTGGGCATCTCTGTGAACGGCGGCGAGGTAATCTGGGGCAGAGACGCGGCCGATTTCTTACACGGGCTGCTAGATCAACCGCAGCACTCTGTTTGGCTCCCCATTGGCGGGGTTGATAATCTCAAGCAACTATTAAAGCAACAGCTTGCAACTGGAGACTGCGATGCGGCCACGAAGAAACTGATAGGAAGCATTGCTGAGGTCTCTGGCCTCGCCGCCAGTCATACTAGCGTAATGGATCTTTTTAACATGATGACTTCACAAACCGGCGGGGGCGGACTCTATGTTGATATTCCGCAGGCAAGAATGAATGAGTACCTTCCAGCGGAAGCCACGAAGAATTTGCCACCTGTTTCTGGTGGCGGGGGACTATCTTGGATATTCGGCAATTATCAGCGGATTACGACTGTTTTCTTAAAAGGCGTACCCGCTGATAGTTCAAGGTACTCGATCAGGTACAATACTGCGCGGCAGCCGTATGACTACGTAGTCACGACTATCCATGAACTTGCTCATCAGGCTAGTAGGGATCGGGCTTCACTGTACACCCATGAACAAATGAATCAAGGCGCTAAAGCGCTTGGGGCAGAAAGCTTTGATGAATATGTCAAACAACACTGTATGCCAGCTCAGTACAAGTGAGAGATTATGAGATCCTTCGCACTATTATTTGTTGCTGTTTTGTGGATAGCTGGCCCTTCGGTTCACAAATCAGAGGGGCAAGGCTGGAATGGTATTTTGCCGTTACATTCTACTCGTGCCGAGGTCGAACAACGACTCGGTTCACCTGAGGGAGAGTGCCGGTGTATTTACCGTACAAAGAATGAAATAGTTTTTATTGATTATGCCGAAGCCGTATGCAAGGGGCCTATACACGGCTGGAACGTGCCCGCAGATACGGTGCTACAATTTACCGTTACGCCTAAAGCTAAGCCTTTATTTTCTGACCCCAGCCTAGATAACAGCAAATATGTAAAGACCAATGACGATCCTATAACGATAAACTATACGAACGTACAAGAGGGAATACAATATACTGTTCAAAATGGACAGGTGCTATATATAAAATACATACCTTCCAGCAAAGATAATAATCTTCGGTGTGCAGGGTTTCCCTCATACAGTGCTGAAGTAGCTCAATATCGCCCTTATGATAGCTTTACAAAAAAGTCAAAGGTGGTGACCTTTGCACGCCTAGATAATTTTGCCCTTCAACTGCTCACAAGCTCTATATGGAAGGGATATATCATTGCCTATGCAGGAAAAGTCTCAAAACAAGGTGAGGCGAAAGTAATGGCAGAAAAGGCAAAGCAGTATTTGATAAATAAGCATAAGATCTCACCTCATAGGATTGTCGCGATTGACGGAGGGTATAAGGAAACCGCAGAATTTGAGCTATACCTAATCCAGAACAATATGCTACCGCCAAGACCGATTCCGACATTATCTCTCAGCGAAGTCCAAATTATCAGCAACAATAAAAGATAACCGCAGCAGCCCGGCTATGAGGTCAGAACCGGGCACGACGGGGCGCAAGGAGCTAGACCCGCTGGGCGCGGACGTGACCAACCCGCCGCCCGCCCCGGCCGAGTACCTGACCGACGTGCCGAGCCTGAACCCGAAGTGGGAACAGTTCTGGCCGCTGGAGGCTTACAGTGGGCGCTCGCCCGAGTTGCAGTGGGAGTACGACCATGCCCGGAGGTGGCTCAAATGGGTTCCAGGAAAGTCTCACACAATACGGGCAGGATGGTGATGTTTACCGACATATCTTATTTTTTGCTGGCGGTACTCTGACTCGCGCGCAACCTGTACTCCGGGCAGGGAAGTTTAGCATGCTAATCTCGCAACTCAATCCGCAGTACAACCTTACCCGCATAGCTGTCAGTCGTAGGACGCTACGCTTCCTCATCCGCTTTCGGCTCCTCCGCCCAGAACACCCACTCGACGCCGTTCCGGTGTGTCTTGGGGGGCGCGAGCATCCCGTCCCGTTCGAGTCGTTCGCGCGCGCCGCGCTGTACACTCGCGAACACGTATTGCGCTACCTCGGCGAAAGCCCAACCTCGGTCGGCCAGCGGGGTCGCGCGGAAGGCTTGCTCCAACTGCCGCCGGTGTTTCTTAAAGAGGTCGACCAACTTCACGGCCAAGTCGTCGCAGAGTTCGCAGAGTTCGGCGGCCTCCTCTTCCTTGATGACAGGAAAGTTCGGCTCATAGTAACGCTCCGCCGGATGCGTCTTCTCCCACTCCACGGCTTCGCGCAAAAGCTCGCTCTTGAGCATGTCGCGGACGTGCGTATAGACACTCGGCGCGGAGAGCGAGAGCGCCTCAGCGACCTGCGAGATCGTCCGCGGCTCTTGGGCAACGAGGTTCAGAATCTCCTCCTTCGTGCCGTCGGGCAGGAGCTTATTTTTAGTGACTGAGGCCCACGGCTCGCTGTAGCCGCCACGTCTCGACGAGACGCATTCGCAAGGGAAGCGCAACCCCTTGAAACCCTCCGGCACGGTCATCTTTCCACCCCCTTTACATTTCCATTTTTAGGTCTTATCCTAAAAGTGATTCCCCTCTAAATAACCCCTATCGGCAAGCTACTCGACCGGAGTAGAACGTAGCACCGACGCGGTGCGGACGCAAAGCAGTGGCGTGTCTCTACTTCGGCGTGGACATGAATCTTTTTCTCTCATGTCACCGGTCAAAGGTGACAACAGAAAGGAGTCGAATATGGCGAGTCCGGCAAGTATCGGAAGGCATCCGGTGCATCCGATGCTCATTCCGTTTCCGATAGCTCTTTGGTTCTTCTCGTTCATCGCAGACCTGATCTACCTGTGGCGCGGCAATCCTGTGTGGCGCGACTGGATCGCCTTTTACACGCTCTTGGGCGGCATCATCGGAGCAGCAGTGGCCGCCGTGCCGGGCTTCATTGATTGGCTGTCGCTCAAAGACCGCGCGGTCGTCCGTATCGCCAACTGGCACGCGCGCCTCAACGTCATCGCGCTCGTCGTCTTCGCGGCCAGTTTTTATCTGCGCACGAAGAGCGGCGCGGGGTTGATGGGCGAAAATCACACGCTCCCAGTCCTGCTCTCTGTGTTAGGGGTCATACTGATCACGATCTCCGGCTGGCTCGGCGGCGAGATGGTCTTCAAGCACGGCGTGGCGGTCGATCAGCGATCCGATGCGGGGCCAGAAGTGTGAACTGGCAAACGTTAAAAGATGGAGGGTGACGTTTATGAGCAATCAGCGTGAGGTTGCCTATGCCTTGTTGCGCGTGACGCTGGGCGTGGTGTTCTTATTCAATGGCACGGGGAAGTTCATGGGCGGCCTCGGCAACTTCGTCGGCGGGATGAATCAGCGGTTCGCCGGCAAGCTGCCGGCGGCGCTCGTCATGCCCTTCGCCTATGCGTTGCCTTTCATGGAAGTGCTCTGTGGCACGCTCCTTCTGCTGGGTCTGTTCAGCGGCATCGCGCTCATGCTATCGGGCCTGCTGCTCGTCGCGCTCACCTTCGGTACGGTCATGCTCAACGACTTTCCCACGGTCGCGCATAACACCCAGTACGCGCTGGTCAATTTCGTGCTGCTCTGGTTTGTCGAGCACAACGACTACTCGCTTGACCGGCTGCGCCGCGTTGGGCCGACTGTTAATAACCCCTGACGGTGACGAACACGAAGTAGGGAGGAGAGCGATGGCAGAGACAGCCGCCGATGTGCTCGTCGAAGGCATCACCCGTTGGGGCGTGGACACGATATTCGGCCTACCCGGCGATGGCATCAACGGCATCATGGAGGCGCTCCGCCAGCGCCAAGACCGCGTGCGCTTCATACAGGTGCGGCATGAAGAGGCGGCGGCCTTCATGGCCTGCGCTTATGCGAAGTACACGGGCCGCTTGGGCTGCTGTCTCGCTACCTCAGGCCCCGGCGGCATACATCTCTTGAACGGCCTCTACGACGCGAAGATGGATCAAGCGCCGGTGCTCGCCATTACGGGGCAGACGTATTCAGACCTCAAGGGCAGCAAGTTTCAGCAGGAGGTCAACATGGCACTCCTGTTTGAGGACGTGTCCGTTTACAACCAAGAGGTCATCAACCCCGAACAGGTGGCGATGCTCGCCGACGCGGCGTGCCGCCACGCGCTCAACAATCGCGGCGTCGCGCACATCACCTTCCCCGTGGACTATCAGGAGAAAGAGCCGCAGGGCAAGGGGACGATGCACAAGGTCGAGGGGCACACATCGAGCCGCTGGTCGCCGCCAGTCGTCATCCCGCCAGAGGATGAGTTAAGACTTGCGGCCTTCATCCTGAATGAGGCCAAGAAGCCGATCATCCTTGTCGGGCAAGGCGCGCTCGGCGCAAGCGAAGAAGTGATTGAACTCGCCGACAAACTCGGCGCGCCCATCGTCAAAGCTCTGCTTGGTAAGGCCGTCATCCCGGACGATCACCCGCTGACCACGGGCGGGCTGGGTCTGCTCGGCACGACACCATCGCAAGAAGCGATGGAGCAGGCGGACGCACTGCTCATCATCGGCTCGTCATTCCCTTACATGGAGTATCTACCGAAGCCAGATCAGGCCAAGGGTGTGCAAATTGACGACAAGCCCGACCGCATCGGCCTGCGCTTCCCTGTCGAGGTCGGTCTGGTCGGCGACGCGAAGCCGACCGTCGCTGCGCTCTCGCGTTTCGTCGGGCGCAAAGAGGAGCGGAGCTTTCTCGCACAGGCGCAGGCGGGGATGAAAGAGTGGTGGGAGTTGATGCGCACGCGCGCCCTCAAAGACGACGTGCCGATCAAGCCGCAGCGCGTCGCGTGGGAGTTGTCGGAGCTGGCCTCAGATGACGCGATCATCTCGACCGATTCCGGCACGATCACGACATGGATCGCGCGCCAGTTTAAGATCAGAGGAAGGCAGAAGTTCAGTTGCTCGGGGACGCTGGCAACGATGGCCTGCGGGCTGCCTTACGCCATCGCGGCCAAGGTCGCTTTCCCCGACCGCCAATCCATCGCGTTCGTCGGTGATGGCGGCTTCACAATGCTGATGGGCGAGTTCCTGACGGCCGTCAAGTACAACTTGCCGATTGTGGTCGTCATTATCAAGAACAATACGCTCGGCCAGATCAAGTGGGAGCAGATCGTCTTTCTCGGTAACCCCGAATACGGTTGCGAGTTGCACAACCCGGATTTCGCGAAGTACGCGGAGGCGTGCGGCGGGCGAGGTTTCACTGTGGAGCGGCCCGAGGAGATTCGCCCGGCGCTGGAGCGCGCGCTGGCGTCCGATAGGCCCTCAATCGTCGAGGTGGTTGTTGACCCGTTCGAGCCGCCGATGCCGCCGAAGGTGAGCGCGGAGCAGGCGCTCCATTTCGCTAAGGCGCTGGCGAAGGGGCAGCCCGCGGGCGGGCGGATCGCTTTGACTCTGTTCCGCGACAAGCTGAGCGAGTTGCTCTGACGTGAGCTTGTGCAGAGAGGTCTCCTGTGAAATCCAAATTGATCCACGACGGCGGGGAGAAGACTTTCGTCATCGTATTCGACACGGGCGACGAGGTCGTCGCGGGCCTGCTCGACTTCGCTAGAGAGCACAGACGTGCAGCCAGCCTGACCGCGATAGGCGCGTTCGAGCGGGTCACTCTGGGCTTCTTCGAGGCGGAGCGCAAGGATTACAAAAAGATTTTTATCGACGAGCAGGTTGAGGTGCTGTCTCTCATCGGCAACATCACGCTGGCAGAGAACGACGAGCCGAAGGTACACGCCCACGTGGTCGTAGGCCGTCGGGACGGCACGGCGCACGGCGGCCACCTTTTGGAGGCCCACGTGCGACCGACGTTGGAAGTCGTCCTCACGGAATCGCCGACACGGCTGCGCCGGAAGATGGACGCAGAGGTCGGCCTCGCGCTGATTGATTTGACGGAGTAAACGAAGACTCTCAGTTTCAGTCCCGAAAGATTACTTTGATCATCGATTTCCCATATCCCGGTTACGAGCAGATCGCGGCGGTCGAGGTGCCGGACGAAAATCTAATGGGCGTTTATGTACCGCGCTCCGTGGGGCAGGTGGGGGAAGAAGAGGTGCTCGCGCGCGGCTTCGCCGAACCCTACGGGGCTGCGCACCTGCGCGAAGCGGTAAGACCGACGATGCGCGTGCTCGTCCTCGTTGACGACGGGACGCGCGGCACTCCCATCCCGCGCCTGCTCAAGCGCGTGGTCGGAGAGTTGTGGGCGGCGGGAGTTTTGGATGGGCAGATTCGACTGCTGACTGCTCAGGGCACGCACCGCAAGATGACCGCAGGAGAGTTGCAGCAAAAGCTCGGCGAGTTCTACGGGCGCTTTGAGGTGCAGCAACACGATTGGCTGGACGAGTCGAACTTGCACGAGTTCGGGCGCACGAGCGACGGCACGCGCGTGACGGCAAATCGGTTGCTTGCCGAAGCGGATTTCGTGATCGGTCTCGGCTCGATTGTGCCGCATCGGGTCAAGGGCTTTTCCGGCGGCGCGAAGATCGCCTTCCCCGGCGTGGCGGGACGCGAGATGCAAGAAAGGAATCAGTGGGAAGCGTCCGGGCGCATGTCCGAGACGGTGATGGGCGTCGCCGAAAACCCGATGCGCCTGCGGATGGAGGAAGCAGCACGCAGCGTGGGACTCAACTACATCGCCAACGTCGTCACCGACGCCGACAAAAAGATCGTCGGCTGCTTCGTCGGAGACACGGTCGCAGCGCACCGGGCGGGCTGCAAACTCGCGCGCGAGATAAACGCCATATCTCTGCCGCGACGCGCTGGAATTGTGCTTGTTGACTCGCACCCGGCTAACCGTGACTTCTGGCAGTCGGCGAAAGGGTTTTATTCTGGCACGATGGCGGTGCGTGATGGAGGATCGCTCATCGTCGTCGCGCCGAACCCGGAGGGCGTGGCCGACAACCACCCGAACCTGCTTGAGATTGGCTACCGTCCTCACCATGAGATCATGCGGATGGTCGAAGCGAGCGAAATCACCGACGTGGTCGGCGCGGCCGTCCTCGCGGACAGCGCACAGATCGTTGACCGCGCAGACTGCATTCTGGTCTCGCCGGGCATCGCGCGCGCGGAGACAGAGCGACTCGGTTTTCGTTACGCGGCGACGGCGCAGGCGGCTTTGCGGATGGCTTTCGAGCGGCAGGGGAGCGCGGCGTCGGTCGCGGTGCTCAGGCACGGCGGGCATATCCTTCCGCTCGTCGCAGGGGAGCAGGCAGATGCCATCAACGGTTAGACCGATGGAGCGCGGCGGCACGGTAACGAGCTTCAGGGAGGCGCTGGCCCTCTTCAAGCTGGGCGCGCCGATGCATCCGATCTTCGTCCACTTCACCATCGCGTTGACATCTGCCTCGTTGGTCTTCGATGCGCTCGGCTTCTTCTTCGGCAAAGCGTCGCTCATAGCCGCTGGAGGCTGGACGCTCGTCGGGTCGGCGCTGATGACGCTCGTAACGATCTCAACCGGACTGACATCGAGCGCGCGCGCGCCGGTGGAAGAGGGCGAGGCGCGCTCGTTCCTGCGCGCGCACATGGCGCTCGGACTGATCTTCTACGGGCTGCTCGTCGTGATGACGCTGTGGCGTTTGTCTCTGTGGCAGACGGGCGCGGGCGTCTCTTGGTGGTATCTGGCGGCGCTCAGCGTAGTCGCGCTGGTGATGACGGTGCAAGGGTACTTGGGCGGCGAACTCGTCTATCGCTACGGCGTCGAGGTCGAGCAAGCGTATCGTGAGTTGCCGGAACGAGAAGCCAAGTCAGTGCCGCCTCCTTTAGCCGCCCCGTCAGCGCAAACAGGTTCAGTCGCCGCCCCGAAGAGAGGAGCGTGAAGGCGCGGTGTGACAGGGACACCGTTCATCGGCCTTTACCCCTTCCAGTGGGTCGCGCTGTTGGTCGCGGCGCTGGCACTCGTCCTCGCCGCCGACGCGCTGGCCGGGCACTACCGTTCTGGCTTCGTGTCCCGCGCGCAGTACGTGCCTTTCGTCAGCAGCGGACTGTTGATCGTGTCGGCGTTGACGGCCGTCGTCGCTCCCGGCGCGGCGTTGACGACGACGGCGCTGCGGGCCGCCGGTTGGTTGGCGTTGGTGAGCGGTGCGGTCGGCTTCGGGTTTCATCACTACTACGGGATCGCGCGCAAGCCGGGCGGCTACAAGTGGTTGCTGCATTACCTGATGTATGGTGCGCCGCAACTCGCACCGCTGGCGCTCGCAGGCGTGGGCGTGCTCGCGCTCATCACGGCGCGGGGACTTGCCGGCGAGACGAATGTTGCGGGCATAAGCTTACGCACCGCTCTGTTTGTCTTTGTCGCCGTTACGTTGATGGGGGCCGTCTTGCAAGCCGGCGTCTTGCATTATCGCGGCGCGTTCAATAACCCGGCGATGTACGCGCCGTTCGTCGCGCCGCTCTGTGCCATCTGCGCGAGCGCGTGGACGCTCGTCGCGCCGAGCCGCATGGCATCATGCACGCTTGCGGTCTCGTTATGGCTGACGTTCCTCACCGGCTTCATCGGGCTGGGGATGCATCTGCGCGGCTTGGGCCGGCAGATGGGCGGGCTGTACGTGGCGCTCTTCAACTGGCTGGAGGGGCCGCCCGCCTGCGCGCCCGCGCTCTTCGCCGGTCTAGCCGCCGTCGGATTGGTTGCGGTTTACTTGTTATGAATGGAACTGAATCGAGCAAGGAGGCATTGGATTATGAGAGGCGGAAGACGAACAGACGGTCGTGGTGCGGGTGATGTGTGGAAGGGACTCGCGGCGGGTCTCGTCGGAGGCTTGGTCGCGTCTTGGACAATGAACCGTTTTCAGGATGTGTGGAGCAAGCTCTCAGAGAGCGACGGACAGTCAGCGGGCACGCAAGTCTCGCAAGCTGGCGAGGGGCAAGCGAGCGGTCAGGCAGAGCAGCAGGCGCAAGCTGGCAGCGAGGAGCAGACGGACGCGACGGTGAAGGCCGCCGCCGCAGTCTCCGAAGGCATCTTCGATCATAAGCTGACGAAGAGCGAAAAGAAGATCGCCGGCCCGGCCGTGCATTACGCTTTCGGCACGTTGGTCGGGGGCCTGTTCGGCGCGTGCGCCGAACTCGCGCCGGAGGTGACGGCGGGCGCAGGTGTTCCGTTCGGCGCGGCCTTCTGGCTCGTGGCGGACGAAGCGGCTGTACCGCTCCTCGGCTTGTCGAAGGGGCCGACCGAGTACCCGCTCTCTGTGCACGCCTACGCGCTTGCGTCGCACTTTGTCTACGGGCTGACGGCGGAACTTGTGCGGCGCTCGCTGCGCGCAGCGATGTGAGATGCCTGAATTTACGTGCAACCTTATCGAGCGGGCGACGCCGCTCAAGCACTTCTGGGAGCATACGGTCGGAAGCGATCACGCACCCGTAGCTTTGCGCGCCGACTGGCAGCGACAGTTGCGCCGCTGCCGCGACGAACTTGGCTTTCGGCATGTGCGCTTCCACGGTCTGCTCTCGGACGACGTGGGCGCGCTCATCTACCAGAAGGAAAAGTTCATCTACTCATTCTTCAACGCCGATCAGATTTTCGACTTTCTGCTATCAATCGGGATGAAGCCTTTCGTCGAATTGAGTTTCATGCCGACGGCGCTCGCTTCCGGCAACGCGGCGGTCTTCAGCTACGAAGCCAATGTTACTCCGCCCAGAGATTACAAGCAGTGGGCGACGCTCATTAGCAAGTTGGTGTCCCATTGGGTGGCACGCTATGGCGTAGGCGAAGTGCGTAATTGGTTCTTTGAAGTATGGAACGAGCCGAACCTGAAAGAGTTCTGGACGGGCACGCGGGCAGATTACTTCAAGCTTTACCGCCATACCGCCGAAGCGATTAAGGAGGTGGATAGTGCGCTGCGAGTCGGCGGCCCTGCAACCGCAAAGAACGAATGGATCGAAGAGTTCCTCGATTTCTGCGAGCGACATAAGCTGCCCGCCGATTTCGTCACGACGCATCATTACCCGACCGATGCCTTCGGCAGTGAGACGGACGACACGGAGTCGCAGTTAGCCGCGAGCAGACGGAGTGTGTTGCGTGAACAAGCGCAGGACGTGCGCCGCCGTGCGCGCGGGCATCCCGTCTATTACACCGAGTGGAACACTTCGTCTAACCCGCGCGACCCGCTGCATGATGAACCTTATGCGGCAGCCTTCGTCACGAAGACCATCATGGAGGCGACGGGGCTGGTCGAAGGCTACAGCTTCTGGACGTTCTCGGACATTTTCGCGGAGAACTATTTCCCGTCCGTGCCCTTTCACGGCGGCTTCGGCCTCTTGAACCTGCACAGCATCCCGAAGCCGACTTATCGCGCGTTCGAGTTATTACACCATGTTGGCAATGAACTGCTGCTCGTTGACGGCGCGCACGCGACCGTGGACGCATGGGTCGTTCGCAAAGGAGATACGCTCACCGTCCTGCTCACCAATCACGCGCTGCCACGACATGCCATCAAAACAGAACGGGTGCAGATCAAGTTAAGCAATGCGCCGCGCCCGGCTCACGCCTACGTGGAGCGGATTGATGATGTTCACGCTAACCCGAAGCGAATGTGGCGCGAGTTGGGCAAGCCCGAATATCTGAGCGCGGCGGAGATGGCACACTTACAGGAGGCAGCGCGGGTGTGGAAGGAGCCGCACCCGTATGAGTATGTGAACGAAAGCCTCTACTTGGACATCACGCTGCCGCCGCACGCTGTGGCCGCCATCACAGTAGAGTTCACGCCCGAACCGGAGAAAGTTGGAGGTGCGCGTGCATGAAGCAACCGGCGTTCAGCGACAAGGAATTGAACGCGCTCCAACGCGCCACGTTCAAATATTTCTGGCAGGAGACCAACACGGCTAACGGTCTGCTCGCAGACAACACGAGCGGCACTGCGCCCGCGAGCATCGCAGCAGTTGGGCATGCGTTGGCTGCCTACACGGTCGGCGTCGCGCGCGGCTGGATCAAGCGCGACGAAGGTGCGCAGCGGACACTCACGACGTTGCGCTTCTTCTGGCATTGTCCGCAGGGTGCAGAACCCGACGCGACGGGCTACAAAGGTTTTTACTATCACTTTCTGGACATCGAGACGGGGCGGCGCACATGGGCGTCCGAGCTTTCAACAATTGACACGACGATCCTGCTGATGGGCGCGCTGACCGTTGGGATGTACTTCGACCGTGACACCGCAGCAGAGCGAGAGATACGTGCGCTCGCCGATGCGCTCTATCGGCGGGTTGATTGGCGTTGGGCGCTGAACAATGACGCGGCGGTCGCGCACGGGTGGACGCCTGAGCGCGGCTTTCTGAAGTATCGTTGGGCGGGCTACAACGAGGCGTTGATTCTTTACGTGCTCGGCTTGGGAGCGCCGACGCATCCGCTGCCCGCCGCAAGCTACAAGGCTTGGACGAAGACTTATCGTTGGCAGAAGATTTACGACATCGAATTCCTCTACGCCGGGCCGCTCTTCGTGCATCAGCTCTCGCACATCTGGCTAGATTTCCGCCAGATCCAAGACAATTTTATGCGCGCGCACGCGATTGATTATTTCGAGAACAGCCGCCGCGCCGCTTACGTGCAGCAGCAATACGCGCTGCGCAATCCGAGAAAATTCGTGGGCTACGGCGAGTGTTGTTGGGGCATCACGGCAAGCAGCGGCCCCGGCCCCGCCGTGCGCAAGGTCAAAGGGACGTTGCGCCGCTTCTATGGTTACCACGCGCGCAGCGTTCCCTTCGGCCCCGACGACGGCACGCTCGCGCCCTGGGCCGCGGTCGCCTCGCTGCCGTTCGCGCCGGAGATCGTGCTGCCGACGCTCGCCAACTTCAAAGAGAATTGGGGCGAGATGATCAGCCACTACGGCGTCACGTGCAGCTTCAATCCGACCTTTCCGAGTAAAGAGAAAAAACACGCGGGCTGGATTTCGGGCGGCTATTACGGGATTGATCAAGGGCCGGTAATCCTGATGATTGAAAATTACCGTTCCGGCCTACTCTGGCGCTTGATGCGGCAGTGTCCGTACATCGTCAAAGGACTACGTCGCGCCGGGTTTCGCGGCGGCTGGTTGGGCACGCACAAATAACTTCAATACCAGAGAAGTTGAAAGCACCTGTGATGGCAGAGCAAGAATTTCGCACGCGCTATCCGAACTATAACGTCCTCGACAAATGGTCGTCGCCGGATTGGGACGACCAGACGCGCGAGGCCGTGCGCCGGCGGCTGGAAGAGATACCGCCTATCCGTTTCTTCACTGAGCATGAAGCGCGCACGCTCGCGGCGGTCAGCGAACGTATCGTGCCGCAGCCCGACCGAAGTGAAAACGAGAAAGTACCGATTGTGCCGTGGATTGACGAGAAGCTCTATGAGGACAAACGCGACGGCTATCGCTACGAAGAACTGCCAGCGCAGCGCGAGGCGTGGCGGTTAGGACTCGCCGGGATTGACGAGACCGCACGGGCGCTCTTCGACGGTAAAACATTCTGCGATCTTGAACCACTCTCTCAGGACGTAGTGCTGCAACACGTCGAACGCGGAGACGCGCCCGCACCGACGTGGGAGCGACTGCCGCCCGCGCGCTTCTTCCGTAGCGCGCTCCTGATCACTATCGTTAAGACCTACTACGCGCACCCGCTCGCGTGGAACGAGATCGGCTACAGCGGCCCGTCGTCGCCGCGCGGGCACGTCCGCAAGTGGGCGGGTGGCGTTGACCCTTGGGAAGCGGAAGAAAAGTGCAGAGTGTTGAGTGATGAGTGTTGAATGAAGAAATAAGCCGAGGTTTTAATTCATCACTCAGGACTCAGCACTCGGCACTACAACATTATGAGCGGCGAGACGAAAAATGAGCGGACGCTCTTCGCACCGGGCATTCACGGCGAGTGTGTCCGGATGCGCGATCTGGCGCGTGAAGAGGTTGATTTCTGCATCGTCGGCGCGGGCGCGGGCGGCGGTGTCATCGGCGCGAAGCTCGCGGAAGCTGGCTTCTCGGTCGTCATCCTCGACGCGGGGCCGCATTGGAATCCGGTCAAAGATTTCGTCTCGGACGAACTGGCTTCGCGCAAGCTTTTCTGGACTGATGAGCGGATCACGGGCGGCGGCGATCCGGTTGAACTCGGCGCGAACAATTCGGGACGCGGCGTCGGCGGCAGCACCGTCCACTACTCGATGGTGGCGATGCGCGCCCACGCGGAAGACTTCCGCCGCCGCACGCTTGAAGGCGAGATCGCGGGGGCGGACTTGCAGGACTGGCCGCTCACGTTTGCAGACCTTGAGCCGTACTACGAGGAGATCGAAGAGGCGCTGCAAATTGCCGGGCCGACCTTTTATCCGTGGGGCAAGCGCCGGAAACGTTACCCGCAGCGCGAGCACGAACTGAACGCCTCCGCCCAAGTGCTCGTGCGGGGCTGCACGAAACTTGGTATTCCAGTTGCGCCCGCCCCGATTGCAACTTTAAGCGCGCCGCACGCGGATCGCCCGCCGTGCGTCTATCGCGGCTTCTGCAACTACGGTTGCACGACGAATGCTAAGAGTTCGATCCTCGTCACCTACATCCCGCGCGCCCTCCGCGCCGGGGCGGAGGTACGCGCCGACGCGATGGTCGCACAGATTGAACATGATGAGCGCGGGTTGGTGACAGGTGTGCTCCATTTCCGCAAAGGGAGTGGTGAACTTTTTCGACAGCGTGCAAGGAATGTGATCCTCGCAGGCTACGCCGTCGAGACGCCGCGCCTCTTATTGAACTCGGCCAGTTCGCTCTTCCCCAACGGCCTCGCTAACTCGTCGGGTCTCGTGGGCAAGTGCTTCATGGTGCATTCGGGTCATCAGGTCTTCGCCAAGTTCCCCGCACGTATCAACCAGTACAAAGCGCCTCCGCCCGGCGGCGCGCTCACCGAACACTTCAACCGCACGATGCCGGCCGCAGATTTCGTCTGCGGCTACACCATCGAAGTGGTCGGGCCGCACCCCGTTGACTTCGCCGCGCGCATCTCGACGGCCCGCGGGCTGTGGGGTACTGAACTCCGGCGCGCGCTGCTCGACTACAACTATTACTCCGGCATTGGCATCGTCGGCGAAATCTTGCCGCAGCAGCGGAACACGGTGCAGCTACACGCGACGGAGAGAGACCAGTACGGCTTGCCCGTCCCGCACGTCGTCTTCGGCTATCACGAGAATGATAAGCGAGTCATCAACCACGCCATCGCAAAAATGAAAGAGATTCTGGCGGCAGCCGGGGGCGAGGATACATGGGCGGCTGATCGCACGGCGCACCTGCTCGGCACGTGCCGGATGGGGCATGACCCGCAAGCGTCGGTCGTCAACCGCGACTGCCGCGCGCACGACGTGCCGAACCTATTCGTCTGTGACAGCTCCGTCTTCCCGACCTCAACGGCGGTCAACCCTTCGCTGACCATCGAGGCCATTGCTGCACGTACCGCCGCCCGCATCTGCGAGAGCAAGCGGCGCGAGTGAGCAACAGGCCGGCGTCAGCCTCGATCTAACATTGCTGGTGCTACTTTAGGTAAGCAACAACGTCTGTGAGGAAACAGAGAAAGGCAGGAGCATGGTGAGCAGGCAAGGAAGGACGGCGGCAGGAAGAAGCTACTTTGGTGTGCGCGGTGCGAGGAGGGCCGTCTTGGACGCAACTGCGCTCGGGTTGGCGGCCGTGTTCGCGCTCGTGGCTTGCTCTGCGCCGGGGAGCCAGAGTGGGCAATCAAATACGGCACAGCAAGCGGGGGCGACGGATTGGAAGTCGGTTGAGCAGGCGCTCGGTAAAGCTGGCTCGATGCAGCCGGGCGATGTGTATAAGATAAGCCTGCCGCGCAGCGACTTACAGGTGACAGTTAATGGCGTGCAGATCAAACCGGCACTCGCGCTCGGCTCTTGGGTCGCTTTCAAGCAGATGGGCGATAGGGCGATGGTGATGGGCGATCTTGTGCTCACTGAGGATGAAGTGACGTCGGTGATGACGAAACTGCAAGCGGGCGGCGTCGAACAGACGGCGCTACATAATCACGTGCTGCATGAGACGCCGCGCGTGCTCTACATGCACATCAATGCTGTGGGTAACGCAGTGAAGATCGCTAAAGCCCTGCACGACGCGCTCAGTTTGAGTAAGACACCGTTCCCGACACAGGCTGCGCCGCCTGCCGTTAGCGAGCAGGACTTAGGACTTGATACCAAGCAGCTTGATCAGATCATGGGGCAGACGGGCAAGGTGAACGGCGGCGTCTATCAGTTCAGCGTGCCGCGCGCCGAAACAGTGAGCGATAACGGGATGGAAGTGCCGCCTGCGATGGGCGTGGCTACGGCCATCAACTTCCAGCCGACGGGTGGAAGCAAAGCCGCGATCACGGGAGATTTTGTGCTCAGCGCGAGCGAGGTCAATCCGGTCATTCGTGCTTTGCGCGACAACGGCATTGAGGTGACGGCGCTGCATAGCCATATGCTGACCGAAAGCCCGCGCCTCTTCTTCATGCACTTCTGGGCCAACGACGACGCGCAGAAGTTGGCGCGTGGCCTGCGCGCCGCACTCGACCGCGTGAACGTTGCGAAGGGCCAGCCGAAATAGACTGTTGCTCCTGCGGCAGGGCGACAAGGAGTACGTGGGTGAAGACGATCAACGTAGCATCAAAGACGTACTAGCCGCGTGGTTGGAGTCAGTGATGACCGAAAGACTGGTCGCAGAGTTGTCGGACGACGAGGCGCACTGTTACCTGAGAAAAATGCTCAACAGATTGTCTTGTATGGTCGGGTTATTGGGCAGGTCGCTGTGTATCTCGCAGCCGAAAATTGCGAAGGCGATGTGCGCTTGGTCAGACCTGTCGCTGACCGTGTCGCCGTGGCTGATGGCTAAGGCCGAGCGGCGCGTGACGCGCCCGTCGCCCGGCTCAAACAGCTTGGCCTCGACCTGCGCGCTCGTCAAGTCCGTGCCCTTTAGGTTCAGCTTGCGGGCGCGGAAAAAAGTTCTGCTCTGATCACCATCATCAATGATGAGCGCCGCCCGGAGTGTCCGCTCGCAGTCGCCCGTGAGGATAAACACCTTCAGCGTGTTCGCCAGATCGGCTTTGCTGTCGAGTGCCGCGCTGAATCGTCGGGCGCGTGTGAGGACTACTTTCAGATAAAGTTCGCGCTCGAACAGAAAGCCATCGAATTCGCGCTGCCAAGTGGGGCCGAACGTCTTCTGCATTTTCTTGGTGAGGGCCCGGCGATAGGCCGGAGCATAGATTGACCAACGGTGGCGCTGCCAAGTTTCAACCTCGTACAGATTCGCCGCCATGGGCTGCAACCTACCGTCATAGAATTCCTGACTCCCTGTGTGCGGCAGGAGTTGAAAGGCGGCGGGCATCGTAAAAGCTGTCGCAGCCTCGACCTTGCCAAACAGACCCAAACCGCCCTCCGCGACCGGATAGCCCTCGACCAGTGCGCGCAGCGCATCCATCGTGCCTTCATTGGGCACGCCGATCAGGATCAGCTTGTTGACATTCGCCGCCCCTGCCCAAGTCACTTGCGCCGCCGTCTGATCGAGCACATCCGTCCCGCCGTACATCAGGTAATAGCGTGCGATCAGCCCGCCCATGCTGTGCGTGATCAGGTTGAAGCGCAGGTCTGGGCGTTGAAGTTTCTGCTTGAGGCGGGTGATCTTGTCGGCGAGCAGTTGCACCGTCTCGACGTTGTCGCGCCGCCAGTCGTAGGGGAAGAGATAGAAGGTGTCTTGATAGCCGTCCGGCGACGGGTTGTTAATATCGCCGCGCTTGTAGCCTGCATACTTGGTCAGGTTGTCAATGAACTCCTCATAGACTTTAATCTCGCCGATGGGGAAGCCCAGCTTGGCCGTCTCCACGAGGCCAGTGGCGACCACATCGTCGCGGTTTACCTTCAAAGCCGGCGTCGTCGGCAGCGTCAACGCGTCTTCAACGGGGTGCGCCCGCGGCCACACAATCTCTCCGGTGCGCTTATTCTCTAGGCGCGAGCCGAGCATGCCGGGGATGATGATGATCGGCGTCTTGCCGGTCAGTTCTCTGGCGGGACGAAAGATGTGGCCGAGATCAGGTTGCGCTTTGGGCCTAGGTCGTACACAGCCAGCCGACCAGACCATGAGCGCGACGGCCGCCGTTGCGGCGATCTGTCTGAATATTAGTCTGTTCATTTCGTGCGCCGGAGTATAGCACGCATAGGCGGTGCTATACTTTGACCTTAGTCCGGGCCACTGCGGTGCAGAGAGGCCGCGGGCAGCCGCGACATGGCTAGCGCCGGAAAGAGATGGACGTGCGACCAAACTTGCTCCCGCTGTGGCTCAAGCTCGCCTACACGCTCTACGTCTGCCTGCTCGTGCCCTTCTACTGGGCGCAATACGGCCCCGTTAATTTCCTGTGGTTCTCAGACATCGCGCTCCTGACGACCATAGTGGCGCTCTGGCTGGAAAACGCGCTGCTGGCTAGCACGATGGCCGTGTCGGTCGTGTTACTGGAGATCGCATGGAACATAGATTTTTTCGGCCGGCTGTTTACGGGTAAGCACCTGTTCGGTCTCAGTAAGTACATGTTCGACGCGACGATCCCGCTCGGCGTGCGCGCGCTGTCGTTATTTCACATCGTCCTGCCGCCGTTGTTGCTCTGGCTGGTGCATCGGCTCGGCTACGACAGGCGCGCAGTGCTGGTGCAGACGGTGCTTGCGTGGATATTGCTGCCGCTCAGTTACTGGCTCAGCAATCCGACCGAGAATGTGAACTGGGTTTATGGCTTTAGCGATAAGCCGCAGACGTGGCTGCCCGCGCCGCTCTTCGTGGCGTTGCTGATGCTCGCGTTACCGCCGCTCATTTATCTGCCGACGCATCTGCTATTGAAAAAATTATTCGCTTGAGGCCGACAAGTGAAGCGAGATGCGGCCCCAAGCCAGCGCTCGTGAGCTTAGCCTGCTGGGCTGAGCCGTCAGCCTTTGTGCTTGAAGTATTGCACGGCGCGCTCATGCTTTTCGGCGGCCGCGCGCGTCGAGAATGTGCCGAGGTTTTTGCGCTTGCCGGTCTGCGGGTCCACCTTGCGCGAATAAAGCCGGTACTTGCCTGACTTCAATTTTCTAATCATCTTCAACTCCTCCTTGCCGACTCAATTAAGGATGACGCGGAGATCGGCGTCACTGCGTATGTCCCTGAGTAACAGAGGGCAAGCGCGTGGCGAGCCGCAACGCCCGCGATAAACTCTTGAGCGTCAACCAAATGTGCTGAGAAGGATGCCGACCAGCATTCTTCCATTCGGTGCAGTCACAGGCTATACTTTTTATCAGTTCCCCTTTCAAGAGTAGAAACAGACTGCACGGGTTTTTCTTTGGCCTGTCAGGCGCTCAGGCCACCAAATGACTGACCCAAGAATGCGCCCGGTGCTTGAACCTGAAAGGATTTGCAGACGTGTCTGAGAATCAGCTATTAGCTGCCTTATCTGTTAAAGAACGGGCGCGTCTTCTGCCCAACTTGAAGCGTGTCTCTTTATCTCTCGGAGATGTGCTCTACGAGTCGGACGAACGTATTCGCTACGTCTATTTCCCCACGAGCGGTGTCGTCTCCCTGCTCTGCGCTATTGATGATGGCGCGAGCATTGAAGTCGGCACGGTGGGCATGGAAGGGATGGCGGGCATCTCTGTCTTCTTAGGTGTTGACGCTTCGCCCAACCGCGCCCTCGTGCAGGTCGCGGGCGAGGCGCTGAGAATAAAGGCGAAGGAATTTAGAGATGCGGCCGCCCAACATGGGCGCTTTCATAGTCTCTTGCATCTTTACACTTACGCGCTGATGACCCAGATGTCGCTGTCGGTCGCCTGTAATCGCTTCCACAACGTCGAAAAGCGGCTGGCGCGCTGGCTGCTGATGATGCACGACCGCGCGCAGGTGGACGAGTTCAAGTTTACCCAAGAACTTATCTCACGCATGATCGGGACGCGCCGCCCGCACGTCTCAACAGCGGTCGGCAACCTGCATGGGCGCGGGCTGATCCGTAATAATCGTGGCAGCATTAACATTCTCGACCGAAAGGGTTTGTTAAAAGTCGCTTGCGATTGTTATCTGACTGCCAAAGAAAATTTCGACGGTCTTTTCAGCGCTTAATCCTCCTTACCCTAAAAGCAACTTAGACAACTTTTTTGTATCTGCGAGTGGATAGACATCCGTCTTCGCGGGGCGTACAATTTGTACACTTCCCCTGATAAGTAAAGTTAAGTACCCCGCCGGGCATAACTGAAACTGGCGAGAGTGTGCATCTCTTCAAATTGTCGTAACAGCGCGAGGAGACATAATCGCTTCCCGGTCGCTCAAGTGGCGGAAAATGGGCAGGTGCATTATGGCAAGCAGGGTTGTTGGCGCACAGATGGGAGAAAAGAAAGCTCGGCAGCGGGTTCCTCTGCTGCCGGGCTTCCTTCCTTCGCGCAATCATGCGATAGAGGTTGAGACCAAGGGGAAAGGAGCATGTCATGAATAGTCAGTTGAAATTGCGTATGGGGTTCGCGTTAGCCATTCTGTTATTTGCGGCGGCGTGCGCCAGTGAATCAAACCAGAATCAGCCTGTCACGACAACAACTAACACGGGCACGTCGAATGCGCCGCCGGCTGCGGAGGTCAAGCAACGCGGTAACGCCTTGGTGCGCGTCATTCACACCGTCCCCGGCGGGCCCGCAGTGGATGTTTTCGCCGACGATGCCAAGGTGTTTACCGGCATCGCCTACAAGACAACCTCACCTTACAAAGAAGTATCGGGTGAAAGGCACACCTTCCGCATCCGCCCGGCGGGGCAGGACACGGCACAGCCGCTCGCAGAGAATAGCGAGGGCTTGAGCGACGGCAAGCACTACACGGTCGTCGCGTGGGCCGATGCGAACGGCAAACCGGCGCTCTACGTCTTCAACGACGACCTCGTGCCGCCCGCGGCGGGCAAAGCGAAGGTGCGCGTACTGCACGCTTCGGCGGATGCGGGCGAAGTGGACGTGTACGCCAAAGAGGGCAACAAGAAACTGTTCGGCGGCGTGAACGCGCTGAAGGAGACCAGTTACAGCGAGTTCGAGCCGATGAGCGGGCCAATCGAAGTGCGCCCCGAAGGGCAGACCAAACCAGTGTTGACGCTGCCGAACGCGAAGCTCGACGCGGGCGATACCTACACGATTGTCATCGTAGGCAAGGCGAAGGGCACGCCGAAACTTGAAGCCATGATCGTCGAGGATAAGCTGGCCGGCACTTCGACCGCCGTGCCGAGCGCGAACACCAACCTGAACGGGAACATGAATCACAACGCGAACGGCAATATGAGCACGAACGCGAACGGGAATAAAAAATATGAGTAGGCAATCAAAAGCATCGCCTGCTCATGCCGTCTGCGAGTTCTAGTCGTGCGTGCCGTGCAGCACACGCGGCGCGTGCAGAAGTGAAGGAGGGCGCGATGAGCAATATAGGAGTTGCGCGGGCGCATGACGTTCAGATCGCTTCAGGCGCGACAACGCTCGCAGGTGAGTTGAACGTTCCCGTCAACGCGCAAGGCGTTGTGCTCTTCGCACACGGGTCGGGCAGCAGTCGCCACAGCCCGCGCAATCAGTATGTGGCGCGCGTCATTCGCGCAGCGGGCGTGGGCACACTGCTCTTTGACCTGCTCACGCGCGAAGAAGAAGCGGTTGATATCTACACGCGCCACCTGCGCTTCGACATCGGATTGCTCGCCGACCGGCTGGTGGCGGCGACTAACTGGCTCAAGGGGACAGGTGAACTTGCGCATCTGCACGTCGGCTACTTCGGTTCTTCGACGGGCGGCGGCGCGGCGCTTGTGGCGGCGGCGGAAGTTGGCGACCAGATAGGCGCGGTCGTCTCGCGCGGCGGGCGGCCTGATCTCGCGGGCGAGGCTTTGCCGCGCGTCAAGTCGCCCACGCTCCTGATCGTCGGCGGCTATGACGAGCCGGTGATCAGGTTGAACGAGGAGGCTTACGCGCAACTGCGTTGTGAAAAGGAGTTGAAGATCGTGCCCAATGCTTCGCATCTGTTTGAAGAGCCGGGCACGCTTGAAGAGGTCGCGCGGCTCGCGGCTGAGTGGTTTCAACAGCACTTACAGCCGCAGGCGCGTGAAACAGAAGCGCGAGAATGAGAGGAGAAGAAGTATGCAAGTAAAAGACTTCATGACAGCCGACCCGACGTGCTGCACGCCGGATACGACGCTGCAACGTGTCGCCGAGATGATGGTGGAGCACGACTGCGGCGAAATCCCGGTCGTCGAGAACGTGGCGAGCATGCTGCCCGTTGGCGTCATCACCGACCGCGACATCACCTGCCGGACGGTGGCGAAGGGCATCAACCCGCTGACCATGACGGTCGCCGACTGCATGACGACGCCGTGCGTCACCGTGATGCCCGACACACCGCTCGCAGAGTGCTGTCGCATCTTGGAGGAGAATCAGATCAGGCGCGTGCCGGTGGTGGACGCGGGCGGCGCATGCTGCGGCATCGTTGCGCTCGCGGACATCGCCCAGCACGCCAAGCGGCGCGAGACTGCCGAAGTCGTCAAAGAGGTGTCAGCGCCGAGCGCGGCGGCGTCGGCTGCGGGCTGATGATCTCTGCTGCACCGCAGACAGAACTAAGCGCGGGGGAGGATTCATAGTTCAGGCGAAAGACTTAGTGAATGGCAGACGCCCTGACAATCTTCACCGGCACGGCCAACCCCGACTTGGCCGAATCAATCGCGCGCGCGCTTGGCGTGCGGCTCGGCGCGTGTCGGGTCGAGCGTTTTCCTGATGGCGAGACGCTAGTCACATTGGATGAGCCGGTGCGCGGGCGCGAGGTCTTCATCGTGCAACCGACCGCGCCGCCGGTGAACGATCATCTGGTCGAGTTGCTGGCCTTCGCGGATGCGTGCCGCCGTGCATCAGCGGCACGCACGACGGCCATCGTGCCCTACTTCGGCTATGCGCGCTCCGATAAACGCGACCGGCAGCGCGTGCCCGTCGCGGCGAGCATGGTCGCCGATCTGTTGCAGGCGGTCGGCATCAGGCACGTCGTCACGGTTGACGTGCATACGCCGCAGCTCGAAGGCTTCTTCCGCGTGCCGGTTGACAGTCTGACGGCTGTGCCGGCGCTCGTTGAAGCTGTGTGCGCGCGGCTGCCCGCAGGCGCGGTCGTCGTCGCACCTGATGCGGGACGCGTGCGGATGGCGACCGAGTTCGCGCAGCGGCTCAAGACTTCGGTCGTCGTGCTGCACAAGCAGCGCGAGAGCGGGACGAAGACGAAGGTATTGCATCTGGTCGGCGATGTGCGCGCGCGTGCGTGCTTGATTATTGACGACATGATCTCGACGGGCGGCACGATGGCCAAAAGCATCGAGGCGCTGCTCAAGGCGGGCGCACGCTCAGAGATCACTATCGCGGCCACGCACGGGTTGCTGCTCGAAGGTGCGCGCAAGCATCTCTCGCACGAGAGCGTGCGCGCGGTGTTCGTCACCGACACCGTGCCCGTGCGGCATGCGGACTGGCCGCAACTGCAGGTCGTCTCGGTCGCGCCTTTAATCGCGGCGGCAATCCGGCAGTTTATGACTGACGGCTCGCTGAGTGATTTGTGTTGAAAGAGCCAATAGGTTTATCGGCTGACGCCGGCACGTGCTGCGTCAAAGCAAGAGCGCAAAAACTAGCGGTAAAAAAAAGATCGGCACAAGGAGGAAGCAAGGCATGAACATCTCACTGCAAAGGAACGTCACATTGGCAGAAATCGCCCTGATAGCTGTCACGCGCGGGGCTATTGGGTTTGGGGCTGGCCTGCTGCTCGCGGATACATTCAGGCGTGACTGGCGCAAGGTCATTGGCTGGTCACTCTTCTTGACCGGAGTCGCAAGTACCATCCCCATAGCGATACATGTGCTCGGCCCGCAGGCAGGTGCGCGCCGTTGAAGGCTAACAGCGACGCGCGCGGATGCGTTTCGCACAGGCAGTTCGCTACTGCAAGAGGAGAGCGAAAGATGATTTATCGAGATCGCACCGAAGCGGGCAGACGGTTGGCGGCGGAACTCACGGCTTATGCTGACCGCCCGGACGTACTCGTGCTGGCGCTGCCGCGCGGCGGCGTGCCCGTCGCGTATGAGGTGGCTCAGGCGCTCCGTGCGCCGCTCGACATTTTTCTCGTGCGCAAGCTCGGCGTACCGGGTCATGAAGAGTTGGCGATGGGCGCGATTGCCACGGGCGGCGTGCGCGTCCTGAACGAGGATGTGTTCCGCTACCTCGACATCCCCGGCGAAGTGATTGACGCCGTGGCCGCGGCCGAGTTGCGCGAGTTGGAACGGCGCGAGCAGCTTTACCGCGGGGACAAGCCCGCACCGGACGTGAAGGGTAAGACCGTGATCCTTGTGGACGACGGTCTCGCGACGGGTTCAACCATGCGCGCCGCCGCTGCCGCACTGCGACAACAGCAGCCCGCCCGCATCGTCGTCGCCGTCCCCGTCTCAGCAGTGCAGACCTGCGACGAATACCGGATGGGCGTGGACGAGATCGTCTGCGCCGTCACGCCAGAGCCGTTTCATGCCGTCGGCATGTGGTACGCAGACTTCTCGCAGACGACGGATGAAGAGGTGCGCGCACTGCTCGCGCGGGCTGCTGATGAGCAATCAATGGCGCAACGCCAAGCATAAGGGATATGAACTAACAAGCGCTAAGGGAAGCAAGGGATATGTCAAACGCAAATAGCGACCTCAGCACCGACGCGATCAGTAAAGCCGCGCGCCCGCTCACCGGTGCAGAGCGCGATTACGAGCCTTTGCTGCAACTCGTCGGCGCTGCGCGCTTCTGTCTGCTTGGCGAAGCGACGCACGGCACAGATGAGTTCTACCGCGAGCGCGCAGAGATAACGAAGCGGCTCATCACAGAAAAAGGTTTTACAGCGGTCGCAGTCGAAGCCGACTGGCCCGACGCTTTTCGCGTTAACCGCTACGTGCGCGGCCTCAGTGCCGATAAGAATGCGAACGAGGCGCTCGGCGGCTTCCGGCGCTTTCCCACTTGGATGTGGCGCAACACGGTCGTGCTCGACTTTGTCGAATGGCTGCGCGCCTACAACGACGCGCTACCTGCCAATGCACAGCGCGTCGGCTTCTACGGCTTAGACCTCTACAGTCTCTATACCTCCATCGAGGCCGTGCTCGGTTATCTCCAGAAGGTTGACCCGGAGGCGGCCAAGCGCGCCCGCTATCGCTACGCTTGCTTCGAGCACTTCGGCGAGAACACGCAAGCCTACGGCTACGCCGCCTCTTTCGGCATGGCCGAACCGTGCGAGCGCGAAGTCGTCACACAGCTTGTTGAGTTGCGCCGCCGCGCCGCCGACTACGCGAGCCGCGACGGGCGCGTCGCCCGCGACGAGTTCTTCTTTGCCGAACAGAACGCGCGCTTGGTGAAGAACGCGGAGGAGTATTACCGCACGATGTTTCGCGGGCGCGTGGAGTCTTGGAACTTACGCGACCGGCACATGGCCGAGACGCTCGACGCGCTGGTCGCACATCTCAACGCGCAGGGGCAGGAAGCGCGTGTGGCGGTCTGGGAGCACAATTCCCACTTGGGCGATGCGCGCGCGACTTACATGGCCGACTACGGTGAACTCAACGTCGGCCAGCTCGTGCGCGAGCGTTATGGGCGCGAGAGCGTGCTCGTCGGGTTTACAACCCACACGGGTACGGTCACGGCCGCCTCGGACTGGGACGAGCCGGCGGAGCGTAAACGCGTGCGTCCCGCTCTGCCGGGCAGCTATGAAGCTTTGTTCCACGAAACGGAGTTGCCGAAGTTTCTGCTCACCTTGCGCGATGGTGGGCAAGTCGCAGACGCTTTGCGCGGGCCGCGGTTAGAGCGCGCCATCGGCGTCATCTATCTGCCGCAGACCGAACGACAGAGCCACTACTTCGACGCGCGCTTATCGGAGCAGTTCGACGCTGTGATCCACCTAGACGAGACACGCGCGTTAGAACCGCTGGAGCGACACACGTTGTGGGAGACGGGCGAGCCGCCCGAAACATTCCCGACAGGGATGTAAAGGAAAGGAGCAATTATGCCGACGCGAGAGATACCACACAATGAATGGAACGCTTTCTTCGAGATATTCAGCAAGCAGCACGAGGGCTGGCTGGCGACGGTGGAAGTGTTAGGCCCGGACATCGGCGCGCAAGAGGAAGCGCACGAGTTGCCGCTTGTAGGCATCACCGCCGACTTGAAAGGCAGCGACGCAGACGCCATCTCCATCAGCGTCGGCAAGGCGGCGGCGGATCACATCACGCACACGATCACCGGAGCCGCACACGTCCGGCTTGAGCAGGCGGAGAACGGCGCGGACGAGGCATTACAAATTGAGTCGGCGGGCGGCGCGACGACGCTCGTGCGCTTCCGCTTCGCCATGTTGCCGGAGTTGGTTGACGGTATCGTCTCGGAGTGAAGAGAGAGGAGTGGTGAGATGGCCAAATGTGAAGTCTGCGGAAACGATTATTACCTATCCTTCGAGGTGACAGCGGCCGGCGCGCGTCATACGTTCGACAGCTTCGAGTGCGCGATTCACAAGCTCGCGCCCGTGTGCGACCACTGCGGGTGCAAAATCATCGGGCACGGCATCGAGGCCAACGACACGTTCTATTGCTGCGCCAACTGTGCCCGCCAAGCGGGCGTGACTGAGGTGAAGGATCACGCATGAAGGCGTCTGTCAGAGATAACTGTCGGAGGATGAGAGATGGAACTGCCCGCACCTAAGCCTGAGCCGCCGGACATTGAGCCGCCCGTGCCAATACCGCCCGATCCGTGGCCTGAGCCTGCGCCCGACAATCCCGTGCCGCCATCTGTGCCGATACCAGAGCCAAGCCCAGTGCCTGTACCGCCACTGCCGCCGCCGCCGATCATCGCGCAGCACGGAGCGATGTAGTCTAAAGCTGACATAGCGCGTGGAGGGAGAGCTATGAAGATACTTTTAGCCGTCGATGGTTCGCCGCATTCAGCGGCGGCGGCCGAAACGGTCGCTACCCGCTCGTGGCCGGCCGGCACAATCGTGCGCGTGCTTTCAGCCGTCGAGGATGTCGCCCCGCCGGCCGCGGAGTTGTGGTACGACGCAGGCGGTAGCCTCGAACGCACGCGACAAGAGCTGACGACACACGCTGAGCGGCTGACGGCCGGGGTGGCCGAGACGCTGCAAGCCAGCGGTCTCAAGGCGGAGACGACCGTGCGTTATGCGGACGCGCGCTCGGCCATCGTTGACGAAGCGAAGGCATGGGCTGCCGATCTGATCGTCGTCGGCTCGCACGGCTACACGGGGCTTAAGCGCCTGCTGTTGGGGAGCGTGGCGCAATCGGTCGTGAGCCACGCGCCCTGCTCGGTTGAGGTGGTGCGCCAGAAGGCGACAGATGATCAGACTGGCAGCGCTTGATAAAGATACTAATGAGCGAGCGCGATGAACATTGGGCCGCTTATATTATTTGGGTTTCAATCCGTCAGCAGGGGGCAGGCATGAAGATGAATCCGTTGGTCGAACTACAAACATACGGGCAGAGCTTTTGGCTCGACAACATCACGCGCCGACTCATCACGTCGGGCGAACTCAAGCGTCTGGTCGAAGCGGATGGCTTGCGCGGCATTACGTCGAATCCGACGATCTTCGAGAAGGCGATCACAGGTAGTGACGACTACGATGAGGAATTCGCGCAGGCCACCAGCGCGGGCAAGGACGTGACGGCCATCTACGAAGAGCTGACGACCGAAGACATACGGCGCGGCTGCGACGTGTTGCGCCCTGTCTATGACGCTACGAAAGGCGGCGACGGCTTCGTCAGTCTCGAAGTCGGCCCGCACTTGGCGCACGACACCGCGGGCACGATTGACGAAGCGAAGCGGCTGCACGCGCGCGTTGATCGGCCGAACCTGATGATTAAAGTGCCGGCCACGCCGGCCGGCATTCCCGCCATCGCCCAACTCATCGCCGCCGGTCTCAACATCAACATCACGCTGATGTTCGCGCTGGAGAATTACGAACAGGTCGCAGACGCCTACCTGCGCGGTCTCGAACGGCGCGGCGCAGCGAACCAGCCCATCGAGCGGGTCGCCTCAGTCGCCAGCCTCTTCGTCAGCCGCGTGGACACGAAGGTGGACAAGCTGCTCGCCGCCAAGATCGAAGCGACAGACGATGCGGCCGAGCGCGCGCGACTACAAGGCTTGCAAGGGCGCGTGGCGCTTGCGAACGCGAAGATGATGTATCAGAAATACAAAGAAATCTTCGGCGCAAGCGCACGCTGGCAACAGTTGCAACAACAGGGCGCGCGTGTGCAACGCTTGCTCTGGGCTTCGACGAGCACGAAGAACCCTGACTATCCGGACACCTATTACGTCGAAGCACTCATCGGGCCGGACACGGTGGACACGCTGCCGCCGCGGACGATTGATGCCTTCCGCGATCATGGCCAGGTCGCGCCGCGGCTCGAAGAGGGACTCGCCGAAGCGCATGCGTCATTGCGCCAATTGGCTGAAGTCGGCATCAGTCTCCGACAAGTCACGCAGGAGTTGCAGGACGAAGGTGTGGCCTCGTTCGCTAAGTCGTTCGACGACCTGATCGGCGCGCTCGCTAAAAAGCAGTCCGCCATGCGTGCGCATGGTTGAATTGCCGAGCGCATGAACATTGAGCATTGCTGGCCTCAAGCCGCTGGCAACTGAAAGGAGGTGAGTTATATGCCGACCCGCGCCCAGTTAAGCGCCATTGAAGCGGACAACGAAGGGCATACGCCTTTGATGCGCGCGGCCCTCGCGGGCGACACAGAGGCCGTGAAACTTTTGGTGGCTCAGGGCGAGGACGTGAACGCGCAAGACCATGAAGGCCGGACGGCGTTGATGTTCGCCGTCATCAACATGCATCACGAGACGGTGCAGGTGCTGTTGGCGAGTGGCGCTGACGCGAATGTGCGCGCGCACGACGGCGGGACGGCCCTGATGCTGGCCGCTTCGTGTGGCGACGTAGAGATCGTCCGCACGTTGCTGAGTAAGGGCGCAGACGTAAACGGTCGCTACGTCTCGACCGGCCAGACCGCCGCGACCTTAGCGGCAGAGAAAGGCCACACCGCTATCGTCGAGCTGCTCAAAGCCGCAGGCGCGGACATGTCTGCGAGTTAAAGGGAATCGCAGTCCCGCGCCGAACTGCACGTGTAAAGTTGGAGCGCCGCTAGATGGTGACGAAAATGGATGCCACAAATGCTAAAGACGCGCAGCCGTCTGTTGCTGCTCAAGCGCGCGCCGCTAACGCCGAGCCTACTAGCACTCAAGTTGCTGAGAGCGAGCCTGCGCCGCCGGCTATAGAGTTTCGTCATGTGTCGTTCTCGTTCGCGGACAAGCAGGTGCTTGATGACCTCAGCTTCAAAGTAATAAAGGGTGAGATCAAGATCATCCTGAGCGGCTCGGGCGGCGGCAAATCCACCATGCTGAAACTCATCCTTGGTCTGCTCAAGCCCGACGAGGGACAGATTTTCGTGGATGGCGAAGAGATCACCAGCCTTGACGAGACAGAGATGCAGCGCGCGCGCGATAAGATCGGCATGGTCTTTCAGGAAGGCGCGCTCTTCGATTCGCTCTCGGTCTATGACAACGTCGCTTACCGCCCGCATGAACAGAATGTGCCAGAAGAGGAGATCGAGCGAGAGGTGCGTCTCCTGCTGCGCTTCGTCAATCTGGAGCAGGAGATGGACAAGCTGCCGAGCGAGCTATCCGGTGGGATGCAGAAACGTGTGAGCATCGCCCGCGCGCTGGTTGGTGATCCGCAGATCGTCTTGTTTGACGAACCGACCGCCGCGCTCGACCCGCCGACGGCACGTACCACCTGCGAGTTGATCATCAAGCTGCGCGATCTGGAGGATGCCACCTCGGTGCTCGTCACACATGAGATGGATGTGGTCAAGTATGTCACGGCCGCCTACGTGGTTGTGAGCGAAGAGGGCGAAGTGACTATCAAGGGCGAGGGCGACGAGTTATGTCTGACCAATACGAGTATTCTGATGCTACGTGATGGCCGGGTAATCTTTAGCGGCACGAGCGCAGAGTTGGAAAAGGCGGCCGACCCTTACATACAGGAGTTCATCCACGGCACGGACATACAGACGGGCGACGCAGAGCAAGGCGCGACGCAAGGAGCAGAGCAAGGCGAGTGACTTTCAGCGCGGCGGTCTTTTGTCCTTGTCTGTTTCTTTCTGCCATGGGTGCGAGTTATTGACATACAAGAGAGGAGATAACGATGCGCTATGCGCGCCTTGGCGAGATGGGCTTAATCGTCTCTAAGCTGTCGCTGGGCACGATGACGTTCGGCCACGATCCTTCTATTCCGTCCAGCTACAAAGTTACGCAAGAAAAGGATGTATTTGAATCAAAGTAGCCTCATGCGTTGCGCGTGAGTATCAGCTTCACAACTGCTTGCGGAAGCCGCACGCTAACCTTGCTTCCTTAAGAATTGTTAGACAGGCGATAAGGCGGAACATTAGACACGGTAGCAGCGACTCGACGCTATCCTATAATGCCACGCATAATGGGACTTGTAGCAGACCGTCTATGCGTAGCAGCCGACGATGCTGAACTATCCTATACAACTCAATGACCGCTTCGTTGCTGGCGCGCGGAGATTCTCACGCGGCGCCAGTGTTTTCGTAATGCTGGTGGGCGCGCTCGTGTTGACGGGCTGGCTATTTGACATCCACAGACTGAAGAGCGTCTACGGCGACATCACGATGAAGGCCAATGCCGCTCTGGCGCTGCTGCTGGCCGGCGCATCGTTGTGGACGCTGGGCGTTGCTGAGCAGAGCGCATTCGCGCGCCGCGCCGGTCAGATGTGCGCGGCCGTCATCGCGCTCACGGGGCTGCTGACTTTAAGCGAGCACGTCTTCGGCTGGAACTTAGGGCTAGACCAGTTGTTGTTCACAGAGCCGGCGGGCGCGTTGGCGACGACAAGTCCCGGCCGCATGGGGCCGTTCGCTTCCGTTTGTTTCACGTTGGCCGGCATTGCTTTGCTGCTGCTGCACGGCCGCCGCAATGTTTCGCTCGCGCAGCTTTTGGCCGTCGTCATCAGTTCGTTGGCGCTGCTGCCCATCATCGGCTACGCATACAAAACGGAAGCTCTCTACGGCGTGGCGCGCTACACGGGGATCGCGCTCCATACGGCGGTGAGTTTATTCGTGCTTGGTCTGGGATTGCTGAGCGCGCGCGTGGGGCAAGGGTTGACCGCCGTGATTGGCAGCAACCGGGCGGGTGGGCTGATGGCGCGGCGTCTGTTGCTTGCCGTCGTCTGCGTGCCGTTCCTATTGGGCTGGGTGCGCTTGCTCGCACAGCGTGCCGGCTATTTTGATCTCGGCTTCGGCGCTGCGCTGTTGGTGCTCTTCATCATCATCCTCTTCACGGCCATCATCTGGCAGAGCGCCGCAAAATTAAACCACACGGAGCAGCAGCAGCTCGCCGCCGAAGCGGCCATCCACGAAAAAGAAGAGGGCTTGCGGCAACATGCGGCTTTGATTGAACTGTCGTATGAGCCGATCTTCATCTGGGACTTGGCGCAGGGCACCGTCGAGTGGAACAAAGGCTGCGAGCAGCTTTACGGCTACACGCGAGCAGAAGCCGTCGGGCAGGTGAGTCACCAATTGCTTAAGACAGAGTTTCCGGTCTCTTTGAATGCGCAACTCGAAATGCTCAGGCGCGATGGTTACTGGTCTGGCGAACTGCGCCACACGACGCGCGACGGGCGCGAAGTGATGGTCGAGAGTCGCCAGCAGTTGATCGAGTCGCAGGGGCAACGATTAGTATTGGAGACCAACCGCGACATCACAGAGCGCAAGCGGGCCGAGCAGGAGCGCGAGCAACGTCTGAGCCGCGAACAAGCGTTGCGGGTGGAAGCCGAAATGGCGAATCGGCTGAAAGATGAATTTCTGGCGACAGTCTCGCACGAGTTGCGCACCCCGCTGACCGCCATCCTGGGCTGGGCCACAATGCTGCGCACAGGCCAGCTTGATGAGCCAACTTTCAAGCGCGCGCTTGCGACCATCGAGCGCAATGGCCGGGCACAGGCCCAACTGATCGAAGACCTGCTCGACGTATCGCGCATCATCTCTGGCAAGCTCCGCCTTGAGGTCGAACCCACCGATCTGATCTCCGTCATCAAAGCGGCGATAGATTCTGTGCGGCCCGCCGCCGATGCGAAAGAGATTCAAATGCAGTTGGTGTTGAACCCTGCGGCCAGCCAGATTCGGGGCGACGCAATCCGCTTGCAACAGGTCGTCTGGAATCTGCTCGCAAACGCCGTCAAGTTCACCGCTCAAGGCGGGCGGGTGCAGGTCCGGCTTGAGCGGACGGACGCGCAGGCGCAGCTTACGGTCAGTGACACAGGCGAAGGCATTAGCCCTGACTTCTTGCCCAGTGTCTTTGACCGTTTTCAACAAGCTGACGGCACGACGACAAGAAAGCATGGCGGGTTAGGTCTGGGACTGGCCATCGTGCGCCACCTCGTAGAGATGCACGGCGGTAGCGTCGCAGCAGCCAGCGACGGACTAGGGCGCGGCACTTCATTCACGGTCCGCCTGCCGCTCGCAGCCGCACGCGCGACAGGGTCTGCGCCACCCGTTCAGGCGGCGGGCGCAGCACCCGCAGAGCGCCCGCTCGAAGCAGACCGAGCGAATCTCTCTGACTTACGAATCTTAGTTGTTGATGACGAGCCTGATACAAGAGACATGCTCGGGAGTGTGCTGGCGCAATACGGCGCTGAGGTGCTGACCGCGGCCTCTGCCAGAGAAGCACTGGACGCGCTACCGTCGTGGCAGCCCGACGTGCTGGTGTGCGACATAGGCATGCCGGAAGAGGACGGTTACAGTCTGATAGAAAAAATCAGGCGGTTGGAGCCGGCGCAGGGCGCAGCTACTCCGGCCATCGCCCTGACCGGATATGTGAGAGTGGAAGAGCGTGTGCGGGCGCTGGCAGCAGGGTATCAGATGTTTGTGCCCAAGCCTGTCGAAGCGGATGAGTTGGCCGCAATCATTGCGCACCTTGTCGGCCGAACTGAGAAGGTCATGGGGGCGTAGCTCGTTGTAGATTAGTGTTCCTCATCAAAGAACCTCTCAAGGATGCTGTCAGCTGTGCATCATAATCGGTGGACGCCTCAGTTTGATTCCAGAATATCGGCCTCTTCCAGTGGCTCGTAGACCGCATTGCGGAGCCATGAGCGATCAAACCCGCCTGACTTTTCTGCTATGATCTCAACCGACACCTCACCCGCTTCATCCGCTAGGTTCGAGATCGCGTTCCACGCTGCGAACAACTTGTCACGGTCTGCTCGGAACGAGAGATGCACACTATTCTGAACTCCCGGCCCAAGTGGTGGCGTGGGCGAGATGACGGGTGGCACTTGGCCTGTGCCTGTCCCTGTGTCACCCTCAGCGCTGGTTGGTGGCGGGGTTGTGATGTCTCCATCAATGGGCGCAGGCTGCTGCGGTGGTAGAGGCATGGCCGCCGGCATTATTAGGAAGCCGGATTCGAAATCCACCTCAACCGGGTCCAAGCTGCGTCCGAATACTACGCGGTCTCGATTGACCTGGTAGCGACCTTCCGCGCCCAATGCAGGCTCAGGGCCGCTCCAATACCCGAATTCCGGATTAACACTCTCTACGCCGCGCGAGATCGCCTTACGCAAAACCCCGCTGTTCTCCAAGCGCGTAAAACCCAAGATTGAATAGAACGAGTCTTGAACATCCGAAAGCTTGATCCCAGTACGGGGCGATTCTCCTTCGCCTGAGAGATCGCCGAGCTTGAGCAGTTCGACGATCTTTCGCGGAGTCAACGTGCCGAACACTTTGTTAGAGACTGCCATCAGCAACTCCATCATGCGTTCGTGCATTCCCGGTGCGGCCAAGGCTCGTCCGCCCAATTCGACCTTCTCAATTTGAATCTGGCCCGACTCGATACGCGGCAGCCACACGGCTGTGTATAGCTCACGGAACGCATATTCGATGGCTGTCTCCTCAGTCCGCCGGCGTTCCCTGAGTTGATCGAGTTGCTCCTTTGTGAGCCGATGCTGGGTCTTGCTCGCCTCGACCTTCTCGACCGCCAACAGGTAACGAACGGCGCGGCGCAAAGCGTTGACCTGTGCTACTTGCGGGATGGCGAGGCCGAGGCCGTTACGGAATCGTCGTTGGCGGTCGCCGAAATTCTGAAAGAAGTCTTTCGCCATCTTCTGCTGCTCGCTGGAACTCATCTCCGCGAACTCCGGTGACAGATAAGCAAGCAAGAACGATGCATCTCGATCCGGCATGTCAATAGACTTGTCCGGCCACACGAGAGCGGCCCGATGACCGGCCAGTTTCTTAACCAGCAATTCTTTGATCTTCTTACGGGCGACCTGTGATTGCGCCTCTTGCACGGCGATTTGATCTTCGGCCTCTTCGATGAGCTTTGTGACGTTCGGGTCTTTCTTGAAGACGTAACGCACGCCATCGTAATGCAGATAGACCAAGGTCGTTCTGAGGTCGGCGAGGACGGCGCTAGCGGTAATACCGTCAAGGTCTGGGCCGAGACAGATCGAGAGCAGTTCCTGTTCGCTGATGCCCGGCGGGAGCATCTCGTCCTCGCCGCCGCCTTGCCTTCGTAATCCGCCGAAGGAATACATCAGGATAGCAGTCGCCAAGCGAGTCGCCGGCTTGACGTTGGCGAGCGCGGGCGCTTCCTTAGCGAAACGATCATCAATGCGTTTGACGCGGGCGTTCGGCCCAACCAAGTCTTCAAAGAAGATCGGGTCGTAATCGTTATGCAGTCCCAACTCCTTGTATAAGGCGTTACGAACCTCTGCGTCGTGGAGCGGAATATCGCCGGGGCCGAGGAGCGCACCTGCTGGCCCGCGCTTCTTCACAGAGCGAAGACAGGCGGCGATAAAGCGGAGCGCGCCGCGTGTGCGCTGGAAGGCGGGGACAGATGTCCAGCGGCCGCGCATGACATCAAGGGTCGCCGGGTGGAAAGGGTAGGCAATCTTAATCTGATCTCTGAGCCGCGCACCTTCAGTTTCGGCCTGCTCCTGCTCAGCGGCGGCGCTGGCCGAGGCGCGGCGCTGCTTTGTGACCACATCTTGAAAAATGCGCGCTACCTCAGCGGCGTGCGCAGCGTTGGGTTCTTTGGCGAGCAGACGCCGTTTGATGACGTAAACGATTTCATCATCGCCGACTGGCTGCCTTAGATCATCAACGCGCGAGGCGAGGTGATCCAACTCGTTCAGCAGGGCGACGTTGTCGAGTGACTCTTTCGCGCTCCACTGAAGCGAGTAGATCATGACGGCGTTCTTGCTATTGGCGACCTCGACGGTGAGATTTTGGAAGAAATCCTTTGCCTGCCGCGAGAGCGTCGAGTCATGCACGGCTACTGCGGCGGTGCGCTCCATGTACTTGAGGACTTCATCGAGGAGGATAAGTTTGGGGCCGCCCGCTAACATTTTCTGGATGTCGTCGCCGCTGGGTGCGACGCGGTCGCGATCCAGACTCTCGATAGCGGCGTAAGCCTCGTCGCCAAGTTGAGCCGCCAGTAAGCCCCACATTGTGTGGACGTAGCGTCCGCCCGGCAGCTCCTTACCCTGCGCGCTAAATTTTTCGCCATCGAAGACCGCAGGTGTAACTTGGCCGGGATCGGCCAGACCTGCCGCTTCGGGGATGACGTTGAGCGCCTTGCGTTCGCGCACGGCGTGCAGCAGCGCGGCGAGCGTGTGGGACTTACCGCCGCCGAAGGGAGTGCGCAGTTTGAGCACGCGGTTGTAATGCTCCGCGCCAGCGAGCGAGGCCAAAACTTCTTCGAGCAGGCGCTTGAGATCGGCGGTCAAGTAGGTCGCGCGGAAAAACGCTTCGGCGTCACGGTTCACGTGCGGGACACGTTTATCGTTGGCCGCGATAGCGCCGACATCAATAGCGAAGACAGATTCGGTCAGATTGTCGGACTCGACATCAGGGTGAAGTTCGACAACGTCTGTCCAAGGGCGTAGGGTATAGCTACTCATCTTTATGCTCTAATTTAGCAATCAGCAATTAGCACGAAGCGGTCAGCTTTCAGCGCGGCGCAAAAGCTGACCGCCGGTTGTTATCGTAATTGATACTCCTCTAGCCGCGCGTCAATCAGCGTGCGCCAGTTGGCGAGCAGCTTGCCGAGGGCGCTGGCTTCCGCCGTGGTCGTGTTGATGAGCATGGCGTCCGCTTCGCCGCCTTTGAGGGCGGGGCCGGCGAGGGCTTGGGCGACTTGACGTAGGCGCTCGCGGTCGGGGCGCGCCTCGTCGAGATAAGCGCCGAGCAGACGCGGGCGATTCTCGACGAGCCAGAGAATGCGATGGAGTACGTCTATGAGCGGCGGCGTGGTGCTGTTGGGATCATCCTCGTCGGGCAGTCCGAGGTCTTCGCGCTCGCCGCGCTCGGTGAAGTCGCGTAGGCGATACTTGTTCTTCTTCTTTTCGACGAGCGCCGAACGCCCTTGCGTCAGCCCGCGCGGGCCGTCGAGTTCGACGGATTGCGGATAGGCGAAGACGATGGCCTCGCCCGCATCGAGTTCCGCCGCCTTGTAGGCGTAGCGCCAGAGCACGTAGAAGCGACTAGGGCCGTCCACAGCGGCGACGCCGGAGCGCGAGAGACCGAGCTTTTCGAGCAGCGTTTCGAGCACGACGCCTTCGACTTCCGTGAGGAATCGTTCGGCGGGCACTTCCTCGCCGTTGGCGTACTCGACACGGGCGAAGCGCGTGAAGGCGCGCAACCCCGCGCCGACGGCCGCGATCACCAAGTCCGCGCCGCTGATGCCCATGTTCCACAGCGTCTCGACGCGCTCGCGGACGATGCGCTCAAGTTCCGGGCGCACCTCTGTTTCGTATTCACCCATGCGCGCGCCATCGCGTTTACGCGCGATGAGAAAGATGCTCGATGCAAGCGCGGCGGATTCCTGAGCGCGTAGCCTTCCGGGCTTTTCCGTATCCATCGGCCAAGCTTCAGTAACGGTAAATCCTGCTTGCCTCAGGGCGTCAACTAGCGTTGCCCATCCGAGCGTGGTTTTATGGGCATAAACCACTGTCATCTGACCACCGGGCTTGAGAACACGATTAGCTTCGGCAAAAGCCTGTGCCATCATTTCTTCATAAGCTCTTTTAGCCTTACCACTATCACCTTCATGGCGCATTGGTTCGGCTATCGCCTCTTTCTTCTTTGGTGTTAGCTCAGCGGAAAAGTGCTGAGGGTAAAGATGTCCGACAGTTCGCTTTAACCAAATATAAAAGAAATCTGAGATATCGGCATACGGAACATTGTCATAATAAGGAGGATCAGTGATAACGGCATCCAAGATTGAATCTGACAATGCAATAGATGTCGCAGACCCACGCTGCACTGTTGCAGGATTATCCATCCTCGCATCGCCCAACCCTTGGGGTAAGTCTTCAATGCCTGAAATCCAGCTTGCTCCGTCAGGATTGAAAGGGTTCGTCTCGGCAAAGTCCCATACCATTGGGAGCGCATGTCGCCCAAAGGTATGGACGACCCCACGTCCGCCTGTGTAGTTGAAGACGCAAAGAGAGGAATTAAAATCCGCAAGACGATCCACAATAGCAGCTAAGAGAGTCATTATCGCTTTTATATGATCTGTCTCATAGTTCTGTTTCTGCATCTCATCTTCGACAGTGCGTACAATTGCAGCGAAGGAAAGCAAACAAAGCATTTGGCGTTCGCTGAATATTTCCCCCCAAGTTTTAATACCGTATGGCTGAACACGAAACCCAAGCGTACCCGAGGGAGGCATTGGTTCACTTGGTTTTGTGAGACCCGAACGAGATAACAAGACTTCTGTCCTACGCTTAATCTTACTATTGTCTGGGATAAGATTCGGGTAGTCATTGGCGGAAATGTAAATCTTGCCAATCTTTTTTGATTTCGCACCTTTAGATTTCTTTTTTGGGCGCGTGCAAGCAATAGCCATCAACTGTTCTCCAATCCGCCCAGCGCGCCCTTCCGCTTTAATGTAGTCAATATCCGCAACTGTCCCGCAAAATGGACAAGAAGCATTGCCTCGCTTGGAGAAGGCTTCAGGATCAAAGCCCAATCCTTTCTCGCTCGTTGCCTCTACAACTTCAAAGTGTGCATACTTACCACCCTTAGGAGCAATCATTCGCATCGCTACATAGCGACTGGCTTTTTTACAAAGCCAAGTTTGTTTGACAAGTGGAACAATATGATCTTCTGTTCGATTCTTGCATCGGACAGTTCGCGTCCAGAGATAAGCCACAGGCGTTAGATACTCGCCCGCAACTTTGAGCCGCTGTTGCTTGTCAGCATCGGGGAACAGACTCGGCTTTGCATCCGGCATCATCTCCCGCGGCTTCGCCTTCGGGTCAGGGATGAGCGGGTAGAGGTCGCCAATCTCCGCGCGGACGCGCTCCAACACCCAGTTGCCCCAGTAGCGCACCTCTTCCGCGAGTCCGCCCCACGTCGGCTCGCCCTTCGCATTCTTCGCGCCGGTCATGCCGCGCACGCTCTTGTCCGGCTTGCCGTACCGCTGCGGATAGACCAACGTGCAAAGCTCAATGATGTGCGCCACCGGGTTGAGATCATTTGCATAAGCCTCGCAACCAAGCCGCAAGGCTTCGAGCGGGATCGCGCCGCCACCGGCGAACATATCGAGCACGCGCGGACGCGGCGCGTCTCCATTCTTGATGTCGGCGACCGTCACCCGCCGCCCAAGTTCCGCCGACAGACGTTTGGCATGAGCTTCAAGAATGTGCTGCTCCGCCTCTGCGATAACATTTGCATCGCCCGGATACTTGCAGAGCGCCGCGACGAACCGCTCGGCCTGCGCGCGCCCTTCCTTGACCGCCTTCTCCGAAGCCTCCTCCGGCACAAAGCGTGAAGCAGGCACGAGCGCGCCATAGACCGCCGCCCGGCACGCGACCAGCGGCCGCCGCGCCCACCACAGATGCAGCGTCGAGATGTGCCCCTTCCGCACAGACTTCTCGCGCGAAGCCTCGGCACTGATGGCTTGAATGGGTAGGTAGTCTTCGATTAAACGTCTGTCTTCAGGCATTTGATTCATTCCTTACTCAATCAGTGTATAATCGCTCCATGATGGCTACGATAGAAACGACGCTGGCTGTGCCTTTGACCGTCTGGGAAGACGGCAGCATTCGTATCACAGGCTCGCGGGTCACTCTCGATTCCATCGTTCACGGCTACAAACTTGGCGCGACGCCGGAGCAACTCGCCGATAGCTTTCCTCCACTCGCATTACCGGACATCTACGCGGCCATCGCGTACTATCTCACGCACCGCGCGGAAGTCGAGGAGTACCTGCGCCAGCGCGAAGCGGAGGGGGATGCCGTGCAGCAGCGCATCGAATCCGATCCCAACTATCAAGTCAAGATGGCCGCGCTGCGCGAGTTGATCCTCGCGCGCTGGGCCGCGCGGCAAGAAGCTACAGGTCAAAACTATAGCGAGAATTCTCCTTGCTAAGTCCCGTCATCTATCTGCTCACGTTACGCTGAACAAAAAACTTGCGCCAGCGTCGGCAGACGCACAAAGAAGGTAGCCAGACGTGCAACGTCTGGAATCGTTAAGCATAAAGATTCGCGCATTGAAGATGCGCGCCGAAGCTACCACAAATATCGCTCATCGTATTCAATGCCGCTCGCTTTCAATAATTCGACATACTCCTCTTGAAAAGTCTTGCGCTGGTGGTGTTCCTCCTGGCTCAGCACATATCGCTTGACGCTTTCAATATTCGACGGGCTGACAGAAAAAGCTCCGTAGCCCTTTTGCCAGCCGAATATTCTTTTCCCAATCTCTTGATGCACCCATTCTGAAGAATCCGCTTTCAAGTCGCGCAAAAAATAGTCAAGCCGATGCGAAGATTTTAAGCCGACGAGCAGGTGAACGTGATCTTCTATTCCGCCGACAGCTAACGGCACGCCTTCCAAGCCTTTCACAATCCCGCCCAAATAAGCGTGCAATCTCTCGCGCCACTCTCTTGCAATCATCGGCACGCGCTCTTTGGTCGAAAAGATCAGATGAAAATGCAAACTCGTATGTGTTGACGGCATATCCTTCTGAGCGCGTCTTCAACGCGCCATCGCTTTATTCGACTGTTCCAGACGTTGCACGTCTGGCTACCTTCTCGGTGCCGCTTGCGCGGCTAAAGAAGAAATTTGCGTAACATGAGCTATCTGTTCTCCTCACCTTTACCCGCGGCTTCAGTTATCGCTTGGGCGCTCAATTCAAACATCCGGGCCGTCACAATCTCACGCTTCGCATGGTCGAGCACGCGCGCCGGGTCTTGTATCTTCAACAACTCACGATTCGGCGTGGTCGGATCCCACACTACATAGAGCCAGTAGGTCGCGCCCAACTGCGTAGCCTTCAGCCACTCGTTGGTCGTCAAACGAATCGGCTCTCCGCGCATACGGCCTTTCACTTCAATGCGCCGCACGCCGCGCTGCCCCGTAGCCGGATCGGCGGGGCTAATGCTCCTGATGTCAAAACCGATCTTCTGATGTCCGACGCGCTCGCATTTCCAGCCGTACTGTTCTTCGTGCGCGATGACATGATCTTCTGCCGCCAACTCACTCGCGCGGCGCGCCTCGGTCGTCATCTCGCCGGCAAGCTGCAACATCTGCGCCTCAACCGTGTCGGCGGGCGAAAGCACAATCGCTGTCGCCACGTGACGCACAGGGCCTGTGCGGGCAATCGCCAGACGATCCAAGCCGGCCAGACGGTCAACCCTATCGCGTTGCAGTTGCGCAAGCTCAGCCTCGGCATTCGCGCGCGCCAGAGATACATCGGCATCGGTGCGTTCGCGCGCTTTCAAAGCCATCACGCGGTTCTGCGTCGCGCTAATGCGCGCCTTGAATGAGTCTTGCAGATACGTGCGGCAGACCTCGACGAAATGCTGGCGCTCTGCCTGTTCCTCCGCGCGCTTTCGTAGTTGATAAGTAGACTTCAGGAAGTCCGCAGCCTCCTGCACGTCAATTGCCCCGACGGACTCAGGCGACGCGGGGTGCGCAGAGAGGTTAATGAAGGAGTCCGCGGGTACTACCTCGTATGCCCCGTTCTCTTCTTTCACCGCCACCAACTCGGCGTAGAGAACAACTTGTTGCCCCTTCGAGTCTTGGCCGCGAATAGACATCTCGAAGAAGTGGACGCGATAGGGCGCGGCCGCCAACGGGTCAATGTAGAAGCCGACCTGCCCCGCGAGACCGGCGAGGCGAAAGTTGAGCGCCTCATCTGCCACCGCATAGAGCGGATGCCCCGGCCCGACAAGCACGGCGTCGAGGTGCTGATCCTTCTCAAGCACTTCTTTATTGAATGTGACCTTGCGATAAGTGGTTTCGGGCTTGCCCATGCGGCGCACCGCTGCCCACCGCTCGGAGCGCAAGTCCTGCGGCACATGCTCGATGCGAAACAGCCCGTCCGCGCGTTCGTCAACCTTGAGGTTGATAACTTTCGCTGCCGCCTTGAACTGCTCCTCGACATACTTCGGCATCAACCGGCGCTCTTCGGCCTCGAAATTCTCCTCTTGGAAACGCTTGAACCGATTCACGTCGAACGTGTCGCGCGCCAGCGCGATGCCCGTCGCTTCCTCGTACTGCCGCCACCTGTCAGGATCAATCCGCTCAAGATCATCAAGTTTCTCATCCAGCCGACCCGGATGCAGCGTCGCGTCTTGGATCATCGCCGGCAGGTTTACCTCGTTGATCGAGAGAATCTCGCCGATCACGTCGTACACACGACCTGCCAGCGCATCTTTGATCTGCTCTAGTTTCTCCAACAGGCGTTGCAAAATTCGTCCTTCAATCACAGGCTCGCCGTCTTCCGATTCGGTGGCCACGAAGTTGAAGCAGTACACGTCCCGTTTCTGCCCGATGCGGTGAATGCGACCGAGCCGCTGCTCCAACCGCGTCGGATTCCAAGGCATGTCGTAGTTAATCATCAGGTGACAGAACTGAAGGTTGATGCCTTCGCCCGCCGCCTCGGTCGCTACGCAGATTTGCGCACTCGTGCGGAAGACCTCTTGCGCCCGCTTACGCTCGTGGACGTTCATGCCGCCATGAATCTCGCAGACCGTGTAGCCCCACTTCTCAAGCTGGTTGCGCAGGTAGTTGAGCGTGTCGCGGTGCTCCGTAAAGACCAACAGCCTTGCCGTGCCTTGTTTGAGTTCTTGAAACTCAGCCTGCTTCAGACACTCTCTAAGCGCAATGAGCTTGCTGTCGGAAGCCGTGTCGCGGACGATGCGCGCTTGTTCGACGAGGTCGCGCAGGGCGGCGACTTCCGCCTGTAGGTGCCCAAGCTCGACGGCAGCCGTGTATTGATCGGTCAATTCATCGCGCTGCACCTCATCGAGGTCGCCTTCGTCCTGCTCAGCGTCGGCCAAACGTCCCTGAAGCTGCGCGAGACGTTTGGCCTGCTGAGCAGGCGGAAGGCTTTCAAGCTCTTCGAGCAGATTCCTCTGTCGGTCGAAGCGGCGCTTGAGCGATTCGTAAATCGCCCACATAGAGCTGGCGAGCCGGCGTTGAAGCACTGTGCGCACCAGCGCAATGCTGGCCTTCTGCCTGCCGCTACCGCCCGGCAGATACTGGTTGATATAAGCCGAGACAGCCTTATAAAGGGCGTACTCGTCGGAGTTGAGCTTGAACTGAACGGTTTGCGCATGCCGGTCAGGAAAGAGCCGGTGCCCGTCCAGATCGCGCAAATCTTCTTTCAGCCGCCGCAAAGCCCACGGACAGTCGTGCCCAAGCTTTAAAATACTCCGACTAATCTCGGCCGCCTTCTCCTGCAACTTGTGCGGCTCAGGAAAGAGATCAGGGTCAATCAGCCGCAGGAAATGGCTGAAGCGATCCGCATCGCCGTGATGCGGCGTCGCCGTGAGCAAGAGCAGGTGATCGGACTTTTCAGACAGTTTCTCTGCAAGCTGGTAACGCTTCGTCTTGCCTGCTTCGGGCGAACGCTGGCTCGAATGTTTGGTGTAGGCCGAGCATTTGTGTGCTTCGTCAATGATGACCAAATCCCAGTCCTGCTGCCAGACGCGCTCGCGCACGTCCTCCTGCTTGGCATAATCAATCGAAGAGATAACCTGCGAGTTGCGCTGCCACTGGTTGAGCAACTGCCGCTGGTCGTTCCCGGAAGAGATGATTTCAAACTCTTCACCGAACCACTTGAGTAGTTCATCCTGCCACTGGATTGTGAGCGGCGCGGGTGCAAGGATGAGTATCCGCTCGATGGCTTGGCGCAGCTTCATCTCCTTGACGAGCAGCCCGGCCATGATGGTCTTGCCCGCTCCGGGGTCGTCCGCCAGCAGGAAACGCAAGCGCGGTTGCGGGAGCATCCGCATGTACACAGCTTCGATCTGGTGCGGCAGCGTCCTGATGCCAGAAAGGCTCACTGCGAAATAATCATCATGAGCATACGCGAGCCGGATACGTGTTGATTCCACGAGGAGGCGCAGGTGATCAGCATTGACAGGCACGACTGTAGTGCTGACCATCAAGTCAGTTTCAAAGATCGCGCGTGCCTCCTCTTCCGTGATTACGGTCTCATCAAGAGAGCCATTAGGAAGGCGTACACGGCACTCGTATCCCGCGCCGAGCCGGCGCACCTCTTCCAGCACGACAGGCTGGGCGAAATGGCCGGGCATCTCGATTCTCTGGCCTATTTTGATCTGTAGCTGCTCCCTCTGCCTCTGTTGTTCTATACCAGTTTGAATCATGGCTCCTGCCTCACCTTGCTGACTAATGGCAGCATCTTCATCAAGCCTTTCCGTCTTCATTTTCGGCGGACTGTATTCGACGGTCGGCGGCTCGATCCAGACAGACTTAGCGCGACCCTCACTCGAAGCGCGAATGTGCTCACGGCGTCGCCTCGACGACTGATGTTTTCCCGCCGTCGCACGGTCGAGCGCCCGTTTCATGTGCCGGTGCTCCTCAAGCGCGTCATCCCGCTCCAAGAGATAACGGTAGAGAGAAACACGCTGCCGGACATTTAGCTCATCGCGGAAGAAGCGATCAGGGAGGCGCTTGCTCTCAATATAGCTCTCCTCCTGAGTCGGATTCCTGAACGAGACGGGGCCATCCGGTGCGGCTGGCAGAGGCTCTTCAATGCCGAATCTTTGGAACAGAGACTCGAAGAGTGGCTCTAACCCTGTCTCGTTGAGGTGCTCGCCGTAAAATCTTAAAATGCTATCCTGCAGCACGGCGGCCAACTTCTCCACGTGCTCCGGGCGCAGTTCTTTCTCCGAAGCAAAGAGCTTGTACGCTCCTTCGATTATTCTGTCGGCGCGCGCCTGCCACTCTTCGTAAATCCGGTACTGATCCGAGCCAGAAGCCCGCTCCTCCGAGACTGTCTGCACGAGTTGATCAATCGGCCTCAACAATTCAAGCGGCAAGATGGCGAACAATCCATTTGCGCTTAACTCCGCTTCCGCTAGGTCGGGCAGCGCCGCGTAGCCTAGAATGTCCGCCGCCGTCACAGTCGCGTCCACCTGCGCACAAACGTAGAAGTCCGATAGCACACCAACCATCAGGGGCATGGTCGGCACATACAAGGCATCGCGCTCAGCGGACGTGAAAGAGCGGACATCTACGCGCCAACCACGGATGGTGAAGTCGCAAATATCAAGTAACTCGACGTATTTTAGTGAGCCAGCGCGCCCGTCTGCCGTCACCTCCTGCATGTCGAAGTGCTGGTGCAGGTGATGGCGGAAGGCGAGCGATACGGCCCGCGAGATCAGCACCCTCTCACGGACGGCAGCCGAAGAGCACCGGGCGGCGAGTTCACCGGCCTTGTGCAATAACTCACGCCCGATTGATATTTGCGTCACACCCATCAGAGGGTTTACGTCTCCCCAATCTATATTGTGATCCCGGGTTCTTTTTGTTCAACTCGTAAATAGCTCCCGTAGCCGCGCCAAGACCTTCTCTTCGCAGACCTTATGCAGGACGCGCCTTCGGCGATAAATGACCGGGCGTGAAGTGCTCACCACGTCACGATAACTGTCTGCTAGGTAGTCGGATAGCTCCTGATCCCTTTCGCAAAATGGAGCTAGGACACGTAAGTCCATTTGCAGGCCCTCATAGTCTGAAGAGATGCACCAGAAGACGTTGTGCCAGGCGATAGGCCTATAGCCATCCTTAGGCTTTTCCGCATGCATCGCCTCCATTAGATCTGCCAACTCCGGGCTAAGCTGTTCTCCCAACATGTGAAGATCAAGAACTGTTTCTGCATCGAGTCCCGCATCCGCCCCAAGAACAATTTTGGCAATGCTGACCGCGCCGAAATCAACCGACTCGGAGCCAACTCCCGTATTAGAGTCGGAATCAACTATTGATAGATAATAGGCATCAAGATTCTGTTGGCGTTTGAAATCCCACCAGCTCTGCTCAATGCGCCTGGTAGACGCGGCATACCCTGCTTCGTTGAACGTGAAAACCGCTCCACCCTCGTCACCCAGTTCATCCATAGCGTCGCAGATGAGAGGTATGCTTGCAGCCCGAATAGAACGAAGGTTCTTGGCAACCCGTTGCTTCTTCCACTCCGCATCGCGCTTGAGTCCCTTGTCCCACGGGAAACTTGCTGCCAATTCATCAATAGTCGCATGCGGGCGCGCCCGGCACAATTCGACTAATACAAGCGTCCTTTCCACCGCGGCGACTACATCATCAACAATGTAGTCAACCAAATCGTACTCATGAAATCGCGCCAACGCACTCTCGCCAGACGGAAGGTTCGCGATATAGCGTGCGACAGCTTCAGGAACTGGCCCCTGATATTTTCGACTCCCTTCCGCAGAGAACACAAAGCCGCGTAGCGCGAGAGGTAACTGCTTGGTGAGCAACTCACGCGCTGCCGCCGTGTCTCCTTCAGCGGCATGTCTAAGGATGTCGTTCCATAATCCCATCGATGCGCTTGATTTGGGAAAGTGCCTTACATCGATACGTTGGCTGTTAGGCCCTGCGTCGACAGCGCCGCCCCGACCGGTCGAGCAGGCGCGAGGTCAGCGAAGACCATTCTCCTGTAAATAGCCCGTGTCAACTCCACATCGCGCCAACAATAATCGCGAATAAGCCGATGTTCCCCTTGCTCGAAGAGCCGAAACACGCACGACCCATCAACGCCGTCAGCTTTTGACGAAGCAAGTGAGAGAACGCGAGCTAGGCGGTCGAGCTTGATTCGTGACCCGAAGCTCCACCGCTCCCATTCGCACATTGTGTCGTAGATCGGTTGAGACCGGTAGCGAGCAAAAGACAGTCCAACGGTGGGTCGGACACCGTGAACTATGGAACGTTTGTAAATGAACTTCAAATCGAAGTCAAATATGTTATGCCCTACGACACGGTCTGTTTCTGGCCTGAAACCTTGCATCATGTGCCAGAACTCCGTCAGAATCGCCCGCTCATCACAGGTGAATCGCTCGCTCGTCTCATCCCAGCCCAGCACGTCGGACGATTCAATGCCGCGTTCATCCTCCTTAACGTATCCAATGCAAAGCACACGCCCGAAGTCACCGTTTAGCGCGGTCTTTTCGTACTCGTCCTTCTGCTTTCTGGTGCCGTTAGACAAGCACTCATCAACCACCGGCTCAGAAGCTGGCAATGTTTCAATATCAATAGTGACGATCCGGCGCGTCATGCTGCAATCCTCCTCAGGAAGTACTTAATGGGAGCGTGTAGGCCGAAGCGGACCTTCACATTCCTAACCAGAACGTGGTTTGGGGTACGAGGATCGTTGCTAATAAAGACCCTCTCCGGGAATTTTTCGGTTAACTTCACAAGCGCGGCAGTCTTTACCCTGTATGCGCGCATACGTGCCTTGCCGCTTATAGACTTGGCAAGCCGATTCGCAGTTTTCGCCCTTTCCATGAGACGTCGCTCATTTTGAGGCGCGACCTGACTCAGGATGCCGTTAAATGTTCGTCTCTGTAGTTGCCGATTCATATTTATCCGCTCCGCATCTCTGTATGAGCAACGGTTATTGCTCCCAGAGAATCGCTCTACACGGATAAATTGTGATCCGGCACCATCTTTGTTCGCCACCGCTCGTTTCTAGAATGTCAGTCTGCAACGACAATTCCGCTTCTGGCTCTGAATACAGTTGTAGAGGTTGCTACAGGCGACGGGAGTTAACCTAAAGTTCGCATACATTTCGCATACAAAATAGGAAAGGCAGCCTGTTGGCTGCCTTTAAGTTATTGATTCTAAAGAGGCGGCGGTCGGAATCAAACCGACGAATAAGGCTGGTCGATAAATAAACGCAGGTGGCGCGTGGCTCTACAGATAGACCTATCTTATACCGACTTGCAAAAGAGATTAAGGTAACGTAGAAAGCGGTCAGGCCCAAGCGGATCGAACTCAAGCCGCATTTAACGACCGCCGGACTCTACCGGCGTTACAGACAGTGCCGTGAGCCGCAGGAGAAGGCGCGCTGGCGCGCCCTCCACCTGATCTCTCAGGGCACGCGCGCCGCCGATGCGGCGCGGCGCGTCGGGCGCACCTCGGGCTGGGTCACGCAACTGACGCAACGCTACAACGCCCGCGGCGCAGAAGCCGTCGCCACAAAGCAGGGTGCGGTCAAGCCCGGCCCGAAGCCCAGCCTGAATGCGCAAGCGGTCATCGAACTCGACGCGGCGCTGCGCGCCACGGCTCCCGACGGCGGGCTGTGGACAGCGCCGAAGGTCGCCCGCTGGATCGCGGAGCGCACCGGGCAGAGCGTCCACGAGGCGACAGCTTGGCGCGCCATGCGCCGCCTCGGCTTCACGCTCCAAGTGCCGCGCCCGCGCCACCGCCGCTCGGCGAGTGCCGAGGCGCAGGCCGCCTTCAAAAAAAGCTCGGCGACATGGTCGCCGAAGTGAAGGCGGCGCACCCCGCGGATGAGGTCGAGGTCTGGAGCCAAGACGAGGCGCGACTGGGTCTCAAGCCGGTGCTGCGCCGCGTCTGGGCACCGCGCGGCGCGCGGCCGACGGCTCTGCTCGACCCGCGCTACGAGTGGCTCTGGGTGTACGCGGCGGCACATCCGGCGAGCGGTCAAGTCTGCTGGCTCATCCTGCCGCGGCTGGCGGCGGAGATGGCGCAGTTGTTCCTCGACGAGTTCGCGCGCTCGCACGCCACTGCCGGCAAGCAGGTCGTGCTGGTCTGGGACGGTGCGCCGGCGCACCGCGCCGGTGAACTGAACGTGCCGGAGCGCATCACGATAGTTCCGCTCCCGGTCTACACGCCGGAGTTGAACCCGACAGAGCGGCTGTGGCCGCTGGTCAAAGAGGGCGTGGCGAACCGCGCGCATGCGACGCTCGCCGCACTGGAGCAGGAAGTCTGTGGACGTTGTCAAAGAATCACTGCCGCGCAGGTCACGGCGCTGACGAACTATCACTGGTGGCCGACTGCATGAGCTACCTTATTTTGTTATGCAAGTTGGTATTATGTTTCTGAAAGCGCAGTCTTAATTGATTCCATGACGGGCTTACCTAATGCTATTCGTGAATTCAAGTTGTAAGTGCAACGCGGTTATCTGTTCTTAGGAGACCTGTTAGCATCTCTCGTCAGGGGCATAACTGTTGCAAGCCAAAGGGCTTACAAAGCAGCCCAACGAGCTTACCTCTGCGCTGAGTGTTGTTTGCAGAGTTGCACTTACAAGTTGAATCCACCATTCAATGGACACATATTTACAAAGCACGTTCATTGTTCCCAACACGCTAGTTGAAACTATGCGCTTTCAGCGCAAGACTTTCAGTTGCTACACACTTCTACCGCGTGGTAGAAGTCGCGCCCGTGACAGAGAACCGGCACAGCGGGCACACCAGCACGCGCCTGACAGCACACATCGTCTGGGTCACGAAGTATCGTTACCACGTGCTCGAAGGCGACATCAAAGTGCGTTGCCGCGACTTGCTCGTGCAGATCTGCGACGCCGAGGACGTGCGCATCCTCAAGGGCGTCGTGAGCAAAGACCACGTGCATATACACATCGAGTACCCGCCGTCGAAATCCTTGCGCGATCTGGTGAAGCGACTCAAAGGGCGCACGAGTCGTAGGCTGCAAGAGGAATATCCGACGCTGCGCAAGCGGTACTGGGGCAGGCACTTTTGGGCCATCGGCTACGGGGCATGGAGCACGGGTAACATCACGGAGGAATCGGTGCAAGAGTATCTTGAGCATCATCGGCATCCATCTAACCGAGAAAGCGACCCGTTCATCCTGGAATGAGTCGGACTTTCAGTCTGCGGGAAGAGGGTGTCAGATGGATTGTGTAAGCGGTAATAATCAACTACCGTCTCCCGAAAGGAGCACTGATTATGCCGATTACACCAGAACTGTTAGACGAACTCTTGAAAGACTACAAATCGCCTGACGACATGTTCGGCGACGATGGTCTGCTCCAACAACTTACAAAAGCCGTCGTCGAGCGCGCCCTGCAAGGCGAGTTGACCCACCATCTCGGCTACGAACGCCACGACCCCGCCGGTAAAAATAGCGGCAACTCCCGCAACGGCAAGTCCTCGAAAACGGTCAAAGGCAAGCGCGGTCAACTCCACATTGATGTCCCACGCGACCGTAATTCTGAGTTCGAGCCGCAACTCATCAAGAAGGGTCAGACCCGCTTTGACGGCTTCGACGACAAGATCATCTCCATGTACACCAGAGGGATGACCTGTCGCGAGATCAAAGCGCACTTGCAGGAAATTTACGGCGTCGAGGTCTCGCCCGACCTGATCTCGACCGTCACCGACGGGGTGCTCGATGAGGTGCGCGCGTGGCAGTCGCGCCCGCGTCGAGCATAAGGCGGAGACGCTCATCGCCGAGATGCCGCTCAACGAGCTACGCGTCGCTCGGAAGATGACGCAGGAGAAGCTGGCTGAGGAACTCAACGTCAAGCAGGCGGCCGTCTCAAAGCTGGAGCGGCGCGCCGACATGTATGTGAGCACGCTGCGCGAATACATCGAGGCGATGGGCGGGGAACTGGAGATCACGGCTCGTTTCCCCGAAGGCTCTGTGCACATCAATCAGTTCGAGGAGGCTGAGAGCGGAGCAGTCAGCGCGGCTAAAAAGTGAGGTTGCTGTAGGGGCAGCAGGTGGATTTCCTGACGTACATCTGTCCCGGTTCTTCAGTAAAGGATTTTATACGACTCTGCTGAGCAGTTACCCTGTCACGTCTATTAGGAGTACCGGGCGCTTGTGCTCCTGAGGGCTTGGGCGCGCAGCGAGGTGAGTCTTCATCGCGCATCGTCAAGAGAACAACGCTGCTACATCGGCAGCGGTGAGCGACTTGAAAAAACTGCTCTCGGTGGCAATCAACTGCGTGACCAAGGCGCGCTTGCGCTCTTGCAACTGAAGAATCTTCTCCTCGACAGACTCGCGCACGATGAGCTTGTAGATGAAGACGGGCTTGTCTTGCCCGATACGGTGGGTGCGATCAGTAGCCTGCATCTCGACCGCCGGATTCCACCACGGGTCAATGTGTATCACGTAGTCTGCCGCCGTTAAATTCAAACCGACGCCGCCCGCCTTGAGGCTGATGAGGAAGAAGGGGATGGACGGGTCTTGCTGAAAAGCGTCCACGCGCTCCTGCCGGTCGCGCGTCTGCCCGTCGAGATAAGCGAAGGGGATGCGGCGCTGCTTCAACTCCGCCTCCAAGAGCTTTAACATGCCGACGAACTGCGAAAAGACCAGCGCCTTGTGCCCCTCGGCGCGGAGCGTTTCGAGCGTTTCCAACAACAACTCGAATTTCGCCGAGCCGCCCCGGAAGGTCTTCACTGCGAGCCGCGGGTGGTTGCAGATCTGCCGCAGGCGCAGCAAGCCTTCGAGCACGCGGAAGCGCACGTTGTTGATGCCTTCATCCTCGATCAGCTTGAGCAGGAGCGCGCGGTAGTAAGCGCGCTTCTCGTCGTAGAGCTTGCGCTGCGCAGGCTCCATGTCGCAGATTATCTGGCGCTCCGTGCGCGGCGGCAAATCCTTTGCGACCTGATCCTTCGTGCGCCGCAGGATGAAGGGATAGACCAGCTTGCGCAAGAACTGCGCGGCGCGCTCGTCGCCCTTGCGCTCGATAGGCGTGGCGAACTCCTCGCGGAAGTATTCGGCGTTGCCGAGCAAGCCCGGATTCAAAAAAGCGAACTGCGACCAGAGTTCCGACGTGTTGTTCTCGACCGGCGTGCCTGTCAACGTCAGGCGATGCGTGCCGCGCAGGAGGCGCACGGCTTTGGCCGTCTCCGCGAGCGGATTCTTGATGGCCTGCGCTTCATCCAGAATCAGGTAGTTGAACTCGTAGTGCATCAGCATCTCTATATCGCGCCGGAGCAGCCCGTAGGTCGTCAACACTAGATCGCAATCGTCAAAGTCCGAGACGTCTGCGGTGCGCGCGGGCGTGGCATGATTTAACAGGCGCAGGCGCGGCGTAAACCGTGCCGCCTCGCGCTCCCAGTTGAAGACGAGCGAGCGCGGCACGACGAGCAAACTCGCTTTCTTCGCCAGCCCGCGCTCTTTGAGCGACTGAAGAAAGGCCAGCGTCAAGATCGTCTTGCCAGTACCCATGTCGTCCGTGAGACAACCGCCGAAGTTGTACTCACGTAAAAAGTGCAGCCAGTCGAAGCCGGCTTGTTGGTAAGGGCGCAACTCGCCCTTGAAATGTTTGGGGAGCTTCTGCGGCTTGATGCCGGCGAAGTTGCGCAGCGACGCGCGGCGGCGTTGGAACTCTTTATCGGTGCGCGCCCGCGCGTCGTCCGCGAGCAGTTGATCGAGCAACGTCAGGTGATGGTACGCGAGGCGCAGGCCCTTGTCTGTCTCTTCGCCGAGCGCGAACAGGTGACGATACTGTTCGATCCATTCGGGCGGGATTTCGCCGATGCTGCCGTCGGCTAGCTTGACGAAGCGTTCGCGCTTGCGCACGACGCGGCGCACTTCTGCCAGCGCGACCTCCACGTCGCCGAACTGCACGACTGCCTGCACGTCGAACCAGTCAATTCCAGACGTAACGCCGAAAGAGATCGTCGGGCGGTTGCGGTTGATGCGCGCCAGCTTCAACTCCGCCTCGCCGTAAATCTCGCAGCCTGCGGCGGCCAACTGCGGGACGTGGCGCAGCAGAAAATCGAACGGATGCGTGCCCGCGCGCAACAGGAAGAGGCCGGCTGCGGGGCCGCGTAGGGCGTTGTAGTTCACGGGGGCGCGCTTGAGGCCGTAGGTCTTCGCGCCGATGGTCTCCCACAACTCCTGCTCGCGTTCGGGCCGGCGCACGACGCGCACGAGCGCGCCCGTCTCCGTATGGCGACGAATGCTCTGCGATACTGCGTGGCGGCTGTATGACACCTCGTAGTCGCCGTAACCGTAGCGCAACTCCACGCGCAACTCCTTCCCCTCTTCGGTCAGATAAAGTCGCGGCACGGGCGCAAGCTCAAGCGCTTCCCACCGCACGGCCTCGCCGCGCAAAGGGAAACGCTCGGCCAGATACGGCAGGTGCTTCTCAAAGAAGGCCTGCTCTTCGTCAGCGGGAATGTCTATCGTCGGATTCTCTTGGAAGAGGACGAAGCCATCTGCCGGCGCGTCGAGTTGAAAGAGAATTTGATCGGAGAGCAACCAGAGCGGCTTGTAAGAGACGATCTGCATCTCGCGCCCTTGTAGAGGGAACACGCGCTCGCCCGCGACGGCCAGCGCTGTGAGGCGCGTCCCGCCTTCGTCCGTCCGCTCCATCTCCAATTCGAGGTGAGCCAGTTCCGTGCAAACTTCAAGCGGTCGCTTGAGGGGGTTCTTATCTGTGCCGAAAAAGAGCGGGCTACCCGCGAGCAGCGCGAACAGCGCGCCGAGGTCGAGCGTCGCGCCGACGTAATAGCCGCCGTAGTAAGTGCTGGGCAAGGCCAGCATCTTCACAAGCGCGGCCTGCGCTTGTGTGACGTTGGCATAAACGCGCCGCCCGCCCGACTCGTAAGGGCTGACCTTCTCCGCCTGCGACGAGAGCTTCTGCTCCACTGCCACGCGCGTCGCTTCAGTAGCGTCCTGCCGCGCCGTTTCAGGGAAGAAAGACGAGGCGACCATGTACGGCACGACGGCCCACGAATTGCCGCGCGCTTGCAGGCTGAAGAACAGAAACTCCGCCGGTCGCTGCGGCGCAAGTCTTGCAGAAGTGCGTACCGCCTGCGATAGCACGTCCGTCCACGGCACCGGCGCGCGCTCAGTCAAATAGTCTCTGAGAAATAGCGCCGCCGCGACGACGTGCTTGCAGATTACGTTCTCTTCGTAATCTGCATACGGGCAGTCGCAGAGAGCGCGCGCATGGTTTCCGTTCCGCCAGAACTCGACCTCATACGTTTGGCTGCCCTGCACCTTGATGACCGCCTCGTCTGCGCTCACGTGCTGTACGCGCAAGCGCCACTTCTGCGCGTAGTAGGCGCGGCCACGCGCAGCGATGGTCGCACCCGCGCGCGCGAGCAGACGTTCGACCTGCAACAGCGCAGGCGACCAACGGCTCTGCGGCTCGCGCGCCGCCCCGATTAATCGTCGACCATTACTGCTCATCATTACTTCCGGTTCTGTTACTCCGAGTTCGTCTGTCTGATACTGCTATCCGAAAAAAGGTGATTATCTACTTGCCGCCGAATAGATATTTTATCTCAGGATGCCGCCTCAACTGGCCTAAGCTTTACCGAGTTGACGCTTAACTACCTGTGTCAAGTAGATGATTACCTATATTATCATTCGATTCGGTTAGATTGGCCCGGGCTAGAAGCTACATACATATCTCAAGATGAACACATTTCGACAATTCGAGCAGCACATCGAAACCGTTCCGCTGACCACGAGTTGGTATCTTGCCGATTTAGGCGAGGCGCGCGGCAGGCAAGAACTCTTTACCAGGCAGTCGCCGCAGAGATTAAAAGTTCTACGCGAGCACGCGATCATTGAAAGCGCCGTCTCATCGAACAGAATTGAAGGCATCCGGATAAATCAAGCGAGAATCAGGACAGTCGTCTTCGGGAAAGCAAGCCTACGCGACAGGGACGAGGAAGAAGTACGCGGCTACCGCGACGCTCTCAAATTGATCCATGAGCAGGGCGCGAAGCTTCGCATTACTGAAGAGCTGATTCGTGAGTTGCATCGCCTGTCCAGAGCGGGCATAGGAGACGCTGGGCAGTATAAAGAGCGCGACAGCGACATCATCGAGAAGTATCCGGACGGGCGGCAAAGAGTTCGATTCGCGACCGTGAAGGCAGCCGACACTCCGCGCCACATGCAAGCTCTAGTGGAATACTGGGACAGTTGCCTCCGGGAGCGTTGGGTTCATCCGCTGGTCGCGCTCGCTGCTTTCAATCTCGACTTCCTGTGCGTTCATCCTTTCCGCGACGGCAACGGGCGTGTGTCACGTCTGCTCCTGCTGCTCGGATGTTATCAACTCGGCTACGAGGTGGGGCGCTACATCAGTCTCGAAAGGTTGATTGAAGAGAATAAGGAGCGGTATTACGAAACGCTGGCAGCCAGTTCGCAAGGGTGGTACGAGGCGAAGCACGACCCATGGCCGCTGATAAATTTCTTGCTCTACATCTTGAAACTGGCCTATGGAGAATTTGAAAGAAGAGTAGGACAGACAGCCTCTCCAAAAGGCGCAAAGACCGAGATGATTGAAGCCGCCATCGAAGCCATGACAGGCGCTTTTACAGTTAACGATCTGGAGAAGACATGCCCCGGAGTGAGCCGTGACATGGTGCGACGTGTACTGCGCAAGCTTAAGGAAACGGGGAAAGTTGAATCTTTAGGCCGGGGGCCGGGAGCCCTCTGGCAGAAAAGAGGTAGTACCCTTAAAAAGAGGTAATAAAGAGGGTAATGTTTGTCACCTATGGCTCTGAAGCGCTTCCATTGTAGAACTCATCTCATAAATACTCTATGCTCGTTTGAAAGCCGCATAAACACTGGCTCAAAACGCCGCCGAAGGTATTTATGAGATGGCTTCCGGCAGAATTTGCATCTTTAATCCAACTAACTAAGTACGCCTAACAAAACCGTGGCGTAAGCGGCCAAGGAAGCAGAATAGGAGCCATGGAGGAGGGTGCCATGGCGAAGGAACTGTTGCCTGATGCGTTGTGGGCGCGGATCGCGCCGCTGCTCCCGCCGGAGCCGCCGCAGCCCAAGGGTGGACGGCCCCGGGTGTCGGTCGTGCAGCTACAGTAAACAAATAACGATAAAAAACTGACCGCTTATCACTTTTGAGGAGCAGTGAGCCACTTGAACATTCTCAGGCGTGGCGGCGGCAAGTGCTCTCGGACAAAACCAGTAGTCAGTCTCCATTGCTTGACCGCCCTGTGCCAGTAATATGAGCCGATGCGCGCTAATGATAGTCGCGCTCCCTTCGTTTTGCTCTCAAGTCTCACTTTGGGCTGTGCCCCTTCGACTGCACGGCCAACACTCGTCCACAACAATAAAGCCACGCCGACCAACAAATACATTCTTTCGACAAACTCGGCCTTTGTGAACTGCGTCCACTTCAACTTCAGCCCGAAGCGGACTCCTTTAGCGTCGCGAAACTGCTCTTCAATGCCCATTCTGCGGTCATAAAGGGCGACGACCTTCGAGACTCGATTCGTTAAGTTAGTCGCTAACCACCAGACTTCTTTGGCTCCTTTGGCCCACACACCAATGAGCCTGACAGTGACAAATTCATCGGCGCGTAACCGCACCCAACCAAAGTCGCGCCGCTCGCCCGGCTTGATCTCCAAGCTCTTGAGCAAACAGACCTCAGCCGGCAGATGCACCGTCACGTCTCGTTGCAGCCGGACGACGAACTGCTGCTTCAACTCGACCAGCTTGGCCAGCCATGCGACGCGATGAAAGCCGCGGTCACATAACCAGATGGCTTCGCCGCCTGCTGCGCGCAGGCGATCAACTACGAGCCGGAGGAAAGTCTCTTCCCACAGGTTCTGTGAGCGGGCCAGTTGGCACTTGACGCAGGCGGAGACCGCGACCGGGATCGAGCGCGTGCCCACACAAACGCTTACGGTCAAGACGGAGAAGCGATCTTGCCAAGCCGTCCAATCTAAAGCTAAAAGCAGACTTTTGCCGGGTTGCTGACACAGCCACAACAGTCTTTCCGTCAACAGCCAGTTATCGAATCTGTCATTACGCAGAAAGCGATAGAGGCGCGTCAACGCCGAGCCGAACTGCACAGAAGTCAAACAGGCGAGTTGCCCGGCGATGGCAAAACTTGAAGCTTGCGCGGCTTGGCATAGCGCGGCAACCAAAGCAGCACAAGTCTTCTGTTGCGAGCGGCGAAAGGGACTTAACAAAGAGCGAAGGATGGGGTAACGTCGCAAAGGGTTCATGGTTCTGTCTCCGGTAGCAAAGTTGGGTCTAGACACCTCAACTTCTACCACAGACTGTGAACCCTTTCCCTATTCTCTGCTCAAAAGTGATAAGCGGTCAGGATAAAAACATAGGCTCTAGAGTAGCAAAGCACTTGATTCGGAGTGCTAAGCTACTGAGATGCAACAGCTAAACCGCTATTACCGGCGGTCTAAAATTAGTGAGCGTAAAATGCGTCAACTCGTGCGCCACTTCGCGCTTGATCTGACGGCTAGTGACGTGGCTCAACTGACCGGACTTTCGCGCCGCAGCGTGACCCCGATCTTTCTCAAAATCAGAGAACGGATCGCCGAAGAATGTGAACGCGCCTCGCCGTTTGCTAGTTGC
>JBJMGT010000015.1:0-583590 GCA_045807745.1 Pyrinomonadaceae bacterium
AGCTGCCACGAATAAATGCCGCCCAGATAATCGCTTGCCCCAGCAGATAGAACCCGATGGGAAGCACAATGCTCCACGGATGGTGCTGCCACATCCGCTCCGTATATGGCAATTCATCAGGCCAAAATTGCCGGAGGAAATAGGCGAACAGCGCGTAATGAATAGCTAAAGCGGACAGGAAGAAAACTCTAGATGAGAAGGAACGTAAATTCACCGCCAAGCAGCCCACAAGTGGGAAGACGAGCAGTCCTAAGCCATATGGCCAGATCGCGGCGAGAAAGATGCCTGTGCCGTGCCCAGCCCCCCAGCCATAATGGCAAGGGCAGCATAGATGAGCGCGTAAACCAGCCCGCCGACAAGCCCCACGATGGCTGATGACTTACGCATGAGTACTCGTGTGCTCAAGAATCAAGAAGACGCCGAACTACTGATTAAATAGCGCAGTGCTTGATAATACGCCAAAAATGCGTATTATCAAGCACTGCGCTATTTAACATGCGTATTTGCGGTATTAAATAGCGGGCGGCTATTTAATACCGCTTTCGACTACTATTTCGACTTGACGGATGCGGACGCGATTAAGTTTAGTCGGGATGAAAGTAAATCGAGGCGGGATGAAAGTTAGTCTAAGGTGGGTTGAATTAATTCAAATCGCGATTGGACTCTGTGGCCTATGTAGTCTCTTGTAGCAGCAACCTGCGCCCCGCGCTGGCCGGATAAAACTCGCACCGCACCGCATCAATTATCCAACACGCTCCGCACCTTAGCTGTTAACACGTCCGGCGTGAACGGCTTTTCCAGAAAGGCGAGACCGGAATCGAGTACGCCGTGATGCACGATGGCATCGTCCGTGTAGCCGGACATGTAGAGCACGCGCATCGCGGGCCGCGCGGGTTGCAGCCGTGCGGCCAACTCGCGCCCGCTCATGTAGGGCATGACCACATCCGTCAGCATCAGATCGATCTGCCCTGCATGCTGTGCGACGATGTCGAGCGCTTCCGGCCCGTGCTGCGCTTCGAGCACATTGTAGCCGCTTAGGGTTAGTATCTCGCGCGACATGCTGCGCACGGCCGGCTCGTCTTCAACCAATAGCACCGTCTCCGTGCCCACCTGCAACGCAGGCTGTACGTTGCGCGCCTGCGCGGCCGCGTCGGCTGCACTCTCGACGCGCGGCAGATAAACTTTAAACGTCGTCCCGCGCCCGACTTCACTGTAGACCCAGATGTATCCGCCCGATTGTTTGACGATGCCGTAGATGGTGGCGAGACCAAGCCCCGTGCCCTTGCCGAGTTCTTTCGTCATGAAGAACGGCTCGAAGATTTGCGCCTGCGTGGCCGCGTCCATGCCCAGCCCTGTGTCGCTGACAGCGAGCATCACGTAGGGGCCCGGCTGGACGGGCGCATGCTGGCGCGCGTAGGTGGCATCGAGATCGACGTTCGCCGTCGCGATGGTCAACTTGCCGCCCTGCGGCATCGCGTCGCGCGCGTTGACGGCCAAGTTCATGATGACCTGTTCGATCTGACCCGGATCAGCCTTAACCTGTGCGAGCGCCGGATCGAGCACGGTCAGCAGATCGATGTCTTCGCCGATCAAACGGCGCAACATGGTATCGGTTTCGGCGACGACCGAGTTGAGGTTGACCACCTTCGGTTGTAAGACCTGTTTGCGGCTGAAGGCGAGCAGTTGGCGCGTCAGCCCGCCGGCGCGCTCGGCCGCTTTTTTGATCTCCGTAAAGTTGCGGCGCAAGGGCGCGCCCTCGTCCAGCTTGCGCAAGGCCAGATCGGTGTAGCCGTTGATGGCCGTGAGCAGGTTGTTAAAATCGTGTGCGACGCCGCCCGCGAGCCGACCGATGGCCTCCATCTTCTGCACCTGCCGCAACTGTTCTTCGCGCCGCCGCTCGCGCTCGAACAGACGCATGTTCTCCAACGCAAACGAGGTCTGCCACGCGACGTTCGCGAGCATCTGTTGATCTTCGTGCGAGCAAGGCAAGTCGCCTAAGCGCGGGGCAATTGAGATGACGCCGAGCGGTTGATCGTTCGTCGCCAGTGGTACGAGCAGAGACGTGTCGAGGGTGGTGAGAGTCAATAACTCTGCGGCGCGGGCCGCCGCCGCGCCGCCCGGCGCATTAAGCCGCGCATGCACCCACGATTGCGGATCATTGACATCAACCACGAGCGGTGTGGACTTGCGGCGGAGTAGTTCAAGTGTGCTCGCCTCGGCCGGCAACGTGAGCGCGGCCCAGTTATCTGCGCGTAAGGTCGCGTTGTGAGCTTGCGCATGAGTGGCCAGCGCAGCACAGGTATAGACGCCCGTCGCTTCGTCGTGCAGCAAGATCGCGACGCGCTCGGCATGCAAGGTCGCAGTGATCTTGTCGGCGACGAGTTGCAGCAACTGTTCGCTGCCCTTGATGTTGCCGAAGGCGCGACCCAGTTCGACGAGCAGGCGTTGGGCGTCATAAGACTCGCGGAAGAAGCGGCGGTCGATGTGCGGCATGACGCGGCGATTCACGAGCTTGAGCAGACCGATGCACAGCATCGTCCCGCCCATGGCGACGAAGATGTAAGCCTCGTGCCAGATATGATCGAGCACAGCCGCATGTCCGTACGTCAGCAACACGCTCAGCACGGCGAAAGCCACGACCGCTTGGATCAGCACGAAGCCGCGTGCGACGAGCAGGTAGCGCACGCCGCGCCGCACGATCAAACTGATGGGAATGACGCGGTAACGAGCGATGGCGTAGCCAAACGAGAGCGGCAGCAGCATCAGCGCGAGCCAGATGAACGTTTGCAGATAATCGCGGAGCGTGCGGTCTAAGCCTGCGAAGTCTGTGAAGAGACCCGCGGCGCTCCATGCCAGCAACGGCAGGCTCCCAAGCAGACTGCCGGCCACGACGACGCGCACCTTCCGCCGCGCGCCCTGCCCGGCGCGCCGGTAGTTGAGCACCAGCACCAGCAGACCGCAGCCGACGTAAGCCATCTCCAGCGCGGTCGTCGTGGTATTGAGCCACGGATGTCGTGCCGCGAACTCAATGGCCTGCGTCGCGCTGCTCACCCATTTCAGTGTGAAGATGACCGTCCACGGCAGGCCGATGAGCAGGTTCGGCAGATACAGATAGTATTCCAGCCGCGGCCAGCGGCGTAGCAGCGCCGAGCGTTCCGGAAAGACGAGGAAGAAGTGGAGCATCAAGGCCGTACAAAAAGATGAGAGGCAGTTGCCGACGAAGAAGACCACGATGAACCATAACGGCTGACCCGCGAACGTGATGTTGCTCGCGAGCACGATGGTGCTCAGGAGCATCGCCAGCAGTTGCGCCTGTTTATCATTAGGCTTGAACAGGAAGAGAATGATGCCGGTCAGCAGACAGACGAAGGGCAACAGCAGTGTACCGACCGCGAGCGCCAGACAAGAGCTGAACGGGTAAGGCATCGTCGCCAGCGTCAACTCCCGCAACTGCCCGTCGCGCCGGATCGTGACGACGTAAGAATAACCGGCCGGCACTGTCCAAGGAAATTCAGTGGCCGAGGGCGCGGCTGCCTGAGTCAGCCCGCGCAAGGCCACGACCTCATCGCCGGGGCGTAACATCTTCGCCGGCCCCTGCGGGTTGACACCCCTGACGCGCGTGCCGTTATCGTCCGCCACCGCGTTCCAGCCGCGCCAGGATGTGGTGGCGAGCGGCTTGAGCGAGAGGTAGGCATTCCCGCCGATGAAGGTAATCATCAGCGCGAAGAAGAGGATGAAGGACAGGCGACGTAAGTGCTTGACCATGTTTGAGCTCCGGCAGATGCGCGGCGAGCGGCACGGGCGAAAGAGGACGCGGCGGGCAGAGTGGTCGTCCAAATCGCCGCACCACGCCAGTAAAACGGCGCAAGCGCGCCATCTGCGGACGTGTGATGCGTATGGCGTGCCAGACACGAACGGCGACCCGTCCGGGCGCGTCAAGGGCCGACGCTTTTGTCGCCGCGCGCCGGTTGCCGTTATAATCGGCCACTTACAAACAGCACGACAGAGCAAAGGTATACATACGCGCACATGGCTTTCTGGCGACGCAAAAGTAAAGATCAATACATCACGCTCGGCCTGAACGAACCGGCCGTGCCCCCCGCGGCAGCGCCCACGGCGCAGTCCGCTGAACCACCGGGCGCTGCGACGACGGCGCAACCAACCACACCCCCGCCGCCCCCGCTCGAACCGGCCGTGACCGGCGGCGCACCCACACCCTTGCCGCATGACAAGATAGAGCGGCAGCCCACGCCCATCGCACCGCCGCCCGTTGCTGTCCCGTCGGAGATAAAGCGAGCGCGCGAGGATGTGCGCCCGCAACGTGAACCCGCGCCAGCGAGCACGCCGAAGCCTGCGCCTGTGCCCTCGCGTTCGCCGTTCACCACCTCGATCCTCGGGCTTGATCGCTCAATGGAAGAGTTGCAGGCCGAAGAGGCGGCGCTTGAACGCACCTTTGAGAAGCGCTTCCGCAACGCGGTCGCAGCCACCCGCACCTCGCTCTCCGAGACCATCGACAACGTCTTCCAAGGCCGCAAGGTCATCGACGCGCAACTGCTCGACGAACTGGAAGAGGCCCTGATCGCGGCCGACATCGGTGTACCCACCACGCTCGCGATCCTCGACACGGTCAGGCGCGGCATTGATCGCCAACAGATCAACGACATCGCCGCGCTCAAGGACGCGATCAAGCATGAGTTGCTCACGATCCTGCGCGCCTCCGCGCGCGACGGCGTGGCCTCGGAAGAGAGCGTGCCCGACCACATCACGCCCTACGTGATGTTGATCGTCGGCGTCAACGGCGTCGGGAAGACGACGACCATCGGCAAACTGGCGCAGCGCATCAAGGCCGAAGGCAACGACGTTTTGATCTGCGCCGCCGATACCTTCCGCGCCGCCGCCACAGATCAACTGGCCATCTGGGCCGAGCGCACAGGCGTCCCGCTCATCCAGCAGAAGTCGGGCACAGACCCCGCGGCCGTCCTTTTCGACGCGCTCAAAGCCGCCAAGGCGCGCTCGTCCGACGTGCTCATCGTGGACACGGCGGGGCGTTTGCACAACAAGTCGAACCTGATGGCCGAGCTAGAGAAGATGAAGCGCGTCGCAGGGCGCGAAGTCGCGGGCGCGCCGCACGAGACGCTGCTCGTCATCGATGCGGTGACGGGGCAGAACGGGCTGGAGCAGGCGCGGCAGTTCCTAAAAGTTGCCGGCGTCACCGGCATCGTCCTGACCAAACTCGACGGCACGGCCAAAGGCGGCATCGCCGTCGCCATCGCTAAAGAATTAGGGCTGCCGATCCGCTACGCCGGCATCGGCGAGAAGGTGGACGATCTTGTCATCTTCGATCCTGAGCAATACGTCAACAGTTTATTTGAATGAGTGCGGACGAGCGATTAATGCGGCAGGCTTTAGAGCTTGCCGCGCGCGGCGTGGGCCAAGTTAGTCCCGGCCCGTTGGTTGGCTGCGTCATTGCGGACGCGGCGGGCGAAGTTGTAGGTGAGGGCTGCTATCTCTACGAACAGATCAAGCATGCGGAGACGCTGGCGCTCGCGCAGGCGGGCGCGCGTGCACGTGGCGCAACTGCCTACGTCTCGCTCGAACCGCACGCGCATCAGGGGCGCACACCGCCCTGCACGACCGCGCTGATAGAGGCCGGCGTGCGGCGCGTCGTCGCGGCAGGCGAAGACCCGAACCCGCTCGTCTCCGGGCGCGGGTTCGCGCACTTGCGCGCGGCCAGTGTCGAAGTCTCGACGGGGCTGCTGGCGGCCGAGGCGGCACGTCTGAATGAAAAATATTTCCACGCGATGAGCCACGCGCGCCCGTTCGTGCATTTGAAGCTGGCCTGCTCGCTCGACGGCCGCATCGCCACGCGTACAGGCGACGCGCGTTGGATTACCGGCCCGGAAGCGCGTGCGCGCGTGCATACTTTGCGCCATGAATACGATGCGATCATCGTCGGCGCGGGCACGGTCAGTGCGGACGATCCGCTGTTGACTGATCGCTCGGGCCTTGCGCGCCGCCGCCCGCTCGTCCGCGTCGTACTCGACGACCGTTTGCAACTCACGCCGCAGACCCAACTCGCGCAGACCGCGCACGATGCGCCCGTCATCGTCTACACCGCTGCGCAGACAGATAGCCAAGCTCATGCTGCGCTCACGGCCTGCGGCGTCGAAGTCGTCGCGCTGCCAAACGGCGCGCGGGACTTGCGCGCGGTGCTCGCAGACCTCTACGGGCGCACACTGCACAGCATTCTCGTCGAAGGTGGGGCGACGGTGGCCGGTCTCTTTCTTGACGCCGACTTGATCGAAAAGATCAGTTTCTTCATCGCCCCACTCATTATCGGCGGGCGCGAAGCCCGCGCTGCAATCGACGGCACAGGCGCACAGTTCATCGCCGACGCCACCCGTTTGCATGATGTCAAGATCACGCACCACGGCCCGGATGTTGAAATTACGGGCTACCCGGAAAAGTAGAGGTCAGAGGTCAGAGGTCAGTTAAAGTCCAGGACTGAGTTTGTAGCGCTGCGACTTGCAACTGACTGACCTCTGACCTCTAACCTCTGACCTCTCTTTTTATGGCGAAGAAAAGTCTGGGCCAAAATTTTCTGGTTGATGAGCGGGTGGCGGCGCGGATCGTGCGCGACCTCGCGCCGGCCGGTGAGACTGTGCTTGAGATTGGGGCGGGGCGGGGGGCGCTGACCACGCACCTGCTCGCGCAGGCGGGTCGCGTCGTGGCGATTGAGTTTGATCGTGAGTTAGTGCCGGTGCTGCGGGCGCGTTTTGCCGGGCGGGACAACTTCACCCTGATCGAGGGCGACGCACTCGCGGTCGATTATTGCGCGGCTGTCGCACCGGCCGTGCAGGCGCGTGTGGTGGCGAACCTGCCATACAATATCTCGACCGCGATCTTGCAAAGACTGCTCGCGGCCAGAGCGTGCTTGACGGAGTTGGTGTTGATGTTACAGCGCGAGGTCGTGGCCCGGCTCGTCGCGCCGCCGGGCACGCCTGAGCGTGGTTATCTGTCAGTGCTCGTCGAAGCTTATTGCGAGCCGGAGGCGTTATTCGACGTTGCGCCGGAGGCGTTCCGGCCCGTGCCAAAGGTGTGGAGCACGGTGGTGCGCCTGCGCCTGCGCGCGCGTAGCGCCGCCGATGTTGCGGACGAGACGCTGCTCTGGCAGTTGGTCAGCGCAGGCTTCGCGCAACGCCGCAAGACGATCTACAACAACCTGCGGAGCGCACCCGCCGCTCTGGCCGAGCGCATCGGCGCACATGGCGGCGCGCACGCTGTCCTCGCCGCCGCCGAACTCGACAGCCAGCGCCGCGCCGAAACACTCACCCTCATGGAATGGAGTCGGCTCACACGTGCGCTGGAAAAATAAGGATAATGGCTGAAGCATGAATAGTAGCGCCGAGGTGTCTTGCGGGAAGGTGGGCACGCCGCAGTCGGTGGCCAGCGCGCTGATGAAATTGTCGGGGCAGCAGTTCTGGCAGGCGTAGCTGCTTGCTATGCCGTGCGCTAAATCGACTTGCTCAGCGCGGCCGATGAGCACCAGATTCTCCGCGCCGCGCATCGACCAATGGAGTTGCCCGCACGTGAAGTTAAATACATTTGCGAATGTCTTGGCGCAGGTCGTTAAGGGATCGCTCATTGGCGTATCGCTTGGATGATGGCGTAAACTTCAGTGGTGATATTGCCGGACTGAAGGTCTTGCTGAGCGCGTTTGTATACTTGTTCTAAGTGACCGCTTGACAGATTCTTTTGATACCAAGGTAGTACGCTTGCGGTCATCCAGCCGAGCCGCTTGAATTGGGGCAACCATTGAAGGATGTCTTTCACCCGCTCCTCTCTAGGTACAGACATCAGATTCCCATTCGGGCCGATGGTGTAACCACTCGGCCAAGCCTCATAGCCTGGTAACATATTTTCGAGTTCTTGCGGCGGCTCTTCGCCCACTCCCTTCATACCAGACTGTCCGCCTGTAATACGACATTCAACCAATCCAGGTGGCGCAGATGATATGACTTTCAGTTCAACGCTTCGACTCGGAGCTACCTCGGTCCCGAAGTTTGTAGAACCGAAGCCAAGCCAGTTCCCATATCTCATTTCACTATTATGAGAATACTGTCCGACGTATCCACCATTGATCGGTATTGGCCGCGCGTCAGATGTGAAAGTTTGTAACGCGAAAGTCGAGAGGTATTGCCCGCTAGAAGGTAGGTTCTTGATATGATAAATATACAGATATTGACCTGCATCTGTTTTCGAGACTGAAGCACTGATTATCGCATCGATAGCGTCTGGCCTTTGGTAAATGATGGTTTTCTCTTTCCCATCAAAACCGACCCATCGTAGACCATACGTTCCAGATTTAATGTCTAAAGGTACTATCTGCGGTTTGGGGTCGTAATAAGTTGATTGTCCAGTCCGAGAGTCGTAGTGCAAGATACGCTTCTCATAATTTTTCGGAGACTGGAGGGGGATTCGCTTCTTCTGAAATGGCAGGCGCTGTTGAGCGCCCGCCGTTTGCGCTGTTAAAGTTAGTGCTAGAAAAGCTAGGGCTTTGATCATCACTGAAACCTCAAATGCCAATGCGGAGCGTTTGTACCAGTCTCATCCAAATAGTTTGGGGAGCCTTTCTGTCTAAAAATATCCGTTAATGCTCCCCATCGATTAAGTGGAATATTGTTACTGCGCACATCGCAGTTGATGCCGAGGCGGTGTTCGGCGTGCCGCTCATTGTCCTGCGACCAGTTGCCATCAATGTCGAACTTACCGCCATAAATCAGGCTCATGTCGTTATAGTTGAGCTTGTCTGCGTCAGGAATAGCGACATCTGGATAAAATTGCGCCTTGTAGTCGTTCGCAATCAACGGCAGGTTGTTAAGTGCCGTCGCCGTGCCGTAATGGTTATCCGGATGGGTAGCGGTCGCCCCGATAAGAGTATAGTTAGCGCCAGCACCTAAGGAGGACAAGTTCTCAATTCTAACTAAGACACTGGCGTCCGTATTAAGGTCCCTGACCGAGGCCCGGATGATGACCAGCCCGCCGAAGATCGGCGCGGTATAGGTCGTACTGAAAACCCCCTCCGCATTTGTCATGCCTTGGGAGTGGGCCAGCGTGCCGAGCGGGCGGGCGACTCCCACCGCGTGCTGCACATGCCCGCCACTGCCCTGTGGGTCCGGCGCGAGCGTCAGATTAATGGCCTGATTGGCGATGCTATGTCCGGAAGGGTTGGAGATGGTCACAGTTACGGTCGCCGTGTTCGTCCCGCCAGTCCCGCTCGGCCGAATCTCACCCGGACTAATATCAAGGTCTACGTCCGTCACATTGCAAATTGAATTAGCGAAGGCCTGCACGACCGACGATTTGCACAGCCCATGCACCGGCTCGAAGTGCCACTCCGTCGCCTCCCACCTCGCCAAGAGGTTGGCCGTGCCCACGTTCTGCCCCGCCGCCAGCCCATTGCCGTCTATGGTCGCCACCTCCGGCGCGTAGCTCAGCCAGTCGATGAAGACCCAGCCGCTCACATCATACCCGTAGGTCGAGCCGTAGCAGTCTTGGTTGCGCTCGGTGGCGACGAGTTGCGAGGTGTCCTGCGGGAAGGTCGGGATGCCGCAGTCGGTGGCCAGCGCGCTGATGAAATTGTCGGGGCAGCAGTTCTGGCAGGCGTAGCTGCTTGCTATGCCGTGCGCTATATCGACTTGCTCGGCGCGGCCGATGAGCACCAGATTCTCCGCTCCACGCATCGACCAGTGCAGTTGTCCGCGCGTCGCGTTGCGCGGGATGGTGTGCCCGTGCGCGTCCGGCACTTGCTCGTCGCGCAGCCGGCGCAGGTCGAGCGTGGTGGTCTGTTCGCCGGCCAGCGACTTCAGCCCCGGCGCGTAAGTCCCGGCAATCGTTCCGTCCGCGCCCGTGTAGTTCAACTGCAAAAAGTATTGCTGCGCGTGGTCGGTCGTGTTTTTGATATAGACAATCGTCCGCGTGTCGCCTTCAATCCGCCACGGGTAGCCGCCCGTCCCGCTGCGCTTCGATGTCCCACAGCGGCACTTGAAACACTTGATCGAGACTCTGGCTCACACTCTGCGCGCCCAGCAACACACTACCCGCCGCGCCCGTGTGCTCGAACTCAAGCCCGGCGCTCGCCACGTTACGCTCGATGTGGCTGCGCGCCAGCGCGTCCGTCAGATTAAACGTGTCAGCCCCACCGGGCGCAAGTTGCAATGCCGGCAGTGAGACGACGCCCGTCGTGCCGTCCTGCAACGTGTAGGGCATACGCCCCGTGATCGTGGTCGCGTCCGTGCCGACGTTGCGCGCCACGACGACTGGCGTCAATGGCTCGCCCGCGACGCTGCCCAGCCGCAAGCCCACGCCCTGATACGTGTTTGCTTTCCCCTTCGCCGGATCGGTGAAACGCGCCCACGAGGAATAACCTCTATCTGCATCGTCAATAAACAGCCGGGCCAACACTGCCCCACCAGCGCCCGTATGCGTGAGCGAAACGCCGCCCACCTGTTTCAATGTCCCGCCATGCGCGCCGGCCAGATCGGTCAAGGGGTCGAGCACGCGCGTCTCGTGCGCCAGCAGTGTGAACGTCAACGACTCGTCTTGGCGCGGCGCTATGCCGTCCACCCGTGCCGTCACCGACAGCGCCTCGTCCGTCGTGTTCGAGACGGCGACCCGCACCGCACAATGATGAGACGGCAGCCACCAGACACTTTCCAGACGCGGCGACGCGAACTGCACAGCCGGCTCGGCAAATTTCTCTTCAAACACAAGACTGTGCTCCGCGTCCATCAGATAGACCTGCGCGCCGAGCATCAGGTCCGCCCCACTATAGGAAACTTGCAAGCTGCCCTCTTGAAACGCCTCGTCGCCGCCGACCCAGTCGCGCAGATCGATCTCGCGGAACGAGTTGCCCGGCACGGGCACGGGCGGGAAGAAGCGCCGTGCGCCGCTCAGCCCGAACAACGTCGGGCGCACGTCGAGCGGCTGCGGCCCCTTGTTGTTAAGCATCAAGGTCGCGCGCATGTGGTGGCGCACACTGTAGTAAGTCGCCGCCAACAGGTGCGGCTGTGCAGGATCGGACAAAGACGAGCACGTGGGGCAGGCGGCCGGGTCGTCTACGTTCTGCGCACCTGTCGATGCACTCGCCGCGCTTGCGCCGGCATCCGCTGGCACAGCGAACGGGAGCGCGCCAGAGCTGACCAATATCAGAAACGCGAGGCAGCTAATGAGAAGCTGTAAGCGGACGGCTGTATAACGGCGCTGCTGAATTTGGCTCTGCATGTGAGGTGCTCCTGTACATAGCACGATAGGCTGCTAGTTTGGTCAGGGTGTAGACGGGCGAAGTATGCTCGATTGCGTTGGCGAGGATTGTTTGTCATGGTGGAAAGAGATTCCATGACTTCGTTCCATGCGCGGGCGTTTATGTGAGTCTGACGTAGTGGGACATCGGCGATAACAAATTCCGAAACGCATCCTACGCCGCGACCTCGCGCCGGTCAAGCATTATTTAGGAGGCGCGTCTCGCGGGCACGTTGAACCTTATAGAAGTGCCGGGCGGATGCGAGACCCTTCGGCCCGTATGTTATACTTTGCCCTTGCCAAACTCATTAACAGCATAATGTGAATTGAGTATTCGTGTGATTAGTTCGGAGTGAAATTAAACAGGTGAGCAAAGTAATTGAAATTATTCCCCTCGGCGGCATCGGCGAGTTTGGGATGAACTGCATGGCGGTGCGCTATGGCGACGAGATGATCGTCGTGGACGCAGGCATGGGCTTTCCCGCAGAGAGCGCTTACGGCGTGGATGTGTGTGTGCCCGACTTCGAGTTCCTCGAACCATACCGCGACGACCTGACCGCCATCGTGCTCACGCATGGGCACGAAGATCACTTGGGTGCGCTGCCTTATATCCTCAAAAAATTCAACGTGCCCGTCTATTGCTCGCACTTCACTGCGGGGCTGGCCGAGAGCAAGCTGGAAGAGCACGATCTGACGCGCGACGTGCTTATCCATCGCGTCGAGCCGCGCGAGGTGGCCGAGATCGGCGTCTTCAAAGTCGAGTTCATCCGCGCCTCGCACTCGCTCATAGATTGTTTCTCGCTCGCTATCACGACGCCGCTCGGCACGATCATACACACCGGCGATTACAAGGTGGACGAGACGCCCGTCATCGGTGAGCCGATTGATTTGCGCACGCTCCGGCGCTACGGGCAGGAAGGCGTGCTCGCCCTGCTCTCCGATTCGACCAATGCGACCGTACCGGGTCGCACGCCGTCGGAGCGCGCCGTCATCCCCGCGTTTGAAGAGATATTCGCCGAAGCCGAAGGGCGCATCATCGTCGCCGCGTTCGCCTCTTCCATTCATCGTTTGCAGATCGTCTTCGACGTGGCGCAGCAGTTTGACCGCAAGGTCTGCGTGCTGGGGCGCTCGATGATGAAGAACGTGGAGATCGCCGACCGGCTCGGTTACCTCGACGTGCACGAGAACGAGATGGTCTCGCTGCAAGAGGCGCGGCAGATGCCCGACCACGAGATCGTCTATCTCGTCACCGGCTCGCAGGGCGAACCGCGCGCAGCGCTCGCGCAGATGTCCACGCAATCATACAAGGGCTTAAGCATCGGCGAAGGCGACACGGTCATCCTCTCGGCGCGCATCATTCCGGGCAACGAGCGCGCCATCTCGCGCATGATCGGCGACATCTATAAACGCGGCGGCATGATCATCGACGAGAAGCGCCGCCTGATCCACGTCAGCGGGCACGCCTCGCAGGAAGACATACGCATCATGACCGAGGCTGTGCGGCCCAAGTTCGTCGTGCCCATCCACGGCGAGTACCGCATGCTCTATCGCCACAAAGAATTTCTGCGCAACCACGCCGACATCGCCGACGAGCAGATCGTCCTGATCGAAAATGGCGACGTGCTCGAACTCGATGGCGAGCGGGCGCGCGTCATCGCTCAACGCGAGATCGGCCGCGTCTTCATCGATGAGACCGGCTTCGAGGAGATCAACCGCGAGACCGTGCGCGAGCGCCGACAACTTGCGAACGACGGCGTGGTCACACCCGTCGTCACCATCAGTGAAGCGACCGGCGCACTTGAAGTGCCCCCAGAGATTATGACGCGCGGCCTGCTCGGCACGGATAACGCAAACGGCACGGACGGCTTCGTACGCCAACTCCAACGCATCGTCACCGAGGCGGTCGAGAACGCCCCCGCCGCCGAACGCCGCGACACGACGCTACTGAAAGAGCGCGTCCGCGTCGAACTCAAACGCTACATTCAGAAACAGACCGGCTCGCGCCCCATCATCGTGCCGGTCGTCGTGCAGGTCTAGGGCAAGGGATGAAGGATGAGGGCTGAGGGATGAATCAGAATAGTTCATCGCTCTGCCTTCATCCATCATCGTTTCCTCTATTGTCTTTGTGGTTTTAAATCGGCGCGCACATGACAGACGCCCCACAGACACAAGATGCTGCTGCATTGCTGCGCCGCACGAAGATTGAAGTCGCGCCGGCCACTTTCGTCCTCGTCCGACTTAGTCATCAAGACTGGGCGCGGCTGCTTGAACAACCGGAACTCAGCCCGCGCCCCGACGTGCCCTTCATGCTTCTGCGCGACGCGCACGAGGTCACGCTGCTGTTGGAAGAAGATGACTGGCGCGCGATGCGCCACGCGGCCCGCGATGCGCGCGTCGAGAGCGGATTCCGACTCGTTACATTTAATCTTGAACTCGGCTGGAATGTGACCGGCTATCTCGCGCTGGTGACCGACATACTTGCGCGCGCCGGTCTGCCCATCGGTGCGCTCACTGCCTTCTCACGCGATCATTTGCTCATCAAACAGACCGATCTCGGCGCGGCCCTCAACGCGCTCAGCCCACACGTCGCGGAGTTGTGTTGACACACGATGCAGGTTGACTGGACACAGCAGGTCGTTATGGTCACCGGCGCGTCGAGCGGCATCGGCCGCGCGCTGGCGATAGAACTCGGTCGGCGCGGTGCGAGCGTCGGCTTGCTGGCGCGGCGGGCTGCGGCGTTGGCGGAGATCGTGCGCGAGGTCGAAACAGTCGGCGGGCGGGCGCTCGCGTTGCCGGCCGACGTAACAGATGCGAACGCTGTGCGCGCGGCCGCTGACGAGTTGCGCGCGCAGTTTGGCCGAGTTGACGTGCTCGTGGCGAACGCGGGCGTGGGCGGCCAAGTAGGCGGCCCGCAGTTCGATGCGCGCGATGTGGCGGACGTGCTCAACATCAACGTGGTCGGCGCGGCCAACAGTATCGCGGCCGTGGTGCCGGAGATGATCGAGCGCGGGCGCGGGCAGTTGGTGGCGATCTCAAGTCTCGCCGCCTACCGGGGCCTGCCGAAGTCCGCGCCCTATTGCGCGAGCAAGGCGGCGCTGACAGCCATGTGTGAGAGCCTACGGCTCGACCTCGGTGGCACAGGTGTGGACGTGACCATCATCCATCCCGGCTTTATCAAGACGCAGCTCACAGCCATCCGCCACGCGCGCATGCCCTATCTCATGGAGTTGGACGCGGCGATAAAAAAGATCGTGCGGGCGATTGAGCAGCGCCGCAAAATTTACTCGTTCCCGTGGCAACTGGCGAGCCTCGTCCGCTTAGGTCTCATCATGCCCGTCGCCTTCTACGACCGCATCGCCATGCGCAACTCGTTTCGCGAATAACCGATCAGATATTTAACGACACACATCATGACTATCTTCCAAGCCATCATCTTCGGACTAGTACAGGGGCTGACCGAGTTTATCCCCGTCAGCTCAACCGCGCATTTGATCTTCGCCAGTCGTTGGCTCGGCCTGTATGCGGGCCAACCTCTGCGCGCGGAACAGACGACTGCCACCATCGCCGTCGTCCAACTCGGCACGCTCGTCGCCGTGCTCATCTACTTCGCCTCGGACATACTCGCGATCACGGTCGCCTTCATCCGCGATCATCTCGCGCTCTTGCAGCGTGGGCGGGCGGACGGTGTGCGTGCTGCCGACGGCTCAACTGTGCAGCGTCGTTTCGGCCTGTCGGATGAGGCTTGGCTCGGCTGGCTGGTGATCATCGGGTCGTTGCCGGTCGGGATCGTCGGACTGTTGTTCAAACACCAGATCGAGGGTACGTTCACGAAGAACCTGTGGGTCATCGCCACGATGATGATCGTGATCGCGCTGCTGCTCGCGTTGGCCGAGAAAGTTGGTACACAGCGGCGCGGCATGGCGGAGTTGGGATTGGTCGATGCGCTCGCGGTCGGGGGCGCGCAAGTGTTGGCGCTGATTCCAGGTGCGAGCCGTTCAGGCTCGACCATCATGGGCGGGCTGTTCGCGGGCGAGCGGCGCGAGACGGCGGCCCGCTTTTCGTTTCTGCTTTCGATGCCAGCTATCGCCGCCAGCGGTCTGCTCGAACTTAAAGAGGCGGTGCACAAACTCCCGCCGGGCGAGTGGATGTCGCTCGCCGTCGCCACCATCGTGGCCGGGCTGGTCGGCTACGCTACGATCTGGTTCCTGCTTCGCTACCTGCGCACACACTCAACCGCGATCTTCATCGGCTATCGGCTCATCCTCGGCAGCGCACTCCTGTTCCTGCTCTGGCGTGGGCTGATTCAGGCAACCTGACGATTGCGGAATGCGGATTTCGGATTGCGGATTATAAAGCCGACTTTGCCTGTTAAATCCGCAATCCGAAATCCGCATTCCGCATTTCCGCTGATTCAGTTAAACTCTTTATGCCCCTCCTTGCCGTAGAAGAATTTCCGAAGAAGAGAGGGCTAACTTTGGCATGAATGACGAAACTAACCGCGAACTGACGGGCCCCGCCACCCAACGCCCGCGCAGCCCGCGCGTGCCCGTCAACTTTACTGTCGATCTACAAGGGCAGACCGTGGGCGGCGAGCCGTTCAAGGTCAAGGCCGAAGCGGTGCGCGTCAGCCGTTCAGGGGCAACGCTCATCTCCGAGGCGGTCGTCACGGTCGGCGCGGTCGTCCACCTGACCGCCCCGTTCGGGCGCACACTCGCGGCGGAAGTGAACGGCATCTGGACGGACGCGGAGGATGGCCGGCAACGTATCGGCATCAAATTGCTCGACCCGCACGGCTGGTTTAGCGAGTGAGCGCGCGGCGCGCGGCGCGGTCTCCGCACCAAAGCGCCCGCCCGTAACCCACCGGCCCATAAAAATAAAGCTACAGTTGCGCCGCCGGCTGTGCTAATATCCGCTCCCTCAAACGATGGGGGAGTGGCCGCACTTCCTCGCTTACATTTGATTAGGTTGGCGCACCCTCAATTAAGGCGCACGCCATTGCGCATTCCCGTTAACTGCCTCGCGCAGTTGAGACTCAAGCCAATCTTCCAATTCTGACACGGTGACGGTCTGGACTCTCACTTACCGTGTCCGCCGAAGTGCTTACCCATAATGGCAATGCTTCGAGCGCCGCACCGTCCCAAGGGTGAAGATCATGAGCGAACAATTTGTCGAAGTAGATACCCCCGCCATCGGGCAGGGTAATGGGCTGAAGTCTGAGAAGAAGCAGCGCCCGCCATACCGCCCGATTGCCGGTCTCTTACGGCAGGGGCACGTCGTGCCCTTCTTAGGTTCCGGCGTGAATATGGTTCAGCGCCCTGATGCCAAGGCTAAGTTCGACCACGACAAGTCGGAGTTCTTGCCCAACGGGCAAGAACTGGCGAGTTGGTTGGCGGCGAAGTGCAAATTTCCCTCCCAAGAAGTGACCGACCTGTCCGACCTCGCCAAGGTGGCCTCGTATTATGTCGATATACACGGCCGTCCAGTGCTGTTTGAAGAACTGCGCGGCATCTTTCATAAGAATTATGACCCGACCGGTCTTCATACCTATCTGGCCGAAGTCGCCAGTGCCAAACCGCTCTTGATTGTTACGACCAACTACGACGTGATGACTGAGAAGGCTTTCGATGACAAGGGCGTGCCCTATCATTTAGTCATCCATCAGACAGAGCGTAAAGATAAGTTAGGCTCCGTCTTGTGGTGGAAGCCCGGCGAGGCTAGTGCGATCAATATCGTCCCGAACCAGCTCAACATTGATCTGAAGAGCGCGAGCGTCATCTACAAAATGCACGGCACGGTGGATCGGTCGCTGAATGATCAGGACAGCTACGTTATCACCGAAGACGATTATGTGGACTTCCTCACCTTGATGACCAAAAAAGCGGCCGTGCCAAAGCAGTTTATCCGCCACTTCAACGAACGGCAGTTCTTATTCCTTGGTTACGCGTTGCGCGACTGGAATCTGCGGCTCGTGCTGCGGCAGGTGACGGCTGAAGCCGCGCTCGCCAATCGCCGCTCGTGGGCTATCCAAGTCGATCCCTCAGCCCTTGATCAGGCGCTCTGGAGCAAGCGCTCCGTGACCATCTACGACGTAGCCATGGATGAGTTCATGCGCGAGTTGCGCGCCGCGGACGCAGCCTTATTGGCGGCGGCAACGACCTGACCCACGCCCCCCGTTTCATAAATCGTGCACCCGCGCCTGTTGCAATGGAGAAGCATTATGTCAACTCACCCGGATACCGACCTCGGCCCTTACAAAGGGCTGGAGCCATACAGAAAAGATGATCGCGAATTCTTCTTCGGGCGTAAAAGCGACACCGAAGTGATCGTCACGAACCTCTCAACCACAGAGTTGACCGTCCTCTACGGCGTCAGCGGGGTGGGTAAAAGCTCCGTGCTGATGGCGGGCGTCGAGCCGGCGCTGGTCGATTTGGAACAGAACGGGACGGGCAAAAGAAAGAGGGCGCGCCATGCGCTCGTGATCTTCCGCGACTGGCAGAGTAAGAATCTGCTGCCGACCCTTAGGGCGAAGGTACGGCACGCGGTGAGTCAAAACGCGATCGCCTCGGTCAAGGATGATCCGCGCCACAGCTTTGAAGAGTTCCTCCTGCAGTGCAATGGCGTCCTCGGCGGCCCCGTCTTTTTCATCTTCGATCAATTCGAGGAGTATCTGCTCTATCACAGCCCTTCCGAAGACGAGGACAGCTTCGAGACGCAATTCGCGCGCATCGTTAATTCGCGGGCGGTCAAAGCCAACTTCCTGCTCTCGTTGCGCGAAGAGGATTTGAGCAAGCTTGATCGCTTTCAGGGCCGTATCCCCGATCTGCTGGGCAACATGTTGCGGCTGGAATATCTTGACCGCACGTCCGCCGAAGAAGCGATCCGCGCGCCGCTGGCTAAATACAATACCAAGCTGGCCCTGCCGGCTGGGCAACAGGTGCAGATAGAGCAGGCTTTGGTCACTGCGGTGCTTGACCAAGCCCAACTGGGCAAGACCGTCTTCGACGGCACGGGCAAAGGGCAGCCCAGAGAGAAAACGTCTGACCCCGCCACCAACGGGCGGATCGAGACGCCGATCCTGCAAATGGTGATGTCGCGCCTCTGGGCTGAGGAGGTGCGCGCCGGTTCGCGCATGCTGCGGCTTGAGACCTTCACCCAGTTGGGCGAGGGGCAGAAGATCATTAGCACGCATCTCGACCGGATGATGGACAAGCTGGGGCCGGCAGAGTGCAATATCGCGGAACGACTGTTCCTCTTTCTGGTGACTCCGACCGGCACCAAGATCGCGTACAAACTCGCCGATCTTGCCTCGCCTGAATTCGTCGGTTGTTGCGAAGCCCAGCTACAACCCATTCTCGACCGGCTGAGCGCGCCCGACCTGCGTATTCTGCGGACGGTCGAGGTGCCGGGCCAGCCCAAGCGTTATGAGATTTATCACGACGTGCTCGCGCCGGCCATTCTGGATTGGCGGCGGCGTTACGTCGCCGCGCGCGAGACAGAAAAGATCAAACAAGAGGAAGAAAAACTGCGCGCGGAGGCGCTGGCGAAGGCCGAGCGCGAGAAGGAAAAGATCAGGGAGGAGGAGGAGCATCGGCGCGAGCGGGTATTGGCGGCTGCGGCGGAAAAACGCCGGCAAGAGTTGATGCGTAATTGGCGGCGGGCGGCCTACGTCTTCGCCACGTGTCTGATCATCATCGCCATCCTCGCGGGCAACATCAGTTATAAAGCTTACCGAGAACGCAAGCTGTCGCGTTCGCGCGAGTTGGCCGCACGGGCCGCAGTACAGCTACGTTTGAATCCGGAGCTAAGTTTGTTGTTAGCTATTCGGGCGGTCGAAACCGAACCGACGGAACAGGCCGAAGCCACGCTCAGACAGGCGTTCAGTTACACCCGGCCGACCATCAATTTTAAAGGGCACAAAGATATTGTGTCTCAAGCCAGCTTCAGTAGTGATGGGCAGACTATTATCACAGCGAGCGACGACCATACTGCGCGCGTCTGGTCTGTCGCAACGGGCCGGTTGCTACATGAGCTGCCGCACGATGGCGCGGTGCACGGCATGGCTTTGAGCGGACACCTGCTGGCGACCGAGACTAATGACGCTAAGGGCAAGGTGTGGGACCTCAACACGGGCCAAGAGCTATTCCCCCTCACCGATCTGGACGGCCCCGTCGCCGTCATTACTTTCAGCCGCGACGGGGAACAACTGCTGACAGAGACGAAGACCGGGGCGAAGTTATGGAATGTGGCGGCGCGCACCGAACGCTTATTGCGCAGCGGCCCAATCGACGCGGCGCAGTTCAGCCCCGACGGGAAATTGGTGGTGACCGCGCCTACAGACCTATTTGACAGCCCACTGCCCGCACTGGTCTGGGACGCGCAGACGGGCCGGCGCGTCCAGACGCTGCCCCTCCCCGGCGTTTCGGTTGATTATGTCGCCTTCAGCCCCAACGGTAAGTTCCTGCTGATGGCGAGTGATGATAGCAAGCAGGTAGTCTTCTGGACGACGGACACTTGGCACAAATTGCCGCCGGTTGAGCAGATGGGCGTTGTCAAGAAGGCAGTGTTCAGCCCCAAAGGCAACTACGTAGCGGTGATCTCGGCAGACGGAAGCAATCCGCAAAATCCTACAAGGCCCGCAGGGCAAGCGAGCGCAGACCCGAATGCTGATGGGGAAGGCAACTTGGTGGAAGTGTGGGATACGGCGACGTTGAAGAGAGTGGCCATGCTGCGCGGCCATACGGCCACCGTAAACAGTGCTGCCTTCAGTTCCGATGACCGCTTCATTGTGACGGCGAGCAATGACAAGACGGCGCGCGTGTGGGATGTTAAGTCCGGCCAAGAGATTACCCGGTTGAGCGGACACGAGGGTCGCGTTACGAGCGCGGCGTTCAGCCCCAATGATCAACTCGTCGTGACTTCGAGCGCTGACCAGACGGCGCGCGTTTGGAAAGTAGACGATCTCTCCAAAGAACATTCATTGCCGCTTCATGCACCCGTCTATAGCCTCGCGTTCAGCCCCAACGGCCAGCGCATCCTCACTGCAAGTGTTACGACCAAGGAGCTATTCGATGAGAACGGCGCGGCAGATCAGGACGCCTTGATCGGCAAACCTTTAGTATGGGATACCGCCTCAGGCAACAATGCATTGACGCTCGCCGGGAAAGACGGGCCTACGGTAAAAACAGTTTATAGCCCGGACGGGAGTAAGATCGCCGCGTACACACTTAGCGGGCGGGTTTGCGTCTGGGATGCAAACACGGGCGAAGTCCTCTGGGCCGATCAGTCCGCCAGAGGATTATTGTTCAATGCGCCGTTCAGTCCTGACGGCAGACTGTTCCTGACGAAGGTAAAAAACCCGGACTCGCCGGTTGTTAAAGAAAAGGACGAGAAGGACACGCTGAAGGTCATTGACCTGACCACAAAACAACTGCTCTTAGAACTGCACCCGGTGGGGCGTAAGGTGAATAGCGCTAGCTTCAGCCCCAACGGTCAATCCATCGTGACCGCCAGCGGCGACTATATCAAGTACTCGACAAGTCGAGATGGTATTAAACAGACTCCAGAAACAGCTGAGGAACTCAAAGAGAACTACACGGCGCAGGTGTTTAAGACGGCGACCGGCGAGCGAATTTGGACGTTCCAGCACGACGGGCCTGTGCTCGCTGCGGCGTTCAATGTTGACGGCACGCTTATCGTCACCGCCAGCGCCGACGCGACAGCGAAGTTATGGAATGTGCAGACAGGTAAGCTGGTCGCGTCTCTAGACCATTCGGGCGTGGTATACACAGCGGAGTTCAGCCCAAATGGTCATTACATCGTCACGGTATGCGAAGACAGGAATGCACGACTCTGGGATGGCTATTCCGGCAAGTCCATCGCCCAATTTGAACACCCTAGTTTAGTATTAAGTGCGCAGTTCAGCCCCACTAGCAGGTTTGTGCTCACACGGAGTCGGGACTATGTCACGCGGCTCTGGGACATTAATACAACTCAGGAGCTTTTCGAACTAACCAGCTTCGATAGCGTTTATGACGCGATCTTCAGTCCTGATGGCAAGCTCATTGCCGTCGCCGGTAGCGACAATCCGGTGCGGATTTATACCTGCGATGTGTGCCTGCCGCTCCCAGACCTCATGCAACTAGCCAAACAGCGCGTCACGCGGCAACTGACCGAGGAAGAACTAAACATATACTAAGCTAACTTGGCGTACGAAGCGGCCAGCCGCAGTGCCCACTAACGCGGGGCGGCCCAGCTTTGCGTTTTGCTGCGTCTGTGTGCAGCCCGGCCGTGCCGCGCGCAAGACACGATTGGCGCGTCAGTGTTAAGCTGCTAACGGAGCATTCGCAGATAGAGCATGCAACTCGGCAGCGCCAAACACTGGGCTGTGCGCGGCTACGACGAAGCACGTGCGCGCACGCTCGCCGCTGACACAGGTCTCTCCACAGTCGTGGCCGGGCTGCTCCTCGCGCGCGGCTACGAAACGAGCGCAGCGGTCACGCATCTTCTGCATCCATCATTTGATCAGTTGCACGATCCCGCGCTCATGCTCGGCATGAATGATGCGGTGGCGCGCGTGCTGCACGCCATTGACGCGGGCGAACCCATCCTCGTCTATGGCGATTACGACGTAGACGGCACGACGGGCACGGTCGTCCTGCGCCGCGCGCTCGGTCTGCTCGGCGCACGCACGGGCTTTCATGTGCCGCACCGTTTCACCGAAGGCTACGGCATCCGCCAAGACGTGTTGGAACGCGCAGCCGCCGACGGCTATAAGCTCGTCATCAGCGTGGACTGCGGCATCCGCGCGCACGAGCCGCTCGAATGGGCGCGCGCCAACGGTCTCGACGTGATTGTGACCGATCACCACTTACCGGACGCAGACGAGGGCGCGCCGCCCGCGTTCGCCGTCTTGAACGCGAACCAACGCGGCGACACTTATCCAGACAAGCATCTCGCGGGCGTCGGCGTTGCGTTCAAGTTGGCGCACGCACTCCTGCGCGCACGCGGGCGCGAACAGTTGATGCAGGGCTTCCTCAAGGTCGTCGCTATCGGCACGGTCGCGGACGTTGCGCCATTGGTCGGCGAGAATCGCGCCATCGTCTCGCTGGGTTTGGCCGATCTGCCGAACGCGACCAATCCGGGTCTGCGCGCGCTGATGGAAGTCGCAGGGATAGGCAACGGGCGCGGCATGCGTTGCAGCGATCTCGGCTTCCGTTTGGGGCCGCGCATCAATGCCGCCGGGCGGATGGACGCGGCGCGCGCCGTCGTCGAGTTGTTCGAGACGAGCGACCCGGTGGAAGCGCGCCGCCTTGCGCAGCACCTAGACGCGCGCAACCGCGAGCGTCAGGTCATACAACAACAACTGACCGAGCGCGCGCTCGCGGATTACGAATTGAGCGGCGATTGCAGCGCGGTGGCGGTGGTCGCAGGTGCGGGTTGGCACAGGGGCGTGATCGGACTGGTGGCATCGAAGATGGCGGAGAAGTTGGGTCGCCCCGCCGTCGTCATCTCGTTAGATGAAGACGGCACGGGGCACGGCTCGGCGCGCAGCGTCGCAAATTATCACCTGCTCGACGGGTTGACCGCGTGCGCTGAACTCTTCACGAGCTTCGGCGGGCACGCGCAAGCCGCCGGTCTAGTCATAAGACGCGAGCGCATTGACGAACTGCGCCGCCGTTTGCACGCGCACGCAAGTCAACACATGACGGAAGCCGACTGCCGGCCCACGCTCTACATCGACGCGGAACTGCCGGCCACGGCCATCACGCTGGAGCTGGCGGAAGCACTCGAACAGCTTGAACCCTTCGGCGCACAGTGGCCGTGCCCCGTCTTTCACACACGCAACCTGCGCGTCCTGCAAGAGGCGCGCGTGTTGAAAGAGCGCCATCTGAAAATCCATCTGGTGGGCGACGACGGGCGCGCGCACGAAGCCCTCTGGTGGGGCGGCGCTGAAGCCGCCACAGCAACGCCCCGCCCCGGCGACAGCATCGAACTGGCTTATGAGCTTGAGACAAACACGTGGCGCGATGAGAAGAGATTGCAGTTGATCGTCAAGGATATAAGGAAGCAGTGCTGAGTGCTGAGTCCTGAGTGCTGAGTAAGAGACAGAGACTTCTTTCTCCGCACTCAGGACTCAGCACTCAGCACTTTTTTACCATGCAGGTTATCAAACGCAGGCGAGATGTGGTGTTAATCGGGGTGCGTGCGCGCGCACCGTTGGTGGCCCGCGTGTTGGCGCTCATGGTGCTGGCGGCGGGGCTGATCTACGTCGGCATCACATATAACAAGGCGCGCAAGGTGAAGCAGTTCGTCATGAAGGGCGGGCCGGCGGAATTGTCTAACCGCGTGGTCAGCCGGATCGAGAATTTCGAGCGCCGGGTCACGGAAGGCGACCGGCTCACGATGCTGCTGCGCGCCGCCCTCTATGTGTCTTACGAAGATGGTCATCATGAATTGCAGACCGTGCATCTCGAATACTATCCCAAGTCCGGCGGCACGGATCAGGTCGATGCTAAACAAGCACTCTATTTTTCCGAAACCGAGGAAGTCCAATTTTACGGCAACGTGCAGATCGATACGCGTGACCGACTGAAGGTATTGACCGAGCACGTCAAATACAATGTCAAGAACGAGCAGGCGGACATCGATGTGCCGCTGACATTCGTGCGCGACAACGTCGAGGGGCGCGCCGATAACGCGCTCGTGCTGGCACAGCAGAAGCAATTTGAGCTGCGCGGCAACGTAGCGATCACCGTGCAGCCGCACGCTAAAGAAGTACCGGCGCAGGCAAGTGGGCGCGACCGGCCCGTGACGATCCATTCGGCGACCGCGCATTTTGATCAAGCGCAGGGACAGCTTGTGTTCTCCGGCGGCGCAACCGCTGAGCAGAATCAGGACATCATGAGCGGCGACACGCTGACCGGCTATCTAACCGAACAGAAGAAGCTCAATCACATCTTGACGCGGGGCAATGGCTACCTGCGCTCAATGAATCCGGGCCGGGCCGCAGAAGTGCGCGGCGCGGAGATGAACTTCTACTTCGACACTGATCAAAGATTGATCAGCGCCAATGCGCTCACCAACGTGCAGGCGCACACGCTCGACGCCGATGCGGAAGTGCAACTGAGTGCGCCGACGGAAGCGCAACTCGACTTCACGGTGCAGGATGATAAAAGTTTGCTCCGAGAGATGCGCGCCGGCGGGCGACCCGTCGTCACGCTCGCCGCGCCGAAGTCAAAGGCTAATGACCCGCGCGCCGCGAACAAGCGTCTGACGGCCGATAATGTGCGTCTGTTCTGGCGCACGACGGGGCGCGACCTCGAACGCGCCGAAGCTGTCGGCAACGCGGAACTGGTCGTCGAGCCGGTGCAGGTCACACCCAAGGCTGATCGCAGAACGCTCAACGCGCCCCGCTTCGATGGCGAGTTCTACGAGACGAACAATCTGGCCAAGACGTTCATCGCCACGGGCGGCGCGAAAGCGGTCTTCGTGCCGCTCCAGCCGAGCGAGACGCGCGGCACGCGCACGCTCACCGCCGAGAAGATGACCGCCGTGTTCATGCGCGAGACGCAGGACGTGGAGCGCGTGGACGCGGAAGGCAACACGCAGTTCAACGAGGGCGACCGCAACGGGCAAGCCGCCAACGCCAGTTACACAACCGCCGATGCGATAGTGCGCCTGCGCGGCGGCGAGCCGACGGTCTGGGACGCGCGCGCGCGCGTTAAAGCCACGGAGATCGATTCGGACACAACAAAGCGCATCTCTTATGGGCGCGGCAAGACGCAGACGACCTATTACAGTCAGGAACAGACCGGCGGCGCGACGCCGTTTCAGAAGGTCAAGAGTCCAGTCTTCATCGTCGCCGCCAACGCGGAGTTTCAACACGATACGGGCGTCGGCATCTACACGGGCGATGCGCGCGCGTGGCAGGACGACAACTTCGTGCGCGCGGATAAACTGACGCTCCGGCGCGAGCAGCGGCGCATGGAGGCGGACAATAACGTGCAGAGCGCGATCTATCAGGCGCGGCGCAAGGATGCGTCCGGCGCACGCGTCGTCGTGCCCGTCTTCGCTACCGCGCAGCGCATGTTCTACTCGGACGCGGATCGCGTCGTCCACTACGAGACGAACGTGGACATCAAACAGGGCACGGAGCGGATCACATGCGACGTGGCGGATGTTTATCTGACGAAAGACGCGAACGAAGTTGATCACACCATCGCGCAGCGCAACGTCGTGATTACGCAGCCGGGCAAACGGGGCACGGGCGACCGGGGCGAATACGTCGCGGCGGACGAGACCGTGGTGCTTACCGGCAACCCGGCGCGCGTCGAAGACCCGGCGCAGGGCAACTCCGAAGGGCGCCGCATGACCGTCTACCTGCGCGAGAATCGCGTCGTCACGGACAGCCCCGGCGGAGCGCAATCAACGGGCCGCGTGCATTCGTCGCATAAGATCAGGAAGCCTTAGCGGGTTGCATAATCGCGCCGGATATTTTTCAATCTCGACATCGTGAGCACAGACTTACAAATTGATGAGTTGATCGAGTCGGCCCGGCGTGAAGCGATTGTTGAAGCGCGCGACCGCGCGGAACTGCGTCCGTCGCAGACGGCGTTGGTGGCCGTCGATCTGGTTAAGACCTATGGCCGGCGGCGCGTTGTGGACGGTATTAGCTTGCACGTTGAGCAGGGCGAGGTGGTAGGGCTGTTGGGCGCGAACGGGGCGGGGAAGACGACGACGTTCTACATGATCATCGGGTTGGAGCGCCCCGAAGCCGGGCGCGTGCGGCTAGGCGCGCGCGATATTACGAAATTGCCGATGTACCTACGCGCGCGGCTGGGGCTGGGTTACTTGCCGCAGGAGCCTTCGGTCTTTCGCAAGATGACAGCCGCCGAAAACATTCTGGCAGTGTTAGAGACGATGCCGCTCCGGCGGCGCGAGCGCTTCAAGCGGCTTGAAGAGTTGTTGCAGGAGTTCGGCATCGAGCAGGTGCGCAATACGCGCGGGGACTCGCTGTCGGGCGGTGAGCGGCGGCGGACGGAGATCGCGCGGGCGCTGGCGACCGAGCCGCAGTTCATCCTGTTGGACGAGCCGTTCGCCGGCATCGACCCGCTCGCAGTGGATGAGATACAGAAGTTGATCCTGTACCTGCGCGGGCGCGGCATCGGCATCCTGATCACGGATCACAACGTGCGCGAGACGTTGGGCGTGACCGACCGCGCTTACATCATGGCCGATGGACGTATCTTCCGCTCAGGCCCGCCGCTCACGTTGACGGAAGACCCGGAAGTGCGCCGCCTCTATCTCGGCGAAAAATTCCGCCTGTAAAGTCTGTTTGAAGTTCGCTGCACGCGGGCTATCAGATAGGTTATAATCTCCCCCGTCGCATTGATTGCGACGCAAAGCATAACAAATCGAGTCAGGTGTGCGCGCCCCGCAAACTCTAGCGCAAAGGTATGTCCGTTAAGCTCACAACAAGTCTCTCGCAACGTCTGGTGCTGACGCCGCAGTTGCGCCAGCGCATAGAGATGTTGCAGATGACCTCGCTGGAATTGAGCGAGCTGATCCAACAACAGATGTTGGAGAATCCCGTCCTCGAAGAAGTGCCCGCGCAGGAAGAGAAGCGCGAGTTGGAAGAGAATATTCTCGATCAACTTTCGTCTGGCAACAACGAACTGGACGCGGCGGCCGTCGCGGCAGACATGGGGCCGGCCGCCTCGAACGGTGCGGGCGACGCCGCCGCGATTGAAGCCGCCAGCCTAAGCACGGAAGCGCCGGAGGCGACTGCGCCCGCGAGCGAAGGCGGCGAGGAGTTTGAAGGCGAGCCGGCGGAGCGCGACTCGTTTGAGGAGATCGATTTCGGGCGTGAGTTTCAGGAATATCTCGATCCGGGTTACAAGACGCAGGAGTGGGAGTACAAGGAGGACGAGCCGACCTTTGAGCAGTTTCTAACGCGCCCCATCTCGCTCGCCGAGCACCTCGGCGAGCAGTTGCACCTAAACGACATCCCCGAAGAGTTGATCCCGGTCGCAGAGGCGGTCATCGGCAACTTAGACCCGGACGGGCGCGTGAATGCGACGAACGAAGAGATCGCGGCGCTCGGCAACTGGCCCGAAGCGTCGGTCGAAGAGGCGCGGCAGATCATCATGCGTCTTGACCCCATCGGCTGCGGCGCGCGCGATGTGCGCGAATGTCTGCTCGTCCAACTTGAAGCCTACGGCGCGCTCGACACCTTGGCCGCGCAACTCATCCGCGAGCACGCGCTCTCTGACCTACAACAACACAAGCTGCCGAATCTCTCGAAACAGTTGAACGTCTCGGTCGAGACGCTGCTCAAAGAGTTGGAGTTGATCCGCACGCTCGACCCTTATCCCGGTCGCCGCTACTCGTCCGAAGAGCCGGTCTTGATCGTGCCGGAGGTCTTCATTGAAAAGATCGACGATGAATATGTCATCTACTTTCATGACGACGGCAGCCCGCGCCTGCGTTTGAACACCGGCTATCAGAAGATGTTGGGGCAGACCGACACGAGCAAGGAGACGCGCGACTTCATCAAGGACAAGATGCGTTCGGCCGTCGATCTCCTGCGCAACATCGAGCACCGACGGCAGACCATCTATCGCGTGGTCGATTGCATCGTGCGCCGCCAGCGCGAGTTTTTAGATAAGGGCGTGCAGTTTATCCGCCCGATGATGTTGAAGGACGTGGCCGAAGAGACGGGGATGCATCTTTCGACCATCTCGCGCGTGGTCAATCGCAAGTGGGCGCACACACCGCAGGGCGTGATCGAGTTGCGCCGCTTCTTCACCGAAGGCATGATGAATGAAGAGGGCGAAGAGGTTTCGACGCGGATCATCAAGCTGCGGATCAAGAAGTTGATTGAAGAAGAGGACACGCATAATCCGATCACGGACGATCAGATCGTCAAGATTTTAATCAAGGAAGGCATCAAGTTGTCGCGCCGCACAGTGGCGAAGTATCGCGACCAGATGCAGATTCCCGGCTCGCGCGAGCGCAAGGCAGTGGTCTGACCTTAAGCGCCGCCAGCCGGGCCAGTTTTAGCAGTAACATCAAGCAAGCGGGTCGGCCTACAAGATCGGCGCGGAGCATTTTTGTCCGTCCGTCGCACTTTTTCAGGCCGGCGTAAGGGGAGGGCAGCTAATGAAATTCGAGTACACCGGCCGGCACATGGATGTGACCCCCGCCATCCGTCGTCACGTCGAAGAGCACTTCAGCAAGATCGATCACATCTTCAACGACACCACGGCGCGCGCCCACATCATCATCGAAGTTGAGAAGAACCGGCAGATCGGCGAAGTGCTCTTGCACTGGCGCGAGCACACGCTGACGGCGCGCGACATCAACGCCGACATGTATCAGGCGCTCACCCGCGCCATCGCCAAGATCGAGAAGCAGGCCATCAAGCTCAAGAAGAAGATCATCGAGCGCAAGCAGGGCGGGCAATCGCTCGCCACACTCGCACCTGACAACGGACGCGTCGAAGCGGCCGAGCGCGGCCCGCGCATCATCAACGCGCGGCGTTACAACATCAAACCGATGACGCCCGAAGAGGCCGCGCTGCGCCTGTCGGAAGACAGCAATCAGTTCCTCGTCTTCCGCGACTCCGACACCAGCCGCATCGGCGTGCTCTACAAACGCAAAGACGGCAACTACGGCCTGATCGAGCCGTGAAGGCAGGGGCGTAAACAGTTCTGCACTGGAAAGGGCAAGGCCATGCGCCTTGCCTTTTTCATTGCCGGCTTAAGCGTGCACAAGGTGTGTGGCTTTAGTAAATCGTTAGGGTAATGAGCCTGGGAGGACTCGAACCTCCAACCCCAATCTTAGGAGGATTGTGCTCTATCCTTTGAGCTACAGGCCCTGCGCGTTGATTATCGCAAATGCTTGCGAAATGTGGCAAGAAGCATATACCTAATAGTCCCGCTAAACGCACCCACCACAAGTAAGTTGGTTGGCACGAGCGTTGCCCTAACGGCTCGCGTAGAGCGTTCTGACGCCGTCGTTGCGTCGGAATGGGATGATGTACCGGGCGTTTTGCCTATGCCGTGGGGTATAAGACTACATCCCGCCGCTCAGCTTTCCCATTGAGCACAAGCCGCTACCCACGCAGGTCTCGACAGACGCCCCGACCTGTTCAGACCAAATTCAACTTTACAAATAGAACCCTAACCGCGTGGAAGCATAAATAGAGATACCACTAATTAGGTAAAAACGGCATGACGCTGAATAGTATCAGGACGAAAATCATCGGCGGATACATATTGTTCGTCGTATTGAGCCTGTCCTTCTTGGGGCTGAACTACGGCCTTGTGAATTCGACCGTGAATAAGACCGACCGGATCTACCGAGACAGCGAATGGGCGCGTTCGGAGATGGAGACGGAAAATATTTTCTGGCGACAGGTCATCGCCATGTCTGATTATTTTCTGACTGGCGCAGAAGAGCATAACACGAAAGTTCACGAGTATCAGCAGATTGTTGTCGCGCAGTTGGCCGCGCTCGAAGCCTCAGTGCCAAGCACGGAAGAACGGGCGGCGGTACGGCAGTTGAAAAGCCGCTACGAGTTGGTTGGCACCAAGTTTGAAAAAGCCGCGGCGCTCTACCGGGCCAGCCAAGTGGCAGAGGCCAAGCGCGTAGCCCTGGCGGAGATCGATCCGGCCGTAGCGCAGATGGAGGAAGCGTGGGAGCAGTTCTTGGCATTGAAAAGGGCTGAGATCGATATGGCCATCAAACAAATTAGAGCCAACAAACGATACGCCTGGATGCTGCCTGCCCTCACGCCCATGATTGAGAACACCGAAGCCATCTACGCTGAGGATCAGGCGCTCCTACACATGCTAGATGCGGAAGAAAATTTCCTGAAACAGGTGGTGGCCCTCACAAACCTGCTCGTCTTCAACGAACGGGCACACCTCGATGAGTTTGACAAGTTCGGGCAGGGCTTTCATGAGGAGTTGAGCAGTGAAAAGTCCTTTACCGAAACCGGCGATGAGTCAGACCTATTAAATCTCATCAAGGCCAAGCACATAGCATTCTCCAATGCCTTTTATGAGATGGCGCGGTTCTATAAGAGCGGCGAGCGCGCCCGTGCCCTGCGCGCTGAAATGGACAAGGTTGATCCGGCCGAAGATGAGTTGGCGCAAGCACTCAAACAGTTCTATCCGCTCAAGCAGCAGGACATGAAAGGGCGGCTGGCGAACGTGCTGCTCGTCGATGAGACGGCGCTCTCCATCACCAAGAATCTAGGCATCTGGGTCTTCCTCACCTTGATCATCGGTCTCATCGTCGGCGCACTCAGCGCCATCAGGATTACCCGACCGGTCAGGCAACTGGCCGAAGCCACGCAAAGGATCGCCGCCGGCGATTTCAGCGCGCGGCTGGGCGTGAAAAGCAAAGACGAAATCGGCCAATTATCGCGCTCGTTCAATAGCATGGTCGAAACTCTTCAGGGCACGACCGTCTCCAAAGACTACGTGGACGGCATCCTCTGCTCAATGAGCAACTCGCTCGTGGTGGCGTCGGCGGACGGGCGCATCGTGACCGTGAACACCGCGACCTGCCGGATGTTGGGTTACATGGAAGCGGAGCTAAAGGGGTGGCCTTTAGCGATGCTATTTGCGCCCGACGATGAGCCGGAGAGTACTGACTTGGACGACGCCGACACAGCGGGCGACGTGGAGCGAATCTATCTGGCGAAGGATGGCCGCAGAATCCCCATCTCTTCTTCGCGTACCGCCTTGTGGCTCGATTCCAGCCAGACGCAAGGAACAGTCTGCTTGGCCAAAGACATTACTGAGCAGAAGCGGGCGGAGGCGGAACGACAGGTCATCTCTGACATAGTCAAGGGCGTGATCACGACAACTAATCTCGACGAGTTACTTAACCTCGCACGCCATGCCATCGGCAAACTCCTCTACGCAGAGAACTGCTTCGTCGCGCTGCATGACGAGGCGACCGACATGCTGCATTTCGAGTTTTGGGCCGACAAGGTTGATCCTGTCCCGCCGCCGCGCCCCGTCGGCCAAGGCTTCAGCAGTTATGTGCTGCGGACGGGCCAATCCCTGCTGCTCACGGAAGAGATAAAAATCACATGTACGAGCAGGGCGAAGTTCAGATGAGCGGGTCTGATTCCACTTCGTGGCTGGGTGTGCCGCTGCGGACGCCCGCCCGCACCATCGGCGTGCTGGCCGTGCAGCACTACGAGGCAGAGGGCGCGTATAGCCAACGCGACCTTGAATTTCTCTCCTCGGTCGGAGATCAGATCGCCATGGCGATTGAGCGCAAGCGAGCCGAAGAGCAGTTGAGGACCAGTGAAATGCTGCTCGCCGAATCACAGCGGATCGCGCGCCTCGGCAGCTTCCAGCTTGACTTGACGACGGGCAAAGTGAAGTGGTCTGAGGAAACGTGGCGCATCTTCGGTCTTGCGCAGCGCGCCGAATTTACTTATGAGGAATATCTGCGCAGCGTGCACCCGGACGACCTCGCTCTCGTCAAAGGTGTTTCCCGTAAGGTCAAACTCGAAAACGTGTTCCAGCCCTATTACCATCGCATCATTCTGCCCGACGGCTCAGTGCGCGTCATCACCACGAACGGGAATCTCATCTATGGCAAGGATGGTCGCCCGGTAAAATTCATAGGTGTGCACCAAGACATCACTGAACAGAAGCAGATGGAAGAGGAACTAAAGCAGGCGCGCGATACTGCCATCGAATCGGCGCGGCTCAAGTCGGAATTCCTGGCCAACATGAGCCACGAGATACGCACGCCGATGAATGGCGTCATCGGCATGACCGGCCTCCTGCTCGACACGGAACTGAACGCCGAGCAGCGTGATTTCGCCGCAACGATCCGCGCCAGCGGCGACGCGCTCTTAACGATCATCAATGACATTCTGGATTTCTCAAAGATCGAGGCGGGCAAGCTCCAGTTCGAGATGTTGGACTTCAATCTAAGCAATGCCATTGAAAGCACGGTGGAACTGCTGGCCGAGCGGGCGCATGAGAAAAAGATCGAGCTGGCCTCGCTCATCTACAGCGACGTGCCGACCGACCTGCGGGGTGATCCGGGTCGGCTGCGGCAAGTGCTGACCAACCTGATCGGCAACGCCTTGAAGTTTACCGAACATGGCGAGGTTATCGTGCGGGCCGGCAAAGAAAGCGAGACAGCCGAGGATGTCTCGATCCGCTTTTCGGTGCGCGATACGGGGATCGGCATCAGCGCAGACGCCCAACGAAATCTCTTCCAAGCCTTCACCCAAGCCGACGGCTCGACCACGCGCAAGTACGGCGGCACGGGGCTGGGGCTGGCCATCTCGAAACAGTTGGTCGAATTGATGGGCGGCGAGATCGGGGTCGAGAGCGTGCCCGGCGAAGGCTCGACTTTCTGGTTTACGGCCCGCTTCAACAAGCAGCCGGCCGACATCGTCAGGGTGCAACCGAAAGCTCTAAGTCTGGCTAACCTGCGGGCGCTGATTGTTGATGACAACGCGACTAATCGGAAGATTCTCGCCCATCAACTCGGCTCATGGGGGATGATTCATGACAAGGCCGAGTCGGGCGCGCAAGCGCTTGAGTTGTTGCGCGCCGCCGCCCGTCGCAACGAAGCATATGATCTAGCCGTGCTCGACTTGATGATGCCGGGCATGGATGGCTTTGAGTTGGCGCGAGCCATCAAGTCTGACCCGGATATCGCAGGTGTGCGCTTGGTGCTCCTGACATCTTACGGCGAGCGCGGTCATGGGGCGACGGCTCGAGAAGCCGGTGTGGCCGCCTATCTCACCAAGCCCGTGCGCCAGTCTCAACTATTCGACTGCTTAACAGATGTCATCAGCCGCGCGACCGGCACACCAGAGTCGGCGGTGGCCGACGCGCACGCACCAACGAAGCTGCTCACTAAACATACATTAACGGAGACGAAGATGACGGCAAACAAACTCATACTCTTGGCCGAAGATAACATCGTGAACCAGAAAGTGGCCGTGCGCCAACTGCAAAAGCTGGGTTACCGCGCAGACGCCGTCGCCAACGGGCGCGAGGCGCTCGAAGCTTTAAGCCGCATCGCTTACGATCTGGTATTGATGGACTGCCAGATGCCTGAACTGGATGGCTACGAAGCGACCGCCGAAATCCGCCGCCGCGAAGGCTCGACGAGACACACGCCGATTGTGGCCATGACGGCGCACGCGCTCGAAGGCGAACGTGAGAAATGTATCGCCGCAGGGATGGATGACTACATCTCGAAACCGGTCAAGCCTGAAGAGTTGGGCGCGGTGCTGGATAGACTGTTGAATACTGCCGGCCACGGCGTGGAGACCGATGCCACGCCGGCGCAAGCGGCCGTAGCGCCTGTGGACATGGAACGACTGCACCTCATGATGGGCGACGACCCGGAGGAAATCTCCGAGATACTCGGTGTTTACCTGAGTGAGATGGCTAAGAGCTTTATCCAATTAGGTAGCGCCATCGAGGCTGGGAACGCAGACGAAGTGAGCTTGATTGCGCACAACTGTATGGGTGTCAGTGCGAACTGCGGCATGGTTGCGCTCGTCGAACCGTTGCGCAAGTTGGAACGCATGGGGCACGAACAGCAACTGGCGGATGCCGCCCCGCTCGGTTTGCAGGTGGGCCGAGAGTTTGACAGAGTCAAGACATTCTTGCAGGAGAATCTGGCCCAAGTAGCGGTTTGAGTGAAAGAGGTCTGAGCAGATGATTTCAAGAACGACTCCGCCTTCGCAGCGCGTCTTAGTGGCCGATGACGATCCCGTCATGCGCCATCTGATCAATTCGGCCGTGAAGCAGGAAGGCTACACAGTGGTCTCTGTGGATGATGGCCGCGAGGCTTATCGCATCCTCCAACGGGACGCCGATTTCAAGGCTGCGATTTTCGACATGATGATGCCGCACCTTGAGGGTCTCGAAATCATCCGGCACATGCGCACGGAAAAACGCCTGTCGCGGATTCCCGTGATGATGGTCACCTCCGAGCAGTCGCTCAAGCTGATGACGGACAGCTTCGCCGCCGGGGTCGCCGTGTTTCTCCCGAAGCCCTTCACGCACGCGCAACTGCACACGATGCTGCGGATGCTCTTCAGTAAACAGCCAGCGGAGACGATGTGTCGCTAACAAAGTAACGTGCGCTCCAACCTGCCTTATGCAGTGAGCCTCGAATTGAGAAGGGAAACATGTCAAGCAACTACCTTGAGATCGATAACAACAGAGACCAGACAGCAATTCTATCGTTGGGCGCGAGTGCTCCGCACAGGGTGAGTGAGATGATAGACATGACAATGCTCTTCAGCCTGGAAGCGGCCCAGTTAGAGGGCGAGCCGGATATAATCGTCGAGTTGATCGACCTGTACCTCGCTGATGTGCCGCTCCGCATCGCCGCCATGCAAGCTGCGATTGCGGTCAAAGACGAACGGGCGCTCAAGCACGCGGCCCACAATCTCAAGGGCAGCAGCGCTAATCTCGGAGCTTACCAACTGGCGGCGCGTTGTGCGGACATCGAGCAAGCAGATGGCAACGACCCATTTCAAAGCAGCAGCGCACTCTTGGCCCAATTGGAGCAGGAATTCGAACGCGTGCGGCAAGTCTTCACAGCCGAGCGCCAGAGAAGATTGTAAGCCGGCTTAATAATCATAATTTCATAGAGATCGAGTAGAAACAGGGAGGGGCCAGCGGCCCCTCCCTGTTTGCCGTTGTACACGCCAGACCGGGTATGATCCGAACTTCGGGCCGGTTGGTTGACAAAGCGCGTGGGTGCCGTTTACCGCCCTGCGCTTAGCGCAGCAGCAAATCTGAAACATCATTCATGCTTCATCCTTTTCCTCTCTCCCGCTTAACATTTTCCCCGCGCTGTAATAGATTCCTTTCGCCACCGCTGTTCATCCTAGTAAATCGCCACCGGAGGGCCGCATGAGACTTGGTCTGTTTCGTATCGCTGTCGCACTGTTTCTATCTGTCACTGTCATGGCGCAGGCTGCGCCGCCTGACGAACATCCGTTGCTCGGGTTTGATCGCGCCGGCGCGGCCCGCGAGCGCGCACTCGAAACACGGTTTGATGCTGCGCTCAACCGCGAAGACTTGCGTGCGTGGATGAAGCGTCTGAGCGCGCGCCCGCATCACCTCGGCTCGCCCTACGGTAAAGACAACGCCGAATTCCTCGCCGCGCAGTTTCGCGCGTGGGGCTTCGACACGCAGATCGAAGAGTTCAGTGTGCTCTTTCCCACGCCGAAGACGCGCGTGTTGGAAATGACCGCGCCTGAAAAATTCACCGCGCGTTTGAGCGAACCGCCGCTCCCGGAAGATGCCACGTCGAATCAGACCGCCGAGCAGTTGCCGGTCTACAACGCCTATTCGATTGACGGCGACGTGACCGCGCCGCTCGTCTACGTCAACTACGGCGTGCCGCGCGACTATGAAGAGTTGGCGCAACGCGGCATCGATGTGAAAGGCAAGATCGTTATTGCGCGTTACGGCGGCTCTTGGCGCGGCATCAAGCCGAAGGTCGCGGCCGAGCATGGCGCGGTCGGCTGCATCATTTATTCCGATCCGCGCAACGACGGTTACTATCAGGGCGACGTTTATCCGAAGGGCGCTTGGCGCAACGAGACCGGCGCGCAACGCGGCTCGGTTGCAGATATGCCGACCTTCCCCGGCGACCCGCTCACGCCCGGCGTCGGCGCAACGGCCGATGCCAAACGGCTCGACATCAAGAACGCGCCGACCTTGACGAAGATTCCCGTGCTGCCGATCTCATACAGCGACGCGCTGCCGCTCCTGCGCGCCATGGGCGGCCCCGTCGCGCCGGACGGTTGGCGCGGTGCATTGGCGACGACCTATCACTTGGGGCCGGGCCCCGCCACCGTCCATCTGAAACTTGAGTTCGACTGGCAGCGCGTGCCGGCCCGCGACGTGATCGCGCGGCTGCGCGGCGCGGAGCGACCGGACGAGTGGGTCATACGCGGCAACCATCACGACGCTTGGGTCAACGGCGCGGATGATCCCATCAGCGGGCTGGTTGCAACGATGGCGGAGGCAAAGTCGATTGGCGAGTTGGCGAAGACGGGCTGGCGGCCGAAACGCACCATCATCTATTGCGCGTGGGATGGGGAAGAGCCGGGACTGCTCGGCTCGACTGAGTGGGTCGAGACACACGCTGATCTGCTCAGTAAGAACGCTGTGCTCTACGTCAACTCGGATACGAACGAGCGCGGCTTCCTTAGTCTGGCCGGCTCGCACACCATCGAAAAGTTCATCAACGAGGTGGCGCGCGATGTACCTGATCCGGAAAAGAAAATCTCCGTCTTGGAGCGCGCCCGCGCCGCACAGATCATTAACGGCAATTCGGATGAGCGTCGCGAAGCGCGCGAGCGCGCCGACCTGCGGATCGATCCGCTCGGCTCAGGCTCGGATTTCACACCCTTTCTGCAACACGTCGGCGTCGCCACGCTCAGTCTCGGCTACGGCGGCGAGGGCGAGACCGGCGGCGTCTATCATTCGATCTTCGACTCGTTCGATCACTACACGCGCTTCGGCGATCCGAATTTCGACTACGGCATCGCGCTCGCACAGACCGGCGGGCACGCCATCTTGCGCTTCGCCGACGCCGACGTGCTGCCATACGCCTTCGGCAACCTCGCCGACAACGTCGCGCTGTACGTGCGCGAGGTGACGCACCTTGCCGACGACATGCGCGAAGAGACGCGCGAGAAGAACCGGCGCATTAGCGACAAGACCTTTGCCGCCGTCTTCGATCCGACTGAGACTTACGTCGTGCCGTCGCCCGAAGCGCCCGTGCCCTATCTGAACTTCGCCCCTTTGCAGAACGCGCTCGCGCGTTTGCAGGAGAGTGCGCGCGCTTATGATGCCGCCATGCGCGCGCTCGACGCGCAGGGACGCACGCTTGCGCCGGCAGCGCAGGCGGCGCTCGACGATGCGCTGCGCCAGACCGAGCGCGCGATGCTGCGCGAACAGGGTCTGCCGCGTCGTTCATGGTTCAGACACCAAATTTACGCGCCCGGTTATTACACCGGCTACGGCGTCAAGACGCTGCCGGCCGTGCGCGAAGCTATCGAACAACGCAACTGGCCCGAAGCGGAACAACAGATCAACCTCGTGGCCGAGACGATCACACAGATCGCCGCCGCGATTGATACTGCGACCACGCGAGCGCGATAAATAAGATTGCGGAGCGGTGGATGTCGGATTGCGGATTGAAGAGACAGTTGTCTTTCTAATCCGCAATCCGACATCCACCGCTCCGCAATTCTATTTATGTTTCGATGATGTGCGTGCGTAAGCCGAGCCAGTTACCGGCGGCACTGCGCCCGATGATGTACACGTCGAGGCTGACACGGCCGATGCGGTAAACGCGCAGGTCGGTTAGTTGCTCGTTGAGCAGGCGCAAGAGTTGTTGATAGCGGCGTGCGGTCTCAAGGGCGGGCGCGGATTTCCATGCCGGTTCAGCGGCGGCGACGCGAAAGAGATCATCCACGCTTCGTGTTTCTACCGGCGCGGCTTCGTCGTGGCCGGTCAGGTGACGTATGGTTGCAGGCGTAAGTTCGGTCGCACCGCTCCAGCGCACCGGCGTGAACGGGTGATCCGACTCGCTCATGAAGAGTAGCCCGTCGGTTGCACGAATTAACTCCGCCAGTAGTTGATCGTCGCTGAGCATCTGGTGCGTTGAAGGTCGAGTCAGTACCGTGTGCGGACTGGCTGAAGAAAGAAAGGGCGTAGAGAAAAATTCTCTACGCCCTTTGTGTTGCGCTGGCGATTTATTGGAGCTTGCTGGTTGTCTGCTTCAGCGCCGTGACGGGTGCGTTGCCCGAGTCCACGCGCGACTCGATGACGGCCTGTATGTCGGCCGGCACGTTGGAGAAGAAATCGTAGCCGGTCAGCGCTTCGACCTGATCCACGCTGACGATGTACTGCTGCCATGTGTTTGTTCGAATCCCTTGCGTGTTCGGCATGATGATGGCGATGGTGCGCGTCTGCGTCGTGACGCGCGAGACGTCGTCCGTGCCCTGCGGCAACACGATGATTACCTTCCACGTAAAGGCCGGGACGACGACGTGCCCGTTCGCGACCGTCTGCGTGACGCCGCCGTTCGAGCCTGTGCCACCTTGCCCGACGCCGCCCGCGATGATGTACAACTCGTTGCCGGCGTTGACGAGTGTGCGGCTATAAGATTCCAACACTTCCCACGGCCCCTGATTGTTGTCGGGCGCTTGCGGCATCATGTTGGTCATGAAGAACGTGGCCGAGTTGTCCGCGTTGCTTCTGAGCCGGTCAGCCGACGGGCAATGATGACCACGATCAAAACCAGAGCCGCTATAGTCCGTGCTCTGCACCTGATACCAACCGGCGGGCAGACTGGGGTCGTTGCGGAAATCATCCTGCCGCGTGCCTGTGCCGTTCGTCCACGTCGGATCGAGATGCCAACTCACCCAGTTCGGGATGCCGCGATCACGATGATAAGAGACCGCGTATTGCGGCTTGTCGAGCAGGTAGTTGAACGGCAGGTTCTCGTCCGTCACCGCGCCCGACGGGTTGCCCATCGTCAGATGCTCGCTCGTCGAGACTGGAATCGCGGGCGGGGGCGCTTCGACGTTGACGAGAAAACGGAAACTGCCGGCGTGTTGGACGCCCAAGACAAACTGCACGTTGACGGCCGCGTTGACGGCGAGCGGCGCTGCCAAAGTGATCGAGCCGGCCGAGAGCGTGGAGTGGAGACCGCCGCCTATGCTTTGTGTCGGCGGCTCGTCGAGCGTCAAGCCTTTGACTAGCACGCTTGAGCCGTCAGTCAGCATCACGCTCACGTCAGCGGAAGTGAGCGCGCGCAGATCGGCCTGCGTCGGGCCGGAGTTGGGCGAGCCGAGTGTGGTGATGTCCACGATGCGGAAGCGTAACGTCGTGACGGGCGCGCCCGTCTTGTTGGTGAACTTGCGCCGGATGACGAGCGTGCCACTGGGGCCGTTCGTAACGGGCGTGAAGTCGCGTATGCGATTCGGCGCTGCGGTCGAGGCTTGCTGCGGGTCAATGAGCGAGGCTTTCAGTTGCGCGTTGCGCTGGACGGGGCTGTTCCGGTTTTCTGGTGAGGGCGCACCGAGGACGGCTTGCAGCCCGTCGTAGTTGCCGCCGTCCGTGGCGACGAAGATGAAGTCGGCGGCGTTGTCGCCCGTCACCTGCGGCACGCCGGAGACGAGCTTGCGCGCGAAGCTGTATTCGCCGTCGGTCGAGACGCCGGCCGTCGGCGCGAGACCCGCGCCCGCGCGGAACGTGTTATTCGCCACACCGCTAAAGCCGACGGCATCCAGTTCTGTGCCGGTCGTGAAGCTCGCGGAGTTATTGAACAGCGCGACGCCCGCGCCGTCAGGAATGTCTGCGCTCAAGCTGCCATCGGATGCGGCAGCCGCCGCAAGACCGTAGCCTGCGCCGGTGACGAGCAGGTGGCCGCGCGCGGGGATGAGCGAGCCGATGGGCGCGGTGTATTTGGCCGTCGCGCCGTTGTCGGACGTGACAATCGCCCACCCGCTGGCGTCCACGGTCGCATCGGTCTGGTTGTACAACTCGACGAACTCGTTAGTCGCGCCCGTCAGCGCGCCCGCGCCATCGGGGTCTGAACCGTGGAAGCGGAATTCGCTGATGATGACCTTCGGCGTCGCGGTGAAGTCGGCCGTCTGATTACCACTTAGATTGTTGAGCACACGGTTCGCCGGTGCAATGTCAAAGCCCGCGACCGTCGCGGTGATGGTGTAGTTGCCGCCCGCGGAGACGTTCGAGAAAGAGTAATTGCCAGCCGCATCGGTCGTCGTCTGTTGCGGCGTGGCGTCGCCCGTGAGCGTGATGTTGACGCCGCTGACGCTGAAGCCGCCCAATTGCTGCACGTGCCCGCTGACGGTGTAAGAGGCGAGGGTTGTCTGGTTGCCGTTGGCGAACGCAGAGGTTAGATAGTCCGTGCTCGCACCTGTGCCGTTGTACTCGAAGACGGCGAAGTGGTATGTCGTGCTCGGCGCGAGATTCGTGACGGTGACATTGTTGCCCGAACCTGTGAAGACGACGAAGTTGCCCGCACCGATCTGTGAGCCGTTGCCGAACGCCGCGTTGGCCGTATAAGTTGTAGCATCAGACGGGACGGCATCGACGGCTGCGCCGGCTTTGGCGAGCACGATGCGCGCCGTGCCGTTGCCGTTCGTCCAGTTGACCGTGAGCGCGGTTGCGCCGACGTTTGTGAAGTTGACGTTCGAAGCCGGCACGGTCGGCTCGCCCATCGGCGGCGGCGTGCGCAGCGAGTTGATGTAGGCCGTGTTGTGTGCATTGTTGCCCGCGCCAAAGGTCAGCCCCGTCGCGCCGCCGGTTGCGTCCGTGCCGTTGAAGTCGGCGAGCATTTCCGTCGTGTTGTTCGCGTAGACGAATATGTTCGTGCCCGACGTGCCGGTGGCGCGCAGCTTGGCCCCGGTTGTGGTGTTGGTGAATTGCGTGCCGGCCGTGCCGCCCGCGAGCGTATGTATGTTGCCAGTCACACCCGTGTCGCCGCTGCCCGCGGCCTTGATCATCACCATCTCGGTCGTGGCGATGTCGAACGTGCCCGTGCCGACAGCGGCGAAGTAGGTCGTATTCTTTAATCCGAGATCAAGATTGTAGTCGCCGCTGCCCACCGTCGTATCGGCCGCAGAGGTGTCGTTGCGCAGCACGATGAGCGTACCGGCAGGGACGCTGGCCCATAATGTGTCGGTTGAAAATTGATACTTGCCGCCGCCGTCGTTGGCCATGCTGCTGGAGAAGTCCTTGAGGATCATCCCGCGCATGTCCAACCCGTCTTGAATGACGAGCAGTTCGACCACGTCGCCAACGCCCGATGCACCGCCGGAATTAAAATACTTGTTAACGACTACGCTTTGCGCCGCAGCCGACGCGCCCAGCAGCAAGGTGCAGATGATCGCTGCGAAAAAGAATCTAACTCGTTTCATTACGCTCCTCAGATAGACACACGACAGACGTTGACGCAGATCGCTGTGCGCAGTAGTGGCGCACAACAATCCCGGCGCGCGCCGGACAGACCGGCACGTTGTTGAGCACATGCTCAATTATTCAGTTCGCTGTGAGAAAAGTTGATTGTGCCGTGGTGAGACCTATCGGAGAGGGTGCGGCCCTTCCTAAAACCCAATCACATGTTCGCACTTATACCCGAAAATGATTGAAATTCCAAATAGTTACGGGGACTTGACACGAACGAGCATTAGAGGCGGCGGAGACAGAAGCAGTTGCCCATGTCGCATAAAACAGGGCTGTTATTCGGGCGTGCAGTCGCATTTTTTCTTGGCCCGCACGTGCAGACGCGGGTAGAATCCGTTCGCCTCTGATTTCGACAACGCGCAGCGCACTGACCGGGGACGTTTATGCAGACGACTGTGACGAACATTTACTGGCCCGATCGCGCCACGCGGCTCGCGCGCCCGCTCTTCATGGTCTCCGTCAGCGCCGGTCTGCCTTCGCCCGCAGAGGATTACATCGAAGGCCGGCTCGATCTGAATCGCCACCTAATCAAACACCCTGCGGCCACATTTTTCGTCCGCGTCGCCGGCGACTCGATGATCGACGCCGGCATACATCCCGGCGACATACTCGTCGTCGACCGCGCGCTCGAAGCACAGGATAAGAGCGTCGTGATCGCCGTCCTTGATGGCGAGTTGACCGTCAAGCGCATCAGCCGCCGCGACGGTAAAATCTTCCTCGTGCCCGACAATCGCGCCTACGCACCGTTGGAGATTCGCCCCGACATGGAGTTTGAAGTCTGGGGCGTCGTCACCAGCGTGATCCATCATCTCTAAAGCTGGCGCAAATTCCGATGACAGACGTTGAGCAGAGCGACGGGCAGGCGACGCTTCATCCTGCCTTGCGGGGCGTGCGGGCCGTCCTCTTTGATATGGGCGGCACACTCGTCCAGCCCGATTGGCCGCGACTGGCGCACGTGGCGACGGCTGAGGCGGGCCGCACCTTCAACCCGGCGGAGCTTGAGCGCGCGATGAAAGAGGTACTGTGTGCGGTCGATCTCGATCTGCAAAGGGGCCGCCCACTCGCCGCCGACACACGCGAGCGTCATTGGGTCTTCCGGCGCATGTACGGTGCGCTGGGGCTTGACGCGGCCGCTTGCGCACGCCTCAGCCCGCTGCTCGATGCGGCGCACGACGAGCGCCATCTCTGGTCGCTGCTTGATCCAGACGCGCCGCGCGTGCTCGCCACACTCCGGCAACACGGCTTGCGCCTCGCCGTCATCTCAAACACGGAGGACGGTCGGCTGGCCGACCTGCTCGACTTAGTCGAGTTGACCGCGCACCTCGATCTGCAACTCGACTCATACGTGGTCGGCATGCGCAAACCCGACGCGGCCATCTTTCAACTGGCGCTTACACAACTCGGCGTCGCACCCCACGAGGCCGCTTTCGTCGGCGACTCATACGGGCACGACGCGCTCGCGGCGCAAGCCGTGGGCTTGCGTGCACTCCTGCTCGACCCGCTCGATCTCTACACGGACTGCGCGTGCCCGCGCATCCGCCGGCTCACCGATTTGCTTGCGCCTGCTGTTGTGTAAGGCTGGCGGGCAAGTGCTAATATGCCTCCCATCGTTGGTGTAATAGACAGGTCGGCTTCAGGCCCCTTTCAGTCAAGCTCTGCAAAGTTGAGACGAAACTCGGCGCGCCTGAGCGTGCGGTCGGCGCGGCGAGTGTCTGGTGAACGAGCATGAAGGCTCTTGATCTGGCGATCATCTTCGGCTACCTGATCGGCGTCACGTTGCTCGGCACTTGGTTCGGGCGCAAACAGGAGACGACGAGCGACTACTTTCTCGGTGACCGCAGCGTACCCTGGTGGGCGATTGCCGCCTCCATCGTCGCCACAGAGACTTCGACCATCACCTTCATCTCCGTGCCCGGCATCGCCTTCGCGCGCGGCGGCAATTTTCAATTCCTCCAACTCGTCTTCGGCTACATGCTGGGGCGCGTCGTCATCTCGCTCCTCTTCATCCCATCCTACTTTCGCGGCGAGTTGCTGACCGTCTATCAACTGCTCGAACGACGCTTCGGCCAGCGCATCAAGATGCTCGCGGCGTCGCTCTTCGTCGTCATGCGCAACATCGCCGACGGCATACGTCTGCTCCTGACCGCCATCGTCCTCGCCGCCGTCTATACTTCATTTCAGCCTGCGGCCAACGCGGAGACGGTTGTGGTCGCGTCAATTATTCTGATCGGCATCGTGATGATCGTCTTTACTTACTTCGGCGGGATGGAGGCGGTCATCTGGATCGAGGTCGTCCAACTCTTCATTTACATCGGCGGCGCACTGGCCGCGGCCGTCGTGCTCGTCAAAGGCATCAACGGCGGTTTTCCGGCCGCCCTCGCGCTCGGCTCGCAGTTTAATAAATTTTCGCTCTTCGATTTCTCCTTCGACATCACCAAGACGTTCACATTCTGGGCCGGTTTGATCGGCGGCTGCTTCCTAACGATGAGCACGCACGGCACAGATCAATATCTCGTACAGCGCTATCTCTGCACGGATCGCCCGCGCCGTGCGGCAGCCGCGCTCCTGTCGAGCGGCGCGGTCGTGCTCGCGCAGTTCATCGGCTTCCTCTTCATCGGCTTGCTGCTCTTTGCGTTTTATCACCCTTACAGCGACCCGGCTTACGCGAGCGCCGCGTCCACCGCCTTTCCGTTCGCGGGTGGCGACCGCGTCTTTCCGGATTTCATCACGAAGCACTTACCGTCGGGCCTGTCAGGTCTCGTCGTTGCCGCCATCTTCGCTGCCGCAATGTCTTCGTCGCTCAACTCCATCGCCGCAACCGCCGTCAACGATCTCTACAAACCGTTCAAGCCCGACCGCAGCGACAAGCATTACTTCCGCGTCTCACACTGGCTGACGCTTCTGTGGGGTATCGTGCAGATCGCGGTCGCATTGCTTGTGCGCCATCAGAATCGCTCGGCGCTCGATCAGGCGCTCTCGATTGCGTCGCTCATCAACGGCCCTGTGCTCGGCGTCTTTCTCGTCGGCACGTTCCTGCGCCGCGTGAGCGAGCCGCCCGCGCTGATCGGCATGATCACGAGCACGGTGATCATGATCTACATCTACTTCGGCACAAGGGTCGCGTGGACTTGGTATGTGCTCATCGGCAGCGCGATTACATTCTTCGTGGCGCTCATCGCCAGCTTCGCCTTTGCACCCGCGCCCGCCGCGCGCCGCGATGAGCTTGCACCCGGCGGCGCGGGTGATTGATCAGGTTTGACGATATGAAGTTGCTCGCTAAACAGAAAATTGCATGTTTGCTCCGCCTGCACGCAATCGCGTTGCTGCTCTGTGTGCTTACGCTTGCCCCATCTGTCTCTTTGCTCGCGCAACAGCGCAATGCTGTAAGCAAGAGCGTTGCGACAGCACACCCTTATCACCGCCAACCTTCGCGCGCCGCTTTGAAGTGGGCGGACGAACAACTGCGGCACATGTCGCTCGACGAGAAGATCGGGCAGATGGTCGCGGTGGGTCTCAACGCGACGTTTCTGAATCAGGAGAGCGATCAGTTTAAGGAGTTGCGCCGGCAGGTCGAGCAGAATCACATCGGGGGCCTCATCCTGTTTCGCGGCCCCGTCTATGAATCGACGCACCTCGTCAACCGCATGCAGCAGTTGGCCAAGCTGCCGCTCATTATCTCAGCAGATTTAGAAGCGGGCGCAGGGATGCGCTTCGATGATACGATCAATTTCCCGTGGAACATGGCTGTAGGCGCGACCGGCAATCCTGATTACGCGCGCCGGCAAGGCGCTCTGACGGGCCGCGAGGCGCGCGCGCTTGGCGTCGAGCAAGTTTTCGCGCCGGTCGTCGATGTAAACAACAACGCCGCGAACCCGGTCATCAACGTGCGCTCTTACGGCGAAGACCCGCAGGCGGTCGCGCAGATGGCCGCGGCCTTTGTCGAGGGCGCACAGAGCGCGGGCGTCATCGCCACCGCGAAACATTTTCCGGGGCATGGCGACACGGCCACCGATTCGCATCGCGGCTTGCCCGTGATCGATCTGCCGCGCGCGCGGCTCGACGCGGTGGAGCTTGTGCCGTTTCGCGCGGCCATCGCTGCGGGCGTCGGCGCGGTCATGCCGGGACACATCGGGCTGCCACAGATCGACCCGACCGTCATCACGCCGCGCGAGAACAGACAGGTAGGGACATACGCTGATAAAGAGATCGTCGTCGAACACGCGACGCTGCCGAGTTCGCTCTCGCCGCAGATCGTGGGCGGGATACTGCGCCGCGAGTTGGGCTTCGATGGCATCGTCGTCACCGACGCGCTCGACATGAGCGGCTTGACGATCTACTTCACGCAAAGCGAGGCGGCGGTGCGCGCGGTCGAAGCGGGCGCGGACATGCTGTTGAAGCCGTCCGAACCGGACAACGTGGTAAAGGGTGTGCGCGAGGCCGTACAGTCCGGGCGCTTAACCGAGCAGCGCATTGAAGAATCGGCGCGGCGCATCCTCGCGGCGAAATATGATCTCGGTCTCGTCAAACAGCGTATCGCGCCGCTCGACGAGATCGATCAGATCGTCTCCAGCCCCGACGCCGCCCGACTCGCACAGGAGATCGCCGAACACGCGATCACGCTCGTGCGCGACGACGCGCATCTCTTGCCCCTCGCCGCGCTCAAACCGGATGCGCGCGTCTTCAACCTCGCGATCACGAACGGCGAAGATCGTCTCTTCATCGCCTCGTCCTTTGTGGGGGCGATGGTGATGCGCATCCAGCGGCCAATTGGGACATTAGTGCTCGACGAGCGTTCGAGCGAGGCGGAGGTTAAGAAAGCTTTAGAGCGCGCGAAGGAAGCCGACCTCGTCATCGTCTCGATGTACGGGCGCGTCCGCACGGGGCAATCGAACAGCGGCGCGTTGCCCGAACCGGGCCAGCGCGCGCTCGAAAAACTGTTGGAGCGCAAAGCCCCGCTCGTCGGCATCAGCTTCGGCAACCCGTACCTGTTGATGAACTTTCCCAATCTTAAAACTTACATCGTCGCTTACGGCGACATGCCCAGCCTGCAACGCGCCGCCGCCCGCGCGCTGCTCGGCGAGATCGACGTTGTTGGTCGCTTGCCGATCTCTCTGCCGCAGCTTTATGCGCGCGGCACGGGGATTCAGTTGAAAGCACAGCCGCGGGCGCAGGCTAGTGTCCTAAAGTAGTAAGTCGCAAAGAGAATGAACCACCAAGGCACAAAGAGCACAAAGTAGTTCTTCGTGTCCTTTGTGCCTTGGTGGTTAATCAATTCCGTATAACAACATCGTACATGCGCTGCACCAAACAAAGAGTTCTTGCCGCCGTCTTAACGCTGACAATCTGTGTGCAGGGCTTGGCTGCAACGCTGCCTGTGGTGTCGCCGGCCATTGTCGGCATGTCGGCCGAACGGCTCGCGCAGATCGATCAAGTAGTCCAACAATCAATCGAGCGCAAAGAGACGCCGGGCGCGGTGGTGTTGGTGGCGCGGCGCGGGCGCGTGGTGTGGCGTAAGGCTTACGGGGCGCGGGCGATTGAGCCGGCGCGCGAGGCGATGACGACGAACACGATCTTTGATTGCGCGAGTCTGACAAAGATCGTAGCGACGGCGACGAGCATCATGATCTTGGTCGAGCGCGGGCAGGTGCGTTTGAACGATGCGCTGTCTCGCTACATCCCGGAAGTGAAAGGCGAGGGGCGCGATCAGATCACGATTGAGCAGTTGTTGACGCATCGTTCAGGGTTTGCGCCGGATTTTGATCTGAGCGAGCAGTGGATGGGCTATGACGAGGCGATCAAGCGTTTGGCGACTGAGCGGCTGCGCAATCCGCCGGGCGCGCGGTTCGTTTACAGCGACATCAATTACATCGCGCTCGGCGAGGTGGTGCATCGCGTGTCGGGTCTCGTGCTCGACGAGTTCGCGCGCAAAAATATCTATGTGCCGCTCGGCATGCGCGATACGGGGTTTCGCCCGGCCGTCGCTTTGCGCCCGCGCATCGCGCCGACGGAGAAGCGGCGCGCACAGGCTGCGTATCTAGGCGGCAAGCCGGAGACAGTCGGCAGCGCGGAGGCAGACGAGTGGCTGCGCGGCGAGGTGCACGATCCAACTTCGTTCCGCATGGGCGGCGTCGCGGGGCACGCGGGGCTGTTCTCAACCGCAGATGATCTGGCCATCTTCTGCCAGATGATCATGAATGGCGGTGCGTATCACGGCGTGCGCATCTTGAGTCCGTTGGGCGTGGCGACGATGACGCGCCCGCGCGCGGTCGAGGCGGATGGCACAGCGCGCGGATTGGGCTGGGACATCGCAAGTGGCTTCTCCGCGAATCGCGGCGACATCTTCCCGCTCGGTTCGTTCGGGCACACGGGCTTTACGGGCACGTCGCTGTGGCTCGATCCGGCGAGCGAAACGTTCGTCGTCTTTATGAGCAACCGTGTGCACCCGGACGGCAAGGGCGACGTGGGGCCTCTGCGCGGGCGCGTCGCCTCAATCGTCGCATCGTCGGTCATGGATACGAGCGCGGAAGCGGCGCGGGCGGAGTCGGCGCGCTTCTCGGCCGAGTTGCTGGCGAGTCTGGCGAAAGTGACCGGCGCGAATAGTGCGAGCGCGAACCAAAGCGCGAGCGCGGCGGCCGATAGCGTGGTCTTGACCGGCATTGATGTGCTGGCGCGCGATGGGTTCAAACAACTCGCGAACATGCGGGTCGGGTTGGTGACGAATCACACTGGGCGCGACCGGCGCGGGCGACAGACGATTGACGTGCTGCGCGCCGCGCCGAACGTGAAACTCACGGTTCTTTTCTCGCCAGAGCACGGCATACGCGGGCTGGCTGATGAGAAAGTCTCTGACACGAAAGACGAGCAGACGGGCTTGCCCATCTATTCGCTCTACGGCGAGTCGCGACGGCCCACGCCCGCACAATTAAAAGACCTCGATGCGCTCGTCTTCGACATACAGGACGTCGGCGCGCGTTTCTATACTTACATCTCGACACTCGGCTACGTGATGGAAGCGGCGGCGCAGGCGCACCTGCCCGTCTTCGTGTTGGATCGGCCGAACCCGATTGGCGGCATGGATGTTGAAGGCCCGCTCGCCGACGCGGACAAACTGTCGTTCGTCTCTTATCACATGATTCCCGTCAGACATGGGATGACCGTCGGCGAGTTGGCGCGCCTCTTCAACGACGAGCGCAAGACGGGCTGCGACCTGCGCGTCATACAGATGGAAGGCTGGCGGCGCAGACAATGGTTCGACGCGACCAACCTCACGTGGGTCAACCCTTCGCCCAACATGCGCAGCCTGACCGAGGCGACGCTCTATCCCGGCATCGGTCTATTAGAGACGACGAACCTCTCGGTCGGGCGGGGGACGGACACGCCGTTTGAATTAGTCGGCGCGCCGTGGCTCGACGGGCAGAAACTCGCATCGTACCTGAACGAGCGGCGCGTGGCGGGCGTGCGTTTCGTGCCCGTGCGCTTCAAACCAAACGCGTCCGTGTTCAAGGACGAAGAGTGTGGCGGCATCAACATCATCATCACTGATCGCACGCAGTTTCAGCCGGTGCGAACAGGAGTAGAGATCGCAGTCGCGCTCCGGCGGCTCTACCCCGTCGAGTGGCAGGTGGACAAGTACGAACGTCTGTTGGCCAACGCCGACGCGCTCGCACGCGTCAAGCGCGGCGACGCGCCCGAAGAGATCGTCCGCTCGTGGCAGCCCGCGCTCGATGAGTTTCGCAAAGCACGTGCGCGTGCGTTGTTATATCGTTGAAGTGAGAGAAGAGAATGAGCATAAAATAATGCGTAAATGTTTGTGTGTGCTGCTGCTTGTCAGCGCGTTACTGTTGCCGCAATCGGTTGCCTTAGCTTGGGATGATACGGGGCACATGTTAGTGGCGGCAGTTGCTTATCAGCGTTTGAATCCGGCGGCGAAGGCGAAGGTGGATGCGTTGACCAAGACGATCCGCTTCTGCGGCAAAACTTATGACGGCATGACGGTGGCCGTCTGGATGGACGACATCAAAGCGGACTCAACGCATGATGATATGCGCGTCTGGCATTATGCCGATTATCCGATCTTCGACGGTGTGCCTGTCGATCCCAACATGAAGCCAGCGGACGAGAACGCCGTCGCGCGGATCAAATGGGCGGTCGAGACTTTGCGCAAGGGCACGGGGTCGGACAAGCACGACGCGGAAGTGCTCGGCTACTTGATGCATCTCGTCGGCGACATACACCAACCGCTCCATGCTGCCACCCGCATCACCGCGAAGAACCCGAAGGGCGACGCGGGCGGCAACGGTTTCAAACTCGCGGGCGTGCCCGACAATCTGCACTGGTACTGGGACAGCGCGGCAGGCGCGTTCAATTTCTGGTCGGCCCCGCGCCCGCTCGAAGCGCGCGACCGAGGGCGCTTGGAAGAGTTCGCGCGCGCCCTCGCCACAGAGTTTCCGGCCGAGAAGAATCCGGCGGCGCAGGATTTGAACCCGGACAAATGGGCGCAGGAGAGTCACATGCTGGCGGCGACTTTCGTCTATAGCTTGCCGGAGAACACAGCGCCGACGGACGAATACAACATGAAGGCGCGCGCCATCGCCCGGCAGCGCCTCGCGCTCGCGGGCTACCGGCTGGCGCAAATACTCAATCAGTTGTTCCCCGATGGTAAGTGAAGCGGGCACAGCCTCCTCGAACTTTAAAGCTGCGCTGAAAGGAGTCACGAGATGAGTGCAGATCGGCGGCGGCGCATCTGTCTAATGGTGTGCGGCGTTTTGCTCGCGGCCCACGTGGTGCGCGGGCAGGCCCCGCCCACGATCCAGTTCTTCATGCCGGACGGCAGCCTGCCCACGCGCAACTTGCGCTTCCTGCTGACGCGCGACGACGGGCGTGTCGAGACCGTGTTCACCGACACAAAGGGTAAGTTTCTGGTGACGGGCGATCTGATCCGCGAGGCCGACTACACCATCAACGTCGAGGGCGACGGCTGCACCTATGCCACGACCGTCGCCACCTTCCGCATTATTCGCAACACGCCCGTCTATACGCCCGTCTTCCTCCGCCGCTTCAGCGGCAGTTGCGAACAGTCGCCGCCCGGCGTCGTTGACGCGGCCACGCTCGATGTGGATGTGCCGGCCGCGGCCCGCGCCGCCTACGAGCAGGCCATGAATGCGGTCGGCCAAGGTGAGACCGAAACGGCCCTTGCCGCCTTCAAACACGCGCTCGAACTTCATCCGCATTACCTACGCGCACGCAATGATCTCGGCGTACTCTACCTGCAACTCAACCGGCTGGACGAGGCCGCCAAGACGTTGCGCCCAGCCGTTAAGCTCAACAAGCATTTCCTCTACCCGCGCTTGAATCTAGGGGTCGTGCTGAACCGGCAAGGCCAGTTCAAAGAGGCCGCTGAAGTGCTGGGCGCGCTCCGCAAGGAACAGCCGGCGCTCGCCAGCACGCGCCTGCCACTCGCCGAGGCTTTGTGTGGGTTGGGCAAATTGGCGGAAGCCAAACAGTTGCTCGTAGAGACGCTCGCTGATCCGAAACTTGAGCGTGCGGCGCAAGGCGAAGCCCATTTCCGGCTCGGCGCGGTGCTCAACCGGGAAGAGCATTATGCGGAAGCCGCCGCCGAACTGGAGCAGGCGGCCGCGCTTGACCCGAAGTCGCCGGCCACACACTTGCAGCTCGGCGGCGCGTTCATCCAGTTAAAACGGCTCGCGGAGGCCGAGCGCGAGTTGCTGCGCGCTTATGAATTGGGCGGTAGCAGCGCCGGAGCCGCGCAGTTGCTGCTGGGGCAGGTTTACTATATGCAGAAGAAATATGAGCGTGCGTTGCTGGCCTTTGAGCAATACCTGAAGGATGTGCCCAACGCGCCAAACGCTGCGCAGATCAGCAGCACGATTGAGGAGTTGAAAGCGGCGCTCAATAAGAAGTGAGCGGCTGCGCCGGACGGCGGGGCGGTTAGCGCAAGCTGGAGAGTTGGCCGCATCAGACTGATCCACCCGTGGTGAGACATAAAAGCGGGGCGGGCGCGCATAGCGCCCGCCCCACTTTTGCCTCATCCGCGTGGATGAGGGTTGCAGTTTACGCCTTAGAAATTCAGGCGGAACTGGAATTCGATGAGCCGCCCGCCCGGATCATTCGTGCCCGACACGGTGATGTCGCGGTAGGCGGAACGCGTCTGTCCAAACGAGGAGGAGGCGGCGCTCACGCTTCTGATCGTCGAGTCGGCATCGCCGAGGAAGAAGTTGGGGCGGTTGAAGGCGTTCAGGAAATTGACCCGCCCTTCAACGTTCACCCGCTCGGTAATGGGAATGCGCTTCACCACGTTGATGTCGAAGCGCGCCTGCGGCGGGCCTTGGAAAACAATGCGGTCACCGAGTTGCCCGGCGGTGAGGGGCGGCCCGATGTACGGTGCACTAGGGTCAAGCGGCGCGCCGGTCTGGCTGGCGAAGGCGGCCACCGTGTTGTTGATGAACGACTGCGGCAGGTAGTAAACGATGCCGCTCGGGTCTTTGCGAATCTTGATCAACTGCTGGAACTGCTTCTGCGTGATGTTATGCAGCACCACGCCCGAATCGTTCTGGTTGACGGTCGCGCGCCCGCCGCTTGTGAGCAGCGTCGCCGAGCCGGACTGGATGCGCGTGACACCGCCGAGCTGCCAGTAGCCAATCGCGCGGCTCAGGATTGAGTTGTTGGAGTTGAAGAAGCGTTTGCCGGGGCCGACCGGCAACTCGTAGAGGTAATCGACCTTGAACGAGTGGCGCACATCCCACGGGGAGAAGGTGCGGTCGGCGGTGGGGTTGCGTAGCGTGCGCGGCTGCGAGAAGACCGAAGATGACGAGACGAACGCATTCGCCAACGCCTTGCCAAACTGGTAGCTGCCCTGGACGAGCAGCCCGTTCGAGAGGCGGCGGCGCAACTCGATCTGCAATGCGTTGAATGACGTGTCAGTGCCTTGCGTCATCAGGAACGCGCCGCCGGTCGTCTGCGGATTGGTGATGAAGAAGTTCGACACCTTGCAGTTCTGGTTTGCTGCGGACAGCGTCGGATCGCACGCACTGCTCGGCAATGTGGTGAACGGAATCAACCCAGCATTGATCAAGTTGTTCATGCGCCCCAAGGTGAATGCGATGCTGTTGGCGACCGCGCCGGCCTGCCCTTGCAGCAGGCGCGTCACCGTCGTGGAGTCGGTTGCCGAACCGACGGCCGTTGTGATGAGCGGGACGGCGACTTGACCGGCGATGCCCGTCTGCACGCCGTAATTATCTCCCCTCCCGGCCGCGCGGCTGAGCAGGAGATTGTTGCGCGCCGCATTAAACTGATCGAGGAACCCGTTCTCGAAGATGTTCACTTCGTTCAGATCGTACTGCCGCCACAGGTGCGTGCCGCGTGTCCGCACGAAACGAATCTCGACAGCCGTGTCCTTGTTCAAAGCGCGCTGGAGGCCGAGCGTATAGGACTGCGTGTAACCGGCTTTGAGATGTGCGTCGAAATCATTGGCCCCGCCGGCACTGCCCGCGGCCGGTGTGAACGGATACTTGCTGGTGTCGGCCGGCGGCGTGAGCGCCGGGAAGTTGCCGTTGCGGAAGAGCACACTGCCAGCCGGGAAGATCGACGGCGTGATGGACGGGCTGACGCTGAGCGTCACCGTCCCGCCCTCGTTCGAGCCGAACATGGCGGTGTAAGCGTTGAAGCCTTCACGTGTGTAGGCTATCGAGTAGCCGCCGCGCAGGACTGTCTCGCCGTTGCCGCCCGTGAGCGTGCGCATCAGGCCGCTCTTGAAGTTGGGCGTGTAAGCGAAACCGAACGACGGCGCGAAATCCTTATGCCGCGTGGGGTAGCCCTTTTCATTTTTGCCCAAGAGGCGGAACTGCGTCGGCTGGCCGCCGAAGACGCCGGGGCGGAAGATATTGCCCACGCCTGAGACGCCGTAGATGCCGTCGAAACCGGTTCTGGTGTAAACCTGATTGTCGTTGACCGGCGACGGCTCGAACTCCCAACGCAGACCATAATTGAACGTGATGTTCGGGCGGAACTTCCATGCGTCCTGCCCGTAGAAGGCCCACTCGTTCTGATGGTTGAACTCGTTGAAAGAGTCGAAGACGTACTTTTTGGTCGTGCCGTCGAGCGAAGCCGAACGAGCGATTGAGCTAACGCGCCCGGTCAAATAGGCGTAGAGAGAGCGCGCGTCCGAGAGTTGCGTCGAGCTTGCGCCGGGGAAGGTGGGGTTGGAGCCGGTGTTGGTGAAAATGCTGGTTGAGCCCGTGTTGATGGGATCGCCAGTAGCGATGCCGAACACGACTTGCGGCACGACTTGCGTGCTGGCGGCGGAAGTATAGGAGTTAATGTGCAGGAACGACGTGCCCAGATTGAAAGTATGCGCGCCCCTGACGAACGTTACGTTGTCCGTGACGCCCTTGGTCGGCGTGTTGCGGCGCGACGTGGAGCGGCGATTGTAGAACGCGCCGGTACCGAGCGGCTGGTTGCCGAGATATGTGCCACCGGTCACCGCGAAGCCATTCCACAAACCGAACAGCCCCGGCGCGAATTCTGCCGTGAAGAGCGAAGTGCCATTGCCCGATGAAGTGGCGCGCACCTCGTTGATAAGCCGGTCATTAATCGTCCAGCGATGCGCCGCCACGAAGGAGAAAGAGTTGCGGTGGATCGAGCCGGTGACGCCGGGTGTCCCGATCACAATCCCTGTGCCCGGCCCGGCCACGTCGAGTTGGCCGTTTACGCCATCGGGGTTCGACAGATAGTGTTGGTAGTTGTGAATGAACTCCAGATGCTGGTTCTTGGTGACGTTCCAGTCGAGCCGGCCCGTGGGGAAGCGGCGAATGTTGGTGCCGGGGTCCTGGAAGTTGTATTCGAGGCGGTTATAGTCGTTGGCCGAAGTAATGCGGCTCTTGAGCGAGCCGCTGGCCCGCGCGCCCGCGTCTACGAGCGCCAGCCCCTTGGCGACTGTGGGATCAATCGTGCTGGGGTAGCCCTTGGACGCGGCGAGGGTCAAGAGGTTGATCGTTCTGACGGTGCCCGCTGAATCTTTGTAGGTGAAGAGGCCGTTAAGCGCATCCGGCGCGAGCACGAAGTTGGTGCCCGACGGATACGTCTGCGGCAGTTGGAACTCTTCGTAGTTGACGAAGAAGAAGGCCTTCTCGCGGCTCTTGAGCAGTTTAGGGATTAGGATCGGGCCGCCGATATGACCGCCGAACTGCCGGAGCAGCAAGCTGTCGCGCGGGAGGCCGTCGATGTTGTTGAAGTAGTAATTTGAATTGAATCTCGGCGAGCGATATTGCCAGAACGCACCGCCATGATACTCCGGCGTGCCGGACTTGGTGACGAAACGAACCTGCACTGCGCCCTCGCCGCCGCTTTCCGCGCCGGGCACGGCCGTAGAGACTGTAACCTCTTGCACGGCGTCGGACTTCGGTTGTATCTGGGTGAAGAATCCATCGGAGCTGCGCAGGAAGTTGTCTTGAATGTTCGCTCCGTCAAGGGTGAGATTAACCGAGCCTTTGGGCAAGCCGTTGATTGACGATGTGCGCGGCGCACCGGGCGTCTGCACACCGGGCAGCGTCAACACCAGTTGCAGCGCATCGCGCGTGGCGAACGGCAGTTCGCTGATCTGCCGGCCTGTAATGGTGGTTGAGACGCTCGTACTCTCAGTCTGAAGAATCTCACCACCGGCGGCCACCACCACCTGCTCATTGGCCCCGCCCACTTCGAGCGTGGCATTGACCGTGGTGGGCTGACCCACGTCCACCTTCACCTCCTTGACCACTGTCTGCTTAAAGTTGGGAGCTGAGATAGTAACCGTGTAAGTCCCGTTCGGGACGGACGGAATGGCCCACCCGCCCTCGTCGTTGGCTGTGACCGTAAACTCCTGCTTGGTCTGATCCGAGACGGCGACGACCGTCGCCCCTGGGACGAGCGCGCCCTGCGCGTCGGCGATGACCCCTGACAGACGGCCTGTCGTCGTCACCTGCGCGGCGGCGACCGAGACAAGCGCCAGCACTGCGCAGCAGAGCAAACATGCACGGCCGATGGAATGTGTTCTCATTTTTCCTCCTAAATGCTACGGGCGGGTGACGAGGCACGAGCACGTAAAGTGCCTCATGTTGAGCAAAGCCTGATACGTGGACAGGTAGTGACGCCGCTTGATCTGCCAGGAGTAATGATTATAAAAGCAGATGAGCACGCATGCCGAACAGGGCCAAGCGGAGAACGAAAACTCTGTGCGCGCGAATGGGTGTCAACCGAGAGGTTGCGACCACATCGGTGTTATGGAAAAAAGAAAAGGCAAATATAAAGCCAGAAGCCCTGCTCACCCTGTGGAAAGAATCGGTACTGTCGACCGCGCGCGCTTCAACAAGTTGAGTGGCTTAGATATATGGAGCTTGGGCGGCCGCAGTATTGGTACGAAGAACAGGCGCGCGGCTCAGACCGTAGCGGGATTATATCCAAATTTTCAGAAAGTACATCCAATTTTTTCATTGCCCCCTGAAATGAAAGAGGCGTCTCAACCGAGACGCCTCTTTCGTTTTGGTAGACAGCGCGAATGCTGTCGGCATCGGAGCGCGCGCACTAGAACTGTAGCTTGAGCGCGAACTGGATGACGCGGGCCGATTCGCCCGTCTGGATGATGGTCTGCGTCGAAGGCGGCGCGACCGTGGCGCAGCAGGTCTGCGCGAAGACGCTCGATAGGATCGAGGGCGAGCCGACCGAAGCGTCGCGCGGGTTGTCGAAGTTCGGGTGGTTTAGTGCGTTGAACATCTCCGTGCGGAACTGCACGCGTGTTCGCTCCGTGACTTGGAACACCTTGATGAAACTTAGATCAAGATTCCAATAACCCGGCGCGGTGAAGATGTTGCGCCCCGCCCCGTTCTTCCCCGGCGCGGGCACGGCGAAGGCGTTGGCGTTGGCGAAGAGCACGGGGCCGACCACGCCCGGTATCTCTTGCAAGCGCGGCCGGATGCTCGGATCGAGCACGACCGCGCGCGACTCGTGCCCGGAGTTCGACGTGCGCTGCCCGCTGCGGATGGCGAACGGCTCGCCCGACATAGCGGTGAAGATGCTGTTGATGCTCCAACCGCCGAAGACCTGATTGACGATGCCGTGTGCGTCGGTGAAGAAGCGCTTGCCGCGCCCGACCGGCAACTCATACGCGGCTGCGGTCGTGAAGACGTGCCGGCGGTCGAAGTCGGAGCGGGCGCGCTCTTCGCGGAAGTTGCGTATGTCGGTCGGCGTACGCGAGTTGGTGGTCGAGAGACCGCCGCCCGAAGACGCGCCGACCGGATCGACCGATTGTGTGTCGATGGACTTACCGAAGGTGTAGGCCATGTTCATGCCGAGACCACTGGCGAAGCGGCGACGCAGCGTGAACTGCGCGGCGTGATAGTAGGAGTCGGCGCTGTTGTCGAGATAAGTGATGGTCGAGAACTGCTGATTCGGGCGCAGCCGCAACGGCAGCGAGGCGATGTTCTCGAGGCGTTGTGCGAACGCGCCGGCCGCATTCGCGGGCAGCACGCCGGTCGCCGGATTGCCCGGCTCAAGCTCGCTGATCGCGCCGCTGGAGTTGACCACCGAAGCGGTCACGCCGGGGACTTGAAGCAGTGGAATCTGTGCCGCCGCAATCGGGTTGGTGCAAGTAAAGCCTGTCCCGCGCGAGCCTGATCCATCCGGCAGACAACCGCGCCTGAGGTTCTCCTGCATCAACAGGAACGAGGGCAGGAACGAATCCGGGTTCATCTGGTTGATGTTGTAAGCCATGAAGAGGTGTGTGCCGCGCCGGCCGACGTAGGCCATCTGCCCGACGAAGCCGCCGGGCAGTTCGCGTTGGAAGCTCAGACTCCACTCGTGTACGGTCGGCGTCTTCATCACGGGCGCGAAGACCGAGACCGGCGGTGCGTTGCTGAACGTATTGTTCTGAAGCGTCAGGAAGTCCGACGGCTTCTTCGTGGGCGGCGCGAGCAACGTCGGGAAGCCGCCTGCGAGATTTGTATTCGGCGGGGTTGCGCAACCGTTTGTCGCGGTTGTAAACGGGAAGGTAGAGGAGCAAGTGACGAGCAGACCGGGCACGCGCCCCGCTGCCGCCGTCACCTGAAACGACGAGATCGGATCATAAGCGATGCCGTAGCCGCCGCGGATCACGCTCTTGCTATTGCTGCCGAAGAGCGTGTGCATAAAGCCGCTCTTCCAGTTGGGCGAGTAGGCGAAGCCGACGCGCGGGCCCCAGAGGACGGACTTGTCGTTGTCGTACCAAGTCTTGGCCTTAGCGAACGTCACGGGGCCGTTCTGGATCGGGGTCGTCGGGCGCTCAACGTCGCCACCGCGCGTGGTCGCGGGCGGGTTAGCTTCGAGCCGCACGCCATAGTCGAGCGTCAGGTTCTGGCGCACGCGCCATTCGTCCTGAAAGTAGAAGTTGTACTGATTGAGGATGTGCTTCTCGTCGAAGAGGGTCACCTGATCGCCGACCTTGAAGGGCAGAAAGACGTTGTCGCGGAGGTTGCCGATGAAGGTCTGCTGGATAACCGCAGGTAGACCGTACAGGTTATTGATCAAGCCGCCGAGCGTGACGTTATCCACGCTTGAGTTGATGCCCGCCGCGGCCCGGAAGCCGTCGTTCGGCGTCGAGCCGACGATAAAGGGGTTGCGCGTGCCGGAGGCGAACGTGATCGACGGCGTAACGTTGATGCCGCCGGGTTGGCCGCGCTGATCGACGTGGCGATAGAAACGCATGTTGACGCCCGCGCGATATAGGTGTGCGCCGCTCGTGATGCTCAGGTTGTCGAGGAACTGCGGCGTGGTGATGGCGCGCGCCGTGCGCGGCGTGTTGTTGAACGGTTCGCTGATCGTGTTGAAGTCATAGGGCGGCACATCGGGGAACACCGGGTTGGCTTCGCCCTGCGTGAACAGGAACTGGAAGCGCGCGTAGCCGGCGGTGAACTCGTTGACGATGCGCGGCGAGAAGACGTGGCGATAGCTGAGCGCCAGATTCGACGTGCGCCGGAAGACCTCGCCGAGCGGTGGTGTACCGGGGAAGACCTGTGGTCGCCCGTTGAGCGGATCGCCCTTCAGCGTGTTGTAGTCCGAGAAGAGATAGCGGCCGAAGATGCTGTTGTTGTCGTTGATGGTGTGGTCGATGCGCGCCGCGATGGCGGGTCCTTTAATCCGCGTGGGCGGATTCCAAAGATAGGCGGCCGTGTTCAGTCCGTCGCCGGCTGTGTTGAAGTCGTTGGGCAGCGGATAGGTTTTCAGGAGGCCGTTCACGACCGTGTCAATTGGCCTATTCAGCGTGTTATTGGTCATCAAGGTCGTGTCGTAAACACGGACGCAACCAATTGAGGTAGGCGTGGCGCAGAGCGGAACACGCAGTTGCCCGGTAGCAGGATCGACAAGCAGGCGCGAGTTGCGCGTGATCGGATCACCGTTGGGCGCACGAACCGGGTTCGCCGGGTCGGGCACGAAGTAGCGGAAGCGACCGGCGAGCGCGTCCGCCGTATAGACGACCGGGATGCCGAAGGTCTGATCAATCGGCTGGGTGAAGCTGACCTGATTATCCTGATAGCTGCCGAAGAAGAAGGTCTTGTTCTTACGGATGGGGCCGCCCGCCTCTGCGCCGAACTGGTTCAGCTTGATGACGGCTTTGGGCTGCTTCAAGGCGTTCGCGAAGAAGTCCTTCGAGTTGAGCGCGTCGTTGCGCAGGAAGTAAAAGAGATTCGCGTGGATCTCGTTCGTGCCGCCGCGCGTGCTGACAGAGATCGACGCACCGCTGTTGCGCCCCTCCTCGGCCGTCGCGTTGTTGGTTGTGACCTTAAACTCCTGCACGTTGTCCGGATTGATCCGATAGAGGTTGCTCACGGGGTTCGGCACGGACGACTCGTTGGCCTCGATACCGTCAATCGTGACGTTGTAGGCACGGTCGCGCGAGCCGTTCACATGGACGCCTGAACCAGCGCCGCCGAATGAGCGCTGCACGACGCCCGGCTCAAGCACCAAGAGCGTGAGCGGGTTGCGCCCGTTCAGCGGCAGTTGCTCGATGGCCTTCTGCTCGACGACGTTGCCGATGGTCGCGTTCGAGGTCTGCAACTGCTCCGCGCCGGCCTGTACCGTCACCGTCTCAGATACCTGACCCGGTTCAAGCGCGATGTCCACGGAGAGCGGCGTGTTGATCTGGAGCACGTTGCCGGTCTTCTGCGTGGTCTTGTAGCCTTGTAGCTCAACCTTGATTGTGTATGCGCCGACCGGCAGCGACGGGAAGGCAAAGAGACCAGCATCAGTGGTGCTCTGCGTCTGCACGACGCCGGTGGCTTCGTTAGTGACGGTGACAGTGGCATTGGGCACGACTGCGCCGTTCGCATCGGTCACCGTGCCCGTGATACGCGACGTACTGGTCTGGGCGGCGACGGCCACTGCCAGCAACAGGCCGAGGAGTAAACTAAAAAGAGTGTGGATGGTTCGGGCCATGGGGAACTTCCTCCTAACTCAAATTGAGTGGACAGACAGTGGGTGCAACTAAATTGCCGAACTGATACGCGGACTTCGAGCGCAAGCAAGCGAACGGAATTAGCGATTAAAGAGCTTCGTGCTTGATGCGGAGCGGTCGTGCGTTACTCGCAGTTGCGGGCAACGGAGCGCATCATCCGCCGCGAACTGCTTCTGCGCCGATGTTGGTCGGAACATATACAGGCACTGGCACTAATCGTCAAGCAATAAGTGATAACCGACCACGTGGTGCAAACCACGCACAGAGCATAAGCAGTTCGCCTTATGGCTTTTATAAAAACTTTTAGCTTTGATTATTACAGTGATGTTAACTAGAATGTGCGCGCTTGAATAGCGCCACAGTTGTGCCGGTTCGTGCCCTACGTCGTTTCCACAAGGTCAAGGTCAGCAACATTAGTCCTCAAGTCTCCGCGCGGCGTTCGTCTGTCTCGGACTTGAGTCCCTGATGGAAACTCCTCGTACCGGCGCGGCCAAAAGCTGCGGAGCGCACACAGGTGCGCTCTGGCGCTGCTGTTTCGACGCATGGAAAAATTTTGGGCGCTTCGCGCGCCCAGCCGGCCGCGCTTCGGAACGCGCCACTACCACATGAGAATCATCTGTCCGTCTGTTACTGAAAAGAGGAAACACGCTATGAGCCATCACCTGCGAAGAGGGTTGTGTGGATTATTTACGGCCCTATTGATCTGCCTGTGCCTGAGCGGCGCGGCGTGGGCGCAAGAGGAGACCGCGGCCGCTATCACCGGCCAAGTGACCGATGCCGCCGGTGGGGCTATCCCCAACGCGACGATTGTCGTGAGCAACAAGGCCACGAATTTCGAGCGGCGCGTACAGTCCGGCGACGATGGGGGCTACACCGTCTCGCCCCTGCCGCCCGGCCAGTACACGGTCACGGTCGAGCAGCCGAACTTCAAACGTTATGTGCAGGAGGTGGTGCTGAACGCGAAAGACAGACGGCCCATCGACATCGTGCTCGAAGCGGGTAACGTCAGCGAGACCGTCACCGTCACGAGCGATCTACAGGGCGTGCAGGACAGTCCCATTGTGCAGGGTCTCGTCAACGAGAAACAGGTGCGCGAGTTGCCGCTTGTCAATCGCGACTTCCTCAAGCTCCTTGAATCCGGCATCCCCGGCATTAGTTCCGACCTTGCCGATGAAACCTCCTTGGGTTTGACGAACCGCACCAGCGTCTCGATCAACGGCATGCGGCGTAACGGCGTCAACTACTTGGTGGACGGCGTCAACAACGTGGACGGCGGCTCGAACATTACGCTGCTGACCACGCCAACCATCGACTCGATTCAAGAATTCAAAGTGCTGACCTCAAACTACACGGCTGAGACCGGACGTTCGGGCAGCGGCGTCGTCACGCTCGTCACTAAGGGCGGCGGCAACAACTTCCACGGCTCGCTCTACGAGTTCGCGCGTAACGACCGCTTCAACGCTAACACCTTCTTCAACAATCGCGTCCCGCGCCGCGCCGACGGCACGCGCTCGCCGGGCACGGCCACACCGCGTCTGCGCTACAACAACTTCGGCGGCACGATCAGCGGCCCCGTCTACCTGCCACACTTCGGCGAGGGCGGCCCCAGAATCTATAACGGCAAGGACAAGACGTTCTTCTTCTTCTCGCAAGAATTTCGCCGCATCCGGCGCGGCACAACCGCCGCTACGGCCCTTGTGCCGACTGCGGCTCAGCGCGCCGGCGACTTCTCCGCGAATCTCGGCAACCCGCTCTACCTGCAAGCGAACGGCACGAGTGGCACGACCGTGACCGCCACGCCGCTCTTCGTCACCGACACGACGGGCGCGGTCGTTGCGGCGCGCGCCGGTCAGGTCTTTAACACGGCGGGGCGGGCCTATGCCAACAACATGATTCCGGGCAGCGACATCAGCCCGCTCGCGCAGGCGTTCTTCTCCGCCTATCCGCTCCCGAATGTCGGCACGAACGGTTTTACCTACACCTCGGTCGCTGAACAGAACACGCGTCAGGAAGTTGTCCGCATCGACCATAACTTCAGCGACAACGAGCGCCTCTTCGGGCGTTACACGCACGACCTGAATCAGACGACCGAGCCGGCCGGCTTGTTCAACTCGATCAACCTGCCGGGCATCGCGACCACAGCCACGAACATTCCCGGTCAAGTCATGGCCGTCTCGCTCACCAGCATCATCTCGCCCACGGTGGTCAATGAAGTGGCTTACAACTTCTCGCAGAACCACATCAAGTCCAATCTCATCGGGCGCAGCTTGCGCGAGCAGTATCCCGGCTCGGGTTCAATCCCAGAGTTCTATCCGGAGAACAACATCGGCGCGATCCCGACCTTGAACATCTCCGGCATCGAAACCATCGGCGGCGCACAACAGCCGGACATACGCTATCGCAACAACCTCTTCCGCGATACGCTGACGCTGACACATGGCGGGCACACGCTGAAATTCGGCGGCGAGATGGCTTTTGAAGGTAAGAACGAAAACGTCGGCACAGGCTCGCTGACGCAAGGCTCGTTCAGCTTCACGCAGAGCGGTTCGCTCGGCCGCTCAACCACGAACGTCAATCTGTCGCAGGGCGGCATCGGCTTTGCCAGCTTCCTCTTGGGGCGCGCCGACTCTTACTCGGAAGATCAGTTCGACGTGACCAACATCCTGAAGCTCGGCCGCCGCGAAGCCTTTGCGCAGGATACGTGGAAGTACCGGCCGAACATCACGCTCGACTTCGGTGTGCGCTATCAATATTTCCTGCCGCCGACCGATAAGCACAATCTGCTGAACTCGTTCATCCCGTCGCGCTTCAACCGGGCGAACATCCCGGCCTGCACGACCTCGCTCTGCACCGCGCTCGTGCGCGGCAGCGGCGACCCGCTCAACGGTCTCGTGCTCGCGGGCGTGAATTCGCCATTTGGCAATGCGGTCACGCCTAAGGATAAGAACAACTTCAGCCCGCGCGTCGGGTTCGCTTGGGATCCGTTCAAGGACGGGCGCACGAGCATACGCGGCGGCTACGGCTTCTACTACGATCAAGTGGCCAGCTTCCTCGTGCAAGATGCCTCGCAGGTCAACCCGCCGTTCGTCAACCGCGCCACCTTCAGCTCGAACGTGACGCTGGCGAACCCGTCGGGCGGCGTCAGCAGTGTGACCGGCGCGCTGCCGATCCTCTCGGTCGTCGGCATCGATCCGAACTTCGTGACGCCGGAGATTCAACAATGGTCGCTGGGCGTACAGCGCGAGGTCTGGCATAACGCGCTGTTGGAAGTCAGCTACGTCGGCACGAAGGGCGACCACCTGCTTGATCGCCGCAACATCAACTTCGTCTCGCCCGCCGATACGCAGGCGTTCTTTACGGCCAACAACTCGACGAACGTCAACTCGATCCGCCCCTTCCGCGGCTTCGGCACGGTCACGCTGATCGAGACCGCCGCCATCTCGCGCTATCACGGGCTGCTGTCGTCCTTCAACTATCGCTTCGGGTCAGGGAACACGGTCAACGTTGCTTATACCTTCAGCAAGAACATGACCGACTTTACCAACGACCGCGACGCAGTGGACGCACCGCAGAATCCATTCAACCTGTTGGCCGAATATGCCGAAGCGCGCTCGTCGCGCCCGCACATCTTCTCGGCCAGCTACATCTACGAACTGCCGTTCTTCCGCAAGAGCGAGAACAAGGCGGCGCGCTGGTTCCTGAGCGGCTATCAGATTTCCGGCATCACCAACATCGAATCGGGTAATCCGGTCTCGCGCGTGCTGGCTTCGACAACCACGACGGGCCGGCGCGGCAACCGCTCGCAACTCGTCGGCGATCCGAACGGTGGTTTAAACGACACCATCGATCCGGTGACGGGGCTGCCCTTCTACTATGACCCGAACGCTTTCGCCGACCCGGTGCTGGGCACTTACGGCAATTCGGGCCGCGCTATCTTGCGCAACCCCGGTCGGAACCAGACCAACCTGCGCGTGTCGCGGAGCTTCAATCTCAACAGCGAGAAGGGGCGCACTTTCCAAGTCTTCGTCGAGGCCATTAACGCTTTCAACCACACGCAGTTCACGGTCATTCAAAACCAACTCGGTCTCTCGAATACGGGGCGGCCGACCGGCGCGCGACTCCCGCGCGAGTTCCAGTTCGCCGGGAAGTTCTACTTCTAAGCGAGCCAAGCGCACACGCCGACATTACCGCCCGCCCGCGCTGTGTCAGACACGTCGCGGGCGGGCGCTCTTTTAACGACAGTTATGCTTTAATCGCGCGTATGACGACCGACATTGCTAAGAACAATATGATGCTGCTCCGCAACGCGCGCATCGTCTTGCCGGAACGCATACTCGAAGGCGCAAGCCTGCTCATTACCGGCGGGCGGATCGCACGTGTATTCGATGCAGGTGAAACGAACGACACGAGCGTCGCGCACGTTATCGACTTGCGCGGGCTGACGCTCTGGCCCGGTTTCATCGACGTACATATACACGGCGCAATGGGTGTTGATACGTTGACGGCCACGGCGGATGATCTACACACAGTGGCGCGCTTCCTTGCCACACAGGGCGTCACCGGCTGGCTGCCCACGCTTGTGCCCGCGCCCGACGAGGACTATGCCAGCGCGGTCGCAGCCATCGCAGCATTGATGCATGCACAGGACGAGCGTCCGCCGGCCGCGCGCGCCCTCGGCGTCCATTACGAAGGGCCATTCGTCAATCGCGCGCAATGCGGCGCGCTGCGTGTTGCCTACTTCCGCTCATTTCAGTCCCCGGCCGATGTCGCACATCTGCCGCGCGTCAACGCAGCCGACGCGGCGCACATGATCACGGTCGCACCGGAGAGCGAAGGTGGCATCGCACTCGTGCGCGAGCTAACGACGCGCGGCTGGCTCGTCTCCATCGGCCACACGCGCGCAGACGTGGCCGTGCTGGACGACGCAGCGCAGGCCGGCGCACGCCACATGACGCACTTCTTCAACGCGATGTCGCCGCTCCACCATCGCGCGCCCGGCCCTATCGGCTGGGGCCTCATGCGCGATGATGTAACCTGTGACGTAATCGCCGACGGCGTTCATACAGATCCGCTGATGCTTCGCCTTGCCCTGCGCTGCAAGACACACGAGCGCTTGCTGCTCATCAGCGACGCAGTCGCGCCGACCGGTCTCGGCGACGGCAATTACAGCATCTGGGGTGAGCAGATCGCCGTCGCCGACGGGCGCACACAGAATGAGCGGGGCAGCATCGCCGGCTCGGTCAGCACGATGCGCGATGGCGTGCATCTGTTGCGCACGCTCGACGTTGGTGCACAAGAAATAGCACGGATGGCGGCATTCAATCCGGCGCAGTTGATCGGCTACGCGTCGGAGTGTGGTTCGATTGAGGTGGGGAAGCGCGCCGATCTGGTCGCGCTTGATGAAGAAGGACGCGTGCGGCTGACCATAATCGGAGGGCGCATTGCCTTCGACGAGTTAGCGAATTGATGAACTACGAAATGATCTGTGTTTCGCGTGGCTGGCTAGCGATCGACTTCACGGCAGTTTGCGTTTACGTTGTTCGAGTTCGGCGGTGCGCTTGGCGTCGTTCAACTGTTTCGCGCGGTCAAGTTCGAGCTTGCCTTCGGCGCGCGCGCCGGTCTGCGTGAGGGCGCGGCCGAGTTGGAAATGACCGTCGGCGATTGTCTCATCGAGTTTGACGGCGGCGCGTAACTCCGCAATCGCTCGCTCCGGCGCGCCGGTTTGCAACAGTGCGCGTCCCAAAGCGAAACGCGTGTCGAACTCTGCGGGATAGCTGCGCGCGGCCAACTCAAGCAGTGGCACGGCCCGCGCGGCTGCACCTTTGGTCAGATATAGATCGCCGAGTGTGAAGGCCGCGCGCGCGTTGGCGGGTTCGCGGCGCAGCACTGCGGTCAACACGCGCTCCGCTTCCTCGTAGCGATAGAGTTTCCAGTAGAGATAACCAAGCCCGTAACCGTACAGCGTCGAGTCCGGCGCGAGCTTAAGCGCCTGTTCGTAAGCCTGCGCGGCTTCCGTCGTGCGCTGCGTGCCGTCGAGCGCATCGCCGTACTCGGCCCAGAGCGTCGCCGTCGCTTCCGGCAAGTCGAGCCGCCGGCGCAGTACAACGGCCGCTTCCGCGTGCCGACCCTGATGCAGGAACGATTGGGCCGCCAGTTCAAGCAGCCCCGCATCGCGCGGCGCACGCGCCAACAGCTTCGCCAACTCACGACTCGCTTCCGCAAAACGTTCGACACCGATGAGCGCCAACGCCAACGCACGGCGTGCACCTTCGTTCGCAGGTTCGAGCGCAAGTGCGCGACTGAGGGGCGCGAGCGCTGCGCGGAAAGAACCGGCGCGGACAAGCGTCAGTCCCGTGTTGAAGTGCGCGCCCGCTAGATTGGGGTCAAGTTGCGCGGCCCGTTGCCAAGCGCTCAACGCTTGGGCCGTTTTATTCTGCCGGTTTAACGCCACACCGAGGTTGACCCACGCGCGTGCATCGCCGGGCGCGGCCCTGACCACTGCTAACCATTCGCGCTCGGCCGCTGGCCAGTCGCCCGCGCGCTCATACGCTTGCGCCTGCGCGGCGTGTACGTCAACCGCGTCGCCGACATCGCGTTTGTCCGGTTGAATCTGTGCGGATGCACCGTTGGTGATGGACACCACGCACACCAACACCAAAAAAAATCTCGCCCACATAAAACTATTCAGGCGCGCGCCGAAAACCCCAGACCCAGAAGCCGCAGGCGATAAGCGTCGGCAGCACCACCGTCGTCTGCAACAGAAACGCGATCACATCATTGGTCAGGCGACCGGTGTAGTCGAGACCGTTGACACCAAAGAATGAAGCAAAGAGTGTGACGAGCCAATTGGCCCAAGCGGGCAGGGCGATGATGAAGGCCAAGCGTCTGAGACCGCGCGGCCCGTAGCGCAGGAACTGAAAGCTCCACGCCGCCGCGATGAGCCAGAGACCACCGAACAGGGCATTGAGATGCGCCGCGCGAGCCAGTTGCGGCGTCAAGACCGGATCGCCGATGCCGAACTTCTTCGTCACCGCCGCCGCCAGCCAGAAACCCGTGACCATGCCGATGGCAAACAGCAGCGCACCATTGAAGGCCAGACGTTTACGAATCTGATCTAATTCAGTCATAGAAAGAAAGTGGCGAGTGACAAGTGACAAGTGACGAGCGATTGATGATGAAGCTACGCGCGCGCGAGTTGTTATTTACCAAGCCGAGCGCAGGGATTTTAACTCGGCACTTGTCACTTGTCACTCGCCACTGTTTGATAAAATCCGGCGCGCGCGTATGACTCGTCGAGCAACTCAACTGGGTGACAGACGCGCAAGCGCAGACCTTTGAGTTGCGCGCCCGCGCTGAGCTGCATGTGACAGCCGGGATTGCCGGTCGCCAAAACTTGCGCGCCCGACGCGGCCACGTGTGCGAGTTTCTCATTGAGCACACGCGTGGACAATTCCGGCTCGACCAGATTGTAGACGCCTGCACCGCCGCAGCACACGTCGCTGCCCGTGAGCGCGACGAACGCGAGATCGGGAATCGCGCTCAACAAGGTCAACGGTTCGGCGACCGCATGTTGACCGTGGAGCAGATGACACGACGCGTCGTAAGTCGTCGCGGGCGCAGCGATAGATGCGCCCACACGCAGCCCCGTAGCCTGCAATTGTTGGCTGATGTCGCGCACGCGCGCGCTGAATTGTCGCGCGCGTTCAGCATATGACGAATCGTCTGCGAGCAGTTGGCCGTAACTTGCGAGCATCGCGCCGCAGCCACCCGCATTAGTAACGACAGGCATAGTTTCATCGCATGTGAAAGCTTCAATATTCTGCCGAGCGAGTCGGCGCGCGCCCACGAGGTCGCCCGCATGCGCGTGCAGCGCGCCGCAACAGACCTGTCCGCGCGGGCGCTCGGTCGCGCACCCATTCGCATCGAGCACGCGCGTCGTCGCCCGGTTGACACGCGCGAACAGTCCTTCGGTCACGCAACCATCGAAGAGTAGAGCGCATGCGGTCTTTGGCTCGACAGGTTGAGCGCCCGCGCGAGCGCTCGTGTGATTTGTCTTGTGCTCTGTCAATCGTGTAGCAGCAGAGCCGTCGAGCAACGCGAGCGCAAAGTCGAAGCGCGGTGCGAGCAGGCGCGGCAGGCACGTGCCGCGCAAGAGCCTGACAAAGCCAGCGTCGCGTAGCAGACGGGCCGCAGTAAAGGCGAGCCGCAGCCGCGCCGGGTGCAGCCAGACGTGGCGCAAAGCAAACTGAAGTAAGCGATTCGTCCAACTGTGACCGACGCTGGCGCCTTGTAAATCTGCGCGCGCGGCTTCGAGCAGTTGTCCATATTCGACGCCAGCCGGACACGCGCTCTCGCACGCGCGACAACCGAGGCAGCGGTTGATATGGCGCTCGAAGGTCGGAGAAGTTGCCGGCAGGCGCGCCTCCGCGACGGCGCGCATCAGGTAAATGCGCCCGCGCGGCCCATCATTTTCGTCGCCCGTCTGCACATAGGTCGGGCATGCTTCGAGACACAGCCCGCAATGAATGCACGCGAGCAGCTTGCTTTCCTCATGCGCGAGGGCGGAATTGAATTGCGCAGACATCTTTGGGCAGTAGGTCGTAAGAAGTTCTTAATTGAAATCGATCAATACTCGCCGCGAAAGCGGCGGAGCAGTGCGCAAGTTATCTTGGCTATTCATTGAACATCCTACCCGGCGACAGCAGTCCGGCGGGATCAAGTTGTTGTTTGATGCGGCGCATCAGTTGTGCGGGCGCGGCTGGCACGCCCCACGCATCGATCTTTTCCTTCACTGCGACCGGCGCATGCTCAACGACGAGTGCGCCGCCGAGCGTCTGCGCAGTGCGCCGCAGGCGCGCGAGCATCTGAGCGGTTTGCCCCGCATCGGTTGTCAACGCGTGCATCACGCGCATGCGGCCGTCGCCGAGACCCGCGTGCCAAAGTGCCAGCGTGTGCTCACCATGCTCTTGGCGCAGTGTCGTGATGAGCGCCGATATGTTTGTTGGATGAACGCTACCGCGCCAGACAAGTTGCTGGCCGGCCAGCAACGGTTGCGCCGCGAGCGCCCGCCAGAGTTGTGCATCCGGTGCAAATAACTCAAACGAGTTGGCGCGTGCGAATAAGGAGCTTGCGCGCTGCGCCTGATCCGCGACGGCCGCCTCCGTACCCGCGAAGCGCACGAGCAACATGTAATGAGCACCCGCGCCGGGCGCGCCGACTGCTTCGGCCAGCGCGGGCGAAAGCAACTCAAGTGCACATGGCAGAAATTCACCGGCGAGTATTTCGCGTGCGCCGGTAGTCAATGTGTCAATGGCCGGTGCTTGCACGATGACGGTCGCAGTGTGCGCCGGCAGCGGGCGCAGCTTGCACGTCAACTCTGTGATCAAGCCAAGCGTGCCATAGCTGCCGGTGAACAGCTTGCACAGATCATAACCCGCGACGTTCTTGACGACGCTGCCGCCGGCTTTAATGTAGCGGCCGTCGGCCAGTACGACGCGCATGCCAAGCACGTAACCGCGCGGGAGACCGTAACCGAAAGCCTGTGCGCCGCCGAGACCCGTGGCCACCACACCGCCGATTGTCGCGCGGCCATCATCCGGCGGATCGATGGGTAGCCACTGGCCGGCGCGGGCCGTCGCCGCTTGGAACGACGTTAACGACATGCCGGCTGCAACTGTGGCGACCAGATCGGCCGGCTCGTGGCGGATGAGTTGCTGCATGCGTCGTGTGGTGATGATGACATCAGCCCGCGTAAGTGCATTGCCCGCGTCCGGCCAAGTGCCAGCACCCACCGGCACGACTGCCCACGCTGAGCGCGCGGCCAAGCACATGACCTCGCATGCTTCCGCGGCCGACGTTGGCGCAACCGTGATCGCGCGCTCCGCCGTCGTGACGTGTTCAGCGCCGATAAGCGCCGCAAGTTGCGCTTGGGCTTCGTCAATTATAAACGCGTGCTGCAAGCGCGGCGAAAACGACGAGGCTGGTAAAGGAAGACGCTGTTGTTCTGTTACTTGTGCTGCCGATGTTGCAACAGTTGCGTTTGTCGCACTGGCGGCGACGGCCCGCGCTTCGCCGCAACCGCGCGGCGCGGGGATGATCTTGCCGGGGTTGCACAGTCCCGATGGATCGAAAGCAGCACGCACTTGCAGCATTGCCGCCAGATCATCATCAGAGAAGATCAGCGGCAGATAAGCTTTCTTGTCGAGACCGACGCCGTGCTCGCCCGTAATCGATCCACCCGCGCGCACACATGTCTGCACGATCTCTTTACTCGCGGCCTCAACGCGCAAGACTTCATCTGCGTCGCGCAGATCGAAACAGATCAATGGGTGCAGATTTCCGTCGCCCGCGTGGAAGACGTTCGCGAGCCGTAACTGATAATGCGCGCCGATGCGATAGATGTCCGCCAGCACTTCGGGCAGACGCGAGCGCGGCACGACGGCATCTTGGAGCATCAAGTCCGGCGCGAGCCGGCCCATCGCGCCAAACGCGCCCTTGCGTGCAGCCCAGAGTTTTTTTCGTTCCTGCTCATCGACGGCGCGGCGGATGTGGCGCGCGCCGTGCTGGCGACAGATCGTCGTGGCCTGTTGCGCTTCATCATCAAGCCCGGCCGCGAGTCCATCAAGTTCGATCAGCAATGCGGCTTCGGCATCGGGTGGCAAGCCGGCGGCAAAGACGCTCGCCTCGACCGCGCGGATCGTCGCCCCGTCGAGCATCTCCAGTGCGGCGGGCATGAGGCCAGCCGCGATGATCGCGGAGACGGCGCGACTCGCATCGTTCACATCTGTAAAGTCCGCGAGCAGCGTCCGCACAGCAGGCGGCAACGGCACGAGACGCACGGTCGCCTCCGTCGCAATGCCGAACGTGCCTTCCGCGCCGACGAAGACGCCGAGCAGATCATAGCCCGGTGCTTCTGCGCCCGCGCCGCCGAGATCAACCACCGCGCCGTCACTCAACACTACGCGCGCACCCAGTACGTGATCGGTCGTCGTGCCGTACTTCAGACAATGTATGCCGCCCGCGTTCTCCGCGATGTTGCCGCCGATGGTGCACGACGCGCCGCTCGAAGGATCGGGCACGTAGTGTAAGCCGTGCATCGCCACTGCGCGCGAGAGTTGCGCGTTGACAAGTCCGGTTTGCACGACCGCGAGGCGATTGGCCGCATCAACTTTGAGCACCTGCCGCATGCGCGCCAGCTCTATGACTACGCCTTGATCGAGCGCGAGCGCACCACCCGATAGTCCCGTGCCCGCGCCGCGCGGCGCAAACGTTACATGCGCGCGCGCGAGTTCCTTGATGACGGCCGCAGTAGTCTCTGTGCTGGTGGGAAAGACAACAGCGCGCGGGCGGTGCTTGTGCTGCGTCAACCCGTCGCACTCGTAGACGAGCAGTTCCGCCGGCTCGGCAATGACGTTGTCGCGCCCGACGATGGCGCGTAAATTTTGGACAAGTTGATCCACGGATGAAAGATGCCGCTCGGCTTTGGAAATTTTGCCCGGACAGGTGCGGGCAATGATACACTACGCGCCCGGTCAGCACGTAACTGCTCTCGGCTTCCTATGAAACGCAAAAACTTTATCGCGCTCTTTATTGCCGCGTGTCTCATGAGTAGCATCATGCCAACGCCAGCCAACGGTCAGACGCTAACCGCCGATCTCGTCATCGTCAACGCCAACGTTCACACGATGGACAAGCAGCGGCCGACGGCCGAGGCGGTCGCGGTTCATGGCAACCACATCGTCGCCCTTGGCACAAGCGCCGAGATCAGACGCATGACCGACGCGCACACACGCATTATCGACGCGCACGGTGCACTCGTGTTGCCCGGCTTTAACGACGCGCACGTACATTTCCTGTCCGGCGGCTTTCAGCTTTCGAGTGTGAACCTGCGCGACGCGAACACGCCGCAGGAGTTTGCCGAGCGCATCCGGCAGTTCGCCGGCAAGACGCCGAAAGGGCGCTGGATTACGGGCGGCGATTGGGATCATGAACGTTGGCCCGGTGCGCCGCTGCCGACGAAAGAGTTGATCGACAGGGAGACGCCCGATAACCCCGTCTTCGTTAATCGCCTCGACGGGCACGAGGCGCTGGCCAATAGCATCGCGCTAAAACTCGCGGGCGTGACGCGCGAGACGAAAGACCCGCCGGGCGGCGTCATCGTGCGCGACCCACAGACGGGCGAGCCGACCGGCGTGTTGAAAGACGCCGCGATGTCATTCGTTTATGCCAAAATTCCCGACTCGTCGCTCGACGAGTTGCTCGATGCCGCACGCGCGGCGACGAATCATGCGGCCAGTCTCGGTGTGACGAGCGTGCAGGACATGTCGGCGGGCACAGACGTGGCTGTCTATCAACTGCTGGCGCGGCACGGCGAGTTGAAGACGCGTGTCTATGCGGTGCGCTCGATTGAGTCTTGGGAGGTGTTAAAGCGCGCCGGTGTGTTGCATTCATTCGGCAGCGATCTGATCCGCATCGGCGGGTTGAAAGGTTTCGCTGACGGTAGTCTCGGCTCGACGACCGCGCTCTTCTTCGAGCCGTACAACGACGCGCCCGGCAGTCACGGTTTGCTCAACGCAGAGATGCAGCCTGAGCCGGTGATGCTGGAACGCGTCAAAGGCGCGGACGCGGTGGGCTTGCAAGTGATGATTCACGCCATCGGCGACGCGGCGAACGACAGGATACTGTCGATCTACGAACAGGTCACGCGCGAGCACGGCGAACGAGATCGCCGCTTCCGCATCGAACACGCGCAACACTTGCGCCCGCAGGATGTCGCGCGCTTCGGCCGCGCACACGTCGTCGCGTCGATGCAGCCCTTTCACGCGATTGACGACGGACGTTGGGCCGAGAAACGTATCGGGCACGAGCGCGCCAAGACGACCTACGCGTTTCGCACGCTGCTCGACACCGGCGCGGTGCTCGCCTTCGGCACGGACTGGTCGGTCGCGCCGCTCAATCCGCTCCTCGGCATCTACGCCGCCGTCACACGCCGCACGCTCGACGGCAAGAATCCCGACGGCTGGATTCCCGAACAGAAGATTACGGTCGAAGAGGCTGTCCGTGCATACACAGTCGGCTCGGCCTACGCCGAGTTCACAGACGACGTGAAGGGCACGCTCGCGCCCGGCAAACTCGCCGACATGGTCATCATCGACCGCGACATCTTCAAGATCGATCCCGTTGACATCGAACACGCGCAAGTCCGACTGACTGTCATGGACGGGCGCATCGTTTATGAAGCGAAGTAGCCGCCGGTCGCTACGGAGAGAGCCGCTTTGGATTTCACTGTCGTTGACGGACTGCACACGCTGAAGTTCGATCTCGTGCTGACGTTGGCGTTGGCGGCGGTCGCTCTGTTCGTGGGCGGCTTCATCCAGCGCCGTGTCGGCCTGTTACGGCGGGTGAGTATTCCGGCGGCAGCGGTCGGTGGTTTGTTGTTCGCCTTCGCAGTGTTCGCGCTCCGGCGCTGGGGCGGACTCGGCATTGCGCTCGACACAACATTGCGCCCGCCCTTGCAGACCGTGTTTTTTACGACCATCGGCTTGGGCGCGACGGTGTCGCTGCTGCGCGCGGGCGGGTGGCGCATGGGCTTTTTCCTCATCATCGCGACGGTGTTGGCCGTCGTGCAGAATGTGTTGGGGATTGGCCTCGCGCGGGCTGTGCATGCGCCGGCGGCACTTGGCATCATCTGCGGTGCGCTAACGCTGACGGGCGGCTTGGCGACCGGCGCGGCTTGGACGGACAGGTTTGAAGCGCTCGGCATTCAAGGCGCGGGTGCATTCATCGTCGCGTCGGCGACCTTTGGCATTTTTATCTCGAACCTCGTCGGCAATCCGGTGGCGACCGCGCTGATCCGTCGCTTCCGTCTTGCTACACCGCATAGCAGGGATGCAAAGCGCAAGGCTGATGACGAGTTCTGGGCCATCGGTGCGATGGGCGGCGTGCAAGAGGACGAGCGCGCGCCGGCCGAATTGACACGGATGCAAAGCACGTTGACCGGCGTAGAGCTATTGCGCCAACTGCTGATCATTTTGGCGGTGATGGGCGTAGGCGCGCTGCTCAGTTTAGGCTTGACGCGGTCGGGCGTACCGCTGCCCGGTTACGTCGGCGCGATGATCTGCGCTGCGCTAGTGCGCTTCATAGATGATCGGACGCACCTGTTGCGGCTCGACGCGCGCGCCATTGAGGCGCTCGGCATCGTTGCGCTCGCGTTGTTTCTCGTGCTCGCGTTGATGGATTTGAAGCTGTGGCAACTGGCGGGCTTGGCCGTGCCGATGCTCATCATCTTGACGGCGCAGGTCGTGTTGATGATTGCCTATGCTGTGCTGGTGACGTTCACACTGATGGGGCGCGACTACGAGGCGGCCGTGACGACGAGCGGGCACATCGGCTTCGGGCTTGGCGTCACGCCCAACGCGGTCGCCAACATGGAGGCGCTGGTTGAGCGTTATGCGCCCGCGCCGCGCAGTTTTTTGATCGTGCCGGTGGTCGGCGCGTTCTTCATCGATGTGACGAACGGGCTGGTGATCGCGTTCTTCATCAATTGGATACATTAAGCAAACATGAAAAGTCCTGGAGTCGAGATGAGACAACGAAGCATCGTCAGCACAACATGCCTGCTCGCCCTGCTATCCGTGCCGTGTGCAGCGCAAAAGCCCGCGCAGAAGTCTGTGCCCGCAACTAGCACGGCGAACAAGCTTGCGCCAGTCGCTGTGCCTGCGCTCCAGTCGGTCGTTGACGAAGCGGCGCAGGCGGCACTAAAGAAATTTGCCGGCAAGGGCTTGAAGCAGGAACAGCTTGCGATCACCTTGATCGATCTGCGCGACCCGCAGCATGCGACGCAGGGGAGCTTTAACGGCGACCTGCGCATCTACCCGGCGAGCGTCGTCAAGCTGTTCTATCTCGTCGCGGCGCACCGTTGGCTGGCGGATGGTAAATTAACGGAGACCGATGAATTCAAGCGGGCGTTGCGCGATATGATCGTCGATTCGTCGAACGACGCGACCGGCTACGTGCTCGACATGCTGACGGATACAACCAGCGGCCGAGAGTTGACGCCCGCCGAGATGCAGAAGTGGTTGGCTAAACGCAACGCGGTTAATCGGTACTTTACGGCGCTCGGCTACACGAACATCAACACCAATCAGAAGACCTTCTGCGAAGATGCCTACGGGCGCGAGCACTTCTCGCGCGGCCCGAACGGCGAGAACCGCAACAAGCTCACGACCAACGCCACCGCGCGCCTGCTCGCCGAGATTGCGACAGGTCGGGCCGTTACGCCTGAGCACAGCCAGCAGATGATGACGCTACTGCACCGAGATTTTTCCGGCAGCAGCACGGACGCAGACGATCAAGCGCACGGCTTTACCGCCATCGCCTTGAAAGATATGAAGGACGCACGGCTCTGGTCGAAGGCGGGTTGGACGAGCACCACGCGTCACGATGCTGCCTACATCGAATTACCCAATGGCGCGCGCTTCGTCCTCGTCACCTTCACCACCGACCACGCCAACGAGCGCGACATCATCCCGGCGGTTGCGAGTGTCGTGTTAGACAGAATGAAGTGACGAGTGATGCATAAGACACTGTCTTTTGCCACAGTGCGGCAATTGAGTTTAGCCCGGCGGTTCAACGCCGGGAATAGGCAGCAATTGATTGGCGTCGCGTTAGCGACGGATGAACGGCAACCCCGAATTCACTCGTCGCTGGCGCGACGCCGGGCAACTTGAATGCTCATGTCCCGGCGTTTCAACGCCGGGCTAAACTCACCGCGCCGCTAACGCGGCGGATTTGCTACTCGGCACTCGTCACTCCTTTTGCGCCAGAAGGGCGAGCTTTGTCCAGCCGATTACGTCGAGCGGGGGGAAGTGGTAGCGCGAGCGGATGCGGAAGTAGCGGGTTGTCGCTGCGTCAACTTCGGCGGGGTCGTGCGTCTTGAAGCGAAAGAGTAGTTCGAGGAAGGTGGAGGCAGGCGAGGGGCGCACCGGCAGATGCAACAGATAACCGCCGGGGCGCAGCACGCGGGCCAACTCGCCCAAGCCTGTCGTGAGCGGCACATATTCCAGTGCGCCGCTGGTGGCGATGAAGTCGAACGCGTCGTCGGCGAAGGGCAGCTTTAGCAAGTTGCCTTGCACAAAGCGCACCCGATGTGAGACGCGCGTCTGTTGTTCGGTCACCGCCCGGCGCGCTTTGACGAGCGAAGGTGCGGAGAGGTCGAGCGCCGTGATGCGTGCGGGCCGGGGCAGGGCACTGAGCATGGCTAGGGTGAGCAGACCCGTGCCGCAACCTGCGTCCAGCACTTGCGCGCCGACGGGGAGCGGCAGCGGGTGCTCGCGGAAATAACGTGCGAGCGAGCGCCCATAGCCGTTGAACTTGAAGGTGATGTCGTAGAGGTCTGCGAAACGGTCGTAGAGCGTCGCCGCGCCGCCGCCTCGGTTCGAGATTGTCTCCGCGTGCTGCTTCATGTATGCTTCGCACTCCGCCGCGCAGGAGGACGCCCGCAAAGGCCCGAGTCGCCGGCCCACGCCGCGCGCAAATAATTTCACCATCAAGCCGGGTCAGGACAAACGCCGCACGTGTTAGGCCAAGATGGGCCGGGCGAATCCACTGCCGGATAGTGTTGCGTAAATCAGTTGGCTCAATAGTAGCAATTTCGCTGCCGAAGGAGAACTCCTCAAAGTGTTCGAGACAGAAAGCGACGTGCTGGCGTGGTACGAAGAGCAGCCGCGCGCGCTCACGGAAGATTTCGTCAGCAACATCCCCTGGCATGAAGTACGCGAGCATCCGCTCGATCCTGCGTTCATCCCCGTGCTCGTCTACATGCGCGACGTGGAGGCGTTTACGGACATCTACTACGAGGAGTTGCGCCGCACGCCAACCGGCAAAAGTCCCGTCATCAAGAAGTTCATGGATCGCTGGAGCGTCGAAGAGTTTCAACATGCCGAGCTACTCAATCGTTTCTTGAACGAAGCCGGCATCCCGACGAGCAAGCGTTGGTTCGAGGAAGCCCGCGCCGCCATCCCCTTCAACTATACGTTTGAGAACCGCCTCTATCCCATCATCACCAACTGCTTCGGCACAAACTTTTCCGCCGTCCACATGACGTGGGGCGCGATCAACGAGATGACGACCTTACAAGGTTATCGTCGGCTCTGGAAGTTGGCGCAGCACCCGGTGTTGGAAAAAATCTTGCGCGCCATCGCGCAGGAGGAAGCGGCGCACTCAAAGTTTTACTGGAACATCGCCCGGCTGAAACTGGCGCGCTCAAATTTTGCGCAACGCCTGGCGCGCACAGTCATCTGCAAATTTTGGACGCCCGTGGGGCAGGGCACAAAACCGAAGCAGGAAGCAAACTATCTGATCTCCACTCTGTTCAATGGCGCAGAGGGCGTTGATTTCTTCGACCGCAACGTCAACGAGCGCTTGGAAAGATTGCCCGGCTTCGAGGGTGTTAAGACGATCACGCAACGCATCGCCCGCATCTCAATGTAATCGCACCGCAGCAGTTAAAAACTGACAGGCAAAAGCTGTAACCCCCTCACCGTGAGTTGCACTTTTGCCTGTTTGCTTTTAAGTTAAGCAAATTAATGTCCGGCACTCTTTTGTCAGTAGTGACCGCTAACGCGGGCGGTACTGACACGGACAGCCAACACGCATAACATTATGAAACGCTTACTGCCTGTCTTCATCATCATCGCCGTGCTGATTGTCGTTATCGGTGGCACCGTGATGCTCATGCGCGAGCCGCAAACAGCGCCGCCGACCGCGCTCTCGTCCGCCACGCCCACGCAGCGCGTCGCGCCGCCCGACGAGCAGCCGGTGCACTTCAAGGGACGGCTGGACGCGCCCTTACAGCTTGAAGAGTTTGGTGACTATCAATGTCCACCCTGTGGACTGTTCCATCCGATTGCGCAGCGTGTGCTGGCACAGTATGGCGACCGCATACGCTTCTCGTTCCGTAACTTCCCGCTCCCGGTGATTCACAAGTTTGCGCCCGAAGCTGCGCGTGCCGCCGAAGCCGCCGGCGCGCAAGGGAAGTTCTGGGAGATGCACGACCGCCTCTACGAACGCCAGCAGGAGTGGAGCAAGGCGGAAGCGGCCCGCCCCTTCTTCATCAAGTATGCGCAGGAGTTGGGACTGGACGTGAACCGCTTCACGCAGGACATAGACGGCGCGGTGGCCGGCATGCGCGTCGCGCAAGACGAATACATCGGGAAAGCGCGCGGCGTGACCGGCACACCGACGCTCTTTCTGAACGGACGCGAAGTGCCGTTCGCCGAGATCATGGATTTCGACAAGCTGAGCGCGGCCATCGACGCTGCGCTGGCGAATAAGTCCTGAGCGTTGATGACGAGCGCGATGGTTGATAACGAAGATCAGGGGCCGAGCAAGGGCGCGGTCGTGCTTGACGCACTCGCGGCCCTTTTGTCTCTGGTCGGCCTACTCGATGCGGTTTACTTAACAGTTGAACATCTGACAGGCCGGAGCGTCCGCTGTACGGTCATCTCCGGCTGTTCGGAAGTGTTGAGCAGTTCATACGCGACCCTCGGCCCCATGCCGCTTGCGGCCCTCGGCGCGCTCGCATACTTCACCGCCTTTAGCCTCGCCACGCTCGCGGCCTTCGGTTATCAAACGGCGCGCAAACTGCTCGTTGCGCTCGTCGCCGTTATGTGCGTCACGTCGCTCTGGCTGCTCTACGTGCAAGCCTTCATCATCGAACACTTCTGTCAATACTGTCTGATCTCAGCCGCCGTCACGTTCAGCCTCACCGCCCTCGTCATCGCCGGCCGCTTTGCTCAACGCCATGCGCGGATGAAATGAACGATCAGCGCGATAGCACCGACCAGCAAAAGTAAGAGCAAGCCGCCGCAGCCAATCATCGTCAACTTGAATTTCCGCGCCCGATTCGGATCGGGCGGCATCAGCGCGCCTTGCGGGAAATACGGCGGCGGTGTGGATGTAGACATGGATCAGCCCTTGTTGACTATCCTAGCGTTCTTCTCTCTCGATCAGATTAACTCTTCAAGCTCACAGCGTAATAACTCGGCGACGCTCCACGCTTGGGCGATGCAACCGCGCGGTGTGTGCGGCGGCTCGGCGTCGAAGATTTCGGAGACTTGACCGAGACCGGCATCACGCATGTGCGCGCGAAACGCCTGCGTCCAACCGCGCGCCGTCTCAAGGTTCGCCGGGCTGCGTTCGTTGACCTTCAGAAATGCGGTGATGAACGGCCCCAGCAGCCAAGGCCAGACCGTGCCTTGATGATAGGCTGTGTCGCGCGCGTATGGATCGCCTTCGTAGCGCGGGCGATAAGCGGGGGACTTTGGCGCGAGCGTGCGCAGCCCGTAAGGCGTGAGTAGTTCGCGCCGGACGGTCTCGACCACGCGCCGCGCACGCTCGCCTGTTAGTAACGCGTGCGGCAGGCTGACGGCGAAAATTTGATTGGGGCGGATGGCGGCGTCCGGCGTGCCCTCGTCGCTCAGGCAATCGTAGAGACCGCCGTTCTGCTCGTCCCAGAACAGACCATTGAAACTGGCGCGCGTGCCGTCGGCGATGGCGCGGCAATGCGCCGCCGTCTTGTCGTCAGCGAAGCGCCGCGCGATCTGTTCGACCGTGCGCAGCGCGTTATACCAGAGCGCCTGAATCTCGACGGGCTTGCCCGCGCGCGGCGTCACCACATAGTCGCCGACCTTCGCATCCATCCAAGTCAACTGCACGCCCGGCTCGCCCGCGCGCAACAAGCCATCATCAGTCATGCGAATTGCATAGTGCGTGCCCTGCTCGTGCCAAGTGATGATGTCGCGCAGCGCCTCGTAAAAATGTGCGCGCACAAACTCGTCATCACCTGTGCGACGCAGCAACTCGCCGACCGCGTGGACGAACCAGAGCGTGCCGTCCACGGTGTTGTATTCGGGCTGCGCGTCGCTGTCCGGGAAACGATTCGGCAGGATGCCCTGATTGAGATAGGCAGCGAAGGCGAGCAGAATCTCGCGTGCGATGTCGTCGCGTTTGAGCGCCAGCGCCAAACCGGGGAGCGAGATCATCGTGTCGCGCCCCCAATCAGTGAACCAATGATAACCGGCGATGATCGTGTGCAGGTCGCGCCCGCGCCGGACGATGAACTGATCGGCCGCGGCGACGAGTTGCTGCACGTATTCGTCATGCGCTTGATAGCCGACGACGATGGCTTGCCGCCGCGCGCGCTCCTGCTTTTCGTACTTGTCCGCGTCGCCTACATTACGTGCTTCAGTCGAGGCGATCAGGCTGCGCGTCTCGCCGCCCTTCAACTCGCAGACCAGAAGCCCCGGATTGAACAAATCTTCGTGGTGCTCGAAACCGCGTGCCTGCTCTTCCAACAGCACAAACTTTCGATACCAGAGATTGTCTATGTGGATGTGCTCGGCGTCGTGCGCGAGATAGAGCATCGTCGCGTCGCCCCGGCGCATGACGCGCAGCAGCCCCGGCTCGATCTCGACGGGCGCGTAGGCGTCTTGCGCCTCATGCCCCATCGAGTGATAGTTGCGCATGGCGACGAGCGGGCGGACTTCGAGTTTGGCGCGCACGTCCGGCGGCGCGTCTAGGTGATAACGGATCACGGTCGTGTTCTCGTCGTACAACATGAAGACAGATTTGACGAGCGTATGGTCGCCGACGCGATAAGTCGTGATGGGAAACGGGTCGAGGCGGAAGTCGGTTTGCAGCAGATAGCCGTGCGGGTGGATCGTGCCGCGCTCGTAGTAGTTGGTCGATAGGTCGAAGCGCTGGTCGCCGATGCTTAAGCTGTCTTCGAGTTTGGCGAGCAGGACGGAGCGTTCGGTGGGCGGGCGGGTGGCGGCGACGAGCAGACCGTGATAGCGGCGCGTGTTTGCGCCCGCCGTGGTGGTCGAGGCGTAACCGCCCAACCCGTTCGTCTCCAGCCACTCGCGGCGCGTCGCCCCGGTCAGGTCGCGGCACTCCGCCGCGTCGAAACTGATCATGCAGGCACAGCTCCTCTCGCAAAGGTTGACCCTAAACCTCGTTGTCGATGGCGGGCTGTCTTGTATCACAAAAACCGTCGTAAGCCGCAAGAAATAATTCCGGCGCGCGTTCAAACATTAGCGGGCGGCGAAATATTGACAGGAGTGTGCCTATGCGAAGATTAAAGCTGATGTTACTGGCCGGCGCGTGTGTGCTGGCGGCATGTCATTGGGCGGCGAGCGTGGTCGCGCAGGAGCGTTACCCGCGCCCCATCTTGGAGCGACCGACTGTGGAAGTATTAGTCAACGGTTATGCGCTCGAACAATATCCGGCGCGCGGGCGCTTGTATGTTGAAGCCTTGGCCGGCGCGGAGTATGAGATCAGAATTCACAACCCGCTGCCCGACCGGGTCGCGGTCGCACTCGCCGTCGATGGCCTCAACTCGATAGACGCCCGGCACACGACGGCGCGCGGCGCGAGCAAGTGGGTCATAGAGCCTTACGGCACGCTCACCATCGGCGGCTGGCAGATGTCGTCATCGCGCGCACGCCGTTTCTATTTCACCACCGAGCGCGATTCCTACGCCGCGAAACTCGGCCACGCCGAAGACGTAGGCGTGATCTCGGCGGTCTTCTTCCGCGAGCGTCGGCCTATCGCGGTCGTCCCGCCGCCCCGCCCCGTCCCGCTTGAAAATGAAAGTTCGCGCGCGGGTGATAGCGTCCAGCGCAAAGAATCTACGGCCGGACAGGCGCGCGGTCAGAGTGCACCGCAGGCACGTGACCGCGCCGCCGCGCCAGTCGTGTCTGATGATGAGTATGCCGCGACGGGCATCGGTCGTTCGGTCGCAAACGACGTGCGCTGGACGTACATGGATTTGGAAGATAGCCCGACGGTCGCGGTCTCGATCCGCTACGAATACCGGCCCGCACTCGTCCGCCTCGGCATACTGCCACGTCCGTACCCGGCGCCCGATCCGCTGCAAAGACGCGAGCGCGCACGCGGTTTCCGCGACGGACAGTTTTGCCCTGAGCCTTGAACGTGCGCCGTTGAATTTGGAACGAACGTAGGCGGGCAGCGTCTAAATAGTGCGTTGTTGGTTTATGTCAGGAGGTGAACTTTCGTGGCTCGTTTTTCGCATCCGCTCAAATACGTGCGCGTGGCCGCGCCGTGTCCCGCAAGTTGGGAACGCATGCTGGGCAACGACCGCGTGCGCTTCTGCGATCAATGCAACTTGAATGTTTATAACTTGTCGGCGTTGACGAAACGCGACGCCGAGCGGCTGATCATGAGCACGGAAGGGCGGCTCTGCGTCCGCTTCTACCGGCGCGCCGACGGCTCGATCCTAACGCAGAACTGCCCGACGGGCTTGCGCGCGCTGAAACGGCGCGTCACCCGGCTCGCGAGCGGGGTCATGACGGCCGTGCTGAGCTTCTTTGCCAGCATAGGCGTCTTTTCGCTCGTCGATGAGACGGAAATTGTCCGCCCGCACACGATGGGCACATTGGCGCTGGAGGTTACGCCAGTGCCCCCGCCCTTCAACGGGCCGGTCGCCACGACGGGCCAGCTTATCGCCGACGATTCAGCACAGTGGGTGCAGGGCGATATAGCCGCTCCGGCTACGGTTGGTCATCTCCGGGTGGTGCAGCCAACGCGAAGACACAATCGCAGGCGCTAATAGCCGCCAGCTCCTATCGGATGAAGTCAACGCTGCCGGCGCAGGTCGGCGGTATAGAGTTGCTTGTAGGCGCGATAGTAGGTCATGACTTTGAAGGCGTAGTCTTTGCTCTCGGTGAAGCCGATCTCGGCGGCGAAGATTCCAGCGTCTTTGTGCGTTGCGCGTTTGACCCAGCGCGAGACGTTGTCCTCGCCGCCGTTGTATGAAGCCGCCACCGCTTCGGGCAGACCGGGAAACATGCGCGTGAGCATGGCCAGATATTCGACGCCGACGGGGATGTTCACCTCTGGGCGATAGAGATCATTTTCCGTTACGCTTGGCAGTCCTGCGCCGGGCCCGTATTTGGCCGCCGCATCAATCGTCAATTGCAACAGACCGCGCGCGCCCGCTTGTGAGCGCGCGTTCGGGTTGTAGCTGCTCTCCGTGCGCATGATCGATAAGACGAAGCGCGGGTCAACGTCGCGCCCTTTCACCGCTTCCAAAATAATTTCTCTGAACGGGATCGGATAAGCGGCAGCCGACGCGTTGATCTCGCGAGCGACAGTGCCGGCGCGCCCTACGGCCTCACTCTGATTCTTTTTAGGCGTCAGTACACCTTCGAGTTTGCGCAGATGCTCGGTGGCCCGCGCGCCGTAATAAGAGGCGGCCGTGTCTTTGATCGCACGATAGCCGGCCGCGGCCGCTTGATACTGTTTCTGCTGTTCAAGACTGAATGCGCGTAGATAGGCGACTTCGTCTTTCGTTGTCGCCACGCCCGGCTGGAAGTTGAGCGTGCTTAGCTCATCGGCTGTGCGGACGGCAGACGACCAATCGCTCCCGGCCACTTCAAGCCGCAGGCGCGCGAAGAGTGCGTTGGTGTCGGTGGCCTTGCCCTTAAATTTATCGCGCGTGAAGTTGATCCAACGCACAGCTTCAGCCGGCTGTCCGGCTTCGCGATAGCTGTCAATCGCGTTCAAGTAAGCATTCTCGATGCGCTCGCCGGCGGGGTAGCGGTTCGCGTATTCAATGTACTGCGCGGCCGCGGCCGCCGGGCGACCGAGCCGCAAGAGCGTCGCGGCGACATAGTAGAAACCCTCGCGTCCGTCTTTCTGGCCGGCGAAGTCGCGCCCCAGCCGTTCAAAGAAGGGCAGCGCTTCGGCGTAGCTGCGCTCTACGTAGAACGAGCGACCCATGCCGAACAGCGCGGCGGGCACGTTCGCGTCGGTTGGATAACGACCGATGAGCGCCTGCCAGTGTGCGCGCGCTTCGGCGAAGGCGCGGTTGGCCAGATAGACGGCAGCGCGCCGCATGTGCTCTTGCGGCGCGAGCTGCGGCAGTTGCCCGTCGATGCCGCGCCCCTGACTGTCGAGCCGGCGCGTCGTCGCCAGCGCATCGTCGCTCTGCGCTTCGGGCGGGAGCGGTTCGATGAATAGTTCGCTGACCGGCGCAGGCGTGTTGGCGGCGGGCGGCGGTGCGGGCACGCGTGTGCACCCGACAGTGAGCGCCAGCGTCATGAGACCGGCCGCGCACGGTTGGAACAGTAATGTCAACATGGATCGTCGTCGTCGCTGCAAGGGTCGCAAGGGCGCAGATTAATGGGAGAGCGTGCAGAAGTATCGAATGCCGTGCGGCGCGCAGGGGGTTGTCGCGGCGCAGCGGGCACGGAAGTTGTACGACTGAGGCCGCAGCCTATGCGCCGGGAGTGGCCTCAGTCTCACAAGCAGTTGGATTAGATATTGTTTTCGCAGGTCGGGCAGCCGCAATCGCAATCGATGGTCGTCGTGCCGGCTTTGCCTTCGCAATAGGCGCTGCAATACTTCTCGCCTTCATCTGCGGGGCAACTGCAAGTTGCGTTGGCACACTTCTTTTGCTCATCAGCCATGACTTGAGTCTCCTTGTTGTGTGTTGTGGCCTGTACGCGGCCATTCTACCAGCGAAGGGTTTATTGATGCACGTCGCTCCCTTAACCGAGCGGCCGCAGTTTATGTATCACCCGCCTCAGCCTCTGTGATGATCTCGTAGCTCGATATGATCTCGGCCGCAGGGCGCAGCGTGGCCGCGACGCTGCAATACTTCTGGTCGGACAATTCAATCGCCTGCGCGACCGCTTTCGCGGACAGATTGTGCCCGCGCACGACGTGTTTGACTTCGAGCCGCGTATAGGCGCGCGGGTGTTCGGCGCGGCGCTCGCCGCGGACTTCGATGTGATAACCCGTCACGCGCTCGCGCTTCTTGCGCAGGATCGAGATCACGTCCACGCCCGTACATCCGCCTAAAGCGAGCAGCAGCAATTCCATCGGCGAAGACGCGCTGCTGCGCGTCGTGTCCGTTTCAATCGTCAGCGCGTGCCCGCTCGGACTGATGCCGACAAACAGTTCGTCGCCCGCGTAGTGAATCGTCGCCTGTGCGTTTTTCGCGTCCATCTCCGGCTCGCTCCTTTCCGTGTGCGACTGAGCATAACACGTCTTCGACGCGTGCTTCCCGCCGCGTGTGCACACGAATTGCCTAACAGATAGGGTGTGTCGTAGTTACTGCGGCGTAGCCCCGCGAAAACGCGGTTCTAGGCGGCTTGCGGTGACTCCGCATGATACGCCGGGTCGTGCGCGGTGCATGAACTCTGTACAAACATGGGCACAGACAACAGTCGTTTTGACCGGCGAAGATAAACGGCAACCTGTGCGTCTTTCATTTGAATCACAAAATTGGTGGCGATGCAGTTCGGGCAAGTCGCGCACACCATTTGGCCATCTCTCCCTTTCGTCGGTAGACGACCCCCCTCGTTAAAGGCACTGGACTCTTGCTACAGGCCGCCAGCCCGACGGGCGCGCCAGACAATTGTTTAGTGAACAGGAAGGATGGAGGACTGAAGCGATGAAACATATCAGACAGGCAGTTGCATTCACTTTGATGCTCGCGCTCTTGAGCATCAGCATGACCGCACAGGCGCAGATACGACGGACTGCGCCGCGTCTCTCTTACACGCAGATCGGCGACATCATCAGTCGCCTCGAACAGGAGTCGGATCGCTTTAACACGCGCGTGAGTGCGGAGTTGAACAACAACACCACGTACGGCACGCGGCGACAGGGCAATATCAGCACCTACGTCAACGACTACCAGAACGCGCTACAACAGTTGCGCGACCGTTACAACCGGCGCATGGCGCGCACAGCCGACGCGCAACTCGTGCTCGACCGCGCGATGCTCGTTGACAACGCCATCAACCGCAATCGCGCGGCCGCGAATCTCAGAGACGATTGGGCCTCGGTCAGCGCACAGTTGACGGAGTTGGCGCGCGCCTACAATCTCAGTTGGCGGCCGGTCACGACAAGTGCCAGTACGTATCCATCGAATTCGTATCCGTCGAATTCCCCGCCGTACCAGACGAATAACCCGACTTACAATCAGCCTTACGGCACGGACACGATGCTCACCGGCACGTTCCGGCTCGAACGCACGCAGGGCGACGACCCACGCACACAGGCCGAGCGCGCCGCAACGCGTGTGCCTTACCGCGACCGCCAACGCGTGATCGATCAATTGATGGCGCGGCTTGAAGCGCCCGATGCGTTGGCTATCGAACGGCGCGGGCGCACCGTGACGATTGCCTCTTCGCGCGCGCCGCAGATCACATTCGAGGCTGACGGGGTGCAACGCACCGAGCGCGCTGCCGACGGCCACAGCGTCCGTGCAGTTGCGGCGCTAAATGGCAATCAATTAATGGTTAGCACCAGCGGCGACCGAGACAGCGACTTCTCTGTCACCTTTGATCCGACCGAGAACGGCCGCCGGCTCTTCGTGACGCGCCGCGTCTCGGACATCAATCTCAGTCAGCCGGTGACTGTGCGCAGCGTCTACCTACGCACGGCCGACGTGGCGCAGTTCGACATCTACAATGGTGTGCAACAGGGCTATCCGTACCCGACCAACACCGGCAGCACTGCGTCGAGCGACAGTTTCATCATCCCGAACAACACGACACTCATCGCGATGATGAACAACGATCTGACGACCGCGAATGCGCACGAAGGCGACCGTTTCACGATGACCGTGCGCGAGCCGGCGCAGTTCGACGGCGCGACCATCGAAGGCACGGTCGGGCGCGTCAGTCGTTCGGGCCGCATTACGGGCCGGAGCGAGTTGGCGTTGAACTTCGACACGATCCGTCTGCGCGACGGCAGTTCTTATCGCTTCGCGGGCATCATCGAGAGTGTGCGCGCAGCAAGCGGCGAGAACGTGCGCGTGGACAATGAAGGCACGGTGCAAGATACCGACAGTCGCGGGCAGACGACCGCGCAGCGCGCTGCTATCGGCACGGCCGTCGGTGCGATCATCGGTGCGATTGCGGGCGGCGGTAAGGGCGCAGCCATCGGCGCGATCCTAGGCGCGGGCGGCGGGGCCGGCTCCGTCTACGTGCAGGGCCAAGACGACCTTGAACTGCGCAACGGCACGGAATTAACCATCCGCGCGACGGGGCCGAACAGCAGGTAGCCGCGCGTTGACACAAGCTGAACCGCTTGTACGTTGAAGCAATTTATCGCTTCACGGGCGCGGGCACTGAACAAACAGGCGAGGGCCGTAGGAAAGAGTTGATCTCGAATTTCAACTTTGAGATTTAAGATCAGCTTTTCTCCGCGGCCCTCTGCGCTTCCGTGGCGTCTCTGCGGTAAAATGTCGCCATGCCCGTCACGCAGCCCGCGCAATACGCGACCGCCTTGCCCGCCGAGGTCGAAGCCTATCGCGATCACATGTGGCAACGCGAGCCGGCGGCGCTCGTCGAAACGGCAACGGATGCCGAGCGTCTGATCGAGCGCATCGGCTTCTGCGCGACGATGACCGACGCGCGGCGGCCCGGCCCCTCGCTCTACATCGCTGTCTGCGGCCGGCGCGACGCCTTCATGCCGCGCAACGTGCAGAAAGACCCCGAAAGCAGTCTGACTTGGCGCATCAAAGATGAAGTGATGCAACGCGGACGCGTCTACTACGCGAAGTTGGCGAAGGCGCGCACACTCTTCATCGCACCGCGCCTCATCGCACACTTCAACGCGCTCTGGGGCGTGCCGCGCCGCGCCGAGAAGACGCAACTATCGACTGACGCGCAAGCCGTGCTGCGCGTCCTACGCCGCGGGTGGGAAATGGCCACGTCCGATCTGCGTAAAGCCGCCCGCATCGCAGAGCGCGCGCAACTGACCCGCGCGTTGGACGAGCTACAGAGGGCCATGAAGGTCGTGCCCTGTGACGTCCTCTACGAACCTTGGTTCACCTATATCTGGCTGCCGGCGGAAGCGCGCTTCGCCACGGAGTTGGGCGTTAAGATCAAACGCGCCGATGCGCTACGCGAGGTCGCACGCGCCTATCTGCTCGGTGCAGGCCAGACGCAACTCGGCGAGTTGGCGCGCGTCACAGGTCTCTCGCGCCCCGACGCAGGGCGCGGCAATCATGCCCTCGTCGCCGAAGGCTTCGCCAAACGTTTAGGCGTCGGCGTCTACCGGCTCGCCGATCTGGAGCAACGTTTAGCGGAGCTGAAGCTCGAAGGTTAAGAGAAACGATGAATGCTGAACGCCGCAACGATGAAGGTGGCGCGGTTCTTCATCCATCATTCATCGTTGCGGCGTTCAGCATTCATCGTTTATTTGTGTCTTCGTGTCTTTGTGGTTAATAATGCGTCTCCCGGCATGCAACTGGAAGGGAACGGCAGAAGGGCAATGATGGGCGAAACTTTGCGAGCGCGAATTACCCGGCGTGTGACAGCGTGCGTCTGCACGGCACTCTTACTCACAACGGTGTTGGGGGTGACACCGCATCCGCAAGACGGCGAGCGAAGCCGGGCGAGCGCGCGGCGCGGCAACGATACGCGCGGGAGCGTGCGCTCGGTCACGATTCCCGTCACAGTAAATCAACGCGGCAGCGATGCAGCGCGTGAAGAACTACAGACGTTGAGTCTGGTCGTGCAGGAGGACGGCGAAGCGCAGGAGATACTGTCGGCGCGGGGCGATGACCGCGCCCCGCTCGCGTTGGCTGTGCTCATGCAGGACGATCTAGCTTCGTCCGTTAACAACGAACTCAAAGGGTTGGCCTCGTTCGTGCACGGCTTACCTGACGGCTCGCGTGTGCTGATCGGTTATCTGCGCGCCGGCTCGCCACAGATCAGGCAACGCTTCACGACCGATCTTGAGAAAGCGGCCAAGGCGCTGCGCATCCCCGCCGGCTCGCCCTTCGCCGCGCCCTACAATCCTTACGTTGAGTTGATTGATGCGCTCAAACGTTTCGACGCGCTGCCGACGGGCCGCCGCGCCGTGCTGCTCGTCTCTGACGGCGTGGACATCTCGCGCGGCATCGAAAGCTCCGCCCCAGGTCAGAGTGGCGATCTGGAACGGGCCATTGCCGAAGCACAGCGGCGCGGCATCGCCGTCTATACTATCTACTCGCCGACGGGCTTGACGACGGGCGGCAACTTCGTCCTCGTCGGCAACGGCCAAAGCTCGCTCAAACGGCTGAGCGAAGAGACCGGTGGGCGCGCGTTCTTTCAGGGCATCAGCGCGCCCGTGAGCTTCGATCCGTTCCTGCGCGAATTGGGCGGCTTGCTCAGCCGGCAGTTCGCACTCACATATCTCTCAACCCACGCCAGCAAGGAATTTCATCGCATTAAAATTCAAGCCGTGCAGACGGACGTGCGGCTCGCCTATCCATCCGGCTACACGCGTAAGTAGCGCGCACATCCCCGCTTACACCGCCGCCTTTGAAACTTTCCGCGCCCGCCGCCCGTATGCCACGACGACACGGAATCGTTAGATGCGCGCCGCCGCTCCGGCCCGACATGGTTCGACCGACGCACAAGAGGCCCGCAGCACAATCGAACCATCAAGCTTAAACAACACTATCAGTCAGTCTCAGCAAGGAGAATATCGTCATGTTCCTCAAGTCTTTCATCTGCGCGCTCGTCATCGCGTGCAGCAGTCTAACCGTCGCCGCGCAGGAGTTGACAGTTGATCAGATCATCGCCAAGAACATCGCCGCCAAGGGTGGGATGGAGAAGATCAAAGCGCAGAAGTCGTTGCGCATGTCGGGGCGCATGACGCTCGGCCCCGGTCTCGAAGCCCCCGTCATTATGGAGCAGAAGCGTCCCGGCAGCTTCCGGCTGGAGCTGACACTGCAAGGGCTGACGGCCGTGCAAGCCTACGACGGGCAGACCGGCTGGCAGATCATGCCCTTTCAAGGGAAGAAAGACCCGGAGACAATGGGCGAGGACGACCTCAAAGAGGCGCAGGAGCAGGCGGACATAGACGGCCCTTTGGTCGATTATAAAGAGAAGGGCAATAAGGTCGAACTAGTCGGGCACGAACAGGTCGAAGGCAGCGACGCTTATAAGTTGAAAGTGACGTTGAAGAATGGCGAGGTGCGTTATCTCTACTTGGACGCCGACAGTTTTCTTGAAATCAAGGAAGAGAGCAAACGCACAATTCGCGGCACGGAACGCGAAGGCGAGACAATCTTCGGCGACTATAAGGAAGAGGGCGGCGTGATGATGGCGCACTCGATTGAAGCCGGCGCGAAGGGCAGCGCCGAGAAGCAGAAGGTCACGATCGAGAAGGTCGAAATCAATCCGGTGTTGGACGACGCGCGCTTTAAGCTGCCGGCGACTGCTGCGCCAGCCGGCAATAAGCCTACCGCCAAGCCGGAGAATCCGCCGGCCGAGACAAAGCCCGCGGACAAGAAACCGCCAGAGACAAAGCCGCCAACCAAACCGCCGGTCAACTCATAACCGACATCGACGGGCGCGCAGCTAAAGGGAACTACCTGCTGCGCGCCCGTCAGCGCTTTCATTCCACCCAACCCGTTTTCATCTTTGAGATCACATTGCGAGGACATTGAATCATGCCGAGACGCATGTTGAGCCAAGCTCTCTTAAATCTGTGTGCCGTCATTCTGTTGAGTTGGGCCGCGTCGGCGCAGACCCCCGCGCCCAGTGTGGAAGCAATCAAGCTCGATACGGAAACGATCTCCGGTCTGGGCGCGCGCCCCATCGGGCCGGCCGTGATGAGCGGGCGCGTGGCGGCCCTTGATGCTGTCAGCGAGCAGGGACGTTTGACTGTCTATGTCGGTTCGGCCAGTGGCGGTGTCTGGAAGTCCGTCAACGGCGGCACGACGTTCAAGCCCGTGTTCGACAAGTACACGATGAGCATTGGCGCGGTGACGATTGATCCCGCGAACCCGAAGACCGTGTGGGTCGGGACGGGCGAGTCGTGGGTACGCAACAGCGTCTCGGTCGGCACGGGGTTGTACAAGACGACTGACGGCGGCGACAACTGGGAGTTCGTCGGGCTTGGCGACAGCGAGCGCATCGCGCGCATCGTGGTCGATCCGAAGGACTCGAATATAGTTTACGTCGCCGCGACCGGCCATCTCTGGAACGCAAATGCGGAGCGCGGCATCTTCAAAACAACCGACGGCGGCAAGACATGGCAGAAAGTTCTCTTTGTCAACGACGACACGGGCGGCGCTTGGATCGCAATTAACCCGTCGGACTCGCAGACGCTCTACGCGTCGATGTGGGAGTTTCGGCGCAAGCCTTACACGTTCAACTCCGGCGGCCCCGGCAGTGGTCTCTACAAGACGACGGATGGCGGCGCGCACTGGTCGAAGCTGACCAAAGGTTTGCCGGAAGACAACTACGGGCGCATCGCCGTCGCCGTGGCCGCGTCCGATCCGAATGTGGTCTATGCCATGGTCGAGGCGAAGAAGAGCGCGCTCTTCCGCTCCGCCGATAAAGGCGAGACGTGGGCGGAGATGAATTCAGGCGCGAACATTGTCGCGCGTCCATTTTATTTCGCCACGCTCTGGATCGATCCGAAGAACCCGCAGCGCGTCTACAAGCCGAGCACATCTCTGAGCGTCACAGATGACGGTGGCAAAACCTTCAGCGGCATCGGCGGCTCAGTCCACAGCGACTTCCACGCCATGTGGATCAATCCGGCGAACCCCGAACAGATTTTTATCGGCTGCGACGGCGGCGTCTACACCTCCGAAGATCGCGGCAACACGTGGCGCTTTTTGTCGAACCTGCCGCTCTCGCAGTTTTATCACGTGAGCTATGACATGGAGCGGCCGTACAACGTCTACGGCGGGTTGCAGGACAACAGCTCTTGGGTCGGCCCTTCGCGCGGCACGAGCGGCATACTGAACCGCGACTGGCGCAGCGTCTACGGCGGCGACGGTTTCTGGGCGTTTCCCGATCCGACCGACAATGATTACGTCTATGCCGAATATCAGGGCGGGCACGTTGCGCGCATCAACAAGCAGACGCTGGAGACGAAAGACATACGCCCCTTCGCGCAGGCTGGCGAGCGCAAGCTGCGCAACAACTGGAACACGCCGATTCATCTCAGCCCGACGCAGCAGGGCACGCTCTACATCGGCTCGCAGTATCTCTATCGCTCGCGCGATCACGGCGATTCGTGGGCGCGCATCTCGCCCGATCTGACGACGAACGATCCGGCGAAGCAGCAACAAGAACAGTCCGGCGGTCTCACGGTAGACAACTCCGACGCCGAAGCGCACACGACGATCTACACGATCAGCGAGTCGCCCAAGAATCCGAACGTAGTTTGGGTCGGCACGGACGACGGCAACCTGCAAGTCACGCGTGACGGCGGGAAGCATTGGACGAATACGGTGGCGAACGTACCCGCTCTGCCGCCCGCGACGTGGGTCTCGACGGTTGAGGCGAGTCGCTACGATGAGAACACGGCCTATGCGACGTTCGACGGACATGCGAGCGGCGACATGAAGGCTTACGTCTATCGCACGACCGATGGCGGCAAGAGTTGGCAGTCGCTTGCGACTACAGACTTGAGCGGCTACGCGCACGTCATCAAGGAAGACACGGTGAATCGTGACCTCCTATTCCTCGGCACGGAGTTCGGCCTCTTCGTCTCGCTCGATGGCGGCAAACAGTGGGCGCAGTATAAGGGGGGCGATTTTCCGAAGGTCGCCGTGCGCGACATCGCCGTGCAGCCGCGCGAGGGCGATCTACTGCTTGCCACGCATGGGCGCGGCATCTGGATCATTGACGACCTCACGCCCTTGCGCGCGCTCACGCCTGCGGTGCTGGCGCAGGATGCGACCTTTCTGCCGTCGCGCCCGTCGGAGATGACTATTCCGGCGAATGAGTTCGGCTTCAACGGTGACTCCGAATACGTGGGACGCTCCGCGAGCGAGGACGCGGTCATCACCTATTACCAGAAGAAGCGGCACATCTTCGGCGACCTCAAGTTTGAAATCTACGACCCGCAGGGCAACCTCATCTCGACCATACCGGGCAGCAAGCGGCGCGGCTTGAATCGCATCGAGTGGTCTATGCGCCTGAAAGCGCCGAAAGTTCCGCCCGCCGCCGGGCTGGTGCCGAACTACTTCTCGCTAGTCGGCCCACGCGTGCCGGCCGGCACATACATGGTCAAGATGATCAAGAACAAAGATGTCTTCAACACGCAGCTACAGCTTGTGCCCGACGCACGCTCGCGCCACACGGAGGCTGATCGCAAGCTGCAAGCCGAGACTGCGTTGCAGCTCTATCAGATGCTCGGCGATCTAACCTATAAGGTGGACACGATCACGAGCGCGCGCAATCAAGCTCGCGCCCGCGCCGCCCAACTCCCCGAAGGCGACGCGACGCGTAGCGCGCTCGAAGCTATGGCCACATCACTCGATCAGATACGCGGCAAGATTGTGGCCACACGCGAAGGCGGCGGCATCACCGGCGAGGAGCGTATACGCGAGCAAATGGGCGGTCTCTACGGCGATGTCAACGGCTACGAGGGCCGGCCCACGCAGTCGCAGATCGACCGCATGAACGCGCTCGCGAAAGACCTCGCCGCTGTCATCGCACAGTTCGACTCGCTGATGCAAAAAGATATGACGGCCATTAACGCTGCGCTCGGGCAAAAACAGCTTGAGCCGATCAAAGTGCTCAGCCGTGCTGAGTGGGAGAAAGCTCAGACCGGGAGTTGATACGCAGCTAAATGAACGAGTATGAGGGCGACCGTTCCGGCGGTCGCTCTTTGCTTTGTGCGAGCATTGCGCTGCGCGTTGGTGTCGCGTGGCGGCGCGCGTTAAGATGAAAATATGGCTGAGTTAAAAAAGAAAAAAGGTGACAACGGTAAATTGGCTGCTGCGCGCAAAGGGGCGGCGCGGCATCGGAAGGAGAAGGGGATTTACCGGCATGATTACAGCAATACGCATGGCTATCGCGCCTACATAAAGTTCAAAGGACAAGAGTACCAAAAGATTTTCAGCGATAAAGGTAATCCGGCGAAGGCGTTGGCTCAGGCCCGGCGCTGGCGCAAGCTTAAATTACAGACGCTTCAAGCTTCAGCCCTAGCAGATAACCCGCTTAAGAAAATGTATGCCAATAATAAGAGCGGCGTCACAGGCGTTTTTCGATCTGATAACAACTGGCAAGCGGCTTGGGTGGAGAAGGGCCTGCATCGCAATCGTAAATTCTCAATCGAGGCCTACGGCGACAAGGCAGCTTTCCGCTGCGCCTGTCGCGAACGAGCTTTAGCTGAACAACGACTCTACGGCGAAGTCGCGCAAGCAACGCTTCAGCATTATGTATGAAAGCGACCCGCAGAAACGGAAAAGGGGTGACCGGCATGGTCACCCCTTTTTTGATTTTGATGGGCGGCTAGTGGGGCACGATCCCACGACCTCCTGTTCCACAGACAGGCGCTCTAACCAACTGAGCTATAGCCGCCACAAATTACCTATCAATCAAACTGTCACATCATACCGAAGCGCTTTGTGAAGTGACAAGCGCGCTTAATCGTGAAACATACCCCCGGCTGGACTCGAACCAGCGACCCTCTGCTTAGAAGGCAGATGCTCTATCCACTGAGCTACGGGAGCATGTGATCTGCAAGCCGCAGTGATGTTAGCATGCGTCTGTCCGTCAGCGTCAACTGAGCAGATTAATAATCATCCCATGGCTAAAGAGACCGACAACCCTTGGCAGACGCGGGCAACGCGAGTGGTTTATGACAACCCTTGGATCAGTGTGCGCGAGGATACGGTCGTTCGCCCGGACGGCGCGTCGGGTATCTATGGCGTCGTTCATTTCAAGCATATCGCTGTCGGCGTGCTGCCGATAGAAGCTGAGCACGTATACTTGGTGGGCCAGTTTCGCTATACGCTGAACCATTATTCTTGGGAGATTCCAGAAGGCGGTTGTGCGGCGGATGAAGACCCATTTGGCGCAGCCCAGCGCGAACTGGTTGAGGAGACCGGCTTGAGCGCGGCCCATTGGCAGCAGATGGGCACGACGCATCTGTCGAATTCCGTCTCGGATGAATTAGCCGTCTGGTTTTTGGCCACAGGACTAACGCAAGGTGCGCCGTGCGCCGAAGGGACGGAGCGGTTGCATGTCCGCCGTGTGCCGTTGGCGGAGGCATATCGGATGGCGCGTACCGGCGAGATGACAGACGCAATCAGCTTGCTGGCGTTGATGCAGTATCAGTTGCTGCGCGTGGAATAGCGAGAGCGGCGGCGTAATATGACCTGTCGATAGCAAAAGGCTCTTGTTCCGACGAGGAACAAGAGCCTTTTGCTGTAAGTCAGATGGCTAGTGTTACAGTTTAAGCGGCGGCGTAGCGGCCACTATCAACTGCTTCGGCGTAGACGCGGCGACCGTTTAGTGCGTCGTCAATAATCTCGCGTACGGCCGCCACATCAGGATTCACGTCCATCCTGTCGCAAGCGCGCAGGTGGCGCAGGATGCCTTCCGTGGCAATGTCCAAGGCGGGGCCGGCTAGTTTCCCGTACCGGCGCGCCTGAATATGGTCAATCATTTTCAACCGCTCTTCCAGCGGCAGCGTCAGGTTGAAGTTCACTTTCTTCAGTCGCTCCTTCTTTATGTATGCAGCGCGCCTGTAACAGTCGGCGCAACTCAACGTATTTAATTGCTAACTTTAGATGTCCGCGGCGCGCGTTTGGATGCGTTTCGATTGTATTCCCCGCACACTTCGCGCATACGAACACCCGCCAAAAACTTCTGTGACTACCCGGATAAGATTTGGGGGGCTAACAGAAAAAGGGATTTTAAACGAAACGGCTGAAAATTGCCAGAAAAATATTTCCCCGCCAAGCCAATTGGCACGCCTGTTTTGCGACCTTGGTAACTCGTTTATTTATATTAACTTGCGGCGTAAGAGGCGGGGCTTTGACAGTTGCTTGTAAGGGGCAGCCCTGACAGATACGGGTTGGTCGGAGTAAGAAAGAAGGAAATGCAACACCGCTTGCGAGTCGGGCACAAAGGCCCTTGCACCAACTCGCAGGCGGCGCGCTCAGGTCAGTTAGAATCAGTCTATAGCAAATTAAAGGCGTTACTTCTTAGGCACGACAGTATCCTTCATTGCTTTGCTGACACGAAACTTCAGCGTGGTCTTGGCCGGAATCTGGATGGTCTCGCCCGTCTGCGGGTTACGCCCCTCGCGCGCCTTACGCTCCGACAAAACGAGCTTGCCGAAGCCGGGCAAAGCAAATTCGCCGTTACCTTTAACTTCGCCGCTGGCCAGATTGGCCAACTCGTCAAAAATCTCCCGCACTTGGGAGCGCTTCATGCCGAATTTCTCAGCGAAATGGTTGAGCACTTCGGACTGCGTCATGCGTTTCTTGCCTTCTTTGGTCGCCATTTCGAAGTCTGACTACCTCCTGCGCAATTGGTAAGTTTGTAGCAAAGCTTGTGTGAGCACGTATATCACACCCAAGCCCTCCGCGTCTGCAAAAAAAGCCGATTTTCGACCTTTTTACGCGAAAAAATTGGGTCTGCGGTCTATAATCAGCAGACCGCGCAGGGTGCTCTCAAAAAATCAATCGGGGCGGAGTGATTCGAACACTCGACCTCTCGGTCCCAAACCGAGCGCACTACCAGGCTGTGCTACGCCCCGTGAGAGTTGAACGGCTAACTGCTGCCAGACTTAACTCGTAGCGCATTCTAGGCATAGCCTTTGTGATGGGTCAAGCCAGCGTGTTCAAAGCTGCTGGCGCAAATAAGCTTTAACGGCCGCTAGGGCGCGGGCGCGATGGCTAATGATCTGTTTTATCTCCTCAGGCAATTCACCGAAAGTCTGCTCGTAGCCGTCGGGCGCAAATAATGGATCATAGCCAAAGCCGCCAGTGCCGCGCTCTGTGTGGGCGATGCGCCCCGCGCACACGCCCGTGAATGTGTCCGGCGTGCGCGTACCGGGCCGGGCCAGCGCGATGACGCAGACGAAGCGCGCGCGCCGTTCGTCGTCACCCGTGCGCGCTAATGCTTGCAGGAGCAGTTTGCGCCGCGCCGCATCCGTCGCCCCCACGCCGGCGTAACGGGCCGAGTAGACGCCGGGCGCACCATCGAGCGCGTCCACCTCCAGCCCTGAGTCGTCGGCGAGCGTCCAGAGTCCTGTCTGCCAGCAATAGGCGGACGCTTTGAGCAGCGCATTAGCGGTGAAGGTCGTGCCCGTCTCCGCGACCTCCGCGACGTGCGGAAACTCTGCAAGGCCGCGCAAGGTTAGTGGCAAGGCCGAAAGCTGTTGCATTAGCTCGCGCAGTTTGCCAGGGTTGTAAGTTGCGACCAACAACTCGCTCGGCGTTGATGGCTGATGCTGACTTTCGTTCATGTTATGCAATCCAGGTCGACGCTTACAGGCATGATAACAAACTGCGGAAAGCTTTTGCTCGGCGGGGCGCTTCGCGCTTACAATCCTCGCGACAGGCGCACGCCGCTGGCGTTGCCCGTTGCCTGCGCCTAAAAGAAACAGAGCGCTGGCTGTTAACCATCAGCGCATAGCCGAAGACCAAATGGCCGAGCCGACACAACAGCACCCCGCCGTCGAGGCGCAAGCGCCCCAACTGACAGCATCGAGCGCGCAAGAGTTAGGTCTCTGGTTGCTCGCGCTACGCAGCTTTCTCAATCTGCGCAACCACCCGCTGAACGAAATGGAGCGCGCCGAACTATTAAATCGTGACTTTAAGCCGGAGACGCGGATCGCCCAACAGACTCTACGCCGTTGTCTGCGTCTCGCACTCCAAACGGACGAGAGTGAGCTAGACCGCGCCGCGCAAACGGCCGTGCTCCTCGAAGTGCTTGGTGATGCACACGGTTTGTGCGAGGCATTGCTCGCCGCGCCGCAGGTCAGCTTTCATGGCTGGGGCAGCTTTGGTCGTCTGCTGGCGCGCGAATTGGATCAATCCGAAGCGGCCCATGCGTTGATGCAGAGTGCGCGCGCGCAAACCTCACTCGATCAGCAGCCGGAGTTGTTCACGCTGACCGAACGGCTCACGCCTGACACGCTCGGTGCAGACATGCAGGTTATCTTCGCCCGCCTATCACTGCTGCTCGACGAGTTGCGGTTCGTCGAACAAGCGCTCAGGCGCGACACGCCGCTCAAACAGAATCTACCGCTCTTCACCCTTGCACACGAAGAGGCGCGCACCTTGATTGAGTTGATCGAGAGTCGTGCGCTGAACACCGAAGAGTTCGGTGCTGAGACGCATGCCATACTCGATGGCGCGGGCTACGCCGTCAGCATGGAGTTGTGCAAAGTCTTCGCGCACGAGTTGGTCGGGCTGGCGGGGTTGCGCGACCCGGCCAAGATTTACGCACGCGTCGAGAACGCGCACGGGTTGTTGCGCGACTGTTTCCAGCAGACCGTCGTCGGGCTGGCGCAAGCTTTCGATCCGACGTTTGACGGCACGCGCCTGTTCCAGACCTTTCGCACGCGCCACGAGCAATCGCTACTGCTGCGTAATGATCTGTGGACGTTGTTACAAGTTGTCCGGGCGGTGGAAAGGGAAGCCGACCAACGCCCGCTCGCGCCCTTGCTCGCACGCCTCAGCGCTTTTCAGGCCGGCAATATGTCGCATCTGATGTTCAAGGACTGGGAGGCTTTTGAGCGGTTCGTCCAGGAATTGAAAGAGGCGTCCGATCCGGATCAGCGGCGCGGCACATTACATCGCTTTGGCACTTATCTCGAAGCCCTCTTCACCCAGATCAACATGCGCGCCGCGCTAGCCGATCATCCCTTTGAATATCCTGCTGTCAGTGTTTGAGCGCGGAGCAGCATCTCTACTTCCCACCTTCTGCGGCCAACTGCCCGGCAATTACTCCAGACAAACCGAAGGCGGACAGCGTGCGCCGCTCGAAGCCACCTGCAACCGGGCGCGTCTCGCTGACTGCATAGGCTCGTAAGTTAAGCTCGCGTTGCAGACTCGCCTCGTCCGGCGCGGAGTTGGTGCGTAAGACCTTTTGTCGAGCGAGCAGCGCGATGAGTGTATGCGCTGCGGCGCGGTCGTCCGTGTAGGTGATGACACCGGCCGGAGCGTCCGTTGCGACATACCGGCTCGCCTGTTTGTAAGCTTCACTTGTAGCGAAAATGTGCGCCGCAGCCTGCGCCGCCAAGCAGCGCCGCACGTCTTCCAATCCACCCAACAATAAATAGTCTGCGACAAAAGCGGCTGTGGTTTCCTCATCACTCGTGCTGATCCACAACTCCGCAGCCCCCACATGCTCAATGCGGACGTTGCCCAATTGCTTCTTCACCTGCGCGCGTAAAGCTTCGCGGTCACGCACCTGTGCTACAAGCAGCAGACCTGCGTCTGGCCCATCGAGGCGCACGGTTGCCAATTCAGGGCCAGCGGCGCTCAGGAACTCGCGCGGGGCAGCGATGCCGAAGGGCTTCAAGGCCGTGTCAAGAAAACGCGTGATGAGGATGGCGTAAGTGATGTCGAGTTGCGACGAGATGAGCGCCTGTAATTCGCGCCACGCGATTTCAGGCTGGCGATAGTCATAGCGCGAAAGTTGATATACGTCGCTGGGGAGCAATGGCGCGACCCCTGACGGCGGCATATCAGCCGGCATCAATGCTTCGCGGAAGCGAGGCGGCAAGCCATTGTTGACGGTCACATAATACGTGTCGGCCACCGCCCCGTGCGCCACGCTTTCACTCCACGCCGCGCTGCCGATCAGCCGGTCGGTGAGTTGCGGCAAGATAATGGCAGCGGCGCTTTGCACTTTCGGATCATCGGCCAGCCGACCCGCGTAGGCCAACGCGGCGACCGCGACCAAACGATGCAGGCCAGCTTGCGGCGCGTAACCGAAAGCCAGCGCGTCATCGGCGCGCATGCGTTCGCGCATCTCGCCCAACTGCGGGTCGCTCGTGAGTGCCGCGCGCGTGCCTCGCTGTACGGCGAGGCACGCTTGCACCGCAGTTTCGTCATTGCCGACGATCACTGTGGTATCAATAAACGCTGCGATGATCGGCAGGCCGCCGTGCGGGTTCGGCCATGTGACGAACGTGACGTTGTCCGATGCTTTACGCTCCATGCGCGCGTCGCCATACGTGCGGCGCGCATAATCACCGATCATCTTTTCCAACGTGGCTTGCGCGCGCCACTTGCTCGTGTGCGTCTCGATGACAAGCGCAACGCGCGGCTTGATATGGAGCGCTTGTTCCGTCTCCTCCGCCGCATCCAAGCCCATCACGACGATAGCCACTTGCGCACGCGCAAGCACCACACTTTCCGCCGGGCCGATGCCCGTCCAAGCAACCGCGCGACTGAGCCGGCTCAAACTGTTAAAGTCGGTCTTCAGTCCGGCTGGTCGCGCAAGTGCCTGCCAAGCGTCTGTTGAGGTCAGTCCGGTCAAAACATCGGGCAGACTATTAGCTTCAAGATAGAGAAGCGCGTCCGCAGGGACATAAGCCGCCATGTCCGCGCGCAACGGACGATTCCACCAGAGCCACGCGGCGCACAAGAGTAATAACGCAAAGATGACGTACAGGCAGATGCGCAGGCGGTTTCTCATTATGAGCATCCTAACCGTCGCGCAAAGTCGCACGCAAGAAGAATAGACACGTTTAGCTCCATATGAGCCGCGGGCTATATGAAGATGCGCTCTATTATTATCGCGGCTGCCCACCCGCCTGCGAACGTCGCCGTAAGCGCGAAATCCGCGAGGTCTAGACGATAGGAAATTCTGGAATACGCTCTCTGCATTTCCAGAAAAAGATTGGCCAATGGGCTGCCAAAATGAATCAAATTCTGTTTTTACTATAAGTTAAACAATAAAAATTGTGATTGACAGTGTCAAACAGACTGAGTTATAGTTTCAAATGACGGTGGGCTTGTGGCACCCGCCTATACAAACAAGCAGACCGCTAACCCCTTGTTTCCACCGGCGGTCGAGTTCTGACGAGGCACACCTCGGAGACCCGAAACGGGGCCACATCTTTGACACTGAACCGAGAAAGGCACACTCCGCGTGAGCGGGGGTCGCAAAGCCGACGGGAGTCGGTCGCAGCCAGCACGGGCGACCAACTCGGCTGGGTTACCGAAGCAGGGCCTCGTGGCGACCGGCATCGGCGCGACACGCATTCAAGGCCCAAAGCCAACCCGCCACAGTCGTTCTCGTAACTTAATCGGCGCACAAGTTCCAGTTGCTAATCCGTCCACACGCTTTCCCCACGCGCGCCCGAGTCGGCTCTCGACCGACCCTGACCAAGCAAGCTCTGGACAGAGCTTCTGAGCGCCGCCACTGCAACCATGACGAAGAACAACTCAGTCCGTCCCGCCCATAACTCACGCACCACGCGCGTGCGTGCACGTCGCATTCGGGCGCGCCTGCGCCGCGCAAGCCGCAGCCGTAGCCAACAGAACGCAAGGAACAGGTAAACGCATGTTCAGCAAAAATACTGCTAAGAAGAATCTGGTCGGTTTAGATATCGGCTCAAGCTCGATCAAGGCTGTCGAGTTGTCGGGTAAGCCCGGCAACCTCGTCCTGAATCATCTCGGGCACGAGGCGCTGCAACCCGATACGGTCGTCGATGGGCAAATCATGGAGCTGAACATCGTCTCCAGCACCATCGCCAACATTTTCAACGCGCATCAGATCAAGACCGAGCGCGTTGCGGCCGGCGTGAGCGGCAGCTCCGTCATCGTCAAGAATATCCTCGTGCCGCCGATGAGCCAGGAAGAGTTGGAAGAGTCCATCGATTGGCACGCCGAAGAGCACATCCCGTTCGAGATTTCGGACGTGAACCTCGACTATCAAGTGACGGGGCGCAATCCCGACTCGGTACAAGTTCTACTCGCCGCTTGCAAGCGCGATTTCGTCGCCAACATCAAGCAGGCGATCCAGCTTGCGGGCAAGCAGCCGGCCATCATCGACGTGGACGCGTTCGCCCTCCAGAACTGCTACGAGATCAACTACGAGCCGACGCCTGACCAGACCGTGGCGCTCCTCAACATCGGCGCGGCCACGATGAACATCAACATCCTGCAAGGCACGCGCAGCGTCTTCACACGCGACGTTTCGGTCGGCGGCAACCAGTACACGGCGCTCTTGCAGAAAGAGTTGGGGCTGACGTTTGAGCAAGCGGAAGTCGTCAAGCGCGGCGGGCCGCTGCCCGACGGCGCGCAGCAGCGCGACATCGGCCCTGTGCTCGAAACCGTCTCCGACATCCTCGCGCTCGAAATCCAGAAGACGTTCGACTTCTACCGCGCGACTTCGGACGACGGCGAATCAAGCGTGCGCAAGATTCTGATCTCCGGCGGCTGCTCGAAGTTGCCGGGGCTGGCGGCTTATCTGGCGAACCGTTTTGAGTTGAGCGTCGAGCACTTTGATCCGTTCCGCCGGATCAAGGTTGATGCCCGCCGGTTCGATCCCGATTACCTGCGCGAAGTGATGCCGGAGATGGCCGTCGCGGTCGGGTTAGCTTTGAGAGGAGTAGACGCGTAATGATTAAAGTCAACCTGTTAGATTCGGTGACAGACAAAGCGCCCGGCTTCGCAGCCGTCGAGGCGCGCGTCGCCAGCCCGCGCATGCAGGGCAAGCTGTTGCTCCTCGTGGTCGTCGCGCTGACCGGTCTCGGCATGTTCTTCGATTACTCGACCGCGCACTCGGCCAAGGCAGCCGCGCAGACGCAGCTTGAAGAGCAGCAGCGCATCGCCGCACAGATGGCAGCGGTCAAGCGCGAACAGGCCGAACTAGAGAAGAAGACGCAGGACGTGCAGACGCGCATCGACGCGATCAAACACCTGCGCGAGTCACAGCAAGGCCCCGTCGCCGTGCTTTCATCCATCAACGAGCGCCTACCGAAGATTCAAGATTTCCGGCTCGCCAGCATCGAGCAGAAGGACGGCAGCTTGACTCTCACCGGCGACTCGCCAAACGAGGCCGCAGTGACGCAGTTCGGGCGCAGCCTCGAATTCTCGTCCGGCATGTTCACCAACGTCAGCATCGAGGTCAAGCGCGAACTGCTCAAGCCGCCAGCCGATATGCCGGCGAACGCGGCGACCGCCGCCGCCAATCCAGAGGATGTGAAACCGCAGACCGTGAGCTTTACCGTCAAGTGCAAATACGTGCCTGCGGGCAGCCAACCCGCCGCGAACGGCAACAAGCCGGCCGCCAATACACCCGCCGCCACACAGGTCGCGCAGAAGTAAACCCTCGCACCAACAGCGTATCGTTCCCAAGGAAAGTTAAAACGCCATGTCAAGACTCGAATCATTGCAGCAACAGCCCTGGTACTTGCAACTCGTCCTGATGCTCGTCGTGGCCGGACTCATCTACGGCAGCTTCTGGTACTTCGTCACCAGTGGCACGCGGGCCGAGACCAAAGAGATACAGGCGCAGGTTGATCAACTGCTCGCCGCCAATGCCAAAGCACAGATCGCGCAGCAGCGTTTGAATGAGTTCAAAGCGGCTTACGCCCGCGCGCAGGCCGATTACGACGACCTGAAAGCCTTGCTGCCCGAACAGCGCGAGTTGACGAACGTGCTGGCCGGCATACAGGAGCGCGCCAAGAATAACCTCTCCGTCCAGCGCTTCACGCCGAAGGACGATGTGCAGGAGAGCTTCTATTCCGGCAAGCCCATCGAGATCGAGGTCAACGGCAACTACAACAACATCGGCGCGTTCTTCGCGCAGATCGCCGCTTATCAACGTATCGTCTCAATCAGCGACTTCAAGCTCCTGCGCATCGACGACAAGAAGGACGATCTCAAACGCGCGGGCCAGACCATTGGCGCGCAGTTCCTTCTGACCGCCTACTACTCGTCGCCTGAGAAGTTGCAATCGTCGCGCGTCCCGGCCGGTGCACAGCCCGTGGCGGGCGCGCCGGCCCAGCCGGCAGCAGCGTTGCCCGCGTCCAAGACCAATTAACTTGTACAGATCGCCAGTCAGCCATCCGCGCACGGCGCAAGATGTCCCAAGGAAGCAGATCATGAAGAGACACACCAAGATGATTCGCCAAGCAGCTTTTGTCGCATTCACGCTGAGCGCCGCCTTTACGGCGCAGGCACAGAAGGCGAGTACGACTTATCGCTCGACCGCGCGCGACCCGTTCGTTGCCTGGCGGCCAGCGCCAAAGAAAAAGGCGAAGAACGTGCCGACTCTGGTCGCGCCGCCCGCGATCCAAGCGCGTATCGACGCGTACAAGGTGCAGAAGGCCATGATGATGAACATGCAGCAGCCCGCGCCGAAGCCGACGACGGCGCTGCTCTTGAGCGAGTTGCAACTGACCGGCGTCTTCCGCACGCCGCGCGGTTATGCCGCGATGGTGGAAGCGACGCCGATCAAGCTCTCGTTCGTCGTCTATCCGGGCGAGAAGTTTTACGACGGCATGCTCGTCGCCATCGAAGAGAACCGGCTGGTCTGCCGCAAGGAGACGCGCTGGTCGGACGGGCGACGCGAGTTGGGCGTCGAGTTCAAACCCCTCGGTCAAGCGAACGCCGTCAGGGATTCGATGACTGCGAGCGGCACACCTGAGAAGCCGCGCGAGACGCCGAAAGAGAAGGCAGCCGGGGCCGCCAAGTCCGAAGAGTCCGCGGCCGTCAAGCAATAACTTTTCCTCGGCGCGTATGAACCAAACGCGGGCGCTAAGATGGCCGCGTCAGACTTCATCCGCGCCGAACCGTTGAGTCCTCGTGCCGCCGTAGCCCGCGACTTAAATACGCAGTCGTGACTAGGCGGCCACCCCATGCGCCGGCAGGCAGGCGCACCCGCTTTTTGGCAACCCTTAACCGACAGAGGCGATGACCGCGTTGTGCGGCGCGCGCTTGAGCAGTCTTGAACCCGACTCCAGACTCATACGAGCGTTAGCGCGTGGCGGCTCAGAAGCCTTATGTCCCTTCATCCGTCAAAGGAAAGAAATATGCTGAACCCGTTACGACTCGTTACCGGCACGCTGCGCAGAGGCGCGCTCGTCCTCGCGTTTGCGTGCATCTTCGCTACCTTCACAGAGGCGCGCGCCGCGTCGCTCGTGACCGCCGTGCGGGCCACGACCGAAGGCGCAATCACGCGTATTACGGTCGCAGCTTCCGCGCCGCTCGCCTACGGTGTGCGGCATGCCGATGCGCACACGCTCACGGTCGATCTGCCCGGCGCTGACGCCACAGGCATCGCTACCTCTTATCGCGTCACGTCGCCGCTCGCTTCCGGCGTCAACGTGCTATGCGCTAGCGGCGCGAACGGTCAGCCCAACGCAAGTCTGCGCGTGGCGCTGCTCGCACCCGTGCGCGAACGTTCATACCTGAGCGGCAGCGAGCTTGTGCTTGAGCTTACGCCGGAGAACGGCGGCGCACAGACGGCCGTGCTCAGCGAAATGAATGCGAGCGCAGCCCTCGCAGACGCGCCGCAGCAACAGCAGCCCGCGCGCCCCGTCGTCTCGGCCACGCCCGTGCGCAACGCCGGCAGTGCGCCGTCAGATCAAGGCAAGCATTACGGCGAATACGGTTTCGTCGGCGAGCCGATCAATCTGAACGTCGTCAACGCCGACATCAGCGACATCCTCAACTACATCACCGAGCAGTACGGGGTAAACTTCATCATCGACAAGTCGGTTAAAGACATCAAGGTCACGGTCAACGTCACAGACGTGCCCTGGAATGTCGCGCTTGATGCGATCCTGCGCGCGAACCGCTTAGGCATCGCCGTCGAGGGCAACATCCTGCGCGTGGCGACCATCGAGACGCTCGCCGATGAAGCCGCCTCGCAAGAGAAGATCAACGAAGGGCGCTTGAACGCCGCGCCGCTCGTGACCGAGTTCGTGCGTCTGAACTATGCGCGCGCGGTCGGGACGCTCGCGCAAGCCGCAGGCTCGACCGGCGGGTTCGCTGGCGGCTCAAGCAATCAGAGCTTTTCGGGCGGGTCGGGCGGCGACGCAACAGGGAAGAGCGGCGATCAGGGCATCCTGCCGATCATCTCACGCCGCTTGTCGAAGCGTGGCAGCGTCGAAGTTGACGGGCGCAGCAACACGCTCATCATCACCGACGTGAAAGACAACATCGACGCGATCCGCCAGCTCGTCTCGCTGCTCGACCAGCCTGAGCCGCAGGTCGAGATCGAGGCGCGCATCGTCATCGCCAACCGCAACTTCAGCCGCGACCTCGGCGTGCAAATCTCCGCGCTGGCGCTTGGCAGTCGTGGGTCGGGTGGCTCGATTGCGACCACGCCCGGCAGCCCTGATCCGAATGCATCGAGCGGCGGCAGCGGCGGCAGTAGCGGCACGAACACGACCGGCTTCCGCCCCGGCGGTATTCCAGTCGGCATTGGGCTTGAGCCGACGCGCGGCTTGGGCGCGAACGCGGCCAGCACGGTCATCGGTTTGACGACCGGCATCATCGGTACGGCGCAGATCAGCGCCTTGATCACCGCCGCCGAGACCAAGGGGCAGGCGAAGATCGTCGCCACGCCGCGCGTGACGGTGCTCAACAATCGCCCGGCGCAGATCGAATCCGGTTCGCAAATTCCGGTCGTGTCGCCGCAGACGGGCGGCTCTGGTTCGGGCGGCGCGGTGGTCTTCACCACGACGTTCATCTCCGTCCCGCTGCGCCTTTCCATCACGCCGCAGATCACGGACGCGGGCACAGTTGTCCTGCGGGTCGTGGCCGAAAACAACTCGGTTAACCTCAGCTTAACCAACTCGCTCGGCACGCCGGGTATCGACACTCAGCGCATGCAGACCGAAGTGCTCGTCCCCGACGGCGGCACGACAGTCGTGGGCGGCGTGCTCGCCGACAACGAGGGCGAGACGCAGGCCCGCACGCCCGGCATCTCCGGCATCCCCGTCATCGGCAACCTCTTCAAGCGCAAAGCCACGACGCGCACGACGAACGAGTTGTTGTTCTTCATCACGCCGCGCATCTACCGGCCCGACTATCAGGGTCGGCCCACGAGCGGCACGGTGTCTGATCGCACCCGCTCGGCGACGATCCCGCAGCCCGTTCCGCTCGGCAATCCGCAGTCGAACACGCCGCCGCCGCTCGGTTCTGGCCAGCAACAGCAGACACCGACGAACGCCACGCCCGCCAATCCGGGCACGACCGCGCCGCCCCCTAGTGCAAGGCCCGAAGGGACAAGCGGTGAACGCCCGCAAGGAGGCAACTAGACATGTTCAAAGCGACGCTTGAGCGCTTGATTGAGCGCACAGAGGGCGCGGTCGGCGCGCTCATCATGGGCACGGACGGCATCGCGGTCGAGAAGGTGATGCTCAACGAAGCCCGCGACAAAAATCTGGACGTGGCGGCGGCGGAGTTCACTTCGCTCTTGCGCAGCGCCCGGCGCGTCGGCATGGACACAGGCATCGGCGAAGTCCGCGAGTTGATCGTCGGCTTCGACGACATGAAGGTGCTCATACGCTCCTTCAGCCGCGACTACTTCGCCGTCCTCGCACTGCAAGAGTCCGGCAACTTGGGCCGCGGCCGCTTCGAGTTACGCAAAGCCGAACTCGATCTCGCCCGCGAGTTCGCACTCTAAAGCAAGTCTCAAGTCTAAAGTCCAATGTCCCACGTCTGGCCATGAGGCGGACGTGGGACATTGGACTTTTGAGTTCGCTGTAAAGTTTTTCTTGATGTGAGAGACGCGAGTTTTTCTTTAACTGAGATCAAGCGCCGCCTTCAGTCCAACTTCAACTTGGCGCAGTTGGTCAGCAGTGAGTTCACCGATGCGCCGCGAGAGTTTAGCGCGGTCAAGCGTTGTCACCTGATGGCACAGCGCAACGCTCGCTTGCTGCAACCCGCCTGTGCCTTGCGGCAGAGCCACCGCCGTTAGTCCACGGCCCGCTTGCGCTGGTGAAGTCGAGAGCGGCACGACGATGATTGAGCGCCAGTTCGAGGCTTGATTGAACGCATCATGCGAAAGAATAATAACGGGTCGCCGCCCTTGTTGCTCTGAGCCACTGCGTGGGGCGAGTTCGGCCACGTATATCTCGCCGCGCTTCACCGGCTGCCCTCCGTTTCAGCTTGCCAGTGTTCGAGCGCTGCCGCCTCAAGCTCCGGATCGAGATCGGCGACAGTGCCCCCGTACTCGGCAGCATAAGCGGTGATTGCTGCGTGCCGCGCTGTCGTCGCACTGCGTTGCGCGATGAAGTCAACGAAGTCCTCGACCTCACTAAGCCGCTCCGGCGGTAACCCTTTGATCTTCTCGATGAGAGTTTCTGTTTGCATGATTACGACTTTCCTCTTTAGCTGTGGCGCTTGTCTTTCGCCGTGCGCGCCAGCGACTATTCTAGCTGCTAAAGTAACTCTTAGAAAGAAGAATGAGGAAGGGACCTAGTCGTAATCGTTGAACACTCCGCCGCGATTCCAGTTCCACTGGTCGGTCTGCCACGACTGCATGCTCAATCTTACGTCGTAGATCTGCCCGCGCACGTTGTAGTGCTGCTTGTGATAGAGCGGCGGATGGTTGAGGTGCTATAGGGAAAGTCTATAGATTGAGGATGCTCTGATAACGTTCAATATGCACATGGACACGCGGGTTGCTCTAGCCTGTAATCGCTTACCCGGATTGCTTAGGGCTACCGGTATCGCCGAGCTAGAGATTGTAACTACCACGCGAATGAAATCGGCTCTCTTGTAAATACGCATTGATTGTAAAGGTCAAGCCCTAAAAAAGTTGGACCCTGATAAGCTCATTACTATCGCCGTACCTTACTATGACCCAGTAGTTGATGTAGTTACATTTAATCATCTCATTCAAAATCTCTCGTACAGTTAATTTTGATAGGGTAAATGATACTCGGGCCTTTAGTTGTTGAGCACTCCCATGATCTGACATTCTATTATCAGCGACTCCGAGAGTTTTTAGCTTGGCCCGAACCTCTGGGAGATCAGTAATGATAAATCCTATTCCCGCTATTTCCTCGTCATTGACGTTGAATTGGGGTATCTCAATATCTGAGATACTGCTCTGATGATCCTTAGGGAATACATTAATTACCCCGTTCACAAGCTCCCATGTATATCTGTTATCAGCTTGAACGATTGCTTCCAGTGCGTCACGCACTGTTCCCGGATTAACATTAATACTGATCGCGCTACTGCCTTTTCTACTAAGCTCATCAGGTAAGGCCTCAAATCCAATCGGAACCTTAGTCTTTAACGAAAGCACTCGCAAGATAAAATATGCATTGTTGTCGATTACTAGCGTAGCCTTCTGATTTAGCGGATCAGGAACATTAGTTTGAGCCATACCATGGCCTGAGAGGATTAACATCTGCACGGTTATGCACAATACAATGAACACTCTTCTGGTCTTAGCAGTCATAACTTAAGCCTCTTTCGTTATCCATCAAAGATGCACAGTCATTTTTAATATACGAACGTTCAAGGAATGCGAACGTAAGGCATACCGCGCAGGATGACGCGTTGGCGGCGGATGACGCGCTTTGGGTTGACCTTGGGATTGAAGATGGTGCGCGGGTTCGGGATCATGGCCGAGAGGTAGGCGGCCTCTTGCGGCGTCAGGTTCGCGGCCGATTTGTTGAAGTAGGTACGCGCAGCCGCTTCCGCGCCGTAGACGCCGTCGCCCCATTCGATCACGTTGAGGTAGAGTTCGAGGATGCGCCGCTTCGACAGCTTCTTTTCCAGATAGTAGGTGATAGCGGCCTCGCGCGCTTTGCGCAGGATGGAGCGCTCGGTTGTGAGATAGAGGTTCTTCGCCAATTGTTGCGAGATGGTCGAAGCGCCGCGCTTGAAGCTGGGCATCTGCGGTATCCAACTCGACTGATCTGTGTCGCCCTCTTTCTTCGCTTCCTCGGCGGCCGTGCGCTGGGCCTCGTCCCAAGCTTTCTGAATGGCTTCATAGTCGAAGCCGTGATGCGTCATGAAGTTTGTATCCTCGCCCGCGATGACGGCGCGTTGGAGGTTCGGCGAGATGTGTTCGAGCGGGAGCCAGAGTTGATAACGCTTCGGCTGCTCGCCGCGTGCGCGTGCTTCGTCGGCGCGCTGCTCGATCACGGCGGTCGTCTGCGGGTTATCGGCGCGCAGCTTCGCCACGTTCGGAAATGTCGCCAACTCGTAGACGAGCCACAAGACAAGGAACGCGAACACGCCGAGCGCGATGAGCTTTACTGCTTTCCAAGCCACTCTCAACACGACAATATACTTATCACAGATCGGCGGCGCGCACAGAGCGGGCGCGGAAGCTTATGCGCCTGTGGCCTCGGCCATAGTCGCGTCGGCGCGCGCGAAAACTTTGCGCACAGCGCGAATTGTGTTGCAGTGAATCTCAACCGTATCACTGATCTCGGCAGCGTAACCGCCGGACATGACCGTGACGACAGGTATGTTGCACTCGCGGCACGCGGCCAGCACAAACTCGTCGCGCGCGCGCAAGCCCGCGATGGTCATGGCAAGGCGGCCCAACTGGTCGTGCACGTATGGGTCTGCGCCGCCGAGGTAGAAGATTAGATCGGGGTTGTGCGCGAAGACGTGCGGCAAGTGTGCGGCGAGCGTCTGCAAATACTCTGGGTCGCTGGTGGCGTCCGCCAGTTCCACGTCGAGCGTCGAGCGAGCTTTAAAGAGCGGATAGTTCTTCGCGCCGTGCATCGAGAAGGTGAAGACGGACGGATCGTCGGCAAAGATCGTGGCCGTCCCATTGCCCTGATGCACGTCGCAATCGATGACCGCCGCGCGCGTCAGCCGCCCGTCGCGTGCGAGCGCGCGGATCGCAATCGCTACGTCGTTGAGCACGCAGAAACCCTCGCCGTGATCCGGGAAGGCGTGATGCGTACCACCCGCGAGGTTCGACGCGACACCCGCAGTCATGGCATGGCGGGCAGCGCTCAACGTCCCGCCCGCTGCTAAGAATGAACGACGCACCAACGCCTTCGACCAAGGCAAACCCAGCCGCCGCAACTCGCGCGCGGTCAGCGCACCCGCCCGCAGCCGCGTCACATAGTCTTCCGCGTGCACCAGCAACACGTCCGCCAGCGCGGCCGGCGCTGGCTCTTTCAGATCACCGGCGCGCAACGTGCCCTCGCCGAGCAGCCGGTCGCGCACCAACTCGAATTTCCGGATTGGAAAGACGTGCCCCGCACCAATGTTAGCGTAATAGCGCGGCGTGTAGAAGGCGAGCATAAAGAAGCTGTTAGCTGTTAGCCATTAGCTATCTTGACCGGAGCGGACGCAGCGGATGTTTCGGTGTCCTGGGCGCGAGCATCAGTGGTTGGTCTTCCCCCAGTCGAAGCCGGGCGATTGGGCGCGGGTCTGTTGCACTTGATAGTTCTTGACGATGTAGCGCAACTCGACCCGTTGATTGGGTTCGTAGCCGACGACTGTGAAAATAAACAACCCGCGAATCTCGCTCTTGTTGAGCACGACCACGTATGTGTGATTCAGCTTAACCGGCACTAGGCTGACATAGCGTGTCTCTTGCACAAACGGCGGCTTGTTCGGGCCGAATGTGCTGTACACATCCTGCGCGGAGATGTTTTCCAGCGTCAGCCCCGTGCCGAGATCGGCGAGCAGCGCCATGTCGTCGCCCGCCGTCGCGGCCTCGAAAGAATCCTCGCTGCGGCACGCGCCGTTAAAGAGCAGATCGGGGCTGTTGCGCTGTTTCGCATAAGCGGACAGGAAGAGGGCTGTGCCTTCATAGCCTCTCCTGAACTCTTCGGCCGAGCGGCAACTGTACGAGGGCGAGAGCGTCGCGGTCTTGACGGTGTGCAGGTCAGGCAGCTTGTAACTGTCTTGCGCTTGGGCGGGGACAGTCGTTAGTAGTGTCAGTGTGATCAGGCAAAGCAGCGTTCTCATAATTCCTCCTCTTCATCTTAACGCGGTACTTGCATATAAGACGCAACAGACACGGTCAGCGTTTACGCTGGCGCGGATCGAGATACTCACGTAGTCCGTCGCCGATAAAGTTGAAGGCCAACACCGTAAGCGCGATGGCGATGCCGGGGATGATCAGCGCGTGCGGAGCGGTGGCGAGCGTGGAGAGGTCGCGCCCCTCTTCGAGCATCACGCCCCACGAAGGCGCGGGCGGCGGCACGCCAAGACCAAGGAACGAGAGCGTCGCTTCCGACAAGACCGCGCCCGCCATGCCGAGGCTTGCCTGCACGATGAGCGGCTGAATTGCGTTCGGCAGCACGTGCCGGAAAAGTATGCGCAGGTCGCTCGCCCCGAGCGCACGCACCGCTTGCACGAAGTCGTACTCGCGCACCTTCAACACCTGCCCGCGCATCACGCGCGCGTAACCGACCCAGCCGATCACGCAAAGCGCGAAGATCAACTTGTTCAGCCCCACGCCCAAAAAAGCTACCATCGCAATCGCCAGCAGCAGACCGGGAAACGCGAGAAAGACGTTGAGCAGATAACCTGAGATGAAACGATCTACCCAGCCGCCGTAATAGCCCGCGAGCGCGCCGATGACGATGCCGACGGCAGATGAGACGGCGACCACCGTCAGCCCCACGCGCAAAGAGATGCGCGTGCCATAGACCAGACGCGAGAAGATGTCGCGCCCCGTCGCGTCCGTGCCGAACCAGTGCTCGCTCGACGGCGGCAGCAGCCGGTGCGCCAAATCGGTCGCGCCCACATCGTGCGTCGCAATCAACGGCGCACCCAGCGCCACCAAGACCAGCAGCACCACCACAACCAGACCAAAGATAGCGAGACGATTCATGTCGATTGCGGAATGCGGATTTCGGATGGCGGAAGCGGAGTGAATAATGTTATCGCGCGCAAGTGTGTTTCTTCAATCCGCATTCCGCCATCCGAAATCCGCAATCAGGAAACTCTTATTCGCGGGTCAAGCCAGCGATAAATTAAATCCGTGAGCGTGTTGGCCAAAATATATGTGATGCTGATGACGAGGACGCAGCCTTGCACGAGCCGGTAGTCGCGTTTGCTGATGCCGTCGTCGATGAGCAGCAGACCGAGGCCGGGCCAGTTGAAAATTTTCTCCGTGATGATAGCGCCGGCGAGCAGCACGCCGAGTTGTAAGCCGAGGATGGTGACGACCGGGATCAGCCCGTTCTTCAACACGTGTTTGTAGACGACCGTGCGCTCGCTCAAACCTTTGGCGCGGGCCGTGCGGACGTAATCCTCGTTGAGTTCTTCGATCACGGACGAGCGCACCATGCGCGTCAGCAGCGCAGAGAGTGCCGCGCCCAGCGTCACCGCCGGCAGAATGATGTCGCTCAACTCGAAGCGGCCAGATGGCGCGACCCAACCCAGCCGCACGGCAAAGATGTAGATGAGCATCGGCCCTAACACAAAACCGGGCAGGCTAATGCCGACCAGTGCAACGACCGAAAGCAGATTGTCGAGCCACGTGCCGCGGCTTGTGCCGGCGACGACGCCGAGCGGGATGGCGATGGCGACGGCGACCAGCAGTGCCGCGACGGCGAGTTCAATCGTCGCCGGGTAGCGTTGCATGATCAACTCAAGCACGGGGCGGTCTGTGCGAAACGACGTGCCCATGTCGCCGTGCAGTATGCCGCGCCAGTAGTCAACATAGCGATTATCCGCGCCGTGCCAGCGCAAGTGGCGTGCGCCCTGTTCGGCGCGCGTATAGGTGATGAAGAAGGCGGGGCGGTTCAGGCCGTGCTTTTCTTTGAACTGCTCGATCTGTTCAGCCGTCGCCTGCTCGCCCAGAGTCGCCACGGCCGGGTCGCCGGGCACAAGCTCGATTAGCAGCGTGACCAAAGACACCACCGTCCACACGACGAGCAGCAACATGGCGAGGCGGCGCGCAACATTGAATAACTTCTTCATTGCAAAAGAAGCTGTCAGCTAATAGCGGTTAGCTATTAGCCTCGCTCGGCGACTTAGTGGTTTCAGTGTGAATAGCAACTGCGGCGGGATGATAGCACTTGAAAAGAGTAAATCGTGAATAGAAAAACTCTGATCTCTAGTCACGATTTACGATTCACGATTTACGTTCAAAAACACGTAGCCCGATGGAACTTGCGTCGCTTGACCACACGTCGGCCCCGACAACCAACAAGCGGTCAGACGAACGCAAGCCCATCGGGCTACGTTACGCGATTGCGCTGACGAGGTGCGGCGCAATCAAACTGATTGTCAAACCGTGCGCGCGCCCGTGTGAAGCGCCGCGATGCCGCCGGTTAAATTCCGGCACTCGACTTTGTCAAACCCAACAGCGCGCATCAGTGCGGCCAACTCACGCTGATCCGGAAAGTGCGCGACCGACTCGGGCAGATACTCGTAAGCGCTGCGCGAGCCGCTCACCAGTCCACCCAGACGCGGCAGCACGCGCGTGAAGTAGAACTGAAACAGCGCGCGAAAACCCGGCACGACGGGGTGAGAGAATTCAAGCACCGCAAACGTGCCGCCGGGCCTGAGCACGCGCCGTAACTCGCCGAGACCCGCTTCGATGCTCGCCAGATTGCGCAGCCCGAAGGCGATGGTCACCACGTCGAACGTCGCCTCGGCGAAGGGCAAGCGTAGCGCGTCGCCTTCAATGAAGGGCACGACGCGCCCGCGCGCCTTAGCTTTACGCGCGGCCAGTTCAAGCATCGGCCGGCAGAAGTCGAGACCGACGACATTGTGCGCGCCAGCTTCCGCCAGCGTGAGCGCAAGATCGCCCGTGCCGCAGGCCACGTCTAGCGTGCGCGTGCCCGGCTTGAATGCGGGGCGCAGCTTCGCAGCGACCAACTGCCGCCAGCGCCGGTCGGTGTTGCCCGACAGCAGATGATTTAAAAGATCGTAGCGGGTAGCGATCCCCGCGAACATCGCACGCACACGACGCGCGTGTTCCAACTGTTGTTCTTTGTCCGGAATACTTTTTGTCATCGCAACCTTAGCCACAAGCCTGCACCTGTGGGTTGTCGCTGACTTGCATTTTGCTTGTGAAATGATTACGGGCGGCGCGCGGGCACGGGGCTGGGTATGGGCTGCGCCGGGGCGGCAAAGACTTCGACGCCGCTACTCGTGCGCGCTAATTGTTCGCGCAACTCGGCGACCGGGCCGACGGCGGCAGTCGCCACGCCTGCATCTTTGAACAGACGCGCGGCGACACGTTGCACATCGCCGGGCGTCAACTCGGCGAGCGTGCGTTGCTCGGCGTCAACGGTACTGCCGTAAGTTTCCGCATCGAGCCATTGATCGGCGAGGGCGAGATCAGGTTGCTTGTTACCGTTGATGAGCGCAGCCGTCTCGCGTCTGGCCTGTTCAAGCTCCGCGACGGTGAGCGGCGTGGCGACGAGCGCATGCAAAGTTGCACGGGCCGCTTCAAGCGTCTGCGCGGCGGTGGCTGGGCGCACACGCGCGCTCATCTGCCAGAGGCCGCCGAGCGCGTGCTGCTCGTGCCGGACGGCGACGTTGTCCGGTGTCAGTTTATCGAGCGCGGCCAGCCAACGCGTGCGCGCAACGGCGGCCAGCACCTGCGCCGCAATTTGATCGCGGTCGGTGCGGGCCAGACCGCGCACTGCCAGACGCACCTCTGCGCTGTCTGCGCCGGGCTGATCGACGACGAGCGTGCGCGGCGCAGGTGCGACGGGCTGGCGGAAAGTGGCCGGCACAAGCGTCTCGCTCTTGCGCCATGCGCCGAGGAACTGGCGGAAGACGCGCAGCGCGCGGGCCGGCTCGACGCCGCCGATGACGACGAGCCGCGCATTGTCGGCCGTTAGGAAGCGGTCGCGCGCAAGCAGCAGATCGACGCGGTCTATGCGGGCCAGCGACTCGGCCGTGCCGGCGACGAGCCGGCCGTAAGGATGTGTGCCGTAGAGCCGCGCGGCGACGGTGCGATCAGCCATGGCCGCGGGCGCTTGAGTCGCGGCTTGCGCGGCCTTGATCCGTTCGGCGCGGAGACGTATGACATCGTCGGCGACGATGCGTGCGTTGACGAGTGCGTTCCGCAGCAGTTCGGCCAGTCGCTGGAATTCGTCGGCGCGGCCCGCGAGCGTCACGTCGATGTGATCGTAGTCAGTCGCGACTTCCAGCCGCCCGCCCAACTCGTCCGCGACGAACTCGCGCGTGGTCGGGTCTGGGAAGAGCATGTCGCCCAAGAGGGTCATCAAGCCCTCTTTGCCGGCAAGGTCGAACGCCGCGCCGCTCTGTATGCGCAGCTTGAGCAAGACCTGCGGGTCGCCGGCGCGATAGGAGAAGAGAATCGGCAGCCCGTTGAGCAAGCGCTCGCGTTGTGGCTCGGCCGCAGCCGTCTGCGGACTGCGCGGCAGCACGGGCACGCCGGCTCCAACGGTCAAGATTAAGGCGCAAGCGAGGAGCGTGCGCAGGTAGGCGGCGGAAGATGTTATGGGGCGCATCATTTCAGGGCACGGCGAAGTTATTGTCCGGTCAACGCGGCGACCATGTAACGAAAACCGGGTCGGCGCGTCTTGCATCTGACTGTAGGAACGGCGCGGGGAGTTGCCCGCAGCAGTTTAGTTGCCGGCCGGCGCGAGCGTCAACCGCGCGCCCCAAACGGTTAAACTTCTTTCGTTTGCGCGGAAACCCGACCGGCGCTGACCTGCATCTAAGGCTGTTGAGCGCGGGGTTTGTGCGTTTCGGCCGAGACACAACGCGCAACTATTCATGTATAATGCTGGGGGCGTTTAGCCGGGCACAAGTTGCACCGCCACAGCGGGGTAAATAAACAGCAAGACCGTTTGAGTTAGGAAGAGACGATGAAGAGATGTCCGACCTGCCAGGAAGATTTCGCCGATAAGTTTGGCTTCTGTCCGGTTGACGGCACGCCGTTGTCGAACGGCTTCAACCCGGCGGCGGCCGAATCGGTTGCCACGGGCCGCCTTGAGCGCGAAGAGGGCGCGGTTTACGCGACCACGAGCGAGACGACGGCCTCGGGCGAAGATACTTGGGCCGCCAGCGCGGGGCGCGAAGAGTCAGCTAATGCCGCCGCCGCCGGAGCAGGCGCGAGCAGCAGTAGTAGCGCGCGCGAAGAGTATCATCTGACGATCCTCGAAGATCAGGGTCTGATCCGACGCCTGACGACTGAAACGCGCGCGATTGGGCATGAAGCCGGTTTAACTTGGCCCGAGTTCAAACGCGATCCGGGCGGCTTTCTCAAACGAGGCGCGCGCGCTTACAGTCGCGGCTTCGCCAACTTCATCGCGCAGCCGAACGTCGCCAAGGGCATTATCGCCGCTTTCGCCGGTCTGATCCTGATCGCCGGCGTCGTCGCCGCCTTTGATAGTTTCCAATCGCATCAAGCCGTCTCGATCAAGACAATGGGCATCGCCTTCGCGGCGCTGGCGCTATGCGGGGCCGTGATTGCCCTGCTCGACCGCATGCGCGCGAAGCACACAACGGCAGTGGTCGGCATCCTTGCCGCGTTGACGTTTATGTTGATGGCCGGTGTCGGCTATATCGCATACGAAAATTTCCGGAACCGATCTCACGACACGGCCGATAAGGTACGCGAAGACCTTGAGTTTCAAGGGCTGGTCACGGACATTCCCGAAGAGCAGAAGAAGCCGGACGAAGGCCCGGCCGGTGGAGCTAAAGGTAATGGCGGCGGCGCAAAGCCCAAGTTTGAAAAACCGGGCGGCGGCGGCGGCGGTGGCCGGATGGAGACCAAGCCCGCGTCTTTCGGTAAACTACCGCCCGCGTCTTTGACTATCCCGCAGGTGGTTGCGCCTGATCCGCATCCGCCGGTCATTAAAAATCCAAGTCTGCCGGTGGCAGCCAGCATTGATGCCGATTCGGTCTTGTTCCCGCCTGACCCGCGGCCGCTGCCTTACGGCGACCCGAAGTCGAAGTCAACGGAGACGAGTTCCGGCCCCGGTACAGGTAATGGTATCGGCACAGGGACAGGCGGCGGCGTTGGTTCTGGCGAGGGCGGCGGTGTCGGCCCCGGTCGCGGCGGCAACACCGGCGGCGGCGACAGAAATGAAGGCGGCGGCGGCCCCGGCGGCGGTGGCGGCGGCACGGACTATAGCAAGACCTTTAGCCAGAAGGATGTGACGAAGCGCGCTGTAATCACGTCGAAGCCGACGCCGGACTTTACGGAAGAAGCACGCAAGAACAACGTGACGGGCGAGGTGCTGTTGCGTTTGGTCTTAACGTCGAGCGGGACAGTCTCAAGTATTCAGCCCGTGAAGCGCTTGCCAGATGGATTGACGGAGAAGGCGATTGAAGCGGCGAAGCGCATTCAGTTCATCCCGGCGGAGAAGGATGGGCACAGGGTCTCGCAGTACGTCGTCATCTCTTACAACTTCAACATCTACTAAACGGCGCTCAAGCCGGTAAAAAAAGTCAGGGGCGAAAAGCACATAAGCTGTTCGCCCCCTCTTCTTTGTGTCGAGTCCTTGGTAATTAACTCGCGCATTTCTCCGCAACGCGGCGGATGCGGCGCACGCCCTCTTGCAAGCGTTCAAGCGAAGTGGCGTAGGAGATGCGTATGAAGCCTTCCGCGCCGAAGCCCGCGCCGTCAGTCACGACCGTCTGTTCGTCGTCAACAAGCTTCTCGGCGAACGCGCCCGACGTGCGCACATCTTTGCCTAGACAGCCGCGCACATCGGGGAAAGCATAGAACGCCCCTTCCGGCTCAAAACAACGGAAGCCCGGAATCTCCGCGAGCGCCTTGATGAGCCACGCACGCCGACGCGCGTATTCCGCGAGCATGTCGGCCACACAAGCTTGCGATGCGTTCAAAGCTTCGGCCGCCGCGTGCTGCGCGACCGAGTTCGGGTTGCTCGTCGAGTGTCCCTGCACTTTGAGCATAGCGGCGATCCAGGGCGCGGGTGCAAGCGCATAGCCCAAGCGCCAACCGGTCATCGCGTAGGTCTTTGAGAAAGAACCGGCGATACACAGCCGCGCGCGCAACTCCGGTGCGAGGCTCGCCACGCTGAACACGCGCGCCGGTGCGTACACGAAATTCAGATAGCACTCGTCCGAGATCACATACACGTTGTGCTCGGCGCAGACTTCAAGGATGCGTTGGAACTCGGCGGGCGGGATCACGCGTCCCGAAGGGTTCGACGGCGAGTTGATGATGATGAGTTTGGTGCGCGGCGTGATCGAGTGCGCCACTTGTTCGGCCGTTAAATGAAACCCGCTCTCTTCCATCTCGATCAAGACAGGGGTCGCACCGGCGAACGTGACCATTTCCGGGAAGGAGACCCAATAGGGCCGCGGGATCAGCACTTCGTCGCCGGGGCCCACGAGCGAGACGACCGCGTTGAAGATCGCCTGCTTACCGCCTGCCGTCGCCATCACCTCTTTGCGGTCGTAGCGTGTGCCGAACTCGCGCTCGTAGTAATTGATGATGGACTCTTGCAGTGCGCGCGTGCCGCCCGTGTCGGTGTATTTCGTCTGGCCCTGCTGCAACGCTTCGATGGCGGCGCGCTTGATGTGTTCCGGCGTGTCGAAGTCCGGTTCGCCCGCGCCGAGATCAACTACGTCTACGCCGGCGGCGCGCAGGGCCAGTGCCTTCTGCATCGCCGCCAGCGTCGCGGAAGTACGCATCTGCGCCACGTGCGCAGAGAGCGGGAAAGTTTGTGCCATCGCTTTAGCCATGCGCTGATACTACGGGCGGAGTTTGTGACCGCTTAACTCCGCTTCTTGCCGCCGCTCTTCTTCCCGGCTTTCTTGCCGCCCTTTTTACCGCCCTTCTTAGCCGGTGCTTTATTGGTCTTCTTACCGCGACCCGAACCACTCTTCTTGCCGCCGCCGGTCTCCGCGTTGACCGTAGCCCACGCCCGCTTCTCGGCCTCCTTCTTCGACGTGCCGCGCTTCTCGTAACCCTCTTCGATGTGCTCGGCCTGCCGTTTCTGTTTGTCGGTGTAACTACCCTTGTCACCTCTTGGCATCGTGTTCCCTCCTGTGTTCGGTTGCAACCTATGTGAGTCCCGTTCGCCCACGCCTATCATAAGAAGGCGAGGCAAGTATAGCACCGTTCCTGTACACCGTTGCGCGCGCAATTAACCGCCGCCGAACTTCTCGCGCATACGCGCTTCGACTACCGGCGGCACTAGCCCCGTGATCGAGCCGCCGAGTTGCGCGACCTCTTTAACGAGCCGTGAACTGACGTAAGAGTAAGCCTCGGCCGGCATCATGAACACGGTCTCGATGCGCGGCTCAAGCCGCCGATTCATCAATGTCATCTGCAACTCATATTCGTAATCGGAGTACGCGCGAATACCGCGTACGATGGCGACGACCTCACGCGCAGCAGCGTAGTCCATCAACAGACCCTGAAAATCTTCGACGACCAGACGACAAGCGCCGTCGTCAATCTCGCCCAAGGCCGCCGTCAGCAACTCGCGGCGCTCTTCGACCGAGAACAGCGCTTGCTTGTGCGGATTGATTACGATAGCGACGATGATCTCATCGAACAGCTTGCAGCCGCGTTCGATAATATCGAGATGACCGTTCGTAACCGGGTCGAATGAGCCGGGGTAGATTGCTCGTCGCATAGCCGCAGGGGCCTAGGGCAAACTGTGTAGAACGCCAGCGAAATTAGCATCAACAAGGGCCGCTGACAAGGAAAAACAGTCTGGAGTCAGGAGTCTAGAGTCTGGAGTCAAAACATTTGGTCTTCTGACTCCAGACTCCAGACTTGTTCTATTCTTGACACGTCTGGCGGTCAATGTTTCAATAAAGGCTGCGAACAAACGTGGTGAGTTAAGGCGACTTGCGGCCACGTAAAATAAGCGGCTAAACAGCTCGGCACATGGCTCCTGACGGAGCGACGGACGCAAAACAAGCTTTGCAGAGTTTCGCGGCCCCGCGTTGTTTAGCGCGGGGCTTAATTTATGCCGGCGGTCTTGAGTCGTCGGCGAGAAGTGGGAAGAGGCCAGCACGGATGAGCAGTTTTCTCGACACACTTAAAGAACGCATCATCGTCTTCGACGGCGCGATGGGCACGAACTTACAGGTGCAGAATCTGACCGTTGACGATTACGGCGGGCCGCAGTTCGAGGGCTGCCCGGAGTACCTGCTCGTCACAAAGCCCGCCGCGGTCGAACGCGTCCATGCTGGGTTTCTCGATGTGGGCTGCGATGTGATCGAGACCAACTCGTTTGGCGCGATCCCTTACGTGCTTGACGAGTACGGCATCGGGCATATGGCATATGAGCTTAGCGTCAAAGCGGCCCAACTTGCCAAACAGATCGCCGGCGACTACAGCACGAGCGCGCGACCACGTTGGGTGGCCGGCTCGATGGGGCCGGGCACGAAGCTGCCGACCTTGGGGCAGATTGATTTTCGCACGATCAAAGCAGCTTACGCTGAACTAGCGCGGGGTCTGCTCGATGGTGGCGTAGACTTGCTCATCGTAGAGACCTGTCAGGACTTGTTGCAGACCAAAGCCGCGCTCGGCGCTATCTTCGCCGAGTTCAAACGCGGTGCGCGGCGTGTGCCCGTTATTGCGCAGGTGACAATCGAACAGAACGGCGTGATGCTCAACGGTACAGAGATTAACGCGGCTCTGACGACGCTCGCGCCGTTCCCGATTGATGTCGTCGGGATGAATTGCGGCACAGGCCCCAAGCACATGACCGAGCATCTGCGTTACTTGTGCGAGAACGCCCCGCTGCCAGTTTCCGTCTTGCCTAATGCCGGCTTGCCCGAAGTCAAAGAAGGCAAGATGCACTATGACGAAACGCCCGAATCCTTCAGCGCGCAGATCGTCCATTTCGCCAGAGACTTCGGCGCGAACATCGTAGGCGGCTGTTGCGGCACGACGCCCGCGCACTTGAAGTTGGTGGTTGAAGCGATGGCACAACTCACGCCGAAGGTGCGTAACGCGAAACTCACGCCTGCGGCCGCCTCGATCTACATGCAACAGCCCTACGTGCAGGACACTTCGTTTCTGATCGTTGGCGAGCGCGTCAACGCGTCCGGCTCGAAGAAGATGCGCGAGTTGCTGAACGCGGAAGATTGGGACGGGCTGGTCTCGCTCGCGCGCGCACAGGAACGCGAGGGCGCGCACATCCTCGACGTGAACGTGGACTACGTCGGGCGCGATGGTGAAAAGGACATGCACGAGTTGGCCGCGCGACTCGTCACGCAAGTGCGCATCCCGCTCATGTTCGACTCGACCGAATGGCAGAAGATGGAGGCGGGCCTACAGCACGCGGGCGGCAAGTGCATTCTGAATTCGACGAACTATGAAGACGGCGTGCCGCGCTTCGTCAAGGTCATTGAGTTGGCGCAAAGCTACGGCGCAAGCGTCGTCGTCGGCACGATTGACGAGCAGGGCATGGCGCGCACGGCCGACGGCAAACTTGCCATTGCCAAACGCGCATATGAGCAAGCGACGATAGAATTGGGTCTGCCGGCCGCGGACATCTTCTTCGACCCGCTCGCGCTGCCCATCTCGACCGGCATCGAAGAGGATCGGCGCAACGCGGCCGAGACCATCGCTTCGTTGCGTCGGATCAAACAGGAACTGCCCGGCGCGTTCACCATTCTCGGCGTCTCGAACATCTCCTTCGGTCTCTCGCCGGCCTCGCGCGTCGTGTTGAACTCGGTCTTTCTGCACGAGGCGACGGCCGCCGGGCTTGATGCGGCCATCGTCAACGCGAGCAAGATCGTGCCGCTCAATCGCATCGACGCGCGCCAGCTTGAAGTCGCGCGCGAGCTTATCTACGACGAGCGCAAATTCGATGGCGACATCTGCACGTATGATCCGCTCACCGAGTTTACGACCCTGTTTGCCGGCGTGTCGTCGAAGAAGGCTATACAGGCGGATGAAAACCTGCCGGTCGAGGAGCGCCTAAAGCGCCACATTATCGATGGCGAGAAGATCGGCTTGGAAGATAATCTCAACCTCGCGCTCCAAAGCTATCCGGCGCTCGCCATCATCAACAACATTCTGCTTGACGGGATGAAGACGGTCGGCGATCTGTTCGGCAGCGGCCAGATGCAGTTGCCATTCGTGCTGCAATCGGCGGAGGTGATGAAGACGGCGGTGCGCTTTCTCGAACCTTTCATGGAAAAGGTGGGCGGCGCGACGGCGAAGGGCACAATGATCCTCGCGACCGTCAAGGGCGACGTACACGACATCGGCAAGAATCTCGTGGACATCATCCTGACGAACAACGGCTATCGCGTCATCAATCTCGGCATCAAGCAAACGATTGAGAATATCCTCAGCGCCTACACGGAGCACGGCGCGGACGCTATCGGCATGTCCGGGTTGCTCGTTAAGTCCACTCTGATCATGCGCGAGAACCTTGAGTTGATGAACGAACGCGGACTCAATGTGCCGGTCGTGTTGGGCGGCGCGGCGCTCACACGGCGCTACGTCGATGAGGATTTGAAGACGCTCTATCAAGGTCAACTCTTCTACGCACGCGACGCCTTCGACGGTCTGCACACGATGGACTTGCTCGCGGGTGGCGTGCCCGCGCCAGCGGAACAGGCCAAGGTGACGGCGGCGGGCGCTGATGGTAATGGCGCGAGTGAAGAAGCCGAAGAATTGATCGGTGAGGAAGCTAAACTTGGCATACGCAAACCCGCGCGCCCGCGCGGCGTGCTCAATCCTGATCTTGACACGGCGCACACGCGCCGCTCCGATGTACGCGCGGACGTGCCCATCCCGCGCGCGCCCTTCTACGGTTCGCGTGTCGTTGACGACATCCCGCTCGCAGATGTGTTCGCCTTCGTCAACGAGCCGGCGCTGTTCAAAGGGCAGTGGCAGTTCAAACAGGGACGCCGTTCGGCGGCAGAGTATCGTGCGCTCGTCGCAGAGAAAGTGCGCCCCATCTACGAAGCCATCAAAGCTCGCTCCGAGCGCGAAGAACTGCTTGTGCCGCGTGTCGTCTACGGCTACTTTCCGTGTCAATCCGTCGGCAACGATCTCATCATCTATCAAGCCGACGAGCGCACCGAGCGCCAGCGCTTCACCTTCCCGCGCCAGCCCGCAGGCAAGCGACTCTGTCTGGCCGACTACTTCGCCGCCCAAGACTCAGGCTGCATGGACGTGGTCGCGTTCCAACTCGTCACCGTCGGGCGGCGCGCAAGCCAATATGCGCACGAGTTGTTTGCCGCCGACAACTATGCCGACTATCTCTATTTTCACGGTCTCAGCGTCGAAGCGGCCGAAGCCCTCGCCGAACTCTGGCACAAGCGCGTCCGCGCAGAACTCGGCATCGCCGCTAAAGATGCGCCGGAGTTGGCGAAGCTCTTTCATCAAGGCTATCAAGGCTCACGCTTCAGCTTCGGCTATCCCGCATGCCCGAAGCTTGAAGATCAAACGAAGCTCTTCGAATTGCTCGACCCGGCCCGCATCGACGTGACGCTCTCGGAGGAGTTTCAGCTTGAACCGGAACAGTCCACCTCCGCGATCATCGTACATCACGAAGCGGCGAAATATTTTTCGATTGACTGATAATATGTCTCAAGCCCCAAGTCGCAAGTCTCATGCTCAACAGGCGTCAATGACGCTGGACGTTAGACTTGGGACTAGCCTAAAGATGTCCCAAATCGAACCAGAGGCAGCTTCACAAACACTTGAGCAGCCGACAGCATGCGTGTTAAGCGTGCGCGAGCCGACAGCGGCCGAGTTGTCGGTGCTCGCGCCGTTAGAGCGGTTTGCGTTTCGTGTGACGCACAGGATGAACGAGGGCGCTTGGAAGCGTTTCTGGACGTTCTGCCAGCGCACGCTCGGCACGGGTTGGATTCGGCTGGCGACGTACAATCTGATGCACGTCTATGGGTTGGAGCATGTCGAGTCGGTCGCGCATGATCGCCCGTTGCTGCTGGTGGCGAATCACCGCTCGTTCTTCGACATGTATGTTGTCTCGGCCGAACTATTCCGCCGGACGAAATGGCGGAAGAAACTTTTCTTTCCCGTGCGCGGCCGCTTCTTTTATGAATCGCTGTTGGGCATGTTCGTCAATCTGGTGATGGGCTGGTGGTCTATGTATCCGCCGTTCTTCGCCGGGGGCGATAAGCCGCTGCTGGAGAAGCGCGAGTTCGATAAGTTCTCGCTGCGTCGCCTCGTTGATCTCTGTCAGTACGGGGCGGGGCACGTCATCGGCTTTCATCCCGAAGGCACACGCAACAAGAGCGCCGACCCGTATAGTTATCTGCGCCCGCAACCCGGCATCGGCCGCGTTATCCGCGCAGCCGACCCGCAGGTCATACCCGTCTTTATCGCCGGACTTGGCAATGACCTGCCGCGCCAAGTGCTCGGCAATTGGACGGGTGGGCCGCCCATTCGCATACACTTCGGCCCCGCGCTCGATCTCGCAGACTTTATGATGAAGCCCGACCGCCTGCGCACACATAAAGAGATCGCCGACTTCGTGATGACACAGATCGCGGCCCTCGGCGAACAGGATCGCGCGCTGTACAGTAAAGAAAGTGCTGAGTGCTGAGTCCTGAGTGCTGAGTAAAAGCAAGTGTCTTTCTACTCAGCACTCAGGACTCAGCACTCAGCACTTCTATTCAGCACTTCGATGACTCTACCATTGGTCATCATCAACCCGGCCTCGGCCGGTGGTGCAACGGGCGCGCAGTGGCCGCGGCTGGCGAGCGACGTGCGCACGCACTTCGGCGCGTTCGCCTGCGCGTTTACCGAAGCGCCGGGCGACGGTCGCCGCTTGGCCGAGCAGGAGGCGCGCGCCGGTCGTCGCCTCATCATCGCCTGTGGCGGCGACGGCACGATCTCGGAAGTGGCGAACGGCATACTGGCCGCTAACGCAGATACTGAACTGGGCGTACTGCCCAGCGGGACGGGCGGCGACTTCCGCCGGACGCTCGGCGTGCCCACGCGCGGCGCAGAGGCGGCGGCAGCGTTGCGCAATGGCAGAACTGAATTAATTGATGTCGGTCGAGTCGAGTATCAGAACCACGAGGGCGCGCGCGAGACCAGATATTTTTTAAACGTCTCGTCCTGCGGCATGGGTGGGGAAGTGATCAAACGAGTCAAAGGCGAGACGCACGGCTGGTTGCCGGCGCATGCGGCTCGTCTGCTCGGCGGCAAAGTCTCGTTTGCGGCGGCGGCATTGCAAACGACGTTGAGTTTTAAAAGGCCGAGCGTGGTGGTGCAACTGGATGAGCGCGCGGAGCGGCGTCTGACCGTCGCCAACTTGTGCGTGGCGAACGCGCGCTTCTTTGGCGGCGGCATGAAGATCGCGCCAGAGGCCAAACTTAGCGACGGCTTGTTCGATGTGGTCGCACTCGGCGACTTGGACGCCTTGACGATCCTCACCAACGTCTACAAGCTCTACCTCGGCACACACCTCGGCATGCAGCAAGTGCACCACGCACATGCGACGCGTGTAACGGCCCGTGCGGTTGATGAGATGGTATTACTCGAAGTTGATGGCGAGTTGGTCGGGACTCTGCCCGCCACGTTTGAAGTCCGCCCGTGTGCGTTGCGCATCCGTGTTCCAAATTGAGTGCCCGGCAAGGCATTTAAATCTCACAGCCTATACCCATCTGCTCACGCGAATGCACCTTTACCGAGGAAGTGCGCGCGCACGTACGCGACCGTCTCCTGCAAAGTCTCCTGCGGGTCGCGCGTGGTGAACCCAAGTTCGCGCTGTGCCTTGCCGGCGTCCAGATACCAGAAGTGCTCTGCTTGTTCGATCTCGTCGGGCTTGACGGGCGGCGTCAACTCCCAGTGACGATAGAGCGAGTGGAGGGCTTGCGCGCCGGAGACGGCGAGACGTGAAGGCAGAGCTAGGCGCGGCGCGGAGACTTTCGTGAGCCGCTCCAGCCGATCAAAGAATTTGGCGAACGACCAGTTCGCCGCGCCGAGCAAATAACGTTCGCCGTGTGCGCCGCGCGCAAGCGCCGCCGGCAGCACGGCCGCCACATCACGCGCGTCAACGAAACTCAACCCGCCGCCCGGCACGCTGATGATCTTACGCGCGAGAAAATCCAGTATCACTTTGGTCGAGCTTAAGCGTTCATCGCCGGGGCCGAGCAACAGACTCGGATTAACGATGACGAGGCGCGAGCCAGCGCCTGTAAAATGTTCCAGCGCGACGCGCTCCTGATAGAACTTACTCGTGTAATAGGGCCAGCGCGCGATCAGATCGAGCGGCGCGGGCCAGTTTTCATCGGGCACGATCTGCTCGTCGTTCGTTACGGCAATCGTACCGCTGGTCGAGACGAGCAGCATGTCGCGCACGCCCGCCGCGCGCGCCGCCTGACAGAGCAGACGTGTGCCGTCCACGTGCAACTCGTACATCTGGTGCGAGTCGTCGCGCTCGCGCGAGACGCGGCCCGCGAGATGATAGATCGCGCCGACACCAGCCACCGCGCGCGCGACATCGGTCGCATTGGTGATCGAGCCGGTCATAACCTCAACACCCAACTCCTCCGCCCAAGCTGGCGCGGAAGTGGCAAAGACGCGCAGACGCTTCTCGCCTGTTGCGACTAAATGCTTGACGAGATGCGTGCCCAGAAAGCCCGTCCCGCCCGTCACCAGCGTCACCGGCGCGGCACGTTTGACGAGCGCGGTACTCTTGGCCGTGCGTTTAACCGCGGGCTGCTTGGTCGTCGATTTCTTCTTGGTCGCCACCGCCTTGCGCGGCGCGCGCTTCTTTGTCGTAGCCATAAAAGAGCAGTGACGAGTGACAAGTGACGAGTTAAAGCAAACAGTTATGCTTGTCACTTGTCACTCGTCACTTGTCACTGCTGTCGTTTTCGTGCGTTCGGCGCGCCAGCGGCGGCGCAGGGTGGTAGCGTCAAAGTGGTTGCGCGTGCCGTCGCGCAGGTTCTCGATCTCGTGGCGGACGAAGGCGGCGATCAGGCGATAGGCGTCCGACTTGGACATGCCCTTAGTCATCGCAGCTAGTTCATCGGGCGCGAGGAAGCGGCCGACGCGCGCACCCACATCGCGGCTGCGGAGCATGTTCGACCCTTTCGGCAACGCCTCGTATGTGCCGTAGACGTAGATGGGCAGAATGCCTGTGTGCGCCGTTAGTGCGATGAAGCCGAGCACCGGCTTGAACTCGGCCAACTCGCCCGTAAGCGAGCGCGTGCCTTCGGGGAAGATGAGCGCGTTGTAACCGCGATCCAGGAACGAGAGCGCGTGGCGCAGAGACTTGCGCAAGCTGCCGCTCCGCTCAATCGGCACGGTGTTCGTGAAGTTATACATGTAGGCGCGCTTGTACTTGTTGTCGAAGAAGTAATCGGCCGCGGCGAGCGCCACCAGATCACGACCCGCCTCGCCCAGCGCCATGCGGATCAGGCCCGTGTCTAGATGCGACGTGTGGTTGGCGGCGACGATGAAGTTCGTGTGGACGGGGACGTTCGTGCAGCCCTCACACTTCATGTTTAGCACGCGCTCGTAAAAAGTGCGCTGCAATAGATCAAGCCCACGATTTCCGACCGAGCGGACGAGTGAGGGCACGTGAATCTCGTCCTCCTCTTTGCGCGTCTCGGCGCGATGCTCCGCGACCCGTTCGCGTTCCGTGCTCGACTGGCGCGAGACGACGGCCGCCAACTCGCGCAGGTCGCGCACTTCGGTCAGAGTGTCGGGCGAGGTGAGCGTGCCGCCCGCCTGCTCGATGGCGCTCGCCAGTTCGACATACATCAAACTGTCGAAGCCGAGATCGCTAAGCCGTGTGTCGAGTTTGATCTCAGCGCGTGGGCGATTAGCGACCGTCGCGACAATGTCGATCAACCAGTGCGCGCCTTTATCTTTCGTGGCGCGCTCTTCCGTCAGTCCGGCGTCCGGCAGTTGGCGCAGGCTCTGTTCCAGCACTTGCATGGCCGCGACGACTTCACGCCGCTTGACCTTGCGCGTCGCCGTGCGCGGCAACTCGCCGTCCCAGAAATGGAGCACCTTGATGCGCTTGAAGAAGGGCAGCGCGGAGGATATATCTTTGAAGTGTTCTTCGATCTTGCGTTTGACTTCTGTGCGGGGGAGCGCGATGTCGTAGTCGTAATCGGGCACGACCATGCACGCGACCTTCTCGCCCAACGCGCCATCGGGCAAGCCCACCACGCTCAACTCCTTGATGTAGGGCGAGTCACTGTAGAGTTCTTCAATCTCGTCCGGGTAGACGTTCTTGCCGTTCGTATCGACGATGATGTCCTTCGAGCGCCCGACGAGATAGAGGTTGCCGTCGTCGTCCAAGCGACCGAGGTCGCCCGTATAGAGCCAGCGGTTGATGAGCACGGATTTCGTCGCGTCCTCGTTGTTGTAATAACCGAGCATCACGTTCGCGCCGCGTGCGATGACCTCGCCGATGCCGTGCTCATTCGGCTCGATGATCTTCACTTCGACGCCCGGCACGGCGCGGCCGACGCTCGACGCGTTCAACTTGTTTGCGGGCCGCGTGACGGTCAGCACGGGCGCTGCTTCGGTCAGGCCATAGCCTTCGAGGATCGTGAAGCCGAGACCGTGAAAGTCCTTCTTAACCTGCTCGTTTAAGGCCGAGCCGCCGCTGATTAAATAACGTATGCGCCCGCCAAGACCTGTGTGGATCGGGCGAAAGACGATCTGCCCAAGGTTGAGCGGCGTGTTGTCGCGCAGCCAGCTGTTCGCGGTCATCAACGTGTCGGCGATGCTGCCCACCCATTCGCCGCGCTCGCGCAGGCGATTCATGATGCGCCGGTGCAGCAACTCCCACAGCGCGGGCACGCCGACCATGCCGGTCACGTGCCCGTTCTTGATCGCGCGGGCCAGTTCCTCGCCATTCAACTCTGGCAGATAAGTGATCTGCGCGCCGCGACTCAAAGGCGTGAGGAAGCCGGTCGAGAATTCAAACGTGTGATGTAGCGGCAGGACTGAGAGCACGCCGTCGCGCGTCGTCATGTCGAAGACGGAGGCGAGCATCGAGACCATGTTCGCAAAGTTCTTGTGCGAGAGCATGACTCCTTTAGGCTGCCCCGTCGTGCCCGACGTGAAGATGAGCGACGCCACTGTCTGCGCCTGCACGCGCGCCGGTAAGAGTGCGATGCGCTCGTCTTCAACGGCCTGCGGCGGCAGTGCAAAAACTTCGGCGAAGCGCCAAAGGCGCGTGGCCTCAAGCCCTTCCTCTTGCAATCGCTCCGCGAGGTCTGGATGCTGCTCGGCCAGCTCCGAGCTGATGACAAGTCCGGTTGCGCCGCTGGCACGCGCGAAGTTGACTACCTCGCCGGTCATACTTTCAGGATCGAGCGGCACACAGGTCGCGCCGGTCTTCAGCACGCCGAAATAGGTCATGCCCCATTCCGGCGCGTTGTGACTTAAGAGCATCACGCGGTCGCCGGGCTTGACGCCTTCGCTGGCGAAGAAGGCGGCGGCGCGCGTGGCCAACTCGTGCAGGTCGGCGTAGGTGTATTGCTCCTGCTCCCCGTCGCGCTCTATGCGCATGGCGACGCGCGTCGCGTAACGCTTGGTTGAAGTCTCGAACAACTCAAGCAGGTCGCGATAGGTGTAGATGCGCTTCTCCTGCTTGCGCATGTCCTCTTCGAGTTGCGGGAAGACCCACTTCTTCAAACCGGGGAAGTGGACGTGCATCCAGTAGTCGTACCAGTCGAACTGTTCCGGATTCCAGACGAGCAGGTGGCGCTCGTCCTTGCGGAAGCGCGCGAAGAGCGAGCGCACGTTGTCGGCGCGGAAGATGTAAGCGTTGTCCACCATGAACGGGCGGAACAACTCAAACGCTTCCTTCGTCTCGCGCGTCACCTCTTCCAGACGCTCGACCGATTCCTTAGCGCGGTCGATAATGTCGGTCACGCGCCCGCCGCCCCAACGCGGGCGCACGCGGTCGAGCAGCTTACTGGCTTGCTTCGCCGCCGCATGCACCATCGGCGTCGATGTCTTATCAAACCGCGAAGGCGTGACCGGCCGCGCCTCCATCCGCCCCGCGATCTCGTTGACGAGTTTGAAGCCGCCATCCTGCTCGGAAAAATGTTTGCGCTTGTAAAGACCGACCAGCCCGACGATGCGGCGCATGTCGTTCGGGTTCGCGTCGCCGGTCGCCGCTTGATAGACGAGGCGCGGCTCCTGTACCAGCGCTTCAGCCGTCACCGCGAGCATCACGGCCGCGACCTGATCGACCGGCGTGATGTCGAGCACAAGCTTATCGTTGACCGGAATCTGCGTCTGCCCTTTGAGCGCGATGAAGATGAGCGGCGCGGTCGTCGTGAAGCCTTCGTTCCAGCCGGGGAAGGGATAGCTGATCGCCGATTCGACGATTGACGGGCGCACAATCGCGCGCACCATCCCTTGCTCGGCCGCGACAAGTTGCTCGCCCAGACTCTTCGTGTACGTGTAGATGTTCGGCCAGCCCCACCATTCTGCACGCTCGATGCCAAGTTCCGTCAGACGTGTGCGTGTCCAGACCTTGCGCTCGCGCGCAACGGCCAAGCCCATCGCGTCCAGGTCATCAGGATTGCGCCCTTCTTCAATCAGCCGCTTGCGCCCCGTCTCGCGGAAACGCGCGGCTTGCAGCGCATCGCGCGCCTCGTCCTTCACGCGCTCTGACAGTTTCGCGCAGTCCCTGATCTCCTGTTCGACATCGAACTCTACGTCCGGCAACTCGTCGCGGCGCGGGAAGTAGCCCAGCACCGGGTCGCTCTCCCACACGGGGCCGGAGCGGTTGCCCGCGACAAAGCAGGTCGAGACGTGCACAAGCGCCGGGCGCTGCATCCGCTTCGTAAACGCGATGACGTTCTGTGTGCCGACGACGTTTGTGCGCAGCGCGCTCTCAAGCGTCGGGTTGAACGTAACGTTGCCTGCGCTGTTGATGACGATGTCTATGTCATCCGCGATCCGCTGCGCTTCCTCTTCACTGTGCCCTAAGTTCTTCTCGCCGATGTCGCCGCCGACCACCTGCACCTTGTCGCGGATAAAACCCTCGAACGCGCTGCCATAACGCTCGCGCAACGGCTCGAACGGCGGCGCGGTGATGACGTGCTCCCAAAACCTCGTCTCAGATTCCGCGGCCGAGCGCGCGCGCACCGTCACATACACACGCGCGATGTTCGGAAAGCGATGGAGCAACATGCTCAGCGTCACTTTGCCGAGAAAACCCGTGCTGCCGATGATTAGAATCTTTCGGCCTTGATAAATGTCTGTGGGCGACAGTTTCATTGCTAATGCAGTCTACACAAGTAAAGTCTCAAAATGGAATGTCATCTGCTTCAACGTTTATAGAATGTTGAAAATCGAAGACGCCATCTGATGTGATAAATCTGAATTGTACACGCCCTGTAAGCCTGTACGAATATTCAATTTGATCCCCTGCATATTTATTAGCCACAATTCTGGTGGCGATAAATTTTAACTGCGCCCACGATTTTGGCGGTAGTCGAGCGATAGGCGGTACTAAGAAGTAGCGATATCTGTATTCTGGTATATCAGATTCAATCTGAGAGCATTCTTTACTATCCTGCTCTACGTGCCAATTGTGCCCGGCATAAAAGTAGACAGTGCTAATTTCCGATGAGGGCTTGTTATTATCATTGAAAAGGTTAAGTCGAAAATGAACAGTTGCCGTCGCTTTAGATGATGTAGTCGTAAGTGAACCTTCAGGCGGCTTTAATTCAACGCGGATTTGACTCTTTCTAACTTGTTCAATTTCATTCTTTGCCCATTGAAGATTCTTAACAAGTTCCTGTCGTAGATGGGAAATAGAGTCTCCATACTCAATGTGGCGTCTGTGCTTAAGATCAAAAGGTATGTCCTTCGTATCTCTAGTAAGAAGAATACAAAATTTATCTTTAGCATGAGCATAACCTACTTCATAAAAAACATTAGGATTCTGTCCTGACATATCAGCGATAATGATATCAGCAGCATCAATTTGACGATAAATTCTATCCATCATTCCTTCGGTAAATAGCTGCTCATCGAGACGATTAGCGGCTATCCCTACCTGTGATGCTGCCTCTTTGATCCCGATATTGTAGATGTCGCCAAATTTTGCATCGAATGGCATCAGAACGAAGGCAATAAGTTGTCGATCTTCCATAGAGCACTCAACTATCACTCCACTTCGCACAGCGCAATCACGGGTTGGTGCAGCATCGTGATCTCGGCGGAGCGGCCCATGTAGCTGCGGGCCATGGCGATGGCTTCGGTCAGGTTGTCGGCGCGCTCCCAGCCCATGCGTTCGGGGACGTGCGCGTTCTCCGCGCCGGCAGCGATGACGTGCCCGACGTGCTGGCGGCCGTTCTCGCCCCAGTACCACATAAAGAATGGGTGCGCGCCGTGATAGGCGTTGCCGCGCCGGTACATCTCGACGTAAGAGGGGTTGGTCGCAAACTCGCGCTCGTATTTGTCGCGCAGATAAAAAGCGTCGCGCGATTCGGGCAACAGGCGGTTGAAGAACTCGATATAGCTGGGATGGAAGTTGTGATCGAACTCGTCGTAGCAGGGATGATGGAGGATGAGCACGCCACCTTTCTTCAAGAGCGGGCGGCTGCGATAGAAGTTGAAGTGATAGCCAAGCGCCATCACCTGCACGAGCAGTGGGTTCAGGATCGAATAGACGTTGTAGGGCGAAATGTCTGGAATGCCCGTGATGAGAATATCGCACTGCCCGTTGACGGGGATCGCGTACTGGTCGAAGTTCTTCTTCAGAATCTCGGCGTGCGTCGGCTCGGTCTTGCCGGCGTGACAGGCGATCATCTCGTAGGCGGCGGGCACGCTGTGCAGCATCTTGCGGCGGGCGGCGCGCGGCAGTTTGCTCATCGTCATCCGCATGGCCTCGTATTTCATGCGGTCGAAGGCCGAGAAGTAGTCCTCGTTCTTGATCAGGAAATCGAGTTTGCTGTCGTAGATGCGATTGTTGAGCGCCGTCTCGATGTGAAAGACGTTGACGTGCTTGTCCAATAGTTGCCCTAGGCGCACGACCTTGTGATTAAGGGCCGAGCGCGCCGGGTCCATATAGCTGTCCGAATCACGAATGGTCTGCGGCTCGTGGTGCGCGCGCAACGATTCATAATCGCAAAGCCCGACCGCGACCGACTTGTGCCCGCCATCCATCGGCACAAGATTGATGTTGCAATAGATGACCAGATCGCTCTCGGCCACGCGCCGGTTGATGCGCAGCGGCTCGCGGTGCTTGGTCTCGCCGATCACAACCAGCCCGTCTTCCCATTCGGCGTCATGATTATAGTAGCGGTCGGGGTGGAACTCTTTGAAGATGTCATCACCGACCATGCGCCGCATCTCCCACTCGGTCATCTTCCGATGGAGCGAGTTGGCGATGATGATGTGCACATCGTCCACACCATAGTCGGCGAGCATCTGCAAGACGATCTCCAACATCGTCTGGCGCACGTCGGGCGTCTGCATCGGTGGCAAGGGCAACGAGATGTCATCAATCGCGACCGTGACCTTCATGCCCGGCTCAAGCTGCGCGAAGAGTGGGTCGCAGTCGTGCGGGTGATTAAGCGCGTAGCGAATAGCGGCGGCGCGATTCGGCAAACCCTTGATCGCGGGCTTTGGATAGATGACGCGCGTGCCGATGGGCAGGTCTTCAAGGATGAAATCCTCACCCGAAGGGATGATGCGCGGCGCGCTATCGCGGTCGATGTAGACGACCGACTCGTGTACCTTGCGGCGTAGCTGTAGGCTCATAAGAAAAGTGCTGAGTGCTGAGTGCTGAGTGCTGAGTGCAAGACAATTGCTTTTGTCTCAGCACTCAGCACTCAGCACTCAGCACTTCTTTTATCCTTTCATCGCGGGCACGTTCATGCTCAGGGCGCGGACGAGGAAGCCCCAGCGGTCGGCGACCTCTTCGATCTGCTTGGATGTGGGCTTGCCCGCGCCGTGCCCGGCCTTTGTCTCGATGCGGATCAGGACGGGGGCAGGGCCGGCTTGCGCCGCCTGCATGGTCGCGGCGAACTTGAAGCTGTGGCCGGGCCAGACGCGGTCGTCGTGGTCGGCCGTGGTGATCAAGGTCGGCGGATAGCTTGTGCCCGGTCTGAGGTTATGGAGCGGCGAGTAGGCATAGATATATTTGAAGTCCGCCGGGTTGTCGGGGTAACCATACTCGGTCTGCCACGCCGCACCGATGGTGAACTTTTGGAAGCGCAGCATGTCCATCACGCCGACCGCCGGGATCGCCGCGCCGAAGAGTTCCGGCCGCTGTGTGAGCACCGCGCCGACGAGCAAGCCGCCATTTGAGCCGCCGAAGATCGAGAGCTTGGGCGTGGACGTGTACTTGTTCGCGATCAGCCACTCGGCGGCGGCGATGAAGTCGTCAAAGACGTTCTGCTTCTTCTCCTTCATGCCCGCTTCGTGCCAAGCCTTGCCGTACTCGCTGCCGCCGCGCAGGTTCGCCAACGCGTAGACGCCGCCCATCTCCATCCAGACGAGATTCGAGACAGAGAACGCGGGTGTCTCGGCTATGTCGAAGCCGCCGTAGGCGTAGAGCAGCGTCGGGTTCTGCCCGTCGAGCTTCAGTCCCTTCTTGTGCGTGATGAACATCGGCACGCGCGTACCGTCTTTGCTGTTGTAGAAGACCTGCTTGGTTTCGTAGTCGTTCGGGTTGAAGTCAACCTTGGGCTGGCGATAGACGGAGCTTTTGCCGGTCGTTAGATCAAGTCGATAGATCGTCGAGGGTACGGTGAAGCTGGCAAAGGAGTAGAAAGTTTCTTTATCTTTCTGCCGGCCTGTGAAGCCGCCGACCGCGCCGATGCCGGGCAGTTGCAGCTCGCGCACAAGCTGCCCGCGTGTGTCGTAAGTCCTGACCTGCGAGTGTGCGTCCTGCAAATAGGCCGCGATGAATTGATTGTTGATGAAGCTGACGCTGTCGAGCGTATCTTTCGCTTCCGGCACGACCGTCTTCCAATTCTTCGGTTCGGGCGCGCGCGTGTCGATGGCGATGACGCGCTTGTGCGGTGCGTCGCGGTCTGTGTGGAAGTAGAGGACGGGGCCATCGTTGCCGATGAAATACTGCGCCACGCCCGCGTCGTCCAACAGCTTGACGACCGGCGCATCTTTGACTTGCAGGTCTTTATAGTAGACGCGATTCTCGGCGCTTGCGCCGGGGAAGCCGGTGATGATCAGGTAGCGCCCGTCGTCTGTGACGCCGCCATTGATCGTGCCCTCTTTGAGCGCGTCGGGGGCGACGAGGATCAGTTGATCTTCAGCCTGCGCCGTGCCCAGCCGGTGATAATACATCTTGTGATACTGGTTGGCGGCGGCGAGCGTGCTGCTGCCCGCCTTCGGCTCGTCATAGCGACTATAGAAGAAGCCTTTGCCGTCCGCCGTCCAGGACGCGCCGGAGAACTTGACCCACTTAATCACGTCCGGCAGGTCTTGCCCGGTCGCCACATCGCGCACGTGCCAGTCGTTCCAATCAGAGCCGGAAGCGGCCAGCCCGTAAGCCATTAGCTTGCCGTCCTGACTAATGGCCGTGCCGGCAAGCGCGACCGTGCCGTCGGTTGAGAGCTTGTTCGGATCAAGCAGCATGCGCGGCGTGCCGTCAAGCGTATCGACGGTGTAGAGCACGTTCTGATTTTGCAGTCCGTCGTTCTTGGAATAGAAATAGCGCCCGCCCTCTTTGAAGGGCACGCCGTAGCGCTCGTAGTTCCACAACTTCGTCAGCCGTGCCTTGATCGCGGCGCGCTCCGGAATCTGATTCAGATAATCAAAGGTCAACTTGTTTTCGGCCTCGACCCACGCCTTGGTCTCGGCGGAGTCGAGGTCTTCGAGCCAGCGATAAGGATCGGCCACTTTCGTGCCATTGAAATCGTCAACTTGATCCATTTTATGTGCGACCGGATAGGTGAGTGGGTCACTAGCGGGTGAAATCACACGATAACGAGTGAGCTGACCACTAACGAGCGGGACGAGCAATAGCAGCGCGAGCACAGGGGCGAAAGATTTGAGCGAACGCATTATGGAAACTCCTTTAAAAATTTCGTGGCCCATGGAGAAGAGATTTGCGAACAGAGTGTAACTCACTTCAAGCTGATCACGGGCCAATCGTGGTGGAGCGCCGTCTGGCGCAGACGCATGTCCGGGTTGACGGCCGCCGGATGTCCGACGATGGAGAGCATCGGCAGATCGCTCATGCTGTCGCTGTAAGCGTAGGACTCGCTCAGGCTGATCTTCTCGCGCTCGGCAAAGATGCGAATCCAACTCGCTTTAGTCGCAGCGGCCAAGACGGGCGGCAACAGTCGCCCGGTCGCTACGCCGTTAACGAACTCTAAGCGGTTCGCCGCGTAGTCCACGATGCCCAGATACTCCATCAGCGGCTTGACCGAAATGTCGAGCGCGCCGGTGACGACGACTTGCCGGAGACCGAGTTTGCGCGATTGTTCGATCAACTCGAACGCGCCGGGATAGACGGCCGGTTTCAACACGCCCTCAAACAATTCGGCTGCAAAGAAGCGCAGGCGGTCTTCCGTCTCGCCCTTATAGCGTTTGAAGAAGAGATCGTTGAAGACATTGCGGCTGTACTGATCCGTCACGGCAAAGAGCGGCAGACTCAGCACGGTCGCGGCCGATTTCGACAGGCTGCGCCACAAGCCCTGCTGGTTGCGCGCGTAGAAGCCGAGCGTGTGCACCAGATTGGTGCTGACGAGCGTGCCCTCCAGATCGTAGAAAGCGGCGGCGGCCAAATCGATCCTCCCGATGGGCCAAGTGCTAAAGAAAAAGCTTGCGCGTAGAACACACGATATTACGGCTGAAGAAGTGCGGGCAAAATATTACTATATCCGGCAGACATTCGGTAACCTGTCGCGGACGCGCAAGCGCTTGACAAGGCGCAAATGCCCCCGCCCGCGCGGCAAAGCGAGAGGGTGCACAGCCATGACGACTCAACCAAACTGTTCCTGCGCGGCGTTCGAACGCTTGGAGGGCGCGAGCGTGCCTGCCTACAGCAACGCGTTTCTCGAAGATTTAGGGCGCATTGATCCGGCGCAAAAGAATATCTATCGTTGTCGCGTCTGCGGGCGCAGGTGGGAGCGCCGCGCACCAGACGCCGAGCATGCGCGGCCATCGCTCGTGCGTCTCGACGAAGCACAAGGCTTAAACTCTTAGTCTGCTTTGCAGATCATAGAACGGCACACACTCGGCGTCGCGCCCCGCATCGATGAGTAAGTCGCGCATGCGCGCCGCGCCCGTGTAGTTCAGCGAGTGGATGATGATGAGCGCCACGCGACTGCGATCCGGATGCGCGGCCAGCCACGCTGCAACCGCGTAACCGGTGCGTTCATCATCCGGCTCATTCGAGAAGTAGTGCTCCTCCGCCAGATCGTGATCGAGCAGGATGGCTGCATACTCGCGCTCGGCGAGCCACGCCACAGCCTCGCGCACATCGCAGGTCACGTCCAACTCATAACCCGCCAGCCGCGCCCGAAACCAGACGCAACGTTCTTCATCATCCTCGACCAAAAGAATCCGCGACATAAGAAGCTGTAAGCGATTAACTGTTTGTTTATGCTGATAGCTAATGGCTAACAGCTAACAGCTTACGGTATTATTCCGCCACGTGAAAATCGCAACGTGGAATGTTAATTCGGTGCTGGCGCGCCTGCCGCTGGTCGAGCAGTGGTTGCGGACGGCGCGCCCCGACGTGTTGTGTTTGCAGGAGACGAAGTGTACAGATGAGAAGTTTCCGGCCGCGCCCTTAGCCGAACTCGGTTATCAGTCCGTCGCTTACGGGCAACCGACATACAACGGTGTGGCGATCCTCGCGCGGCAGACGATCATGGACGTGCGGCGTGGCTTTAGCGATGAGAACGAAACGGCGCACGCGCGTCTGCTCGCAGCGACGGTCGGCGGCGTGCGCATCGTCAACATCTATGTGCCCAATGGTCAAGCGGTGGGCACGGAGAAATATCAATTCAAGCTCGCGTGGCTCAAGCGGCTGCGTGAGTTTTTCGACGAGCATTATTGGACGGATGACGACGTACTAGTGTGCGGCGATTTCAACGTCGCGCCCGAAGACCGCGACGTGCATGATCCACAGCTCTGGCACGGGCGTATACTTTTCAGTGGGCCGGAAAAGCAGGCGCTCGCAGAGGTGAAAGACTGGGGCTTCGTGGACGCCTACCGCCAGCATGTCGCGGCGGGCGGCAACTTCTCTTGGTGGGACTATCGCGCCGCCGGCTTCCGGCGCAACGCGGGTCTGCGGATCGATCACATCTGGGTCTCGCCACCGCTCGCCGAGCGTTGCACGGACGCTTGGATCGACAGAGAGCCGCGCGGCTGGGAACGGCCATCGGATCACACGCCGGTGGTGGCGAACTTCAAGGCATGAGGGGGAAGCAATGAGCGAACAACAAGGAAATGGTTTAAGCAGACGCAATGGGCAGAACAACACTTGGCTGTGGGCCGCGGCGGGCTTGAGCGGACTGATGGCGGCGCGTGCGTTGTTGCGCCGGACGCGTGAGTTTGATTTCCGCGACAAGGTGGTACTGATCACGGGCGGCTCGCGCGGATTAGGTTTGGTGCTGGCCCGCGAGTTGGCGAAAGAGGGCGCGCGTCTGTGTCTGTGCGCGCGCGACCCGGCGGAATTGGAACGTGCGCGCGCCGATCTCGCGGCGCAGGGCGCGGAGGTGCTGGTCTTTCCGTGTGACGTGACCGACCGCGTACAGGTCGCCGAGTGGGTGCGCGTGGCGCATGATCGCTACGGCCGCATCGATGTGCTCATCAACAACGCGGGTGTGATCGAAGTCGGGCCGTTTGAGGTGCAGACGCTTGCGGATTTTGAAGAGGCAATGCGGACGCACTTCTGGGGGCCGCTCTACACGATCATGGCGGTGCTGCCGGAGATGAAGCGACGAGGCGCAGGGCGCATCGTCAACATCTCTTCCATCGGTGGCAAGATCGGCATCCCGCATCTCGTCCCATACAGCGCGAGCAAGTTCGCGCTCGTGGGTCTCTCAGAGGGCTTGCGCGCGGAGTTGATGAAGGACGGCATTGTCGTCACGACCGTCTGTCCGGGCTTGATGCGCACGGGCAGCCCGCGCAACGCCGTCTTCAAAGGGCAGCATCGCGCGGAGTACGCTTGGTTCAGTATCAGCGACGCGCTGCCGGTCACGTCCATGCAGGCCGAGCGCGCGGCCCGGCAGATCATCTCTGCCTGTCAGCGCGGCGACGCCGAAGCGATTCTCTCCACGCAGGCCGTCGTCGCGATCAAATTCCACGCGCTCATGCCGGAGTTGAGCGCAGACCTGCGCGCGCTCGTGCATCAACTGCTGCCCGCGCCCGGCGGGATCGGCACACGCCGCGCGCAAGGCAAAGACAGCGAGTCGAAGTTGTCGCCTTCGCTCTTGACGGCGCTCAGCGACCGGGCCGCGGCGCAAAATAACGAAGTGCCGTAATACAGATCGGTTACGCTGACAGGCGATGCTGGTTAAGGTGCGCCTCGACCGTCAGTCAACACAGAGAGAGGAGCAGTTTGGGTTGAGTGGAGACCAGAAGTGGCCGGCTGTGTTGTGGCTGGTGCGGCACGGTCAGAGCGCGTCGAATGTGGCGCGCGACGCGGCCGAAGCGGCCGGTTTGAAAGAGATCGCGCTCGATGTCCGGCGCGACATGGACGTGCCGCTCTCGCCGTTGGGCGAGCAACAAGCAGCGGCGCTCGGCTGTTGGTTCGGGCAGATGCCGACAGAGCAGCGACCGGAAGTGATCTTGACCTCAACTTACTTGCGCTCACGCGCCACGGCCGAGATCGCTTTGCGCGCGGGTGGATTCAACCCTAATGCTGTCACGCTCCACGCCGACGAGCGGCTGCGCGAGAAAGAGTTTGGCATCCTCGACCGGCTGACGAAGGAAGGCATCAAGGAGCGATATCCGGAGCAGTATGAATTACGCGAGGCGATTGGTAAGTTCTATCATCGCCCGCCCGGCGGCGAGAGTTGGTGCGACGTGATCCTGCGCCTGCGCAGTGTCATCGACACGCTGACGCGCGACTATCGCCGCGAACGCGTTCTCATCGTCGCACACTCGGTCGTCGTGCTCTGCTTCCGTTACCTGATCGAGCGCATGAGCGAAGACGCGATCCTCAACATCGACCGCACGGACGACGTGCCCAACTGCGCCGTCACCGAATATGAGTTCGACCCGCACGCAGACCACCGGCACGGCCGCCTCGTCCTGCGCCGCTACAACTTCGTCGCACCGCTCGAAGCCGAAGGCGCAACCGTCACAACCAAGAAGGATGTCCCCGTCGCACCGAAATAAAAGCGCCGCCGCGAACGCGCTGCTCATCACGCCGCGTCTACTGCGGGCTTGGCCTCTGCCGCGACCCGATGAGGCAGGCGATAAGGAGACGCGCGGGCGCGTGTTGGTGGTGGGCGGATCGGCGGAGATGCCGGGCGCGGTCGTGTTGGCGGCGACGGCTGCGGCGCGCGCCGGCGCAGGCAAGTTGCAGATCGCGACGTGTCAAAGCGTCGCGGCGCACATCGCCGTGGCCGTGCCGGAAGCGCGCGTCTTCGCGTTGCCGGAGACACGCACCGGCGCTCTGGCCGCGAGCGGCGTCGAGCGCATCAGCGAACATATCAACGAGGCGCGGGGCGTGCTCGTCGGCCCCGGCATGTTGGACGAAGGTCCAATCGCGCGTTGTCTGAAAAAGCTGCTGGCCCACGTGCACAGTAGCTCCGTCCTCGTGCTCGATGCCAACGCGCTCACTCTGCTTGCGCGTGCGCCGGAGAGTTTGCGGCAACTGCGCGGGCGCGTCGTGCTCACACCGCACGCGGAGGAGATGGGCGAGTTGCTGAACTGTGATAAAGCGACGGTTGAGCGTGCCCGGACTGAAGCATTGCGAAAGGCAGTGGTGCGCTTTAACGCCGTCGTCTTGTTAAAGGGGCGCGAGACGCTCATCGCCGCGCCCGGTAGTCGGGTTTACGTAAACCGCGCGGGCAACATCGGTCTCGCCACGTCCGGCTCAGGCGACACGCTCGCGGGTCTCATTGTGGGTCTCGCCGCACGCGGAGCCGCGCCGCTGCAAGCAGCCGTCTATGGTGTCTATCTGCACGCCCGCGCAGGCGAACTTCTGGCTAAGCGACACGGCCTACTTGGTTATCTTGCGCGTGAGCTATCTGATGAAGTACCAGCGCTGATGGATCGATTATGTGAGAGACGTTGAAGCCTGTATTAACTAAACTTCGGGGGCGACACACCGAAAGTCGGCGGCGGTGGTGGTTGCTCGAACATCATGTTGCTCAAGTTGAGTTGCTGACTCCGCTCGGTCTGCATGCGATCAATTGAATGAATCATTAAGATCGCGAGCGCCGCCGCTATAATGGTCATCACATCGTTCAGCAATCCCAGCCAAGGGGCCGCATCCTCCATCCCTGTTTCGTCGCTCAGTCGGTAATAGAGATTGCCGGCGACGCTCGACGTGAGCCAAAGCCCCCACCACCAGCCGACGAGCGGCGCGCTCGAGTCCGTAGTAAAACTAAGACCTTCGATCACGCCATCGCCCGCACTAACCGGCTTACTCCAACGCCAGACCTCGCGCACGGCCTGATACGGTTTCACGAGGTTCGCGAACGGGATAAAGAAAAAACCGACGGCCCAACCGGGCGAGGTGTTCAACTGTTTTGCGCCGAGCGGGCGCAGGTTGCTGTAGGCGCGGTGCAGCCATAACAGGAACGCGACAACGGTAGCGAAGTAGACAAGGAAAGTAAGCAACAGCATGACGGTGTGCAGCGCGGCAGCAACAGATAATGTCTCTTCGCCCGACCCGGCCGCGCTCGGGCCGCCGAGCACGCCGCCTGCTAAGAAGCCGTTCAAGATCGCCGAAAGGAAGTGTACGCCTGCGCACGCGCCCAACAAGAGCATTGCGGCCAGCGCGCGCACATGACCTGAGCGATAACCGTAAGCGTAGAATTGTGTCGCCATGAGGTGTTCCTTTCTGACGAGGCTGGAGCATGCAGACGAATCGCTAATCGCCACTGACCGGCGCTGGTTGCCGGGTGGTCAACTCGCGCCACGTGAGCGGCTGTTGGCCGTCGTCTAAGCGCACCATCGAGATGCAGCCGGGCGCGGGGCAGACGAGATGCCCTCCTGTGCGACATTATTTCACTTCAGGCTCGTCCGGCTGACGATGCCGGTGGATGTTTTGGGCCAGCGTTTGTACGTCCTCTTGATCGAGCCATTGATGGCGGGCAGTCGAGTAATCACCCCAGCCGGTTTCAAATTGCTGAATGAAGCGCGCCATGCCGACGGGGCCAAGCGCGCGCGTGAGGGCTTCCAAGCCGGCCCGCCGTAACTCTTCCATGGTTGGAGTCTGGACGCTCATGCTGATTCTATCTCCTGCAACCATGTTAATGGGTTCTCCACCCGTATGTGAAGTTGCGCAGATAGACGGACGGCTAGACGGAGCAAGCGATCATCTGTCGTTAACAGTACATCTGCGCCGCCGCTTTCCGCGCAGGCCAGATGCAGCGCATCGAGAGCATGAAAGCCCAGCGTTGCTAGTTGTTGGGCGCGAGCCTCTTCAGCCGCTTCAACTTTGATTGAACGATGAACAGCCTTGGTCATCAATCTGACGCGCATGCGCCGCTCCGCGTTGGGCGTCTGTTCGATCTCATAGTCCAGTGCTTCGCTGCCGACCCATTGCCAGCGCCCCGCTTCCACCTGAGACAGAATTAACAGCACGGCCTCTGCTTCGAGCCGTATCCGGTTTTGGGTCTGGTCGTCAAAAGGCCGATTCAGACAGCAAGCATCAAGATAAACCTGCACCATTCATCGTCCATGAATCGTGTAGTGGCGAACTCAGCGCCGAAATTTAGTCGCCGCTGACCGGGGCTGGTTGTCGCGTGGTCAACTCGCGCCAGGTGAGCGGCTGTTGGCCGTCGTCTAAGCGCACCATTGAGATGCAGCCGGGCGCGGGGCAGACGAGGTAGCAGAGATTGCAGCCGACGCATTCGGCTTCATCCACAATCGGAAAACGTTTGCCGTCGATCTGTGTGAAGGGGATGCACTGGTGCGCGCCGTCCTCGCAGGCAATGTGGCAGAGGTTGCATTGGATGCACTTGGCGTGGTCGATGCGTGCGACCGTCTTGTAGTTGAGATCGAGGTTGCCCCAGTCGGTGACGCGCCGGACGCTCTGGCCGATGATCTCGTTGACGCTCGCGTAGCCTTTGTCGTCCAGATAATTCGAGAGACCGTCGATCAAGTCTTCGACGATGCGATAACCGTAGTGCATGACGGCGGTGCAGACTTGCACGGTCGTCGCGCCGAGCAGCAAGAACTCAGTTGCGTCGCGCCAAGTGGAGATGCCGCCGATGCCGCTGATGGGCACGCCGATCTCTGCGTCGCGCGCAAGCTCTGAGACCATGTTGAGTGCGATGGGTTTGACGGCGGGGCCGCAGTAGCCCCCGTGCGCGGCCATGCCGTTAACGTTCGGATGCGGGATCATCGTGTCGAGATCGACGCCCATGACCGAGTTAATCGTGTTGATGAGCGACAGCGCGTCCGCGCCGCCCTTGACCGCCGCGCGACCGGGCGGCGTGATGCTCGTCACGTTCGGCGTCAGCTTGACGATGACAGGTAAGGAAGTTGCCTCCTTGACCCACTCCGTCACCATGCAGGTATAGTCCGGCACTTGCCCCATCGCCGCGCCCATGCCGCGCTCGCTCATGCCGTGCGGACAGCCGAAGTTCAACTCGACGCCGTCCGCGCCCGTGTCTTCAACCTGTTTGGCGATCTCGTGCCAAGCCTCGCGGTTCGATTCGACCATGAGCGAGATGATGAGCGCGTGCTGCGGATACTTGCGTTTGCACTCGCGGATTTCGCGCAGGTTGACTTCGAGCGGGCGATCCGTGATCAGCTCGATGTTGTTGAGACCGATCATGCGCTGCGGGCCGTAATCAATCGAGGCGAGCCGCGAGCAGACGTTGCGGATCGGCTCGCCCAGCGTCTTCCAGACCGCGCCGCCCCAACCCGCGTCAAAGGCGCGCTCGACCATCGACCCCATATTCGTCGGCGGCGCGGACGCCAGCCAGAATGGATTCGGCGATTTAATGCCGGCGAAGTTAACACTCAAGTCTGCCATGATGATTTGAACCTCAAACGCATTTTAACTATTGCCATTGTCCGGCGCAGGCTCGCGCGCAGCGAGGACGCGGCCTGACAGCCAGAACGAGCCGCTGACAATGCCACCTTTGGTCAGATAGCCGGCGAGCAAGTCGGGGTCTGCGACCATGTCCAATTCGCCGCCGAGCGTGCGCACATGCGCCCAACAGAATTCGCGCTCGGAGGCCGGGTTGGTGATGAGCGCCGTGTCGAGCACGCGACCAGTCAGGATCGCGTGTGCCTGCGGCGGTTCGGTTGCTGCGCCTGTCCCGGCATTGAAGAGGCCGGCCGGGATAAAGGACTCGGCTGCGAATTTAACTTTACTAGTCTGTGCTGCGTCGTAAGCCTCGGCTGATTCGTATGCCTTTAGCTCATGCGCGAAGGCGGTCAACTGCACCGCGCAGATCGAAGGCACGACGACCGCGCCGGTCAATTCATAGTCGGGCACGTCGAAGAGGAATGGATAAGCGCCGCTCTCCGGCTCGCCATCGGGCGGATCGGCCCAACCGTGAAATGCGCCGTCGAGGATTGACGATTCCGGCCGCGGCACGCGCGCCGTCAACCCGACGCGCATACGCGTCCGCCCGGCATAGTGCGGATTGAGTCCGACCACGTCGCCGTCCGCGTCCAACTGCATCCATAGTTCGACGGCCGCGCCGGGCGACCAGCGCACGTACAGCCCGCTCTCGGTCTGAAACTCAGTGCCGTGCTCCAACGCTTGCAGCGCAAGGGCCTCGAAGTCGCCCTTCGACTCAACCAGAAATCCCAGATCGGACATGTGACTAGGCATGATAAAAGCAATGACAAGTGACGAGTGACAAGTGACGAGTAAGAAGTTTTTAACTTGTCACTCGTCACTTGTCACTCGTCACTGCTTTATTTCGCTCGTCTCTTCGTGCAATGGGATACGCGCGCCAGCAAATTCGATGTGCTCGCCCGTCAACGTTTCGTGTATGCCTTGCGCGGCGAGCTTGCCCATCTGTGCGGCGTCGACGGCTTCGCGCCCGCCGTTGACGCAGTCGCCGCCGGCAAAGATTTTCAGGTTCGCTGTCTGCATCGTCGCACGGTCTACGACCACGCGCCCGCCTTCATCCATCTCGACGCCGGGCAGTTGGGTAAACCACCCGCGCAACTTCTGTTGTCCCGTGGCCTTGATCAACATGTCAATAGGGATGACAAATTCTGAGCCATGTATGGGGCGCACACTTCCGCGCCCCGCTTCGTCGTCCGCTATCAACTCCATGCGTGTGCAGCGCAACGCACCGACGCGCGTGCCCGTCTCGTCAGGCAGAATCTCGACCGGCCCGGTCAGCCACATGAACTCAACCGCATCCTGCTTGGCCAACTCGTACTCGTACTTGTAAGCAGACATCTCGCGCTCGGTGCGCCGGTAGATCAACATGACGCGCTCCGCACCGAGCCTGCGCGCCTGTGTGACGGCATCAATCGCAGTGTTGCCCGCACCGATAACCGCTACGTTGCGCCCAATCGGCACATGAGACCAATCGCGCGTCTTGATGCGTTCGATAAAGGCCAGCGCATCAAACACGCCCGGCAGGTCTTCGCCCGGAATGTTCAAACGCGAAGTCGCGCCGAGGCCCACAGCGATGAAGAGCGCATCATGTGCCTGTTGTAACTCGTCGAGTGAAATGTCACGCCCGACCTCTGTGTTCGGCTTGAACACGACGCCGAGCCGCGCGACCTGTTCGACCTCCGCGGCCGAGACCGCCTGCGTCATCTTGTATTCCGCCATGCCGTAGGTGTCGAGACCGCCCGCGAGCGGCTTGCGCTCATAAATCGTCACCGCATAGCCGAGCCGTGCAAGATAGGTCGCGCACGACAACCCTGCGGGGCCAGAGCCGACGATGCCGACGGACTTGCCGTTGGGCGCGCCCGCCTTCAGCACGTCGCGCCCGCGACTGAGCACCGCGTCGGTCGCGTAACGTTGCAAGCGGCCGATCTCAATCGGCTTGGCCATCAGAGTCTTCTCGACGCACGCACCCTCGCACAAAACATCGACGGGGCAGACGCGCGCACACGTCGCACCAATCGGGTTGGCCTCGAAGATCACGCGCGCCGAGCCGACCAGATTGCCGCTAGCGATCTTTTTGATGAACGACGGCACGTCGATGTGCGTCGGGCACGCGCGCGTGCACGGCGCGTCGTAGCAATAGACGCAACGGTTCGCTTCAAGGATGGCTTCGGCCTGCGACAGCGGCGGCGCGATCTCGCTAAAGTTACGCTCGATCTGCGCGATGTTGATCGGTGATTCGTGTACGAGTGACATAGTGGTGTTTGTCCGTTGTTCGTTGTCCGTGATCAGTTGTTCAAGCAAAGACATGGCTCGCATGTTCAGCAACGAGCACAACTGACAACTGGCCACGAACAATGGACGAGTCGTTTAATCCGCGACGAGCTGATCATAGCTGTCTGGCCGGCGGTCGCGGAAGAACTGCCATGTGTTGCGCACTTCGCGGATCAGATCGAGATCCAGATCAGCGACGACGAGTGCATCCTTGTCGCGTGGCGCTTCGGCGATGAAGCGTCCGCGCGGGTCGCAGAAGTAGCTCTGCCCGTAGAACTCGCCGATGTCCCAAGGTTGTTCGTGCCCGACGCGGTTGATTGCGCCGATGAAGTAGCCATTGGCGACGGCGTGCGCCGGTTGTTCCAAGCGCCAGAGATATTCGGAGAGACCGGCGACCGTGGCCGAAGGGTTGAAGACGATCTCTGCGCCGTTCAAGCCGAGTATGCGCGCGCCTTCAGGGAAGTGGCGGTCGTAGCAGATGTAGACGCCGATACGCGCGTAAGCCGTGTCGAACGTCGGGTAGCCGAGATTGCCGGGGCGGAAGTAGAACTTCTCCCAGAAGCCGGGCGCGACGTGCGGGATGTGGTTCTTGCGATACTTGCCGAGATACTTGCCGTCGGCGTCGATGACGGCCGCCGTGTTGTAATAGATGCCCGCGATCTCTTCTTCGTAGATCGGCACGATGATGACCATGTTGTGCTTCCGCGCCAGTTCCTGCATCAGCTTGACGGTCGGGCCGTCGGGCACGCGCTCGACCGCTTCGTACCAACGCGTCTGCTGCTCGGCGCAGAAGTAAGGCGTGGTGAAGACCTCTTGCATACAGAGAATCTGCACGCCCTGCCGGGCCGCGTCTTCGATCAGCCCGACGTGCTTGTCTATGTTGGCGCGCTTGATCTCTTCAATCGGCGCATTGGTCGGCGCTGCGTTGGTCGCCTGTATCAAACCGCATTTGACTGTTCTCGCCATGAGTTGTTCCTTATGATGTTGAATGTCTGCTGGTCAGAACCGCCTGCTGCAAGCGGGCGGGTTGAACTTACGTCATTAAGACCCGCCCGCTTGCAGCAGGCGGTTCTGACTGTGTCTTGTCATCATGCTTGAGCTATTGCTGCTGTCGTCCCTTGCGGCGGTGCGAACTTCATCAACACCAGATGCGTCAAGGCTGCTGCGCCGAAGCCGACGAACCATGCGTAATCGTAGAGCGGACGCAAGGGCGGGACGATGAGTCCGATCCACGCGAGCGTACAGCCGATGAGCGTCGCGACGACCGCGCGCCAGTTCCAGCCGCCCGCGTAAGTATAAACCCCGCGCGTGCGATAGAGGTCGCCAAGTTCGAGGCGCTTGTGCCGCACGAGCCAGTAGTCCGCGATGAGCACCCCGGCAATTGAGCCAAGCCCGCCGGAATAGCCGACGAGCCACGTAAAGATATAGCCCGAAGGATCGGCGAGCAAACGCCACGGCTGCATGAGCAGCCCGACGAGACCCGTGATCAGACCGCCGAGGCGGAACGAGATCAACTTCGGAAAGGCATTCGCAAAATCGTTTGCGGGCGAGACGACGTTGGCCGCGATGTTGACCGCCAGCGTCGCTACGACAACCGTGAACATGGAGACGGCAATCACCAAGACCTGTTGAAACTGGCCGACCAGCTTCATCGGGTCCCACAACTCGTCCGCCTTCATCTGCGGATAAATGATAATCGCCGCCGACGTGATCAGCACGCCCATCGCGGCGAAGACGGTCATCGTCGTGGGCAGCGCGACGACCTGCCCGATGGCCTGTTCGCGCTGGCTGCGCCCGAAGCGCGTGAAGTCGGGCATGTTTAAAGAGAGCGTCGCCCAATAGCCGATCATCGCCGTCAGAGACGGAACGAAGATCGGCAGGAATGAGCGCAGCGTAGGAAACTTGCCTGGCTGCTGCAACAGATAACCGACGCCGCCCGCACGATAAAGCGCCCAGATCAAAAGCAGCAGTGTCATCACAAGGACGAACGGCGCGGCCCAGTTCTCAACCTTACGGAGCAAGTCCATCCCGCGATAGATGATATAAATGTTCAAGCCCCAGAAGAGCAGAAACGACAGCCACTCGGTCGTCATGTGCCCGCCGATTGGGCCGCCAAGGAGCGTGTGCCAGTGCGGGATGACGGCTTGGAAGAAAGTGTCGAGCGCCTCGCCGCCGATCCATGCTTGAATGCCGAACCAACCGCAAGCGACAAGCGCACGCATGAGGGCCGGCAGGTTCGAGCCGTATGTGCCATATGCAGCGCGCGCATAGACGGGGAAGGGGATGCCGTACTTCGTGCCCGGATGCGAGTTGAGCAGAATCGGAATCAAGACAATTGTGTTGCCCAAGAGGATCGTGACGAGCGCCTGCCACCAGTTCATCCCACTGCTAATCAAACCCGACGCCAAAATATAGGTCGTGATGCAGTGCGCCATGCTGATCCAGAGCGCCGCGTAGTTGTACGTCGTCCAGTTGCGCCGCGCGACGGGCACAGGCGCGAGGTCTTCGTTATAGAGCGGGCTGCGTCTGATCTCTCTCGCCGCATCTTCACGCAGCTCAACGCGCCCGTCGGCGTGCCTGATGACTTCATCCGCTGTCGTCATGTGCGTCTCCGTCGTATGACCTTACTCAAGCTCAAAGCGAACCGTCACACGCGCGTTGATCTTAATCTGGCCCAGCGCGAGCGTGCCTTCGGAAGAGGCCACCTCGTCGCCTGCAAACGAAACCGAGTTGTTAGCTGTGACATTCTGGTAAGGGGAACCGCGTTCCGGCACCTCCTCCTCAATCGAATAAGCCTTGCCGATCTTCTGGCCGATGACGCTGGTGAGCGCGGCGGCCTTCTCCTGCGCGGCTTTGATGGCGAGCGCGCGTGCCTGATCGCGGTACTTGCGTAGCTGCGAGGTCTGGAAGCGGACTGAGTTGATGCGCGTCACGCCGCCTTCGATGATTTCAGAGAGCAATCCCTCGGCCTTTGTCACGTCGCGGAGCGTGAAGGCAAGGTCTTTGCGCACCGAATAGCCGAGGAAGAGGCGGCTCTCATCGTTCCCGCGGTAGCGCGGTTCGAGCTTGATGTAGTCGGTCTGCACGTCTTCGGGCGCGACGCCGTATTTCCGCGCCAAGGCCATCAGCCCTTTGAGGCGCTCATCCGTCTGCGCCTTCGCCTGCCGCAAGTCTTTGTTGAGCGTTGAGACGGTCACGTCGAAGAACACTTCGTCAGGGACGACGTTGACCTCTGCCTCGCCCGTCACGGTGATGAGCCGAGGCTCTGGCTTGTCGTCGGCGCGTGCGGCGGCGACGACAAACAGCATCAGCGTGAGGGCATAAATAATTCTGTATAAAAGAGACTTCATCACGATCTCTCCGTCGAAGCTTTCAGCGCTAACGTCGCGCCTTATATTGCGACACACGTCCCGCGCTTCAGAAAATGGCCGTCGCCCGCCTTGCCTTTGAACTCGCCATGCTCAATCACGACGCGCCCGCGTGAGAGGACAGTCTCCACCACACCGCGCACGGTCTTGCCTTCGTAGGCGCTGTAGTCCGCGTTCATGTGCTGCGTCTTGACGCTAAAGGTCTGCTCGCGGTCGGGGTCAAAGATGACGATGTCGGCGTCTGAGCCGACAGCAATCGTGCCCTTGCGCGGGAAGAGACCGAACATCTTGGCGGCGGCAGTCGAGGTCAACTCAACAAAGCGATTAAGCGAGACGCGCTGCTCGACCACGCCGCCGTTGTAGATGAGCGCCATGCGATTCTCGACGCCGGGCGCGCCGTTCGGAATCTTCGAGAAGTCTCCGCGCCCCAACTCCTTCTGCTCCTTCATGCAGAACGGGCAGTGATCGGTCGAGATTACTTGCAGATCGTCCATCTTCAAGCCCTTCCACAACTCCGTCTGATTCCACTTCTCGCGAAGCGGCGGCGTCATCACATATTTCGCGCCGTCCCAGCCATCGCCGTAATCGTCGATGGACAGAAACAGATATTGCGGGCACGTCTCCGCGAACGCGGGCAAGCCCCGGTCGCGCGCCTCGCGCACCTGATTCAACGCGTCGGCGCAACTGAGGTGCACGATATAGACCGGCGACTCGGCCATCTCTGCAATCGCAATCGCGCGATGGACGCCCTCGGCCTCGGCACGCGTCGGTCTGGTCAACGCGTGATACTTCGGCGCGGTCTTCCCGTCGGCGAGCGCGCGCTTGATGATCTCGTTGATGACGATGCCGTTCTCGGCGTGCATGCAGATAAGACCGCCGCGCTGCCCTGCGGCCGACATCGCGCGATAGATCGTCGCATCGTCCACCAGAAAGACGCCGGGATAGGCCATGAACAGCTTAAAGCTCGTCACGCCCTCGTCCATCACGCGCCACAACTCCGGCACGCGCTCGTCTTCCAGATCGGTTGTGATCAAATGGAAGCCGTAATCAATCGTCGCCTTGCCCTCCGCCTTCGCGTGCCAAGCGTCCAAGCCTTCGGTCAGCGACTGCCCCTTGTACTGCACGGCGAAATCAATGATCGTCGTCGTCCCGCCATGCGCCGCCGCGCGCGTGCCCGTGAAGAAATCGTCCGACGCCTGCGTGCCGCCAAACGGCAACTCCATGTGCGTATGCGGATCGATCCCGCCGGGGATAACCAGCTTGCCCGCCGCATCAAGCACGCAGTCAGCCTCCATCTCCAACTTTGCGCCGATGACCGAGACGACCTCGTCCTCGATCAGCACGTCAGCTTTATAATCATCAACCGCAGTAACGACGCGGCCATTCTTAATTATTGTCTTCATCGTTGTTTAGCAGAAGGTTGGAACTGATCCCACATTAAATTTGGGCCATCGAATAGCAAAGGCATTGCGTTTAAGATGTTGCGGCCGATGATGCCCCATTCCTGTTCCAGTAATAGAAATTGACCGCGAAATGTGCGGGCAAGAAAAGTCATCTCCACGCGAACGACGGGTGCAAAGCTTGTGCTGCCGTCGAAGTTGACCAACTCATACTGCTGTCCTGTGCCGACGACCACACCTAGCGTAATCAAGACTGCTTGCGGAATCAGGGTGACATCAGCGCCTGTATCCAAAAGCATTGGTATATCGGTTTGCGTTGCGCCGGTTTCCGGATTGCGTAGCGTTACGTGCGCAAGCGGTGCAGGTGGGGCAAACCAGTTTGTGTCATAGGCTGGCATCAGGTGACGATTCGATGATCTCCATAGCGAAGTCAGCCGCTTGTTCCGGACGCTTAAGGTGTGGGCTGTGCAGATGGGCCGTCCGCTCAACCTTAAAGTCCGGCACGATGATATAGACCTTCGTCTGTTCGGGCAGATGAACCTCAGAAGTGAGTCTGATTTGCCCGCCTTCGACGATGCCTTCATAAGTCACAACGCCCATAATATCTATCCCCCTCACTACCGATTATAATTTGACAGCGTCAGACGTGGCTTCCGCGCAGCCGCGCGGCCGTTTTGCCGATGGCGTCCGACGCTTGATAGAGCGACCTCACGGGAATAAAGCCGAGCAAATGATAATCGCCGACTGCCTTTAAACCGGCGGAAGCGAGACAGCCGCACTGTGTGCAGTCTGGATTGCCGCCGAATTGACATGGCGTGATCTTGTGTTGCAAGTCCGCCGTCACGCTCGTCGTGGTGCGGGCAAAGATGCACTCGGCGGGCGACTGCGGCGGGTTGCGCAAGCCTGCGACGACCGCGTCGGGCAGCTTCAGTTTCGGGAAGCGCGCGCGTAACTCGATCAATTCCGCAATGACCGCGCCCCGTTCGGCAGTCGTTAAAATCTCAACGTCCTGCGCGCCCATCTGCGGCGTGAACAGGCTGAACCAGACCTTACGCACCTCGGGTCGCGCCGACCAGAAGGCCATGAACTCCGCGAGATAACCCGCGCGCCCGATCATCTGCCGCGTAATCGTGCAATGCACCGTGATAAATGTGCCCGCGATGTTGGCCAGAATCCGCTCGTATGTCGCAGGCTTGCGCCGCACGTCGTGTTCGGGCTGCAAGCCATCAATCGAAACGATCAAGCTCAAGCCCTTGAGCATAGTCCACCCGGTCGGGATCGCACGCACCGCGCTGGTCACGAGATGGACTTCGATCCCTAATTCACTCAGACGCGGCAGCAGCACGTCCAACTCACGATAGCGCACCAGCGGCTCGCCGCCGACGATGGACACGTGCAGAGGGCGATACTGCCGCACGAGGCGCATGACGCCGGCCACCAACTCTGTGCCTTTCAAGTCTGAGAGCGAACGCAAAGGCCCGACCGCGCCGAGGTGTTCCGGTTCGTAGGCGTAGCAGCCGGGGCAACGCAGCGGACACTCGCGCGTGATCTCGATGGAGAGTGACGGCGAGTAGCCGGTCAGGATGCGACCCCATGCGCGGACGACATCGGTCTTTTTCATGCTGGCTCCGTTCGCACTGCTAAACGTACACCATTTGCCCGACGCGCCCCCTTAATTAGCAGCGACCGTGGCCAGACCCGCATCAAGGGCCGCAATCAACTCGTCAATCGTGTCCGTTGTCGCGTTGAGCATCACCCCCGTGCGAATTACGTTGCCGTAGAGTCCGCCCTTGCCGATCAGCACGCCGCGCCGTTTTGTCTCCTCGAAGACCTTGAGGACGGATTGCGGATCAGGCTCTTTGGTCTCGCGGCTACGGACGAGTTCGAGCGCCTGCATCAATCCCATGCCGCGCACGTCGCCGATGACAGTGTATTTCTCTTTCAATTCTTCGAGCCGCGCGCGGAAGTATGCGCCGACTGTCGCCGCGTTTGTTTTCAAGTCTTCATCTTCAATCACCTTGATTACGGCGAGCGCCGCAGCCATCGAGACCGGGTTGCCGCCGAAGGTGGAGAAGGTGAGACCGGGGTACTTGTCCGCGACTTCGGGCGTTGCGGTCGTCATACCGATGGGCACGCCGTTGCCCATGCCTTTCGCGCTGGTGATGATGTCCGGCTCGACGTCCCAATGCTCGATGCCGAACCAGTTGTCGCCGGTGCGCCCCCAACCGGTCTGTACCTCGTCGGCGATGAAGAGACCGCCATGTTTGCGCGTGATCTCTGCGGCACGTTCGAAATAACCGGGCGGCGGCACGATGAAGCCGCCGACGCCTAAGATCGGCTCGGCCATAAAGGCCGCGATCTCGCCGGTCGTCGCCGTCATGATCAAATCTTCAATGTCATTGGCGCAAGCGAGGCCGCATTCCGGGTAAGTAAGCTTGTACGGGCAACGATAACAATAAGGCGCGCGCGCATGGACGATGCCCGCGATCTGTGCCGGCAGCGGTCGCCACGTCGAATGACCGACGGCCGTTAAAGCGGTCGCCGAACGACCGCTATAGCTGTGGCGCAGGACGACGATCTCATGGCGGCCGGTCGCGATCTTGGCGGCGTGGATGGCCGTGTCGTCGGCTTCCGTGCCGCTGTTTGTGAAGAAGGTTTTCGACAAACGACCGGGTGTGATCTGCGCGAGCTTTTCGGCCAACTCGCCCTGCGGTTTGTTGGCGTAGAGCGTCGAGGTGTGCGCGAGTGTCTTGACCTGCTCGATGATCGCCTCGTTCACTTTCGGGTTCGCGTGCCCGACGCTGACCGTGAGCACGCCGCCGAAGCAATCGAGATAGCGGTTGCCCTCGTCGTCCCAGACATAGAAACCCTCGCCGCGCACGAGCGCCAGCGGTTCTTGGTAATAGGTGGCGACGGCGGGAAAGAGAAACTCTCTGTGCTTGCGGACGATCTCGGACTGCGCTTTGCTGGCTTCGACTGTGCTCATGAATTGTCCTCCCTGACAGACCGTATTAACGGCGAGCTAATTCTGCTTGAGACCCGCCACTGGTGCTGGCTTGCTCTTGTACGCCTTGCCTTCGTTTGGAATGCGAATCATAACAATGTAGATGGCCCACGCGAAGCACAAGAGCATCGCGAGCGCCGCATACGGCCCGCCGAGCGTGTGATTGACCCAACTTGAATTAAGCGAACCTAAGGCAAGCGGCAGTAGGCCGACGACCGCGAGCAGGTACGTGCGCACGGTGCGCGCCGCCGAGAGTTGCCCCTTGCCGACGATAGAGAACTTCGACGTTGAGCGGCCGTAAGAATGCTCCTGCGTCTGCGGTTGAATCACGTAAGTGGCGATGGGAAAGACGGGCAGCATGAGCGCGACGGCCCAACGCGTCGCCTCATAAGTGCCGTCGGGCATTGCGCGATAGTCCAGCAGCGTCGTGCCGAAGCCGTTGAACGTGTGGAAAGCCTTGCGCGGGGCCGTGCGCTCTTTAAACTCTTCAGTCACGCGCTGTATCTCATCGGCGGCGTGTTGAATCTTCGCCGCCGCGAGTGACTCGCCGCACTGTGGGCAAGCAGAATCTTCAAGGCTGCTAACGAAGCTGCAAGAGGGACAAGCGATTGTGCTCATAGCACAGGCACTCCTTCCGCATTAACCCAACTCATTGCTGATCTGTTTTAGGCGTCGGCGCACTGCCGGGAAAAATTTCATAGTGTGCGAGCAGGGCCTTTTGCCCGTCCTTGCTGATAGAAAAGGCCATCATTTCACCGAACTCACCGTGCTCACACTTAAGGTTATAGATCGCCCTGACCGGAAGCGGATCGCCCTTAACGTAGTTAAGCCAGTGCTGCGTCACTTGAAGAATCTTGCCAGTCCGCTCGTGTGTCTGCCTCATAGACGCGACGGCCGCAGCTTTGCTCATAGCTGATTTAAAGACTTCGTGCGTATCGTCGTAGAGCGCCTCATACTGCTCAGCGTTCATACGTTCATGCATGAGGGCTATAGTGCGTTCGGCAGTCTTCTTCTCATCTTCGATATAGATGGGCCGGGCAGAGAACGTGCATGCTGACATTAGCCCCAAGGTGAAAAATAATGCCGCGAGTCGCTTGTGCATGTCCCGCTTCGCTTTGGCCAAGTAACCAAAACTGACTATCAATACAAGTTTCCTTCGCGTTTGCGCCCGGTGTAGTCAACGTACACAACTTTTAGTTCAGTATAGAAATCGAGCGCGGTCGAGCCTTGTTCGCGCGGGCCGACGCCGGTGGCCTTAATGCCGCCGAAGGGGATATGCGCCTCGCCGCCGGTGGTGGGCGAGTTGATGTGCGTCATGCCGGTCTCGATCTCGTCGATGAAGCGAAACGTGCGCGCGGCGTCGTTCGTGAAGATCGATGATGACAGCCCATACTCGCTGTCGTTCGCCACGAACATCGCCTCTTCAAAATCTTTGACGCGCAGGACTGATAAGACGGGGCCGAAGATCTCTTCGCGGGCGATACGCATGTCGGGCGTGACGCGGTCGAAGACGGTCGGCTGCACGAAGAAGCCTTTGCGCAGGCCCGGCCCTTGCGCAACCGCGCCGCCGCAGACGAGCGTCGCGCCGTCCTCACGGCCTATGTCGATGTAGCGCAGCACGTTCTGGAACTGATTGCGATCCACGAGCGGGCCGATTTCCGTCTCTGCGTCACGGCCGTCGCCGAGTTTTAATTTCAACGCCCGCTCGACGACGCGGCAGATGAATTCGTCTGCGACCTCTTCGACGACGACGGCGCGGCTCGTCGCCGTGCAGCGTTGCCCGGACGAGCCGAATGCGCCCTGCGCGGTCGATTCGACGGCCAGCGCCATGTCGGCGTCTTCCATGATGACGACCGGATTCTTGCCGCCCATCTCGCATTGCACGGGGATGCCGCGTCGCGCCGCCTGCTCGTACAGCTTCAGACCGACGCCGTTCGAGCCGGTGAACGAGATGGCACGCACGGCGCGATGGTTCACGATCTCATCGCCCGCTTCCGAGCCGGAGCCGAGGATCAGATTGAGCACACCGTTAGGTAACCCAGCTTCGGCAAAAAGCTCCGTGATGCGAACGGCCGTTGCGGGCGTGATGGTCGCGGGTTTGAAGACGACCGTGTTGCCGGCGACGAGCGCGGGCGCGATCTTCCAGATGGGGATCGCGACCGGAAAATTCCAAGGCGTGATGCAGGCGACGACGCCGTGCGGCTCTTTGATCGTGTAGGCAAAGTTCGCGGGCAACTCGGACATGATGGTCTCGCCATTCATGCGCCGCGCTTCGCCCGCGCAGAACTCCGCGACGTTGATCGAGCGTTGCAACTCGCCGCGCGCTTCGCCCAGGGTCTTGCCCTCTTCGCGCGTCAGGATGGCGGCCAGATTCTCTTTATCATCTTCCAACAGCCGTGCGGCGCGGGCGATGATGCGTCCACGCGCGGGCGCGGATGTCGCACGCCAACCGCGAAAGGCTTCCGCTGCCGCCTCGACCGCGCTGCGGGCCTCTGCGCGCGTCGCCAAGCGCACGGTGCCGATTACGTCGTCTGTATCCGCGGGGTTTACGTTGGGCGCGGTCTCTTCGGCGGTCGATTCGAGCCACTGCCCGTTGATGAAATTGCGATAAGTCTTCATAGTCGTCTAAACGCGGTCGGCGATACGTCTGTCTGGCGGAGAACGGCGAATGGAGAACGGTGACGGTTGTAGAGTCGGCAGCGTTTTCGCTAAGCTAAGAGCCGCTCTACTCAACTTGGACGCGACACGCGCGCCCATGCCTATTGCCCGGACTTTATACATCACACGGCGTAGGCGGGCCAAACGCAAAATGAACGATCAGCCACAAGTCCAGCTGCCCGCCAACATGCGCCAACTGCTCGAACAGCGCGCCGCCGCTACGCCCACAAAACCGTTTCTATTTTCTGAAGCGGACGGACGACACTGGACTTACGCGGAGTTTGACGCGGCGGTTAATCGCACCGCCAACATGCTCGCCGCGCACGACGTAAAGCATGGCGATGTGGTTAGTCTGTTACTGCCGAATAGCGCCGAATACATCATCGCTTACTGCGCCTGCTTCAAGCTCGGCGCGCTGGCCGGCCCCGTCAACTCGCTGTTGAAGGCAGAAGAGATCGAATACGTCGTCAATAATTCGGAAGCGAAATTGCTGCTGCTCAATTCTGAGTTCAAGAACGAGGTCGAGTCGAGCCGCACGCGTTTGCAAACACTGCGCGCGATCATCGAGTTTGATGATTATGCGCCGGTGGTGGCTGAGTTTGACGAGATGCCTGACAACTCTTGGTCAGATCGTAAGCTGACTAAGGCCGATGATGCGATCATCATCTACACCTCGGGCACGACGGGGAAGCCCAAGGGCTGCCTGCTCACGCACGGCAACCTGCTGGCCAACGCGCGGCAGATCACAGAGTGGCTGAAATTCACCGAGGCGGATCGGCTGCTGACGGTGATGCCGCTCTTTCACATGAACGCCGTCATGGTCACGACCATCGCGCCGCTCTATGCGGGCGGCTCGTCGGTCGTCAGCCCGCGCTTCTCCGCGTCGCGCTTCTGGCAACTCGTCTCCGATTATCAGATCACTTCGGTCGGCACGGTCGCCACAATGCTCTCGATGCTGCTCGCGCGCTACCCCGACGGTGTGCCCGCAGGCTTGAAGACAGACCAACTGCGCTTCTGCTGTTGCGGCTCTGCGCCCGTGCCGACCGAGGTCATCAAGCGCTTTGAAGAGACGTTCGGCACGCTCGTCATCGAAGGCTACGGGTTGTCGGAATCGACCGTGCGCGCGACGTTCAATCCGCCGGACGCACGTCGCCGCCCCGGCTCGTGCGGGCTGCCTATCGGCAACGAGTTGCGCGTCGTGGACGAGGCGGACAGGGAAGTGCCCGCCGGCACGCCCGGCGAGATCGTCCTGCGCGGCGAGAACATCTTCAAAGGCTATTTCAAGAACGACGCAGCCACCGAGACGGCCTTTCGCGGCGGCTGGTTTCACACAAATGACATCGGCTACCGCGACGCCGACGGTTTCTGCTACATAGTGGATCGCAAATCCGACATGATCATACGCGGCGGCGAGAACATCTATCCGCGCGAGATCGACGAAGTGCTCTATCGCCATCCGGCCGTCGCCGCCGCCGCGACCATCGGTGCGCCCGACGAGTTGTACGGCGAAGAGGTCGCGGCCTTCGTCGTCTTGAAAGATGGCGCGCAGGCGAGCGAAGCGGAGTTGATCGAATACTGCCGCGCGCACTTGGCCGACTACAAATGCCCGAAGCGCATCCGCTTCATCGCGGAGCTGCCGAAGGGGCCGACGGGCAAAGTCTTGAAGCGCGAATTAGCGCAACGCTTCAAACAAACGACTTGAACACGCAACATGGAAACGTCCCGCCTTTACGCATTTCATCTTATTTCGAGTTTGACAGGACAAAGGGTGGTCTCTTAAAGTACGCGCCGCGTAAAGCGATCCTGCGGTGCGTTAGCGCGCACGTCTCTGGCCGCAGAGACCGTGCGACAAACAACGCAGGCCGTGTATGTGAGTAGCCGTTCCCGTCCGTCCATGACACGTCGGCCATACCCACACCATTGGCGGCCCGTTTACGAGCCGAAAATCAGGCGAGTTGCTTTTCAACAGCTACAGATGACGGCCGCGATTTGCTTGCGAGACCGCCAGCTCTCGAATGGAACATCTTCGGCCCCCTTCGATCTCGTTCACTGGGGCTAGCTCTCTTGCCCCTCAAAGGTTTCCCCTACTCAGTGAAAGGAAAAAGATGAAGCTCAAACTTATGATGCTGTGCTTGGCCGTGGCAATACTGTCCCTTCTGGTAGCCTACAACCCGAGTCCAACGAGAGCCGCCAGCACGCTCCTCGTTGACGACGACAACGTGCAATGCCCCGACGCGACTTACACTAACATTCAGTCCGCAGTGAATGCCGCCTCACCCGGCGATACGATTCAGGTCTGCGCCGGCACTTACAACGAGAATGTGACAATCCCCATAGCTCTTACTCTAAACGGCGCGCAGGCCGGCGTGGATGCGCGCGGTCGGGTAGCCGACGAATCCACCGTGAATGGCGCGAATCCCATCGGCTCCAACCCAGTCATCAGCATACAAGCGGCCAATGTAACGGTTGACGGGTTTACCCTGAAGAATTCGATCACTGTAAACGAGGCCATTGGGATCGCTGTAAAAACCTTCGGCAATAACGCTGTGATCACCAACAACATCTTTGATGGGATCAGCACGTCGTCACCGGTCACGAACGGGAAAGCCATGGCTCAGGCCGTTTATCTCGAAGCCGGGCCGGATGACGTAACGATCACCAAGAACGAGATGAAGAACATCCAAAGCGCTCGATCCGCAAAAGGTGTTCTCATCGGCCGCACGTCAAACCCGAGCCAGCGCGTCGTGATCGACGGGAACGCGATTATGAACGTAACGAGCACGACCCAAGGGGCCTACGGGGTTCAACTCATCAGCGGTGACGGAACTGACAGCACGATGTACTCAGCCTTGAAGGTACTGAACAACACCATCAACAACTTGAATGGTGGCGGCTGGGCACATGCCATCGAGTTGCAGGGTAACACACCCGGCGTTGCTGTCACGGGCAACTCTATCAGTAACGTGGTTGCTCCTGGAACCGACAGGATTGATGTCTGGTTCGCGGCCAATCCTTCCTTCTCCACCGCGCAGGTTCACAACAACAACTTCAACGACGGCAGCGCCGTGTTCGGGATCGCCGTTCATCCGGCACTCAGCGGCGGGTCGGTTGATGGCACCTGCAACTGGTGGGGCAGCGCGAGCGGCCCCGGCCCCGTCGGCCCCGGCACAGGCGCAATGGTCAGCCCTAACGTCACCTTCACACCTTGGCTTACCTCGGCCGGTGGTGCATGCGTCGGGCCGGATGCGGACGGCGACGGTATCACGGACAGTGCCGATAATTGTCCGAACACGTTTAACCCGGGCCAAGCTGACAACGACAGCGACGGCATGGGTGACGCCTGCGACTCCGATGACGACAACGACGGCGTGCCGGATACGACCGACAATTGCCAGTTCGTGCCCAACTCCGCTCAGGCTGATTTCGATCACGACGGTATGGGCGACGCTTGCGACACGGACGATGACAATGACGGCGTGACCGATGCCAACGATCAGTGCCCCGGCACACCGCCTGGCACGCCGGTAAGTTCCGCCGGCTGCCCTATAGCCGTTAACATAGACCAGTGCAAAAACGACGGCTGGCAGACGCTCCATCGCGCCGACAATACGTCCTTCAAGAATCAGGGCGACTGTATACAGTACGTCAATACTGGAAAGTAAACGCGGGCACGTCCCGCTTCACAGTCCGCAACAGTGACAGGGGACGCCGAGAGCATCGGTGTCCCCTGTTACGTTTGCGGTTAAATGCGTGAGGATACGAAAGCGTACAGATCGAGTCAGTCAGACGGCCTAGTATATTATTTATTCGAACATGTCATGAGCCGGTGCGGCCTTATTCAACCTCCGGCGGGGACAGAAGCCGATGGCTCAGCTGAAAGACAAGATTCAGAACGCGTTGGATGAGGCGCGCATGCTTATGCTCGGCTCGCAGATTCTGGTCGGCTTTGAGTATCGCTCGATCTTCGAGCCGGGGTTCGCGCGCCTGCCGCCGCATGCGCAGTATCTGAAAATGATCTCGCTGGGCATCATGCTGATCGGCATCATGCTGATCATGTGGCCTACGGCCTATCACCGGATCGTCGCAGATGGCGAAGACTCGGACGAGTTACATGACTTCACCACATCCGTCCTTGATTGTGCGCTGTTGCCGTTAGCGCTCGGGCTGGGTTTGGACGTGTTTGTAGCGCTGGAGAAAGTGTACGGGCACACGCCGGGCGTGCTGGCCGGGTTGGGCATGGCCGCAGTGGCCATCTTTTTCTGGTACGGACTGGAAATGTGGTGCCGGCACAGACACGCGGCAGAGATTGCAAGGGAGCAGGCCATGTCAAAAGCAGCAGAGCAGCAACACGACGGTGCGACGAAGATCAAGGATAAGATCAAACATGTGCTGACCGAAGCACGCACCGTGTTGCCGGGCGCGCAGGCGCTGCTGGGCTTCGCCTTCATCAGCATGTTCGCCGACGCATTCGATAAACTGCCCCCGTCGTCTAAGACGATACATCTCGTCAGCCTCGCGCTCGTCGCGCTGAGCATCGTGCTGTTGATGACTCCGGCCGCTTACCATCGCATTGTCGAACAGGGGGAAGAGACCGAACATTTCCACCGCTTCGCCAGTCGCGTGCTGCTGGCCGCCATGATCCCGCTCGCGCTCGGCGTGACGGGCGACTTCTACGTTGTGCTCCGCAAAGTGACGGACCAGACGGCGCTCTCCGCTATTCTGGCCGCGCTGTTGCTCGCGGCCTTCTACGGTCTCTGGTTCGGCTACACACTCTATCTGCGTGCGCAGCACACGCATGGCCCAGCGCGATCTGCCAATTAATAAACTAAGCCGGCGCTTGCGCCGAGGCGGCAACTCTGCCGCGTCCGGGCCAACCTGCGGGAACTATTCGCCCGGCGCTGCGTCTAGCTGTTCATGGCTGTGCTGGATTCATTTCGGCAGGCGGACGTTTCGAGGCGACGGCGATTGCGCCGCGCCGTGCTGTTGCGCTTGCTCGTCTGGCCCTTGATCCTCGCAGTTGCATTCTTCATTGGCTTGCGCCGATTTGAGTTCGCGGCGACGTGGCATCCGGAGCCTTACGCGGCCGGGCCGCAATGGCGTTTGCCGCCAAGTGGTGAGGACGTGTGGTTCAGCACGCCGGACGGAGTGACACTGCACGGCTGGTTTGTCCACGCAATCGCAAAAGCGCCGCCCGTCGCCACCATCCTCTACGCGCACGGCAACGGCGGCAATCTGAGTAACGTCGGCTGGCTGGCCGAGCGGCTGGCGGCGCGCGGCTGCGACGTGCTGCTCTTCGACTATCGCGGCTACGGGCGCAGCGCAGGCACGGCGACAGACGAGCAAACGCTATATACGGACACGGAAGCGGCTTACGACTATCTGCTGCGTGAGCGCGGCGTCGTGCCTACGCGGCTGGTGCTCTATGGTCAGTCGCTCGGCACGACGGCCGTAGTTGACGTGGCCGCGCGCAGACCGTCAGCGGCCCTCATCATCGAGTCAGGTCTCTTATCTGCGAGTGCGATGGCCACGGAGGTGCTGCCGTGGTTACCGCGTTGGTTGCACCGGCTCGGCCGCAATCGCTTCGACTCTGCCGCCAAACTTTCACATATCACTTGCCCAGTCCTTATCACGCATGGCGAGCCTGATCACGTCATCCCCACCGCACAAGGGCGTGCCCTCTACGCCGCCGCACACGAACCGAAACGTTTACTCATTGTCCCCGGCGCGGATCATAACGTCTCAGGCATCTGCGGCGGCCGTTACCTCGATACCATCGCCGACTTCGTCCGCACAGCGCTGACCAACCCACAACAGGTAAACGGCGCGGAAGTCACTACGGCGCACTGTGATCGCTGAGAGCCACGAAATAAAGTATTGACTCAGGCCGCGGCCGGGCATAAGCTCGCAGGTACACGAACATAACTCAGACGACGGTGCGCCCTCGTGTGTGAGCATGAGGGAGTACGTCAACTTGGGAAGGAGAATGTTATGGGTTTGATCTTGATCATCGTCCTGGTGTTGTTGCTACTCGGCGCTGTCCCCACGTGGCCGTACAGCCGCAACTGGGGCTACTATCCGAGCGGCGGGATCGGCCTCATCCTGCTGATCGTGCTCATCCTGTTGCTGCTCGGCCGCATTTGAGCTGGCCGGCAGACGCAGGTTGAAAAAAGAGATTGCATTCCGCGTCGCTTCCTCTGAGAATGGCGCGCATGTCTGACGGAGGTGACATGCGTTGCAGCAAAGAGCCTGTATATCAGCGAGAGTGAGCGGCGCGCTCCTGTTTGTCTTGCTATCGGTCGCCGCTGCACACGCGCAAGCCGAGTTGCGCTGGGGCGCTGACCCGAGCGGCGGCGCGCCTTACGTCTACGCCGACCCGGCCAACCCCGACCGTTACATCGGGTATGAACAGGAGATGGTCGACGCGCTCGCGGCGGCGATGGGGCGGCGGGCCGTCTTCGTGCCGACGGACTGGGAGACTATCGTCTCGTCCTTGCAGCGCGGCGAGTTCGACGTGATCGTCAACGGGCTGGAGCCGACCGGCGACCGCGCGAAACAGATTCTCTTCAGCAAGCCTTACTACGTCTTCCAACTGCAATTGACCGTGCGGCAGACGGAGCAACGCATCAACTCGCTCGCCGACTGCCGGACGCGCATAGTCGGCACGCTCGGCAACACGGCCGCATCGCGTCTGCTCGCCAAGGAGCAGATACCTTTTCGCGGCTATGCCGATCCGGTCGGCGCGTATCGCGACCTTGAGTTGAAACGCATCGACGCTGTCCTAATGGACGTGCCGATGGAGATGTTCTACGCGCGCCGCAACCCGCACTTCAAGCCTGCGGGCGCGCCGATTCAACCGGGCACATACGTCGTCGGGTTGCGTCAGGGCGACGAAAAGCTGAAGGCGCAGGTTGACGCGGCGATAGATCAGATCATGCGCGACGGCACGCTCGAACGCATCCTGCGCAAGTGGAATCTGTGGGATGAACGGCAGACCGCGTTGCGCGCGCAACTCGATGCGCCGCCGTCGGCCGAGACAAACACGTTCGAGTTGACGAACGCGACCTTCAACTGGCCCGAAGCCATCAAGCATCTGACGCGCGCCGCGCTCGTCACTGTGTTGCTCGCTTTCGGCGCGATGGTGTTGGCGGTGGTCTTAGGGATGCCGCTCGCGCTGGGGCAGTCGAAGGGGCCAGGCTGGGTGCAGTCGCTCTGCACGGTCTACGTCGAGTTCTTTCGCGGCACGCCGGTGCTCGTCCAGTTGCTCTTTTTGTATTTCGGGCTGCCACGCCTCGGCGTGGTGATGCCGGGTTGGCTGACGGCGCTGATCGGGCTTGGTCTCAACTACGCGGCTTACGAGTCGCAGGTCTATCGGGCCGCGCTCGAAGCCTTGCCGCGCGGGCAGTGGGAGGCGGCTTATTCTCTGGGCATGAGTCCGGCGCTCGCGTTTCGGCGCATCATCATGCCGCAGGCGTTTCGCATCGCGCTGCCGCCGATGACCAACGACTTCGTCTCGCTCTTCAAAGACACTTCGGTCGCCTTCGCCATTTCCGTCTGGGAACTGGCCACCGCCTATCGCGAGATGGCGAACGCGTCGGGCGAGTTTCTGCTGCTCGGCATCACCGTCTCAGCGTTCTATCTGGCGATGAGCCTGCCGATGGCGCACGTCGCACGTCGGCTTGAACGCCGCATGCAACGCCGGCAAGTCATCGAGCAGACGAGCGTGGAGGTGGCAGCATGATCCACGTCGAACAGATCAAGAAGACGATCAACGGCAACGCGATCCTGCACGGCATCGACTTTGAAGTGGCCGCACAGTCTGTGCTCGGTATCATCGGCGGCTCAGGTAGCGGCAAGACCACGCTGCTGCGCTGCCTCAACGGGTTGGAGCGCATCGACGGCGGCACGATTGACTGCGCTGGGGTGCGACTCGAAGCCAGTCTTAACGAAGCGACATATCGGAAGCGTGTGAAAGAGTTGCGCCGCAAAGTCGGGATGGTCTTTCAGCACCTGCACCTGTTTCCGCATCTGAGTGCGCTCGGCAACATCGTGGAAGCGCCTGTGCACGTGCTCGGCACAAGCCGCCGTGAAGCAGAGGAACGCGCACGCGAGTTGCTTGCTTCGGTCGGCCTCGCCAAGTCGGCCGCGCGTTATCCTGAGTCTATGTCTGGCGGCGAGCAGCAGCGCGTCGCGATTGCGCGTGCGTTGGCGATGCGGCCGAACGTGTTACTGTTTGACGAGCCGACGAGCGCCCTTGATCCGCGCCGGGTCGCGGAGATGCGCGCACTGCTCCGGCAGTTCACAGCCTCCGGGCATACGCTGGTCGTCGTCTCGCACTCTATCGGTTTCCTCGAAGGGCTGGCAGACAATCTGCTCTACATGGAGGCGGGCGCGGCCATCGAATACGGCGCGACGGAACAACTGCTGCGCGCGCCGCAGGATGAACGCACAAAGGAATTCGTACAGCAAGCACATTAGAGGAGAATCGTATCGTGAATTTATTTGTCCGCCGGTTATTGTGTATTGCCCTGCTTAGTTGTGTGGCGCAGTCGGCGCGCGCACAGACCAGCAAGCCGACGGCGACACAGCCAAGCGCCCAAACGTCCACGCTCGCCGAGCGCGTCCGCGCAGAGACCGGCGCATTCAAGGGCAAGGTTTATATTTATGCGAAGAATCTGGACACGGGCGCGACCTACGAACTAAATGGCGACGACCGCGTGAAGACCGCGAGCACGATCAAATTGGCGATCTTGGTCGAGGCTTTCGCCCGCGTCGCGGAAGGGCGGGCGCAGTGGACGGACGAACTCGTGTTGACCGATAAGAAGAAGGCCGGCGGCTCGGGTATCCTGTTCGAGTTTCACGACGGGCTGAAGCTGACTCTCAGCGACGCCGTGCACCTGATGATCGTCGTCAGCGACAACACGGCCACGAACCTCGTACTCGATGTGCTGTCAACCGACGCCGTCAATGCGCGCATGGACACGCTGGGCTTGAAGCAGACGCGCGTGCTGCGCAAGGTCTTTGGTGGAGGCGAGAGCAAGGCTGGTAACGACCCGACGCTTAAGCCGTATGGCTTGGGCGTGACGACGCCGCACGAGATGGTCTCGCTAGTCGAAAAGATTTATCGCGGCGAGATAGTCAACAAAGATGCATCTAAAGAGATGATCGAGATCATGAAGCGCCAGCAGTATCACGGTGGTATCGGGCGCACGCTCAACGGCGTCGTGCCGATTGCGAGCAAGCACGGCGCGCTCGACCGCCTGCGCAGCGATGTCGGCATCATCTACACCAAGCGCGGCCCCATCGCCATGGCCATCACGGCCGACGACATGCCCGACGTGAACTGGACGGACGACAACCCCGGCTTCCTGCTGCTCTCGCGCCTGTCGCTGATTCTGATCGACGGGCTGGGGAAGTAGAATAGATATTAGGCTCTCCTAGATAATGAACATTAGATGTAGGAGGGGCGATGAGTCAGGATGCAGACAACCGATCAGAACTAACAGCTCTATCAGGAGGCGCGTTTCTGGTGGCGTTAGCCGTCCATATAGGTGCAGGTTTGTTGGATGAGGGACGCATAGTCTTACAGCCCGTTGGCCATCTGACGCTCCTTGCCTTTATGGTTTGGTTAGTGGCAATCATCACCGCCACGGTCGCAATTATCGGCGTGTCCCGATGGCGCATGAAGATGTTGGCGGGCGCTATCCTCGGCTTGTCGATTCTTGGCTTGGTCGTCCTAGTGACCGGATAGCCTACACGATGTATATCTATGGCTAAGCTCGCACTACGATTACCAGAGAACGTGCCGGGCGATTTCTACGTCGATGCGACGTGCATCGATTGTGACGCCTGTCGCCAACTTGCGCCCGAAACTTTTCGTGATCATGGCGAGCAGACGAGCGTTTATCAACAACCAACGACTGACGCGGAAGTGCAACGCGCGCTCGCGGCGCTCGTCGCCTGTCCGACCGCTTCTATCGGCACGACGGCGAAATATAATAAACGCATTGGTATCGATGCCTTTCCACTGCCGGTCGCGGAGAACGTCTACTTCTGCGGCTTTACTTCGGAGCACAGCTTTGGCGCGTGGAGTTATCTGATCGTGCGCCCAGAGGAGGCGGGCGGTAACGTGCTCGTCGATTCACCGCGCTACGCGTCGCAACTCGTGAAGAAAATTGAGGCGCTCGGCGGCGTGCGCCGGATGTTCCTCTCGCACCGCGACGACATCGCCGACCACGCGCGCTACGCCGCGCGCTTCAGTTGCCCGCGCGTGATGCACGCCGACGATCATGCTGCGCGCCACGGCGTCGAACAGCTCATCACAGGCACAGATGCGATCAAACTGGACGACGAACTCACCATCATCCCCACGCCCGGGCACACGCGCGGGCACATGGTCTTGCTCTATCGTGATAAATATCTCTTCACCGGCGATCACCTCGCGTGGTCGCCTGAGCGCGCGGCGCTGACCGCGTTCCGCAGCGTCTGCTGGTACTCGTGGGCTGAGCAGACGCGCTCGATGGCGCGTCTGCTCGACTACAACTTCGAGTGGGTGCTCCCCGGTCACGGGCGCATACACAATGCACCGGCCCGCGAGATGCGCGCGCACCTGCGGCGCTGTGTTGAGTGGATGAAGGCGATGAATTGAGTGGCTGGTCAGAGTTTTTTAACCGCAAAGGACGCGAAGGAAGACCGCAAAGGGCCGCAGAGATTTTTCTTTGCGACCCTTTGCGACTCCCTTCGCGTCCTTTGCGGTTAAGTTTTCTTCACACGTCGCCGCCTGCGCCAACCGGCCGCCACAAGTGACAGCCCGACACAGCCGCCGATGATCAGCTGAGCGCGACCTGAGCGTGGCAGCGGCAGCATCGAGTTGAGCGAGGCCGCTATGCCGTTCTCGTCCGCCGTGCCCGCTTCGTTGGCCGCGGCCTTCAAGGGTTGCGCGGGTGTGTTGGGCGTGTCGGAGACGGTGAAGAGTTTGCCGCCGAGCAGGTACATGCTCTGCATCTCGGCGAGGTTGAAGGGGCGCGCGCCGCGCCGACCGAAGACGGCTAGTTGGTTGCCGCTCTCGTCGACGGCGCGGTCGCGGTCGAGACCTTTGGAGATGGCAACGGCCGGCCCCGCAGTCTTGTAAGTCGCAATGAGCTTCGGCTCGGGGCGTGGGCTGAAACCGGCGAAGGTCGGCATCGTTTCGGGGTCGGTCAGTTGCAGGATGCGCATGCCGTTTGCGCCGTCGGCGACGTAGGCATAAAGGCTCGCGTTCGTCATCCCGACTTTGACCTGGTGCACATCGTTCAATGCGCCGTCAGCATTGAACATCTGATCGAGTGTGGGCTTCTCAGGATTCTGCACATTGATGATCGCGATGCCGTCTTTGCCGTCGGCGACGTAGGCGTAAGTGCGGGCGACGTAAACATCGTGCGCGTGGTTCAATTTCACCTCCCCGCCTTCGACGAGATGTGCATCTTCGGGCCGCGTGATGTCCACCACCTGCAAGCCGTCTTCCGTCGCTACGAACGCGTAGCGGAACTGAATGCCGACGGCCTTCGGCTCGCGCAACGGAATCGTCTTAACAACTTTCGGCTCAAGCGGCCGGTCGATGTCAACGATGACGAGCGCCTTGTCGGTCGTGATGTAAGCGTGCGTGCCCGCGATCAGGATGTTGTTGGCTTCATTCAGCACGCCGTCGGGATTCCACGTCAGCGCGCGTTTGAGATAGTTGTTCAACGGGTCGCCGTCCAACAGCGTCGCAACGTTGACGAGGATCAGTCCCTCATACTTGTCCACAACGTAGAGGAAGGCGTACATCAAGTGAATCGGCTGCTCTTGATTGTTCGGGTTGCGCGAACGCGCCGGATCAACGCCAAGCGTCGTGGGCGAAGCGACGGCCGTCGCGTACTTAGTCTTCACGTAGAACTTCTGCCCGAAGCGCGAGACTGGCGCGGTCGTGATACGTTCGGAGAAGCCTTTGTGATCAATCTGTGCCACGTCGTAGATGCGCAGGCCCCCTTCGCCCGCCGCGACGTATGCGTACTCGCCGCGCATCTGCACGTCAAGCACTTTCGGATTGCCGACGTGTTCGTAGAAGTCCTTCAACTCGCGCTTGTCCTTGTTGACGAACTTATCGTAGTTGTCCGGGTAGGCAAGCTTGTGCAGGGTACTGCCGATGACGGCCTGCGGCTCGTCCGGCTCGGTAACGGGCACGACTTCGAGCGCCTCTTCGGCGGCGATGTAGACGTAACGCCCCATGAAGTTGACGAAGTTCGTGCCTTGCATCATCAACTGCGCCATCCACGCGTTGTTATCGTTCTGCTCTGAGACGTGACAATCGGTGCAGCCCTTCGTCTCGATGGCGCGGACGGTGTGCGGGACGTGCGTGGAGAATGATTGCCCGCTGTAGCCTTCGGCAGAGATGGTCTGTTGCTGTGAATATATCCACTCGCGGTTCTGATTCTGCGAACTGACAATGACGGCTGAGCGCGACGCGGCGGGCGCGACGCGATGGCCTGTAGTCGTGCCGTCTTTGGCGAGCATAAACACGTCGTCGCGGATCACTTGGAAGTTGTAGGTCGTGAAGTTGCGCGACTCCGTGGCTTCGTTATGGCGATTGGGCATCTTGCGGTTCGCCTTCATCGAGAGGTGACAGCCGAAGCAGCTTGTCATCCACGAAGAGTGGCAGGCGAAACAGGTCATCTGATTATCAGGGTGTGCGAGTTGCGCCTCATCATTGGGCACGTCGCCCCACGTCTTGTTGTCCTTCTGAATCGTCTTCGCGTAGCGCGATAGCTCGTTGTAGTCGGGCGAGTTGGGATCAATGGTGTCGCGCGTCTGCTTGACGCGCCACCAGCGGCCCGGTTCGACGATTGAGTTCTGTATGACCTCGCCGTTCTTAAACTCAGCCGTCTGCTCTTGACCTTTCTCGTCCTTGAAAGTCTTCGTCAAGGGCTTTGCGCTCGCGTTCTTACGCACGTCGGGCGCAAGCTCGAAGAGCGGAATCTTGCCGCCGCTCGCATCGCGCGCGTAGAGGTTGCGCGTGATGTCCTTCTGCCCGCTGCGAGGCGCACGCAGGTTGCGGCCCTTGTCGCTGTCTACGAGTTGACCATCGAAGCCGCTTTGCCCGGCGGCGAAGCCGGTGGTGACAAGTTTCGCGCGTTCCTGAATCGTGCCGTGACAGTCGGTGCAGTTGATCTCGATGGCGGCGCGCGGCTCGTTATAGATGATGCCTGTGCCGTGCGCGTCTTGGCGAAAGTGGCAATCGGCGCAGTGCATACCCTTCTCAAGGTGTATGTCCTTGAGGTGGACGGGCTGACCGGACTTGCCGAGGATGCTGGACGAGCGCGGGTCTGTGTCCTCGTAGTTGACGGCGCGGTTGAGTTTCGCCGCCGTGACATTCTTGACGGGCCGGCCGAACGAGTCGAGGAAGTTGCCCTGCCGGTCGCGTTTGAAGACGGCGCGGAAGAGCCAGCCGTGTCCGTGATAGTCAGCCAGTTGAATATTCTTGAGCGACTTGTTCAGTTCGCCATTTGGCTCGCCGGATTTAACGAGAAAGTCGTCGGCCGAGACGCGGTCGGGGTCTTTGAAGTCGCTCCACAGTCCGCGCAAGCTGGCGGCTTCCGGGTTGCGGTCAAGCTTATATTGCTCCTCGTCCTGCGTGGGATGTTGTTGTTCCTTCTTGTAAAGCTTATCGCCGTCCGTCTCGTTGTCCCACCAGAGCATGCCCGTGTAGGTGGCGACCATGTTCGTGCCGGGGTGCATGTGACAGACTATGCACTGCGAGGTTGGGATGGCGCTCGTTAGAGAGTGGCGGATGGGATGGCCCGGTTCGCCGCGCGGGATCGACGTGTCGCCCGAATGCGTGTTGGCCATATTGCCGAACTGCGCGTAGGGGCCGGAGTTGACCGGGCTGCGGTCGTTAGCGTAGATGACGTGACAGGCCGTGCAGCCCGATGAGCGGAAGTCGCCGGGATGATCGTTTGTGCCGAGGTGGTTCAAAGTCGGATCGAGCAGGCGCGTCTTTTGCAGTCCAAGATAGACCGGGTCTGTGCGTTGCAGCGTGCCGAGACCGCGCGGGCTGAGACCTTTATCGGGCTTGCCGGGGTCTTCGTCCTTGTCGGGCAGACCGACATCAAGGCGGCGTTTGCCGCCGCGCTCGAAGACGCGCAGGATGTTGCCCGGTTGCGAAATCTCCCAGCGCGGGATCGGATCAATGAACGTGAGCCAGCCCTTAGCGAGTTGTTGATCGAGCGTCGGCTGCGGCGCTTGAATCAGTCGTTCGGGTGTGCCCTCGGGGCTGTAGCTTTCGCCGTAGCGCGCATCTTTATACGGGAAGCCGCCGTTGTTGTAGAGCGCCGCGCCCCAGAGAAACGCGCCGTGCCGCATGTTGCTCGTCTCGTTCGCGGCCACCTCCTGCGAGTGGCACTCGCCGCAGGTCTTTTGCGTCACACGCAGATCGCCGGGATTCATAAAGCGCACAAACTCCCAGCTCTCTTGATTCATCAACGCATTCAGCCGCTCGGGATTAGCGCTCGTCATCTGACCCCGATACTTCCAGAAGTCGGGACGACGCGGGCGCACGTGCGCGTCTTCGGCCGTCTTCGCGACCGGATTGCCGCCATGACAGTAGGTGCACGTTAAGCCCTGCCCGTCCTTGCCGTCGGGTGCGAGCTTGCCGTTGTCGGTCGAGTGCATCGGCTCTGTGTTGCCGTGACAGGTGACGCAGCCTTCGGGCGCGGGCGCTTTGTCTTGCGCGGGCGCGCCTGCGTTGGTTGGCGGCGTGAGCGTGTGCGCGGCGGCGACGCGGGCGAGCGGCATAGTCGGCAGCGTAGCGCGCGGCTGACTTTGGGTCGCCGCCTGACTTGAGCGGGCGTTACTGTTGGCGGACGAGCGCGCGCCGCTCAGCGCCAGCGCCGCGATGAGCGCACAGATGATAAAGACGAGCAGTAGCTTGAAACGTTCGACGAGTCCGAACCGAAGCATTAACTCTCTCCTATGTGATCCGAGCCAAGAATGATCCGGTGATGAAAGCAACCGTGCCGAGTCGTTGACCAAGACGGGCGGTTTGATTTTCCGCCCGCCTAACAACAAGCACAGTTAAAAAATAAATTTCACCTGAGCGAAGAGCGCGTAGAGTGGCTTGTTCGGGTTGATAACGACATTGTCCGGCGTGCAATAGTCGGGCACGTTGGGCGGACAGTTGCGCGTGCGATCCGTGTAGATGTCGCGGAAGCCACGACGCGGCTTCAAGGTCGAAGCGCCGAACGTCAGTTGAATGTTGTTGATGAGCAACGGCCGATAGGTGACGCCCAGACTCAAATCCCAACCGATGTCATGGCGGATGCGGTTCTGGAAGATCAAGTATTCCAGCGACTCCGTCCGGTGGAAGCGCAGATAGTTGGCGTTGATGATCGCCTTGATGCGCTGCGTCACATCGATGTCCACGCCCGCGTTGTAGATAAAGATGCCGGGGTTGACGAAATTTGCTTGGCCCTGCGACTTGCTGCTGCGCAAAGATGGCAGGAGCGAGTTCGGTTGCACCAGCCCGACCGCCGCGCCCGTGAGCGGGATGCCGACGCGATTCCAGAAAGAGAACTGTCCGCCACTGAAGTTGGGATCGTCGAAGATGGCATCGAAGCCGGTCGCTTTGCTGTCGGTCGGATTCTTGTCGCCCTGCGCGAAAAAGATCGAAGCCCTGTAACGGAAGAAATCTTTATCAAGTGACGCTTCGACCGCCGCCATGTTCGAGCGGATGGTCTGCTTGCGCCCGGCAATCGGATTGCGCGAGTCGTGCCCGAAGGCGAAGTAATAAGCGTTCGTCAGGTTGATGCGCCCAAGGTGGCCGTCGCCGTTGATGCCGATATAGCCGGCGTTGACGGTGTGCGGGCGGAAGTCGCCGATGAGCGCGGGCCGGACGAGGAAGCCGTTGCGATCATATTCGACCGAGCGCCGGTCGTTATTGAAGGCAAAGACGACTTGGCCTGTGTAACCGTGCCGGAACAAGTCCTGTTTGAACAAGTTCGCGATGTAGACGCGCTGCGGGCGCAGGTCGAAGCGGTTGAGACCGCTATTGGTGTCCTTCTCAAGCTGCGCGAAGGCGATGGCGTTGTACTGAAACTTGTTGTTGTGGAAGCCGCCGAACAGGCGCGCGCCGAGATTGTTGTCGCTGTAGAGAAAGCCGCGTGCGTCGGAGACGAAGGGTTGAATGCCGACGCGCGCCGAGATGAAATCGAAGTTCGCGTTCACGTCTTCAATCTTCACTTCGGCGAACGCCTCTTCGAGCGAGAACTGCGTATCGGTGCGCCGTGTGCCGCGCCGCACGTCGATGTTGATGACGCCGGTCTCGCGTGCACGCACGAAGTTCGGCAGGCTCAACGTCGGCGAGATTTTGAACGCCCAAGTGCGCGGGCGGAAAGTCGAATCGCCGCGAAACATCTCCAGCGTGAACTGCATGATGTGATTGACGGCGAGCACTTCGGGCTTGCCGAAAAACTCGGCGCTACCCGGTCGGGCGCTGGAGACGTTCGACGGAATCGGCGTGCGCTGTTGTTGCACGACGAATGTGTCGACGCCCGATAGGATCATGAAGGTGTTCTGCCCGAAGATCGGATAGTCGCCCTTGAGCAGGTTCAGATCGTAGGGGTTATACCACTTGCCTTTGCGGAAGGGGATGTCGCGCCCGCGCGCGCCCATGTCGCCGTAGCGTTCGTATTCGGGGAAGGCGATGCGCCAACGGTCGCGCACCTCGCGCCGGTGCGGATCGGTCTGCGGCGCGGACGCCACGCTCGGCCCGCCCGCGTAGCCAGCCGGGCGCTCGCGCTCGGACGGATCGACGATCTGTTGCTTCTTCGCCGACTCAGGCAGTGCTTGCAGTTCGACCGCAACGGTCGCGTCCTTGCCCGGCTCGACGATGATGTTCTCGCGGTCGAAGGTCTGAAAGTCGGGCGCGCTGACGAGTATGCGATACGCGCCGGGGCGAACCTTGAACGAGAACGCGCCGCCGCTGTCCGTGCGTCTGGTCGCGCGTTCGGTCGTGACCTGATTGATCGCCGTCACGGTCACGCCGGCCACGGCCGCTTTCGCCGGATTGCGGACAGTGCCGTTGATGCGCCCGTCCTGCGCGTGAGCAGCGCCGGCGCACAGGCAGAGGAGGAGCAGACCGAAGGCCGACGAGCCGGCGGTCTGTTTGCGCTGAGCTTGCATACGAAACATGAAGTGCCTCAACTTGAAAATGTAGGCCGGCACGCCGAAGCGTGCGGCGCAACTACTGTGCTTCGAGAGTTAAAAGAGAACTGTCCCTACGTCTGAAGAAGAGCTAGTGGTGCTTGGTTCTTTTAAGCATTGCGAGCGCATGCCTTGTAGCACACTCGCGGCGGGGCTGGCAACGAATTTTTTACACGCGAGCGTCGTTACACGATAACACCAAACCGTTGTCCGCGCGCGCCCGTAAATACCTTTCAACGTTAAATACAGAAGCACTATGTCGATACTTTAACCCGGCGCAATTTTACCTTGACTCGGAAAAGTTTAATGGTAAAGTGTACCCGCTTCAGCGCCAGTCCCACGCTCTTTTTTGAACTACTTGCACACATGCGCCATGTGTTTAGCCTGAAAAGTCTTATGATCAATCGTCGCTCGTTCAAGCCTGTTCGCACTCTCCTGTTAGCCAGCGTGTGCCTGTTGGCGCTCGTCACCGGCTTGTTCATCGCGCAACAAAAGACGGCGGCCCAAGCCACGCGCCCTGTGCTCGTCAGCGAGGCCGATTCGACGCGGGCCGTCGCACTTGAATCAGTCACGCGCATGCGCGAGCCGTTCACGCGGACAACGCTGCACAACTTTGCGCCCGACCAGCGCACGCGTTTGCAGTTCGTGGTGCTCAACATCGAGCCGTTCGCCAGTATGGACAACGTGCAGGTGGAAGCGGAGGACGCGAACCAGCACGTTTATTCGTTGCCGGTCGAGCATCTGGGCATGGTGCCGGGACAGCCCTTGCTGAGTTCGGTGACTGTGCGGCTGACTGATGATCTGGGCGACGTGGGCGACGTGCTGGTGCGTCTGACTTATCGCGGCGTGCAATCGAATCGCGTGCGCGTCGCCATCGGGCACATCGGTGGCGGACTGCCGGACGACACCGGCGCAATCCCGACGCCCGCACCCGCCGCCGTCGCACCGACGCCCAATACAAATCCGATCACGGCCGGCAATCTCACCACGACGGACGTGCAAACAGTCATCGCGCAGGCCGTCTCGGCCGCCGCCGCGCTCAATCGCGCCGTGACAGTCGCCGTCACCGACCGCGAGGGGAACGTGCTCGGCGTGTTCCGCATGACGGGCGCGCCGACGACCACGCGCTTGAGCGGCGGGAAGGGCGTACCGGCCGGACAGGGTCTCGAAGGAGCCGACGTACCGGCGGAACTCGCCGCCATCACGAAGGCCGGCACGGCCGCGTTTTTCAGTACCTCCGGCAACGCCTTCACGCCGCGCACCGCGAGCTTCATCATCCAAGAGCACATTCCAGCGAATATCTCTAATCAGACAGGCGGGCCGCTCTTCGGCGTGCAGTTCTCGCAACTGCCTTGCTCGGACGTTAAAGTGCCGGGGTTGCCGTTGGGTTTGGCTGGCGATCCGGGTGGCATCCCCGTCTACAAGAACGGCTTGCCGGCGGGCGGCGTCGGCATCGAAGGCGACGGCCTCTACACGGTTGACCGCGATCCGTCGGACTTCGATAAGCCGGTTGAAGAGGTGATCGCGGTCGCGGCCGTGCGCGGCTACGAGACGCCCGCGCTGATTCGCGGCGACAACATCATCGTCGGCGGCTTGCGCCTGCCCTTCGTCAACGTCGCGCCTGAAGAAGCACCGTTGCCATCGACGATCCCCTTCGCTAGTCTGCCGGGCAGTCTGCTCGCGGGTTTCCCCGTGCGTGGCGCGCAGCCCTCGGCCTTCGTACCGCTGACGCTCGGCGGCAGTCCGGGCGCAGTAGACACGCGTTTCTTCCCGTTCCGCGCCAGCACCTCCGGCTCGGCGAACGCACTGACCGTTGACGACGTGACGCGCGCCATCACGCAGGCGGCGCATCAGGCCGACGTAACGCGCGCCGCGATCCGGCAACCGCTCGGCAGCCCCGCGCGCGTCTCCATCACGGTCGTTGACACGGAAGGCACAATCCTAGGCATCTTCCGCACGTTCGATGCGCCGGTGTTCGGCTTCGACGTGTCGGCGCAGAAAGCGCGGACGGCGTTATTGTTCACGCGCAGTAACAGCGCTGCGACGTTGCGGGCCGCGGGCTTCGGCCGCTATGTGGATGCCGCCGCCGCCGATGGCTTGGCGTTGGGCGGTTCTGTCGCTTTTAGCGCCCGCGCCATCGGTTTTCTGGCGCGCCCCTTCTACCCGGATGGGATCGATGGTACAGCGAACGGCCCCTTCAGTCTGCCGATCAATTTGTGGAGTGCTTTTAACGACGGGCTGCAACTCGATCTCGCCAAGACCAATCTCCTCGCTGCACTGGCAGTCTATCCGGCCGCATCCCCTGTGCGTTGCAGCAGCATCACCTACATCCCGAACGGCATTCAAATTTTCCCCGGCGGTGTGCCGCTCTACAAGAATGGCGAACTGGTTGGGGCCATCGGCATCAGCGGCGACGGCGTCGATCAGGACGACATCATCTCGGCGGCGGGCAGCACGGGCTTTGCTGCGCCGGCCAACATTCGCGCCGATCAAGTCTTCGTGCGCGGCATACGTTTGCCGTACGTGAAGTTCCCGCGCAGCCCAGACCTCTGATGCTTTAGTTACTGATCGGGCTGTCACGGCCAACAGACAGTTCGCAAAGCGATCAGGCAGCAAAACAGCCCAGCCGCCGCGCGCTCAACAAGCACGCGGCGGCTGAAGTTTTTTGCTGACTCGATTAAGGCAGTAAGTTCAGGTTGTCGCGTAAAGCGGCAATCGTCGGATTGTTCGGATCGATGGCGGCGAGTTGATCTATGGCCTTGCGCGCGGTCTCTTTATCTTTGAGATGTAGCGCAGCCGTGGCCAAGTTCTTCAAGGCGTTCTCGTGTTTGGGATCGATGGCGAGGGTCTTGCGATATGCGGCAATAGCCTGCGCATAATCGGGCGGCGTGCGACTGAAGAAGGCGTTGCCGAGATCGGTCTGCACGTCCGCGTTCTTGGGTTGGATGGTGAGCACGCGTTGATAGTAGTCGGCCGCGCCGGCGAAGTCGCCCTTGTCATACTTCGTATTGCCCATCGCAGTGAGTGCGTCCACATCTTTAGTGTGGACAGCCAGTGCGCGTTGCAGATAAAGCTCGGCCTTGTCGTAGTCGCCGGCTTTGTAGAAGGTGGCGGCGGCATTCATCTGCAAGTCGAACTCTTTGGGTTTGTCATCGGCCGCCGCCATCGCTTGTTGCGCGTCGGCGGATGTGGCGGCTGCGCCCGCACCGCTTTGTGCGCCGCCGCTGCCGATGGCGGGATGACCGGGCGGCAACTCGCCTGTGGTTTGGCTCGGATCGAGCGGCGGGGCGGCCCCGTCCGGCGCTGGCGCGGCACTCGCGCTCAAGTCTTGCGGGCGCTGCTCGGCGATCATTTTGTTGGCGATGAAGATGCCGAGCAGAAAGCCGAGCGCCAGCCCGACAACGCAGAAGACGATGTTACGCGTCAGGGTATCTTTGCTCATTGCATTGACCGCGGCCGGTTTACCACTCGCCATGCGCGCTTGCGGGCGCAGGGCAGAGGTAGACGGGGCCGGCGGCTGCGATTCTTCGTTTGTCGTTTCGTCTGCGAGGCCCGGCTCGCTGGGCAGCGTCGCCGCTCGGCCGGGCGCGGTATCTTTGCGTTTATTTGCCATAATAGCTTGCTGTTATTAATCTCGTGAGCCGACAAAAAAGGGCAACAAGCAGGGCACTATGTGCGTCAAATGTCAGTCTGGTTCGGTCTGCGTGCGCACGTTGAAACGGGCCGCGTTTGCCCGCTTGAACCCGTTCGGCCGGCGGGCATCATAACACACGCGCGGCGCTGTTTTGAGTTGGCCGGTTGGGTTTGTGCCGCCGCGCATGATCGGCTATAGTGTGCGCACGTTGAGTAGTTGGCGGCCCGCGCCCTCGGCCGCGAAGAGCGAGATAGTTACGGACTAGCCTCAAAGTTTACTTTGATCTTCAAAACTCATGTCAGCTATTGAAGAAACTAAAAGCAACATAAGTGTCAGCGCGGCTGCGCCTACAACCCGCGCGCGCGTATCGCCGCTCGCGTGGTTGTTGACACAGCTTAGCTCTGTGCGCTTCGGCGTCATGATGCTGGTGTTGTTGGCGGCGGCCAGCATGGTCGGCATGCTCGTGATGCAACAGACCGTCGAGGGCTTCGAGCGTTACTACGCCGATTCGACGCCCGCGACGAAGCTGCTCTTCGGCAGCCTCGGCTTCTACGACATCTATCACGCGTGGTACTTCAACGCGCTCCTGCTCATCCTCTCGCTCAACATCGTGTTGGCCTCGATTGATCGCTTTCCGGGCGCGTGGCAGTACGTCCGCCGACCCAAACTCGATGTGCAGCCCGTCTGGTTAGCCAAGCAGGAAGTGAGCACGACGTTCAGGCTGATGGGCGAGAGTAAAGAGGCGGTGGCGCAAAAGATCGCGGCCGCGGCCAAGAGCGTCGGCTTGAAAGCGGCCGTTACGGAGAAGGGCACGCGCACTTTTGTCTTTACGCAAAAGGGCGCGTGGAATCGGCTCGGCGCTTACGCCGTCCACGTGGCGCTATTGACGATCTTCACTGGCGGCTTCCTGACCACGCAGTTCGGTCGCACCGGCATGGTGCAACTCCGCCCCGGCACGTCCGCGGCGCAGATGAAGGAGACGGCTTTTCAGATCACGGACGACCGGCTGACCCCTTCACAAGTGGTCTATCCGCTCCCCTTCACTGTTGAATGCACGGACATACAGCAGAAGCTCATCAAAAAGGACGGCCCCATTACGGCCGACAACACGATTGACTGGTTGACGAAGGTCAACCTCAAGGACGAGATGGGCACGCACGAAGCGCTCGTCCACTTGAATCGCCCGTTTGACTATCGCGGTTATCGTTTCTTCCAAGCGAGCTTCATCCCGCTCGGTCAGGCGCGCACGATCACCGTGCGCTTCACACCGGAACAGGGCGGCGCACCGCAGGAAGTGACCATCCCGCGCGACGGCGCGACGACTCTGCCGGACGGCACGCATGTCGCGTTTGCGGATTTCTTCCCCGACTTCAAAGTCGGCGGCGAGCCGACCGATGCACCAGAGGGCGCATATCCAAATCCAGCCGCCGAATTGAAAGTCACGCCGCCCGGCGGCACGGCCGTGAAGGCTTATGCTTTCAACCCTGTGATGGCCGAGAGCGCGCCGTTCGCAAAGCGACCCGTGGCCGGCTACACGTGGCGGCTCGTTGATTTTGAGAAAGTGCCGGCCATGCACATCCTGTCCGTCCAGCACGACCCCGGCTCGGCCGTCTTCTATCTCGGCGGCGCGATGCTGGCGCTGGCGCTCTCAAGCGTCTTCTTCTTCTCGCACCAACGCATCTGGGCCGCCATCGAAGAGAAGGGCACAGGTCATTACGAAGTGCTGCTCGGCGGCAACACCAACCGCAATCTTTTCGCTTTGGAAGATACATTTAAGAAATTGACAGCGGCCATCACCGGTCGCCCCGTCGAGGTGGAGGAATCATGAGTGACGTTTTGAAATCGCCAGCCGACTTTGGCAGTCCAAGTTTTGACACGGGCGCGTGGTCGTTTAAGTCTTACCTGCCGGCGGCGCTGCCCTTCTTTGGCGCGCTCCTGATGCTCTTGCTGCGCATCCAGTTGGGCGGCGCGCACTTTATCAATGACGGCGCACTGATGATGCTCGCGCTCGCCTGCTATCTGACCGCCGCGACGTTCCACCTGCTCAATCTCTATGCGCCCTCCAGCTTGGCGCAGCGCGCGGGTCTCTGGCTCGGCAGTCTCGGCGTATTCTTTAACTTTTCGAGTTGGCTGGTACGCTGGGTGGCATCGCGCGACCGCGAGATCGACATCTTCATCCGGCAGGGGAAGAGTCTAGCCGAGTTGCCGTGGTTCTTCCGTTACATCCCGTTCGCCAATCTCTACGATCTGAGTCTCGCGTTCGCCTTTGGCGCAGGCATCACGACGATGCTGATCGCGGGGCGCAAGAGTTATCGCTTCCTTGGCGCGGTCTCGCTGCCACTCGCGGCCCTGATCCTCGTGCTCGCGCGGTTCATCGGCGACGAGTTCATCAACTTGCCGCCCGTGCTCGACTCCTACTGGCGGCCGATCCACGTCGGCATCGCGTCTTTGAGTTACGGCGTGGCGCTCGTCTGCTTCGCGGCGGCGGTGATCTACTTGTTGAAGGACGGTGTGAAACCGGAGTCGATGGCCATCTGGGCGTGCGGCTTCGGGTTATTTGTCATCGGCACGATTGGTGGCAACCTCGGCTCGTTCCTCGTCTTTACCACGGGGCGTTACGCGGCTTCGACCTTCATGCGCGGCTCGCGTTTCGCATTTCCGCTGCGCGCCAACATTCCCTTTGTCGGGCCGTTGCTCATTCTGACGAGCCTGCTCCTGCTCGGCGTCATCTACTGCTTCGCGCGTTACGTCTTCCGGCATAGCGAAACGGGCCGCGTGTGGGGGCATAGACTGTTGCTCGGCTCGCTTGGCGCACTGCTCATCGCCATCACTGCGCTCGTCGTACAGGTCAAATCCGACTCGCCGCTCGCGCCTTGCCCGGCCGCGGCGCACTACACGACGAAATGCATTGAGACCAGCCAGTACAGAGATTTCGGCGCGTGGCTCGCAAAGGAGCAGAAGCTCAGTTCTGAACAGATCAAAGCGCTGCCCCCGGCGCAGTTGACCGCCGCGGCCGATGAATTTGTCCAGCAGAACGGCTCGTCGCTCGTCTTGAGCTTGAACGCGAACCCGGTTGAGTTGGCGTCGCTCATCACGGTCGTCGCCGCGCTCTTCTTCGTGGCGCTCTTCAGTTTCCGCACAGAGCAGCTACGCTTGGCGTTGCCTTCGGCCGAGAAGCTCGACAGTCTGATGTACAAGACCGCGAGCGTCGCCTTTGCCGGTCTCGCCATGCTGCTCATCACCGGCGCGATCTGGGCGAATGAGTCTTGGGGGCGCTACTGGGGCTGGGACTCGAAGGAGACGGGCGCGTTCGTCGCGTGGCTTACTTATGGCGGCTTCCTGCACGCACGCATCTCGCACGGGCTTAGGGGGCGGCGCGCCGCCTATTTCGCCGTCGTCGCGTTCCTGCTCGTCATCTTTACTTACCTCGGCGTCAGCTATCTGCTCCCCGGTCTCCACTCGTATGCATAAAAGCAGTGATGAGTGACAAGTGACGAGCTAAGACAAGATTCAAACTTGTCACTCGCCACTTGTCACTCGTCACTTGTCACTGCTCGCTCATGTCCAAAGACAACATTCTCTACGCGCTCGTCGGCGTCGGTTTCGGCCTGTTCTTCGGGTTCGTGTTTGTGGCGTGGGCGAATCAGCGCGCGGTGCCGGCGCGCCCACAGGCGGTGACGGAAAGTGAGGCCGGTGCGACCGACGCACAGTCGTCAATTGCCGTCGCGGATCAGCAGCAGATGCAGAGCGTCCTCGCCGACGCGAGCAAACACGCGCGCGAAAATCCGCAGGACTACAACGCGCAGATGACGGCGGGCGGCATCAACTACAAGGCGCAGCAGTACGAGGACGCATTGGAATTTTTTCTGAAGGCTAATCAACTAAAGCCCGACGAAGTTGAGCCGGTCATCCAACTCGGCAACGTCAACTATGATGCCGGTCGGCTAACGGCCGCCGAGAAGTGGTACACGGCGGCGCTACTGAAAGAGCCGAACAACATCAACGTGCGCACAGACCTCGGACTGACGTTCCTCCTGCGCCAACCACCCGACAATGATCGCGCCATCGCGGAGTTTCGCCGCTCGCTGGAACTCGACCCGCGCCACGAACAGACCTTGCAGAACCTCGTCGTCGCGTTGACGCATAAGGGCGATAAGACGGAAGCGCAAGCCGTCCTCAAGCGTCTGCAAGCAGTCAACCCGGACAATCCGGCAATCCCGAAGTTGCAATCCGAATTGCAAGAACTGGCCGCGCGCTGATGCTGTCCGGCGTTTTGCGGCCCGCGCAAATAATCGTTGTCAGGCAGGCCAGAACTGTGCTACAACGAAGCCCTCCAAAGTAGCAGTTCTGAGTAGTTTACATCTCGGCTCTTTCCGTCCCTGTTTAGCAGTAGCAAGTGATTCTGGGTTGTACTGATCGCGAAGTACAGCGGCGATGATCCGCGAACGGACACAAAACTTGCGACCGTCTGTGACAGCTTTACCGCGCCGACTTGATCCGCGCCTCTGCGCGCTCGCGCTCATGCTCGTCTGCGCGACGCTCGTGCTCTGCGCCATTCAACTAGCGCCGCCTGCCGCCGCCCAAACCGCGCAGCCACAGCCCGGCGCACCGGCCCGGCGCCCGCGCCCGCGCCCGCGCGCGACCACAGCCCGCCCGCCCGCCGTCGATTATGCAAAGTTCTCACACGCGACCAGAGGGCATTTCGAGGACTGCGCCGCGTGTCATCTGACGCAGACCAAGCCGCAGTTAACGTTGACGAAACCAGACATCGTCGAGTATCCGGATCATCCGGCCTGCATCGAGTGTCATCGCAAACAATTCTATAGCGGCCCCATACGCGGCACAGCGCCCGCGATCTGCGCCGACTGTCACACGGCGGCCGCGCCGCGCAACGGCGCGCGCTTCCCATTTCCGAAGCCGCAGCAGCCGTCGCAGTTTGCGGACACATTCCCGCACGCGAATCACGCGAAGACGACGGCGCTGAAGATGTTTGCGCCGGCGCTCGGCAAGGATAAGGTCAAACAGCAGGACACGTGTTTCTATTGTCACAAGGTCGATAAGACCGAGTACAAACCACCGGCCGGGGTGAAGGATGCGTTCGTGCCGCCGCCGGGCACGTTCATGTCCACGCCGACGACGCACGCCAACTGTTTCCAATGCCACTGGCGGAAAGAGGATGAGAACCGGAACATTGAGCCGCTCTCAAACCAGTGCGCCGATTGCCATAACAACCTTGCACTGGCCGCGAAACCGGCCATGCCTGCGAAGCCGTCTATGACGCCCGCGCCGAAACCGACTGCAACGCCAATGGCTAAACCGGCCACGACGCCGGTAGTGAAACCGATGGCGACGCCGACGCCTAAACCGACAGTTACGCCTGCGAAACCTATAGCGAAACCGGCGGTCACGCCAGCCGCAAAGCCGACGGCCACACCTGTGGCCAAGCCAACGCCAAAGCCCGATGTCGAGTTGGCGCACGCTGGATTTATGCCGACAGGCTTTGGCTGGCCCGTCTCGTTCGTGCCCGCCATGTCGCTCGAACAGCAGAAGCAGATGCCGTTCCGCACCTCGCCGAAGTTTGTCCATGAGTTGGACGCGCACAAGACACGAACGGATGAAGAAGGGAAGCAGGTCAAGATCACTTGTATCACGTGCCACGCGACGGTGAAGACATCGAAGTCGCTTGAGACCTTGCGCCAGCCGGCGAACAAGGTGCAGTTGCCAGCGTGCTCGTCGTCCGCCTGTCACACGGCGCTGTCAGGCTCGGCGGCGTTGAAGTTGTCCATCTATCGCGAACTGCGCGAGCGCAGCAAGGATGCCAAGTTCGACTGCGCGACCTGTCATCTGCCGAAGGTGAGCACCGCCGACGTGCCATGCGATCACTACGGCGTGGTCTATCAAAGCGCGGTCAAAGAGAGTAAGAGCACGAAGACGCTGGAATCGATCACGCCGCCGCGTTGTGCTGAAGTGCTCAAGCCGGCCGCGAAGTAAGCGGTCAGTCGAGAGAAGAGACAAGGAACGTGCGCCCAAACGCCGTAACAGCAAAACCCACAGTGCCGCGTCGGCGGCCCGCAGTCGAACGTCTGTCGCTCGTCATCGTCGCGGCGACGGCGCTCGCGTGCGTCTGGCTTATGACCGGCGGCCGGGTGATTGCGATTGCGCCGGCCGCGCCCGCTCCGGTCGTGCAGGAACAAGATTACTCGAAGTTCCTGCATAACGATCCAAAGCACGCCGCCATCGCGTGCGCTTCGTGTCATAAACGCGCGAGCGATAACTCGATCAGTCCGGCCTACGATGGTCGAGCTTCGCTGCCCGGTCACAAGGCCTGCACCGATTGTCACCTCGCACAGTTTGTGCAGCAGAACACCGCGATGTGTAGCATCTGTCACACGAGCGTCGAGAACAATGCGCATCCCCCGGTCAAAAACTTTCCGGGGTTGATGAGCTTTAACGCGAAGTTCGATCACGCGCAGCACAACATCGGCGACGCGCGCCCGCCCGCGGGTTGTGCGTCGTGTCACACAGCCGGCGGCCGACGCGCGGCGGCGATGTCGATCCCCGCGACCTTAAACGCGCACGCGCAGTGCTACACCTGCCACACGCCGAACGCGCAGGCCAACGGTCGCGAGATCAGTTCATGCGGCGTCTGTCACGCGCTGGGCAGCTACGCGCGCACACCCGTCGCCGGGCGCTCTTTCGCCGTCGGCTTCAGCCACCTAACGCACGGGCGCAGACAGGGCTTGGGCTGCAACGACTGTCATAACCTGCGCGCCGGCGCGCCCCAACGACAACAGGTGACATCGACGCGCCCCTTGCAGCATTTCGGCAGCGGTCGGGCGCAGAGTTGCATGACCTGTCACAATGGTCGCCGCGCCTTCGGCGACGAGAATTTCAACGAGTGTGTGAAATGTCATAAGGGTACGACGTTCCGCATGTGAGCTTCGTACGGGCGCGATGGCAGTTCAGGAAAAAGAAATTGACAAGCGGGGCCCGGCCGTCTATATTGCGCCGGGATGTATCCCCAAGACAGTTCTTGAGAGTGCGCGACTCGCGCTATTTCAGCCGCACTCGTCTCGCCCTTGACATAAACGCTCTGGTCATCTCCCGGCAAACCTAAGTTTAAGGAAGATCAGCCATGAAACTGTTCCTCGGTTCTGTTGCCCTGCTCAGTTGTACCGCGCTGTTCGTGGTCAGCCATCACGTCGCGCCCGCTTCGGCCGCTCTGCTCGTCAAGAGCAAGGTCGAGCCGAAAGAGGTCGTGCTCAGCAAAGACGCGAAAGACCCCAAAGCCAAACCCGTCCTGCTGACGCACGAAGCCCACGCGACCAAAAACTATAGCGAAGACGGCAAGTCGGTTATCGCTTGCACAGTCTGCCATCACACAGATCAACCGAAGTCGGCGCTTACCGGCGTCCTGAAAACCTCCGAGCGCGATGCGGTCTTGACCTCGGCGCTTCTAAAGGATGACAAATCTGCGCCCGTCAAGACCTGTCGCGAGTGCCATGCGCAGACGGGGGTGAAGCCGGCGGAGTGGCCCGCCATCCCGACTGTGAAATATCCAGACGAAGACGACGAGACGGTGCTGGCGAACGACGAAGCCTATCACCGCAACTGCAACTCGTGTCACGATGCGGTTAAGAAGCGCGACGCGGCGACGAAAGCGCCGACCACCTGCGCTGCTTGCCACAACGGCGGCAAACCGGCGTAAAGCAGCCGGGCGGAAAATTTATTTGGCAGGCGACGCGACCGGACGTTGAACGTTTGGTCGCGTTACCTTTATCATGTCGTAAAACTGAACAGAAAGCCGGATTGAACATGCGCACACTGTTTATCGCCAGCACTCTCTTTGCTATGATCTTCGTCGCCGCCTGCAATCCCGCCGCGACCACAGAGAATACGGCCACAACTAACACCAATAGCAGCACGACTACCAATCAATCAGTCAGCACGACCATGCCTGCGGGCAGCGTGCCGCCAATATCGTCTGCCCACGGCAGTGCGCCAACCGGGGCGACCGGCTCAACCGAAAAGCCGGAAGGCGTGGACACGGCCGCGCTCGATGCGAAGATCGAGAAGCTGGAAGCGAAAGTTAAAGGTGGCAGCGCAACGGCCGCGGATAAGAAGACGCTCGCCGAGACATATTTTGAACGCGGCAACATCTATTACAACGCCGGCAGCCCGCGCCTCTACAAGTTCGCCCTCGGCGATCTACGTCGCGTGCTCAAATACGACGCGACGAACACCGAAGCGCACGAGAAGGTCGATGAGCTGGTCAGAATTTATAACTCGATGGGCCGGCCCGTCCCGCAGAACGGCCTTGAACCTTGATCAGTAAGTAGTTTTCTGCCCATCTGTGGGCAGCGGTAAAAGTCGTCGGTTAGAGTGATGAGACCGCTACTAGCGGTAATTTACGCTTAGGAGAGTGTTATACCGCACATCGCGGTAATTGCCGCTTGTTAGGGTATTATACCGCTAGTAGCGGTCTAATAAGCGTTGGGCTGCTTCACTGCATAGAAGCAATCAAGAACTTGGAGCGACGGAAATGAAAATGGAAGCTATGGAAGCTAAGGACTGGATATCCTTGGTCAGTATTATTGCTACTGTAACTCTGGCAATAGTGACCCTTCTTGTAAGCCGGCGTAGAGAAAAGCATCAACAGGAGCGCGACGACAGACTGCGTAAAGACCAGCAGGCACGCGAAGATTCTTTACGTGAGAAAGGGCGCATCGACTTTCCACAGGTAGAGTTCAACATCGATTGTAACTTTTATGGGCCGCAGCAAGATGAGTATCTAGTGGAAGTATTATTAACAGTTCATAACATGGGGCACGTTAAGCATGAACTGAAAGACGTGCGTTTACGGATCAGAGGCATTAAAGAGAATCAAAAGCTCGAATATTGGGAGGATCACGGCCACAGGCTTAAATTCCCGGAAAAGCTAGTGCCAAGTGAAACTGAAGTCGGGCAGTTTTTCGCCGAGCCCGGTGAAAAGCATGTGATCACATATGTGACAAAAATCCCTGCATCAATCAAATATATTTCAGCATACGCGAGACATTCATTTGGTGCTGATAAGCTTCTTCATGATACTGAAAGAGTGTTTCCTGTGAAGGCGCGGTAACATTCTGCCACAGCTCAGCCCAACAACGCCATGCAGCCGACCGCGCAATAGCGTTGCTTTCATGCGCGAGACTTGGCCGTCATCACGTTGTCTGCGCGGCGGCTGATGGCGGGCGTTAGGCGGCTTACAAAAAAACAGAAGCAGGGTTGAATGTAAGCGGCGCGCATAAGCACCAGCCGCGTCGAATGGTTACGTCGTGCGGGCCGCCGCCCAACTCATTGTGGCCGGTTCTTTATCTCGCGCAGCCGCGCCTGTTGCTCGGGTGTCAGACCGTTTTTAATCCGCACGACCAGAGTGAAGTGCGTCCGCTTGATTTCGCGTTCGAGGTTTAGAATTTTATCTAACTGCGCCAGCACTTGCTGCTCATCAATTCTCGGCCCTTTCACCAGCGCAATCATTGTCTCCGATTCACTTTGCAGTTGCCACTGCAATTCGGTGAAGCGCGCCTGGGCCTTCTGGACTTCGGCCTTGATTAAATTCTTTTGCTCCTCGCTGAGGCCGAGGGCTTGCTGATGTTGCATCACCAACTCCGGCGGAAAGAGGCTGTCGCCAAGTGGGTCGGGCGGGGGTTGGGGCGGCTGTAGCGGCTGTTGCGCCCAGGCAACACAGCCGATGAAAAGCAGACAAGCGCACAAACCGTAAACTCTACGCATCTTTTTTCCTCCCTTATTTCCTTTGCTTCATTCGTTCTCGTCAAAGCTGAGGGCTTTGATGTCTGCCGTTGTTGTGCTGAGACGCGGAATGGTTCTGAGCAATCGGTCACCGGGAGATCGCAACAAAAAGTCGGTGGGCGAATGCCACCGGGAGATAAGCATGTCAGGTGGCTGTGACTGTCCCGGCAGTCGTCGCCTGCTGGCTTTCTGTTTGTTTCCGAAACCCGTTGCCATAGCCAACTTCGCCTTTCGTCTTAGTCTGGCCTGCGAGCTTTCTGCATGGCTCGCCGAAGCCGTATTAGAAACGGCACTCGGCGGGGGCGACGGCGCGTCTATCGCAGTTGGCGCAAAAGCTGTCGGCGGGATCGGTTGCATTAGCAGTCGGTTGAAAGCTATGAAAGCGAAACTGCCGAGCAACGCCAGCGCGACGACGGCCGTGACCGACAGGCGAAGCATAAGTTGAGCGCGGGGAGCTTTATTTGTTTGCGCTAACGCCGCGCCCCAGTCGGTCATGAATGGCGGCGCGAGTCCTTCATCCGCCCGCTTCAACTCGCGGAATAGCTGCCTGATCTCGTGCTCTTCCCGATTCGGATTCATTGCAGACCCTCGCTTTAGTCATCAAACGGCGCAGTCGTTTTTTTCCGCGCTCGTAATGAGTGCGCGCTGAACCGACGGACACCCCCATCACTGCGGCAGCCTCCGACAGGCTGAGGTCGTGATAAAAGACCAGTTGTAAGACCTCCCGCTGCCGCTGCGGTAAAGCGGCGAGCGCCTGCCGAAATAGCAACTGTACTTCCGACCGATAAATTGTTTCATCGAGACTTTCAGCCTGGGCCGTGTAACCGGCGCGCTCTGTGTACTTGCTTAGCTTCAGCCGGCGCAGGAATTTTCGCCGCCGCGCGTCGGCGGCCGTTTGCCGAATGACGGCGAAGAGCCATGTCTTGAACGCCGCCTTGCCATCAAAGCGGGCCTTTCCCTCCAGCACCTTGAGATAGACGGCTTGCAGCACGCTCTCCGCCTCTGACGGGTCTCGCCGGCAACAACTCAAGGCCCAGCCAAAGCTTTCGCGCTGGTACTTTTCCAGTTGCGACCGTAAGCCTGAAGAGTCCATGCACTCCGCACCAAGCAAATTAATCTGTCACATAATTAGTCGCTTCGCCCCACCAAATTATATGACAGGAATGTGAGATAAGTTCTTCGACCATTAGAGTATGGCGCTTTGTAAGTTAACAGCAGACGATATAAACGCGCGGGGCGGCAGTTATTTGCAACTGTCGCCCCGCGCTTCTGTCTGTTAGTTGGCTGTTGGGCTTAACCGATCTTGACGCCGATGGATTCGAGGAACTTGGTTGGTTTGTCGCCGCCGATCATGGCGAAGATATAGTCGTTCTTGATCGTGGCCTTCTCTTCCTGCGAGCGCGCGTTCATCAGCACCACTTCGTCGTCGCGTATCTCTTTAATGGCCGTGCCGAAGTAGACTTTGATCTTCTTGTCGTCAATGCAGTCGTAGACCTGCATCTTGTTGCCGAACTTGAGATCGTTCTTCAGGTCGCTGCGGACGACAAGCGTGACTTCATTGATCTCGTCTTCAGGGCGGAAGGTGATCTTGTCGCCCTGCCGGGTGGCCACCAGATCGACCGCGCCCTCGATGGCGGAGTTACCCGCACCGACGACGACGATCCGCTTGCGCTTGTACACGTTGGGATCGGTCAGCTTGTACTTGACCTTGTCTTCGGCGACGCCGTCGCGCGTGACCTTCATCTCTTCGCCGGGCAGACGGAGCTTCATCGGCGTGCCCGCGTTGCCGATAGCGAGAATGACGCGGCGGGCCTTGTAGGTGACCTTCTCTTTCTCCTTGCCTGCTTCAGTCTGGAGCGTGAAGTAGTCGCCGTCTTCCGCTTTCTTGACGGACTTGCAGCTTTCGTTCTCGTTGATCTTGACGCCGTTCTCCTTCATGTTCATGAACCACGTGTTCAAGAGCACTTCGCGCTGGTCGCCCGCGACCTTGTGGCGCGCGTCGGCGAGCGCCTGATAGCGCGCCTCGTCGAGTTTGCCGGCGTTGATTTCAGCCTCGATGCGGTCGCCGTAAACTTGCTGCGCCAGATTGAGCCGGTCGTTTTTGCCGACCTCGCCGCCCTTAGCCTTGGCCTCGCGCTCTTCGTTGAGCAATTGCGCGAGTTGATATTTCTCTTCGCCATCGAGCAGCGTCTCGAACTTGTGACGCGCATTGCTGAGGCGCGTGCGCCCCGCCTCGTCGATCTGTTCAGTCAACTCGGCTTCGAGCAGTTGTTGATAACGGTCGCGCGCCTCCGTGAGCACCTGTTGCCCGGCCGCATCAAGCGAGCCGGCGCGCTCAGCCGCGAGCAGGTCTTTGGCGCGGCCCCGGTGCGGCCCGTCCAGCAGTTCTTCGACTACCTCTTCGACGTACTCCTCCAAGCCCGGCAGGCGGATGCTGCCGTTCCACTCCATCGTCTCCGGTTTGAGGAAGACATACTTGCCTTTCGGATACTTGACGATGGTGGACATCACCGTGTCCTGCTCGACGCCGACATAGCGCAGCCCCAGTTTCTTCGCCATGATCGCGGCGGAGAGACCGGCGGGGCCCGCGCCGATGATGGCCACGTCATAGTCGGCCTGCGCGGGCGGGCCGCCGTTGCCGTTCGCGGCGTGCAGTTCGTGCGCGATGTGGATCGCGACGGCCGCGCCTTCGTTGGCGGCGTTCTTAATCAGCGGCGTGCCGGACACGTCGCCGATGATGTAACAGCCGGGCACGTCGGTCATAAATGAGGCGTCGCGGCGCGGGACTTTGCGCGGCGCAATCTTCTTCGTCGTGTTGACGACGATGCATGCCTTCGGATTGACGGGACACTCGACCTGACACGAGGTGTCCTCCATACACTGGTCGCGTGCAATGGGCGTGGAGATGCCGTTGACGATGGCGAGCACGTCGTGTGGGCACGCGTCCACGCAGGCGTGACAGCCGATGCAGCGCTCGGCGACGATGACCGGGTGCGGGTAGTTCGGCCCGTCCGGGTCATACCGCTCCAGCAACTCTTTCGAGAGGAAGATGCGGTTGTCCTCCTCACCCTTCTTCGCGGGCAGCGGGTTTTCGAGTAAGCGCCGCGCACGCGCCGCGTCGCGCAGAGCGAACGCCGCGCCGACCACGATGAGGAACAGACTGATGCCCACCCAACCCCACCAGGGCAAGCCCCCGAAGTATGCCTTACCGCCGATGTCGTCGCGCGAGAACAGATTCAGCGCGAGCAGTAGGATGGTGAGTGCAATGATGATGATGATTTGCGACTTTTTCATGTTCGTTGACAGCTAACGCATGCTGGTTCATGCGTGCGAATGCAAACTCGTAATCACTGTGCCGCGCGCGCAATCAGGCCGGCGTCATGGGCCGCTTGCGTCCCGGCCGTCTGCGGCGGCTGTGAAATGAGCGATGGATTCCAGTGTCGCTTGTCCTCGACGTGCTGCACGTGGCAAGAGTTGCAGTTCGGCTTATCCTGTGCGATGACGGCGCGGTTCGTCGCCGGGTCGACATAACCGTTGTGACAGACGGCGCAGGTCTGGCGCGGCGTGGTGCGGTCGAGCGATGCGCCCCAGGACTTGTGACAACTCGAACAGGACAACTCGCCCTCGGAATTAGCGGTCAAGCCGCCGATGGCGCGCACGCGATGCAGGTGCAGGGCGTGGAACTGTCCGCTCAGTTTTTGATCTTCGTTCTTCGCCGGCCATGCCGCCAGAATCTGTTTGACCTGTTCGGGCTTCTGCGCCAACTCCTTTTGATCAATCCCCATCCACGTCCAGTGTTCATTCATGACAGGATAACCGAACGTGCCGCCGTGCGGCGTGTGCACGGCCTTGCCGTTGTAGAGCCGCTTGTTGTTGTCGTTATGACAGCCGGCGCAGGTCTGTTCAACGTCGCCGCCCTGCGCGAAGCTGGCGTTTAATGAAGCCGGGCCGGGGCGGAAGTTCGCGCCCCTGTGTTCGGTGTGACAACTCGTGCAACCTAAGCCGGCTGCCTTGTGCGGCGGCGTGATGGTCGAGACGAAATCTTGGGTCTGATGACACGAGGCGCAGGCATCGTTCATGCTGGCCTTGACGGCGTGACAGGAGGTACAAGTGTTGCCGTTCGGCCGGTTGGCGATGGCTGGCGTCATGCTGAGCGCGGTGCGCGTGTGCGGATTGGAAACTGGCGAGGGCGAAAATGCGGTCGTGAAACTAAAGGCCGCAACCGCCGTGAGCACTGCGACTAGAATCGCCGCCCACGTCAAGATGGCGAACGGCCACGGACGGACGAGATCGCGCGTCGGGGCCCAGTTGAACCGAGCCTTGCCCAGACGCGGCGGCGCATGTGGCCGCAGGGGCGACGGGCGCGTGATCTTGCCGGCTTCACGCTTGCGTTTGTCCCAGAAGACCGCAAGGGCCGCATCGGCCTCGTCTTCAACGCCGGACGGGTGCGCGGCCGCCGCCGGCTCTGGCTCCGCCCCTTCGCCCTGCACTTCCGTATCGCCGATCCGGACGGCCGTCTGATAGATGACGCGTAGCGTGAGCGATTTGCCGTCGTGCCCGACGTTGAGGAAGAAGGGGCCGATCTGGACGATGTCGCCATCCGTGATCGCTTCGCGCTCTTCTACCAGCCGCCCGTTGACGGTGGTCGAGTTCGACGGGCTGAGGTTGAAGACGTAAAAACTGCCGCCCACCTCCTTAATGCCCGCGTGGAGGCGCGAAACCGTCGGGTGGTTCAAGACCAGTTCGCAGTCGGGCAGACGCCCGATGGACAATCCTTCGGTCACGAGCGTGACGGGATCGACGGCCTGATCCTCGCGGTCGATAATGAATGTGCTTAGCTGTTGCTTCATGCTCGCTTATGTGTCGAAAGAGAAGAAATCACGCGCGTTAACGGACAGCGAAAAATGTAACCTGCACGATGTGGACGAACATCAGCACCAACATCAGCGAGGTTGCGACGACGTGCGGCGCAAGCCAGAGCTTAAGTAGCTGGTGCAGATAGATGAGCGCGTCCACGCGCCGAATCGTGACGGTCGCCTCGACCGCCGCGATCAAGTAATGCTGCGCCGCCGGGTCTGTCAGCCGTTCGACCTCAGTGTGTAGTTCTTTGCGTGCTTCGGCTTCGAGCGCCGACAACTCTTCGCGGCGCAAAAATTGGCGGAGCAGATAGCTAAATGAAAGATAACGCTTGCGTACCTTGCGCCGGATGATCTCGCGCACTTCCTCACCGCACTTCTGACCGATCTCGGCCAGTTCTTCGCTTATCTCCTCGCGCCGCGCGCGCAGGTCTTCAATCAACAGCGGCTCGCCCTCGATGCTCGTCATAATGCGCGGCACGACGATGTAGCAGGCGACGCCGAACAGCCCGGAGACGATGACCAGATCGAACGCGATCATCAGGAGCGACGTGAGCAAGCCGCCGGTGTGTGCGCCGCCGTGGAGCAGCAATAGTATGCCGGCGACGACGCCGAGATAGACGTGCGCCAGCAGCCAGTAGCGCAACGCACCGGCGCGACGGCGATAGACCTGTTTGCGTGCCGGATAAGCCATCACCACCGCGATCCCGCCCAAGCCGACGAGACCCGTGAGCCAACGAATCGTCAGCCAAGTGTTGCCGATGCGCCCGTCGAGACCGTAACGTTTGAGACCTAAGATTGTCCCGGCCGTCAACGCAATCGTCAGCAGGATACCGAACGCGTGCCAGAGCCGCGCGGTCGTGTCCTTCTTGTGTATGTTGCGCCCGATGGCCTGCGTCTGACTGCGAAAGACGAGGCCGAGTTTCTGTTGCACCTCGGTGAAATACTCGCGCGGGTTAACGCGCACGAGCGCGCCAGTCGGACAGTTCTCCTGACAAGAGTAGGCGTGTGTGTCCGCGCCCGGAGGGTTGAGTGATGTGCTGTTACAGAGGTTGCACTTGACGGCGACGTTGTTGTCAACCTCCGTGACGGGCGGCGGCGGGACGGGCGGCGCGATGTCGAACCAAATCCGCGCGCGCTGCCAGCGCGTGAGCGGTTCCGGCGGTGGCACTTTGCGCGGCACCATCGTGATCGCGTTATAGGGGCACTGCGTCGCGCAGTCGCTACAGCCGATGCAGGTCTTCGGGTCGATGTCGATCTGCCCGTTGCTGAAGCGGCCGATTGCGCCCGTCGGGCAGCCGGTCAGGCACTCAGGGTCTTGGCAGTGCATGCAGACCGAGGGCGACAGAATGTGTTGTGTGGACGCACTGTTGGGCCGTACGGGGCGCTCGATGTGTATGCCGCGCCGCAGCAGGCGCGATTGCCCATGCATCTTGTGGCAGGCGAGCGAGCAGTTGCCGCAACGCACGCACAAATCCATGTCCATGACGAGCAGGTTCGTGCCGTCAACGAGGCCGGTGCTGATCTCTTTCTCCGTCGCGGCGACAGTGCGGGCATCAAGCGCGTCGGCGAGCTTAACGTCATCGTCGGCGATGGAGAACTCAGGGAAGCTGCGCATGACAGCTTCTTTGAGTTTCGGATTCGAGCGCAGGTGCGGGATCGAGATTTCGAGCACCTCTGTGCGCGCGAGGATCGTGGCGGTGTACTGCCACGTCTCGTCGCGCTCCACGCCTTCAAGTCCGAGACAGTTGCCCGCGCCGAGAAAGTCGCGTGAGATCGTCTCGTCCGCGCCCAGCCCCATATCAACCACGTTGCTGGTGAACGCCATGCCGCGAATGCGGCGCACCCAACCGCCCTTGATAAAGGTGATACGGTCTATCGGCTGCCCCTCGCGATGCAGCACATGGTTCTTGCCATAGACCATGAAGCGGGCCGCGTCGCCGAGTTGGGCCAGCAGTTCGGTGCTGAACGCATTTGGCGCTGCCTGTCTGACCTCTTCGAGCGTGCGCCCCAGTCCATGCTTGCGATAGGTCACGTCGAGCTTGTGCCCGAAGGTCTCAAGTTTTCTGAGTAGCCGCAGCGCAGGGCGCGTGACCTCGAAGACGGTGGCCTTCTCGTTGGGCGGCACGACGACCGTGGCGTTGCGCGGCACGCCCGCGAGAATCGCCATCTCGCCAAAACTCTGACCGGGCGGAATCGAGCCGATCTTGTTCTGCTTGCCTGAAGCGTCTGAGACGTATACGTCCAAGTTGCCAGCGACGGTGATATAGAAGGTGTTGCCGCCCCAGTCGCCCTGGCGTATGACCTCTTCGCCGGCCGTGTACTCGAATAGGCGCAGATACGGCCCGACCTTCTTGCCATTGTAGTTGCGCCCGTAGGCGATGACTTCGAGGTCAAGCTCGAATTTGAAGTGGCCGTCGTGTTTTTCGACCAACTCGGAGAGCAGGTCGAGTTGCTCGATAGCGTCAAGAATAGTCTTGTGCTTTGTGATCTCTTGCGGCATAGCTTGTCAACCGGTTGTTTTAAGAGCCGGGTCGCCGGGCGCGACACCGAGAACCTTGGGCTGTGCTGAATAGAACGCGGTAAGTCTGAATTGAACGCGGCGCATTATAGCACCGGCCGCACGTTTGTCAGCAAGAACTTAATGTGTCGGGGGCGTCTGTCAGCATAAACTTTTGGAACGTGGCGACGGCGGGCGCGTGCAAGCTCAACGGGAGACACAGCCGGCGTGTATAATTGCGCCGGCACTGCTCGGAGAGACGGGAGCGCGGGCCTCCTACCCGCGCTCCCCAACTGAAGTTGCTTGAGCCTGCCTGGCCTGATGAGTGCGCTGACAACAGTTGAGGGGCTGGGGCTGACCGGCGTGGCGCGTAGCGCGGCGGTGGTGGACGTGTCTTCGGATCACGGGCTACTCGAAGCCGCCCGCACGGGCGACGAGGCGGCGTTCGCCGAGCTGGTGCGCCGCTATCGTAACCAGATCACGAACTACGTCTATCGCATGACGAACGATTACGAGCTGGCGGTCGATCTGGCGCAAGAGACTTTCCTGCGCGTCTACCGCGCGGCCGACCGCTACCAGACCAGCTACGCCTTCTCGACCTACATCTATCGCATTGCCACGAATCTCGCCATCAGCGAATTGCGCCGCCGCAAACGCCGCCGTCTGGTCTCGCTGACCGGCTTCTTTCAAGAGCGCGAGCAGGGCGGCGAGCCAGCCGAACTCGACCCGGCGGACGTGCGCCCTTTGCAGGACGTGACGCTCGTGAGCGAAGAGCGACGCGCGGCCGTGGGGCGGGCGATTGCCACGCTGCCGGATAAATACCGCGCCCCGCTCGTGCTGCGCGACATAGAGGAGCGCAGCTACGAAGAGATCGCGGGGATATTGGAATTGAGCGAGGGCACGGTCAAGTCGCGCATCAGCCGCGCTCGCTCTTTCTTGCGCGACAAATTGCAGGGATATCTGTGAGGTGTTTGAGATGTTGACCTGTCAACAGTGTCGGATGGAGATCGACGCGGCCGCGCGGCCCGAAATGTTAACCGCGCGGGCCGGTGCGCACGTATCCGCGTGTGCCACGTGCCGCACGTTTCAGACGGAGCGACGGGCTTTGCGCAAACTCATCGGCGAGCTTGAGCCGGTCGGCGCGCCGCCCGATTTCGAGTTTCGGCTCAACGCGCGCATGGCGGCCCGGCCGCCGGCCGTTGGGCCTTACAATTTTTCGCTCTTCACCCCGCGCGTTGTCGGATTGGCCATCACCGCGAGCCTCGTGTGCGTCTTTGCCCTGACGCTCGGTTGGCACGCGCGCCAACCTACGCTCGGCAGTGATACCGGCGCGCCGCAGACCGCAGTGCAAGTTTCGCCGCCTGTTAATTCACCTGTAGGAAGTGACCCAGCGCAGAAAGCCGTAGCGCCTGTATTAGCCGCCGTCGAGAGTACGACCACTACGACCGTCGCTGCATCGCGCAAAAAGCTGCAAAGGCATCTGCCGACGGCTGGGCGCGATGTAGTCGCGCAAAGCAATGTAGGTCAGTCGCTTCGTCCTAAGTCTGAAGTCTATGATCTGGCCTTGCATGGCACGCCGATCGTAACGGCGAAGCTGAATGACAATGCAGCAGCTTCATTGCCACCCATCCCCGTGCCTGTGTCGGCTTCAGTCAAACCGCTCCAACTTCAGGTTAAAGATATGCAGGGCGAGACGCGCACGATCTCTGTCGAGGCCGTCGCGTTCGGGTCGCGCGACCTGCGCTACGGGCGTAGTCAGCCGGCGAAGACGACCAACGATCAAGGCGTTTGGTAATTACGTGACGGCGTGTAAATGATAAAACGTTTTTCCAAATCGTGGGCACGGCAGATGAACACACGACGCTCTGTGTGCGCCCTGTTATTCTGCGTGCTTATGCCTCTGGCCGGTCTGCACGCGCAACAGGTGAGCACGTCCGCGCCGCGAAGACCCGGCCCGCCCACGGCCCGCCCGACTAAATTGCAATTGCCAAAGGCGACCGTGGCCGGGCTGCCGGTCATCGCAGTCGTCCACCGATTGAGCGGCTGGCAGTTGCGCGCGCTCTTACCACATTCGGCCGCGCCATTCGCGACGACGTTCGACGACAGTTTCATCCGCACGAATATCGTCGCCGGTTATGTGTTACCCGATGGGCGCTCGGTCGTCGCGCGCTTGCCGCGTGATGAAGCCGAGATGCTCGATTTCGCCGCGCAGTTTCGCACCGACGGGCTACAGGCAAGCACGGAGCAACCGACGTTAACCTTCGTGCGCAACGACGGCAGCGAACTTAAGGCCCGCTTCGTCGGTCTCGATGCGAGCACGGGTCTGTCGCTACTCGAAGCAGAGCAGCCGCTTGCGCCGCCCGCACAGGAGGGCGCACCCGCCGCGCCGCCGGCCATCGGCCAACACGTGCGCGTCATCGCGCCGCTGCCCGCCGTCGCCGCTGACACAACGCCAGCGGCCCCGGCCGCGACACAAGCCACAACCGTTGCCCCGCCCGATACAGCGCCGGCCGGCGAGACGGGCATGATCTACATGAGCATGAGTGAGGCGGCAGGTCAACTCACGCAGATTAAACGTTCGCCGACGGGCAAGCCCGTCGAGTTTACCATCGAGGTCGAGCAGAGTTCGCCGGATTGGGGTGGTGGTGTTGCGTTCGCTACAACGGGCGAGCTTGTCGGTATTGTCAACGAGAGCGCAGCGCGGGCGACGCGTCTGGTCTCAGCGGAATCTGTGCGGGCGGCGGCGGCGCGTGTACTCGCCCGCCGCGCCAGCGTCCCGCAGCCGTGGTTGGGCGCGCGCGGCGATGCGGTGGCCCTGACGCCGCTCAATCTATTCGTGGCGCGCGGCTGGCCCGAGCTTGAAGCGCGCGCGATGGTCAACCGGCATCAGGGGGTGCTGCTCACGGATGTCGCGCCGGGTACGCCGGCCGCAGTCGCGGGCTTGCGCTCCGGCGATATCGTCGCGCGGATCAGCCAGCACGAAGTCCGCAGCGTCGAAGATATGTCGCTGCTCTTGCAGGAACTGGGCAGCAACTCTGTGGCGCGCTTCACGGTGCTGCGCGCCGCCGGCCCGCCGCTCGATCTCTCCGTGCGTTTAAGTGAAGCACAGAACCCCGCGTTGGAGACGGCACAGGCCGAAGCGCGCGCCGCCGAAGCCGAGATTAAATTGGCCGAGAGCGAGGCCCGTCTGGCCGCAGCCGAGACGCGGCTCGCGGAGATCGAGACACGAACGGCACAGGTTGAAGTGCGCACGTGCGAAGCTGAACTACGAGTCGCCGCGACGGACGCGCTCAAGGCCACAGCGCAAAAGCGTCTGCGCGAAGCGCAAGAGCACATGCTGTCTTTACAGACGCGCATGGCGCAAGCGCAAGAGCGCGCCAAAGCTGCCCAACTGCACACGGTTGACGCACAACTGCGTCTCCACGCCGCCGAGGTACGCATGAAGCGGGCGAGCGACGAACACTTCGGCATGCCCGTGATGTGGTTGCTGCCTTACGGTGTCAGAGCCGTCAGCCTGTGGCCGCCGGGCGCGGCCCCTGTGAGCGGGCGCGCGGGTCTGCTGGTCGTTTCGATCAAGCCGGAGAGCAGGGCGGCGCAGGCAGGCTTGCGCCTCGGCGACATCATCGAGACGATCAACGGGCGACGGGCGCACGAACTTGGCGACTTGACGGAAGAGTCGCCCGCCGAGGCCGACTTCGTCAACCTGCTCGGCATACAGCGCGACGGGCAGAGCCTCACGCTCAAGCTAACGCGCCCGCCGGAGAAGTAAAGCAAGACTGCAATAATCAATAACAATAGGTAATCGAAGCGCTGGCGTCGCACTCACGCCGTTAACTGTCTTCACAGTTTATCTCTTTCCGTTGTTGCCGTTATCGCCTCCCATTCCTGAGCAGTCCGACTTGTGCTAAGCTAACCGGCGTTCAAATCGCTCGTGTCATTAAAAATCATCCAGCGCGTTAGGCAGTGAAGGGTCGGACTCTCATGCTGCACGAAGCCGTCGCCTATTATCATCAACTGCTAGAAGATCAAGCACTGGCCGAAGCCTCGCGCGTGATGCTCGACGAGGGCTTCGAGCAAGCCAAGCTGATCTTTGGCGGTCGTCGTCTGTGTCCCTACCTGCGCCCGCATTTCGTCGCGGAGCAGGATTACGCTCGCGTGCGGCGCGTGTGCGAAACCGTCTGGGGCGCGATCCAGCAGGTGAAAGATGCTGCGGTTGAAGACCCGGCCCTGTTTGACGAGTTGGGACTGACAGACATTGAGCGCGAACTTGTTAGCATCGATCCCGGCTATCGCGAAGTCTCGCCCACCGCGCGGCTCGACTCGTTTTTGACGGACGATGCTTACAGCTTTGTCGAGTTGAACGGCGAGAGTCCTGCTGGGATAGCTTATGCGGACGCCGCCTTTGAAATCTTCTCGGCGCTGCCGGTCATGCAGCGCTTCGCCGAACGCTACGAAGTGCGCCCGCAGTTCGGTCGGCACCTGCTGCTCGAAGTGCTGCTGCGCGCCTATCAAGAGTTTCTCGGACACAAACCGGAACGCGCGCCGCACATCGCCATCGTCGATCTTAAGGGCTTGCCGACGCAGAAAGAGTTTGAGCTGTTCCGCGAATACTTCGAGCGCGAGGGCTATCCGGCGCAGGTGTGTGCGCCCGACGAGCTTGAGTTTGCGGATGGGCATTTGCGCGCCGGCGATTTTGAGATCGACATCGTTTACAAGCGCCTGCTCGTCAACGAGTACTTGCCGATCATGCAGGAACAGCCAGCGTTGTTGGACGCGTACCGCGCCCGCGCGATCTGCATGGTCAACAGCTTCCGTTCCAAGTTGATCCACAAGAAGGCGCTCTTCGCCGTGCTGACGGACGAGCGCCATGCGCATCTGTTTAGTGATGAGGAGCGCGCGGCCATACGCGCACATGTACCGTGGACGCGCAAAGTACGCGCCGAGCAGACGGAGCACTACGGCGAGCAGATCGATCTGTTGGAGTTCGCGACGAATAACCGCAATCGTTTGGTGTTGAAGCCTAACGATGATTACGGCGGGCATGGCATCTACATCGGTTGGAACACGGATGAGATCGCATGGAACGAGGCGTTGCGCCACGCGCTCGCCAATGGTGATTATTTGTTACAGGAGCGCGTGTCGACCGCCCGCGAAATGTTTCCGGCGCTCAAAGATGACGGCTCGTTCGCGTTTGAGGAGCAGTTGGTCGATCTCGATCCGTTATTGTTCTACGGCAAGGTCGGTTCGGCCTTTACACGTCTGTCGGCCACTGAACTCGCTAACGTAACGGCCGGTGGCGGCATGGTGCCCACGTTCATCATAAACAAAAAGAGTTGAGCTAAGCGCCGCGCGCCGTTGGTTACTTTTAACTCGGAGAGTGCGCCCATGAGCAAAGACCCTGAAGTCGATGAATTGGCGTTTGCGGAGCGCCGGCAGCACGATCGCTCGCGCCTGATCGTGGACGTGTTCTTTAACGGCGCGGACATAACCGGCGTGGCAAGTTCGAAAGACATCAGTCCGGGCGGGCTGTACATGAACACGCGGACGGAGTTGCCCGAAGGCGGCTTGCTGACCGTGCGCATCCCGTTTGCTGAAGGCGATGTGGTGGTCAACGCCGAAGTGGTCTATAGCAATCCGGGGCGCGGTGTCGGCGTGCGCTTTCAAGGGCTGGCGGAAAAAGATCGCGCCTTGATGGAACGCGCGCTCGCGCGGAGCGATGGATGACGACTGAAGTTGCGGCGGACAAATTGAGTTGGCACAGTCTTCCGCCTGATTTGCGAACCGCGCTCGCGGGCCGGCTCGCCGGTCTCTGGGGCGCGCCGACGGACGAAGCCTCGTTCGATAGTCTCGCCGTAGACAAGCAACAAGCGTTGCTACTCCTCTTGCGGCGCATGCTGCAACTGGATTTATGGTTGGTGGTGCGCAAGGTAACGAACATCTATGGCGAGGGCGGCGTCGGGATGGCCTTTGACGCATGGCCTGTGGTCGTTGCCACGCTTACGCGCCGTCGAGACTTTACCCGCCGCTTCGCCAACCATCGCAACACGACCGGCGGTTTCTACGAACGCGGGCGCGGCACAGGTGTGTTACATTTTCTGTACGTGGACAAGCCGGGTGAGGCGCGCGCGTGGCAGGTGCATTTCGATCTCTACAGTCCTGTCTATTCGCCCCTGAGCGTGCTGCGCCATCTCCGGCACGAGTTTATCGCTAAGTACACGCCCGACTGGCGCGCCATCACAACTGCTTTGCGCGACACGGCCTAAATTTTTCAGGCGCAGGTGAGAGAGTCATGGAGCCATATACCCTCGGGATTGAAGAAGAATTCCAGATCGTCGATCCGCAGACACGCGAGCTGAAGTCGCACGTCTCGGAGATACTCGAAGAGGGCCGGATGATCCTCGGCGAGCAGGTCAAACCGGAGATGATCCAGGCGCAGATCGAGGTTGGCACGGGCATCTGCCGCGACATCGCAGAAGCGCGCAAGGACATCACGAACCTGCGCGCCATCGTCTCGTCGCTCGCGCGCAAGAATGGGCTGAACATCGTCGCGGCTTCGACTCATCCGATCTCACAGTGGCGCGATCAGGTGATTTACGACGACCCGCATTACACGCTGCTCATCGAAGAGTTGCAGATGGTCGCGCGCTCGCTGCTCATCTTCGGGCTGCACGTACACGTCGGCATCCCCGACCGCGAGCGGCAAATCCACATCATGAATGCGGCGCGCTACTTTCTGCCGCACGTGCTGGCGCTGACCACTTCGTCGCCCTTCTGGCTCGGCATCAACTCGGGGCTGAAATCTTATCGCTCGGAAGTCTTCAAGAAGTTCCCGCGCACGGACATCCCCGACCACTTCGACTCCTACGTCTCGTTTCAACGCTACATCGATCTGCTGCTCAAAACGAACTCGATCAGCGGGCCGAAAAAAATCTGGTGGGACGTGCGCCCGCACCCGTTCTTCCCGACACTTGAATTCCGCGTCTGCGACATCCCGACGCGGGTGGACGACACGGTCGCCATCGCCGCGCTCTTTCAAGCCATCGTCTGCAAACTCGACCGGCTGATCGATAAGAATCTCGGCTTCCGCCTCTATCGCCGCATGTTGATTCAGGAGAACAAGTGGCGCGCGGTACGCTACGGGCTGGACGGGAAGATGCTCGACCTCGGCAAGCAGAAGGAAGTGCCCACAGTCGACCTCATCCGCGAGTTGCTCGACTTCGTGGACGACGTGCTCGACGATCTCGGCTCGCGCTCAGAGATTGAGCACATCCACACGATCTTGGCGCGCGGCACATCCGCCGATGAGCAGTTGCGCGTGTTCAAGGAGACGAACGACCTGAAAGCGGTGGTCGATAGACTGATCGAACTGACGGTCGAGCACGTGCCGTCGCTCTAATAGCTTAGCCGCTAACTACAGCATGAGCAAAAGCCCGGTCGATATGAACATCGACCGGGCTTTTCGTGCGCCCTAACAAGCGCATGCTGCTATCGGAGTTGAGCCGGGACAGTTCCGCCCACCGGCCCTCGCAACCATTGTAGCCGCCTATGGGTGGGGCGACTGCGGAGTTGGCCCTGCCGTCCCTATTGCTACGTGCCGGCGATATGACGTAACGCCTTGATGCCGGGTAGGAAAAAGTAGGCCCCGCCTTTGACGGTGATAAAGCGGCGGAGATCATGGACCCGCGTGCGGAGCGGATCGGCTTGCACTGTCATGATCTCATCGCCCTTGTCCAAGTGCCCGATCAGCGGATCGACCTCGCCGTTTAAGCCGCCGAAGACCGGGTTGTTGATCCACGTCTGCTGGACGAATTCGAACTGGCGTTCGATGTCGCTGTTGAGACAGATAAAGTGCAAGCCGCGCGCGATGCCGTCATCGACCCGCGGGTCGGCGGCTCTGTGGCCGTAGGAGCGGCCACGGCGCAGAATTCGATGGCGGTTGGCCGAGGTGAGGGCGGTCTGCGGGTCTGGCCCGAGCGAGTCACGCGGGTTGGCGCGGCGAATGTGCGAACCGATGGGACAGGCAAAGCCACGCGCGTCCGTGTCGTTGTAGCCAAAGTCATCCGCATCACTGAGCGCGGGATCGTCGGAGGCGGGCGACAGTGTTAACGGTGCGCCGTTCGGCCAGCGGCCGACGAACTTCGCCGCCAGCCGACCACACGCGGCCTGGTCTAACTGCCCATCGAGGCGGCGTGTCGCTTCGTCAAGATAGTGATAAAAATCGGCGACGTGCTGGGCCAATTGGCGGAAGACGAGGTATGTGCCGTTGTGGCCCAAGTCGCGCATAGCGGGTGCGCTGTTCGCTATGTCGGCAAGCGGGGGCGCGTCGGGCAGCAGATGTTGCGGGTCGCTCGCGGCCGGGACTTGCGGGCTGTCGGCTGGCTTGCCGTAGGCGTTAGAGTGCCCGAGCAGTACCTCGCCATCGTTGACCAGATTGCGCGCGGCCGCTTTGGCGGCCTGCGGACTGCCTGCGAGCGCGGGCTGGCCCATGCCATCGGCGAACCCGAAATGTTCGTGGCTGTCGGGCTGGCGTCCGGCTTCGAGGGCTAGGAATTCCACGACGCCGCTCGGCGTGAAATTCGCCCGTTGTCGGGCGCGCAGCGCATCGAGCGTCGTCTCGTCGGCAGCAAAGAGCAGCAGGAGCATGTCCGCGTCCTTGGCCTCTGCGCCGCCCCAGTCCCATTGGTCTGGCGCGTTGTCGTCGGCATCGCCGAGAATGCGCGAGCGGTGGGGCGTGGCCATGCCTTCGCGGAAGGGGCGCGAGAAGGTGGCGAGCGTTTCCGAGGTGAAGCCGAGCCGGGCCAGCCCGCGGTGCGTGAACGCCACGTTGAGCGACGTGCCTTCCTGCTTTCCTTCGGCCGTCGTGACCTCAGCCGCGAGTTGCGCCAGCCAACGGCGCGCGCCCGCCGCGTCGGCGACGCGCAGCAACAGGTAACACACGCAGGACAGATGGGCGTAGCCGCTCATGACGAGGCCCTGTATATCTTGTCGTTCTAGTTCCGCCACGATCTTGCACCTTTCGCTTAGAAGCGCCAGAGCCACGCCCGCGTCGCGTTGTCGTCAAGCGACTTGTACAGGTCTTCGCGGATAGCGCTGTTGTTGTCTATCGTCTGGACGGTTAAGTGTTGATAGGCACTGTACCAGACGTTCGTGTAAGTCTGCTTGGCGCGCGCTTCGGCTTTGAAACGCGCCCCGTCGCGCGCGCCTTCGCGCACGAGAAAACTCGCCTTGGGGAAATCGACCGTGTTGCTCCAGATGGCGGTTAGCCCCGTGCTCGCCTTGTCGATGAAGTCGTCGAGGTAGTTCTCCCAACTGCCATCGAAGTTGCTGAGAAAGAGCAAGCGCCGGTCGTTGTCGATCAGCGCCCAGTGGGCGAAGTGGATGCTGGGAATGCCGCTGAGCTTGCCATCGTTGATGGTGCGGGCGATCAGGTTCACGAGCCAGAGCACGCCCCTGAGCGTCTTGCGCCGGAATGCGCCGGGTTTAACCACCGTAATGCTCGCCATGTGGTTCTGGACGATGTGCGTGCGATCCTCGCGTTCGACTAACTCCTGCACGTGCGTTATGTCGCCGCGGTCGGCCGGCCCGGGGTCGCGTTGCTCCTTCCAGCGGAGCACGATCAGCCAGATGATGCCGACCGGAATTAGCATTGGCAGCAGCAGGAACGCGACGACGGCCGCAAGCGCGACCTTAAGCCGGGGCAGGTAATACTCCGCTGGGGTCTGGCGCGGCGGCACGCTCGCTGCCCATGCATGCGCCGGTTGGCCGCGTACGAAGGCTTGCACTTTTTGCCTCAGCGCGCCGGCCGGCACGCCGCCCGGCCCTTGCCGCACGACGCCGTCAAGGAACTGCTCGATGTTATCGCGGAGACCATCCTCCTGTTCAATGCGCGCGTAGCTCCGCCCTACGTTGCCGACGTGGTAGGCATTCGGCCGGACGACGTGTGCGCGTAGGTAAGCGAGCACCTGCGCGCGGTCGTCTGCGCTCCGCGCCGGGTAGTCACGACAGCAACTATAGATGCGATGTAGCCCAGCGGCAGCGTGCTGATACAGGTCGGTCAGATATTCGTCGAGCGTGCCGTCGAAGTTATGCTCGAATATGAGATAGGGGCCGTAGAGGTCATCCTCATGTAGCACCAGGCTCGCGAAGTGGAGAAACTTGAAGGCGGGGAAAGGCAGGTGCGGGTTGTCGAGCAAGTTCTTCGCGATCTCCTTTAACAACGCATCAAGCTCCGCGACCCGGCTCGGCTCTACTTTGGTGATGAACGTGAGTACTGTGTGCTTCATCCGTGCCGCCCTCCGGCGGTGCTATCACCGTGATCAAAGGCGAGAATCAGACGCGCAGGAAACGGGCCGTCGTATAAGACGCGTCCGGCGCGCCCATCCGCGCGGCGTAGGTTGGGCAGACGCAACAGCGCGGCTACCAGTTCGGGAATCTGCACGCCGTTGATGGCCAGCCCGAAGCAGCGGTGCAGGCCGTAACCGAAGTGCAGGTAGTCCGTTTCTCGGTCGACCCGAAACTCTTTGGGTCGGGGAAACGCCTCTGGATCGAACATGGCCGAGAGTGTGCCCACGTAGACGGACGCGCCGGCCGGGATGCGCTTGGCCCGCGTCGTTCCAGCCGCAAGTTCCGTCGCCCGCCCGCAGTAGCGCGCCTGCACAGGGTGATGCGGATTAAAGCGCACCGCCTCGTAGGCGTAACGCTTGACCACCTCCACTTCGCCGGCCATGGCTGCGGCCCGCGCCCCGGCCAGCGCCTCGGGGCGGCGCAGCAATTCATCTATGGCGAGCGTGACGAACTTGGACGTGGTGTCAACCGCGCCGACGATTAGCCCGCCGAGATTGCGCCGCACCGCGTTGTCGTCGAGCCAAGGGTGCGCTTCATCCTGAAGCGCGAGCAGCCGACCCAGCACGTCGTCAGGCTGAGCGGGTGCGCCGCGCTGCGCCTTGCGCCGCGCGATCACGCCGTCCATGTGTTGCCGCAATTCCGCGCTGGCGCGCAGGGCGTCGCGGTGTACGAGCGGGTCGGCGGCCGGGTTGGCGAAAATATCGTGAAAGACATCGCGCATCCAACGTAGCATCGTCGGCTCGTCGGGCGCGGGGATGCCGAAGTACGAGCCGACCAGACGCATCGCTACGACGCGCGCGAAGCCGTTCACGACATTGATCCGGCCATACGGGCGGGCCGCCTCGGCGAGTTGGGCCGCGCTGTGCGCGACGAAGTTGCGTATCCGGTCAAGATCGTCGCGGCGCACCGCGAGCCGCAGCGCCGCTTCCTCGCGATCGTACTGAGGCGAGCGATCCATGCCGAGGATGAAGGGGCCGTCGATGGCGTCGATGCGCGCCTCATTAACTTCGGCAATAGTAAAGTCCGTGTCGCGCGTCAGCACTTCAAGCACGTCTGGATGACGGGTTACGACCGCGCGCTTGCCGACGATGAGGATCGGGGCGACGCGGCGCAGCAATGTGAAAAGTGGTCGCAACAAGCGCGGGCTAACCAGACAGTTGAACAACTTATCCTTAAACGTGTCGCCGGGCTGATGCGCACCGGTCGCGACCAAATCAACGGCCGGGCGCGGCCGCTGGTCACGGTAGACGCGCAGGATGAACTGACCCGCCGGCCGCGCGCGCAGTTGCTCAATGTCGGCCCGCATCGGTGGCGGCAGATCATCGAGCGTCGGCATCGGGCCGCCGTACTCAGGCGGCAGTACGGCCGGCGCGGCCAAGGCCGCAAAGGCCAGATCGGCCGCCGTGAATTGATCGCCCGTTAGAAAACGTCGGCCGTCGGCCAAGCGCGCTTCCACTTGAGCAAAAATGGTATCCATAACGGCGCGCTGCTGCGGGATGGTGTCGGGCTTAAGCTCAAGGTTGCGCTGCATCGCCCAGACTAATAACGGAAAGACAACCGGCACGGCCAAGCGCTCGAAGCGCGGCGCGCGCTCAGTCCAGACGCGAATGGTGGCCGCGCGGTTGTGCGGGAGCATATACGCATACGCCCATGCCCGGACTGCAACGCCGAACTTATCGAAAAAGAGATCGAAGAGGGCCAAGGTGTCCGCGTGTGCGCCGGGGTCTGTGGGGAAGAGTCGCTGCTGTTCGGGGGCGCGTAGTTCGTAATAGTCTACGACCTGCCGCGCGTCGGTGAGGGCCGCATCCGCAGTGTCCAGCACCGGCACGACGCCGCTGCCGCCGTGTCTGCGCCCCGCAAGGACGTGAAAGACCGGCGCGTGACATTCTTCGTAGTACGGGATGCGGAGCCGATCCAGCAGCCAGCGCGCCATCTCGCAGTATGGACTGACGGGGATCGAGATCATGTGCGGATGGAATGAGGAGGTGATAGACAAAGCAGACTCCGAATTTACTCGCCGAGAGAGAGCTTATGAGGCTGACGGGAAAGCACGCCTAAGCGCCGCTTCGCTCAATGGCTGAGTCGTTGCCGAATTGACCATACCTAAAGTATGGGGCTGGCAGGCAGTTGCCCGCTAGGACTGATAATCGCGGTCAGGAAATCCCAGGCTCGGTTGAGAAGCCGCTTTCGCAAAACCGGAATCTGCCGTGTATCTTCACGCATCCATAATGATCGAGCAGTGAAGAGTAGTAAGGCCGCCACATAGTGACAAGGCTAAGCGGTCAAAACAGAGCCTGACATTATGCCTGTTCGGGCTGACTGTCAATAACTTTTGGCCCCGGCCGACGCCCGGCATCAGCGGCGCGCACGGATGATTGAAGATAGCAACAACGCTGATTTGCGCGTCCGCTGCATGCCGTCGTTGGGCCGCGCCTAGGGATTAACCACGCGATCCTAAGACCTCTTGGGCAGCTTAGGAACGCAGCCGAGTCCTTTGCACACGGTGCAAACGCCTTTGACGCGCCGCCCCATCGGGTTCATGTGACGGGGGCCTTCAGAACCGCAAGTAGCACAGTCGCAATCAGTGCTGCCTCCGCAGTGTGGGCATATATCATACCCATCTGGAATCGACACGGAACGACCCATTTCTCTCCTCCTTTGTTCGTCGAATTATGTTCGGCCCAACGCTCGAATTGAGCGGGCGGGAAGCATTGCAGCAAGCATCCGAGTCTCGCGATGAAGGACAGGCTGATTCCGCTCCGCTCGAATGAGTTGTTCGGCTGCCCGTTGCTTGAGCAAGGCCGTTATCGCATCTTTCGCAGTCCCTTAGCCTGCCATTCAGGTAAGCCAACGCGGCCGCCTCCGTTGAACTTGACCTTGAAACCATCAGCGCGCTGCTCTAGCATCCGGTACTCAAAAGGCATGTTTACCCATTTGAGCTCGGGTGGCGTCTCGTAAGGGATTGGAAAGTACACGTCAACGGTGGACTCGTCAACGTTGGCATTGACCTGAATGGTTCCAGTCTGGACGAGCATGTCATTTGGAACAGACTGTTGCCAAGCAGGGCTCAACGTGATCAGTAACCCGACGATTGACGCAGTGCTTCCCCAGACGCCGAACTTCTCGAACGGACCCAGACGTTGATACTTTCGATAGAAGTCCAAGACATCATCCCGGCGTCGCCAGTTCGACCACGCTCCGATCGCAATACCTAAAGGTGCGATTACCCCAAAGACAATGACCGCCGAGCCAACAATACTTGAGGTCAGGAGCCACAGCAGAAGGATCAATGCCCGCCAAGGCCCTTGAAAGATACTAAAGAATGCCCAGACCGCCAGAGCGCCGATGGTACATCCAATGACCTCTTTCGACAGAAGGCGATGCCACTCAAATCGATTCATGCGCCTCCGAATGGGAGAAAATTGGCCAAATGAACGCTCATCGATATGCTCACTTTCGTGAAGAGGCGGCCGAACTACGGTATATGCGGAACAGCTTCCGCATAACACCGGAATTTGGGTGTTATACGGAACAGCTTCCGCATAATACCGTTATAGGCGGAAGCCGGTAAAGCTATTCTAAGGTTTGAATCAGTAGGTAACCAAAGGGAAGTTTCACCCTTTGACTTCCCCGGCGTGCTTGAGAGATTCGCGCAGGAAGTTCTCGAAGATGATGCGCCCGTCGCGCGACTCGTTTGGATGTGCCCAGCGTGTGGCGCGCGTGCGGTCGTAGTCCTCGAAAGATTTTTCGAGATGGAATTGCACGGTGTAGATGAGTTGCCCGTCCGTCCGTTTGACCATCATCTGGTTGCGACAGAAGTAGGCGGTCGCGAGTAGCTTGAAGCCTTCGGGCACGCGGTCGAGTTCGAGGCCGTGGTTCTGCCAGACACGCAGGATGCGCGCCTCGGTTGTGTAATCCTGCCAGAGACCTGTCTGCGGATCGTGTATGCCGGCGAAGATCGGGTCGTCCGGGTCGGTGATGCGGATGAAGCGATATTGATACTCGAAAGGCCGCTGCGCACGGTTCTCGTGTTGCTCACGTTTGTCGAGCGTCTGGATGCGCGCCCCAAAGCTTAAGCCGATAAGTTGATGACCGCCGCAAATGCCGAGCACGGGCGTGCGCGTTGTGGTAATGAACTCGGCGAACTTGGCGAGCAGCGCCGGGCTGTAGAGATCAAAGTCGCTGAGCGTACCGCTCAAGACGATAGCATCGGGGCGGAAAGCGTAGGCCGCTGCGGCGACCTCCGATAGATGAACTGTCTCCGTCACGGGCTGGCGCACGAGGCGCGAGATGTTATTGCGTATGTTGTTGAGGGCCATGCCGGCGATCTTGCGCTCGCGTTGCAGGTTAGTGTCCGTCCGCCGGCCCCATTCCGCCAATGCGACTTCAGAGAGATCGCTTCGGTCGCGCAAGAGATCGTCCACGACAAGGACGCGCGCCGTGTCAATCCGCTGCTCAATCGGTTCAAAGCGACAGTAAGAGCGCTGATTGAAAGGGAACGGTAGCGGTTCAGCTTGATCGATGGGGGTGCGCGGTGTTTGTTCGAGTTCCTGCATCGTTCTCTTAAAAGTCCACAATAGTTAGATGTTCACGCCCGGCGCAGCCGTTGTTTCGTATTCTGGTTGAACTGCGGCACGGCCGCGCCTGCGCCTGCCTCTTCGACCTCGCCCCGCGCCGCGCCGATCAGCGTGCGCCGCAAACGCGCACGCAATGCTGCTGTGCGCTCGCTTGCCCGGTGCTCTATGAGCAATAACATGTGCTGCCATGAAGATTCAAGCTCGTCCGCAAGCGGGGACGTTCGTGTAATGTCGTATGGGACGGCGACGGCGGCCACACCCAAGCGCGCGAAGACAGCCAGATAGCGCGCCGTCGCCAGATCGGGACACGACAGGCGCTTACGTCCGACCTTCAACTCCACGCCCAACAACGTGTGCTGCACGGACACTTCCGTCCCGGCCTTCGCCGCCGGCAGCGCGTGCGAGCGCGTGCGCATGGGCATGATTTTTTCCCGATAAATGCGCGGCAGCCAAACGTCTGCCAACTCATCCTTGATCTGGGCCGCCAACTCGTCGGCGCTGCCCAGTCGCGCCTTTTTCTGCGCCACCGCCGGTTGCACCGCAACTGTCTGCCAAGCACACATAAGCACAGTGACAAGTGACGACTGACAAGTTGAGTGTGAATCTTAACTCGTCACTCGGCACTTGTCACTTGTCACTGTTTTCTGGCGATTGCTGCTTGGGTGCTGCGGAAGGCGTCGAGCACTTGGCCGGGGAAGAGGCCGAGGTAAAAGACGCCGAGGACGGTCAAGATGAGCACGATGGTGATGCTTGCGGGCACGCGCGGCGGCGTCCAAGCGGTCGTGCGTTCGCGGAAGAACATGACGACGACGAGGCGTAGATAGTAATAGACCGAGACGGCCGAGTTGAGCACGCCGACGACGACAAGCGCGGTGTACTTCGCGCCGCCGGGCGCGCTCGACAGATTGAGCGCCGCGCGGAAGACCATGACCTTGCCCATGAAGCCCGCCGTCAACGGGATGCCGATCAGGCTGAGCAGAAAGAGCGTCAGCGTGAAGGCGAGCGCGGGCGCGCGGAAGCCTATGCCGTTGTAATCCTCGATCTCCGTGCGCCGGTCGCCGTTGCGCGCGATCATGGTCACAACAGCGAACGCGCCGAGGTTCATGACCGCATAGGAGAGCAGATAAAAGACGACGGCCGCGACGGCCTCACGCTGTTGCACTTCCTCTAGAGCCGCGCCCGCCGCGACGAACCCGACGAGCGCATAACCCGCGTGCGCGATGGACGAGTAGGCCAGCATGCGCTTGACGTTTGTCTGCACGAGCGCGGCGAGGTTGCCGACAGACATTGTCAAGATCGCGAGCACATACAGCGTGTTCAGCCATACGTCGTGGATCGGCGCGGCCTGCGCGGTGCTGGCAGCGATAAAGGGAAAGCCGATGAGAAAGACGCGCATGAACGAGGCAAACCCGGCCGCCTTTGGCCCCGCGGCCATGAACGCGGTCACGGGCGTGGGCGCACCTTCATAAACATCAGGCGTCCAGACGTGAAACGGCGCGGTCGCGATCTTAAAACCGAAGCCGACGAGCAACAGCGCCGCGCCCGCGTACAGGAGCGCCGGGTAGGGCAGGCTCACGTCGCCGAGCCGCACGGCCAGCTCACGCAGGTTGGTCGTGCCCGCACCGTTGATGGTGGCCGTGCCGCCGTAGACCAGCGCGATGCCGTAGAGCAGGAAGGCGGACGAGAATGAGCCGAGGATGAAATACTTGATCGAAGATTCGTTCGAGCGCAGGTCAGTCCGGCGGAAGCCAGCCATCACGTAGGTCGAGATCGAGAGTAGCTCCAAGCCCAGAAAGATAATGACGAGGTCGCCGCCCGCCGCCATCAACATCATGCCGACGGTGGCGAACAGCAGGAGCGCATGAAACTCGCCCGCCGGCAAACGCTCCCACTCAACCCAGATCATCGAGAGCAACACCGTCAGCGCCGCGACGACGATGAAGACGAGCGTAAACGACAGCCGCATCGGGTCGAGCACGATCATGCCGTTGTAGGCTTCGCGCAAACCCGGCGGCACACGCCACAGCCACACGCACGCGCCAGCCGCCGCCGCGAGACCCGCAAGCGACAATCCGCCCGTGAGCCAAGGGCGATCCTCGCGGCGCGTGAAAGCGTCGACGAGCATCACGAGCACGCCCGTGATGGAGACGATCAACTCCGGCAGGAGCAGCGTCAGGCTCACATCCGGGTTCGGTGCTTGCAGTGTCTGTAATGCCAACAAGTAGTTCATCAGTTGGTGTTAGTCTCGGCGCGCGCCGCCGTGCGCGCGAGCAGCGCGTCGAGCCGGGCGCGCACGTTCTTCTTATACTCAATCGGATCAGACGACATGCCCGTCTGTTTGGGCGCGGCGAACGCGCCCGTCTGGTCGAAGAAAACGATCATCGGCAACCGCAGCCGCTGGCTGAACTGCCCGAACGCCGCGTAGTCCGGATCGCGCAGCACGGGCATCGTCAAGCGATGCAGCTTTGCGTATTGCCGCACCCACGCGTCCGACGCCTGTTGTTTCGTATCGACGCTGACCCAGAGAAAACGCACGGGCTTGCGGGCGTACTCTTCTTGCAACTCTGCGAGCGCCGTCAACTCCCACTCGCAGGGCTTACACCACGTTGCGCCGAATGAGACGAGCACCACCTGACCGCGCATCTCAGTCACGTCATAAATTTTGCCGTCCACGCCCTTCAGTTTTACGTTGAGCGCACCTGTGCGCGCGGACGCGGCTTGCGCCAAGACAACGCCTGAGCAGATCAGCATAAGCGCAACAAAGAAGAGCACATTTTTTAATCGTCTTAAGCTCATTACTTCACAATGGGCCAAATCATGCACAACTTAACTTGCAAACTTCACTTGTTCTCCGCGACCGTACCGCGACTCTGGGGCGCGACGACGCGCGTGCGCACGTCGTTGACGCTCGCCTGCGAGCGGCTCAGGAACGGGCGCGGGTAAGCGCCCATGTAGAGCATCAGGAGGAGGAGCGGCAAGAGCAAGCCAAGTTCGCGCCAACTCAGATCGGTCAGCCGCGCGTTCTTCTCGTTCGTCACGCGCCCGAACAGGACGCGCTGCAACATCCAGAGCATATAGACCGCCGCCCAGATGACGCCCGTCGCCGCCAGCATCGTGATGATATAAGAGTGGCGCAGTATGCCAACCGTGTCCGATGTCCAAGTGCCTAGCAGGATCAGAAACTCGCCAATGAAGCCGTTGAGTAGGGGCAAGCCGACGGATGAGAGCGACGTGATCACAAAGACAGTTGCGAACCAGGGCATCGGTTGAGCTAAGCCGCCGAACTCGGAGATCAAACGCGTGTGCCGCCGCTCGTAGATCATACCGACGATTAAAAATAGCGCGCCGGTCGAGACGCCATGATTGAGCATCTGATAGAGCGCGCCTTGCATGCCCTGTTCCGTGAATGAGAACAGGCCCAACACGATGAAGCCCATGTGACTAACCGACGAGTAAGCGACGAGTCGCTTCACATCCGGCTGCACCATTGCGACCAACGCGCCGTAGATGATGCCGATGATGGCGAGCGTCACCATCAACCCGGAAAAATACTGCGCGGCCACTGGGAAGAGCGTCAGGTTGAAACGCATCAGCCCGTATGTGCCCATCTTCAACAACACGCCCGCGAGGATGACAGAGCCGGCGGTCGGTGCTTCCGTGTGTGCATCCGGCAGCCACGTGTGGAAGGGAAACAGCGGCACTTTGATCGAGAAGGCGAGCGCAAAGGCGGCGAAGAGCCAGAACTCCCAATGTCCCGGATACGGGAGGGCCGTCCCGTCTGCCAGCGCCTTGAGCATCAACGTGTAGTCAAACGTGCCGAAATGATAATAGAGCGCAATGATGCCGACGAGCATCAGCAGACTGCCCAGCGCCGTGTAGATGAAAAATTTGACCGCCGCGTATATCCGGCGCTCGCCGCCCCAGACGCCGATCAGGAAATACATCGGCACAAGCGACGCCTCGAAGAACAGATAGAACAGCAGCAGGTCGAGCGAAACGAAGACGCCGAGCATCGCACCTTCGAGCAGCAGCAGAAACGCGTAGAAGGCTGTGTGTCGTTCTTCGACCGCATGCCACGTCGAGATGATCGAGATGGGCACGAGCAGAGTGGTCAACAGCACGAGCCACAGGCTGATGCCATCCACGCCGACGTGATAGCGCGCGCCGATCTGCCCGATCCAAGAGATGTCCTGCACGAAGCGAAACGTGCCGCTCGCACTGTCGCCTCTGAGCAGCAGGAGCGACAGCGCGAAGTTGACAAGCGAGAATACAAGCGCCAGCCAGCGCGTCTCAGCCGCGCCTCTACGCAGGAGCGCAACGACGACCGCGCCGCCGACCGGCAGCAGGATGAGTATGGTGATCAGGTAGCGCTCCATAAACGTTTAGCGAATGAGCTGCGGCACGGCCGCATACAGGAAATAGCCGAGCACGGCGAGCGCACCGAAGAGTATGATCGCGGCGTAGCTGCGCACGAAGCCGAACTGCACGCGCCGCACCCCATTGCCCACTTCGCGCGTCGCGCGGGCCAGTCCGTTCACCAGTCCATCAATCACGCCCACGTCGAACAGCTTCCACAGACCTTCGCGCGAGACATACTTGATCGGGTTGATGATCACGGCATCGTACAACTCGTCCACCTTATATTTTTGCTCCAAGAGACGCGGCAGCGCGCGCAACGGGCGTTGGCCGAAGAGGAGATAGCCAAGACCGATGCCGAAGATGGCGATCAGCAGCGAGACGCCGGTGAATAGACGCTCCTGAGTTAGTTCTGCGGCCGTCGGCACACGTTCCTGCGCCGGCTCACCTGCCGTGCCTTCGCCGACTGAGAGTGGCGACGCGCCGTCCACCTGCTGCGGTGCGCGCGACAACAGGCTAGGTTCGCTGGCCTGATCAGTGGCCGCGGCCTCATGTCCGGTTGCGCCGCCGCGCTCCGGCGCGTGCGCGACCGCCGGCTCAAGCGTCTGCTCGAAATAGTTCGGCACAGCGCCGCCGCTCAGCGCGTAAGGGATGCCGACAAGACCGCCCACCGTCGCCAGCACAGCCAACACGATGAGTGGCACGGTCATAACCCACGGCGACTCATGCGGCTCGACGGGGCCGTGATGCGCTTCGTGCGCATGTGCGTCATCGTCGCTCGGATGCATGGCGCTGGGTTCGTCATGTGCGCCCACGGCAACGGACGTATGCTGCGCGTCGTGCGGCGCGTGCCCTTTATCGTAAGCCTGTGCGTGTGCGTCGTCGGCTTGACCGCCCGCATTTGTCTCGCGGAAGCGTTCGCCGCCCGTGAAGGTCATGACCATCAGACGCGTCATGTATATGGCTGTGAGCAGCGCCGTCACCGCGCCGATAAACCAGAGCGCCTTGCCCGCGCCGAGCGGAATACCGAGCGCGCCCGTGCTCCAAGTCTTCCACAGGATTTCGTCCTTCGAGAAGAAGCCGGCGAACGGGACGATGCCGCAGATAGCGAGCCAGCCCGCCATCATCGTCAGACAGGTGATGGGCATGTACTTCTTCAGCCCGCCCATGCGCCGCATGTCCTGCTCGTGGTGCATGCCGTGAATCACCGAGCCTGAGCCGAGAAAGAGCAGCGCCTTGAAGAAGGCGTGCGTCATCACGTGAAAGATCGCCGCGACAAACGCGCCGACGCCGCATGCAAGAAACATGTAGCCAAGCTGCGAGACGGTCGAATAGGCCAGCACCTTCTTAATGTCGTTCTGTGCGAGACCAATCGTCGCTGCGAAGATGGCCGTCGCCGCGCCGATAATCGCGACAATGAACATGACCGTCGGCGCGTGCGTGTAGATCGCAGAGCAGCGCACGACCATGTAGACGCCCGCCGTGACCATCGTCGCCGCGTGGATCAGAGCGGAGACGGGCGTCGGCCCGGCCATCGCGTCCGGCAGCCAGACGTAGAGCGGTATCTGCGCGCTCTTGCCCGTCGCGCCGATGAACAACAGGAGCGCGGCCGACGTGACACCGCCCGCGATGAGCGCGTGCCACGTGAACGCCTCGACGGGCATAGCCGCGATGAGCTTGAGCGCGCTCGTAACCATCCCATTGCCGGTTACAGTCGCGTCTTTATCAAAGAAACTGACAGAGCCGGTCAGCGCGAACACGAGCATGATGCCGAGCACGACGCCCCAGTCGCCGACGCGGTTGGCGACAAACGCTTTCTTCGCCGCGTCGCCCGCCTCCTTGCGATCAATGTAGTAGCCGATGAGCAGATACGAGCAAAGTCCGACGCCCTCCCAACCGACAAACATCAACAGCAGGTTGTCGGCCAAGACGAGCGTCAGCATCATGAACATGAACAGATTCAGGTAGGCGAAGAAGCGATAGAAACTCTTATCGCCGTGCATATAGCCGATGGCGAACACGTGTATGAGCAGACCCACAAACGTGATGAAGCACGCGTAGATGCCGCTCAAGCGATCCATCCCCAGCCCGAAGTCCGCGCGAAACTTGCCGACCTGAAGCCACGTCCACAGGTGATCAAGCACCGGCTGCGTGTTATGCGGATCGCTCAAGTGCAGCGCGCCACCACCTGATATAAACGCCACATAAAAAGCGCCGATGGTCGAGATGCCAACGGCCGCGCACGCGATAAGGCCGATCAACGCCTCGTTCGTCCGGCCGCGCTTCAGCAGTTGCCGGCCGACGAGCCAGTTGAGGGCCGCGCCCACGAGTGGCGCAAAAATAATCACGGAGAGCCAGTGATTGGTCATAAATAACTTAACGCGCCGCTACAGCTTCAGCACGCTTGCCTCGTCTACGTCGAGCGATTCGCGGTTGCGGAAGACAGCGATGATGATGCCTAAGCCGACGGCCGCTTCGGCGGCGGCGACGGTCATGACGATAAAGACGAACAGTTGCCCCGACACGTCGCGGAAAAAGCTGGAGAACGCCACGAGCGACAGGTTCACGGCGTTGAGCATCAGCTCGATGCACATGAACATGGCAATGGCGTTGCGCTTGATGATGACACCCGTGACGCCGATGGTGAACAAGACGGCGGACAGGGCCAGATACCATGACAGCGGGATCATTCGTCGCCCTCCCTTTCGTGTGCTCTATCCCAGAGACCTGATTGGGCGGCCACCTCCGCCGTCGTGTGCGCAACGACGGGCGAGCCGTCGCCGACGCGGGCCGGATCAAGCGTCTGCGCCGTGAGTACCTGCGAGCCGGGCACGACCAAGGCCGTTGTGCGTAGGGCTGTGCGCCGTGCCAGCGACATCGCGCCGACGAGCGCCATCAAGATCAAGATGGACGTGATCTCAAACGGCAGCAGGTAAGTGGTGAACAACCCAGCACCGATGGACGCAGTCAACCCGACGCTCGATGGATTGAGCGCGACGACGGGGCTGTCCGGCGCGGCCGGCGCGTTGTTGACGAAGTAGAGTATGAACGCCCCTTCGGCGAAGAGCGCGGCCGCCAGCAGCACCGCGATGGGCACGAGGTAGCTCAGCCGTACAGGCTTTCTGACCTCGTCCTCAACATTTAATAACATGATGACGAAGACGACGAGCACCATGATCGCGCCCGCGTAGACGATAATCTGCACGGCGGCGATGAACGGCGCGGCGAGCGTCAGATACAGCCCGGCGAGGGCGGCGAAGACGGCGATCAGAGAGATCGCGCAATAGAGCGGGTTGCGCTGTACGACGAGCGCAACGGCAGCGCCAATGGCCAGCCCGGCGAGCAGGAAGAAAATTATGTATGGGGCACTTTGAGTTAACGACTCAAACATAGTTACTCGCTGCGGCCCAACTTAGACGGCGCGCACTCAGGATGCGAAGAAGAACACAATCGTCGCGGTCAGGATCAAATTCAGAATCGCGACGGGCAACAGAAACTTCCAACCGAAATTCATCAACTGGTCGAAGCGGAAACGCGGCAGCGTCCCGCGCAGCCAGATGTAGAGAAACAGGAAGCAGATAACCTTGGCCAAAAAGTAGACGATGCCGAGCGCGGGGAACGTCGCCACGCCGGGGCCGTTCCAACCGCCGAAGAACATCGTCGTCGCCAGCATCGAGACAGTGAACATGTTGACGTACTCAGCCATGAAGAAGAGCGCGAACTTCAAGGCGCTGTACTCGGTGTGGAAACCCGCGACCAACTCGGTCTCGGCCTCCGGCAGATCGAACGGCACGCGGTTCGTTTCGGCGATGGCCGAGATTAGATAGATCACAAAGCCGATAATCTGTGGGAAGACGTTCCACTTCGGGATGACATAAAACCAATAGCCTGATTGCAACTCGACAATGTGATAAAGATCGAGCGAACTCGACAGCAGCACGACGCCGACGAGACTCAAGCCCAGCGACAGTTCATAAGAGATAAGCTGCGCCGACGCGCGCAAGCCGCCCATCAAGCTGTACTTGTTATTCGACGACCAACCCGCGAGTGCGATGCCATAGACGCCGACCGACGTGATCGCCAGCACGTACAGCAGCGCCACGTCGAAGCGCGCGACGACGAGCGGGAAGGTGATACGTGTGAAGGGGATCGTGATCTCAGGCCCGAACGGGTAGACGATGATCGGCATCAGCGCGGCCGTGATCGCCAGCATCGGCGCGAGCAGATAGATGAAGCGCGTCGACTTGTCGGGGATGATCTCTTCTTTGAAAATAAACTTCAACAGGTCAGCGAAGGGTTGCAGCACGCCGCCCGGCCCCACGCGATTCGGGCCGACGCGCCCCTGCATGAAGCCCAGAATCCGTCGCTCGGCGAGCACCGTGTATGCCACGACCATCAACACCGCGACGAACGCGACGTTGATGCCGATGAATTGATAAATACCCTGCGCCACCGTCGGCCCGACAAGATGATTCAGCCAGTCCATAGGCATCAAAGGATGAAGAATGAAGGATGAAGGATGAATAAGTACAAAGCTCGTTCATCCGTCTTGTCTTCATCCCTCATCCTTCATCCTTCATCCTTTCTTTCAGTCTCCCGCGACCGCTTCGGCGCGGCGCAATGATGTGTCAACCGTTAGCTGGTAGAGCGGCGAAATGAGCACCGTCGGCGGCTTGGGGTTGCCAGCGTAGAGCAGAGGGAACTGTGGCGTCTTGCTCGTCAGCGTGCCGGGCTTGAATAACTCGTGCCCGACCTTTGGTGTCTCCGTCTGGCGCGCGCCGGATGCTGGCAGTTGCTGTACTCGTTGGCGCACCTCGTTCAGCGCGGCAGACACATCGCGCCTGCCCGCGAGTGCGTGCTTAACCTGCACGGGCTGGCTCTCATCTTTCAGCAGCGGAAAGCGCAAGCCCGCATACGCCGGCACGTGCTCGGCGAGTTCGCGGAAGACGGCGCTTGCGGACATCTGGAAGCCAAAGTCTGCGTTGAGTGCGGCGGCGAGCGCGCTTGTGATCATCCAGTCGGGGCGCGCCTGATGGACGGGCGGAATAGACTGGCGCACACGCTGTACCTGACCCGCGTTGTTCGTATATGTGCCGTCCGTCTCGGCGAACGAGGCAGCGGGGAAGACGACATCAGCGAGCGCGGTTGTCTCCGTTTCAAATAGCTCCTGCACTACTATGAAGTCGAGTTGGCTGAGCGCCTCTTCACGCCCGCTCAGTTGTTCAGGCAGCAAGCTGCCTGCGACATAGAGCGCGCGCAAACCTTGCCCCGCTTGATCGAGCAACTGCTGGACGCTCAAACGGTTGTTCATTAAACCGATGTCGTGCACGCCCACGCTGTTGTTGTAGAGCGGCAGCGGGTGGAATAGAAAACGACGACCGGCGCGCTCGCCCAGCGTTTGCGGCAACTGCGCGAGCACTGTCTGAGCCGCCGCGCTCAACTCGCCGCCGAAAAGCAAGACGCAATCACCCTGCGTTTCGTCGATCAGACGGCGCACGTCTGCAAGAGCTTCCGCTTTGACGCCGAGCTTGCCGGCCGCCGTCTCATCATCTTCAGCGCCCGCGAGCGCGAGCACGGCCGCGTCCTCCGCGCCGGGGTTGATGTGGATGAACTGCGCAGCCTGCTCTTTCAGGCGAATGGGCACGCTGTTGATGATGACGAGCCGCGCGCCGCCGTTCCTGACCGCTTGCCTGATCTGTCGGCCCGTCAACGGTTGCAACTCTTCCGGCTCGCCGCCAATCAAGATGATCGTCTTTGCGTGGCGTATCTCAGCATGTGTTGCGATGGGCGCGCCCAAGTGCGCAAAGAAGGGCGCGAGCGAGAAGGCGTCCGAAGCTGTGAAATTTTCAGTCCCGATGACTTCGCGCGCGAATTTCAACAGCGCGTAGTTCGCCTCGTTCGTCAGGCGCGGACTGCCGATGATGCCGAAGGCGTCAGCGCCGTGTTGCTCGCCGATGGCGCGCATCTTCTGGGCCGTGAAATCCAGCGCTTCGTCCCACGTCGCCGGGATCAACTTGCCGCCCTTACGATAGCGAATCAGCGGCGTCTTGATGCGCTCTTCGTGATTGATGAATGGGTGCGCGAAGCGCCCCTTGATGCACAGAAACTCGCCGTTGATGCCGTCGACATAACGATCACGCGCGACCGCGCGCATCACTTCACCGGCGCGCGCGCCCAAAGACATCTGGCAGCCGTCCGAACAGAATGTGCAAGTCGTGATCGTCTGCGCCAATTCCCAAGGGCGCGCTTGATGTCTGTAGGTCGCATCGAGCAGCGTCCCCGTCGGGCAGACCTCTATGCAGTTGCCGCATTGCGAGCAGTTGAGCCAACCATCGTATGTGCCGATGACCGTATGCGCGCCGCGCCCGCCCGCTTCGATGGCGTCCTCGCCCATCCACTCGTCGCAGACGCGCGTGCAGCGTTTGCACAGGATGCAACGCTGCGGATCGTTTGCGACCACGGGCGAGAGGAATTTTTCCGGCGCGTAGTTTTTCTTCTCGCGGAAACGCTCTTCGAGGCCACCCCAATCAAAAACCATCTCCTGCAACTCGCACTCGCCGCCGCGATCACAGACCGGACAATCGAGCGGGTGATTGGCGAGCAGGAACTCGACCATCGCGCGTTGCGCCTTCTCGATCTCTTCCGATTCGGTTGTGACGATCATGCCGTCCGTGCAAGTGATCGTGCAGGACGTTTGCAACTTGGGCATCTTCTCGATCCGCACTAGGCACATGCGACACGAGGCTTGCAGCGCGAGATCGGCGTAGTAACAGAAGGACGGGACGGCGTGGCCATTTGTGCGGCATACGTCGATCAGGCGCGCGCCTTTCTCGACTTCGTAAACGTTGCCGTTGATCGTGACTTTGACGAGATCAGCCATTCGTTACAACCTTAGACCGTAGTGAGCGCGCCCTTTTCCTGTTCAGCTTGCGCGATGAGCGGGAGCAGATGGCGCTTGAAATCTTCCGGAAACTTTTTGAGCGCCGATTGAATGGGCCAAGCCGCGGCGTCGCCGAGCGGGCAGAACGATTTGCCCTCGATGTTGTCGCAGATGTCCAAGAGCAGTTGCGCGTCTTCGGGTTGGCCTTCGCCTTTGGCGATGCGCTTGAAGACTTTGACGAGCCAGTCCGTGCCTTCGCGGCAGGGCGTGCACCAGCCGCACGACTCATGTTTGTAGAACTCGGTCAGATTCTTCGTGGACTCGAAGATGTCCACCGTGTCGTCCATCACGATGAAGCCGCCCGAACCGACCATCGAGCCGGCCGCGACCAAGCCCTCGTAGTCCATCTTCACTTTTTTGCCGACGATGTCCGCCGCCGGCATGATGTAAACGCTTGAACCGCCCGGTATGACCGCCTTCAGTTGCCGCCCGCCCGTAATCCCTTGGCAGTCCACCATGATGAACTTCTCCATGTCGTCATAACCCATCGGCAGTTCATAGACGCCGGGGCGTTTAACGTGACCGGAGACAGACCAGAGCTTTGTGCCGCCGCTCTTTTCCGTGCCGAGTTTTTGATAAGCCTCGCCGCCCAGCTTGATGATGTCGGGCACGGCCGTCAGCGTCTCGACGTTGTTGACGACGGTCGGCGCGGCGTAGAGACCAGAGACGGCGGGGAAGGGCGGTTTCATACGCGGGTGACCGCGCATGCCTTCGAGCGAACTCAAGAGCGCCGTCTCCTCGCCACAGATGTACGCGCCCGCGCCCGTGTGCGTGTAGATTTCGCACGCGAAGCCAGTGCCTAAAATCTTTTCGCCGAGCAAGCCGGCGGCGCGGGCTTCAGCCAGCGCCTCGTCCATGATGTTGATGAGATAGCGATACTCGCCGCGCGTGTAGATGTAATTGGTGCGCGCGCCGAGCGCGTAAGCAGCGATGAGCATGCCCTCGATCAGCATGTGCGGATCGAGTTCCATCAGATAGCGATCCTTGAATGTGCCCGGCTCGGACTCGTCCGCGTTGCAGACAACGTACTTCGGCTTCGGCGAATCCTTCGGCACAAAGCTCCACTTCATGCCGGTGGGAAAACCCGCGCCGCCGCGCCCACGCAAAGCGGACTTCTTCACTTCATTAATCACGTCGTCCGGCGACATGCCATTGAGAACTTTTTGCAACGCCTCGTAACCGCCGTTGCGCCGGTAGACGTCGAGCGAGCGCGAACGTTCGAGATGAACGCGCTTGAGTTGGAGCGGCTCGCAGCCGATAGCACCGATAAACATAATCTTTAGCAGGGAAGAGAGCGGCTCGATGAGCAAGCGATCAAATCAAACGCTTACTTATCGAACCTTCACGCTAAACACGTACTCGTCACGCTCGCAGGCGTCTAGTAGTTCGTCAACCTTCTCGGTCGTCAGATTCTCGTGATAGTCAAACCCAAGCTGCAACATCGGGGCTGTCCCGCACGAGCCGAGACATTCAACTTCGGAGAGCGTGAACTTGCCGTCCGGCGTCGTCTCGCCCGGCTTGATGCCAAGCCGCTTAGCACACTGTTCAGTCACACGCCCCGCACCCATAATCTTGCACGACAGCGTGCGACAGACCTGTAGGTGGTACTTGCCGACCGGTTGCATGTAGAGCATCGAGTAGAACGTCGCAGTCTCCCACACGTCCGTGATGCGCACGCCCAATCTATCGGCGAGATAGGCCACGCCCGGCTTGTCGAGCCAACCGCGCTCGCGTTGCACGATGAACATCAACGGCAACATCGCCGAGCGTCGGCGCTCCGCCGGATACTTGGCCAGATGCCGGTCGATCTCCGCCTCGACCGCGGCCGAGAAGTGCGCGATCTCTTCCGGCACTTTCGCCTCCTGCGGCAGAGGGTTATGCGGCGTGAATTGCTCACTCATACGATTTCGGAATGCGGAATGCGGATTGTGGAATGAAGCGAGCGCGATTGCTGTTTAACCGCAATCCGCATTCCGAAATCCGCAATTGCTTTATCGATCAATCTCACCCAACACGATATCAATCGAGCCAATGATGGCGACCACATCGGCGATCATCTCGCCCTCACACATGTGGGGCAGCGCCGAGAGATTGACGAAACTGGGGCCGCGGAAATGCACGCGCGCAGGCTTCGGCCCGCCGTCGGACTTGACGTAGACGCCCAACTCGCCCTTCGACGCCTCGATGGCGTGATAGACCTCGCCCGCCGGGACGTTGAAGCCTTCGGCGACGATCAGGAAGTGATGTATGAGCGCGTCCATGTGCGTCTTCATCGCTTCGCGGTCGGGCAGCACGACCTTGGGCGCGTCCGCTTTGACGGGGCCGGGTTTTAGTTTGCCGAGCGCTTGGCGTGAAATCTTCCACGACTCATGCATCTCGCGCATGCGCACCATGTAACGCGACCACACATCGCCGACCGTCTCAACCGGAATCTCAAAGTCGTATTGCTCGTAACCCGAATATGGATTGGCCCGGCGGAGGTCAACGGCGACGCCGCTCGCGCGCAAAGACGGCCCAGTCAGGCCCAGATCGATAGCGTCTTCGGCCGAGACGATCCCGATCCCTTGCGTGCGCCTCTGGAAAATCCGATTGCCGGTGAGCAAGTTGTGAAACTCTTCGAGCGCGGGCGGGAATTTATCAATGAACTGTTGGACGCGGCGATCAAACCCGGCCGGCAAGTCCATCATCAATCCGCCGATGCGGAAATAAGACGGCGTCAGCCGCCCGCCCGATGCCGCCTCGATCAAGTTCAGAATCTTCTCGCGCTCGCGGAAGCAGTAAAAGAAAACCGTCATCGCGCCAAGGTCAAGTGCGTGTGTGCCGAGCCAGACGAGGTGCGAAGCGATGCGTTGCAACTCGCACATCATGACGCGTATGACCTGCGCGCGTTCGGGTATCTCAAGCCCCAACAACTTCTCGACCGCCATCACGTAAGCGAGGTTGTTGCCGAGCGGGTTGAGATAGTCCATCCGGTCGGTGATGACGATGCCTTGCTGATACTTTTTGTACTCGAACAGCTTCTCCATCCCCGTGTGGAGGTAGCCGATGTCGGGCGTACACTTGACGACCATCTCCCCGTCCAGCACCAACTCAAGCCGCAACACGCCGTGCGTCGAAGGGTGCTGCGGCCCCATCGAGATCGTCATCTGCGTATCCAGCGGACGATCAACTACCTCGAATTGTGGCGGCAAGTTTGTGGTTGTGGCACTCATCGTTAAAAGTGCTGAGTGCTGAGTGCTGAGTGCTGAGTCTGAGCTTTGACACTCAGCACTCAGCACTCAGCACTCAGCACTTAAGTTAAGCTGTACGGCTCGTAGCCGCGCAGCGGAAAATCTTTGCGGAGCGCATGTCCCTGCCAGTCGTCGGGCAGGAGAATGCGGCGCAAGTCTGGGTGACCATCAAAGACGATGCCCAGCAGATCGAAGGTCTCGCGTTCGTGCCAGTTGGCCGTGCGCCAGACGCCGGTGACAGTGGGCACATGCGCGTCGTCTTCGTCTAGTAAAACTTTCAGGCGCAGCCGGTGATATTTCGTTGTCGAGAACAGATGATAGTTGACGGCGAAGCGCGGCTCTTCTTCCGGGCCATTATCCGTGCCGCAAAGATCGGCGAGCAGGTTAAACTCCAAACCCGGCGTCGTCTTCAAGTATGAACAGATCGTGACGATCTGCTCGCGCGGCACGATGACTGTGATCTCGCCGAAAGCCTGCATGACATCGGCGACCCATTCGGCGTGCTCCTGTCGCAGCGACTCGATGAGCGGCAGCAGCGCCGGATATTCCAACGGCGTCCCCGTAGTCTCTTCGGCCAAACTCTGTGCGCGCGCAATATCTTGGCTCATTGTCCGTTGTCCGTTGTCCGTTGTCCGTTGCTCAAGCTCATCCGTTGCCGCTAACAACTACAAGCATAACGACGGACAACTGACCACTGACAACGGGCAGTCTTTACGACGACTTCCGCCGCTCGTGCCGCGAAGGGATCGTGTAGGGGCGTGAAATCGGCAGTTGCGTAGGGCTATCGGCGGCTGCCTCGTTCGTGGCGGAGACGCCGCCGGCGGGCAACGTACCGGGCGGTACGGCCTCGCGCGCCTCTTCGCGTTGCACATCATGACGGTCGCGCAAGCTTTCTTTCATCACCTTGTCTTGCAGCATCATGACCGCATGAATCAACATTTCGGGGCGCGGCGGGCAACCCGGTATGTACACGTCCACAGGCACGACCTTATCTACGCCCTGCACGATGGCGTAGTTGTCGAACACACCGCCCGACGTGGCGCACGCACCCATCGAGATGACCCACTTCGGCTCCGGCATCTGATCGTAGATGCGGCGCAGCACCGGAGCCATCTTGCGCGAGACGCGGCCCGAGACGATCATCACGTCCGCTTGGCGCGGGCTGGCGCGAAAGACTTCCGAGCCGAAGCGGGCGAGATCGTTACGCGCGCTCGTCGCGTTCATCATTTCGATGGCGCAGCAGGCGAGACCGAACGTCGCCGGCCACAGAGAAGACTTGCGTGCCCAGTTGACCAACGAATCAAGCTTCGTCGTCAACACTTCCGGCAACGCTTCGGCCAGCACATTATCGAGACCCATAAAACCTCCGACTTTCAGGCGGCGCGTTTCACCGTAACCGCGCGCCCCTCTTGCACAGCCAGCGCCCGCGCTTCCGCTTCGGCTTCACGCCGCGCCCGCTCGTTCCAATCGAACAGCCCCTTCTTCCACACGTAGACATAGCCGACCAACAAGAGCGCAATGAAGATCATCATCTCGCCGAAGATGATTGCGCTGGCAGGCCCGCCCGCATGCACAAATTGTCGGAAGACGACCGCCCACGGCATCAGAAAGATCAATTCAATATCGAAGAGGATAAAGATCATCGCGATCAAGTAGAATTTGACCGAGAAGCGTTCGCGCGCCGAGCCGACCGGGTCTTTGCCGCACTCGTAGGGCATCAACTTTGTGCGCGTCGGCTTGCGTTGCCCGACGTACTGCGACAAGAGTATGTTGCCGCCCGCAAAGCCGCCAGCCACGCCAAGCATCAAAAGGATCGGCAGGTAATCCATCAAGGCAAAGTTACGCACACCGGCCTCCTGTCAGCTTAGGCTGCAACGAGCGCGAATTGAGCTTGAGAATCATGTAACAAGCGCATGGTAGTGCAACGTAGGGGGGCTGTCAAGCAACTCGTATGAGCGGCGCAAAAGCCTCTGGCGCAAGGAGATTGACCCTCTTCGGAGCGCTGTGTTACTGTTTTTGCCGGCGCACGCGCGAGGCGTTTTCACACGTATCCGGCGCGGGCCATCTTCAACCGACGAGTTGCTTGCCTGAGAGCGTCGTGATTACCGGATTCAACACAGACATCGAGCATAACGGCACGATCTATCACGTCCAGACCGAAGATAAGGGTCTGCGCTCGCCCATTATCCTGTCGCTCATCTACGTCGGTGGCGAGATACTCGCGAGCAAGCGTGCACCCTATGACGATCTCGTCGCCAATGGTTTCAACGCGCAAGTGCTCGCCGAGCGCCTGCAACGCCAGCACAAACTGATCTGCGCCGCCATCAGCGCCGGCCGCATCAACGATCTCAAGCGCATGCAACAGCGCGAGACCGTACACGCGCAACCGGAGGTATTAGAGACGCAGCCTGCGTTGGCTGACGTTAAGCAAGTACCGGCCGGGACGGCTATGGATGAGCCGCCGATTGAGTTGCCCTTCAGCGCGTTGCCACACGCGGAGGCGAACGCTGGCGGCGAGTTGCCGGTTCAGCAAACTGCAGCACCGGAATTCTTGCACGTCGAAGCGGAACAGGCGCTGCACCTGAGTCTGCTGGAAGAACGGGAGTTTCGCGCGGGTGAAGTGGTAACGATCCGCGTGCGCGTCGGCACGGGGCCGGTGGAGAACCGCGTGGCCGTCGCCAACGCGGAAGTCACGGTTAAGATTCTCGGCTCGGAATTTCGCCCGCTCATCCTCCGCAGTAAGACGGATATAGACGGTGTGGCGTTGGTGCACGCGTGGCTGCCGCGTTTCACTACGGGGCGCGCTGCTATTCTGATCCGCGCCGTCTCAGGCGACTATGCGGCCGAGTTGCGCCGCGCCATACACCACTGAGCCAGGGAGGGGGGCGGCGTTATTGCATATACAGATCAACGGCGAAGCCCACGAATTACCGGAGGAGTTGACGCTGAGCGCTTTAATCGCCAAGCTAGGTCTCACGCCGGAGCGGCTGGCGATTGAGCGTAACCGCGAGGTCGTCCGGCGCGCGCGCTGGGCCGACACACAGATCACGGATGGCGATCAGATCGAGATCGTCCATTTTGTCGGCGGCGGCACGAGCGTTGTGAGTCCTAAACGCGCGTGCATGGTCGCTAGTTGAAACATTGCCCCGGAGTTTTATCTTTGCTGCCTCGCCCGCACCGCCCACGATTTTAGAAACCCGACTAGGGCGGATAACGTAATTAATGTCTGACCGTCGCCCGCATCGCCGCGCCGAACGAAAACGGCCGGCGCGCTGATAGCCGGTGCGACAGGCGTGCATCTTGATCGCCACTCTCATCATCATCGTCATCGTCGCCTTGCTGGCCGCCAGCGCCTTAACCGTCTATCGCCGGCAGCAGAAGCTCTTGGAGGGTCGCGCGCAGCGTGAACTGAAACCCAGAGCACCGCGCAGCCTGTTCGCCGACACGCAAGAGGCGCTCGATGCCAGCGCCAGCGCCCTGCCGCCGCAATCGACACACAGTTACGTGGAACAGCGCACAGCGTTTTTGGCGCGCGCCGCGGCCGATGATCTGACGACGCTCGTAGACGCACACCGGACAAATGATGCGGCGCTCTATCGCGTGGTGTTGCATGAGTTGGTTGAGCGTGCGGCCCGGACGGACGAGAAGCTGCGCGCGCTCGTCTCGTTTATCAAAGGGCGCACAGACCTGCGCGGGAGCGTCGAACTGGCCGAAGTTTACAGCGCCGTCTGGCAGGAGACGCCCGACCGCGCGACGACGGCCACGATGCTGCACTTCGCCGCCCTATCCGACGACCCCGACATGTTCCGCAAGGCCGCCGAGATCGCCAGCCTGTTCTGGCAGAACGGACAGTTGCCGCAACTCACCGGCGCGGAGTTGCGCACGCTGATCGACAGCGAATACTGGGTGCTCTCGTCCGATGCGCGCCGCACCGGCGCAGGCTTCGTGTTGAAACAGCGCCTTGAAGGACTGCGTCATGAGTTGGCCGACCAGACCGCGCCGGCGACTCAGGCGGATGAGCCTGCGACGCAACCCGATGGCATTTAGACCTGTACAGAAACGTTTGCCGTAACTTGTGCGCGTGCATTGTCGGCGCGCTGGCACAGATGCTCAGACTGCTTGTTGGCAAAAGAGGAGTACCATGAACAACGATCTTTTCTCCTACGTCCCACTGCTAATTGTAGTTGGGATCGCGTTTATCGTCTTGCTCATCATCTTGAGTAAGACGCTCGTCAACGTCGGCGCGCGCGAGATCGCGATCAAAGAGCGGCGCTACTTCGGCGCGAAGATGCCGCCCGGTCGCGTGGTCGCCACCGAGGGCGAGGTCGGCATTCAAGCCGACGTGCTCAAGCCGGGCTTGCATTTCATCAAGTACCCGTTCGAGCGCGTCGTGCGCAAAGTGCCGCTCATCGAGATCGGCTCGGACGAGATGGGCATCATCGAAGCCGTGGACGGCGAGCCGATGCAGCCGGGCAGCATCTTCGCGCCCGACCGCGCCGAGAACGCGCACAACAACTTCCAAGACCCGATTGCCTTTATCAAACGCGGCGGCGTCAAAGGCATTCAACTGCGGACGCTGCCGCCGGGCTTGTGGCCGATTCATCCTTATCTGTTCCGCGTCTCAGTATCGAAGGCGACGACGATTCCGCAGGGCAAGGTCGGCGTGATGACAGCGGCCGACGGCGCGCCGCTCGATCCCGGTCGCTTGCTCGGCAAAGCGATTCAAGGGCACGTGAACTTTCAGAACGCCGAGCAGTTCATCGCGCACGGCGGGCAAAAAGGTCCACAGGTGGACATTCTGACGCCGGGCACGTATCGCATTCTGACCAACTCGATCAGCATCGAAGACGCGAACGTCGTCAAGCCCGGTCTCTTCTTCGTGCGCCTCTACGACGCGACCATGATCAGCGAGAATGGGATCGGTCTCGTCGAAGCGCTCGACGGTGGCCAACTCGATCCGCGCGATTACGTGGCCACGACCGTTGATGGGCACGACAATTTTCAAGACGGGCATGAGTTCATCGGTCATGGCGGGCAGCGCGGGCCGCAGAAAGACATACTGCTGCCGGGCACTTACTACATCAACCCGCTACTTTTCAAAGTCATCCCGGAGAGCGCGAAGGAAGTGAAGCCGGGCGAGGTTGCGGTCGTCGTCTCGAACGTCGGCAAAGACCCCGGCGACGACATCCGCCGCGAGATGGCGAAGAAAGTACGCCAGCGCATGGAGCGCGAAGAGCAAGAACAGGCCGAGCAGTCAGCCAAGCGCCTCGACAAGATCGAAGACCACAAGACGGCGGAAGAGATCAAAGCCGAGTTGATGACGGGCGACCCGGCCGACCGCCGCTTGGACGAAGGCGCGCATGAAGCCTATGTCGTGCCCGAAGGCTATCGCGGCATTCAAGAGACGGTCGTCGGCCCCGGTCGCTACTACGTCAACACGTTGGCGATCACGCCGATCATCATCCCGACGACGAACCAGACCGTCGAATGGACGGCGGGCGAAGTCGTCAACACGTTCAACCCGTTCGAGGTCATCTCGAAAGACGGCTTCACGATGCAGTTGGAAGTGCGCGTCGTCTTCCGCGTCAAGCCGGAAGATGCGCCGTTCATGGTCGCCAAGATCGGCGGCATTGATCGATTGATCCAGAACGTGATGCATCCGCTGATCGATTCGATCTTCCGCAACCAAGCGTCGGAGTCGTCGGCGATGGCGTACCTGCAAAACCGGCACGAGGAGCAGGAGCGCGCCGAAGCACGCGTGCGCGCGCACCTGTTGAAGTATCACGTGGACGTGGTGAACGTCTTGATCTGCCACATTCATCTGCCCGAAGAGTTGATGAAGACGCAGACCGAGAAGATTCTCGCCGAGCAGCGTCAGAACATGTACGACGCACAGCGCGAGGCTGAAGAGAAGCGCATTCAACTGGCGCGCATCAGCGCACAGGCCGACAACCAGAAAGACCTGATGGCGGCCACCGTCGGCGTCGAAATCTCTGGCAAGCGCGCCGAGCAGCGCCGCGCCGAAGGCGAGGGCGAGGCGCACTACATTCTCGCCACAGGTAAAGCCGAAGCCGAGAAGGTGCGTTTGATGGGCGAGGCGCAGGGCGTCGCCTACAAGGAGCAGGTCAACGCGCTTGGCGCACAGGGCGTCGCGCTCGTCGAGACATTGAAAGTTATCGGCGAGAAGGGCGTCCGCATCACACCCGACGTAATGGCCACGGGCGGCGGCGATGGCGGCGGCGGCTTAGGCACGCTCTTGCTCTTGAACCTTTTCCGCGACCGCCTCAACCTGCCGGCCGAGAACGGCTCGAAGGCGACAATCAAGAGCTAGACATCGATCAAACGTAGCAAAAGGCGGCGGCCGTTCTCGTAACGGTCGCCGCTTGGTTTTTCTGCCTTTTTCCCAAGATAAAGACATGTCAGCCGGGATATTTCGCTTTTTTTTCCGGATTTAGCGGCGTGTTCTGCGCTATACCATCCCGCAAGGCCGAGTCTAATATTGGGGCAGGTAGACTACCCGCCCGCCAACCGCTGCTCTGACGTTGCCCTGCGCTCTTGCCGTAGAAGGAGATTTGCCCCAGTGCCCTCGAAAATTATAGAAGTGTGTCGGCGACCGAATCTCCCGCCCGTCGTCTTTATGCTCCGCTCATAAAAGGATGTACCCTCGATGAATATCAAGCATCGCGCGCGAAGACTGTTGGTTCTCGCCCTGTTTTTGGCGAGCGTGCCGTTTTTTCTCTCTACGCCTAACGTGCCGAAGGCGGACGAGAACCTCGTAGCAAGGGCTGCGGCTACCCTTCTCTCTTCCACGTCATTTACCTCAGATGCCCCGACCAAGGCGTGGCAGGAGAATCAGAAGCACGGACAAGATGCGCGGCAGAACTCCGCCGATGATGGCGCTGCTGCGGCACGAGTCAGAGATGCACGCAAGGGGCTGGTGCGGCTTCGAGGCGAGGTGCCGGCCGCGCTCGCCAGTGCCGAGAGACTTCACGGAGCCGCGCGCGACGACAGCCCTCTGGCACTCACCGTCGTGCTCGACCGGACTGACCAACAGGGCTTCGAGGCCTTCCTGCGCGGTGTGCAAGACTCGCAGTCGCCAACGTACCGTCACTATCTCAGCCCGCGCGAACAGGCCCGTCGCTTCGGGCCGAGTCCGCAGGCTTATGATGCGGTGCTCGCGTGGCTTCGGCGGAAGGGTTTCAGGCTGTTGGAAGGCTCTGCGAACCGGCTGACGCTGACCGTGCGTGCGACGCGGGCGCGCGCACAGCAGGCGTTCGGCGTAGAGATCGGCGATTACCAGATCGGTAACAGAACTTTTTACGCCAACGACCGTGATCCCGTCGTGCCAGAACAGATCGCCCCATACGTCCAAGCGGTCATTGGCCTCTCGAACTTGGCGGAGCCGGGGGCGAGCGATGAAGAAGTAAACTCCGGCTACTGCTCGGCGTATGCGGAGGCCGGGGCCCCCAACGACCCGACCTACCAAGGCTGTTTGCTACGACATCCGTCGATTTGTTTCGAGGGAGAATGTGTGTCCCAGTGTGACATATTGCTGCATGATATTAAAAAAAATCTCTTCCAAGCTTGCATGAAAAATCATGGGCAAGGGCCGTCTAGCGGCGGAAATGGCCCGAACTCCGGTGGCTCGAACTCCTCTTCTTTCTCGGCCCCACAACTGCTCCCGGCACAAGCGGCAGCCGCTCTGCGCTGGCTCGACGTGAATGGCACGGGCCAGACCGTTGGCCTGCTGGAGTTCGACACCTTCAACCGCAATGACATCCGCGACTATCTCGCGCTCGCCGGTTACCCGTCGTCGGACATCAACCGCTTGAGCCAAGTGCATGTTAACGGCGGCGCACCGCTGGGGGCGGAAGAGTCCGAGGTGTTAATTGACATCATCGCCGTGATGGTCAACGCGCGCGGCGCGAATGTAGTCGTCTATGATGCCCCGTTCACCGGCAATAGCACGAACTTCCAAGCGCTCTTCAATCGGATGATCGGCGACGGCGTTACGGTCATCAGTAATAGCTGGTCGTACTGTGAGGATCAGACGACGTTGGCCGACGCGCAGAGTCTTGACGCAATCCTTGCCAGCGCCGCGGCTGCCGGCATCAGCGTCTTTAACGGCAGCGGCGACAGCGGTAGCACTTGCCTCGACGGCAGCGCCAACACGATTGGCGTCCCGGCCGATTCACCACACGCGACGGCCGTCGGAGGCACATCGTTAATATTGGGGCCCGCCCTGACCTATGGTCATGAGACCGCGTGGCTCGGACTGGGCAATATCCCTCCCACCGGGCAAGGCGGCTTCGGCGTCAGCCGGTTCTTCAGCCGGCCGACTTATCAGAATGGATTCAACAGCTCCCCTATGCGGTCGATACCGGACGTCGGCGTCAACGCCGATCCCGCGAACGGCATCGAAATCTGTCAGGCGGACGCAGGCGGCTGCCCGACGGGTTTACGCTACGGCGGCACGAGTTTGTCGGCTCCACTCTGGGCTGCGTTTGCGGCCCTGCTGAATCAGGCGCAAGGGCAGAATCTCGGCCAGCTTAATCCTTTACTGTACCCGCTCGGCAACACCGACGCCTTCCACTCGGCGACGAGCATGGGCAGCGACTTCCAGCACGTCGGACTCGGCTCACCGAATCTGAATCTGATGCACCGTACGTTGAGCGGCAAGACGGTTGGGGGCGTGAGTTCCTCGGTCTCCGAGATCAGCGCGGAGCCGCTTAACGTGGTGGCTGACGGCACTGCGGAATCGTTCGTTGTCGTGCGGCTGCGGGACGCGGATGGGCACACCGTGAGCGGCAAAACGGTGACGCTCGCGGCGGGCGCGGGCGCGCACGCAACGATTACCCCGGCCAGCGGCGTGTCCAACGTCTCGAACGGCGCGGTCATCTTCTCGCTCAAGGACACAGTCCCAGAGATAGTGACCTTCACGGCCACGGACACGACAGACAGCGTCGTCTTGCAGAAACAGGTGCAGGTCGCTTTCGTCGCGCGGCCCGCGACGGCCGGCGGCATCAGCGCCAGCCCATCAACCGTCAACGCGAACGGCAGCGACATGACGACGATCACGGTGACGTTGCAGGACGCGAACGGCAATCCGTCGCCGGGCAAGGTGGTCAACCTCTCGCAAGGCAACGGCGCTTCCATCATCACGACGACCACGGCGACCACGGACGCGACGGGCAAGGTGCAGTTCACGGCTGTCTCGAATAAAGCTGAGACCGTGACCTACACCGCGGTTGACGTCACCGACCGCAATCTGCCGATTCCGGGCAGCGCCATTGTCAATTTCGTCAACGCTTCAGGTTTCTGCGGCAGGAATGAAGTTGGTACGGCCGCCCCCGGCTACAGCGTCTCGACCTTTGCGAGCAACTTCCCGCTAGATTGCTTCTCGCCCAAGGCCCCCATCGGTCTCGCCTTTGACGCCAACGGCAACCTGTTTGTCGGTGACGTTAATAACAACAGCATCTACAGCTTCGGGCCGCAGGGTGGCATCGCCGGCCCGGCGACGCTGGTCGTGACAGTTCCATCATCGTTCGGCGCGAGCCTTGCTGGGCTGACTTTCGCGAAAGACGGCCGACTCTACGCGGGCCTGAACAATGGCAGCAACATAGTTGAAGTGAATCCGGCTACGGGCGCGGTCATTCGCGTCGTCGCTACCCTGCCGGATGGCCCGCTAGACCTGCATGTGGACCCACTGAGCGGAGACCTCTTCGTCTCGGTTTTCGGCGGCATCTATCGCATCACGAACTTCAATAATGGTCCCGGCACAGTGACGCTTTATTTTCAAGGCGGTTTTATTGATGGATTTGTCTTCGCCCCCGACGGCACGATCTATCTGAAGGGCGGCACCGAAGGCATCTTCCGCGTGACCGGCACTAACACGCAGAATCCCGGAACGGCGACGCAACTCGCATTCGTTGTCGGCGGCCCTGACGGCATCGCACTTGAGCAGAACCCGGCCAACCCGGCCAAACCGTTCCTCTACGTGAACCGCAACGACGGCATCATCACGCGGATTGACACAAGCGCTTTGCCGCCGAACGCGATCAATTGTAATGACGCGGGCGCACCATGCACAAACATCTACACGGGCGGCTCGCGCGGCGATTTCGTCACGGTTGGCCCGAGCGGCTGCCTCTACGCGACGCAGAGTGACCGGGTCATCAGAGTCACTAAAGCCGACGGGACGTGCAGTCTCTCGCCCACGAACCCCGCCCCGCAGATCGTGCTCACGCCTGAAAGCGTGCAGCCTTCGCCGGTGCAAGGCACGACCGTGACCTTGACGGCCACGGTGAAGAACGTCGCCAATCCTGCGGGCATACCGGTCACCCTGTTCGTGAATGGGGCCAACCCGAGTGCCCATCTGGTCAGAACAGACACGAACGGGAACGTCACCTTCACTTACACCGGGGTCTCGACCGGCACGGATCAGTCCTTCGCGGCTGCCGACCTCGGCGGCTCGACGATCTTCTCAAATGACGCGAAGGTGACATGGACACCGGGCAAGCACAGCACGTTCCTGAGCGTGAATCTAAGCCCGACGAGTGGCACTGTGAATAGACCGCTGACGCTCGCCGCCACGCTCGCTGACATCTCGACCGCGCCCATAGATAAGGTCGGTGGGGTTCCGCTCAACTTCTCGCTCGCGGGCCAAATCTGCACGGGCACGACTGATGCCAACGGGACGGCCGCCTGTACGATAACGCCTAACGTCGCGGCCGGCTCCTATCAACTCGAAGTAACTTTCGCGGGGACGAGCGCGCTGTTGGCCAGTTCCGCGAAGAAGACTGTTGACCTGATAGAGACGCCGGTCGTCCTGCCTGCCATTCGGTTCAGCAACGCTAACTACCAAGTCGGTGAGGGCGACGGGCGCGTAGTGGTTACAGTCAATCGAAGCGGCGACACCTCCGGTGCTGTCTCGGTGGGCTACCAGACGTTGGATACTGACGCGTTCAGATTCGGGTGTGCAGATACGGTGAATAATCAGGGCGGGGCATACGGGCGCTGCGACTACGCCACCGTGGTCGGTACGCTAAACTTTGCGGCAGGTGAGACCAGCAAGAACATCACCGTGCCCATCATTGACGACGTGTACGTCGAAGGCAACGAGACATTCCAGATCACACTCGCTAACGCCGTCGCCGCGACCTTAGGAACGCCCGCGAACGCCACCGTCACCATCACAGACAACGACACGGCCGCCGGTGCGCCCAACCCGATCTTCCGCGGGGACTTCTTCGTCCGCCAGCACTACCTCGACTTCCTCTCACGCGAGCCGGAGGCGGCTGGGCTGGCGGCATGGCTCAACGTCTTGAACAACTGTCCGGACGTAAACAACACCGACCCGAACAGCCCTTCGGCAACTTGCGACCGCATCCTCGTCTCGCAGTCCTTCTTCGGCTCGCCGGAGTTCCAACTGAAGGGCACGTTCGTCTTCCGCTTCTACCGGCTGGCATTCAACCGCTTGCCGCGCTACAGCGAGATCGTCTTTGACATGAGCGCGGTGACGGGGCGGACGGCCGCCGACACCTTCGCGCGCAAGGCGGCCTTCACCGACTCGTTCGCCCAGCGGCAGGAGTTCACCGCCGCCTATGGTGGCCTGTCGAATACTGACTACGTGAATGCGCTGCTAGGCCGTTACGGGCTGACGCAGATCACTTGCCCCGACCCGGCCGCGCCCGACGGCATGGCGAAGGTGACGCTCACGACGAGCGAGCTGACGGGCCAACTCAACGCCGGCACGCTGACGCGGGCGCAGGTGCTCAGGGCCGTAGCCGACAGCGATCAAGTAGGCGCGGCGGAGTTCACCCGCGCCTTCGTTGCCGCCGAGTACTACGGGTATCTGCGGCGCACACCCGACACACCCGGCTACAATGCGTGGCTCAATTACCTGACCACACATCCGACCGATGCGCGCACGATGGTCAACGGCTTCTTGAACTCCCAAGAGTACAAGTTGAGGTTCGGGCCACCGTAACGGCTATATGGCATCGGAGCGGTGCGCCGAAAAGAGCAACAGGGGCCCGCGTTATAGCCCAACGCGGGCCGCGAGTTGGGCGAAACGCTGGTCGGCGCGCAGCGGGTTGAGCAGGGGGTCAAATTTCAGATCGGCGATGTTGGGCGAGTGTTCGCGGTAAGCCTGTTCGAGGCAGGCGAACGCACGGTCGCGGTCGCCGAGTTGCGCATAAGGCCACGCGAGTTCGTAGGTCGGGACGTAGTCGTGCCGCGCCCGCTCTAAGTTTAGTTCAAGCCACTTCTGCCAGAAGCCCCGCAGTCCCGCGCCCCGGTACGCTTCCGTGAGCGCATCCGTCGCTGCGGGCGGGTCGCCGTTGAGCATCGCCGTCCGCACGTACTCCGCGAACGCCTCCGCGTCCGCACCCTGCATCTGAAGGGCCCGCGCCAAATCCCAGTGCGCGTTCGCGCGATTCGGGTCCATCTCGACGGCGTGCCGCAAGGCCGCCGCCGCCTCATCGTAGCGGCGCGCATAGAGCAGTACCTCGCCCACGTCCACGTTCATCACGACAGAGAGCGGATCAAGCGCGCGCGCCTGTTGCATCTCTGCGATGGCCCTGTCCGCCTGCCCGGTCAGCAGCAGGGCGTAGGCGTAATCGTGATGCACCTCGACGTTGCCCGGATCAAGCTCCAGCGCGCGCTCGACCTCACGAGCACCGTCCGCCCAAGCCCACTCCAACCGATACGCGCCCGCCAGCGACAGGTGCGCCTCCGCCAGTCCTTCATCGAGCGCCACCGCCCGCTGCGCCGCCGCCTTCGCTTTCGCCGTCGCCTCCTGCGGCGGCAGAGACAGAAACCAGACGCCCATGTTGTAGTAGTCGGCCACGCCCGCATAAGCTTGGGCGTAGTTCGGATCGTGTCTGAGCGCCGCTTGGAAATAGCTGAGCGACTGGTTCAGATCGGCCTTCGTCCGCTTGTACCAATGGTAGCGACCTTTCAGATAAGCCTCATAAGCCTCGACGCTGTCGGTGCGACGCGCGGTCAGTCGCCGCTCCTCGTCTGCGCTTAGCTTGTACTCAAGCCCGCCGATGACGTTGCGTGTGATCTCGTCTTGCAGCGCGAAGATGTCGCCCAGCTTGCGGTCGTAAGGCGCGCCCGCCCACAGGACGCGCCCGTCCTCCGTGCTCATCAGCCGCACCTCGACGCGCAGGCGTTCGCCCTCCTTGAACACGCCGCCTTGCAGCAACGTCGCTACTTTGAGTCGCTGGCCCAGTTCGCGCGGGTCTGCATCGGCCGCTTTGAGACTGAAAGCGGAGCCGCGCGCGATCACCTTCAAGCCGTTGATCTTTGAGAGCGCGTTGATCAAGTTCTCCGTGATGCCGTCGCACAGGTAGTCGTTCGCCGCGTCGTTCGTCAAGTTCTTCAGCGGCAGCACCGCAACGGAGGAAAGCGGGGCGGCCGCTTCGGTCTTGCGCGCCGCTGTCGGCACGGCCCGCCCGCGATGAACGATCAACGCGGCCGCAACCACACCCAGCGTGAGGATGCCCGCAAGCAAAGCGAGCGTGCGCAGATGCAGCTTCGTGGGCCGAGCGCTGGGCGGTGTAGGAATAGACTGTAGCGCTTCACGCTCGCTGGCGGCCGGCTCTGCTGGTAACTCTGCGGCGGAGCCGAAGTCCGACGCTTCGTGTGTCGCCGCTGTCTCGCGTGGCTGCGGCGCACACTGAATCATCAGCTCGGCGAAAGGGCCAACGTAGCGATAGCCGTAGCCCCAACGCGTCTCGATAAAACGTGGCTCGCCCGAACTATCATCGAGCGCCTTACGCAAAACAGCTACGCATTTGCGCACCGTGTCGTCGTACACATCCTTTCCGTGCCAGAACTGTTCCAACAGTTCCGCCGTGTTGACAAAGCGATCCCGATGTTCGATCAGGTAGAGCAGAACCAGAAAAGGTTTTTTGGCCAAGTGAACTTGCTGCTCGCCTGCAAGCAACAGTTGTCTGTCCGGCTCCAACCGGTGTTCCCCCAGCATGTAGGTTTTACTGAGATTGGCCGTCATACGCTCTGCTCTGGCCAGCGCTGCCGCTGTTCCGTCCGTGGTCTGTCTGCGCGTTAATATACTTGATTGGAACGGAATTTGGGGAGGATGCGCCCGCGCGATTTGATTTTCGTCCGGCGCGTTGTAAAGTTGCGGCGCAAACAGACTCAATGATTACTATGTCCACAGTCGCAACAGCTACTACAGACACGTTCGAGATCGCTGGCCGCGTGTTCACGTCGCGCTTGATCATCGGCACGGGAAAGTACCGCAGCTTTGCAGAGATGAAGGCGGCGCATCGCGCGTCGGGCGCGGAGATGGTGACGGTCGCCGTGCGGCGTGTGCCGCTTGACCGCAGCAGCGAATCATTTCTCGATCATCTTGACCCGGCGCTGGCCATTCTGCCCAACACGGCCGGCTGTTACACGGCCGAAGACGCCGTCCGCACCGCGCGGCTTGCGCGCGAAGCGCTCAACACCAATTGGATCAAGCTCGAAGTGATCGGGGATCAGACGACGCTCTTTCCCGACAATGAACAGACGCTCGCCGCCGCGCGCACGCTCGTCAGCGAGGGCTTTATTGTGCTGCCGTACTTCAGCGACGATCTGATCATGGCGAAGAAACTGCTCGCCGCAGGTTGTCCCGCCGTCATGCCGCTGGCCGCGCCCATCGGCTCAGGTCTGGGCGTACAGAATCCGGCGAATCTGGCCATCATGCGTGAGCAACTGCCTGATGCGACGATCATCGTCGATGCTGGCGTCGGCACGGCCAGCGACGCTGCAATTGCGATGGAGTTGGGCGCGGACGCCATTCTCATGAACACCGCGATTGCCGAAGCACGGAACGCCACGCAGATGGCCAACGCCATGCGCCTCGCCATCGAAGCGGGGCGCATGGCTTATATGGCAGGCCGGATGCCGAAGCGTCTTTATGCAAGCGCGTCGAGTCCACTTGAGGGCGTCATTCGCTGAAACTCCATTAAGACTTACACCTTGGCCCGTCGCGGCGCGGAGATGCGCTACGGCGGGTTTTTCATTTCAACAGTTTTGGAGTTTAGTGTGGAGAGAAACAGAGCGGGACAGGGAGCAGCAATGAGTCGCGCAGCGCGTCGCGCTGACAAAGCGAAGTCGTCCCAGAGAGGAGATGCGGAAAATGCGAGCGGGCGCAGAAGATAGTTGAAGCCCTCTAACGAAGGAGCAGGGGATGAGCCGCCGCAGGGGTTCAACGGGGAGCTTGTGTTGCGTGGGTTCGGGGCGATAGCTGTGAAATCAGCGGAGTTGTTGTCGCTGTCCGTGCAGCCGCCGGACTTACGTAGGGCAGCAGTCGTCGTGCTCGGCGCGGGCGCGGGCGCAGTCTCCGAGCAGCTAGCCGTCGAACCGTAGCCAGCGAGATCGACGTAGGACGAAGAGAGGGGGCAAGTGCCCGTCAGCCCCGCCGTCGAATTAACCAGCGCGACCTTGCCCGCCGTCGCGCTCATGGTGGTTGTGCCAGTTGCGTCAGGTGTGGGTAGCAGGTTAACGCCGTTGGCGTTGCCGGACTCCTGCACCAAGTAATACTGGCCGGGTTGGAGCATCACGTTTGTTAGCGGTGTGACCTGCCAGCTTGTGCTGGTCGCAGCGGCGTACTGCACCGACCACCCGTTCAAAGAGACGGGCGATGTGCCGCGGTTGAACAGTTCGATGTAATCGTTCTTGTACGTCGAGCACCCCGCGGTCGTGCATCCCGCGCCGCCATACACCTGACTGATGACGACGGGCGTCGGCGTCGGAGTAGGTGTTGGCGTTGGCGTCGGTGTCGGCGTCGGGGCTGCGACGCTCAGCGTCGCCGGATCGCTCGTCAGCGTGTGAACTCCATCCGTCGCCATCGCGTTGATCTGCGCCGTGCCAGCGCTAGCGCCGCGAACTGTGGCGACCGCGCTACCGTCAGGGTTGTTATTGATGGCTTCGATCTGCGCGACCGGTTGATTGTCAGACGTAAAGCTGTAGGTCGCATTGGCGAACGGTTGGTTGAATTGATCAAAGGCGCGGGCAGTGAACTGCTGTGCCTGTCCGACGACGATGGTGGCTGTTGTCGGCGTCAACTCGACGCGCGTGAGCACGGGCGGTGGCGGGTTGATCGTCAAAGTCGCAGACGATTGTTGCGCGCCGGCGCGCGCGCGGATGGTCGTTGGGCCTGCGGCGAGCGCGGTTGCTTCTGTGCTCGCGCCGGTCGTGGGCGCGAGCGTGGCTTTGGTCGCGTCGCTCGCGTCCCAGATGAACGAGACGTTCAGCACTTCGACCTCAGCGCTGTTGGCATTAGCGAAAGCGCGGGCGGTGTACGATTGGCGCGCGCCGATGTCGAGTTGGGCAGTCATCGGCGCGACCTCAATGCGCATGAGCGTTGGCGCGCCGAAGGGTGTGCCGTCGGCGCGCGTGCCCGGCGAGAAGCCGCGCCCGTTCGCGTTCGCGGTGGTTGTGTGCGCGACGAAAGCCCCGCCATTGTCATTCAAGGCCGCGTCGGGCGCGCGCACGAGCGATTGATCGCTCGGCGCTGGCGGCGCGTTTGGAGCGGTGCTGCCGTAAGCTTGCGTGGCGATGACGATGTCGCCCGCGCCGGTCGGCAGCTTGACGGTGACCGTGTCGCCGCCGTCATTCAGCCCGAGCGAGCCGGTCGTGGCGATGAGCGCGCCACCAAACGCCGGATCATTTAACGGTGGATTGCCGCCGCCGAAAATGACGACGGCGCGCCCGGCGGCAAGCGTCGTGTTCGCAGGGAATGTGTAGCGGTTCGCGGTCGCGTCCGCGACGACGATGCCGGAGAGATCGAGCAGCGCGTCTGAAGAGTTGAACAACTCGATGAACTCATCGTCGTCGCTACTACGCACGCCGTCGCGGTTCGCATCGCCTTCAACATTCTGTGTGCTCGCGTTGTCGGGCGGCACGTCCGCCAGAATTTCATTGATGACGAGCGGCGCGCGCACGTTTAGCAGGGCTTGACCTGAGACCGTGCTGCCTGCGCCATCGGCAGCCATTGCGTTAATCGTGACTGCGCCGATGCCGACGCCGCGCGCGAGGCCGTCAGCTCCAATAGTTGCCGTCTGCGCATCGCTCGTCGTCCAACTGAATGAAGCGTTCGGCACGAGTTGATCGTTTTGATCGAAGCCTTGCGCGGTGAACTGTTGTGTCTGCCCGCGATTGATATTTGCGCTTGCAGGATTGATGACAACGCGCGTAAGAATCGGCGGCGGTGGGTTGACCGTGAGCGCGGCCGGGTCGCTCGTGACAACAGTCGCGCCGCTAGTCGCCATCGCGTTGATGTGAGCCGTGCCCGCGCTGAGTCCACGCGCGGTGGCGATGGCTCTGCCGTCCGTGTTGTTCGACACGGATTCGATCTGCGCGACGTTCGCGTCGTCAGAATTAAAGGTGTAGGTCGCGCCGGTGAACGCATGGTCGAACTGATCAAAGGCGCGCGCGGTGAACTGCTGTGTCTGATTGACAATGATCGTGGCCGCTGTGGGCGTCAACTCGACGCGCGTTAAGACAGGCGGCGGCGGGTTGATCGTCAAGGTCGCTGTTGCTTGCAGACCGCCAGCTTGCGCGCTGATGTTCGTTGTGCCGGCGGCCACGGCGGTCGCTTCAGTGCCTACACCGGTGGCGGGCGCAACGTTGGCTTTGGTCGTATCGCTTGCGGCCCAGATGAAAGAGACGTTGGCCACTTCGACCTCGACGCCGCTTGCGCTACTAAAGGCGCGCGCGCTGAAGCCTTGCCGCGCGCCGATGTCGAGTTGCGCAGCGGCCGGTGTGACCTCTATGCGTGTGAGGGGCGACGAACCAAAAGGTGTGCCGTCGGCGCGCGTGCCCGGCGAATAGACGCGTCCGCCGGCGCTCGCGGCGCTGGCATGCGCAACGAAACTGCCGCCGCTCATGCCAATCTCTGCATCGGGCGCGCGCGTCAGCGCTTGATCGCTTGGCGCGGCCGGAGCACCGGGCGCGGCGTTGCCGTAAGGTTGGGCCGCGATGATGATGTCGCCGCCGCTCGCGGGCAGCTTGACGGTGACGGTATCGCCGCCGTCGTTCAGACCGAGCGAGCCGGTCGTGAAGATTAGCGCGCCGCCGAACGCGGTGTCGTTCACAGGCGGCGCGCCCCCGCCGAAGACTACGACGCTACGCCCCACTTCAAGCGTCGTGTTTGGCGGGAAGGTAAATCGATTACTGGTTGCGTCTGCGAGCACGATGCCCGATAGATCGAGCGGCGCGTTCGAGTTGTTGAACAACTCGATAAACTCGTCGTCGTCGCTGCTGCGTACACCGTCGCGGTTGGCGTCGCCTTCGACGTTCGTCGTGCCGGCAATATCAGGCGGTACATCGGCCAGAATCTCGTTGATGACGAGCGGCGCTTGTACGGTCAGCATTGCTTGACCGGAGACTGTGTTGCCCACGCCGTCCGGGGTTGTGGCAATGACATTGACTGCGCCGAGACCGACGCCGCGCGCCAAGCCCTCAGTGCTCACGTTTGCGATCTGCGTGTCGCTGGTCGTCCAGCTGAACGAAGCGCCCGGCACTAATTGATTGTTCTGATCGAACGCCTGCGCGGAGAACTGCTGCGTCTGCCCGCGATTGAGCGCGGCACTCGCGGGGCTGACGACGACACGCTGCACAACGGGCGGCGGCACAGAGACCTGCAAGTCCGCCTCATCGCTCATGACGCTGTTTGCACCGTTCGTCGCAGCGGCCCGAATTTGCACCGTGCCCGCATTGCGGCCAGTGACGGTTGCAACAGCGCGGCCGTTTGCACTGTCAGTTGTGACATCTGTGATCGCGGCGATGCTCGTGTCGCTCGACGTGAAAATGAATGTCGCACCGGGTAATGTGCGGTCGAACTGATCGAATGTTTGTGCGGTGAACTGTGTCGCGCCGCCGACGATGATAGAGGCGTTCGCGGGTGTGAGTTGCAGACGTGTTAAGCGCCCGGCGCGGGGCGCGAAGAACGAGCCGTCGAGTTTTGTGCCGGGCGAGAATTTGCGTCCGCCCGCGCCGGGCGCGAGTGTGTGGCGCAGGAACGCGCCCGTTAGATCGGGCGCGCGCGTGATGGACTGATTCACCGAGTCGCCGCCGAAGTCATCGCCCGACGTGCCGTAAGCGAACTGCGCCGCTGGCCGGCCCGCATTATCACGAATCACAATGGTCAGCCCGCTATTCGTTAACGCCAGCCCGCCGCTTGAAACAGTAAGCACCTGCGCGCCACCAAATGCCGGGTTATTCGCGTCGAAGCTCCCGCCCCCGAATACGATGATGGCGTCACCCGCAGGCAACATCGTGCGGGCCGCAAACGTGTGGCGCGTAGTTTCATTCAAGCTTGTTAGCGCATGTGTGCGGATCGTCCAGCCGCTGAGATCAAGCGGTGCGGAGGATCTGTTGACCAGTTCAATGAACTCATCGTCCGTGCCGCTGCGCGTCCCATCGTGATTGGCATCGCCCGCCGCACCGTCCGGCGGATCAGCCAAGACCTCGTTGATGAGCAGTACCGGCACGCTAACGTTGAGCAGCGCCGTGCCCGTCAGGTTCTGCGCCGACGCCGTGATGTCGGTCGCGCCCTGTGCAATTGTGTTCGCCAAGCCCGTCTGAGCAATCGTTGCGACCTGCGGCTCGCTCGAAGCCCAAGTGAACGTGATGCCGCTCATCTCTTGGCTACGCTGATCAAAGGCCCGCGCGGTGAACTGCTCCTGCACGCCGGTGGGCAGCGTTACAGAGCCGGGTGTGATCTCAATCCGCGTCAACACAGGCGGCGCCTCGCGCACGGTCAGTTGTGCAGATGCAGAGCGCACGCCGCGCGCCTGTGCCGTGATCTCGCACATGCCGGGCGCAAGCGCGCGCGCCAATCCGTTGTTATCAATCGTCGCGACGAGCGGCGCGCTCGTCTGCCATTGAAAGATGATGCCCAGCAACTCGCGCCCGGCTTGATCGAAGGCGTGCGCGTTGAACTGTTGTTGTGTGCCGGTCTCGATGTTCGCACTTGCAGGCATGACCTCGATGCGAGCGATGGGCGCAGTCGGGGCGAAAGGCGCGCCGTCGGTGTGCGTGCCCGGTGAGAAGGCGCGCCCGTTGCTGTCGGCGACTTGTTGGTGCGGCGTGAAGTCGCCCGTGATGTCGCGCGCGCGCGTGAGTGATTGATTGTTGTCGCCGGGCAGGTTCACGTCGTCGCTGTAACTCATCTGCTCGATGAGCGTGCCGCTCGCATCAAGCAGCGTGACCGTGCTGCCGCCATTTAGGAGCGAGAGGCCGCCGGTCGAAGCCGTGAAGACTTGCGCTGCACCGAAGACGGGATCGTTTGGATTGAACGTGGCCGTCTCTGCGCCGCCGAAGACGACCAGCGCAGTGCCGGGCGGTAGGATCGTGCCGACGGCGAATAGGTGGCGGAGAGTGTCCGTGCCGCCGCTCGTGCGCGTGAGTAGTTGATAGCCGCCGAGGTCGTAATCCTGCGCGGCGGCGTTGACGATCTCTATGAACTCGTCTTGCGCGGCGTTGCGTATGCCGTCGTGGTTAGCATCACCGGCCGCGCCGTCGGGCGGATCGGCCAACACTTCATTGATGACAAGCGTGAGCGGATAAACTTCTAGCTGAGCCGTCGCGCTAACGTCCCCGGCAGCGGCGCGGATGATGGCAGTGCCCGCCTGCAAGCCATGCACTGTGCCGTCCGCATCTACGCTTGCAATATCAGGCGCGCTTGAGTTGAAGATAACGGGCGCATCGGCGACCACGACACCGGCTTCGTCGCGCACTGTTGCCAAGAGCCGCAGCGAGCGCCCGATGCCGACGCGCGCCGCAGCGGCTGCGAGCGTGATGCTGGCTGCGCGGCGCACACCGCTAAATCTGATTGTGGTCGGATTGCTGTCGCGTCCGCCCGCCCTGACAACTAGGGGCACGACACCCGCCGCGCGTAGCGCGCTCGTCAACAAGACGTGAATCTCGTCGAGACCGGACAGATCAGGCGAGGGCGCAACTGTCTCAACTGTCAATTGATGACCGCCGATTGAGACTGTCAGGTCTGTGGCGTGGCGCACGCCGGTCGCGAAGATGATCAGACGGCGCGGGTTGTTCTGTGCGTCGACGGGATCGAAGGGTGGGCGCAAAAGCATGGACGCTTCAAGCGCAACGGCTGCGCCTGTGCCGTCGCCCGGTTCGGTGAAGACGCCGGGTGCGGCGGGCAGGATCATAACGTTGCCGCGCGACTCGTAACCGTCATGATTGCGCACACTGACTGTGGCCATGCCGGACTCGATGTCAGGCGGCACGATGAAGTTGATCTGTGTGGGCGACACATAGAGCAACTCGGCAGCGCGGCCGTTGACCGACAGTGTCACGTTCGCGACTGTGCGCGGGAAAGAGCCGTCGGCCAGCCGCTCTGTCTGCATTGAGACGAGCGCGAGGTTGCGGCCGGTGGCAATGGCAATCTGATCGGGCGCGAGCGCCTTAACGGCGGCCGGTTCGTGCCCGAACGCCGCGCCATGCGTGAGTCGTAAGTCGGTGGCAAAGGGCGAGGGCGGGGCAATTTCGGTCACGAAAATTTCTGAGTCGTTAGCGAGATCGGCATCTGCGACTGCGCCCGCCAGTACGCGCGGGAAGTTGAAGGCGACGAGCGCGCCGTCATCGTTGAGCGAAGAGACGACTTCAGCCGCGGCCACTGCGGGTGCGCTCGTCAAACGCGTGAAACGATTGGCCGGTATGTCGTAAGCATAAAGCTCTACGCTGCCGTCGCTGTTGCCGCCCACGACGTTGCGGCGGGTCGCAAATGCGACGCGCTCGCCGTCGCCGCTGATCGTCGCGTTGAGCGGCACGTCTGTGACGCGTGCGCCCAAGATCGTGAGTTGGCGCACGGCGTTGTTGCGCCCGTCGTAGAGATAGACCTGCGTGGTGTTGGCGGCCGTTTCGCTTGCGTAGACGATACGCGTGCCGTCATCGCTCACAGCCCGACCCGGCGTAAACGTTAACGCGCGCGCGTCTGTGACGAGGACGCGTGTACGCCCCGACGTTACTTCGTAGAACTTTAGATCGCGTGTAAACGGCGTGTCATTCACGTGCGCGCGTCTATCTGAAATATAGGCCACACCCGTCCCGTCGCCGCTCAGCTTTGCGTCGCTTGCGCCCACGATGCCGTTTGTGTTGGTGATTTGTTGGAACGAGTGACGGGTTACGTCATAGATGAAGATTTCGAGATTCGCGTCGGGGTTTGCGCCGGTCAGATCGCGATTGGAGGCGAAGGCTATTAGCTCGCCATCGTTTGACATTGACGGTGCGAAGTTACCTTGTGCGACACGCAACGTTGGGTTGTCGGGGGCGGTGTTCGTGAGTTGTTGCAGTTGGTCTGGTGCGGCGAGAAATATCTCCGCGTTGCCGTCGAGGTTGTGACCCGGTATGAGATCGCCTGTACTGGCGAACGCGGTGCGCGCGCCGTCTTGCGATAGGGCCGGTGCGACGGCCCGCGACGCGGCTAATTGCGTAAACGCGGGGGCAGCACCGCCGATGTCGGCGCGTAACGCATGGAAGCCCGGCGCGCTCGGTGCACCGGCCAGATTCTCCGTCGATTCAAAGACGATGTACTGACCGTCGCCGCTCAGTGTGGGGTTCAGATTGAGGGCCTGTTCCGGCGTGTGGGTGATGCGCCGGAGCGCGCCGGCTTGCGTGTGCGCGCGTCTGCCGGTCAGGTACACGACGAGGGCGACGCAGATGAGGATCGCAAAGAGCCTTGGATGAGGGGACAAGGCTGACGCTCCAGTTTCCGTCGGGCGCGTGTTTGAGGACGCGGCCGTGAAGAGTTAGATCAAACGAAAGTTGTTAGTCGTCTGTAATGCTGGTTCGTTGGAAAACGTTTGCTGTCTGCGCGCGATGGTTTGAACAAGTGCATAAGCAGGATGAGGAAACCTAATCGGCGCAAGTGCCCGCGAGGTGGGCGCATTCTACACCTTCAGGCCAGAATGGCAAGGAAAATTTTTCCACCACCCGCAAGAATTTTTGCTATAGTGCCCGCGCACACTACACCTGTGCCGCCGCGAGACTCCTCACGGCCACTTGAAACTAAGGAAAAACACGCTGTCCTAGAACCGGGTCAGCACTTGCAGTAGGTTCAGCTCGATCTCTGTCAGCATGTTTGACGCTCCGGTCCAGATAATGCCGCTCGTTGACGGCGGTGGCGGTGGCGGTGGCGATGCCACCCCTGTCCAGATGATCCCGTCATCGGCAAATGCTGAAGGCGTAAGTATGAGCACCAGTACAAATGTTGCCAGAGCTTTTCGGCAGTTCTTCTTCATCTTGATTCCTCTCTCTTGAGGTGGTTCAGTGAAACCAGAGCTATCTGGTTTAATTCGCGCCTTATCTGCTTGATAAGACGTAGCTTTGCCATGCTTGAAATAATTTTGCAAGCACAATGAAAGGCAACCCTCACATGGAATTAACTAATACATTATTGAGGCAATTAGACGATCCTACCTTGACCTATAATGAGCAAGCGCGCCTGCGCTGCTCTCTGGCAGAGGTTTTAGAGCAAGGGGGGCAGTATGAGGCCGCACGCGACGCGCTCGGAGAACTGTGGCAAGGCATAGGCCAGCGCCCGAATGTCGAAGAGTTAACAGACATGGTAGCCGCAGAATTAATCTTGCGCGCTGGCTCATTGTCCGGGTGGCTTGGTAGCATCCGGCAGATTGAAGGAGCACAGGAGACGGCGAAAGATTTAATCAGCGAAGGTATCAGTCGCTTCCACACTTTAGGTGAACCCATAGGAGCAGCTACCGCGCAGTGTGAGTTAGGCTACTGCTATTGGCGAGAGGGCGCATATGACGAGGCACGCGTGATCTACGCCGATGCTTTAGAGAAAATACCTGATAACAATAATTCAGACCTCAGAGCAAAAATATTAGTACGTAGTGCAATCGTTGAATCATGCAGTGGCCGGCATAACGATGCGCTTCGTATTCTGACGGACGCAAAGTCATTATTTGTAGCGAGCGATAATCACTCATTAGTAGGTAAATTCCATAATGATCTCGGCAGTGTGCTTACGATATTAGGCGAGACTGAGCACCGCCCCGATTACATCGACCAAGCAATTCTTGAATATACGGCCGCAGCATATCATTTTGAGGAAGCAGGGCATACAGGCTACCGCGCGAGTGCTGAAAACAACTTAGGGTTTTTGCTTTACACCATCGGCCGTTATGAGGACTCCCGCCAGCATCTGCATCACGCGCGACGGTTGTTTGCTAGTGTGAACGATAGCGGCCGGATCGCACAGGTCGATGATGTGCTCGCGCGTGTATTACTGGCTGAGGGCAAACCGCGGATCGCGGCGAGGGTGATCGGTGCGGCGGTGCGGGCGCTGTCTAAGGGCGGGGAGCAGGGTTTGCTCGCAGAAGCGCTCACGACGCAGGGGCGCGTGCTGGCGCGGCTCAATGATTCAGCCGCGTCGCAGGACAAGTTTCGCCAAGCGGCTGATCTGGCGGAGCAGGCGGGCGCGGTCGAGGATGCCGGGCGCGCGCTGCTGGCGCTGATCGAGGAGCATGGGGAATGGCTTGCAGAGCCGGAGTTGGTGGCCGCATACGAGCGCGCAGATGAATTGCTCAAAGCGACTCAGGACGCGGAGACTATCGCGCGGCTGCGGGCTTGTGCCCACCGCTTAGTCGCGGCGCGTCGCGTCGCCCTCCCGGCCGAAGTGAAGCGTAGGCGCGCGGACTTCTGGAGCAATTTCTCCCTGCCCAAACGAGTCCGAGCTTATGAAGCCAGATACATCCGCCGCGCGCTGCTTGAGGCTGGGGGTAGTGTGAGTCGCGCGGCCCGGCTGCTCGGTTTCAAACATCACGCCTCGTTGGTGGCTTTATTGCAAAGACGGCACAAGAGTCTAGCACATCTGCGCACGACGCCGGAGAAAAGAAAGCAAAGTATTATCCGCCTGCGCGGCCCGCGGCACACGCCTGACGTGCGGGCGAAGCTGCCTCTGCGCGTGCGCGCCATCCTACACGTAGAAGACAATCAGTTAGTGGCCGACTTAGTGCGCGATGTATTTGAACTGGAAGGTTGGCAGGTCAAGACGTTGGTTGAAGGCACACAAGCTTTGAGCCTGTTGGCCGGTAAAGCGCACTTCGACCTGCTGCTGCTTGATAATGATCTGCCGGGTCTCGGCGGCCTGGAACTCATACGCGAAGTGCGCCGACTCGCCCATCGCCAGCACGTACCGATTATCATGCTGTCCGCCGATGATGTTAAGGCATTAGCGGAGCGGGCCGGCGCGGACGTGTTTTTACGTAAGCCCGAAGATATTCCTGTGCTCTGCCAGACCGTCCGCCGTCTATTAGACGCGGCCGGCGATGCTTAGCGCCGCACGTTAAACTCGCGTATCTTTGTTAACCTCACGAACCTTATGCCTGAAATTGAGACTGCCCGACTGCATCTGCGGTCATTCACCCCAAACGATCTGGACGCGCTTGCACGCCTCTTCGCCGACCCGGAAGTCATGCGGCATCTCGGCGTCGAAAGCGGTAAGACGCTGACGCGGGCGGAGACACAATCCGTCCTCGACAGATATATCGCGGTCTGGGCTGAGCACGGCTTTGGCATCTGCGCGGTGTTGCACAAAGCTACAAAGCAGTTGATCGGTCTGTGTGGGTTGCGTCTACGGCAGACGCCGCCGGAGTTGCTCTATGTTCTAAGCAAAGAATGGTGGGGGCAGGGCTTGGCCGTCGAAGCCGCACGGGCCTGTCTCCGTTACAGCTTTGCAGAACTAAAGCTTGAGCGCATCGTGGCGTTGACCAGACCGGATAACGTCGGGTCGCGCCGCGTACTGGAGAAACTCGGCATGCACAACGAACAGGCAGTAATGGTCTATGGCGTCGCGGCGGTTAGCTACGAACTGACGCGGGCGAAGTTCCAGCCGAGTGCAGTCGACTATTTGATCAAACGGGATTGAAGGCCACCGCGAAACTTAATCTAAGCTTGCATCATGCCTAGCTACTAATGCTGCTCGCCGCGCGCCGGTCGCTGAATTCCGGCAACGCCTCGAAGACTTCAAGCGCATAACGGACATTATTAAATGGTGCGGAGACCTGTACGCCCTGAATCAATTCGCGCACCGCCAGTAGCGATTCACGCGCGATCTGCAAGCCCTCGTCGCGCCCGAACTCTTTGCCCTTATCCGAAGCGACGCGCATGCGCTCCATGATCTCAGGCGTGACGCGCACGCCGGGCACTTCGTTGTGCAGAAACTCTGCGTTGCGATAAGAGACGAGCGGCCAGATGCCGGCGATGACGGGGATGCGCACGTGCTCGATGCGGGCGAGAAACGCGCGCAGTTGGTCAACGTCGAACACAGGTTGCGTGATGGCAAACTCCGCGCCCGCCTCGACCTTATACTCGAAGCGTTTGATCTCCTCGTCCAGATTGATCGCGCCGGGGTTGACGCCGACGCCGATGCAGAAAGAGGTCGGGCAACCGATCGGGTTGTTGCCGAGATCGAGACCGTGATTGAGCTTGTTGACCATGTTGGTCAAACCGATAGAGTCGATGTCGAAGACGGCCGTAGCATCTGGATACGGCCCCATCTTCGGCGGGTCGCCGGTGATGAGTAATAGATTTTTCAGGCCGAGCGAGGCCGCACCGAGCAGGTCGGACATCATGCCGAGCAGGTTGCGGTCGCGGCAGCAATAGTGCAGCACGGTCTCCAGCCCGATCTCGCGTTCGACCAAGAGCGCCGTCGCCTGCGCGCTCATACGCGTCTGTGCGCGCGGCCCATCGGGGATGTTGACGGCGTTGACGCCCGCTTCTTTGAGCAGGCGGATCGAGGTGAGCGTCTTCTCAGGATCGCAACCCTTCGGCGGCAGCACTTCGACGGTCGTAACAAACTCGCCGCGCGTGATCATGCGACTCCAGTTTGATCGTTCTTCCGGCGGCACGACGCGTATGTCGGCGGGTGTTAATTCATCAACCCGCGCCGGCAGCGTTTGGATTAGCCGGCCCGTCTGCCGACGCGGCGAGACGGCGCGCACGGCGTCGGAGATCAGCTTGATGTGCGCGGGCGTCGTGCCGCAACAGCCGCCGACGATACGCACGCCCGCTTGGATCAAACGTTTCGCATACTTCGCCATGTACTCAGGCGAGCACATATAAAACTGCCGGCCCTGCACGTCGCGCGGCAAGCCTGCGTTCGGCTGCGCCGAGAGTTTACGCGTGGTGTGTGCGCGCATCCGCTCGATGGCACTAAGCGCGCCGGCCGGGCCGACGCCGCAGTTCACGCCGATCACGTCCGCACCCCACTCGTCCAATTGCGCGGTGAAAACTTCGGGCGTTGTGCCGTAAGAGGTCTTACCGTCCGTGAGGATCGCCATCTGCGCGATGATGGGCAGATCGCACAACTCACGCACGGCGCGCAGCGCCTGCCGGATTTCGGAGATGTCCGAGAAGGTTTCCAAGACGAACAGATCGACGCCGCCTTCAAGGAGCGCCGCCGCCTGCGCCTTGAACATCTCCTTGGCTTCATCGAACGAGGTCGGCCCATAAGGCTCTATGCGGAGACCGAGCGGGCCGATTGCGCCCGCGACGTAGGCGCGCTCATCGGCGGCCGCGCGCGCGAGTTGCGCCGCCTTGAAGTTGATCTCGTGCAGGCTGCCTTCAAGTCCGTATTGTTGTAAATGGTGCGCGGTCGCGCCGAACGTGTTCGTCTCGATCACGTCCGCACCGGCGCGCACGTACTCCTCGTGCACCTCGCGCACGAGATCGGGATTGGTCAGATTCAGTTCATCATAGGAGCGATTGATGTAGACGCCCTTGTTGTAGAGCATCGTGCCCATCGCGCCGTCGAAGACGATGATCTGATCGCCGGCTAAAAATTCGCGTATGTCGTCCATAAAAAATTCCCGCGCCAAACAACGCGGGACTTCTGAGCGAATCGAAGTTGACGGACTCTTAAAAGCGCCGAGCTGTTTAGCTGTTTATTTTACGTGGCCGCAAGTCGCCTTAACTCACCACGTTTTTCATCCGCGCTTATACGCCGCGCGGTATGTCCCTGTCAAGTTTGTATCGGGTACTACTTGCGCAAGGCGTTAATGACTTCAACCTCCTTGTCTGTCGGCAATCTTCCGACCCAAGCTTTCGTCACCACGCCTTGCGCGTTGACGAGCAAAAGCGTTGGCGTGCCGCTTATGCCAAGTGCGCCGAGCGAGGCTTGCCTAACATCTTTGATTGGCACGCCTAAGCGACTGAGATAGGCGCGACTGTCGGCCGCAGCGCCGGGCAAAATGGCGGCCAACTTGGTGTCGCTCTGCGCGCCTGGCTCTTTAATCAACTGTTGATAGAACGGGGCGCTGTCCGAACAGAAATGACAGCCATCGCGCAGCATAAGTAAGAGGGTCTGTTTATTCTCCGCCCAATTCATTCCAGCAAGTTGGACGGTCGAGCCGACCGTTAGTCCGGTAGGCCTCGCTTGTGCAGCTAGAATTTTAGTGAAGTTGGTATATGGTAAAGACCATTTGTTGAGCAAACCATACATTGCGCTGAATTCATTTCAATTTCCCTTCATTCAGCTTAATTGGAAAGCTGAATTCTGAACTGAACCACAAGGAAATTGGCGAAACCTTATGAGGATTTCGTCAGCGGAGTTTGCGAGATAGGCTGCTTATACGCTCGTCGTATTCTGACGTCAAGACTACCTTTTCGTGCATTGCGGACTTATTCGCAACAGGTACTCTATCAACGCAGAAATCGACGCGCCGCCTTAAGAACAATTTAGATGAAACACTTGCCTTACCTTGACAGATACAATCGAATTTTGGCTGAATGCTACCGTTAGTTCACCGAACTCTTCCTAGCACGTCCTGCTGTTCCATGCTTGCGCGCTTGATGCGCGCGCGCCTGACTGCCGCGCTTAATCTGATTGGAGAAACGATTGTGCGTAACTCAAGTCTGCTGTTGAAACTAGCCCTTGTCCTGCTCGTCATCTGCCCGGCGGCGCTCGCACAGGAGCGTTTGCTGACGATTGAAGACATTTACGATCCTGTGAAGAAGGTTGACTTCAGCGGCACGCCCGTCAACCCGCGCTGGCTGAAAGATGGCGTCAACTATCTACAGACCAATCCGCCCAACTCCGGCAAGCCGCGCATACTGAAGGTCAACGCGCTGACGGGCGCGAGCGTGCCATTTTTTGACGCGGCCAAGATGGAAGCAGCGTTTGCCGCCATGCCGGGTCTGAGCGCGCAGGACGCGAAGCGGCTGGCGAATCAAGGGGTCTATCAAATGAACCCGGCGCAGACGGCCTTTCTCCTCAATCAAGCTAACGATCTCTTCTATTACGAACTTGCCAGCGATAAGGCTGAGCGTCTAACGAACAATAAAGATGAAGAGGTCGGCGAGGCGTTTAGTCCCGACGGGCGGATGGTGAGTTTCGTGCGCGGCGGTAATCTCTTTATCCTTGATCTCGGCAGCAAAAAAGAGCGCAGGTTGACGAGCGACGGCGGCCCGAAAATGTTCAACGGGCGGCTCGATTGGGTCTATCAGGAAGAGGTCTACGGGCGCGGCAACTTCGAGGCTTACTGGTGGAGTCCCGATTCGACGCGGCTCGCGTTCCTGCGGCTCGACGAGAACCCTGTGCCGAGTTTCACCGTCGTCGATCACATCCCGCTCCATCAAGAGTTGGAAGTGACGCCTTATCCAAAGGCCGGCGATCCGAATCCGCTCGTGCGGCTGGGCGTCGCTAATGTGACAGGGGGCGATGTGCGTTGGGTGGATACGGCGCAGTACAAGCCGGTTGATCTGCTCATCGTCCGCGTCGGGTGGACGCCGGACGGTAAACACGTGGCCTATCAAGCACAGAATCGTGAGCAGACGTTTCTCGATCTGAACTTCGCTGATCCAAACGACGGCAAGTCGCAAAATGTCTTGCATGAAACGTCGAAGGCGTGGGTTGAAGTGACGGACGATAATCCGCGCTGGCTCAAAGACGGCTCGTTTCTGTGGCTCAGCGACCGCACCGGCTTCAAGCACATCTATCACTACGCGCCCGACGGCAAGCTGCTGCACACGGTCACCAACGGGCGCTGGGACGTGCGCTCAATCGACGGCGTGGACGAGGCTAAGGGGCTAATCTATTTCAGCGGCACGGAGCACAGCGCCATCGCCAATCAAGCTTATCGCGTCAAACTCGACGGCACGGGGCAGACGCGTCTGACGCAAGCCGAGGGCAGTCATCGCCTCAGCTTTAATTCAACGCTGACGCACTTCGTGGACTCATGGAGCGACATCAACACGCCGACGCAAGTGCGCCTTAACAACGCAGACGGCACACTCGCGCGTGTGCTCGACGAGAACAAGGTCGCGGCGCTCGGAGCATACCGACTCGGCCAGACGGAGTTCGTGCAGGTAAAGACGCGCGACGGCTTCACGATGGACGCGATGATGATCAAGCCGCCCGATTTCGATCCGGCGAAAAAGTATCCGGTCTTCGAGTTCACCTATTCAGGGCCGCAAGCGCCGCAGGTACGCAACGCGTGGGGCGGGCAGACCTACATGTGGCATCAGTTACTCGCACAGAAGGGCTACATCATCTGGATTTGCGACAACCGCACGGCGTCGAACAAGGGCGTCGAATCCGCTTGGCCGCTCTACAGCAATTTCGGTGAGTTGGAGCTGCGCGATCTGGAAGACGGCATTACGTGGCTCAAGAGCCAACCCTACGTGGACGGCACACGCATAGGTCTCTGGGGTTGGAGTTACGGCGGCTTCATGACCTCATACGCGCTGACGCACAGCCAGAGTTTTAAGCTGGGCATCGCCGGCGGCACGGTCAGCGACTGGCACGACTACGACTCGATCTACACAGAGCGCTACATGCGCACGCCGCAGAACAACCCCGAAGGCTATCGCAAATCTTCGCCGCGCTATGCCGCCAAAGACCTGCACGGCAAGCTGCTCTTAATTCACGGCGCGATGGACGATAACGTGCACGTGCAGAACACCATCCAGTTCGCTTATGAGCTACAGAAGGCGGACAAGGAGTTTCAGTTGATGCTTTACCCTAAGTCGCGGCACGGTGTCACAGACCCGCTACTCGTCAGACACATGCGCCAGATGATGACCGACTTCGTACTCCAGAATCTTTAAGCTACAGGAATTAGTAATTGCGTGCCGCCGGGAGCGCGGGCATCCTGCCCGCCAACGAGCCGTCAGGCGAGTAAAGCTATTCGCGCTGATGCGCTCATGGCGGGCTGTAGGGTGCCCCGCGCTCCCGGCAATGAGTGGTCTTGAGTTATTTTCTAATGATGGCTAAGGGCGCGTGGGCGGAAGCTGACGAGCCAAGTCGCGGAACGCGTTCAGAAGTGTGGCGTCTAGATTAAAAGTCGTTGCGCCGATTTTGACCGCCACGCTGCGCGCGGCCGTGATGCGCGCGAATGTTTGCGGCGTAACGAATGCGCCGACGGACTCCGCGCAGTCGCCAGCCTCCGTCTCCTGCTGACCCCACCACACGCCCTCTGCAAACGGCGCGTTCTTATAATAGATGTTCTCCCGCGCGGTCGCTTGATATGCAAGCGGCAGAGGCTTCTCGTCGAGCAGCAGTGTGAGATCGGGTTTGATCTCGCCGTAAGAATCCGGGGCCTTGCCGAAGCGGCATGTGGCCGCGCGCGAGAAGAAGGTCAACGACACAAAGTTCGGTTGCGCAGGTGGCTGTCCGGTCAAGGTAAAACTGGCAGCCACGTGCGCCAGCGTCTTTGGCTGCGCCGGAGCCGTGGCCACGGGCAGCGGCTCAAGCTTGACCAGTGCCGTGCTGACTCCGTCTTCATCACGCGGCGCGGTCGTGATAACCCATGTGGGCTTGGCCGTTGAGCGGGTGGGCACAGCCGCAGTCCGTGTGCGCCGCCTTTGCGCGCTTGCATTTGGCACATAGACAGACAGCAAGGCCAGACAGAGGATGATGTTGATGCGGGTGCTCATATGCTAACTCTCCATTTCGTGGGGGCGGGCTGGTCGAGCTATGAACTCCCCGGGCGCGTTCGTTGGCAACTATCTGGGTCTGCGGTTGCCGGAGCATAGTGGGCGCGCGAATTCTAGCAAATAAACCCGCACCGTTTCTGAAAATGTTTTGCGAAAATGTCTTGGCTGTGCACCGCGCCGGGCTTAGTGCCGACTTGCTCAGCGGCGCTGGCAGCGCGGACAGAAGTAGGTTGAGCGCTTGGCCTGTACGATGCGCCGGATCGCCGCGCCGCAGTTGGCGCATGGCTCGCCCGCGCGATCATAGACGCGCCAGCGGCCCTGATAGCCGCCTGCGTAATAGCTGCCGTCGATGTCCTCCGGGTCGACGTTCATCGTCGAGCCATGCGCGATTGCTTCATGCAAGACTGTGAGGATGGCGCTGTGCAGGCGCGGCAGGCGGCGTGCGCCGACGCGTGCGGCGACCGTCTGCGGGTGGATGCCCGCAAGGAACATCACCTCGGCAGCATAGATGTTGCCGAGACCAGTCACCTTCGTCTGATCGAGCAACACCTCTTTCAGCGCCCGGCGCGTGCGCGCAAAGACGGCGCGCAAATAAGCGGGCGTGAACTCAGCCGAGAAAGGCTCCGGCGCAAGCGTGCGCAACTGTCGCAAGTGCGGCAGTTCAGCCGCGCGCACCAGACGCATCCGCCCGAACCGGCGCTGATCGGAAAAGATCAAACGCCGCTCGTCGTCCAGATAAAAGATCGCGTGCGTGTGTTTCGGCAGCGGCGCTTCGGGCGGCAGCAACAGAAAGCGCCCGGTCATACGCAGATGCGTCAATAGAAACAGCCCGCGCTCAAACTCAAACACGATCAGCTTGCCGCGCCGCCCGACCTCTTCAATCCGTCGCCCACGCAAAGTACGCGCGAACGCACGCGGTGTCGTCCCCGACGCGATGTCCGGTTGCAACAGTCTAGCCGTAATAATGCGCCGTTGGCTCACGAGCCGATTCAATGAACGCGCGACGAGTTCGACTTCCGGCAGTTCAGGCATACGTGAATCAATGTCGTTGCTCTTTAGCCCATGACCATGCTGCGAGCGACATCTGTGCGATCACGGCTTCGCGCGTCGCCTCGTCGGCCGGCGAATCAGACACGAAGACGGCAATCGCTAGATGGCGGCCGTCCGGCAAGGTGATTAACCCTACATCGTTGGTCGCGGCCGTCACGCCCTCAACCGTATTCGATGTGCCGGTCTTATGCGCAACCTGTGTGCCCGCTGGCAACAGACCTTTAAGACGATGCGGGCCCGTTGTAGTCTCTGTCATGAGTTGCAACAGCAGCTTACGACTCGACGCGGACAGCCCACGCCCCTCTTGCACCGCGTACAACAACTCGACATACGCTTTGGGCGTGCCCCAATTGCGATACTGCGCACGGTCGTCCTGCGCCATCTTTTGCTCTGTGGTCGCAACGACGATCCCTTGCACATTCAGATCATGCAAATACGTATTGACGCGCTCTGGCCCGCCCGCCAAGCGCAACAACACGTCGGACGCCGTGCCATCGCTTTGCACCAACATGAAGCGCAGCAACTCGCGCACTGTGAATGACACGTCGCCCTTTGGATGCTGGTCTCGTATCGGGCTATGGGCGCGTGCCGGCACTAGATCGGCCGGCGTCACGCGCACCGTCTGCGTCAGCTTGAGTGTGCCCTCATCCACCTCATGCAGGATGGTCATACCGATGGGGAACTTATAGACGCTCTGCATCGGAAAATGATCGTCGCCGTTAAGATCAACAGCCGCGCCGGTCTCAAGCAACACGACGGCCGCGCCGACGTGTCCGCGCGCCGGCTGCGCCAACTGCTCGAACTGCCCGCGCAGATCGCTGCCGGCCAAGATTGTTGCCGCGATGAGTAGAAAGATTTGTTTCAGCATGATGCAATCAAGGCGCTTAGCTATGCGCCAACGCCAGCACGGCTCCGTGCTCTAACAGCGCCTCGCGTTTCTCGATTGAAGTGGCTTCAGCATAGATACGCAAGACCGGCTCTGTGCCGGATTGACGAAAGAGCAGCCACGACTCATCCGCAAAGATGAGCTTTGTGCCGTCAAGCTGCTGCACATCCGTCACCGGATCATCGGCGACTTTAATGGGTGGTGCAGCGGCGAGTTGTTCAATGAGACTCTGCCCGCGCGCCACTTCAATATGCAGGTCGCGCCGGTCGTAGTAGAACGCGCCGAACTCGCGATGCAACTCCTTGACCATCTCAGACGGCGGCCGCCCCGCGCTGACGACGGCTTCAAGGAAGAGCAGCGAGTTGAGTATGCCGTCGCGCTCAGGGATGTGCCCGCGCACGCCGATCCCGCCGGACTCTTCCGCGCCGATTAAAATATCTTCGCTGAGCATCAGGTCGGCGACGTACTTGAAGCCGATGGGCGTCTCGTGCAGTGGCAAGCCGAGCGCAGCGGCGATGCGTTTGGTCAGGACGGATTGCGAGAAGGTGCGCACGACGCCGCCCTTCATGCCGCGCCGCCGCGCGAGGTGCAACAGCACGAGCGGCACAACCTCGTGCATCGTCATCGTCGCGCCCAACTCGTTGACCGCGCCCACGCGGTCTGCGTCGCCGTCAGTTGCTAAGCCCACAAGCGCGCGCTGTGTGCGCACGCGCTCCTTGAGCAGTGCAAGGTTGCGATCAATCGGTTCAGGATTAACGCCGCCAAAGAATGCGTCGCGCGCGGCGCGGATCGTTTCGACTTCGAGCGCCCCGCCTTGCAGAAAACTCTCGACCCAACGCCCGCCCGACCCGTGCATGGGATCGACCACGACCTGCGCGTGAACCGCACGCACGCGCTCAAGATCGACGTAGTCCGCGATCTGTGCTCGATAGCTCTCACTGGCTGCGGCCAAGCGGTCGTGCGCAGTATCGGGCAGAGTGCTACGTTGCGGCGGGCGCGCGTCAATTAATGATTCGACCGCAGCCGTTGTCTCTGCGGTCGCGCTGCCGCCCCATGGCGCTTTGATCTTAAAACCGTTGAACTCGGCCGGGTTGTGCGAGGCGGTGATGACGACGCCACCCGCCGCGTTCATATCGCGCACGGCCCAAGAGACCAAAGGCGTCGGCACATCGCGCTCAAACAGTTGCACGTCGAGTTGATTACCAGCGAACACCTCCGCCGCATGCGCTGCGAAGTGTTCGGAGAGAAAGCGGCGGTCATAGCCTACGACGACCGTCGGCGGCGACGTTTGTTCAGTTGTACTGTTGCGCTGTTTGGTTAGATAGTCGGCGTAGGCTTGCGCGACGCGCTCAAGATTGGCGTAGGTGAATTCGTGCGCCATGATGGCGCGCCAGCCGTCAGTGCCAAAGCGTATGGGCGGCGCGGGCGAGCGCTGGCTCATTGACTGTTACCAGCCTTGGTGTAGTCGGTCAGAGAGGTCTTGTCGCCGAGCACCGCGCCGAGGCTGACCTGCACGGCGCGCCCTATGTGACAGCCGCGCCCGATGATCGCGCCGTCCAGATGTGCGTCGGCATAGATGCGCGTGTGCGCCCACACGACCGAGTTCTCGATCCGCGCGCGCTCGTCCACGTAACAGCCTTGTCCGAGCACGGAGTTGATGAGCTGCGCGCCGGGTTTGATGATGCAGCCGTCAGCGATCATCGAACGGTCGTCCACCTCGGCCGAGGTGGCGAGATCGAAATCGCCGCGTCGTTCCAACAGGCGCACGTGCCCGACGCGATCCGCCAACAGATCATGATGCACTTGCAGGTAGCGCGCGGGCGTGCCGATGTCGATCCAGTAAGTCTTATCGGGTACGTGCGCGTAGAAGGGTTCGCCACGCTTCAGGAGATCGGGAAAGAGATTGTACTCAAACGAATAATCCTCGTTCGCGGGGATGAGATCGAGGAGGCGCGGCTCAAGAATATATGTGCCGGCGTTAATCGTGTTCACGCTGATCTCGTCAGCCTTTGGCTTCTCCAGAAAACGACGCACGCGACCATCGTCTTCGGTCTCAACTAACCCGTAAGCGCTCGGATTCTCGACCGGCGCAAGCACGATGGTCGCCGCCGCCTGCCGCTCTTCATGCTGCCGCAGCACAGCTTCCAACTCAAGGTCGGTCAGAATGTCGCCGTTGAAGACGACCGTGCGCTCGCGGATCAGTTCTTCGGCGAACTTGTACGCGCCCGCCGTGCCCATCGGCTGCGGCTCGGTCATGTACTTGATCTTGACGCCGTACTCCGAGCCGTCACCAAGCAGTTGCTCGATCTTGAACGGCTGGTACGAGAGCGAGAGCGTAATGTTGGTAATACCGGCCCGCCGCAGCGTGTCGATCTGGTAGAGCAGAAATGAGCGATTGCAGATCGGCACAACCGGCTTCGGTGTGTAGACCGTGAGCGGTCTGAGCCGCGTCCCCTTGCCGCCCGCGAGAATCAGTGCTTGCATATCGAGTTAACGTTTATATCCGAATTGATTTGTCCATGTGTATGTCGAGCTTACATGCGCGCGAGTCTAACACTCGCGCCGCGCGCTTTCAACGCGCACACAACGGCAAAGCGCTTGCTTGACACTCATAGGTGCGAACGTATAATCAAATTAACAGTAACGAGTAACAAGTGACGAGTGACAAGCTAAGGACAAGTCTTTGCCTCGTCATGCGTCACTTGTTACTTGTCACTGCTTTTATGAGGTGTGAACATGGCAGAAAGTAGGGAAGCCGTCATCATCAGCGCGGTGCGGACGCCGACGGGGAAATTTTTAGGCGCGTTGAAGAATTTTGCCGCGACTGAACTGGGTGCGCTCGTGGTGCGCGAGAGTGTGCGGCGCGCGGGCGTCAAGCCGGAAGAGATTGACGAAGTGATCATGGGCTGCGTTGTGCAGGCGGGACTAGGGCAGAACCCTGCGCGCCAGGCGGCGTTGAAAGGCGGCATCCCGTTTGGCGTCTCGGCCGTGACGATCAACAAAGTCTGCGGCTCAGGGTTGAAGGCGGTGATGATGGCTGCGCAGGGTGTGCAGTTGGGCGACTCGGAGATCGTAGTCGCGGGCGGGATGGAGTCGATGTCGAACGCGCCGTACCTACTGCCGAAGGCGCGCGAAGGTTATCGCATGGGCAACGTCCAGATGATCGATGCGATGATCCACGATGGGTTGTGGTGCGCGTTCGAGAATTATCACATGGGGCACACGGGCGAAGTCGTTGCGGAACGTTACGGCGTCAACCGGGCGGAGCAAGACGAGTACGCGTACAACTCGCATCGCAAAGCGGCGGCGGCGATTGCGGCTGGCAAATTCAAAGATGAGATTTTGCCCGTTGAAATACCACAGAAGAAGGGCGTGCCCATCATCTTTGAGACGGATGAGTCGGTGCGGGCGGACACGACCGTTGAGGCGCTCGGCAAATTGAAGCCGGCGTTCAAAGAGGGCGGCACGGTGACGGCGGGCAACGCGCCCGGTGTCAATGACGGCGCGTCGGCGCTGGTCGTCACGTCGCTTGAACGCGCACGCGCGCTCGGTGTTGAGCCACTGGCGCGGATTGTGGCGCAGGCGACTTCCGGTATTCAACCGGAGTTGGTGATGATGGCTCCGGTCGAAGCGATCCGCAAAGTCTTGCGTAAGGCCGGTTGGGCTTTGAGCGAGGTGGACTTGATCGAGTTGAACGAAGCCTTCGCCGTGCAGGCGGTGGCGATCATCCGCGAGCTTGAGCTTGACCCGCAGAAAGTGAATGTCAACGGCGGCGCGGTGGCGCTCGGTCATGCCATCGGCCAATCCGGCTCGCGCGTGTTGACGACACTGCTCTATGAGATGCGACGGCGCAATGTGCGCCGCGGGTTGGCGGCATTGTGTCTGGGCGGCGGGAATGCCGTAGCCATGGCCGTCGAACGTTAAAATTAGTGATCGAATAATGTCATCAACGGAACACAACAAGATATTAGGCATCTGCCATCTGGTCTACGGCGGTCTCCATTCGCTCACGATACTGGCGATGGTGGCCTTCTTTATCTTCTTCGCCCGTGTCATGCCGCCGGACGGCCCGCCGCCGGCCTTCTTTCTGTTGATCGGCACGTTCATCCTGTTATTCACACTTCTGTTCACCATCCCGGCTTTCGTCGCCGGCTATGCGCTATTGAAGCATAAGTCTTGGGCGCGGACGGCCTGCATTGTCGCGGCCGTGTTGGAAGCAATGAACGCGCCCATCGGCACGGCCATCTGCATCTATTCGTTCTGGTTCATGTTCAGCGACGCCGGCAAAAAGTTTTACGATCAGGCGACTCCCTATGATGTCGTGCCGCGCTCGTTGCACGACGCGCAACAGCCGCCCGCTTGGTGGCGCGACGAGACGCGTGCGCGCGAGGCCGAGCCACTCCGTGCGCCGCAACCGCCTGATTGGCGTGGGCAGTGAACATGAAGTCGGAGAAGAGCATCGTGGCAGAAGTGATCGGCGTGATCGGCGCGGGCACGATGGGCAACGGCATCGCGCAGGTGTGTGCCCGCGCGGGCTACTCGGTCGTTATGCGCGACGTGACGGACGAGTTTTTACAGCGCGGCTTGACGGCCATCAACCGGAGCTTGCAGCGCGACGTAGACAAGGCACGACTGACGGCGGAGGAGAAGCGCGCGATCATCGAGCGCGTACAGTTGACGACTAATCTAAACGATCTCAAGACAGCACGGTTTGTCATCGAAGCGGTGACCGAAGATACGGGCGTCAAGGCCAATATCTTCAAGACGCTCGATGAGTTGACGCCGCCCGCCACGATCCTCGCCTCGAACACCTCTTCCATCTCGGTCACCAAATTAGGCGCGGCCACCAACCGGCCTGACAAAGTCATCGGCATGCACTTCATGAACCCCGTGCCGGTGATGAAGCTGGTCGAAGTCATACGTGGCTTGGCCACGTCGGACGAGACCTACGAGCGCACGCGCACGCTCTGCGACAAACTCGGCAAGACGGCGCTCGAATGCAACGACGCGCCCGGCTTCGTCTCGAATCGTGTGCTAATGCCGATGATCAACGAGGCCATCTTCACGCTCTATGAAGGCGTCGCAACGCGCGAAGCCATCGACGGCATCATGAAGCTCGGCATGAATCACCCGATGGGGCCGCTCACACTCGCCGACTTCATCGGCCTCGACGTATGTCTCGCGATCCTCAACGTCCTGCACACCGAGCTTGGCGATCCAAAGTACCGGCCTTGCCCGCTACTTAAAAAATACGTCGCCGCCGGTTGGCTCGGGCGCAAGACGGGGCGGGGATTCTACGAATATAGTGCTGAGTGCTGAGTCCTGAGTGCTGAGTAAAAGCAACTGCCTTCTTTCTCAGCACTCAGCACTCAGGACTCAGCACTTTTTTTAATGAAGAGCTATCAGCAGATTCGTTGTCAGCGTTGCCGGGCGGTCAATCCGCTGGGCGAGGAGTTGTGCGGGCAGTGCGGGACGCGTTTGATGCTGGTGGTCGAGCCGACGACGCTACGCTTTGAGGAGGACGCGCTGGCGACGGGGCAGCAAGAGGGCTTGGTCGTCGAACGCCTCTCGATGATGGAGCACAATCTCACGCGCATGATCGGCAATCTGGAACGCAGCACCGAGTTGATGGGGCGGCACACGCAGATCATGGGGCGCGAGCACATGCTGATCGAGGCGCTGGTCACATTGTTGGGCAAGGCCGGTCTGATCGATCTCGATGAGTTACAGTCGCTCTGGGATGCGAACTGCGCGCGCACGGATGAAGAGACGCGGCTGCGGACGCAGAGTGAGGAGTTGTGCGCTGCGATTGTTAAAGACTACGCAGGGCCGGCCGCGCGCGAGTTCACGCGCCTCGTCGAAGAGGGCTTTGCGGCGCTGGCAGATAAGGACGGCGCGGATGGCTGGCGCATGCTGGAGCGTGCGGCCGCGCTCGCGCCGCAGAGCGGGCCGCTGAATGCGCTGTTAGGTCGGCGGTTTTTCCAGACCGGCAAGGTGCAACTTGCGCGCAGCTATCTTGAGCGCGCGTTTGCGGCCGGGCCGACGAACAGCGGCATCTGTCTGCTGCTCGCAATCGCGCGCGGTGATGAAGGCGACGCGGTGGGCGCGCACAAGTTGTTGTTGGAAGCGGAGCGGTTGGGCGGCGCGCATGCCTACGCTCTGCATTACGCGCACGGCCGTTTATACGCGCATGCGGGGCGCTGGCGCGAAGCGTTGGCGTCGTTCAAGCGCGCACTCGCGGCGCACGATGAGCCGGAGGCGCATTATCTGGTCGCGTTGGCGGCTTACCGGCTCGACTTCGGCAAGCTCGCCCTACAGCACGTCAACAAGGCGCTCGCGCGCGACAAGGAATATGTCGCGGCCGTGATCCTGCGCGGCCTCGTCTTACGCAAGTCGGGCGATGCAAAGAGCGCACGTGCGGCGTTCACTGAGGCTCGTGCCATGTGTGCACAACCAAATGAAACTCTGCGCCAGTCGCGCGGCGCGAACAGATTCACGGATGAACTATTGTTCCGTCATTTCTTCGGCTTTGAGGCTGAGCGCCAGCAACTTATGACGGGCGGCGACGAGCGTCTGGCAGCGTTGTTGCGCCGAATCGCTGCCGGTTGTTGAAGCGCCACGCTTTGACATGCGCGGGCCGCTCGCTATAATTGCCCTTTTGCGCGGAGACGGCTGAATTCACGTGCGCGCGCCTGTGGGGACGAGCCATGCAGATTGAGATTGAAAAACTGACCGAAGCAGGCCAATCCTTTGCGCACACATACGCCCCGACCGAGTTATCGCTTGAAGACGAGCGCGCGCGTTTGTTGTCAGAGGCTAGAGTCGAAGGACGTGTCAGTCGCAAACGGCAGCGCGTGCATGTCACAGGCACGGTCGCGGCCGAGTTGGAAGTTTACTGCGACCGTTGTCTTGCGCCGGTCGCCATCCCGGTCGAGGCCGCGTTCGACCTGAGCTACGATCCGCCGGATGCGGACGAAGCGAGTGAGAATACGGAGTTGCAAGCGGATGATCTTGCGACCTCAGTGTACATCGGCAACAGTATCGACCTTGATGAATTAACGCGCGAACAATTATTGCTCGCGTTGCCGACCCGGAGCTTGTGTGTTGAAACGTGCAAGGGGCTGTGCCCCACGTGCGGTATCAATTTGAACCAGCAATCATGCGCGTGCGAGCAGCAAGAGATCGACCCGCGTTGGGCTGGACTCGCAGCGTTGAAAGAAGGCAGTGACGAGTGACGAGTGGCGAGTGACAAGTTGAACAACTGCTTACTCGTCACTCGTCACTCGCCACTCGTCACTGTATTTAGAAGGAGCAATTATGCCGAATCCAAAACGTCGTCATTCCAAAGCGCGCACGGGCAAACGTCGGGCGCACGATGCCTTGCGCGCGCCGCAGACCACGCTCTGCCCGAATTGCCAAGAGCCGCGCATGCCGCATCGCGTCTGCCCGAAGTGTGGGCATTACAAGGGACGCGAAGTTGTCCGCGTTGAACAAAAGGTTTAGTCGGTCGCGTCGGAAGTTCGGGCGCTCTGAGACTTGCGCGCCGCTTGATGAAGTACGGACAGCAACTGACCGGCCGAATCGTCGTTGACGCGATGGGCAGCGACAACGCGCCGCACCCTGAAATCGATGGTGCGCTCGCGGCGGCGCGCGACCTGCGCGTCCGCGTCGTGCTCGTCGGCCAGAGCGAGCGGGTCGAGCCGGAACTGCGGCGCTGCGGTTGGCGCAGACAAGGTGACCGCGGGATCGAGTTGGTCGAAGCGCCGGAAGTAATCGCAATGGACGAGCCGGTTGCGACCTCTGTGCGGCGCAAGCGGAAAAGCTCGCTGCGCATCGGGGCGAAGATCGTCGCGGAAGGACGCGCCGATGGGTTCGTCTCGGCCGGCAACACCGGCGCGGCGATGGCGACGGCGAAGATGGTCTTGGGGATGTTGCCCGGCGTGGACAGACCGGCGCTCGCCGCGCTCATCCCGACCAAGGCGAACAAGCCGGTGCTGCTTTTGGATGTGGGCGCGAATGCCGATTGCAAACCGCACCACATGGCGCAATTCGCCGTCATGGGCGATGCCTACGCGCGCACGGTGCTCGGCATCGCGCACCCGGCGGTTGGGCTGATGAGCATCGGCGAAGAAGAGGCGAAGGGCAACGAACTGACGAAAGAAGCCTTTCCGCTCATGCGCGAATTGAGCAGCCTAAATTTCGTCGGCAACGTCGAAGGGCGCGACGTGTTCACGGGCGATGTGGACGTGATCATCACGGACGGCTTCACGGGCAACGTCATGTTGAAATTATCCGAAGGTTTGCAGGATGCATTCCTGACGATGATCAGGCGCGAGTTGAGCACGTCGGCGACGACGAAGGCGGGCGCGATGCTGGCACGCCCGGCGTTTCAGCGTTTGAAGAAGAAGCTCGATTATTCCGAGTACGGCGGCGCGCCGCTTCTAGGCGTGCGCCGGCTCGTAGTGGTCGGGCATGGCAGTTCCAACGCGCGCGCGATCCGCAACGCCGTCCGCATCGTCAAAGAGTTTTCGGAGCGCGGCGCAGGCGAGCACATCCAACGCGGCATCGCCGAGACACACGCGCGTGAGTCGAAAAGAGCAGAGGTCAGAGGTTAGAGGTCAGAGATCAGTCAGAAAAAGTTTTTAACTGATCTCTGACCTCTAACCTCTGACCTCTGCTACCGGAGGTGGTTTATGGTGAATGTGAACGCGGGCATCTTGGGCACGGGGCACGCTTATCCGGAAGGCTTGTTGACCAATGCCGATCTAGAGAAGATGGTCGATACGTCGGACGAATGGATTACATCGCGCACAGGCATCAAACAGCGGCACAAGGCGGCCGACGATGAATACACTTCGATGTTCGCCGTCCGCGCCGCGCGCCAAGCCATCGAGCGCGCGAAGCTCGATCCGTCTGAGATCGATCTGCTCATCTGCGCCACCGTCACGCCCGATCAAGCTCTGCCCTCGACCGGCTGCATCATCCAGACCGAACTCGGCGCGCACAAGGCCGCGGCGTTCGATCTGGCCGCCGCATGCTCCGGCTTTCTCTACGGTCTGACGCTCGCCAACACGATGATCAAGACGGGGCAGGCGCGCCATGCCCTCGTCATCGGCGCGGAATTGTTGACGCGCTATGTGGACTACACGGATCGCGCCACGTGCGTCATCTTCGGCGACGGCGCGGGCGCGGCTGTGCTCGGCCCTGTCGAAGATGGGCGCGGCATTCTGGCGACGCGCATACGCTCCGATGGGCGCTACACGGATCAACTCTTCGCGCCGGGCGGCGGCACGCGTTCTGGGCTTAAGCCGGAATCGTTTGCCGCGGGCGAGCACTTCTACAAGATGCGCGGCAACGAGTTGTTCAAAGTCGCCGTGCGCTCGATGGCCGATGTCTCGCGCGAAGTCTTGGACGAGACCGGTTATAAGGCCGACGATGTGAAGCTCTTTATTCCGCATCAGGCCAATCAGCGCATCACTGATGCGGTGGCGAACAATTTAAAAGTTGATAGCAGCGTCGTCTATTCCAACATCGCCATGCACGGCAATACTTCGTCGGCCTCGATCCCGATTGCGCTCGACGAATGCATAGAGATGGGCAAGATCGCGCCCGACGATCTCGTGCTGCTCGCCTCTTTCGGCGGCGGCGTCACGTGGGGCGCGGTGTTGATTAGATGGTAGTTGTTAGCCATTAGCTTTTAGCCTACTGCTTTAAGCTAACAGCTAACAGCTAATCGCTAGAAATGATTGCGTACATCTTTCCCGGGCAAGGCTCGCAGGCGGTCGGCATGGGGCGCGACCTCGCGGCGCAGTCCGAGGCGGCGCGCGCGGTCTTCGCGGAGGCGGACGAGGCGCTTGACTTCTCGTTGTCGCGTTTGTGTTTTGAAGGGCCGGCGGAAGAGTTGCAGTTAACGGAGAATACGCAACCGGCCATTTTGACGGCTTCAATCGCGGTCTTGCGCGCGATGGAAACGGCCGGTCTGCCTGCGCCCGATTTTGTCGCGGGGCATAGTCTGGGCGAATACTCGGCGCTGGTCGCGGCGGGTGCGTTGTCGCTCGCGACGGCTGTGCGCACGGTGCGCGCGCGCGGGCGTTATATGCAGGAGGCTGTGCCGGTCGGCGTCGGCGCGATGGCGGCGATCTTGGGCGCAGACCCAGAGACGGTTGAAGCGGCGTGCGCGGAGGCGGCGCAAGGCGAGGTGTGCAGTCCCGCGAATATCAACTCGCCAAAGCAGATCGTGATTGCGGGTCATGCGGGCGCGGTTGATCGTGCGCTTGAATTATTGAAAGCGCGCGGCGCGCGCAAGGCGGTTAAGTTGAATGTGAGCGCGCCGTTTCATTGCGCGTTGATGCGCCCGGCGCAGGAGCGCCTCGCCGCCGATCTCGCGCAGATCGAGTTTAATGATCTGAACGTGCCGCTTATGACGAACGTCGATGCCACGCCGATCCGTGCGGGCGTGGCCGCGCGCGATGCGCTCGTGCGACAAGTGTCCGCGCCGGTGCGTTGGCGTGAATCGATTGAGCGGTTGGTGCATGAGCACGGCGTCAGGACTTTTATCGAAGTCGGGCCGGGCAAAATCCTTGCGGGGTTGGTGCGACAGATCGCGCTGGACGTGCGCAGCCTGAACGTGGAAGACGCCGCGAGTCTCGCGGCGACGCAAGCGTGGCTCATGAACAGCAATTGAGAGTGGCAATTCGCGCGCAAGCGTGGTTTAATGCGGCGCATAGCAACGTATAGCAAAAAGTTTTCCTACTCTTAGGCGACATGAGGAGCAGAACTACCATGCCCGATCAACAAGAGATCGAGAACAAGGTCAAACAGATCATCGTGGACGAACTCGGTGTGGACGAAAATGAAGTCACACCAAACGCGCGCTTCATCGACGACCTCGGCGCGGACTCGCTCGACACGGTCGAGTTGGTCATGCGCTTCGAGGAAGAATTCAATATTGAAATTCCGGACGAGGACGCCGAAAAGATTCAGAGCGTGCGCGACGCGTACAACTACATCGAGCAGCACATGAACAAGTAACCTGACTGCGCCAAGACGTACCGGGCATTACTTCGGCGGCGAGCGACCTCAGTGCGTGTTTAATGCTTGGGCGGCCAGCGCGCGTTCGCCGCGTCCTTGGCGCAAACGAGTGTGTACCCGGCGGCGCTTTATCGGTTGCCGGGCGCGCCCACATGACATGACAAATAGTTCTTCCAATCAGGAGCAGTACAACTTGAAACGTCGCGTCGTTGTGACCGGGCTTGGTCTGATCACGCCGGTCGGGTTGAGCGTCGAGTCTACTTGGGCCGCGCTGATGGCGGGGCGCAGCGGCGTGGATTACATACACAAGTTCGACACGGAAAAGTTTCCCGTCCGCATCGCGGCCGAGATCAAAGATTTCGACCCGCTCAAGTTCGTCGAGAAAAAAGAGGCGCGCAAGATGGGCGCGTTCATCCATTACGCCATCGCCGCTTCGGACGAGGCGATGAAAGATTGCGGGCTACAAGTCACGGACGAGACCGGCGAACGCGTCGGCACGTACATCAGCAGCGGCATCGGCGACTTCTGGGCCATCGAGCGCGAGCACGAGAAACTGTTGCGCGAAGGGCCGAACCGCGTCTCACCATTCTTCATCGTCTCGGCGATTGTCAATCTGGCGGCCGGGCAGGTGTCGATCCGGCACGGTGCAAAGGGGCCGAACTCCGCGACTGCAACCGCGTGCGCTGCGGGCGCGCACGCCATCGGCGACAGCTTCAAGATCATCCAACGCGGCGATGCAGACGTGATGATCTGCGGCGGCGCGGAATCGGCCATCACGCCGATGAGCGTCGCTGGCTTTGCGGCCATGCGCGCGCTCTCGACGAGTACGGAAGAACCAACGCGCGTCTCGCGCCCCTTCGAACGCGACCGCGACGGCTTCGTCATCGGCGAAGGCGCAGGCCTCCTCGTCCTCGAAGAGTTGGAGTTCGCGAAGGCGCGCGGCGCACGCATCTACGCCGAGGTGGTCGGCTACGGCATGACAGGCGACGCTTTCCATCTGACGATGCCGGACGAGACCGGGTCGGGCGCGATCCGCGCCATGCAAAAAGCTTTAAGCGATTCCGGCGTGCGCCCCGAAGAGGTCGGCTACATCAACGCGCACGGCACGTCCACGCCTTACAACGACAAGTTCGAGACGTTGGCCATCAAGAAAACTTTCGGCGAACATGCCTATAACCTTGCGGTCAGTTCGACGAAATCCATGACCGGCCACCTGCTCGGCGCGGCCGGCGGCATCGAAGCGGTCTTCTCGGTCCTAGCGATCCATCGCAACATGCTGCCGCCGACCATCAACTACGTCAACCCCGATCCGGACTGCGATCTCGACTACGTCCCCAACGAGCCGCGCGAAGCGCGCGTCAGCCACGCGCTCTCCAATAGCTTCGGCTTCGGCGGCACGAACGCAGCCTTGTTATTCAAACGATACGAAGAATGAGTAAACAGTTTTCAGTTTTCGGTTTTCAGTTCTAAGCGTATGCAACGCTGACTGCTGAAAACTGAAAACTGGAAACCGAAAACTGTCTTATGAAAATCATTGTGCTCATGAAGCAGGTCGCCAATAAGGATGCGATCCTGCGTATTAATAAGGACGCGACGTGGATCGAAGAGGGCGACCTGTCTTACGAAGTGAACGAATCGGATGGATACGCGCTGGAAGAGTCGTTGCGTTTGAAGGAGAAGAACGGGGGCGAAGTGATCGTCTGTTCGATGGGGCCGCAACGCGTCAAGGCTGTGATCAAAGATGCGCTGGCACGCGGCGCTGACAGGGCCATACACGTAGTCGGCGACGAGTTGACTAGATTGGCCCCGCTTGCTGCGGCGCAGGCGCTCGCGGAAGCGATTCGCGGCGAGCAGGCTGATCTGATCATGACAGGCTTGCAGTCGGACGATAACGGCTACGGGCAGACGGGTGTGATCGTCGCAGAGTTGCTGGGGCTGCCGCACGCGACCATCGTGATCGACGTGGACGCTTCTGGCGAGCGGTTGCGCGTCAAGCGCGAGTTGGAAAGCGGCTGGTATCAATGGTACGAGATGCCGCGCCCGGCCTTGCTCACGATTCAATCGGGCATCAGCCAGATTCGCTACGCGACGCTGAAAGGCATCATGGCCGCGAAGAAGAAAGAGATCAAAGAGGTGCCGCCCGGCGCGGATACGGCCAGCGCCGCGCCCGATCAACGCGTCACAAAAGTTTACTTTCCGCAAAAGACCAAACAGACTCAGTTCCTCGGCAATGGCGACGCCAAAGCCGGCGCGGTGCAACTCGCCGAGAAACTGCGCACGGAAGCGAGAGCGATCTAAAAGCAGTTTTCAGTTTTGGGTTTTCAGTTTTCAGCATATTCAAGGCTGACCGCTGGAAACTGAACACTGAAAACTGAAAACTGATTATGGCTAACGGAATCCTTATCTTTGCAGAGCATCGCGCGGGTGCTTTTAGTAAGACGACGTTTGAAGCGTTGGCAGCGGGGCAGCAGTTGGGCGCGGCGTTGGGGCAGCCGGTGATGGCTGTGGTGTTGAGCACGGATGCAAGCCTTGCGCAAGAGATTGCCGCATACAAACTCGACAAGATCGTCTCGGTTGAACATGCGCAGTTGAGCGACTACACGCCGGATGCTTACGCCGACGCGTTGGAGCAGGCGATTAAAGCTGTTGCGCCGCAGTTCGTCGTGATGGCGCACACGTATCTCGTGCGCGACTGTGCACCGAAGCTCGCGGCCCGGTTCGGGCGCGATGTGATCAGCGATTGCGTGCGTGTGTCGGTCGCGGAGGGGGTGGTCAAGTTCGCGCGGCGCATCTTTCTCGGCAAGCTTGATGCAGACGTTGTGCCGGCCGGCGAGCCGCCCGTGTTCGCCACGTTTCAATCGGGCGCATATCGCGTGGAGCAGGCGCAGCGGGGCGAGGGCGCGACACCGGTCGAGTCGATGCCGGTCGAAATCGGCGCGGCGCGGATGAAGCCGGAAGCGCCGTTCCAAGAGGTCAAGCAGGCGGTCGATCTGACGAAGGCGGATGTGATCGTTGCGGTCGGGCGGGGCATTAAGAGTCAGGAGAATCTGGCGCTCGTGCAGCAGTTGGCCGATGCGCTCGGTGCGGAGTTGGCCGCTTCGCGGCCGATCTGCGACGCCGGCTGGTTGCCGATTGATCGCCAGATCGGATCATCAGGGCAGACCGTTGCGCCGAAGTTGTATATCGCGCTCGGCATCTCCGGCGCGATCCAGCATCTGGTCGGCATGAAGAACGCAGGCACCATCGTCGCGGTCAATAAAGACCCGGAAGCGCCGATCTTCGACATCGCGGATTATGGCGTCGTCGGCGACCTGTTCGAGGTCGTGCCGGTGTTGACTGAAGAGATCAAGAAGCTGAAGGGTTGAAGAACGCTCAATGTCTAAACAGTGGCCGGCGAACATGAATTCGCGGGCCCTTATTATTACTCCGGTCGTTAAGGTCGAACCCGCCGCAGCCGTTCACGAAATAGATTTACCTGCGCGAAGTAGTCTCAGATCGTTGAGCACATCCTCAGGCTTCCATTCATTGCCTCGATAGATTTTAACGAGCTTGCCGTCTGGGCCGACAAGTGCCGTGCGGAGTGAGTGGACGATCTGATCGCCGTCCGGCATATAAGTCAGCCCGCAGAACTCCGCGAGCCGCTTGATCTCTTCGGGGCGACCGGTCGCCAGTTCCCAACGCTCGAACTTCTCCTGTTCATAATGCTCTGTGTGCGCCGCGCCGTAGCTGCGCAACACCTTTGGCGTGTCGTAAGCCGGATCGAGCGTGACGCTCAGCAGGCGCGCGAAGTCGCGCAACTCCGCGTCGTCTGTCAGCGCCTTGTTGAGCGCGGCGAAGTTATTGCTCATGCGCGTGCAGAAGTCGGGCAGCGGGCAGCGCGTGTAGATAAATGTTATGAGCAGTGCATGACCGCGATATGTTTGGAGACTGATTGGTTTGCTGTCCTGATTGATGAGCGCGAACTCAGGCAGGGGCGCGCCGGGTTGTGGCTCTATGGCGGTGTTGGGCGCGAGCGTGTTGTTGGCTGCGGGCGTGGCCTCAGTGATGATCGGGTTTTCGAGCCACGAGCGCGCGCCGGCCACAACCAGCGTGGCTTGAATATGATCGCCCGGCTTCATCACGTCATAAGCGGACTCGTCTTTGAGCGTGAAGCCCATCGTCATACCCTCCATCAGACCGGGCACATCCTGATGCGAGATGACCACCTGCCGTTGACCTTTATCGAATGAGACAATGATGCCCTTCAACTCGTAACGTTGCGCGGCGGGTTCAGTCGCCGTGCGCGTGCAGGCCATCGCCAATGTCGTGAGCATAAGGACGCACATGAACTTGCGGTAGAGACCTCGGAAGTTTCGGCTTGCTGAATTGATCCGGCTGGATGCAGAATGATTCATTAGAGTTGTTGACAGTTATAGTCCTGAGCAAGTGCTGTTCGAACGCGGGTTAAAGCTTAACGGTTAAGTTAGTGTGGAAACAAATGGCGGCAGGGTAAAAGCGATCCGATTTAGCCGGGCGATGGAGCAGCAGCAGCAGCAGTGTGCGTGCGCCGGGAGCTTGGCTTAATACGGCTCGTTCTGCTGTTTTGCAGCAAGAATCATGTTGCTTTTAGGTTAAAAAAAAGAGTAGGATGCTCGCGCACTGACGCCGACGACATGCAGTCTCGGCGCGTGGGCTGCGGGCACACAATTCCTCTCCCGCGCAGGACGCGCACGAGTAGCCAATCGGCATGCTCTTTATCTACAACATACGCGCCTGAGCAGACGGACAGGGGTGTCTGCGCATCTGCCAGCCATTAGCGGGGCCGCGTCTCGGGCGGTCGGCGCATATGTTGTAAGCGGCAAGCGTGAAGGTTTAAAACAGCGGTATGACGTACTGCCAGGTGGTCAGTTCCGTTGCCAACAGCAACTCCATCAACTCGGTATTTGCGTCTTCCTTCGTCGCGTCCACGGTCACCGGTGCTGAGTGTCCGCCTGTGCCCATGATCCCGTCCTCGGCATGGACTGTGGCTCCGAGCAAGCAAACGAGCATTAACGTCGCACAGATTGTCTGAAGTTTTTTCATGGTTTAGCTCCTGAGGTTTTAAGTACCGAACTGACGGTGCATGCCGGCCCGGCTCTCGAATGCAGGCATGATACACCTCTTAGCAAAAAAAACGTAGTCTTGCAAGGAATCTTGCTAATCAACAAAAGGACAGTCCTCACATGCATTTAGCTGCAACACTGCTACGCCGGCTTGATGAGCCGAAACTCAGTCGGACGGAAAAGGCGTTTCTGCATTGCGCTCTGGCCAAGACGCTGGAGGACGCTGGTAACTACGAGGCGGCCAGTCGCGGTCTCGGCGAGTTTTGGCAGGGCTTGGCCGTCCGGCCCTTGCTCGCGGAATTGGCTGAGCCGGCTCAGGCTGAGTTGTTGTTGCGGGCCGGCTCGTTGACGGGCTGGCTTGGCAGCGCACGCCAAGTCGCAGGCGCGCAGGAAGCCGCGAAAGATTTAATCGGCGAGAGCTTGACGCGCTTTGAAGCGTTGGGCGCGCAGGGCAAGGCCGCCGAAGCCCAGACCGAAATCGCTTGGTGCTACTGGCGTGAGGGCGCTTACGAAGAAGCGCGCGTCCTTTTGTGTGCTGCGCTCGAACACATCAATGAGTTGGACGAAGATGTGCGCGCGCTTGCGCTCATACGGCGTGGTGAAGTCGAACGCTCGGCCGGTCGGCTTAATGATGCGCTGCTCCTGCTGCTCGAAACCGGGTCGCAGATGGAGATGATCAGTAACCACGTCCTGAAGGGTTCATATCACAGCACGCTGGCCAACACGCTGAACGAACTGGGCACGGCCGAACGCCGGCAGGATTACATCGACCGCGCCCTGATCGAGTATTCGGCTGCGAGCTTCCACTTCGAGCAGGCCGGGCACGCACGTTATCGCGCCCGGAACGAAAACAACCTCGGCTACCTCCTCTATCGCTTGCAGCGCTTCGTGGCGGCGCATGAACATCTGGGGCGCGCCCGCCGCCTCTTCGTGAGCATTAAAGAGACGGGCAGCATCGCACAAGTCGATGATACACGCGCCCGCGCACTACTGGCCGAAGGGCGCAATCAGGAAGCGGAGAAGATCGCGCGCGGGGCCGTGCGCGCGCTTGCGGCCGGCGATGAGTTGGCCCTGTTGACTGAGGCGCTGACCACACATGGCACTGCGCTGGCCCGGCTTGGCTGTCCGGTGGAGGCCCGCACAGTCCTCGAACGCGCCCTTGAGACAGGGACGCGCGCCGGTGACGGCGAAGGCTCAGGCCGCGCCGCGTTATGTCTGCTCGAAGAGCTAACAGATTTTCTGTCGCTCAACGAGCGACGTGCTTTCTACCTGCGGGCCGATGAATGTCTAGCGAAGGCGCAGCATGCGGAAACGATTGCGCGCTTGCGCGCCTGCGCCCGGCGCTTACTCGACACGCCCACAGGGCCGGCAACCAACAACGAGACAATCTCATTTATTCACGCGGCAGAGAAGTCGGCGCAACTGCTACAAGAAGCGCGTTGCGTGGCGCGTGCTGACGAGCCTGTGCTGCTCTCAGGCGAGACGGGCACGGGCAAAGAAGTGCTTGCGCGCTTGATCCACGAATGGAGCAGACGCCCCGGCCCCTTCGTTGCCATCAACTGCGCGGCCCTCTGCGCCACGCTCGTCGAGTCGCAACTGTTCGGTCATCGCAAGGGCAGCTTCACCGGCGCGACGGAAGATTACGCGGGCGCGGCCCGCATGGCCGAAGGCGGCACGCTCTTCCTAGACGAGATCGGCGAGCTGAGTCTCACCAATCAGGCGAAGCTGTTGCGGTTGATCGAACAGGGCGAGGTCTATGCACTTGGTCAAGCCTTGCCGGAACGCGTGAACGTGCGCATCATCGCGGCGACCAATCACGATCTGCGCGAGCAAGTCGCGCGCAAACTTTTCCGCACCGATCTGTTTTACCGGCTCGCAGGCTTTCACCTTGAGTTGCCGCCGCTGCGCGAACGCGTGGAAGACATCCCCGTCCTTGCGCGCCATTTCATCGACATGGCCGCGCGCCAGCACGATAAGCAAGTCACCTTTACGCCGGAGAGTCTGGACGCGATGCGACACCTGCCGCTCGCGGGCAACGTGCGCGAGTTACGCGCGCTGATCGAGCGCACCTTCATCACTGCGCCGGCCGGCGCGATCATCACGCCCGCCGCCGTCGAGACGGTCGCGCTGCGCGGGACGCACAAGGCGGGCTTCGCCGAGCCTTGGGCTGGCTGCTCGCTTGAAGATGAGATGCGCGCACACGAAGGCTGGCTCCTCAAACGCGCGCTCGATAGCGCCAACGGCAGCATCACCAGAGCCGCGCGGCTGCTGCGAGTCACACATCAAGGTCTCGCCTACATTCTCAACGGCCGGCAAAAAGATTTATTGACCGGGCGCAAACCGCCACGCCCACGCCGCGTCAGCCTGATGCGACCGCAGCACGGGCCAAGCACGACTTTGCGAACCGAGCGCTAAGTTTGTAGGGCACTTGGTTACGCCCGCGCAAATGTGCGGGCGCTTGTTACCGCACGCCGTTCTACGCTCGTAGAGGCGAATCGTCCAATCTCAAAATTAGCTTTTCCCACAAAGTTTCCTTTGATCACAAAGTAGAGTGATTGACCATAAAGTCGCCGCGAACCTCTGCGCGCAATTCATCGTTTAATATCTCAAGACCATGCGCGAACAACCGCAGCACCCGTTCTTATTTCTGCTTGAAGTTATCGTTGACTTCTGCTTAGACATACTGCTGGCCGTCTTCATTTAAACCTCAGATGCAACTATAAAAAGCAATACACATTTCAACCTTCACTATCATCAAACGGAAATTTGGTGAACGTCTGCGGAGCAAGACAGAGACGGCGCAGATTAACGAAGTGCTTTGCAAGGTTCTGTGTCATAATTTGGTCTGTCTCGTCGCTGCTATTTACGAACTCGGCATCGAGCCGACGTTCTGGACGGAGTAAACCTATTCCTTACTCTGCCGCTTATATTGTTCAAGTCGTTTCTTGAGGGCGCGGCTATTGTCGCGCCCAATCAAGAAAGCGCAGACTAAAATCACAATGCAGGACACTAACACAACCGCTAAAGAGACAAGTTCCGAAACGGTAAAACCGGAGGAAACGAATATGCTTGGTGCCCAAGCCCTTGCCTTCCAAGTGCAAGAACTGACGGGTAGAGTGCAGACGCTAACAGCAGCACATAGTTCATGGAATACGTGGTCTGTCCGATTCGTCGCCTTTACTGCGGTAGTTGCGGCCCTATACTTCGTTGCCCAATGGATGACTAACAAGAGGGGCAATGAGTTGAGTGAAGCGCAGGCTACCCTCATCCAAGCAAAAGACGAACAAGCCCGTATCCACAACGAGCAGGTTGCAAACGATCTGAGAGACAAAGACCTGCAAATTGCGGCAACCCAAAGAGACGCAAAAAGGATTGAAACTGAGGCCCAAGAAAGAGAAGCCAAGCTAAAGGCCGATGCAGAGGTGAAGATTGCAGAAGCCCACGCAATCGGTGAGCAGGCAAACGAAAGGGCAGGACAGGCCAACCAAAGAACAGAAGGGTTAAGGCAACAGAACCTAGCAACGGAATCACGACTAGAAGAAGAACGCCGAACTAGAGTGGAGCTAGAAGCTTCCTTAGCGCCACGTGTATTCAATGACCAAGGTGGAGCGGCCGATAGGTTGAAAGCTGCCGGTGAGATAAACGTGATGATTGAAAGCGTAGCCGACTTTGAGGCTTGGCGAACAGCAGGGCAGATAGCTTTTACTCTAAGCGAAGCAGGGTGGAAGATATTAGAAATGAAAAGAACAGTTGAGGATAACTTCTTTGATGGCGTTTCAGTTGAAACACAATATCCCGCTCCCCGTAAGAGAGTGCAAGACCCTCCTTTATTTTTCGCGCCAAATGACGTGCAGATGAGTGAGGCGGCAAGGTTATTAGTCTCCGTACTTAATGACACGAAAATAGCGGCTTCACAGCGTCTCGGCCCGATGGATGTCGTCCTCCCGCCTAAAACACTTTTAATAAGAGTTGGCCTGAAACCACAACCGTACTTTTTGTCTAAAGAAGTGAAGGAACTTCGTGAGGAAAGTGAGAGAGTGAGAAGGCGCGAGGAAGAGTGGCGTAAAGAGAACAGAGAAAGGGGAGTGCCCCCCAACCCTAAGCTCGAATAACTACTTGCCACACAGCCCGACTTTATACACGGAAACGCAGCCCTACACCTTGACCACAAAGTTGACCACAAAGTGGTCAGTTGACCATAAAGTCGGTGCTCACGCCGACTTTGTGGGCAAAGCCCCCAAAACTGTAACCCCGGTAAACAGGGTAGGAAATTTTGCTAACACGGTTAAGTTCCTTGTCTTCTTATGTTATCTGCTTTTGTTGGCCAACCACCGAGTAAATAATCAGCACACAATCCAGCACGTCTTTCTGTCTGCATAGTGGCGACGATGGCGCGACAGACAGTAAGTCGTTTGTTTGCCATGCGCGGCTGACGTGAGCGCGGCCAACGGCTGATATGGGAATGGTGTTTGCAACACTACTCTTAAGCGATGTGTGCGAATCTCACGAGACAGATTTGCCCGGCGCACGCGAACGTTTTTTCTCACTTCCGCGCGAAAGGTGTGAAGTACCTTGCCGCAGATCACTATCTTGTACGTGGAAGATCACGACCTCGTACTCTTCACGGTCAAACAGTTGCTTGAGCAGGAAGGCTGGCGCGTGCACATCTGCCGCGACGGCGGTCAGGCGCTTAAGCAGATCGCGGGCCAAGAACATTTCGATATCCTCATTCTCGATGCAGAGTTACCGTCCGTCGGTGGCTTAGAGCTAATCCGGCGCACGCGCTCGCTCACACATCGACGGGCGACGCCCATCATCATGTTCACCGCTAGCGATTGTGGCGACGAGGCGACAGCCGCCGGGGCCGACGAATGTTTGAAGAAGCCCGCCGGCATTAGAGACCTGCTCGATACGTGTTACCGCGTGATGAGTCACGCGCCAGAGGTGGCGGCGGAGACGGATGGCCATCGGCGCGCGGCCAATGAAGCGCGCAACGGCGGCCGCTGAGCGCGAGCAACCCGACCGAGTCGATAGTTCAACATTAGCAGCGCAATATGTCTGCGGCGGCCAAGCGTCGTTTGCAGCTTGCGCCACACACAAGTTAACGGCCGCGTCACAGGCCCGAGCGCGTCTCCTCCGCGTGCTCGGGCCTGACGTGTATGCGCCCGTTTTTCGACCGCCGATTGAAGTATGATAGGATGCGTCGCAAAGCGGACGAGCATGATGACAACTACAAGTGAGAGCCGGCGTGCTGCGGTGCTCGATGGGGCACAGGTGGCTGAGCAGATCAAGGCCGAGACGGCCGCAGAGATCGCGCGGTTGGCGCAGACACACGGCGTCCGCCCCGGTCTCGCGGTCGTGCGCGTCGGCGATGATCCGGCCTCGGCCGTCTACGTGCGCAATAAGGTGCGCACCTCCGAGCAGTTGGGTTTGTACTCCGAGCATCACGCCTTGCCGGCCGACACGACGACCGAGCAGCTACTCGCGCTGATTATGCAATTGAATGCGCGCACGGAGATCGACGGCCTACTGGTGCAATTGCCGTTGCCGCCGCAGATCGTCGAGCGGCGTGTACTCGAAGCCATCGATCCGCGCAAGGATGTTGACGGCATACACCCGCTCAACGTCGGCAACCTTGTGCTCGGCCGCCCGGCCTTTGCGCCGTGTACGCCGGCCGGCATCTGCGAGTTACTCATGCGCACCGGGATCGAACTTAGCGGCGCGCGTGCGTGTATCGTCGGGCGCAGTCACCTCGTCGGGCGGCCAATGGCGCAACTGTTGTTGCAGCGCGATGCGACCGTCACCATCTGTCACTCGCGCACGCGCGACCTCGCCGCCGTGACCCGCGAGGCCGACATACTCATCGCGGCCATCGGGCGCGCCGGTCTCATACGCGCCGCGCACGTCAAGCCCGGCGCAACGGTTGTTGATGTAGGGATGAATAAGATCACAGACGAACGGGAGGCGCGCGCGCTCTACGGGGCGCAGGCCGAAGAGCGCATAGAGGTCATCCGGCGGCGCGGCTATACGCTCTGCGGCGATGTGCACCCGGCGGAGGTTGCAACGGTCGCTGGGCGGCTGACGCCCGTGCCGGGTGGTGTCGGGCCGTTGACTGTGGCGATGCTGATGCGTAACACCGTCACAGCCGCACGCCAACTGCGTGGTCTGTAAGCAACATGCTGCGCGTCGGTCTCACAGGCTCAATCGCGGTCGGCAAGTCGTTCGTCGCGGGCGTGCTGGCGGAACTCGGTTGCCACGTGCTCGACGCCGACGCGACGGCGCGCGAAGTGGTCGCGCCGGGTACGGTCGGGCTGAAACAGATCGTCGAAACGTTTGGCGCAGAGATGCTGCGCGCGGATGGTCAGCTTGATCGCGCAAAGCTCGGTCGGATCGTGTTCGCGGATGAGACTAGGCGCACGCAACTCAACGCCTTGCTGCACCCGTTGATTATGACCGCGCAGGATGAGTGGCTAAAAGCACAAGCGGCGGCAGACCCAAACGGCATCGCTGTCATCGATGCGGCGTTGATGATCGAGTCGGGCGGTTACCGCCGGTTTGATAAACTGATCGTCGTCCACTGCCGGCCCGAAGTGCAGCTTGAGCGGCTGATGCTGCGTGAGCAGATCACGTGCTCTGAAGCCGAGCAGCGCGTGGCTGCGCAGATGCCGCAGACTGAGAAGATGCGCTATGCCGATTTTCTGATCGATACGTCTGAAGGGTTTGCCGCCGCGCGCAACGAGACTGAAGCCGTTTATGAACAACTGCGCATGTTGAGTGTTCACGATCACTCCTGATCAAATCGACGCATGACGAAGCATAGCCGTTGGTACAGAGATAAGTTATACCGTTGGCGCGGCCCATTGGCCGTGGCGGTCACCTTGTCGCTCGTCTTGGTGAGCAGCGGCTGTTTTGAGTCTGAGGATGGTGCACTTTATTACGGGCAGGTGCGTGTGCCGCGCAGGCAGGAGTTTCGTTGGAGCGATGGCGGGCTGCCGCAGACGTTCGACCCGGCCATTGCGGCTGCACCGCCGGATACGGACGCCGTGCGCGCACTCTTTGAAGGGCTGACCGATTACGACCCGCAGACGCTTGCGCCCGTAGCGGGTGTGGCCGCGCGCTGGGAGTCGTCGGCCGACAAACGCATCTGGACGTTTTATCTGCGCCGCGATGCGCGTTGGTCGAACGGTGCGCCGGTCACGGCGCAAGACTTCGTCCGCTCTTGGCAGCGCACGCTCCGACTCGGCGACCGCGCGCCGCATGCGAACCTGCTCGCCAACATCGTCGGGTCGGCAAGTGCGGTGTCAGCACCACGCACACCAACACCATCTGTGTCGACCGCAACGCCCCCACCGGCGCAAGAGCAAGCGAGCGGCAATCGTCCGCCGCAGAGCACACAGACTGCAAACAATACCGCGCCGCCCGTGCCCGCGTCTGAAGCTGGCCAACATGAAGCGAGCCAGTCGGCTGAAGCGAAATTGTCGTTCGGCGTCGAAGCGGTCGATGAGCTAACGCTGCGTGTGCGCCTGCAACTACCGGATAAAAATTTCCCCGCGCTGGTGGCGCATCCGGTCTTTCGGCCCGTGCCTGCTGCGGACAGCGAAGCGAACGAAAACGATCAAGCTCAAGCCAAACAGCCACAGACACAAGCCGCACCGGCCGAATTGCCGTCGCCGGTCATCACGAATGGCGCTTTTCAACTGGTGAAGCAAACATCTGATAACGTCGTGCTTGAGCGCGCGCAGAATTATTGGAACGCGGGCGCGGTTGCGCTTGAGCGTGTACGTTTCATGAATCTACGCGACACGGAAGCGGCACTGGCGGCCTATCGCGCAGGTGAGGTGGATGCCGTTACGAACGCGAGCGTCGAGCCGCTGGCGGTCAAGCTGCTTGCGTCATATAAAGATTTCCACCGCGAGACCTTCGGTGCGCTCACCTACTACGAGTTCAACACCGCGCGCCCGCCCTTTGACGATCTGCGCATCCGCACAGCGCTCGCGCTTGCCATTGACCGCACGCGCCTGAGCACAGACACGCTAGACAGTGCGACCGAACCGGCCGACAAATTTCTGCCTGCGCCAGCCGCCGACGAGCAACAGCAACAGTCCGGCAGCGACGACAAAGCACGAAGCGATGATAAAGAGACAGTCGCTAAGGTTGGTTATGATGTGGCCCGCGCGCAGCGTCTGTTAGCCGATGCGGGCTACGCGGGCGGCGCGGGTTTCCCGCGCATACGCCTGCTGGTCAATCGCAACGAACAGCATCGCGCGGTGGCGCAGGCCATTGCGGCGATGTGGCGCGCCGCGCTCGGCGTCGAGACGGAGATTATCCAGAAGAGTTGGGACGACTACGAAGCGACGTTGCGTTTGGGCGATTACGACGTGGCGCGGCGCAGCATCGTGATGCAGACGACCGACGAAGAGACCAACATGCGCGCCATGTTCGCGCCCGTTGAGCCGTCTGCTCAGAACAACGTAGCCGCAGGCATGGCGACTACACCAATAGAACAGACGACGGGCGGGCCAAATACGACGGCGCATGCAGAGTCGCCGAAGCCGCCCGTGCCGCCGAAGATTTTGACCGAGCAAGAGGCGCTGCGCGTGTTGCCCGCCATGCCCGTCTATTTCGCTTCGTCCTACGCGCTGGTCAAGCCTTATGTGAACGGCTTCGACACCAACCTGTTGGACGTGCCTTCGCTCCAACGCGTCCATATCGACACAAGTTGGCAGCCGCCGCCGCCAAGTACAAGCACACTCACCAACGTATTCCATCGTTGAGCCAGCAGACGAGCCAAGCAGCCGAAGGCGAGCGCCGCATGCTTCTATCGGTCAAAGACCTGCGCACATACTTTACGACCGAAGATGGCGAGGTCAGGGCCGTCGATGGCGTGAGTTTCGACTTGCGCGCGGGCGAGACGCTGGGCATCGTCGGCGAATCTGGGTCAGGGAAATCGGTTACGAGCCTGTCGCTCATAAGGTTGCTGCCGCAGCCGGCCGGGCAGATCGTTTCAGGCGCAGTGCTCTTTAACGGGCAAGACCTGTTGAAGCTGTCGCCCGCAGAGTTGCGGCGCGTGCGCGGTAAGCAGATCAGTATGATCTTTCAAGACCCGATGACCTCGCTCAATCCGTTTCTGCGCATCGCCCAGCAGTTAGCCGAAGTCACACAGCTACATCTGGGCCATACAAAGGCGCAAGCGCGTGAACACGCCGTGCGGATGCTCGAACTGGTCGGTATCCCTGACGCACGCGCGCGTATAGATAGCTATCCGCATGAATTTTCCGGTGGCATGCGGCAACGTGTGATGATCGCGATGGCGCTCGCCTGTCAGCCGGAGCTATTGATCGCGGACGAGCCGACGACCGCGCTCGACGTAACGATCCAAGCCCAGATTCTTGAGCTGTTGAAACAATTGAAGGAGCAGACGGGCACAAGCATCATTCTCATCACACACGATCTCGGTGTGGTCGCCGGCATGACCGACCATGTCATCGTGATGTACGCGGGCAAGGTCTTCGAGCGCGCACCGACGCGCGAGTTGTTTGCCCGGCCCGGCAATCCTTACACGCGCGGGCTGCTGCGCTCAGTGCCCGACCCGGCGCGCTCTACCGACGGGCCGCTCTATCAGATTCCCGGTCTGCCGCCCGACCCAGCGCATCTGCCCGCAGGCTGCCCCTTCGCGCCGCGCTGCGAACGCGCCGAAGACATCTGTCGCGGCGAATACCCGCCGTTCGTGCAGTTGACTGACGAACATTTCTCGCTCTGTCATTTCGCAGCCGACACTTACGTCCGATCAACGCGCGAGCGTGCGACGACAGGAGAGCCGACATGAGCACGCAGCCATCTGCTCTGACGCAAACAACGATGGCCACAGCGGCGCGCGGCGCAAGCCCGTTGGTTGAGATTCGCGATCTGAAAGTCCATTTCGATCTCGGCGGGAGCAGTGCGTTTGACAGGTTGATTGGTGACGGTGGACAGCAACGCATAGTTAAAGCAGTTGACGGCGTCACGTTCGACATTATGCCGGGCGAGACATTCGGCTTGGTCGGCGAATCCGGCTGCGGCAAATCGACGCTGGGGCGTGCGCTCGTGCGTCTGACAGAGCCGACCGGCGGGCACGTCAACTTTCGCGGGCGCGATCTGGCCCGACTCACACGGCGCGAGATGCGCGGCGTACGCCGGCACATGCAGATGATCTTTCAAGACCCATACGCGAGCCTGAATCCGCGCATGACAGTCGGGCAGATCATCGGCGAGCCGCTTGCCACGTTCGGTCTCGTGCACACGCGCGCGGAGCGCAACACACGCGTGCGCGAGTTGTTGGCGACAGTTGGTCTCAGCGCGCGTTACGTGAACCGTTATCCGCGCGAGTTCTCCGGCGGGCAACGACAGCGGATCGGGATCGCGCGAGCGCTCGCGGTCGAGCCGGAGTTTATCGTCGCGGACGAGCCGCTCTCTGCGCTCGATATGTCCATTCAAGCGCAGATCATCAATCTGCTTGAAGAGTTGCAACGTGAACGCACGTTGACTTTTCTTTTCATCTCGCACGATCTGCGCGCCATCCGGCATGTCTCTGATCGCGTCGCGGTGATGTATCTCGGTCAGGTTGTCGAGTTGGCCCAAGCGCGGACGATCTACGGCGAGCCGTTGATGCCTTACACCAAGGCGCTGATCTCGGCCGTGCCTGTGCCCGAGCCTGAGATTGAAGCGACCCGCCGTCGCATAGTGCTCGCGGGCGATGTGCCTTCACCGCTCAATCCGCCGCGCGGCTGTCGCTTTCATACGCGCTGCCCATATACGATTCCACAGTGCCGTGAGATTGAGCCGACGCTCGTTGAAATCAAACCCAGCCACTTCGCCGCTTGTATCCGCATCAGTCCCGCCGAGCCGCACATCGAACAGGTTGCCCCGGGCACTGCGCCGGGCATGCAATGAAATAGACAAGCTATTAAGTGTTTATAAAAACGTTGGGCCTAGAGTCGCCCTGTTAATGCGTACACGTTGGCTTGAAGCCTTTCTCCCGCATGGGGTTACGCCCTGATGCGGAAAGCACTTGTCTGTTCTGGGCCGGACACTTATACTGCGGGATAGGGCTTTGGCCGAGTGGCCTGCCCAAACATGACCGGAGTCGCGCCCCCTTTTCTGCGCGCTGCTCAGTCCGCGCTCTGCGGACTTGCCCTCGAATCCCCAGAACCAGTTTTGACCAACGCATCGAAACGACGAATGGAGAAGACTACAGCCGCAGAGTGGGCACGCTCGCAGCCGGAGGAATCGTCTGTGCCGCCCACTTGGGCGGAGGCGCAGCCTCGCCTGGCGGCCGCCTCTGGTCTCTCCGTCCTCCTCGTCGCCGGGCCGCAACCGCCGCAACTCACCATCGTCAACAACAATTCCATCTGCGCCGCTTTTCAATCATCGCCCGCGCACGCGCACCTGTGCGACCCTTACTGCGGCGCAGCCTTCACGCGCGCGCAGGAGGCCGGCACGTTGACCCGCTATCAATGCCATGCGGGGTTGCACTGCATCGCCATGCCGGTCGATCTGGGCACGGGGCAACCGCTCGCCGTCATCGGCGGTCGCGCGTTGCTGACGAGCGAAGATTATCGCGCGCTGCTTGATCGCTTTCGCACAGGCGACCTGCGCTCGCTCGCCGCGCCCGAAACTTTTCACAACATCATTCTCGCCGCGCGGCCTGATTTGGATTCTTTGGCCTCGCGTATCGCCGAACTGGCCGCGCAGGTGCGCAGGCAGAACAATGCGCGGAGCGAGTTACAAGTCCACACCAGCGCAGCGGGCGACGACAATTTGAGCGACTCAGGCGAGCGGGGCGGGGCAGTGCTATTCCCACCCGACGCAAAACTCAGAGACGCGGCTGAGCGCACCGTGCAGGCGCTGATGGAATCGCAGAAGTTGACCTCCGTCGCACTAATGCTGCGCACCGAGCACGGCTTCACGCCGCTCTACGCCACCGGCAAGTTCGGGCAACAGACGCTGCACCTTGAGGTTGAGAGAGCAGCGCAAGCAAACAGCGGGCAGCAGTTAAATGAATCGCTGACTGGGCAGCACATGCTCGTGGGCGGCACACAGGTCGAATTGTTCCCGCTCGTCTTACAGGACGAGGTCAAGGGCGCGCTCTTAGTCGGCGATGTGCCGCTTGACGACACACAGCGGGCGGCTATCGGCGGCTTCGCGCGCAAGATCGGTTTGCCGCTCGAAGTCCTGCGGCTGCGCGAGGAGTTGGCGCAACGCATGCGCGCTGCTTATCACTTACAGTCGTTCATCGAACAGATCAGTGTGGTCGAGCCGGGCGACCCTTATCAGACAATCGTGCGCCACTGCGTCGAGTTGTTGCGTTCCGAACGTGGCTCGCTCATGCTGTTCGACGAGGCCGCGCATACGCTCCAAGTGAAAGCGGCGGTCGGGCCGCGCGCACAGTTTGCAAACGAGACGCGCGTGCAACTGGGCGAGAGTGTGGCCGGTTCAGCGTGGCTGGAAGGGCGACCTCTCGTGGTGCGCGATCTCATCGCGGCCGGGCATCGCCCCGCGCCGGCGGAGCGCGATTACAAATCGAACTCGTTCATCTGCTATCCGATCCAACTGGGCGGGCGCAAAGTCGGCATGCTCAACATGACGGATAAGGCGAGCGGCGGCATTTATGATGAACTCGATCTCGGGCTGCTCGATTTGCTCGTGCCGCAAATGGCCCTCGCGCTCGACCGCGCCGAGTGGCATCAGAAGGCTACGCAGTTTCAATTACTCTCGATCACGGACGCGCTCACGGGTCTCGTCAATCGTCGTTATCTAGAAGAGCGTCTGAGCGAAGAGTTGGAACGGACGAAACGGCATCGCTTCGCCATGAGCTTTTTAATGATCGACATCGACAACTTCAAAGATTACAACGACCGCGAGGGCCACCCCGCAGGCGATCTCGCGTTGGAGATGACCGCGCAGTGTTTGAAATCCGCGTTGCGCTCGGCGGACGTGGCGGCGCGTTATGGCGGTGAAGAGTTCAGCGTGCTACTGCCGCAGACCAGTCTCTCGGAAGCGCACGTCATTGCGGAGCGCATCCGCCGGCGCGTCGAACGCACGCAGTTTCCGCACGGCAAGAGCCAGCCGCTCGGCGCGGTCACGATCAGCGTCGGCATCTCCGCCTTCAATCCGAAACTCGACACACCCGCCCAGATCATCGCAGCGGCCGATCACGCGCTCTACGTGGCCAAGAGTCGCGGCAAGAATCGCGTGGAGGCCCACCTGCCACCGCCGCAGAAAGCAATCCCGCCCGAAGCATGATGATGACCGCCGACACAGTGTTGCCGAACGGTGGCTACCGCCGCGTGCTGGGGCGGCTCGCGCCCGATAATTTCGTCGGGCGGAGCGAAGACCTGCGCACGCTGACTGAGTTGGCCCTGCCCGCCACAGAGCACAACGGCCTGCTCGTTTTGGCTGCGCCGGGCGCGGGCGCGTCGGAACTGTTGCGACAGGCCTACGACCGTCTGTTTCAACAGCATGGCGGTGCAGCCCCCATCTACTTCGCTTGGTCGCGCCACGATCAGACCGTCGGCGCGGCCGCGCGGCGCTTCCTGCACACGTTCCTGACGCAGCTTGTCGCCCAGCGTCGCAACGAGCCGGCGCTCGTGCATGCGCCGCCCCCCTTGCGCGATCTCATCGAGCTAGCCGCCCCGCAAGACTATGAGTGGATCGAACGACTCGTTGACGCTTTTGAACGTGCGCGCGATGGCGACGATGAACGCGCGCTAGTGCGCCTCTGCCTGAGCGCGCCGCAAGCGGCGGCCGCGCGTGGCGCACGCTCCGTCGTTTTTCTGGACGATGTGCAACAGGTTGAGCACCTGCGCGGCGAGGTCGAGTTGGGCACGGAGATCGCGGACGCGGCGACACATGCCGAGACGCCATTTGTGCTGGCGGGTCTGCGGCGACGGTTACTTGATGTTTTGAACGGCGGGCAGTCGCCGCATCGCTTCGAGGGCTTCGCCACACTCCGCATCGAGCGCCTGACGGATGCGACCGCGCGCATGCTGATCGAGCGGCTGGCGTTTACGCAGCGCGTGGTGGTGAACGATGAAACACGCGATCTGATCGTGCAGCAGTTTGCCGGCAGTCCCTTCTATCTCTCGCTCTTTGTCCACGCGGCGCAACGTGAAGCGAGCGCGCTGACAAGTTTTCTCGACTGTCAAAAGCTCTACGTGGATGATCTGTTCGGCGGGCGTGTACACCGCCGCTTGAACGCGATCCTCGAAGAGATTGCGCCGGAGTTGACCGTGCGGCGCGCGCTCATACGCCTGTTGCAGGAATCGGCGGCGAGCGGCGGCAAATCGCCGGCCGAAGCTTGGCGCAAGCGTTTGGACTTAGACCCGGATGAGCTGTTCCGCATCCTCATGGGCTTGCACGGGCACGAGCTAGCGAGCTTCAACGGCACATATATCGAGTTGAGCAGGGACGTGGTCTGGCGCGACTACTTGCACGCCCTGTATCGTCTGCAAGTGGCGGCTGAGCCGCGCGCGCTCGTCGTCGCCGATACATTGGTCGAGACTTTAAAGCGCGCGCCGCAGACGATGGCGCGCCATTACCGGCGCGAGACGGCGCTCGGTTTGCGTGATCTGCTCGCCAGCTTCGATCAGCAACGCGTGCCGATGAGTCTCTTACACTTTGATCGCTTCAGCCGGATGTATCGCGGGACGGACGCGGAAGAGATCGCGCTTGGTCTCGACGCCGAGACCGACTTGATTCGGCTGCCGCAGATCGTGCATGCGGCTTCGGCCGCTTCGTTTCACCCACCGATCCTACAGGTCTCGGATGAAGAGCGCTGCGCCATCGCGCACGGCTTCGACGCGACACCTTACACGGATGCGAACGAGATCATCTGGCTCGCCGCCGAGATCGACGCCAAGCACGAAGCGGGGCGCGCACTCACGGAGGTCTGGTGCGACCGGCTCACGCAGCTTGCGCACGCGTGCCACTTCAAGCGCACGCGCCTGTGGTTGGTGGCGGCCGAAGGGTTCACGGCGGACGCAGGCGACCTGCTCAACGAGCGCGAGGTTTTCAGTGCGACGCGCCAGCAGCTTGAGTTGTTGACCGCAAGACTCAGACCCGAACAGGTTGATGAGCAACTAGCGATTGCGCCCGACGAGTTTGAGATGGTCATTCCGATGGGCGGCGACACTGAGTTGATCGCGGCGCATACGGCGGAGCAGATCGCGCGCCGGTTGGAGTTTCAACCGGAGGCCATCAATCAGATCAAGACGGCTGTGGTCGAGGCGTGCATCAATGCGGCCGAGCACAGTCTCAGCCCGGAGCGAAAAATTTATCAGCGTTACCGGCTTGAAAGTGATAAATTAGTTATCACTGTATCGAGCAGGGGAGTGGTTCTGCCCACAGCGTCCGCCCCGACAAATGAAACCAACGGACGCCGCGGCTGGGGTCTCAAATTGATTCGCGACTTGATGGATGAGGTCGAGTTCGAACGAGTTGACGATGGCACGCGCCTGCGCATGACCAAATACCTGCGCCGTTAGAAGGGGACTAAACAAGATGGGAGAGGCCCACACCGGCTCGCCCGTGCGCTCGGAACGCACGGGTGATGTCGCCGTCGTCTTTGCGGGCGACTACCTGAACAAACTGAGCGGCGAGCGCGTCGAGCGCGTGTGTCGCGAGCGTTTGCAGGAGGGCTGTCGCGCGCTCGTCGTCGATTTCAAAGAGACGAACATGGTGAACAGCATCGGGGTCTCGATCCTGTTGGGCGTTATCGATGCGGCCGAGCGCGCGGAGGCGCGGCTCGTCTTTGCGGGCGTGAGCGGGCAGGCAGCGCAGTTGTTCGACCTGTTGGGTTTGACGCGCCACGTGACCCTCGCGCCCGACAGCGCGGCGGCGCTCGCCATCCTCGCAGAATTCACGGCTGGCGCAAGCGCTGCGAACCACGGGAGCTAAAAGCATGCCGGGGCAAACGACAAAATTAATTCACGCTTTCTCTGCGCTCGCAGACCTCGGCGAGGAGATCGCCGAGAGTCGCGACTTCGATGAGATGGTGCGCTCGACGCTGCACGTCGTCTTAGGCGCATTGGGCGTCAGGCGCGGCGCGGTGGCGGAGTATGAGCCGGCGGCAGACGCGTTGCGCTTCGTCGCGTTGTGGGGCATGGGCGACGCCGCACCGGAGGCTGTGTCGTTTGATCGCGGGCGCGCTGAGCTATTCAGCGCGGGCGGCGGCCATGTCATCACGATTGAAGAGCGGACGGCGCAAGGGACGCTGCAACAGCGTCTGGGCACGGGGTTGGCTGCGGCCCTCTTGACGCTGCGCGTCGGGCTGATCGTCCCGCTCGTCGTACACGGCGAGTTGGTGGGCCTGCTTGCGTTGGGCGGGAAGGCTACAGAGGAAGAGTTCACCGACGAGGAGCGCGAAGTCGTGCGCACGATGGCGCGGCACATCGGCGTCGGCATACACAATCACCGGCTGGTGCGCGAAGTTGAAGAGCGCGCCGTCGAGAATCGACAGCTTTACGACAACCTGCGGAGCATCTACCGCGACACCGTGCGCGCGTTCGCCGCCGCCATCGATTGCAAGGACAAGTACACGCAAGGGCACTCAGAGCGGGTGGGTAAGTATAGCGAGATCATCGCGCGCGAGATGGGTTGGAACGCTGATCAGATCGAAGGTGTGGCCGTGGGCGGCTACCTGCACGATGTCGGCAAGCTAGTGGTCGAGCGCGACATCATCAACGCGCCTTACCGCATCGACGCTAAGCAGTCGTCGGAACTCAATCGTCACCCGGCCGCCGGCTATGAAATCCTCGCGCCCATCCGCCACCCCGATGCAGATATTCCCTTGATGGCGAAATATCATCACGAGCGGATCGACGGGCGCGGTTATCCGGAAGGCTTGATGGGCGACGCGATTCCACCCGCCGCGAAAGTCGTCGCGCTCGCGGATTCGTTCGATGCCATGACGACGGATCGCACCTATCGCCGGCGCAAAGAGTTTCCCGAAGCCATTGTTGATCTGCGCCAGAACACCGGCAAGCAGTTCGCGCCCGAAGTGGTCATCGCGTTCTGCCGCGCGTTATTGAAAGAGGTGGATGGCACGACCAGAGAGCGACCCATCACACACATGTTGGGCAAGGGTTACATCGAGCCGCAGCAGGCGCGTCATTTATTGATCGAGCTGATCGAAGAGTTGGAAGCAGGCGCGCACGCAACGGCTAGTCGTGTGTGATCGGCAATTCACATCTTAAGCAACAACAATCAGGGCCGCACAGTTCATGTGCGGCCCTGATTGTTGTTAATCCAACCGGGTGCATTTCGTTTTTCTTAACTCAGCCGAGCCTTGCTTGCCATAGCTCAGGGGCGTGTGGGCGTAAATTCCTTGTGCCCGAGCGACTGTTTCTGGACAAACCGACTGGCCGCCGTACCGTCCAGCCCCGGCAGCGCCTCCGTGTTGATAAAGAAGCGGAACGTGCCGGGCTGTTGGACGCCCAGCACGAACTGCACGTTCACACTGCCGTTCGGCGCGAGCGCGCCGCCGGGCAGCGCCACAGTGATTGTCGAATTGAGACCACCGCCGCCACTCTGCACGGGCGGTTGATCAAGCACCGTGCCTTTGACGGTAATGGTTGTGCCATTCGTCAAGGTCACGTTCGCGTCGTTCGCGCTCAGCACGCGCAGGTCTGCGACGTTGGCGGCGGCAGGCGCGGTTGTAATATCAATAATCCGGAAGCGTAGCTGCGTGATGGACTGGCCCGTCTTGTTTGTGAACTTGCGGCGGACAATGAGCGTGCCGTACTGCCCATTGGTCAAGGGGGCCGCGTCGCGCACACGATTTGGCGCAGCCGTCGATGCGGCTTGGGCATCAAGCAAAGAGGCTTTGACCTGCGCATTCCGTTGCATCGGACTAGCTATATTCTCCGGGCCGGGTGCGCCGAGTATGGCCTGCGAACCGCCGACAGTACCCGTCGTCGAGACGAGCACGAAGTCGGCGCTGTTGTCGCCTGTGTTCTGTGGCGTGCCGTTTGTCAATCTGCGGGCAAAGCTACACTGTTCATTGGGGCCGGCACTAGCACTGATAGGTGCGAGTCCACCCCCGGCGCGATACATCGTTGCGTCGGACGTAAAGCCGACCGCGTCGAGCCGGTTGGCCGTTGTGAAGTTCGACGGGTTAGACGTGCGGAACAGGGCCAGCCCGGCGTTGGCCGGGATGTCTGTTGAGTATTGCAAATCACCTGCGGCAGCTGCGCCGAGACTGTAATCAACGTTCGTCGCCAAATAGTGAGCGTGCGCCGGAATCGTCGTCCCGTTCGGCACGACAAACTTGATCTGACTGTCCGAAGCGACCAGCGCCCAACCAGATGAACCGTCCTCTGTGCCGACCGTGATGGGCGCGTTGGTATTGTTATAGAGTTCGACGAACTCATCGCGCGCGCCAGCATTTGGGCCCGCCGGGCCGGACAGACGGAATTCACTGACGAGCACATCGCCACTCGTCACGCCGACGAGGCCGACGCTCCATAGCACTGCGTCCAGATGACCGTCCGGTCGTTGCGCCAAGCCGATGATGTTCCCGGCGTCGTCTATATCTTCGGCGATGGAATTCTCGTAGCCCGGCGGCAGCAGCGTGTGCAGATCAAAACCTTGCCCCGTATCGCCGTCCCAACGAAAAGCGTGGTTGTTGTAACCGCTCGGCTTTGTGCCGACGTGCGTTGTGCCGTTGGTATCAAGCGCCGTGCCCTCGCCTAAGAACCTGATACTCGCAGCCGTCCCGTGCCACACTAATGCCACGACCGGCGAGTTGTTCACATCCTGAATCCCGTAACCAACCTGCGTGTTATTCTTCACGCCGTAGGCATAGGAATCGTCCCACCCCGTCGGGTGCAAGATGACTGCGCTCTGTGCCGTCCCATGCCAGAGCATGGCGCGAGTTTCGCTGCGGTAGCCGCCGCCAGTGCTCACATAGAAGTTGGTATAGCCGACCTGACTCGTCCCGTCCGTATCAAACGCCTTGCTGCGTTGATCGCCAGGCGCATTAACTCCGGGTAGCTGCGGATGCAAGTCCACCATACTCTCCGGCGTCCCGCGCCAGAGCGTGGCGTGGATGATGTATGTGTAGCCGCCTTCATTGCCGCCGAAGGAAGAATCGACGTAGCCGACCTGCTGATCACCCGCGATGGAGAGCGCCTCAGAGTAATCACCGCTCTCCACCGGCGACAGTAGGACGAGGCTGCTGGGTGTCCCGCTCCATAACGCCGCGTGCCGGCCCGTGTAGGGATAATTATGGCCCTCGACATAGCCGACCTGTTGCGAGCCATTCGTGGCGCTGGCGCTGGAATAAGTCCAGCCCGGCGGATGCAGATCAATCGGCACGACCACACTGCCCGTCCACAGCAGGGCGTGTGTGTAGTCGGGATAGGTCGCGCCTGTGATGCGACCTGCGCCGACGCGCTGCAAGCCACCGATGCCCAACCCTTGCGTCTCGCTTATGCCTGGTGGTGGTTGATAGATGACGACCTGATAATTTTGCGCATGCACGAGGCTAGCGTGTAACAAGATACAGGCTAATGGAATCGTTAAAGAGACAAGCTTGATGATGCGCGAGTGAAACCTGTCTTGGTACTTCATGCTGACTCCCTTTTTCGCCGGGCGGCCTTTGGTGCGCAAAACAGAAGATACTGTTAGAAACTGTGGGGGAACAGCGTGAAGGCCATTGTATGTATCTTGCCCAAAAGTGAATATGGAAAATGGTTTGAAAGTTGGTCGCTTTAGTATGTCGTCAGGCAGAACAGGGCGTGAGGATATAACTCATCATTGAACGCACATGCGAACAGATGGCGAGCATTGCGTTACGCTCGTCGCACCGCCCAAGCATGGCAGGCGTGGAAGCAGACATGCTCGATCTCGCTGATTGGCAGCCAGAGTAGCTCATGCTCGCAGGCGCGCCCCGTTAGCTGGGCCATAAATTCGCCTGAGAAGAATGTGGCTAGCATTCGGTAATGCCGATCATCGGCGGCGGCGTAGAAGTATTGGATGGCCTCGCCAAGCGTGCGCAGCAAGCGCACACTGCGGGCTAACTCTTCAACTACTTCACGTGTGATTGTCTCTTCCGGCCGTTCGCCCGGCAACGAACCGCCACCCGGCAAAAAATACTTTTCCTGTCCTTTGACCAATGCGACCTGATCGTTATGCTTGATCACAACGTAGGCCGCGCGTCGCTCAGTGTAAGTAACGGCCGGCTCAGGTGAGCCAAAGATAAGTGCCTCAGCCATGATCGTTCGCGCGCCGCTTCAAGTTAGCGTGAGCACAATTAGCGCCTGCCCAGAAGATGAAGCCCGTGACTGCCGGCACGATACTCGAATCGCGTGTGTCGTCCGTGCGCCATTGTTGGGAACGCGCGACGGTTGAGCGCCAAGGTTCAGGCAGAATTTCAAGCGCCCACGCTACAGCCTGCGGCTTGCTCGGCAACTCCGCGCACGCAAGCGCATAGAGTGTGCGGCACATCGTCTCAACCACATAAGTCGCCGCCGCTCTGCGCGGCGCACGCCAGTCCGGGTCGGCAAGGTTCTGCGCCCAGTCAACCCAATCAAGCAAACGCGCACGCACTGCCTGATCAAGCTCGCCGGGCGAGATGGGGTCGATCAGCGTTTGCGGTGCTGGCCCGAGCAGCGTCACGCCATGCTCACGCACGGCCCAACGTTCCAAAATCCAATTAGCATGATGTTCAGTCCACACTAATGTCTCGCCCTGCCCCCGCGAGGGATGACGAAGGCCCGGCTGGAACTGCCGCAAGGCAGCGCGGTCGATATAGGCTATCTCATGTCTATTGGCGTAAGGGTTCGCAAGGGTCGCGAGTTGTGTGTGCAGCGTTGCGAGGTCGGCAAACTCCGCATCATCGACCGGGCGCTCTGTGACGGCAAGCACATCAACATCACTCGTCTCTGGAATGAAATCGCCTAATGCGAGCGAGCCGCGTAAGTACACGCCTACGAGATTATCTTTGAGTCTCTGTTGCACGCCTGCGAGCAAAGCATTAAGCAACTCAGTTATATCTGCTGGCAGATTCATGGTCTGAGAGATAGGCGCATCCTGCAAACTTAAACCTGCCACAGCACAATTAGACCGCTAGCAGCGGCAGTTGCGGCTGAAGGGCGTAAATTACCACTCAATATGGCAGCGTGCCCTGCAAGCCTGACTTAACCAGCCCTAGCGGTCTTTGTTGTGTCGTTAACTGCTACCGAGCGTCACAGCCAAGCATAGGCTCTATTAAGTAGGTTGCGGCCCCGTGCAGGCGGGCCCGTAGAGGGCTTCTTTTTTGATGCTGATGATCGGGTATTGCTCGGCCTCGGCGTTTAGTTCGAGCCAGTCGGCGTATTGTTCGGGTAAGGTCGCCTCTGAGAAGATCGCTTCGACGGGACATTCGGGCACGCAGGCGTCACAGTCGATGCAGGTCACGGGATTGATGTAGAGGCGATCTGGTAGCTCGTGAAACGCTTCGACCGGGCAGACAGCCGCGCAGTCAGTGTACTTGCAGTCAACGCACAACTCGGTCACGATGTAAGTCATTCGTCGTCTCTCCTTAAACGTTGGTCGGGCACTTCTCGGTGAATAACTACTTCGGTTGTATCCGCAGGGTGTAGCTACAGATTTCGATCTTGTCGTCAGGCACAATCTCAGTGCTCTCTTCACGCGTGACCTCGCGCCCGCCGACAAGTGTGGGATTGCGCCCCTTCGCTGTCAACCAATACTTACCTTCCGGGTCGCGCGCGAGCAGGGCATGTATGCGACTCACTTCCGGGTCACCCTTGATCGGGAGATCGACCGTCGTAGACTTGGAGCCACGCCCGATAGTGATCTCCGGCTTGCCGATGGGCACGACCGTCTGCCGCACGCCGCCGCGCCACACCTCAACCGTGTAAAGCTCGACGGGGCGCGCCCGCACGCGCGTCACTTCGCCCTCGGCCTGCTCGCTCTCTTCGTCCTGCACATCGGGCACGGTGGCCGCGCCCACTTCAGACGGGCGCGCTGTGACCATTGTGTGCCCGCTCTCGGTCGCGTCCCACACAGGTTGCACGCGGAACTCGCCCTTGTTGAGCGTGCCGTCCACGCGCAACTCGACGGCGAATGATTTGGTCGCGAGTTGTGTGTGCCCGCTCAACTCGCGCGCGCGCTCCGACAACACGTAGAAGAGACCTTGTTCGAGACCGCGCCGTTTCTCGCCCTGCCAGTCTTTATCATCGTCGGCGCTTAGATAGACGATGTATTCGGGCGGGATGTAGGTGGGGCCGCCGGGCGGCGTGAACATCTCGCGCTGCATGACGTGTTCGATCTCGCGCGCGATCTTAACGAGAAACTCTTCCCAGACGCGGCGCGGGCGCGCCTGCTCATCGGCGGTCGCTAGCGGGTCTTCGTCCACCTCGCCGTCAATCCACTTGCGGATCGAATCGATTATGCTCACCGTCGCATCACCTCGTTTGCTCTCGCTAGAGACTAATCATCTTAACTTGGTCGCGTCAAGCCAACCTTGCTCAGCGCCGCTTTCATCCGCGCGCGGTTGCCCGTGTTCGAGCACCTGCACCTCGCACCAACTGCCGCTGCATTGCAGGACGCGCACACGCGAGCCGCGCTCCGCTTCGCCGATCTTCGGATAGGTCTTGCTCGGCCCCGTGCGCAGGTTGACGTTGGTCAGCGTCGCCATTTCGCGCCCGGTTTGCTTGTTCGCATTAGCAGGCGCGTTGGTCTGCGTCTGTGCGGCCGGTGCGGGCGTGCCGGCGCGGCTGCGGACGTAAGCGTGTGTGCCCAACAGCAGCACGGCGAAACCCGCGAGCAGGAGCAAGACGATCAGCCAACGATGCAAGCGACTATCAGGGATGAGCCGGCGCATCAACGGCTCGCGCGCCTCTTCCTTTTTGGCCAACTCTTTGTGCGCTGCATCGACACGCGCAGGCGGCTGCGACTGTTGGGCCGGCATGGGTGCGACGTGTGCGGGCTTTGTTTCGATTGGCGGCGGGAGCGTGACGGGCACGACGATGCGCGGGCGCGTCGGCGCGTCGCCGCGCATCAAGCCCGCCTGCTGTCCCTGCTGTCTCAACTCAAACTGCACGGGTTGCGGGCGCGGCGGCAACTCTTCCGCGCGCTGTGCGGCCCGCACCGGCGGCAACTGGTGTGTCTCCTCGCCTGTCGGCATGACGAGCAGACGCGTCTGCGGCATCGCCGCATCGCGCAGCTCGGCCCAGAATTCCGGGACTCGTTGATAACGCTTCGTCGGATTTGTCTCAGTCGCACGGCGCAGCACGCGCAGGACAAACGCAGCCCAAGGCTCGCTTGCGATCTGCGCGGGCAAGTCCGCAATGGGTTGCTGCGAGAACTGGCGCGGCGCATCGCCGGTGAGCATCATGTAGGTTGTCTTGGCGAGCGAATAGACATCCGCAGCGGGCGTCAACTGCTTGGGCGCAGTGCTCAGCATGGCCGTATCAAGCGGCCCCGTCTGCATGAGCGGATGATGTTCGGGCGCGGCATAGATGTCCGTGCCGACGCGTGTGATCGCGCCTTCAAGCGCCTCGATCTTGGCGATGCCGAAGTCGGCGATCTTCACCGTTTCGCGGTCGGCCGTAAGCAACAGATTCTGCGGCTTGATGTCGCGGTGAATGACATCGTGCTCGTGCGCGTGTGTCAGCCCGGCGCAGACTTGTTCGAGATAGTAGAGCGCGCGTTCGAGCGGTAGCGGTCTCTTGCGACAGAGGCTGGCGACATCGCCGCCGGGCAGGTATTCGAGCACGAGGTAGTGAAACGTCTGACCAGCGAGATCGATGGCTGTGCCATGCCCCAGACGATTGATGACGTTCGGATGACGCACGCGGTCGAGCGCGACCGCCTCGTTGCGAAAGTTGTCGATGAGCGTCTGCTCCAACTCCGGATCGATTGAGCCTTGCAGGAAGACGTTGAGCGCTTTGATAACGACCATTTCCGGCGCGCCGGGCGGGGCCGCCTCGTCGCGCGCAACGTAGATTTCGGCATAGCTGCCGCGCCCAAGACATTCGATAATGTCATAGCGCCCGTCCAGCCGGCTCTGTTGAAGCTTCAGTTCACTCATCGATTGCGCGCGCTGCAAATCAAATCCGCAAGTCCGATCCTTTACAAGTGAGCAATATCTATGGCGGCGTCGGCGAAGCGACACCGGCCGGCGCGTTCACCCTCGTCTGCTGTTCGATCACTTCGTCAAGCTCGCGCGCGGCCCTTTCAGCCGCCGCCCGGTCGTTAGATTTCAAAGCAGCAGCGGCCGTTGCAATCCGCGCTTCGACGCGCAGCGGGTCACGGCTCGCGGCCGCCTGTTCATTCAGACGCTGAAGCGCCTGCGCAAAGACGCGCATCGCTTCCGGCTGTTTGCCTGAGAGCAAAAGCGCCCGCCCGTAGAGATAAAGAAACTCCGGCTCGTTCGTCTGCGGTTCTTGCCGGCTCAACTCATCCGCGTAACGCTGGGCCATCGCGCCCGGCGCGGCGTCAACCTCGCGGCGCAGACGCTCGAACCGCGCCTCCGGACTCTCCGGTGTCGGCGTGGGCGTAGTGCTCGCGGTCGGATCGCTACCGAAGACCGCGTGCGCGCGTTGGTAACGCATCCCGCCGTAGAAGGCGAGCGCCGCCGCGCCCACGACGAGCAGCAGGACGCCGAACCAATTGCCGGCGCGCCCGACCGCGCTGTTTGGTCGTGGGCCATGCCCCGGATTACTGGTGTGAATTGCCGTCTGCTCGTCCGGTTGCGGGGCGGGCACGACGACACGTGTACCGCTATTAGCCATACCTTTGTTGGCGAAAGGCCGTTGGAGCGATGGCGTTGTCGCCGTCACCGCCGCTGCACTCGCTGCTGCTTGGGCGTCCGCTGCGATCTGCTTATGGTTAGTCTGGATCGTTCGATCCAGATCATCGGCCGCAGGAGTTGGCGTTGCTCCTTCGGCCCTCGCGCCGACGCGCACGACGACGGCCGTCAGATTATCTTCCGCGCCGCGCTCGTGGCAGCGCCGTTTCATCTCCGCGCAGGCGGCTTCGAGCGAGTCTGTGTCGCGAAGCAGCGCGCTCAACTCGGTGTCGGGGATGTGCCGCGTGATGCCGTCGGAGCAGAGCAAGAAGATCGTGCCGTCTTCAACCTCCTTCGTCTGCAAATCCACTTCGACCGACTGCTCCGCGCCGAGCGCGCGGCTGATGACGTTGCGGCTAGGATGATGCGCGGCCTGCTCGGCCGTCATGCGCCCAGCGCGCACCTCTTCTTCGACGACCGAGTGATCGTCCGTCTCGCGGTGCAGCGTGCCGTCAGGCGCGAGCCGATAGAGGCGCGAGTCGCCGACGTGTCCGATGGTCGCGTGCCGGCCGGCCAAGTGCAGCGCAACAATCGTCGTCGCCATCATAGCGAAGCGCCGCTCTTCGTGCGCCAGTTGATAGATCGAGGCGTTGGCCCGTTGAATGGCCAACTCCATCAAGTCTTCAACGTCGTCGCCCGCCTTGTGATGACGAAACGCTTCATCGAGCACTTCGACGGCCGTCTGCGATGCGACCTCACCGGCCTCCGCGCCGCCGACGCCGTCCGCCACGGCGAAGATGCCGCGCGCAGCGTCGAGCAGATAAGAGTCCTCATTGAGCGGACGTTTCTCGTTGAGACCGCGATCTGTGACGAACGCTGTCTCGATAGTTACTGTGCCTGTTTGCTCACTCATCTTTGCTCTCTGCCTTCTAACTTATTCGACCGCCGACAATGCCACTGCCTCGCTCTCTGCGCGCACGGGGTGCGCTCCGACGGGCGCAGGCACGCTCGCCGCATCCTTTGCGTTGCGATGCGAGAAGGCCAGCAGCATGCCGAGCATGGCGAAGCTGGTGATCAAGCTGAAGCCGCCGTGACTGACAAAGGGCAGCGTGATGCCGGTCATGGGGAGTGCGCGCGTGATGCCGCCGATGTTGACGAGCGCCTGAAAGCCGATGAAAGCGGTCAGCCCCGCCGCGCACAGTTTGGTAAACATATCGCGCGCGTCGAGCGCCGTCCGCACGCCGGCCGCCACGAGCACGATGAGCGCGAGCATGACGACCGCGCCGCCCGCCAGACCTAGCTCTTCGGCAATCGCCGCGTAGATGTAATCGGAATCCGAGACGGGGATCACTTCCGCGAAGCCGAGACCGAGACCGCGTCCGGTCGCGCCGCCCGACGCGATGCCGAAGGTCGCCTGCGCCGGTTGAAACGCGATGCGGTCGAACCACACATCCACGTTCACCGTGTGCTGCATCGTCTCGCTCTCATCCGCCAACTCCTTCATGCGCGGATCGCGTGCCAACGCCTCCTCATAATCTTTCTTCCACCACCACACACCCGGCGGCGGCGGATCGAAACCGTCGAGCCACAGGTGAAAACGTTGCTGTATGCGCGCCGGGAGCGCCGCCGAGACTGGTCGGGCGAGCGTCGGTAGCAAAGGCACTTTCGCCTGCACGTCCGTCGGCAACGCGCCGACGACAAGTATGCTGATCAGTAGCACGACCGAGCCGACGAAGACGAGCAGTTGCGGCCAGCGCCGCACCGCGACCAGATACAGCACGGCATAAGCGCCGCTGAAGACGAGCATCTGCCCGAAGTCCTTCAACGCGAAGAAGGGAATGAACGGTATGGCCGCCATGACGAGTAGCGGAATGATCGCCTGCGCACGCGGCATGCCCCAGTAAGTCTTGGCCAGATCGCGATAATAGGCCGTCAGTATCCCAGCAAATCCAAGCAGAAAGGGAACCTTCGACGGCTCCCACGGCGTCATGTTGCCGAGCGCCTTGCCCGCGCTCGACGTGACGACCGCAGCGATCAGTGGGACGAGCGTGATCAGCACGATGATGAAACTGTGCCGTTGCACAAGATTCAGAAACTCGTCGCGCACACAGAAAGAGTAGGCGAGCACTAGGGCCGCGAGCGCGAGCAAAGGAATCCATGTACGCCCTGATGTGAGCACGCTGCGCGCGTTGACCGTCGATGCGCGCGCCTCGGCCTGTTGCTCTAACATCGCTTCGGCCTGTTGCTGGTCGGTCGGCAGACCCATCAACTTCTTCTTCTCGGCGTCGTAAAACTGATTGATATAGCGCAGCCGCAGCACCTGGGTCTTTGCTGCGCGCGCCTCGGCCTTGTTGCGCGAGTTGTACTCCGGATCGCTGTAGAGCCGATATTGCACGAGCAGCCCGACGGAGAAGAGCAGGATCGCCGTCGTGAACAGCGTCCAGTTGCCGGCGAATCGTTTAACGCGCGAGAGCCAGAACAGGATCGCGATGATTGGGATGTACAACAATATGTCGCGCACGGCACTCGCGAGCGGCGGCTGATAGCCACGCAACAGCGCCGCGCGCGTGACCGCCACGTAGCCGGCGATCTCAAAGCCGGCGATGATCAAGATAGCTAACAGATGTGACGAAGCGCGATTCTTCATAACGACCCTTTGCTCTCCCCTTGACGGATGACCTCTGTCTTGGCCGCTCTGCTACGGCGTCCGCGTCGGCGCAGCGCGCGGTGTAGCATTAGGGCGCGGCTGGGTCGTGCGTGCTGTCGGCTGCGGCTGGGCCTGTGTTTGACCCGTCGGCTGCGTCTGCGGGCGCGACGGCGGCTGACCGGTGCGCGGCTGCTGTTGCTGCGGCGCGGTCGCGGGCGTGCCCGGTTGCGCGTTGCCCAGTAGACCCAGATCGCGTGCTTTCAGGACGAGCGCGGCGGCGACGGGCGCGGCGGCCCTCGCGCCGTAGCCACCGCCTTCGATGATGACGGCAATGGCGAGTTGCGGATAGGCGAGCGGCGCGATGCAGAGGAACCAACTGTCCACGCGCTTGTGCTCGTGGTCGATGACGATCTCCTTGTACTCGCGAATGATGTTGCCGCGCTTGTCCTTCTCGTAGCGTGTCACGGTCTTCGGCTCGCCGGTCTTCGGATCATAGACCGGCACTTCCTTCTCCGCTGTGCCGGTCTTACCGCCCGTCAGCAGCCCCTGCGCCGTGATGGGCGCGAAGACGGACGTGGCTGTGCCCGACGGCCCCTGCGTCACCAGCCCCATGAAGCGTCGTATCTGTGCGGCTTGCTCCGGGCGGAGCACTTGATTGAAGACGGCGGGCGGTTGGTTGAATTCGATCTTCGGCTTCATCAACCGGCCATCGAGATTGGCCACGGTCGCAGCCACCATCGCCATCTGAAGCGGCGTCATCTGCCCGGCGTAACCTTGCCCGAAGCCTTCGAGCGCGAGATCGTAAGTCCGCATCTTCGGCCCCGTCACGATGGCAGACTCGACCGGCGCAAGCGCGCGCGCGACAGCCGGGCTGCTCGTGTTCCAGATGTCGGGCCGGCGGCGACCTTTCGTCGTGTCGGCCGGGTCGTCATACGTGCCGATGCCGAGCAGTTGCGCGGCTTGCTTCAAACGCTCAGGGCCGAGCTTGACCGCCATCTGCGCGAAGAACTGATTGCAGGAGACCTCGTAAGCGATGTCGATGCCGATGTGCCCATGCACTTCGCCCGTGCCGCCGCTGTCGAAGATAGGCGGCGAGCCGGGCGCAGCGTAGTAACCGCCGCCGCTGCAAGTGAACTGTGAGTCCTGCATGTTGGACAGGAACGCGGCGATGCTGACGACGGTTTTAAACGTCGAGCCGGGAATGTAATAAGCCCGCAAGGCGCGATTGACGAGCGGGCGGTCGCGCTCGTTGGCATCGAGCTTGATCCAGTTCGCTTCGTCCTGCACCTCTGCGAGACTGTAGGACGGATTGCTGTACATCGCCAGCACTTCGCCCGTCTGCGGATTCAAGACGACGACCGCGCCGTGCCGGTCGCGCAACTGCTCGACCGCCGTCTTCTGCATGTCGCGATCAATCGTCAGTCGCACGTCTAGATTTGCCGGCTGTTTGACATCATGACCGAGCGCCACGTCCAACGCCTCCGGCACGGATTCACTCTGCACGCCGAAGAGCGCACGCTCCAGCCCCGCGTCGCCGCGATCTGAGCCGAACAGTTGCGCCATCTCACGGTCGAGCGGATAGGTACGCGTGATCTCGCCGTTGGGTGCGCGCGTGTAGAGCGCCAGCGCGTTCTCCAACTTGCCGCTGCGATCAAGAATCCAACCGCGCAGCGTCGATTCCGCGAGCCGCCGATTGCGCAGGTCTTTGTAACTCAACTCCTGAAAGCGGTCGTTGCGCTCTTCGGCATAATGCGCCCAGTAGGTGTGAAAGCCGAAGACGGCGAGCGCGAGCAGCACAAAGAGCCAGCGCAGCCAGTAGAGACCGCGATTGGTTGACGTGACGCCCAGCCGTTGCCGCACCTCAGTCGGCAGATCGCGCGCTGCGACCGTCGCAAGGGCCGAGCGCCTGCGCCGCATCCCGCGCACCAGCGACACGCCGAGCCACAAGGCCATTAACCCCAGCCCCGCCGTATAGACGAGACTCAAAAGCGCCGGTTGTTTTTCTGGCAACTGGTACATAAGAAAATAGTGATGAGTAACAAGTGACGAGTGACGAGTGACAAGAAAGAAGCTCTTCTTACTCGTCACTTGTCACTCGTCACTTGTCACTGCCTTTCTAAATCTGACCTCGACATCGCCGAAGCCGACGACATCGCCCTCTTCAATTTGGCGCGCCTCGCCGTAGGCGATGCGGCGACCGTTGATGTACGTGCCGTTGGTCGAGCCTGTGTCGGAGACCAACAATGTGCCTTCACGATTAAGCAGAAGCGCGGCGTGAATCTTCGACACGCTCTGATGGTTGAGCGGCAGATCGCTATCGTGTGCGCGCCCAACGCTCAAGCGCCGCCCGCCCGGCGTGAGATGCAACTGCAACTCCTGCGTCTCGTCGGGCAGCGTCACGCGCACGTGGAGCACTTCGTCATGCGACACAGCGATGCTCGCTTTCGGCACGTCCGCCGTCAACCCTTCGGCCTCGCGCCGGTGGGCCTCGTCCTCTTCCTTCAACTGATCTTCAAATTCGCCGTAGGTCGGATCGACGGCGATGCCGGTGGTGAAAATGTCTACCATCGTCTCGATCTCGACCGGCGCGAGCGTGCGCAGCCGTTGATCATTGATATGATCTATGGCCGCGGCCAACACTTCATGTTCGATCTCTTTGATCGTCTCCGGCTCGGCCTCCGAGTGCGTGCCCCACTCGATCTTGAGCTTGAGATGATGCGGCGCGATGCGCCCGCGCTTGGCGTCCTGTCGCGCGCGTTCGTCAATCAGGCGATTCATGCGTTCGATCAGGCGCGAGGTGGTGAAACCGCTCTGGGCTTCAAGCTCGCGCCCGAGTTTGCGATCGACGACCGCCCCGACGCGGTCGAGCATGCGCCGGAAGAGTCGTTCGACCAGCGCCTCGTCGCGTTTCGCGCCGCCCGGTTTCCGCTCCGCTTTTTCGTCCATGCGAATCTATACGTCTCCGACCTGACGGGGTTCAACAGACAAGAGCTTTTGCGCGCCGGATAACGCGCATGTCCGACCGGACGCTGCGCAGGGGAGGGAAGAACTGTCGCTTGTTTGGCGCTGGCGCTATTGTAACAGAAGGCAAAAGGCAAAAGGCAAAGGTTAATCGGCAAAAATGAATGACAACATCGAGCGCATGTGCGCGTTGCGCGCTCCGGTTCTGTTTTTTATTTTTGCCTTTTGCCTTCGCGCTGGCGCGCCGCTTCGTAAAGCACAATCGCGAGCGCCGTCGCCACGTTGAGGCTTTCGACCGGCGGCTGCATGGGAATGCGTAGACGGGCGGTGGCGGCGGCCGACTCCTGTCGGGTGAGTCCGCGCGCCTCCGCGCCCATGATGAGCGCATGCGGCCCCATCCAGTTAACATCAGTGTGCTTGTGGGCCGCGTGCAGATCGGTAGCGACGGTGTCGATGCCGCGCGTTGTACACCAGGCAAGCGCCTCTGTGAAACTTGCGCCCATCCAGATCGGCAGCCGAAAGGCTGAACCCATCGCGCCGCGCAGCGACTTCGGAGCAAACAGATTAACCGTGCCGTCGGTCGCGATCACGCCCGTCGCCCCGGCCGCTTCCGCCACACGCAGCATCGCGCCGGCATTCGCCGGATTACTGACACCATGAATGATGACGAGCAGCGGCACATCCGTCCGCACATCATCGAGTCTGTTACGGTCTGCCCGCGGGCGGCGGGCCAACATGATGAGACCCTGCGGCGTGTCTGTATCGGCGACTGATGCCAGTACACTCTCGCTCACTTCAGAGAGCCGCGCGCCTGTGCTCTGTAAGTTCGACAATAACTCCCGGCCGCGTGCCTCGCGCGTGATCCGCTCGGTAAACAGCGCGGTCTCGACTTGCAGCGCTGCGGCCACTGCTTCCTCTGACAAGCGTAAGCCTTCGATGAAGATTAAATCCGGCTGCTTGCCGGCGCGCACGGCGCGGGCCTGTTGTGCGAGCGGGTTCTGCCGGCTCGTGAGCACGTGGACGTGCTTATTCGTAGGCGGCTTCATTGTGCGCCGGCCCCGGCCGGTAATTCGATCTCAGCCCAGACGGGCCAATGATCAGATACTTTCAAAGGGCGCGCGACGCCCCAACGGAGCACGCGCACGTCGCGCACAAAAATCCAATCGGCGTGCAAGCGGATCAGACCGGCGCGCCAAGTGGCCGTGCCAGTCGGCATCGGCGTCGTGAAGCCGTGCGCTTCAAGCAACTCGCGCATGGCCGCACGCGATTTGGGGAAGAGCGTGTTGAAGTCGCCGAGCAATATGGTCGGCTCGCCGCGCCGCCGGTCGGATTCGGCGAGGACGGCTTCGTGTTGCGCTAGTTGTTCAGTGACGTTGGCGTGCGGGTCGATGTGCGTGTTGAAAATGTTCAGCCGCCGCCCGCCGACCGCAACGCTGCACGCGAGGGCGAGTCGCGGTCGCCAAGCGCACTCAGTCCAGGGCAGATCGACGCGCCGCGCTTCCGCTACGGGTCGGCGGCTCAAAATGGCGACGCCCGTATCGCCCGGATCATTGAGACCGATGCGCTCCTCGAAATCGAGATACCACTGTCGATCTTTCGGCTCCTCGCCGCGCGGAATGTTCATCGCCGCGTGCGCATAATCCATCTGTAAGGCGCGCGCCAACTCGCGCGCGACGTGATACCCGCCCGCCCGCACCGTCCCGCGATCCGCCTCTTGCAGAGCGATGATGTCAGGGCGCGGCATGAGTCGAGCGTGAGTAAACAGCGCGGTCGCGGTCGCAAGGTGACGCGCGACGACGGGCGGGCGCGGGCGGTTGTAGGCGAGACCGGCCTTGCGTAGCAAGCCGCCGGAGATCAGAAAGCGCCCGACCGCATAACGAATGTTGAAAGTTGCAATGACACACCGCCTTGTGTCATGTTCCGGCGCAAGCGGCGGGGCGAAACTGCCGAGTTCAACCGCCGGCTCGGCAGCCATGTCCGTTGGTGCGTTGAGTGTTTCTATGGTCGCCAAAGTTTTATGACCTGTATGCAATGAATGCCGGGCGCGGCTGCTGTTAATCCGGCCCGCGCCGTGTCTGCTCGTGCGAGGTGATTATAAATGAAGAGTCGCGTTGTGGTCGTCGTCGATGATCTGTTTTTCGCCGCGAAGATTCGCACAACGGCGGAGAACTTAGGTGTGGCGGTCGAATTTATACGCGACCCGGCCGCGCTGTTCGCGGCCGCCGAACATGAGCCGCCTGCGCTTATCATTGCCGATTTGCAAGCGCAACGCCTCGATCCGTTTGCGCTCACGGCCCGACTTAAAGCTGATGAACACCTACGCACCGTACCGGTCATCGGCTTCTTCGCGCATGTGCAGACGGACTTGCAACAGCGCGCGCGGCAAGCAGGATTTGATCGCGTGCTGCCACGTTCGGCGTTCACGAATGAATTGGTCGAGATACTGAAGGGAATTTAATTACAAAAAATGTAAAGCAGACCGCAAAGAGCGCAAAATAATTCTTTGCATCCTCTGCGGCCTGCTTCGCAGCCTTTGCCGTTTAACGCTCCCGGTAGCTTATCCCACTGGCGCAGGCGCGATGACCTCGTGGATGGCGCGCACTTCCGTCACCAGATGCGCGTACTGTTCGAGCGTGAGCGATTGCGCGCCGTCGGAGAGAGCCTTCTCCGGCTGGTCGTGGACTTCGATGATGAGTCCGTCCGCGCCGGTGGCAACGCCCGCGCGCGCAAGCGGCGTGACCATGTAGTTCTTGCCCGTGCCGTGTGAGGGATCGATGACGACCGGCAGATGCGAGACGCGGCGCACGGCCGGCACGGCCGCCAGATCGAGCGTATTGCGCGTGTGCTGCGCAAAGGTGCGGATGCCGCGCTCGCACAGGATCACGTTGTAGTTGCCTTCGCCCATGATGTACTCGGCGGCGAGCAGCCACTCGTCCAAGGTCGCCGACAGCCCACGTTTCAAGAGTACAGGCAGAGGCGAGCGCCCGGCGCGCTTCAAGAGCGTAAAGTTCTGCATGTTGCGCGCGCCGATCTGGAGCACGTCGGCGTAGCGTTCGACCAGATCGACGCCATGCTCGTCCAGCGCCTCGGTCACGATCTTCAACCCGTAAGCCTCGCGCACCTCCGCCAGAATCTTCAAGCCCTCTTCGCCGAGACCCTGAAAGGCGTAAGGGCTGGTGCGCGGCTTGAACGCCCCGCCGCGAAAGAAGCGCGCGCCGCTGCGCCGCACAGCTTCGGCAATCGCGAACGCTTGCGCGTGACTCTCAATTGCGCAAGGGCCGGCGATGAGCGCCAACTCGTCGCCGCCGATGGCCGCGTCGCCCACGCGCACGACGGTCTTTTCCGGTTTCAGATCGAGCGTGATCAACTTGTAGGGCTTGCTGACGCGGATCGCCTCGGCCACACCGGGTAGATTCTCGAAGTGCGAAGCATCGACCGCGCCTTGATTACCCGTGATGCCGATGGCCGTGCGTTGCGCGCCGGGCAGCGGATGCCCGCGCAAACCGAGTTCTTCGATCACACGCAACACGTCCGCGATCTCACGCTCGGTCGCGTCGGTTTTCATAACAATGAGCATAAGATTTTACGTCTTCGATTTAGCCAGTTGGCTGTAACCTGTTCATCAAACCACCGCGTCGCGTTAGCGACGCTTGAGCCTGAAGAGCGCCATTCAAGTGTCGCTGACGCGACGCCGGTTATCGCTGCGCTGCATTCCCGGCGTTGAAACGCCGGGCTAAAGTCAATCGCCGCGCTGCGGCGGCTTGGTACGCATACGCAAGGTACTCTCAAATGCATACTAATATACGTTCATGCAAGAGCAAAAGGGCCGCATTGTCACATTCGTTCGGGCACGGTGATACCTAAGATATCGAGCGCGGAGGTTAACTGCCGGCAAGCGATCTCCGCGACTTGGATCAGGACGGCGCGACGCGCGGCGTCGGCCTCGCCCCGTATGTGATGGCGGTGATAGAACAGGTTAAAGGCGCGCGCAAGCTGGAAGGTGAACTTCGCCAGATGCGCTGGCTCTTCCTGTAGCGCCGCCTGCGCGACCGCTTCATCAAGCCGCGCGGCCAGCGTCACAAGCGACCATAGCTCATCGCCGCTCGCGCCCGTTAAGACTTGGCGCACAGCTTCCATCTGATGGTCATGTGTGCCGGCCTCGCTTAACAGTTGGCGCGCTTCGGCGACCAACGCCGGCTCAAGCTTGCGAAAGATCGAATTGGCGCGCACGGCTGCGTACTGACAATAAGGGCCGGTCTCGCCCTCGAACGACAGCGCCTCTTTGAAATCAAACGCGATCAGCGAATTGCGCGTCCATTTCAACAGGAAATAGCGCAGTGCGCCGACGGCAATCGCGCGCGCGGTCTGCCATTTATCTTCCTGTGACAAATCCGCGTGGCGCGCTTCGACTTCCGCGAGTGCGCCAGCTTCGAGTCGATTGACCAGATCATCCACCTTGACGCCGAGACCCTTGCGTCCGCTCATCTCGATAAAGGGGCGCGCGCGGTCTTCGGCGCTCAACTCGAAACCTAACTCCTCGGACGCGGCGGGCGAGAGCGCGACCATTTCATACGCCAGATGCACGCTCGCCGCCGCGCCCACGTCAGGCGCGACCGCCGCCGCCCCGCGCCGCACCACGTCCTGCGTGTACGACTGCCGCGAGTCGATCACGTTATAGACCATGCGCCCGCCGCCGAAATGTGGCTGTGTCTGCGCGGCTTGCGGCTCTTCGCTGGTCGTGACCCAGACGGTGTGCCCATCAGGGTAGGTGTGGAATGGTTTGTAGAAAAAATCCTTGCCCAGCCGGCCCAACTTCCAGAGTTGATAGGCGATGTCTTTGCCAGCGTAGGTGACGATGCCGTTCGAGCGGACGATAATCTTATCGGCCTCGTGCTCGTCCGTGCCTTCGTGCAGATCGGTCGGCATGATCCAGCAACCGGCGAGCTTGCCTTCGGTCTCAAGCCGGATCGTGCCCGTCTCCTGCAAACGTTCAAACGCGCGTTGCCAGAAGCCGAGCCGCAAAATGTCGGACTCGCGTGGCAGCAGATCGTAACGTATGCCGAGCCGCTCCATCGTGCGCAAGTGACATTCGACTATGCGCGTCGCGACATAATCGGCCAATGCGGCCGTCGGATTAGCGCCCGCTTCGAGTGCGTGCAAAGTCTCGACGCGCAGCCGCAAACGCTCCGGGTCTTCTTTTGCATCCGGGTCGCCGTGGCGATAGAACAGACCCACGTTGGCGTACAAATCCCAGCAGTAATAATCGAATGGTCGCTCCGGCGGCAGCGACTTGTCGAGCGCGCGCACGTCCGCCAGCGTCATGTGCTCGACGTGCATGAAGCCGACAACCACATCGGCGACCTGTACGCCGGTGTTGTCGATGTAATTGTCAACCTCAACCTCCGCGCCGGTTGCACGCAATACGCGCACGAACGCGTCGCCGAGCACAGCATTGCGCAAGTGCCCGATGTGCGCCGCCTTGTTCGGATTGATGTTCGTATGCTCGACGATGATCTTCTGCTCTGCGCCACGCTCGTGTGCGGCTGACTCGTTAGCTGTCTCGCCGGCGAATTGCGCTAACAGGGCCGCGCGGTCGAAGAAGACATTGAGATAGCCTGCACCGGCGACCTCTATGCGCGCAACGTGCGGCTCGGCTTCGAGCGCCGTCTTCAACTCGTCGGCGAGTGCGCGCGGGTTCGTCTTCTGCCCCGTAGCTTGCTTGATGCGCTTCGCCAACTCAAAGGCGATGGGGAAGGCCAGATCGCCTAACTCTGTGCGCGGTGGAATCTCGGCGGCGACCGTTTCAAGTGTGACGCCGAATTGCTCTTCGGCGGTCGCGCGTACGCGCTCGCGCAACGTCTGTTGTATCTCTACCAGCTTCAAAGTTGTCAGTTTCCTTCGCTCGCCCAAGCTCACGGTGCACACGCGCAGCCGTTAGAAAAGTCAAAAGTATAGCGCACGGCCTTTCGCTTGGGCTAATGGCGCACACACGCCGCTCATGCTTGTATGTTAGCAGACAGCTTGCTTGACACTGCGGTAGCGCGCTCTGCTACCATCGCGCCTGAATTTACGATGCAACTGGAAATTTCCACTGATGTACTGGCCGAGGTGCGGGCGCGGCTCGGCCGGGCGCGGCGCGTGTTTGAGCTGACTGGTGCGGGCGTGTCGGCCGAGAGCGGCGTACCAACGTTTCGCGGCGGCGGTCAAGCGGCCGTGTGGCAGGGCATGCCCTTCAGTCTGATCTCTTCGGCCGAGATGCTCGAACGCGATCTGCCGGCCGTCTGGGAATGGTTCGATTACCGGCGCGGGGTCTTGCAGGATTTGCAGCCTAATCCTGCCCACCATGTCCTTGCGGCGTGGCAAGAAAGCTGTCCTGCACTCACGCTTGTCACGCAAAACATCGACGACCTGCACGCGCAGGCCGGCGCACGCGACGTGCTGGAATTGCACGGCAATATCTGGCGTGCGCGTTGCACGCTTTGTCAGGCCCGCATCGATCTACGCGCGGCGGACGACGGCCCTCGTCCGCCCGCATGTCGCACGTGCGGCGCACCCATGCGGCCTGACGTGGTATTGTTCGGCGAGCTATTGCCGCCGGGCATCTTCGAGCGCGCTGCCAGTGCGGCGGCGCAGAGCGATCTCTGTTTCGTCATCGGCACATCCGCGCTTGTCTATCCAGCGATGCAGCTACCGGAGATCGCGTTGCAAGCCGGCGCATACACAGTTGAGATCAATCCGGAGCAAACTCCATTCTCGCCCTACTGTCACGCCGTATTGCAAGGGCGCGCCGGGGAAGTGTTAACAGCAGTGACAAGTGACGAGTGACAAGTGACGAGTTAGGACAAGTTGTCTTGCTTGTCACTCGGCACTGACCTTTAGTTGTACAGATGCGATTACTCTATTTCGATTGTTTTGCCGGTGTGAGCGGCGACATGACGCTCGGCGCGTTGGTGAGTGCCGGGGCGGATAGGCGCGCGCTGGTGGAGCAGTTGGAGCAGCTTGATTTCGGTAACTTTGAGGTCAGGTTCGAGCAGGTTGATCGCGCAGGGATTAGCGCCATACGCGCCGACGTGCAGACGGGCGAGCACCATCATCATCGTGGCTTGAGTCAAATTCTTAAGATCATCGAGCGGTCGCGGCTGGGCGATGACGTGAAGGCGCGAGCTGCGCGCATCTTCACGCGTTTGGCGGAGGCCGAAGCGCGCGTCCACAACATGCCGGTTGAGCAGGTACATTTTCACGAGGTGGGCGCGCTCGACGCGATTGTTGATGTGGTCGGCGCGTGCATCGGTTTTGAGTTGCTGGGCGTTGAAGGGTTCGCCGCGTCGCCGCTGCACGTAGGGAGCGGCACGGTCGAGATGGCGCATGGGCGTTTCCCCGTGCCGCCGCCGGCCGTCGTGGAGTTGTTGCGCGACCGGCCCATCTATGCGACGGACATCGTCGGCGAGTTGGTCACGCCGACCGGCGCGGCCATTGTCAGCACGCTCTGCGAGAATTACGGCCCCGTGCCGGCGCTGCGCTTGCGTGCGACCGGGTATGGCGCGGGCGGGCGTAGCTATGAGAAGTTTCCGAATGTGCTGCGCGTGTTTGTGGGCGAGACCGATACGGACGCCCAGAACGAACGGCTGTTGATGATCGAGACGAATCTTGATGACGTGTCGCCGCAGATCGTCGGGCACGTGATGGCGCGCGCCTTCCAACGCGGGGCGCTCGACTGTTACTTTACGGCCGTGCAGATGAAGAAGAACCGGCCCGGCGTGCTCGTCTCGATCCTGTGCCGGCCGGCGGAGCGCGAGGCTTTAACGCAGCTACTCTTTAACGAGACGACCACGCTCGGCGTGCGCAGCTATGAGGTCGAGCGCAGCGCGCTCGCGCGCGAGCGCGTGGCGGTCGAGACGCGCTACGGCCCCGTCCGAATCAAGGTCGCGCGCATAGACGGGCGCGTCACCAACGCCACGCCCGAATATGAAGACTGTCGCGCGGCGGCCGAACAACACAACGTCCCGTTTCGCGATGTCGAAGCAGCGGCGCGGACGGAATGGCTGAAAGTAGTGACGAGTGACAAGTGACGAGTGACGAGTTAACAACTTGTCTTGCTTGTCACTTGTCACTCGTCACTTGTCACTGGAGTTAAGCTATGAGCAGAGGTTATTCCGCGACGGAGTCGGATGAAGTAGAGTTGCCAGCGGACGAGACGGCGGCAACTGTGGCCGGCGTCGATCTGGACAAGATCGCGCGCGGCGTTCGGTTGCTCCTTGAGGGTATCGGCGAAGACCCGGAGCGGCCGGGTCTGAGGCGCACGCCTCTGCGCGTGGCGGAGATGTATGCGGAACTGACGGCGGGCATGCGCGAAGACCCGCGCGAGCATGTCGTGCCGCTGCCGGGCGACAAGCACGATGAGATGGTGATCGTGAAAGATATACACATCGCGTCGCTCTGCGAGCATCATCTCGCGCCGTTCGTCGGGCGCTGTCACATCGCTTATATTCCAAAAGGCGGGCGCATCCTCGGGCTGTCGAAACTCGCGCGCTTGGCGGAGAATTTCGCGCGCCGCTTGCAAGTGCAGGAGCGCCTGACTTCGGAGATCGCCGACACTTTGCAGGACGGCTTGCAGCCGCTCGGCGTGATGGTCGTCATCGAGGCGGAACATACGTGCATGACCTTGCGCGGCGTGAAGAAGCCCGGCGCACTCTCGATCACGTCCGCCATTCGCGGCGCGTTCCGCAAAGACTCGCGCACGCGCGCCGAGGCAATGTCATTGATTAGAGGGAAAGATTGAGAAAGTGCTGAGTGCTGAGTTAGAGCAAGGGGTTTCTCACTCAGCACTTAGGACTCAGCACTCAGCACTTAAGCAAACGATGAAAACATTTTACGCGACAACGCCGATCTATTACGCGAACAGTTTGCCGCACCTGGGGCATCTGTACACGACGCTCGTTGTGGACTGCGTAGTGCGCGCGCGGCGGCAGAGAGGTTTTGAGACGTACTTTCTGACCGGCACGGACGAGCACGGCACAAACGTACAGCGCGCCGCCGCCCGCGCCGGCAAGACACCGAAGGAGCACGTCGATTACATTGTCGGCGAGCTGAAAAAGATGTTTGCCGCGTTCGAACTCGACGGCGCGCATGGCGGTTACGATGTGTTCATGCGCACGACCGAGCCGTTTCATTATCGCGCGGTCGGCGAGTTCTGGCGGCTAGTGGCAGCGGGGCAGACGCCGAAAGGACGCACGCCGATCTACAAAGGTTTTTACGAGGGCTGGTTCTGCGCGCCGTGTGCGACGTTTAAGACCGAAGACGAGTATGCGAAGCCCGCGCGCGAGGGCGATCCGCCGACGTGTCTGGTGCACGAAGGCACGCCGCTCGACCGTGTCTCCGAAGAGAGTTACTTCTTCCGCCTCTCGGATTATGACGAAGCTTTGCTCGCGCTCTATGCTGCACAGCCGCAATTCGTGCAGCCGGAGGTGCGGCGCAATGAAGTGGTCAGCTTTGTCCGGCGCGGCTTGCAGGATTTATCGATTAGCCGTTTGAAGTCGTCGGTCAGTTGGGCGATCCCTGTGCCTGATGATCCGGAGCACACCGTCTACATCTGGCTCGACGCGTTGACGAACTACATCACGGCGCTCGGCTGGGGCACAAACGACGCGGAACGTGCCGGGCTTTATGAAAAATTCTGGCCGCAAAGCGAGGACGACCCGCGCCGTGCGCTCCACTTCATCGGCAAAGACATCCTGCGCCAGCACGCCATCTACTGGCCCGCGTTTTTGCTGGCGGCCAAACTGCAACTGCCGTCGGGCGTCATCGCGCACGGCACTTGGCTCGATCAAACGGGGCGCAAGATGTCTAAGACGCTCGGCAACTCGGTGGACATTAATCTCTTGCGCCGCCATTTCTCCGTCGATGCCGTGCGCTACTACGTGTTGCGCGACATGGTCTTCGGGCAGGATTCCAACTTCAGCTTCGACGCGCTCATCACGCGCACCAATAGCGATCTGGCGAGCGGGCTGGGTAATCTCACGAGCCGCACGCTCACGATGATCGAGCGTTACTGCGCCGGTCACATCCCCGCACCCGATATCGCTGAAGAGCAGAGACTCGCGGCGAAACGCGTTGGCGTCGATCCCGATGCACAGGGCGTGGCGAGCGTGCTCGAACTGGCGCGCGGGCAGTTCACGCGTCTCTTTGATGAGCACGCTTTCAGTCGCGCGCTTGAGGCCGCTTGGTCGATCATTGCGCGCGCGGACAAGATGATCTCGGACGCGAAGCCGTGGGAGTTGGCGAAGGATGAGGCACAACAGCAGACGCTCGGCGCGGTGCTCTATCGCGCCGCCGAATCGTTGCGCTGGCTCGCCGTGCTGCTCTATCCGTTCATGCCTGACTCGGCGCAGGCAATCTGGCAGCAACTTGGCCAGACTGACGATCTAACGGTTACCGATCCGACCAAACTAACATGGGGAGGCTTGCGCGTAGGGCAGAGCATCAGCGCGGTTGCGCCGCTCTTTCCGCGCCTCGACAAGACAAAGAAGATGGCAGAGATAGAACAGGAACTCGCACAGGCCGCAGAAGCAAAGAGGTCTGAGCCAACAAATGCGCCCGCTGAGCCGACCACCGATACCGTTGCGCCCGCACCAACAGGCGCACACGCAACCGAAGCGGACGCAGTGCTCGGTGCGGCAAGCGCCGCGACGAAACCAGAGCCGCCAATGCGCGGTGCGACCGAAGCCGAAGCCGTGCCGGCTGCGGCAACACCAAACGCGCCGGCTGGTGTCGTCAATCAGATCGAGATTGACGATTTTGTGAAGATTGAGTTGCGCGTTGGCGAAGTGTTGACGGCCGAGCGCATCCCAAAATCCGACAAGCTGCTGCACTTCACAGTCGATCTCGGCGAAGCACAACCGCGCCAGATACTGGCCGGCATCGCCGAGCACTACGACCCGGCCACGCTCGTCGGACGCAAACTCATCTTCGTCGCCAACCTGAAGCCGCGCAAACTACGCGGACTCGAATCACAGGGCATGGTGCTCGCCGCTTCAGCCGGCGAAGACGGACGACCGATCCTAGCCACCTTTCTCGAAGATGTGCCGAACGGCACGAGACTGAAATAAATGCGGAATGCGGATTTCGGATTGCGGATTGAAGAACGAACTATGCTAATCCGCAATCCGAAATTCGCATTCCGCAATCTCTCTTCATGTTCGTTGACTCGCATGCACACATAGACGGCCCCGAATACGACGCTGATCGCGATGAAGTGATCGCGCGGGCGCGGGCTGCGGGTGTCGTGGCCATTCTCAACGTAGGCACGGGCGATCCGCATAGTGGTGTGTTGGAGCGTGCTGTTGCAGTGGCCGAACGCTATGCAGGCGTGTATGCCGCCGTCGGCGTGCATCCGCACGATGCGCGTCTGTTTGACGAGCGCGCGGCGGAACGTTTGCAGCGACTCGTGCTTGCGAGTGCGCGCGTACTGGCTTGGGGCGAGATCGGGCTTGATTATCATTACGACCACTCGCCGCGCGACGTGCAGCGCGAAGTCTTCATCGCACAGTTGCGGCTGGCTCGCGCCGCGCGCCTGCCCGTTATCATTCATACGCGTGCAGCGGACGAGGACACGGCAGCCATCTTACGGGCCGAGTGGGCGGACGCTGACGAGGACGGCATCATGCACTGCTTCGGCGGCGGTTGGCCGCTCGCGGAGACCGCGCTCGATCTTGGTTTCCTGATCTCCTTCGCCGGCAACGTCACGTTTAAAAACGCCGAGCCGCTGCGCGACATTGCCCGGCGCGTACCGCTCGAATGGCTGCTGGTCGAAACTGATTGCCCCTACCTGACGCCTGTGCCTTTTCGCGGGCGGCGCAACGAGCCGGCCCGCGTCGTCGAAACCGCGCGCGTCGTGGCCGACCTGCACCAAATGGACGTGGCCGATTTTGCGCACGCGACGAGTCGTAACTTCGCGCGCCTCTTCAAGCTGCAACTTTCCTGATGTGCGGCGCGATAAAGCGCACGTAAAGCTTTCGCCGCTCGCCGGTTAATGTTATAAAAGATGCGCCGCGTTGTGATGAGTTGCAAGCGTTAACCAGCGCTCATCTTTGCGGTCATGATCACTTTATGAACACGGGCCAATTCGCCACGCTCGAAGAGCCGCAACTGACGGCGGCGCGCATCTTCAATCTGGTCGCGCCGGAGCTGCGGCTGGTGGAAGCGGAGTTCGAGCGGCAGGCGCGCTCCAACATTCAAGTCATCGCCTACATCGGCGACTACCTGCGCGCGTCGGGCGGGAAGCGCGTCCGCCCGGCGCTGACCTTGCTCTCGACCTACGCGGTCGGCGGCGACGCCGCGCGCGCGAACGTCATCCGCATGGCGACCGTGATGGAATTCCTGCACACCGCGACGCTCGTGCACGATGACATCATCGACAACGCCGAGACGCGCCGCAACCGGCCTTCGATCAACAGTCGCTTCGGCAATCAGACGGCCGTGCTCATGGGCGACTGGCTCTACATGTCGGCCTTCGAGACGAGTCTGGCCGAGCGCTCGCTGCCCGTGCTCGACATCCTGACCGCCGTGACGCGCAAGATGACCGAAGGCGAGTTGCTGCAACTGACCACGCTCGGCCGCGCCGACATCAACGAGGAGCAGTATTTCGACATCCTCCTACGCAAGACCGCGTTTCTCTTTAGTGCCTGCTGTGAGATCGGCGCTCTGTTAGGGCCGGCCGATGAAGCTGCGCAACAAGCTCTGCGCGCCTACGGTCTGAATCTCGGCGCGGCCTTCCAGCTTGTCGATGACCTGCTCGATTTCACCGCCACGCATGACACGCTTGGCAAGCCTGCCGGTGTCGATCTACTCGAAGGCAAGTTGACGCTCCCGCTCATCTACTTACTCGAAGCCGACCCAACGCAACGCACCGCCATTCAATTGATCATGCGCACGGGCGCATATGAAACGGCCTCGCGCGCCACGCTCATCGAACGCGCGGAACGAACCGGCGCACTCAAACGCGCCCAAGCCCGCGCCCGCGAATTCGCCGAGGCCGCGCGTACCGCGCTCGACCAGCTACCCGCTTCGCAGTATCGCGACGCCCTGCGCTCAATCCCGACTTACATATTAGAGCGCGATAGATAACGACTGAACGAAGCATGAATGTTGAAATGAACATGACGAAAGTTTCTTATTTCATCCTTCATCCTTCATCCTTCATCCTTTGCCATTATGCCTGACGAAAATTTACTAGCGACGCTGGAACAGAGCCTCCGCCAGACACGCGCCACGCGCAATCGGCTGGCGGCGCGCTTGGCCGATCTGGAACTAGAAGCCGAGAAGCTGCGCACCGAGATGTCCGAGATGGACGCCATCGGCAACCAGACCGAGGCGGCGATGCTGCGCATCCTCTCCACCTTCATCAACCCCACGCCCCCACGTCCCTCCGACGCCGAGATCGAACGTGCCCTCAGGCGTGATGAACTAAAAGGCACGACGGGGCAGACGGCTTATGGCCAGCCGCCGGCCTTTAACACCGTGCCGCGCACGCCCAGCGTGCCGCACAATATTCCGCCGGTGCGCGCGGACATCGAGACGAAAGATAACCGCTTCTATGACCGCACCATCCCGCAAGCCACCGCCATGATCTTGCGCGAGGCGGGCGAGCCGCTCCACGTCAACGAGATTTACAACCGGCTGGTCGAGGGCAGTTTTCAATTCACAGGTCAGCACCCGACCATCAGCATCGCCGTCTCGCTCAACCGCAACCGGCGTTTCCGCAAAGTCGCGCCCGGCACATTCGATCTTATGATCCGCGACGCCGCCCAAGTCTCTTGAAACTAAGGTCTGAGATTAATCATTAGGCAATTATCTACCTGCCCACAGCAGATAATGGCGCAACGCTCAGCCACCAGCCAATCAACTGACCGCTTGGAGGCAGTCATGAACAGACTGTTTGTCACATTGCTGTTTTTGTGCGCATACATCACTTGCCAAACGATCTCTCTGGCCCAGTCGTCCGCAGTTGCCACAGGTAACGCTGCAAATACGACGCGCTATGCGGTGCTGATGATGGGGCAGCCAGCCGGGGTGCAGACTACAACCAGCACGTCTGCGAGCGAGCGCCAGATCTTCTTTGAATTTAATGATCGCGGCCGCGGGCCAAAAATGAATTCGCGCATCACGCTCGGCCCCGACAGTACGCCTACGCTAGTCGAGACTAACGGCAACGATTATTTCAAAGGGCCTGTCGCCGAGCGCTTCTCTTTAAGCAAGGGGCAAGCAGTCTGGAAAAACAAGGCGGAGCAGGGGACGAAAGTAGTTGCCGGGCACGCGTTCTATATCAGTTTTGACGGCTCGCCGGAAGAGGGTGCGTTCCTGGCGCAAGCTCTCTTGGCTGCGCCCGGCGGCAGCCTGCCGCTCCTGCCGGAAGGTGAAGCGCACATTGAGCGTGTCGGCGAGTTGAAAGTCGTAGCCGACGGGCAGACGCGCACCGTCGTGCAGTACAACATCGCCGGTCTCAGTTTCACTCCTTTTCCCATCTGGCTTGACGAAGACCGGCAGTTCTTCGCGTCGGTGAGCAGTTGGCTCACGGTGATTCGCGCTGGCTGGGAAGCGAGCGTGCCGGTACTCTTAAAAACTCAGGATGAACTGGAGTCCGCGCGCGATAGCGCACTGGCTAAAACGCTGAGCCATCATCCACAAGGCGCGCTCGTCTTTAAGAACGCGAATCTCTTCGACGCGGAAACAATGACGACGCGCCCGCACACAACGGTCGTCATCAACGGTAACCGGATCACGGCGGTCGGCCCGGACGCGCAAGTGCAGATGCCGGTGCAGGCCGAAGTGATAGATGCCGGGGGCCGGACGTTGCTGCCCGGCCTCTGGGACATGCATGTGCACCTGTTCGGCGGCGACGGCTTGATGCACATGGCCGCAGGCGTAACGGACGTGCGCGATCTGGGCAATGACAGCGAGCAACTGCTAGCGCTGCGGCGGAAATTTGATGCCGGCACTTCGATTGGCCCGCATGTGTTAATGGCCGCGCTCATAGATGGGCGCGGGCCATACACAGGCCCGACAAAGAATCTGGTGGATACGGAAGAGGAAGCGCGCGCCGTCGTCGAGCAAGCGGCGAAGCTGGGCTACGTGCAGATCAAAATCTATAGTTCGATCAAACCGGAACTAGTCCCGAAGATCGTCGAATTGGCTCACAGCCATGGCTTGCGCGTCAGCGGGCACGTGCCAGCTTTCATGAATGCGGAGCAGTTCGTGCGCGCGGGTGTGGACGAGATCCAACACACCAACTTTCTGTTCCTTAACTTTCTCTTCGATACGGTCAAAGATACGCGCACGCCTGTGCGTTTCACCGCCGTCGCCGAGCACGCCGCCGAACTCGACCTGCAAGCCGAGCGCGTCAAATCCTTCGTGCAACTTTTGCGCGAGCGAAAGATCGTGATTGATCCGACCATCGGTATTTTTGAAGGCATGTTTACGGCCCGGCCCGGCACAGTGTCGCCTGATTTCGCGGCCGTAGCTGACCGGCTGCCGCCGCAGGTGCGGCGCGGCTTATTGAGCGGCGGGCTGCCCGTGCCCGAAGGCAAAGATCAGCGTTTCCGCGATTCGTTTCAGGCGCTGTTAAAGATGGTCAAGACGCTGTATGACGCCGGTATTCCGATTGTGGCCGGCACTGATTCAACAGCCGGCTTTGCGCTGCACCGCGAGTTAGAATTGTATGTCGCCGCTGGCATCCCCGCGCCGAAAGTGCTTCAGATGGCCACGCTCGGCGCAGCACGCGTGATGAAGCGCGATGCGGAATTGGGTTCGCTTGCGCCCGGTAAGCTGGCCGACCTCATTCTAGTGGATGGCGACCCTTCGTCACACATCAGCGATATACGCCGGGTCTCGACGGTGGTGAAGGACGGTGTGGTCTATCAAACGGCGGCACTCTATCAAGCAATCGGCGTGCGGCCGGTGAAATAGTTCAAGGTCAGCATTTGTTTGAGGCGGTCAGTTGAATGATGCGCGCGATAATTCTGGCCGCGGGTTATGGCACACGCCTGTGGCCGCTGACGATTGATCGGGCCAAGCCCGCGATTCCATTCATGGGCCGCCCGCTCGTCGGCTACGTCGCCGAATATCTCGCACGCTTCGGCTGCCACGAGATCGGCGTTAATCTGCATCACCGCGCAGAGTCCGTGCAGGCCGCGCTCGGCGACGGCAGCGCGTTTGGCGTCCAACTCGAATACTTTCCAGAGTCGACGATCCTCGGCACAAGCGGCGCGCTCGACAACGCCCGCGCCTTCCTAGACCGCGACACATTCATCGTCATCAACGGTAAGATCGCCACCGACATCGATCTCAGCGCAGCGCTCGCCACGCACCGGCGCACAGGTGCGCTCGCCACACTTGTCCTGCGCCCGAACGAATGGCGCGAACGCTACACGATCATCAACGTGCGCGACGATCTCTATCTCGGTCTCGGCGGCTTCCCTCCGTCCGATAACGACAGGGGCGCGCCCAGCGTCCCTCTGTTAAATGAGAGTGAATCCGAAATCCGAAATCCGAAATCCGAAATCGAAACGCCTTTGATGTTCACAGGCATACACATACTCGAACCGCGCATCTTCGATTTTATCCCGCGCGGTGTCTTCTCCGATTCAATCACAGACGTTTACCCGCGAGCGATGCAGACCGGCGCGCGCATAGCCGCACACGTCGGCACAGGCATGTGGCACGAACTGTCCACCGTCCAACGCTATCTCGACACCAGCATCGAATTGATGAAGCATGAAGGACGCGATGTCGAACTCGGTGCTGGCTCAATTGTCGCGGCCGGTGCGTCTGTCCACGACGCGGTGTTGTGGGAAAACGTCCACATTGAGGAGGGCGCACGCGTGCGCCGGGCGGTCTTGGGCGCTGGCGTCCGCATCCCGCGCGGCGAGACGATAGAGGACGCATGCGTCGTGCGCGCAGACCTTGTCAGCGGCGTGGAACGACCAGCCAAAGGTTTACCAGGCACTATGCGGGGCGCTAATTTTGTCGCCCCCCTTGCGCGGTGATACAATCGCAGACGTTCCGCGCAACAGCTTCAAGGCCGCACGAGTGCACGATCTGAATTACATGCGCCCGCGCCTCGCCGGCCCGAGTTGTATAAGACTCTGGCCCCGCACCATTTCTGTCCGATGAGCCATCCTACTGGGATCACGGCCAACGCGTTTGTCGCATCCGCGCGCCAGCGGTTGCAGGAATATCTCGCGCGCAGAGGGCAGCCCGACGCCGAACTCGTCGCGCTCACGCCCGATGCTTCCACCCGCGAATATTTCCGCTTGCCTTGGCCCGGCGGGACAGCCATCGCCGCCGTCTATCCTGAGCCGTTCGATCCGGAGATTCATCCTTATCTTGATGTCACACGTCTGTTCGCGGCAGCCGGTTTGCCCGTGCCCGAAGTGCTAGACGTAGACGGCGCGCAGGGCATCATCGTGCAAGAAGATTTGGGCGACCGGCAGTTGCGCCGCGTCTTCGAGAGCGCGTCTGAAGAGGAGCGCGAAGCTTACGTCGAGCACGCCATCAGCCTGATCGCGGACATACAGTCTGCGACCGCGCTCGCCTACGAACGCGACTCAATCGCCAGCCGCCTCGCGTTCGACGAAGCCAAGCTCTCTTGGGAACTGGACTTCTTCTTCACGCACTACTTCAAGAGCCTGCGCCATGAGACGCTCAAGCACGCCGAAGCGGCCGAGCTGCGCGCGGAGTTGTATGACGTAGCCTCGGAGTTGGCTGCGCGCCCGCGCGTCCTCTGCCATCGCGATTATCACGCCGCCAATCTGATCGTGGACGAGCACAACAACCTGCGCATCATCGATCATCAGGATGCGCGCATGGGGCCTGCGAGCTATGATTTGGTCTCGCTCCTGCTCGACCGCGTGATCGCCGCGCCCGCGCTCTCGGAAGTGCGCGAGCGGCGGCTGTTCTTTTTAGCGGAGCGCGAGCAGCGCGCCCTGCCCGCTTGCGAGCCGGACGATTTCGCGCGCGAGTTTCGGCTGATGACCGTGCAGCGTTGTTTGAAGGCGGTCGGGACGTTCTCATATCAGACTGGCGTGGCCGGACGCGGCGAGACCTACGCGCAGTTTATCGATCCGATGCTTCAGATCGTTTTGCAGGCGGCGCAGTGGCTCAACCGTTTCCCCGCTTTGCAGCGTGCGATTCAAGCGCGTGCGCTTGGGAAGTAGTTTCGCTATCGGGCATAATCAGACACATCTTAAGTGTAGTTGGGATCACAGACGCAAATGACACCAGAAGTTGACACGCAAACATCGGCGTTAGCGGACAAGTCCGCGCCGCACGTCTATATCAACCAACTCGCCGCGCATGTGGGCGAGACTGTGACCTTGCGCGGCTGGCTCTACAACCTGCGGACGAGCGGCAAACTCCTGTTTCCGCAACTGCGTGACGGCACAGGCGTCGTGCAATGCGTCGTCTTCAAGCAGAACGTGCCGGAAGAATTGTGGGACGCGTTGAAGCACTTGGGGCAGGAGTCTGCGTTGACGATTCGCGGCAGCGTACGCGCGGACGAGCGTGCGCCGGGTGGGTTCGAGATCGATGTCGTCGATGCAAATGTTATCCAGAGCGTCGAGGGCTATCCGATCACGCCGAAGGAACACGGCACGGAATTTCTGATGGAGCATCGCCACCTATGGCTGCGTTCGCGCCGGCAACATGCAATCCTCAAGGTGCGTCACACCGTCGTCCGCGCCGTCCGCGACTTTCTCGACAACGACGGCTTCACGCTCGCCGACTCGCCCATTCTGACGCCCGCCGCCTGCGAGGGCACGACCACACTCTTCGAGGTCGATTACTTCGACGACGAAAAGGCCTACTTGACGCAGTCCGGGCAGCTTTACAACGAAGCGACGGCCGCGGCGCTCGGCAAAGCCTATTGCTTCGGCCCGACTTTTCGCGCCGAACGCTCGAAGACGCGCCGCCACCTGACCGAGTTCTGGATGGTTGAGCCGGAGATGGCTTTCGCCACGCTCGACGACGTGATGAACCTATGCGAGCGTTTCCTCTCAGCAATCGCCGCACGCGTGCTCGACGAACGCAAGGAAGAGTTGAAGGTGCTTGAGCGCGACACTGCGAAGCTAGAGGCCATCGTGCCGCCGTTTCCACGTCTGCATTACGACGACGCAGTGAAGCTCTTACATGATGGGCACGCGCGGGGCGCGCTTGAGACGCGCTTTGAATGGGGCGGCGACTTCGGCGCGCCCGACGAGACCTACATCTCGCAGCAGTTCGACCGGCCCGTCATGGTGCATCGCTACCCGGCGGCGGTCAAAGCCTTTTATATGAAACGCGATCCAGAGCGTGACGATCTGGCGCTCGGCGTCGATGTCTTAGCCTCAGAAGGCTACGGCGAAGTGATCGGCGGCGGCGAGCGCGCCACGTCGCTCGAATTTCTTGAAGCGCAACTCAAAGTACATGAGTTGCCCCGCGAAGCCTTTGAGTGGTATCTCGACCTGCGCCGCTACGGCAGCGTCCCGCACGCCGGCTTCGGCATGGGCATCGAGCGCTGCACCGCGTGGATGTGCGGCATCGAACACGTCCGCGAGACGATCCCATTCCCGCGCATGCTCTATAGATTAAGACCCTAAATCGTGAATCGTAAATCGCGAATAGAAGAAAAGCAGGTTTCTCTATTCACAATTTTCGATTCACGATTCACTAATTAATGGAACGCATCGTCACCATTTTCGGCGGCTCGAAGTGCGGCGAGGAGAGCGAGGAGTACGCGCAGGCGCGGCGCGTGGGGCAGTTGCTGGCTGAAGCCGGGTTTACGATCTGCACGGGCGGGTATCTCGGCGTAATGGAGGCTGCGAGTCGGGGCGCGCATGAGCGGGGCGGGCGCGTGCTCGGCATCGTGATGAATCAGTTCAAGGCCGAGCCGAATCGTTACTTGACAGACAAGGTTGCGTCCGCACATTTCTACGAGCGGCTGCAAAACCTGATCATGCGCTCAGTCGGTTTCATCGCGATCAGGGGCGGCATGGGCACTGTGACCGAGTTATCGCTCGTCTGGAACAAACTGCAAACGCGTGTCATCGATCCGCGCCCGCTCGTGTTGCTGGGCGACTGTTGGCCGCCGGTCGTCGCTGCGTGGCGCAAGCATCTTGTCGTGAGTGAGCAAGACGTGTCGATCCTCGACTTTGCCCGGACGGCGGAAGAGGCTGTGCAGATCATCGTCGAAAAATCTGAAGGAGTAAGTTTATGAACTGTCCGCAATGTGGTGCGCCGCTGATCGAAGGTTCGCAATTCTGTGGTTCATGCGGCATGCGCATGAGCGCGTCAGCGCCGGCGAACAATCCGCCGACAGCGCAAACAAGCAACTATCAACCGCAAGCAGCCGGCGCGGGTTATCAACAGACGGCCGGGCGTGGCATCAATATCGACACAGACGGCACGGGGCAGGGACGTGGCTATAGTTACGAAATTCTGCATCAGCCTTCTTACGCGCTTGCTGTCTTACAGCTTCAAGCGGAACAGTCGATCTTGGCCGAAGCGGGCGCGATGGTGTCGATGTCGGCAAACGTCGAGTTGCAATCGCAGATGAAGGGCGGGCTATTGGGTGCGTTGAAACGTACCGTCGGCGGCGAGTCCGCTTTCGTCTCGACGTTCACCGCGCGCGGCGGCCCCGGCGAGGTTACGCTCGCGCCCGGCGGTCCCGGCGACATCGCGGCCGTCGAGATGAGCAACCAACAGTTCTTCGTGCAATCTAGTTCATATCTCGCGGGCGACGCCGGTCTGGTCGTCGATACAAAATGGGGTGGCGCGAAAAGCTTCTTTGCAGGCGAGGGACTGTTCGTCCTGTCGGTCTCAGGCGCGGGGCTATTGTTGTTGTCCTCCTTCGGCGCAATCCATCGCAAGCGTCTGGGCGCGGGCGAGCGTTACGTCGTGGACACAGGCCATCTGGTGGCCTGGGAAGGCACGACGCAATACACTTTGCGTAAGGCCGCGCAAGGGTTTTTCCGCAGCATGGTGAGCGGCGAGGGCATCGTCGCGGAGTTCTCCGGCCCCGGCGAGATACTGATCCAGACGCGCAATCTGGCCGCCTTCGCCAGCATGCTGAAGCCTTTCTTCCCGACGCAATCCAGTGGCGGCGGCGGTTTCAATCTCAACCTCGGCGGTTAGTCGTCCTGCGCATAGGCGCTGATGTATGGCAACAATAGCTGAACAGACAAACGCGGCCTGGACGAACAGGCAGCCGGGCGGCGGGCGGCGGGTCAGTATCTTAGGCGTACCGCTCGGCTTCGGCTCGGCGCTGGCGGGCGTTGATCTCGGCCCGGCCGCGATGCGCGTCGCGCGGCTCAACCAACGGATTGCGCAACTCGGTTATGAAGTGCGCGACCTCGGCGACTTGCGCATCGAGCGCCCGCAGACGTTTGCGCCGCCACAAGAGAAGGCGAAATATCTGCCGGAGATCGCGGCCGCGTGCGAGTTGTTAGCGGGCGAGGTGCAGAACGTGATGCGCGCGGGCGAGTTACCGATCATACTCGGTGGTGATCATTCAATCGCCATCGGCTCGGTCGCGGGCGTCGCCGCGCTGCATCACGCACAACAGCAACCCATCGGTCTCATCTGGTTCGACGCCCACGCCGACATGAACACGCCGGAGACTAGCCAGAGCGGCAACATTCACGGCATGCCGCTCGCCGCGCTGCTCGGCTACGGCCCGCCGGAGTTGACGCAAGTGGCGGGCTTTGCCCCGAAGCTTGAGCCGCGCTTCTGCGCACATGTCGGCGGGCGCGACATAGACCCGCCGGAGCGGGAGCTGATCAAACAACTCGGCATGCGTTTTTTCACCATGCGCGAGATCGACGAACGTGGTATGAGCGCCTGCATGGACGAGGCGATTGCGATTGCGCAGCGCGCCCCCGCCGGCTATCACGTGACGCTCGACGTGGACGCGCTCGACCCCGGTGACGCGCCCGGCTCCGGCACGGTCGTGCGCGGTGGGTTGACCTATCGCGAGGCGCATCTCGGCATGGAGAAGATCGCCGAAGCCGGCGGCATGATCGCCCTTGAAGTGGTCGAGATCAACACCGCGCTCGATAACAACAATCGCACCGCCGAACTCGGCGTCGAACTGATTCTGTCAGCCTTGGGGAAAACGATACTGTAAGAGTCTAGAGAGTCTGGAGAGTCTGGAGAGTCTAGCGAGTCAAGGCAGACTCCTAACTCTCTGGACTCTCTAGACTCTCTAGACTCTCTAGACTCTTTTTTATGAGACAAAAAATACGCGTCGGGGTTGTGTTTGGCGGGCGTTCGGGGGAGCACGAGGTGGCGGTGCGTTCGGCGGGCGCTGTTATCGAGGCAATGGACTCGGCGAAGTATGAGGTCGTGCCGATTGCGATCACGAAGGCGGGGCGTTGGCTGTCGCCGGCTGAGTCGGCCGGGTTATTGTCGGCTGCCGCGCGTGTGCGTCTGTCGCAATCAAACGAGCGCAGGACTGACGCGCTAGCTGTCGTGGGCGATCCATCGCGGTCTGGTCTCGTCGCCTTTGCGGCCGATGGTGGCCTCGCGCCAGCGCAAAAGATTGATCTGCTGTTTCCGGTGCTACACGGCACATACGGCGAGGATGGCACGATTCAGGGGCTGCTGGAGATGGCGGGCGTACCGTATGTGGGCTGCGGTGTGCTCGCCTCTGCCTGCGGCATGGACAAGGTGACGATGAAGGCGCTCTTTCGCGATGCGGGGCTGCCCATCTGCGAGTACGTCTGGTTCTTACGCAACGAGTGGGAACAAGAGCGCGCGGCGGTCTTGCGCCGCGTCGAGTGCAAGCTGGGCTTCCCGTGTTTCGTGAAGCCGGCGAACCTCGGCTCGTCGGTCGGTGTCTCGAAGGCTACGGACAAGCGCACACTCGCTGCCGCCATCGATCTGGCGGCGCGGTACGACCGCAAGGTGATCGTTGAAGAGGGACTGGACGCGCGCGAGATCGAATGTGCTGTACTCGGCAACGACGAGCCGCAGGCGAGCCTGCCCGGCGAGTACATAGTCCACGACCAGCAGGGCGCGTTTCTTGATTACACGGAGAAATATAGCAGCACCGGCCACGTCGAGTTCGTCGTGCCCGCGCCGCTCAAGCGCGCAGACACCAAGCGCATTCAGCGCATGGCGTTGCAAGCGTTCAAAGCCATCGATGGCGCAGGCTTCGCGCGCGTCGATTTCTTCCTGCGGCGCGATAGCGGCGAGTTGCTCATCAATGAAGTGAATACGTGCCCCGGTCTCACCGATGTGTCCGGCTTCCCAAAAATGTGGGCCGCTTCAGGGCTGCCGTTCACGACGGTAATCGATAAACTGATCGGCCTCGCCCTTGAACGCCATCAAGACAAGGCACGCAACCAGACGAGTCTGTAGCAGCCCGACTAACGCGTGCCCGCGTTGTAGAGCGATGTGTTCGGATGATAGGTATGCCAGTCGAACCAGTAGTCGTTCAAGATGGGAATTTGTTGTAGCTGCCGGCCGGCCAGCGGCCCGGCAATGGCACGCCCCGTAAAATCCCACTCGCTCCCGGTTGCAGCATCGACCAAGCGACCCGGCCCCTGCGAGGGGGTGACGAACGGGCTGCGGGCGAAAAACTCGACGGGGCGGCTGTCCAGCGCGCGCTCGAACGCACGCACCGAACGCTGGTCGTCGTACACGACGAGCAACACGGGTACGCCGCCAACTGAATCGTTGATCGGACTTTGCTGCACGAGCAACTCCATCGGATAAGCTTTGGCCGCGCCGTTCAAATTCAACCCGACGACGAGCGTGCGCTGGGCGGTCGTCTTGTCCCGATCATTCGTCGCGACTTTGACGCGCTGCATGCGCGCCTCCCAATCGGCCGCCTCATATTGATCAGCTTGTGCAATGCGCGGGTCGGGGCGCAGGACGCGCCCGTTCGGTTGCTCGCGTCGCCAGACGCTGAACGTCAACTCGTCGTGCGGGACGGATTGCAGGCGCGCCCCTTTGAGCGGGCCGAGAATGGCCTCGCCCGTCACTTGCTGCCACCAAGAGCCAGTCTCTTCATCGCGCATGATGAAGTTCTGATTGTTGATGCCCGCAAGGTGAAAGTGCAACTGCCGCCCGTTGACTGTCGTCGCCCACACCAGACCGGTGTGACAGAGCGTTCAATAAGTGGCCACGAGCGGGGTGCCGCCGACCGTGTCCGCGACCACATGATGGTAGGCCATCTGCCGCACCGGATAGGCGACTGCCTCGCCGTTGACCTGCACGGTGAGCACCATGTCCTTGTCGGCCACAAATTGCGCTTCCGGCACGCGCGCATAACCGGCGGCCGGTAACGGATGAAACATCCACTCGAAATGGTTCTGCCGCGCGAGCCATGCCAGCCCGCAGACAATCACGAGCGCAAACACGAGCACGAGCTTACGCCACCACTTGGCCCGCCGGGCGAGCTGGTAACAGAGCAGCGCAGAGAGCGCGGCTAATAGCAGCGTGACAAGCGGCGACCAACGGCGCAGCGTGTAGGAGAGCGCCAGACTCGTCTGCGTCTGTGGCCGGAACGGTTGAATCAGCCAGACCGGCGTGAGCACGAAGGCTAAAGCCGTGAGCATGAACAGAAACAGAATGAGCCATGCAAGCCGGCGACGGCGGACGGCGACACGTTGCGTTTGTGCGGGTGGAAATGTTTGGGCCATGATCACTTGGGCATGTCAGGTCGCGTAATGTGCGTAGACTGTCTTGACCTTATCGAGAAAGTCGCGCCGGTCTACGATGTGATAAAGCTTGACGGGTGCGTCACCGCCGGTCAGGTCTTCGATCAACTTCTCCAGCGCCTCGAACTGATCACCTTCGGTGAAGCCATGCGCCGCAAGGTGGCCGCTATGGCGCAGGCGGCGCACAAACTCATGGAGCGTGAGCCGTCCTTCCAGCGTCAGCCCGCCGTGCGCCTGCGAGCGGCTGACCAGATACTGCACGAGGAGCGCATCGTGATAGAGCGGCGGCGCGAGGAACAGGCGCGCGCCGTCGCGCTCCCAGCCCTCTGTCAGCCGTTGCGAACGGCGCACGGCGCGCACGCCGTCGAATACTTCAGCCCAGTCGGTCTTCGGTTCAAACCGTTCCAGATAGGAGCGCGTCGCTTGGATCAGCCAACCATCGTCGTTGAAATCTAGTGCCCGACCGAGCGCTTCCAACCACTCGAAAAAAACTGCGCGACGCTGGGTGCGGACTTCGATGAGTAGAAATTGATCTTCCGCCTTAGGAAGCGACTTGACGAGCGCGCGGCGCGGTGCATCGGCAGCTTTTACGCCTTCGATGCGATAGGTGTCGAACCGCGCGTGCCAGCGCTTGGCGGCGGCGCAATAAGGGCAGCGCGGGTGTTTTTCTGCGCTGTCGAAATAGGGGCGGACGGGCGTGGGCGCGGTCAACTCGGCGACCGTCGGCGCGTGGCGTTTGATCTCTGAGTAGGCCGTGCGCGGTGCGAGTCCCATCTGTTTGGTGAACAGATCGAAGATGCACGCGAGGCAGAGCTGGCGCGTGTATTCCGTCACCGTGCCGGGCGGAAACTCGCTCAGATCGAGCGCGCGCTTCTTCGTGGCCGCTGGCATACAGCCGCTATCTTACACGAAGAATATAATTCGTGCTTGGACGGATAGGAGGCATAATGCGTCGAGCCGCGATCACCTGCTTACTGTGCGACGGTGAGGCTGCGAACAAAACTCCAATCGCCGTTTGGCGCAATCTTGATGTTGCCGACGGTCTTGCGCGCGAGGACGATGTTGTTGGCGTACCAGAGCGGCAGTGTAGGCATCTCGCGGCTGATCAAATCCTGCGCCTGCGCGTAGAGCATCTTGGCGCGCGCGCGGTCGGCGGTGTTGACGGCTTCGCCCAGAAGCTTATTCAACTCCGGATTGTCGAAACGGCTGCGATTGAAGTTGCCGCCTTTCAAGTGCGTGAACAGATCGCGTAAGAAGATCGGGTCTTGATTGCCGCCGACCCAGCGCCCGGCCGTCAGCTGATACTGACCGTTCACCTGCGCCTCGCGCAATGTGTTGTCCTCAAGCGTCTCGATGTTGGCGGGTAGCCCCACCGCCTGCAACTGATTCTGGATCACGCCCGCATACTGCCGCACCACCAAGTTGCTCGCTGAGATTTTAAACGAGAGCGGTTTATCGAGCCGCATCTTTGGGCCGTCGCCGTCGGGGTCGCGCAAGCCGGCCTCGTCGAGCAACTGTTTGGCGCGGGCCGGATCATAGTTGTAAACCTGCCCTTGTGAATAGGCCCAAGACTCTGGCGGCACCATCGAATGGGCGACGCGCGCCTGCCCTTGCAGGAGATCGCGCACGATGCTCTCGCGGTCAACCGCGTAGGCGATGGCCTGTCGGACGCGCGCATCCGTGAGCGGCGCGCTCTGCGTGTTGAAGCCGAGCCACTGCACGTTTGTGCCGGGACTTTGTTCGACCTTCAGATTCGGGTCTTTACTCAGAGCCACGTAGGCGTCGGGCGTGAGCGCGGTGTTGACGGCGAGATCGACGCGCCCGCTACGCAATTCGGCCTGTTGCGTGTTTGCATCGAGGATGACGCGCACGCGCAGTTGTTTGACATTAGGCGCGCCCTCCCAGTAATCGTTGTTCGCCTCCATGTCCACGACCTGTTGCGATTCGTTGCGACTGACAAACTTGAACGGGCCCGTGCCGAGCGGATGCTGCGCCTGCGACTCGAACGAGCCTTCGGGAATAATGGGGACGGGGATCAGGTTCGCGAACAACTCAAGCCACGGCTTGCGCAGACGAAAAATGAGCGTATGCGCGTCGGGCGTTTCAATCGCGGTGATGTAGCGCTGCTTCTCCGCGCCTGTGCCTTCAAAGAACGAAGCGGCCTTGGGTGAATCGGAATCCATCAGCTGCTCAAAGGTGTACTTCACGTCAGCCGAGGTGAGCGGCTTGCCGTCGTGAAACTTCACGTTGTCGTGCAGGCTGAAGGTGACGGAGAGACCGTCGGGCGCGGTCTGCACGTTCGTGGCCAACTCAGGCACATAATCGAGATGCTCGTCCTTGCGCATCAGCGTATTGAACATCAACTGCCGAAAGCGCTCGCTCGACGCGTCGTTCCCGCGCATCGCATCGAGCGTCTTCGGGCTTGCTTCCAACACCATCACGAAGGCGTTATCGCGCTTGGCGCAGGCGTTGAGCAGCAGGGCGGCGCAGAGCATTAACGCGACGACTAGAGAGCGACCGACGGTCATCAGATTTTGCCTCCGTAGGTGTAATTAAGTTTCCGGTTGAGCGCAACGATCTCGTCGGAGAGTTGCACGAGCCGCGCAGTGTCAAATGGCAAGGGTGGTTGAGTTAAAGCCTTGAACGTTGCGATGCGGCGGAGCGAGGCGTCGATGCGCTCAAGCGGAAGCTGCTCGGCACGCGCCGCCTGCAAGAGCGAATGATAACCACGCCGAATTAACTCCGGGCGGGCGCAGATGAGTAGCATGTCCTCGCCCGCTTCGATGCCTAGCCGGACTGCATCCTCGATCTGGTAGTGGCGCGCGATCGCGCCCATCTCCATGTCGTCGGTGACGACCAAACCTCCATAGCCCAACTCCTCGCGCAGCAGACGTGTGACGATCTCGTGATTGATCGAAGCGGGCACGAGTCGCCCGCCGGCCGTGCCGCGATGTATGTCTATGTTGGGGAAGCCGCCGTGACTGACCATGACGGCGCGCACCATGTTGTCTTCGCGCTGGAACAGCTCGATATAGGGCGCGAGGTCTTGCGCGATCAGATCATCGTGGTCGAGTTTGATGATCGGCATCTCCTCGTGCGAGTCGACTTCGCCAGCGCCGATGCCGGGAAAATGTTTCGCGCAGCCAAGTAGCCCCGTGCCTTGCAGTCCGCGCAAGTAAACCATCGTATAGCCGAGCACTTCGCCGGGCGAGCGGCCGTAGGAGCGTGAGTATAGTCCGTTCGACAACAGATCGCGATCATCAGTCATGATCGACATGACCGGCGCGAAGTTCATGTTGAAGCCGAGCAGGCGCAGGACTTCGCCGGTGATGCGACCCAATGCGCGCGCGCCCGCGAGGTCGCCGTGCTGGCGGATGGTGCGCGCCGCCGGCATCGGCGTCACGATTTTGCGCAGCCGATCAACCAGTCCGCCCTCTTGATCGATGCCGACCAGCGGCTCGACGGGAATAGATACGCGGACGCCGTCAAGCAGAGCGCGTAGTTGCGCGGGCGCAGCGGCATTGCGCCCGAAGATGATCACGCCGCCGGGGCCAATCTCTTCGACGAGCGCGCGGGCCTCCGCGTCGAACTCCGTGCCCGGCAGACCGATGTAGAGAAGCTGGCCGATCTTCTGTTCGAGCGGCAGCGCCAGCAGTTGTTCGGTCAGCGATGCAAGCGGCGGCTCTGTGTCGCGCTGGGCAATAGTTTCCATCGGCTTAAAGAAGCTGCGGGGCAGGACAGGCTTGGCCGGCGCACCAGCTCCCGGTCACAGGGGAGACGAAGGGCGGCGGCTCGTTGGTGGTGTGTCTAGTCAAACGATGCGCTTGCGTATGCTAATCAGGAGAGCACGGATTTCGTCGGTCGAAAGTTTTTCTACATCAATGGTACGAAGCTCGTCAAGCAGGCTTTGGTTGACCACGTCGAAGAGCGTCACCTGCGCCGCGAGCGCTTGCCTGCGTGCGCGCCGGGCCGCTTGCGCCAATGCGCCGCCGCCATTGGGCTGATTTGCTTCCGCCGTGCTCGTTGCGCCCGCCGCTTGTGTGGCGTGTGCCGGCTCGATGGATTCCGCGAACACGTCCAACTCATAACGCTCAAGGCGCTGTAACACCTCGCGCGCACGCTCAAGCACGGCTGGCGGCAGCCCCGCCAGTCGCGCCACCTCGATCCCGTAAGACTTCGACGCACGCCCGCGCGCGAGCTTATACAAAAATATCACTTCACCTTCACGCTCAGCGACGCGAATCTGATAGTTCTGCGCGCCGGGCAGACGCTCGGCTAACTCGGTCAACTCGTGATAGTGCGTGGCGAAGAGTGTCTTCGCCGCATGCGCGGGCGAGTCGTGCAAGTGCTCTGCGACGGCCCACGCGATGGACAGTCCATCAAAGGTCGAAGTGCCACGCCCGATCTCGTCAAGCAAGACGAGCGAGCGTGGGCTGGCGTTGTGCAGGATGGCGGCCGTCTCGGTCATCTCGACCATGAAGGTTGAGCGCCCGCGCGCGAGATCATCCGACGCGCCGACACGTGTCCAGATGCGATCAAGCAGTGGCAAACGCGCGCGCTCTGCCGGGACGAACGAGCCGAGTTGCGCGAGGATGGCGATCAAAGCGGTCTGCCGCAGGAGCGTGCTCTTACCGCCCATGTTCGGGCCTGTGATGATGAGCAGCCGCTCCGTCGAGTTGTTCATATACAACTCATTCGGGACGAAAGGCGTGTTGCTGCTCGCTTCGATCACCGGATGACGACCCGCTACGATCTCGATCTCGTCGCCGTCGTGCAGGACGGGCCGGATATAGTGTCTGCGCACGGCCGTCGTCGCCAGCGCTGCCAGCGCGTCAAGCATCGCGAGCGCGCGCGCGGTTGTTTGCAGCCGCTTCGTCTCGGCCGCGACACGCGCACGCACGTCTGCAAAGATCGTCGTCTCAAGCTCGCGTATGTGCCCTTCGGCACCGAGCAGGCGCTGTTCCAACTCTTTCAATTCGGGTGTGCTGTAACGCTCCGCGTTGGCGAGAGTTTGCCGACGCTCGTAACCCGTCGGGACGCGCGCGGCACTCGCCTTCGAGACTTCGATGAAATAACCAAAGACGTTATTGAAGCGCACGCGCAAGGAGGCGATCCCGGAGCGTGCGCGCTCGCGTGCTTCGAGCGCAGCGATGGTCTGTTTGGCATCACGTGTGATCGTGCGCAACTCATCGAGTTCCGGCGCATAGCCATCGCGGATCGCACCCAAGTCGGACAGGTTCAATGGCGGATCATCGCTGATAGAGGCGGCAATCAGGTCGCGCACGTCTGGCAAATCATCCGCACTCTCCCGCAAAATTTGCAGTAAAGATGAGTCAGCGTCCGATAACGCCGAGCGGATTAGTGGAATCTGTTCGAGGGAACGGCGGAGGGCGGAGAGGTCGCGGGGCGTCGCGCTGTTCATGTTGATGCGTGCGCAGAGGCGTTCCAGATCGGCTATGTCTTTAAGCCGGCTCTGCACTTGATCGCGTACGATCTGCGTGCGATAGAAGTGCTCTACGGCCGCCTGCCGCGCTTCAATCTCACCACGCTTGAGGGCCGGGCGTAAGACCCATGCGCGCAGTAGTCTTGCGCCCATGCCAGTCAGGGTCGCGTCGATGATGCCGAGCAGCGTGTGACCGCGCCCGGCATTGTTTTGGGCCTCGACCAACTCAAGGTTGCGCACCGTCACCGCGTCAAGCACTAGATGATCTTGCGGCTCAAAGTAGGTGATGTCGTTGACGTGTGCGGCTGTCTCACGCTGCGTCTCACGCGCGTAACGTAGGCACGCGCCGGCGGCGCTGACCGCACCGATCTTCTGCCCCAAGCCATAGCCTTCGAGCGTGCGCGCACCGAATTGTTCAAGCAGTAGCGTGGCGCAACCGGTCGGCTCCCAGAGCCAATCGTCGAGCGGTGTGAGCGCCATGCCTTGTCTAGCAAAAGCGGCCGGCTCGGCGGGCGTGATACGAGCGAGGGGCGTTGTTTGAGCACCGGTGCTCATGCCGGCTTGTCCGTTTACTGAGGGCGCGAGCGGCAACGGCGCGGTGTGCGCACGACCCATGTATGCATCATTGATGAGCGGTGTGAGCGAGGCAGGGAAGAGCAATTCGCGGGGTGCGTAAGACTCAACGTCAGCCCTGATGCGTGCCCAAGCATCTATGCCTTCTGACTCTGTGGCCCTGAACTCACCCGTCGAGAGATCGAGAAACGCAGCCGCATACTGTTCACCCGTGCCGCAGACCGCCGCCAGATAGACCGACTCACGCGCCTCGACCAGTTGCGGATCAATCGCCGTCCCCGGCGTGATGACCCGCACCACTTCGCGGCGTACAAGCTTTTTGGTCTTGGTCGGGTCTTCGGTCTGCTCACAGATGGCGACGCGATAGCCTTTGCGTATGAGGCGTGCGACATAACCGGCGACCGAATGGTGCGGCACACCGCACATAGGAATGGGCGCGCCATGCTCCTTGTTGCGGGCCGTCAGTGTGATCTCCAACTCGCGCGCGCCCGTGATGGCGTCATCGAAGAAGAGTTCATAAAAGTCGCCGAGGCGAAAGAAGAGTAGAGTCCCCGGATGTTGCTGCTTCAACTCGTAATACTGGCGCAGCATTGGGGTGAGTGTGGTTTCAGTCATCGTCGATCCAGCATGAGGCAATCTATGCGAACGGCATATTGTAGTGCAATAGCTTAGAAGGGCAAGCCCGATGTTTGTCTAAGCTAGATAAAATGTGTGCGTCAGGCAACAAGGGTAAATAAAAACGCCAATGTTAAAGTAATGCTTGAGGTTTAGTCGTCGCGCCGACTCTTAAAGTTATCAGTTAACTGCCAGTGAATCTATTGAGATAGCTACCTTATGTGAAAAATAGAAGAGTTGATGAAGGTGCATTACCGTCTGACCTTAATGTGCTATGCTCAAATAAACTCTGAGCGACTGAGTAGGCTTGTGCTGGATTTAAAAACACAGATCGTTACACTCTTCGTTTTGGCTATTCCTGTCGCGTGTCTGGCGTGGACAGTAACGCACGAAGAATTCTTTCGCGAACCGCGCGAATTCTGTGTTGCGCGGAGCAAGAACTGTCGGCGCTTACTGGAACGGAAATTCTTCTACCTGTTCACCTGCGAGTATTGCTTCAGCCATTACATCGCGATCCTATTTCTCTTTATCGCCCGCTTCAAGTTGCTGTTCCCCGGCTGGCGCGGCTATCTCCTTAGCTGGCTCGCGCTCGTCTGGGTCGCAAATCAATATATGAGTCTGTATAACCGTTTGCGGCTCGACATCAAAGGCGAAAAGATCGAACACAAGCTAATGGAAGGGGCAAATGGTGACAAGCTTAAAGAGCCTGCTGATATATAGATAAGCGCGCCGGCTTAATGAAAAAGCCGAAGCTCCTTTAGCCGAAAAAGATTTCAGCGACGTTGTAAATCTCTTCGTCGAGCCGCTTGACTTCGCCGAGCGCATCGTCGAGGGCGATGCTGATCATGCGATTGCCTTGCAAAGCGGCCATGTGCCCCCACTCGCCCGCGCGCACCATCTCATAAGCCTTCACGCCAAAGCGCGTCGCCAGCACACGGTCGAAGGCCGTGGGCGTGCCGCCGCGTTGCACGTAGCCGAGCTTGGTCACGCGCGTCTGAATCCCCGTGCAGCGTTCGATCTCACGCGCCAGCAGGTTGCCGATGCCGCCGAACTGGCCTTTGCGATAAATATCCGCTGCCTCGTCGTCGCTGATGAAATTTTCTTCCGGGCGCGGGTGCGCGAACTCCGAGACCACAATGATCGAGAACGGGCGACCCTGACCCGCCCTGTGCATGATGAACTCACAGACGCGCGACAGACGGAATGGATGTTCCGGTACGAGCACAACGTCCGCGCCGCCGGCGATACCGCCATAGGCTGCGATCCAGCCGGTGTGCCGGCCCATGACTTCGACGACCATCACGCGATGATGCGACTCGGCCGTCGAGTGCAGACGATCAACGGCCTCCATCACGATGTTGACGGCGGTGTCGAAGCCGAAGGTGAAGTCCGTGCCGCCCACGTCGTTATCAATCGTCTTGGGCACACCGACGAGTTGGAAGTCATGATCGCGCCACATGTCGCGCGCCGTGCGTAGAGAGCCGTCGCCGCCGATGAGGATCAAAGAGTCGAGACCGTATTTTTGCCAGTTGCGCCTGATGCGTGCGATGTGGTCGGGGTCGTCAAACGGATTGATGCGGGAAGTGCCGAGGATCGTGCCGCCGCGCGGAAGGATGCCGGTCACACTGGCGCGCGTGAGTGGTTCGACCTCGTCTTCAACCAGTCCGCGCCAACCGTTCTTGACGCCGAGCACTTCCGCCTGCTCGTTCGTCGCGCGCCGAACGACAGCTCGGATGACAGCGTTGAGACCGGGGCAATCGCCGCCCGCGGTCAGAATCCCAATACGCACGCTCATGAAAAAAAATGCCGCGGCTCAAATTTAGAGCATCAGTTTGCGTTGATTAATTTGCCGCGCCTATAATCGCGCGACTCCCGCAGGCTGTCAAACTTGGGCTGCGTTGGCATTGGCGCGCGTGCGCCAAACAACTGATGCATTCGTGACTGTGCAGGAAGATCGTGCGCCACTGATTCTGAATATCGATGCTGCCAGCCGGGCGGGGAGAATTGTTTGCACCGCTAGTTGCATTGGGGTCTGACGGAATGATAGCGGAATTAACTGCGCCGCTCATGGTTGTTGGCGCGGCCGACGGAAGCTTTAGCTTATGAGGTCGCGCAGTTGGCACTGCGGGTTTATGAGACTGATGGGGCGGTGCAAGCGGAAGATTTACGCGTACTGTATGTGCGCCTGTCGGCCGCGGAGTTAAACGAGCGATGTCATGTGTAGAGCGAGCAAGTGTGAGCGCGCGGCGGGATTACCGTATCGATCTGACGACGCAGCACGACCTGCTTGAGGTCGTCGAGATCGAAGAGACGTGTGGCTTGAGTCTGTGGGGCTGGGAGGCCTACCACGCAGAGCTTTCGAAGCCGGACGCGATCATGCTGGTCGCCCGGCGCGGCGCGCGCGACTGGCAGAGCGGCAGATCGCTCCATGGTTTCGTCGCCGCACGAGTCACAGTCGGCGAGCTGCACATCAACAACATTGGCGTGCGCGAAGCTGTGCGCGGGCGCGGCATCGGCGCGGCGTTGTTGCGGGCCGCCATAGCTTCGGGGCGGAGACTCGGCGCGCGACAGGCGTTTTTGGAAGTGCGCGCCGGCAATCTGCCCGCGCAGGCTCTCTATCGGCACTGCGGCTTCGATGTCGCGGGCCGACGGCGCAACTATTATCGCGAGCCGGCGGAAGACGCGTTGATTATGAGTCTGACGCTCGCATGAAATGACGTGATGGCCTTGATTCACGGGCCGCAATTGGGCTACCATTTTTTTACCGATAGCGAAAGAGGCGCGCCGCAGTTTTCCCCGACCGGGCGCGCATGAGATGACTGCCAAGACGCATCTGCCAAAGGAGGCTTCCACGCATGGAGATCACCAACACGGACAGCTTGAAAGAACATTTGCTGACGACCGATCCGGAATTTCGTGAACTGGCGCGCGAGCACGGTAAGTACGACGCGCGGCTGCGCGAACTTTCGGCCCTCGCCTATCCGAACGACGAGGAGCAGTTGGAAGAAGTGACGTTGAAGAAGAAGAAGCTGGCCGTGAAAGATCAAATGCAAGAGATCATGCTGCGCTATCAGAAGCAGTCGAGCGCTGCGCATTGAAGCCGGGGCGCAGCCGGCCTGCGACATTAGAACTGACCAGGCAATACTAAACTGACGGGGACGCCGCGAACTCTAGCCGTGCGCCCCCGTTTTTGTGACCCCACAAAGGGGCGACATTAATCAGTAGCAAGCCAGCCGCAATTGTTTTGCGCGCTAAAATTTTATGGCACGTGATGGTCTCCCGTTTGTGCTCATCCCGCTCGGCGTTGCGATGTTCGTCGCGGCCTTGGGCTATTGGTGGTTGGCCTTACCGCTCGTGTTGCTGGCCGCCTTCATGGCCTATTTCTTTCGTGATCCGCACCGGGTCGCGCCTGATGACCAAAGCGTGGTCGTCGCCCCGGCCGATGGGCGCGTCACGCGGGTCGGCTCAATCGCGCCCGAGCAACAGGACGCGCCAAACGTCGTCAGTATTTTCCTCAGCCCCCTCGACGTACACATCAACCGCGCCCCCATCGCCGGCGAAATCACCGACGTGACGTTCACGCGCGGGCGCTTCCTGATGGCGACGCGCGCTGAGGCGAGTCTGGTCAACGAGCAGAACGCGTTGACGATACGCGGTGAACGCATTACGGTCGTGTGCCGCCAGATCGCGGGCGTGCTGGCGCGGCGCATCGTCTGTTGGAAACGTGCGGGTGACAGCCTCGCGCTTGGCGAACGTTTCGGCTTGATCAAGTTCAGCTCGCGCACGGACGTGGTGTTGCCGCCCGAAGTTGAAATCACAGTTAAGGTCGGCGAACGTGTCCGCGGCGGCGTCAGCATCATCGGGAGGATACGCGTATGAGCGCGACACAGCACGCGGAGGAGAGCCACACGAAGAACCCCGAACGGCGCGGCTTGCGGAAAGGGCTTTATCTCATCCCTTCGGCCTTTACGGCGGCGAACATCGGCATGGGCTACTTCGCCGTCATGGGCGCGTTGCGCGGGTTTCAACTGATCGAAGGCGGGACTGAGATCGAATTGAACCGCGCCGCTGTGCATTTCGACAACGCGGCTCGCGCCATCGGTTGGGCTTGGGTCTTCGACATGCTTGATGGGCGCATCGCGCGGCTGACGAAAACCACGACGGAGATTGGTGTGCAACTCGACTCGCTCGCGGATGTGCTTACGTTCGGCATCGCGCCGGCCGTGCTCGTCTATTCGTGGGGCTTCGGGGCCGCACTCGCCGATGGCAGCGATGCGCTCAAACTCGGCTGGTTCCTCTCCTTCATGTTCCTAATCTGCGGTGCATTCCGCCTCGCGCGTTTCAACGTCCAGTCCACGCGTCCGCGCGTGCTTGCGGAGGGCGCGGCGAAGGTGGATAAGAAAAATTTCGTCGGATTACCGATCCCTATGGCCGGTGGATTGATTGCCGCCATCGTCCACTTTGCGCCGCAACCGCTCTCGCGTTACGGCCCGGAGTTGGGTGCGCTTTATAGCGGTCTGATGATGGGGCTGGTGGCACTGCTCGCGGTGTTGATGGTGAGCACCGTGCGCTACAGCAGTTTTAAGACGGTGGGCACGAACAGTCGCAGCACGCGCGTCGCCATCCTGGTCGCCGCCGCCATAGGCATGCTCGTCTGGCTCTACTCGCGCTACGTAGTGCTCGGCCTCGTCACGCTCTACGTCCTGCACGGGCTGGTCTTGCGCTTCGCTTCCTTCTTCCGTTTCACGCGCACTAAATAAGCTCGAGTAGGGAAATATAGACGCATTAGCACGCGCGTTCAGAGCGGCCGTTGGGCAGTAGTGGCGGATGGAGTGAAGGCTATTAAGCCGTGTCGCGTCGTTAAGAGCAGAACTTTATCGGCGATGATCGGTGCCGCCGCAGTGTTGCCGTCAGCGCCAACTTCCAGACTGTTCAAAATTTTCCCATCGTGTAAGGCGAGCACGATCCCTGCATCGCCGCCTAAAGGAACAAAGAGCGCGCAGTCGCCGCTCGTCAACGGCTGCGCAGCGATCCGGCCGACGAGCTGACGTTTCCATACATGATCGCCTCGCCGGTAGTTGAGTAGATAAACGAAATTATCGAGTGAGGCCACAATCAGTCCAAATGGCGTGGCGGCGACGGACGGCACGCCCGCACCTGTGCGCGTGCGCCAGCGCATACGCCCCAGCGTTTCATCCAGTGCATAGACGTAGCCATCGCCCGAGCCAAACAGGACGAGCTGATTCGCAACTGCAACTGGCCCACGCACAGCGCCGTGCGTCTGATAACGCCAGAGGGTTTGACCTGTCTGCTCAGCGAGGACCAGCAAAGCGCCGTCCTCGCTGCCGATATAGAGTCGCCCATCGTGCAGCACCGGCTGTGAATTGAACGGAGCGTTATATTGCGCGAGCCATTTGACTGCGCCTGTCTCTTTGCTAAAAGCATAGATACGTCCGTCGGCCGTGCCGGCAAAGATGGTCGTCGCGCTGGCGGTAAGCGCCCCGCGGATCGGTTGGGGCAGCGTATGCATCCATAGGGTCACGCCGCTCCTACTGCTCAAAGCACGCAAAGCCCCGGTCGCGCGGTAGAAAGTCTGCTGCCCGCCCGTGGCGACAGTTTCTGTTGCGACATAGGCCCCGCGCTCGTCGGCGGCCGGTGCGGCCGAGAACGTCCCGCCCATATCCGATTTCCAGATCATCTGCCCGTCAGAGGCACGCAAAGAGACCATGGCCCCAGCGGCCAGCGGCAGATAGATGCTGTCGCCGTGAGCGGCCGGCGTGAGGTTGATAGTGTCTTCCGTCGGATATTGCCAATGAGGCAGCAGCGGCTGTGAAAAAACGAGTTCTTGGCCGGTGTTTGGAATAGGGAAGAGCAAAAGGGCCAGCGCACAGACTAAAAGCCAAGCCCCGGATCGTATTTGACCCGCGCCCACTTGTCGAACCCCACGCGCCATGGCGTGATACTTTTGGGCGCTATACTTTTTTATGTGCTTACACATAGAATGACCGACTCGTGTATATGACACGGAATAGGAGCATAGCCTAACTCCGGCAAATCTGCATTCATGTCTGACGTCCTAACACCATCGGAGGTTTACTTATAACTTGGCCGAACAGCAACACGACACAATGCTAATCCTGGACTTCGGCTCGCAGTATACGCAGCTCATCGCCCGGCGGATACGCGAACTCGGCGTCTATTGTGAAATCTGGCCCTGCCATACGCCGGTGGAAAAAATACGTGCGGCCCATCCGCGCGGGCTGATCCTTTCGGGCGGCCCCTCATCTGTCTACGACGAGGGCGCACCGCAACTAGCCCCTGAACTGTTAGAGACGCTCGATTGTCCGCTGCTCGGCATCTGCTATGGCTTACAACTCGTGAGCGTTGCGCTGGGCGGGGATGTCAGCCCCGCCCGCAGCCGGGAATATGGTTATGCTCGTCTGCAAATCACAGCGCCGGACAGCCCGCTTTTCGCCGGCCTGCCGGCGGAACTGGATGTCTGGCTAAGTCATGGCGATTACGTGACCCATGCCCCGCCCGGCTTTCGCATAACAGCCCGCACGGACGAAGCGCTTAATGCATTTGAAGACTTAAGCAGATGCATATATGGCGTACAGTTCCACCCCGAAGTTGCTCATACGCCGCTCGGCAAGGAGATTTTGCGTAACTTCGTCTTCGGTGTTTGCCAAGCGCGGGGCGACTGGTCGGCCCATGCGATCATCGCGGAACAGATCGAGCGTATTCGCACGCAGGTCGGTGCGGGCCGGGTGGTCTGTGGTCTCTCTGGCGGGGTCGACTCGACCGTAGCCGCCGCTTTGGTGCATGAAGCAATCGGCGAGCGGCAGACATGTATCTTCGTCAACACGGGACTTTTGCGGGAGGGTGAGTTTGAGACGACTCTGCGACTGTTTCAGCAGCAGATGAATTTGAACGTGCGCGGGGTTGACGCCGGAGCGCGCTTCCTCGGTGAATTACGCAGCGTGACCGACCCGGAGCAGAAGCGGCGCATCATCGGCCGTGTCTTCATCGAAGTCTTCGAGGCCGAAGCGCAGCAGATCGGCGATGTCGATTACTTGGTACAGGGCACTTTGTATCCGGACGTAATCGAATCCGTTTCTGTCCGCGGCCCTTCCGCCGTCATCAAGAGTCACCATAACGTCGGCGGGCTGCCCGAGGGCATGCGTCTGCGGCTGGTTGAGCCTCTGCGTGAGCTATTCAAAGACGAGGTGCGGCAGATCGGACGCGATTTAAATGTACCGGAGGAGATTCTGCGCCGGCATCCTTTCCCGGGGCCGGGGCTGGCGGTACGGATACTGGGCGACATCAACGAAGATAATCTGCGTCTGTTACGGGCCGCCGACCGCATCTTTGAGGAAGAACTGCGTCTGGCCAATCTGTATGACGCCGTGTGGCAAGCCTTCCCGGTGTTGTTGCCCGTGTCGTCGGTGGGGGTGATGGGCGACTTTCGGACGTATGAGAAGGTCGTCGCCCTGCGGGCCGTGACTAGCGTGGACGGGATGACGGCCGACTGGGCGCGTCTGCCGCACGATGCACTGGCGCGCATCTCGACGCGTATAGTGGCCGAGGTGCGCGGCATCAATCGTGTAGTTTATGACATCAGCTCGAAACCGCCGAGCACTATCGAATGGGAATAAAGTCGGCTGTGCGAGTCCATGTTTAGAACTCAAGCATTTTGTTATCTGCATCGCGCAAAAGCTTCGACCATAAGAATTTCCCCGCCACCTTAACGTACTGCTTCAACATCTTGGGGCGGCAGAGCGCGTGGCCTACGTGATATAGTGCGCTCCGTCAGTTCTGCGTAGAGCTTCCGACTGTCGTTCTCTTATTCCAATTTTGCGTCGAGACGAGATGTCCAAGCATAATTTCGTTCACCTGCACTTACACACAGACTATAGCCTGCTCGACGGTGCGATTCAGATCAAGCCGCTGGCCAAGCGCATCGCCGAGCTTGGCATGCCGGCCTGCGCCATGACGGATCATGGCAACATGTACGGGGCGATCTCTTTCTACAACGCGATGAAGGCCCAAGAGGTCAAGCCGATCATCGGCTGTGAGGTCTACATCACGCGCGGTAGCCGCCATGATCGCGACAAGGGCAATGCTAAGCCGGGCGAAAAGGCTAACTTTCATCTAATTCTGCTGGCCAAAAATTTAGAGGGCTACCACAATCTGGCCCGCCTGACCTCGAAGGCTTATACGGAAGGCTTCTATTACAAACCGCGCATCGACGCAGAGTTGCTCGCCAAACATAGCGACGGTCTCGTCGGTCTGTCCGCGTGTATGTCGGGCGTGCCCTCTGCGCTGCTGGCGCGCGGGGCCTGTGATGAGGCCGCGAGGGCGGCGCACGAGTTTCAGGAGATCTTAGGGCCGGGCAACTATTTCCTCGAAATTCAAGAGCACGAGCTGGATGCGCAAAAGCGCATACGCAAAGACCTGGTGGCGCTCTCCAAACGCACAGGCGTCCCGCTCGTGGCGACCAACGACTCGCACTATCTGATGCCGGAGGATGCGCGCGCGCATGATGTGCTGCTCTGCATCGGTTCGGGCAAGAATGTGCAAGACCCGAACCGCTTACGTTACGGTTCGCCCTATTTCTACGTCCGTTCGGCCGAAGAGATGTGGCGCATTTTCGGCGCGGAGTTGCCGGAGACTTTAAACCGCACGGTTGAGATCGCGGAGATGTGCGACATCAAGTTTCCAGTTGGCGTCAACCATCTGCCCGTGTACCCGGTGCCGGCGAGTGAAGTCGATCTCTCGGTTGATGAATATTTCGAAAAGGTGGTCAGGGAAGGATATGAGAAACGGCGCGTAGCAGTCTGGGAGACAGCCCAACGGCGCGGCGAATTACGCCACACGATGGCCGAATACCAGGAGCGCATCTCGCGCGAGATCGCGATGATCAAGCAGATGGGGTTCGCCAGCTACTTCCTGATCGTGTGGGACTTCATACGCTATGCGAAAGAGCGGGTTATTCCCGTGGGGCCGGGGCGCGGGTCGGCGGCCGGGTCGCTCGTGGCATATTGCCTGGAAATTACCGACATCGATCCGCTCCAATATGATCTGCTGTTCGAGCGTTTTTTGAACCCGGAACGCGTCTCGATGCCGGATATAGATATAGACTTCTGTGTGCGCGGGCGCGAAGAGGTCATCAAACACGTGACCGAATTTTACGGGCGTGACTCCGTCTGCCAGATCATAACCTTCGGCACGCTCGCCTCTAAGGCCGCAATCAAGGACGTAGGTCGGGCGCTTAACATGCCTTACGCGGAGGTTGAACGCATCGCCAAGCTGATTCCGCCTCCGGTGCGGGGGCGGAACGTCTCCATTACGCAGTCCCTTGAGCAAGTACCGGAACTGCGTAAAGCGGTAGAGGATAATCCGAATATCAAAGAACTGATCGATATTGCCCGGCGGCTGGAGGGTTGCGCACGACATGCGTCAGTACACGCGGCCGGAGTGGTTATTTCGCCGGCCCCTTTGGATGAGTTGGTGCCCGTGTCTGTCTCTTCGCGGCAGGAATTAACGACCCAGTATGCCATGGCCGATCTGGAAAAGACGGGCATGCTGAAGATGGATTTTCTGGCGCTCACCACCTTAACAATTATAAACGACTGCTTAATATCGATTAAGCAGTCGTTTAATACGGATATTGACTGGGCGCAGATTCCGCTGGATGACCCGGCCGCTATGGCGCTCTTCGCCGAGGGGCGCACCGAAGCCATTTTCCAGTTTGAGTCGCAAGGGATGCAGGAGATCTGTCGGCGTTTGAAGCCAAAGGGCTTGGAGGATCTCGCGGCGCTGAATGCGCTCTATCGACCGGGGCCACTTGATGGCGGCATGGTGGACGATTTCATTGAACGGCATCATGGCCATAAGGCTGTCCGCTATATAGTGCCGGAGATGAAAGACATCCTGGCTAATACCTACGGGATCATCGTCTATCAAGAACAGATTATGCAGTTGGCGCAGAAACTGGCGGGCTATAGCCTTGGGGAAGCCGACCTTATGCGCCGAGCCATGGGAAAGAAGAAGCGCGAGGAGATGGCGCTGCACGAGAAGAAGTTCGTGAGCGGCGCGGTCGAGCGGGGCATCAAGAAAGAGAAGGCAGAGCAAATTTTCTCGTTGATGGCACAATTCGCTGACTACGGCTTTAATCGGAGCCACAGCGTCGCCTATGCTTACCTAGCCTTCCAAACCGCTTATCTCAAAGCGCATTATCCTGAACACTTTTACGCTGCGGTGCTCTCCAATGAAATTGAAGACACCACAAAAGTGTTCAAGTATTCGAATGAGTTGCGGGGGCAGGGGATTCAACTCCTGCCGCCGGACGTGAACGAGAGTTGGGGTGGGTTTACACCTTTAAAAGGAGGGATTCGCTTCGGACTGGCTGCGATTAAGGGTGTGGGCCATTCGAGCGTTGACGGTATATTGGCGGCTCGTGCGGCCGGCCCTTTCAACTCAATTTTCAACTTTACAGAGCGTGTGGGGCAGCGTGCGATCAATAAGCGAGTCCTTGAAAGCTTGGTCAGCGCAGGGGCCTTTGACTCGCTCAACCCAGATGGGCGATATAGCCGGCACGCTTGGCGTGCGTCCTTGTTCGCGACAGTCGACCCCGCTCTGGCGCGTGGCGCACGCGCACAAAGCGATAGACAAAATGGTCAGAGCGGCCTATTCAGTCTGCCTGAAACAGCGCCGACGGATATTGCATACGAATCGTTGTTTGAAGCGACTCCCTGGACAAATGCCGCGTTACTATTGGGTGAAAAGAATTCCATAGGCTTTTATATAACCGGGCACCCGTTAGAAAATTATGTTGAAGTATTAGCTGAGCTAAACTGCCAGAACTGTTTGCATCTACAAGAGCTTGAACATGGGGCGACCGTTCGTTTAGGCGGCATTGTTACAGGCTTACAGAAGCGTACGACAAAAAAGGGAGATAACTTTGCCCTGCTACGTCTGGAGGATCAAGTGGGTGGGGTAAAATGCGTGGTCTGGCCTGAGGCCTATAATAAATGCCGGTATATTTTGTTGGATGACGCGGCCGTCCTTGTCACCGGGAAATTTGATACCGGGGATGAGGGCAGTATCTCCATCATTGCTGATGAAGTGGTAAGCTTAGAGGATATTTTGCAACGGCGCGCGCGCACAGTGCTGCTGCGAATGCCGACTGATAAGGCACCTGAGAGTGTGCTGGATGGTTTGTTTAAGGTACTGGATCGCTTCAAGGGTGATTGTGACGTGCTGATCGAAATGTACTTGGATGGTGGCGTCTTGGTTCGTACACGTGCACATGGCGCGTTGAGAATCCAAGGGAGTCTGCAAATGGAAGCTGCCGTGCGGGAATTGGGCTGCGCCGTAGAATGGTTTAGTGGCGACCGCGCCTTAGCAGGTTCCGGGGCTTGATGAAGCGTATGGCCTTGGAGCGCTATCATTCAGTTGGTACTATGATCCGACATTTCTGATCGGAAAGTGGCACATTGGCAGAGCATACAAACGAAAAGGGAGAGAGCCTGCGGCCCTCGGCCATCGAGCGAGTCAAACTGGCGCGGCATGCGGACCGGCCCTATACCCTCGATTTCATCCAAAAGCTTTTTAACGATTTTATCGAGTTGCACGGAGACCGGCGCTATGCGGACGACGCGGCTATCGTCTGTGGCTTTGCGACGTTTCAGGGGCTACCGATTGCTGTCGTCGGGCAGCAAAAGGGACGCGACACCAAACAGAGGCGACATAGAAATTTCGGTATGCCGAAACCTGAAGGCTATCGTAAAGCCTTACGCGTCATGCAACTCGCTGAAAAATTTAACCGGCCGCTCTTGACCTTCATAGACACTACGGGCGCGTATCCGGGGATTGACGCAGAGGAGCGTGGGCAAGCTGAGGCTATTGCGCGTAATCTGTTAATGATGGCGAAGTTGGATGTGCCTATCATTGTAACAATAATCGGTGAGGGTGGGTCGGGGGGGGCTCTGGCCATTGGCGTGGGCGACCGTGTCCTAATGCTGGAGAACGCTATTTATTCAGTCATCTCACCGGAAGGCTGTGCGGCGATCTTGTTTAAGGACGCAGCGCAGGCTCCGCGGGCGGCAGAGTCTCTACGCTTGACCGCGACTGATTTGCAGCGTATGGGCGTAGTCGACGTGATCGTGCCTGAGCCTGAGGCAGGGGCGCATACTGACCCGGACATGACGATCAGCCTGTTAGGTAAGCGCTTGGCCCAAAGCCTCGCTGAAGTTAGACAGCTACCGCCTGCTGAACGTAAGGCCAACCGCTATCACAAGTTGCGGATTCTAGGTGGTTGAGTTCTCCGGTGTGGTCAGACCTCACCACAATACGCGGTAGGGCATAATGTCGGCGCGCCGACATTGGTTAGAAGGGGATATCATCATCAGAAATCTCTGCCTCGCTCGGTTCGTTGCGATTGGCCGTGCTTGAGTCGGTACGGGCCGTCGGTGCAGCGGTTTCATCGCCCCGGCCGCCGATGAACTGCATGTCGGTCGCATGAACCTCAAGTGTATGGCGTTGCCGGCCGTCTCGGTCTGTCCATTCCTCCACACGCAGGCGGCCTTCGATATAGACAGTCCGGCCCTTGGTCAAGTATTGCGCGGCGGTCTCAGCCTGCCGGCCCCAGAGCGTGATCTTGAACCATGTGGTTAAATCCTGAGTCTCTCCAGCCTTGTCTTTCCGTCGTTCGTTTGTAGCCAGCGTAAAGCTACAGACAGGTGTGCCTTGTGGGGTGTAGCGTAGTTCAGGGTCGCGCCCCAGGTTGCCTACAACAATAATTTTATTAAAAGACATGCGGAGATTCCTTTCGCTGGCGTTTCTAGTGTCAGAGCGATATGCCATACTACACGCCTTAACAAATTTCGGTCAATAGCGAAGATTTCCAGATAAACGCGACTTAACGTAGAACATTTAAAGTTACACTTGAATTAGAGAGGGTGGTTTATGTTGAAGTTCCTTAACATAGTTAATTTCGCCGTCATCCCGCAACTGCGAGTTGAGCTGCACGAAGGGTTGAACTTGTTGACGGGCGAAACCGGGGCGGGCAAATCCATTATCGTGGACGCACTCTCATTGCTGCTCGGAGCGCGCTCATCCCCTGTCATCATCAGAACCGGCGAGCGGGCGGCGCTTGTTGAGGGCACATTCGAATTAAAAAGCGTCCGTGCTGAAGCCGTCCGAAGTATGCTTGGGACTATCGGGATCGGCTTTGATGTAGATGATGCGCTGACGATCAGGCGGGAATTGCAAGTTAGCGGGCGGAACCGCATTTTCGTCAATGACCAAAACGTGACTGCCGCAACACTCAAAGCGCTGCAACAATACCTGCTTGAGATACATGGTCAAGGCGAGCAACAGGCGCTAATGTCGCCGCGCGCTCAACTCCGTCTACTTGATGCCGTCGGCGGTTGTGATGGATTGCGAGCCGTTGTCTCGGAAACATATGGGCGCTGGAGACGCATCATGGAGTCGCTGCGGACTTTGGACAGGGATGAGTTTGAGCGCGCCCGCACGCTTGATTTGCTCCGTTATCAACTGTCGGAGCTTGAACGCATTAACCCGCTGCCTGAAGAAGAAGAGGCTCTAGCCGCAGAAAAAAGGCTGTTGATGCATGCCGCCAACGCAGTCGAGTTAAATGCCAAGGCCTATGCCGCGCTTTACGAGAGCGACGAAAGCGTGTTGGAACGATTGGCGCTAATCAGACGTTGGCTGCAAGATTTAGAGAGCCTTGATCCCAGAGTCTTACCTATCCTTGAAGCTCTGGCAACAGCCACGATTTCACTAATGGATGCTGCGGAGAGCCTCAGACAGCATGGAGCCGGATTGGTTTCGTCGCCGGAGAGACTAGCGGAGATAGATAATAGATTGGCGGAACTGGAGCGTCTGAAGCGTAAGTACGGGCGGAGTTTGCACGGGTTGCAAGAGATTCGCGCGGAGTTGGCGGCGCGGCTGAATGAATTGGAGAACTGGACTGCGCGCGAAAACGAGTTGCTCAAAGAGCGTGAAAGCTTGGAGCGAGAATACGGGTTAGCAACCGCGAAATTAACAGCTTGTCGCCAAGCCGTTGCGCCGCAGTTGGCCGCGCGCGTCTCAGCCGGGTTAAAAAGCGTGGCTTTAGACCGGGCGCATTTTAGTATCAATGTCGAGACGGCTCGGCTCGAAGCGGGTTGGTCGGAAGAGAGTGCGACTGAAGAAGAGGAGCCGGCGGCTTATTGGACTACCAATGGAGCCGACCGCGTCCAGTTTATGTTCTCGGCGAATCTGGGGGAAGAGGAGCGCCCGCTCAAACGCATCGCGTCGGGCGGCGAACTCTCGCGCTTGATGCTGCTGCTCAGGACTAGTACCCAAGCAGAAAGCTCGCAAGCGAAAACCCAAGCTGAAGATAGCACACTTGTCTTCGACGAGATTGATGTTGGCATAGGTGGACGGGCCGCTGAGTCAGTAGGGCGGCGCCTGAAACTGCTCGCCGCGACACAGCAAGTGTTATGTGTGACACATCAGCCCCAAATCGCACGGTTCGCAGATCATCACTACGTAGTCGAGAAACATGCTGCCGCCGGGCGGACGATGACCGTACTCAGAGAGGTCAAAGATGAGGCTCGGGTTGGTGAGTTGGCCCGGATGATTGGCGGGGCCGACGACATAGCCACAGCCCGCGAGACGGCCCGCTGGATGATTGAGAGTGCATCCGAGCAAGAAGACTCTGCCCCCACAGTAAATGTGCCTGGACGGAAGCAGAGAGGTCCACGCGGACGGGTCAAGCATGGGAGATAAAAGATGCTCGCTTGGTAAAACATATTCTGTTACACTTGTCGGCGCGCCGACAGATGATGTCACTTATGCCACAGGAAAGCGTCTACATAGAGACTTTTGGCTGTCAGATGAATACAGCCGACACGGAGCGCGCGGCGACCAGATTGCGTGCTGCTGGCTACAAATTGACCGCGCGCGCAGAAGAGGCGGATGTCGTCCTCTTTAATACCTGCTCCATCCGGGCTCGGGCCGAACAGAAGGTCTTCAATCGCATAGGTGAATTACGGCATGAGGGCAGAGAGCCGCTCATAGGCGTCATGGGGTGCGTGGCGCAACTTGAAGGCGAGGCGCTGTTTGATGTCGCGCCGGAGGTGCGTGTGGTCGTCGGCACACGCGCCACGGATCGACTGCCTGCATTATTGGCACGGGCGCGCGCAGGTGAACGACAGGTATTAGATTTGGCAGAGCGACAGGCGGATGAGCGCTGGGATGTCTCACTGGTTGAGCGTCATTCTCCGCATGTGGGCTTTGTGCCTATCATTGAAGGGTGCAATAAATTCTGTACCTATTGCATCGTCCCATATTCACGTGGGCGCGAATGGAGTCGCCCGGCGACCGAAATCGTAGCCGAGATCAGGCGTCTGCGTGAGCTTGGCTATCAAGAAGTACAGTTGATCGGGCAGAACGTTAACAGCTATCGACCAAAAACGAACGCCGGGCTGGATGGCTATGAAGGGGCCACGCCCTTTGCCCGTCTGCTGCGGGCAGTGGCAGCGACCGGCATGCCCCGTATCAAGTACACCACATCTTTCCCGAGGGATTTTCATCCGGACATTGTGCGGGCGATGGATGAGCATGAAAACCTCTGTGATTGGATCCATCTGCCTGTGCAGTCCGGTAGCGATCGAATCTTAAGCTTGATGCGCAGGGGCTACAAGGTGGCGGACTATTTAAAGCGCGTTGAAGTGATCAGGCAGGCGCGTCGTCGTTACGCACTGACCAGCGACATCATCGTCGGCTTTCCCAGCGAGACCTCTGAGGATTTTGAGCAAACCTTACGCTTAGTCGAGCAATGTCAGTTCGATAGTCTCTATATCTTCAAGTATTCCCCTAGGGCCGGCACGCCCGCTGCGCTGCTCGCCGACGCTGTGTCCGATAACGAAATGTCGATGCGTTTTAGCAACATTAAAGCGTTACAGCAGGGCATACAGGCGCGGGTTTTTGCCTCTTACCTTGGGCGAGACCTTAAAGTCTTAGTAGAAGGGGAGAGCGCACGGGCAGCGACGGACCTGACCGGCCATTCAACCTGCAACAAGGTGGTAAATTTTCCCGGCAGCGCCGCGCTGATTGGACAAGCAGTTCAGGTGTGGATTAAAGAGGCCAAAGCCCACAGTCTGTACGGAGAGTTGCGTAACTGATGGCCGAATAGTTCAAGTATGTCATGAGGTGGCGGCATGGAAATCGAGGTGAAGATTAGAGGTTTGATGATGGACCCCAATAGCGGCACGCCGATCATCATTCTCAAAGATGTGAATAGCGATATTATGCTGCCCATTTGGGTGGGCGCTTATGAGGCGAATGCTATCGCGCTGGAGATTGAGAAGATCGCCCAACCGCGCCCTATGACACATGATCTGTTGCGTAATCTGATCGTAGAGATGGGCGCACAAGTAGAGCGCGTAGTCGTGACCGAGCTGCACGAAAACACCTTTTTTGCCGTCATCGAGTTGCGCAGTAAAAGCGGAGAGGCGCTGATGCTCGATGCGCGTCCGTCAGATGCGATTGCGCTGGCATTACGTGCCGACTGTCCAATTTTTGTCAATGAAGAGGTGATACGGGCGTCGCAGAGTCTGTCGGGCCGTGAAGAAGATGAGGCGGGCGGGACTGAGGAAGATGAGTGGCCTGATGTCATAGGCGAAGCGGGCGATCTACCCATGTAAGCATACTTAGCGTGTCTCAGGCCGCACAACGTGAATATGGCGCAGGAAAGTTTGAGAGTTTGAGCCTTGAATGCCGTTATAGCGATTGCTAATCAGAAAGGCGGAGTTGGTAAAACTACTACGGCCATAAATTTGGCTGCGGCTTTTGCTCGGCGCGGCTTGCACACACTGCTGCTCGATCTAGACCCACAGGGCAATAGCTCCATCTCCTTTCTTAATATCGCGGAGGTTGAGCACTCGGCCTATGACATGCTCCTTGATGGGCAGGGAACTTGGAACGGCTACGTCTATGCCACGCCCTTTGAGCATCTAGAGATAATTCCGGCCCGCATCAACCTGGCCAAGTTGGAAGCTAAACTGGTCGGCGACTTCGACGCGCCGTTCCGGCTCAAAGATCGCTTGGAATCTCTACGCAATAAGTATGAGATGATCGTAATTGATACCCCGCCCACGCTGGGACTGATTACCGTCAATGCCTTGGTCGCCGCCACACACGTCCTGATCCCCATTCAATCTTCATACTTTGCTTTAGAGGGTACTGACGATCTGTTGGAAACAATAGAGAAGGTGAGGGCGCGTCCTAATCCAAATTTGCGCGTCTTGGGCGTGGTTGTTACTTTACATGATCGGCGCACGACGCTCGCGCGCGAGGTGCACGAACAGATCAAGCAAGTCTTCGGCGCACAACTTTTCGACACGGTCATTACTAAAAGCGTGCGGCTGGAGGAGGCCCCCGCCTATAAGGAATCAATCTTTACCTTCGCACCGCAGTCTTCCGGGGCAGCAGAATACGCCAAACTCTGTGAAGAGGTAATCACACGTGTCTAAGAGAGGCTTGCCTTCGGGCGTGCGCATGCGCCACGATGCGCATTATGTTGAGGAACTGGCAGGGCAGCGGCCGACGCCGATTGGCCGCCTGATTGCCTTGGAACAGTTGGACCCAAATCCGGAACAGCCGCGGGTGGAAATAGGGGATTTGTCTGAGTTGACGGCCTCGATCAAGGAGAAGGGCGTATTAGAGCCGCTACTGGTTAAACCTGCACGCGAGCCGGGGCGCTGGATGATTATTGCGGGCGAGCGTCGCTGGCGCGCTTCGCGGGCGGCGGGCTTGCGTGAAGTGCCTTGCATAGAGATGGACGTGGATGATCGCGCGGTCGCGGAGATCGCGTTGATCGAGAATATGCAGCGGAAGGATTTGACGGCGTGGGAGGAGGCGGATGGCTTGGCGGCCCTGTGTGAGCGGTTTGGCTATACACATGAAGAAGTAGCCCGGAAGGTGGGGAAGAGTCGCAGCACGGTGACAGAAGCCTTGTCGATTGCGACCTTACCGGAGCAGATCAGAGAACAATGTCGGCGCGCCGACATTGCGTCTAAATCTCTATTGCTACAGATTGTCCGCCAGACGGACGAGGGCGCAATGCAGGGTATGTTAGATGAGATTACCAAACGCGGTCTGACACGCGATGGCGCACGCGCTGTCCGCCGCGCAAAGATTAATAACCAAACTCCGGGCGCAGGCACTCAGGCAGCGTCGCCCTTCATATATGGCTATAAAGCTCCAGATCGCTCATTTAAAGTGGAGATCAAATTCCGGCGACAACAAGTCAGACCGGCTGAGATTATAGCCGCACTGCAAGCCGCAATAAAGTCTTTGACGGACAGAGAAGCGTCCGATAACAATAGGGCTTAAGGTGGGTTTAATTTGATAGCTTAGGTGGTGCGGGTGCCTTTTTTTTTCTCTGCCGTCGCGCGCTTTTGTAATGCCCGGGCCCAACGCTCAAAGGCGGGTTGCAAGGGCTTAAAGAGCTTGGCCCGTAGGCTATGCTCTCGTTCCCCCCAGGCCCGCAGATACTTCTCTGTATAGGTCCGTATGGCCGGTTCGAGCTGGCCCTTCTTGAGAGAGTGGCGCAACGTTAAGTGGTAATGCTGTGCGACTAGAGAGAAGACCACCGCAGCCAGATTGTTATTGAAGGATAAGCGTGGTAAGAGGCGTTTATGGAATGGCTTTTTGCTGGGCAGCAACCTGTCCACAGCAATCTCAAGCCAAGAGGGCTGTGTGCCTTGCCGCGGGTGATATAAGCCAGGTAACTGGCTGGCTTGCGGCAGGCGTACACGCGGGTCTGAGATGACATCCACGAGGCGCAGACGATCTATGCCTCGAACGTGCTCGCGCGGTAAAAAATCCAGCATTTTCTGCAGCCGCGCTTCGGTCTGTCGGGGCAGCTTGGCACTGGTCTGTTTTTCGATCTTAATTGGCATGGGAACAGAGGCGGATACTGTAGGCGAAAGACTATTGCATCGTCAAGCAGCCTGACATTATTTACTCGAACGAACCTAATGCGAGATTATATTAGCGAGTATATGGCCTTTTTGCGTGTAGAGCGGGGCTTGGCCATGAACTCGCTGGCTAGCTATGAGTGTGATCTCAAAAAGCTGCAACATTGGGTGGCAAATTGTGGTCTGAGCTTACAGACGATTGGGCGTGCGGAGATGGCGGGCTGGGGCCGCTGGCTTGCCGGCTTGGGTTTAGCCCCTCGTTCAGTGGCGCGTGCGATCTCGTCAGCCCGTGGGCTGTTTAATTATATGCTCCGTGATGGACTCATTGGAGAAGACCCTATGGCTGGCTTGGCTGCGCCCCAGTCTGTGCGCCCTATGCCGACAGTATTAACTGAACAGGAGGTTGAGCGGCTACTGGCGGCTGTGGTTTTAGACTCGCCGCAGGGGACGAGAGACCGTGCAATGCTGGAATTGCTCTACGCCACGGGGCTGCGCGTCTCGGAGTTAGTCTCCTTGCGTCTGAGCGATATAGAGACAGAGCGTGGTCTCTTAACTTGCCACGGCAAGGGCAGTAAGCAGCGCTATGTGCCTATAGGGCGGAGCGCTTTGGAGTGGTTACGGCATTATCGAGTTGCACGGACAAGCATACTGGCTGGACGTACTTCCGTCTATCTATTTGTCACAGATGCAGGTAAGCCATTAACGCGGCAGCAGGTGTGGCGGCTGCTACACGAACTCGCAGCCAGCGCGGCATTGCCACACGTCTCGCCACACGTCTTACGACATAGTTTTGCGACGCACATGATGCAGCAGGGTGCTGATTCACGCTCGGTACAGGCGTTGCTGGGGCATAGTGATCTGGCGACTACGCAGTTATATACGCATATGACCGGACAGCATTTGCGTACGACCTATGACACATGTCACCCGAGAGCATCCACTAAGCGGACACAAGCGCAAGATACAACAGAGGGATAGAGTTACAGCATAATTACAAACACGCCCTGGGTCTGATAATAGATGTTATGTGGTGATGCGATTGCAAGATCTCCTTTAGGCCATTAACTCAGTCCTGCTCAGCGTTGTTCTCGATGCTTGGCTTGACAGTGTAGATAGCGGCTGCTAAAGTACGCGGTCTTTTGGCTGCGTACCATCAGCTATTACGTATTCAAGCCCAAGCTACACAAATAGGAGCATTTAAGTTTTGAGCCATCCTGGAAGCTACCTCTTTACCTCTGAGTCCGTCACAGAAGGACACCCGGACAAAATTGCCGACCAGATATCTGATGCCGTCCTTGACGAAGTGCTCAGACAGGACGAAACGGGGCGCGTGGCCTGCGAGACGCTGGTCACGACCGGGCTGGTCGTGATCGCTGGCGAAATTACTACCCAAGCGCAAGTTGATTTCTCGCAGGTGGCACGTGAAACCATTCGAGAAATAGGTTACACACGGGCCAAATACGGATTTGATTGTGACACTTGCAGCGTCTTAACAGCTATCGACCGGCAATCACCGGACATAGCCATGGGGGTAGACACGGGCGGTGCGGGCGATCAAGGTTTGATGTTCGGGTTTGCCTGTAATGAGACGCCCGAGCTAATGCCCCTACCAATACAATTGGCTCACAAACTCTCCCAGCGGCTCGCAGAGGTTAGGCGCAGCAGCGCGCTCCCTTTCCTGCGTCCAGACGGAAAATCTCAGGTAACGGTCGAATATAGAGACGGCCGCCCTTACAGAGTCGACGCGGTCGTCGTTTCAACCCAACACGACGCACAGGTAGACAATCAGACGCTCCGCGATGAGATCACTAAGCATGTGATCCAGCATACGATTTCGCCCGAGCTACTCGACCGGGATTCCAAGTTCCATATCAACCCAACCGGGCGCTTTGTCACAGGCGGCCCGCAGGGGGATGCGGGCTTAACCGGGCGCAAGATCATAGTAGATACCTATGGCGGCTATGCCCCACATGGCGGTGGTGCTTTCTCCGGCAAGGACCCGACCAAAGTCGACCGCTCCGCGGCGTATATGGCCCGCTACATAGCTAAGAATATCGTGGGTGCTGGGCTGGCCGACCGTTGTCTGGTGCAGCTCGCATATGCCATAGGCGTGGCCGAGCCTGTCTCAGTGCTGGTTGAGACAAACGGCACAGGTCGTGTGAGCGAGGCCCGTCTGGCGACGCTCATACGCGAGCACTTTAACCTGACCCCACAGGGCATCATCCAAGACCTGCAACTGCGCAAGCCAATTTACAGACAGACGGCAGCTTACGGACATTTCGGTCGGTCCTTAACGGGCTTTACTTGGGAACTTACCGACAAGTCCGATGCGCTCCGCGCGGCGGCCAATGTCTAGGCTCATACTGAGCTTAAACTGGAACTTTAACCTGTCTGTTTCAACTGAAAGGAAACATAGTAGATGAGTGCCACCAGCACTGTCAGTTTTGACGTTAAAGACTTGAACTTGGCCGCGGCCGGCAAGCGGCGCATCGAGTGGGCAGAACGCGAGATGCCCGTCCTGCGTCTGATCAGGGAGCGTTTTGCGACCGAGCAGCCACTGCGCGGCGTAAGACTTGTGGCCTGCGCACATGTCACTACGGAGACAGCCAATCTGGTGCGCACTTTACAGGCGGGCGGGGCCGAAACTGTCCTGATCGCTTCCAATCCGCTCTCAACCCAGGATGATGTGGCGGCCTCTCTGGTCACAGACTACGGCGTGGCCGTCTATGCGATCAAAGGCGAGTCGACCGAGACCTATAACCGGCATGTGCGGATTGCGCTGGACTCACATCCAGAATTGATCATTGATGATGGTTCGGACGTAGTAGCGACACTCATCAAAGAGCGCCGCGAACAGTTGAGCGAGGTGTTTGGCTCAACCGAGGAGACCACAACCGGGATCGTGCGGCTAGAGGCCATGGAGAAAGCGGGGGTGCTAACCTTCCCCGCAATTGCCGTTAACAACGCCCAAACAAAACATTTCTTCGATAATCGTTACGGCACGGGGCAATCTACGCTTGACGGTATCATCCGCGCCACGAACATACTCTTGGCCGGGCGTACGTTTGTGGTCGTCGGCTATGGGTGGTGTGGCAAGGGCGTCGCCATGCGCGCACGCGGGCTGGGCGCTAATGTCATCGTGACGGAGGTCAACCCGATCAAGGCCGTCGAGGCCGTCATGGACGGCTTCCGCGTCATGCCTATGTCTGAGGCGGCCGCACTGGGCGATCTGTTCGTGACCGTCACAGGTAACCGCCATGTCATTGACGGGACACATTTCCGTCTAATGAAGGATGGAGCTATTGTCTGCAACAGCGGCCACTTTGATCTGGAGATCGACCTGGCGGCGCTACGCGAGCAGTCAGACGCACCTGTGCAGTTGCGCCCCTTTGTGGAGGAGTACAAGCTGGCAGCTTCCGGGCAGCGCATCATAGTCTTAGGCGAGGGGCGTCTGATCAATCTGGCGGCGGCCGAGGGGCATCCTGCCAGCGTGATGGATATGAGCTTTGCTAATCAGGCGCTGTCAGTGGAGTTTCTAGTGAAACAGCGCGGGCAACTGCGCCCCGGTGTGCATTTGCTGCCCGAAGCGGTCGACACGGAGATCGCGGGTTTGAAACTGCGGGCGCTGGGGTTAAGTATCGACACCCTGTCGGCGGAGCAGATTGAATACATGACGAGTTGGGAGACAGGAACTTAACTGTTAATCAAGCAAGCGGGCTTCATGTACGCGCTTTCGTCAGCAGATATGCGCCGATGGTCATAAAGACCAGCAGCGGGGCCCAAGCCGCGACGTCCGGCGGTAAGAGTCGATACTGTCCCAGCTGCTGACAGCCACTCACGCTACCCCAAAAGGCCAGCCCGATCCCGATGGCCAAGCTTAGAGCTGCGAGCGCTGTGCGGCGGCCGAAGGTCAGGGCCAGCGGCAAGCCTAGTAAAGCCATCACCAGCGGTGCGAACGGGTCGGCACGCCGGCGTGCGAGCGCCAGCGCATAGGTCTGTACATCCACTCCCTTCTGTGCCTTAAGCACCATTATGTAACGGCTTAAGTCGGCGGCGTTAAGCTCCGAAGGCTTGTTAAGCACGGGCTTAAACACCTGCGGCGGCACTTGTTCTGGTACGACGGAGGCAGGGCTGGAGGACATGGTGGGGGCCCGCCCTGACAGTTCCAGTACCTGTGCTTGGGCCAATTGCAGGCCGCCCCCGTCGGTGTCCCAGCGCCCCGCTCGCCCCATCAATATCCGGCGGATGTGTATGCCGGACTCATCAAATTCAAAGACGACCGGTTCGATCAACTGCCCGCCTTTCTCTTCATAGAGATAGGTATAGATCCGCCCGGACTCCGGTAGGGCAAGCCAATAACGACCCGCCTGTGTAGCCGCCTGTGCTGCCCCGCCGCGTATCTGCGCCCGGAGCGCTTCTTGCCTGCGATTGGCCAAGGGCAGCACGCGCTCCTGCGTTAACCACAGACCGCCCCCGACCGCTCCGGCGAAAGCCAGTCCGGCCAAGGATAGACGAAAGACACTCTGGCCGGCGGCCCACCAGGCGACGGACTCACTGCGCCTGGCCAGTAGCGCGTATGTGATTAGGGCTGCGACCAGCATGGCGATAGGCGCGATACTCGTCGCGGCCAATGGGATTAAAAAGAAGAGATAGCGAAGCAGCAGCCAGAACCTGGCCCCTGTGCTACTCAAGTAGCGCAGCAATTCAAAGAGCGTAAAGATCAGAAAGATGCCGACCAGGGCCACGAGCGCCCCACTGAAACTGAGCGCCAGGGCGCGTAGCAGACTGCGATCAAGCAAGCCCCACAGAGCATAAGGCCAAGCTCGTCTGCTATCTATCGCCCGACCGCCGGCTGGCACGTGAGCAGGTAACACGCGTAGCTGGCTGCGCCCCCAGTCCGCCAGGCGGCGCTCGCGCAGCAACAGCGCCAGCCCGCCGACCAGCAAGGCCAGCATCGTCGGCAACCAAGCTCCGTATGCGGGTGCCACGCGCCCCATGCGGCCGATCTGGTCGCCGGCCAGAACGGCCAGATAATAGGCGATCACGGCGGCGAGCGAGAGCAGCACGCCTAGGCCGCGGCCGCCACGCCTGATGCGCAGGCCTAGCCCGGCCCCCAACAGAGCCAGCGCCAACGGTGCGCAGCACAGGGAGAGGCGTTTGTGTAGCGCCAGTTGCGCGGCGCGTTGCTCCACCCCTTGCGGGCCCTGTGTGTGCGCCAGCAAAGCCTGCCAGCCCATCTCATCTAACTCGACCGGCATCGCTTGGAGCTTGTTGACGAGCGCGTCCCGGCCCGTCTTCAATCTGACACGCAGTTGGTCAGACCGCTCAGACACAATCTGCCCGGTGCCGTTCAAGCCGTGCGTCATATCGGCCGGCAGGGTTGTCACGACGGCATCGCTCAACACCAGCTCCGACTGATCACCGGACGTGTCTATGCGCCCAGTTCTGGCTGTGACGATCCGGGTCGGCTGCCCGGCCTCTTGCCAGTGTATAAAGACGCGCCCCCACTGCCCTTGCGTCAAATCCCCTTCTCGCACGTAGATCACCTTCCCCGGCAATTCCGTCGTAAAGGTGTTCGGCTCGACCGGCGATTCGAGCTTATAGAGAGCCGCACGCACGGCGGTCTGGCGTAACAGACGGGCTGCTACAGGAGCTAGGAACAAGCCGTTGTAGAACGTTAACAGTGTCGCCAGCAGGCCCAGCAGTACGACCGGTGCGACGATCCGCATGTGCCCCGTGCCGGCGGCCTGCATGGCCACTAGTTCGCTGTCGCTACCGAGCTGGCTAAAACCTGTGGCTGTGCCGACGACGACGGCCATGGGTAGCGTGAACAAGAGAACGTTTGGGAGCAAGCCCAGCAACACATCGGCCGCCAGATCGAAGGGCGTGCGTGTGCTGCCCAGTATCTCCGCGAAGCGGGCGGCCTGCTGCGTGAGTAGCGCCGTCGTTAAGAGCAATAGCGCCAAGGCCAGATAAGGTAAGACGGCCGTGACGATGTAGCGTTCTATGAGCCTTGAACTAAGCCGCATATGGCTCTAAGGCTAACCTGAAACTTGACAGGTCGCAACAACTCTGCGGCACGGATGCAAGGGGACTAGTGGCCCGGCGCGCAGTTCAGCGTGCGTGCCCCTGACTGCGCGGCGTGTGTTCCAAAGCTCTTGCGATTAGCTGTTGGGTGAGCTGGCCTAGTTCCTGACGGGTGCTTGTAGTAGTGGTCCGGGCCTTGTGGGCCCAGTTAGAGGGTGTGCTGCGCATAGCTGTCTGTAACAGCAGCTGTGTTTCGTGCGCGAGTGCAGGGCCTATACCATGTGCGCAATCTGCACATTGCAAGCCCACATTTGGGCCGAAGTAGGTAGGGCCGGTCAAAGGGCGACGGCAGTTGGCGCAGGTGTGTACATCGGGCAGGAAACCAGCCAGTTTGAGTAACCAGAGTTCGAAGTAACGTGTCAACTCGGCATAGTCCGTCGGCTCAGACGTTAAAGCGGCCAGACAAGCCTTGACCAGCCGAAAGAGCTTTTCGTCGGGCGCGTGTGGTGGGACGAACTCGATCAAAAGCTCGCTGAGGTAATTCAAGGTGCTGATTAGCTCTGCCTGCTGCGCCAGATGAAAGTAGGAGCTTATGATCTCGGTCTGGCTGATCGAGACCAATTCTCTTGCTTCCCTTTCATGATAGGTGAGTGCGATGTGGGTGAACAATTCGAGGCTTGCCCCGAAGCGACTTTTCAGCTTGCGGGCGCCACGCGCGACGCCGCGTAGCAGCCCGAAATTTTGCGTCAAGAGGATGACGATCTTGTCGGCTTCGGCCAGTTTGTAAGTGCGTAGGACGAAGGCCTCGGTTTCGTGTAGACCCATGAGATGTGAATTGGGAAGTGAAGGAGGTGCTTGATATTATCGGACCCGGTCGCTCGGGCAATCTAATACGGCAACCAATAGAGCAACCAGCCGAGCGCTAGGCCGATGCCGATAAATTCAGCAAAAATCTTTACTCCATAGAGTAGGCGTGTGCGCCTATCCTCGCGTCCGGTTGTACCGAAGACAATCGAGACGGCTAAGGCGAATCCAACCATTAATAAAAAGTGTCTCACGATTTCCTCCCCACCCCCAGGTCGAATGCATCCAGAGCCAGTAGATAGTTTAGCAAACCTGCCACCATTAAGAAGATGTTGCCATACTCGGCCGTCGCCCGGCTGGATTGATCTATCAACCCAACCCCACCCCAGAGGCTGGCTAAATAGAGCAACCCCGTACCCAGATCACACAAACCGAAGACGTAAGCCAATAGCCCTGTCTCATCGACGTTGTGCGGGCCATACAAGTGCCCGCCCAGAAACAGCCCTATCCCATATAATAGATAGACTGTGCTACCGAGCAGTACCCCACGCCCGACGCGACCCAAGATCAAGTGCCCGCTGCCCGGCACCAACCAGGCAAGCAAACCCGCCACCCAAGTAGTCACGCTTCCCTTCTCGTTTTTGACCTCAACCCTAGATGTCATTGCCATGCCCTCATAGCTCTCATGTTAGAAAATCCAACCGGGATATGCCCCGTACGTTATCGGACGCGTTAAAGCGCCTATCCTGGTAGTATCGTTTGATAGTAACCGCCTAATGCGCAAGGCTGACACAATTTCTTCCCGTTCGCCCCGAGCACTTCCCGGCCGTCATTTACACCCTCTCCGCAGAGGCTACATTGGACGCGGGACTGAGGCTTTCCGGGTGCATCCAATTCGCCATAATCAACTTGTACCCAGTCCACCTTGAATAGCTCCTGTGCCCCAGCCTCGATATAGGCTCGCATTTGCCGCTCCTTTTTACTCTCCAAGGACGGGTAGCGCTCATCCGCCAGCGCGCGCGAGCTATCAAGCGCAACAATGCGTACTGCCTGCCCCGTCTCCGTGTGCAAAAAGGTCGCGGCCACTTTCCCGTAATCAAAGAATTTCAAACTGCGCCGCCCCAGTCGGACCCCCGTCACCGCGCTCACTGCATCAGCCATGCAACGATCGATCTCAACCCAGACGATCAACTTTTTACGGTCCGCCCCGCACGGCTCGTGCAATCCTAACAACTCGCAGCCCAGCATGGACATACGTGCGCCCAACACCTGCCCCGGACAGATGTGCCCGTGCAGCCGCTCACAGTAGGTCAATAAATCAGTTAATGGCTCCACTTTCTTCAGCCGTTCAAGTATGACTTGAAGAGTCGGCACGGCGACAAACCTGAAGTCGATTCTTAGCCGAAGCCTCTTTACTCTTCATATGCACCGAGTAAGCTCTTAATAGCGTAGGTAACGGGCCCGCACTGCTTCGAACTCTTGCAGCGGTTCGCGCCATGAAGCGACGATCTCTTCGAACAGCGCACCACGCTCGATACTTGTGCGCAGGTGCCCTGTCCCTGCAATTACGTCAAAAGGGTTTTTATCATAGACGTACTCGTAAGGTGGCTCTTTCCATAAAAAGCGCTCAGGGTATAATTCGTAAGCGCTTCTGACCGCCGCCACACCAGTCGCCACCGGCTCAAACTGCGCCCGATCGGTCACATGTATCTGTACGCCGCCACAGGTGCGCCCGGCGTGCTTCTGAAACGTCGGCTGAAAGTTGCAGGGCCGAAAGAAAACACCCGGCAAACCGTAAGCCGACAGGGCGCGCGCATAACGGCTGGCCTCTATGTAAGGCGCGCCAATCAACTCGAACGGCCGCGTAGTGCCCCGCCCTTCCGACATCTGCGTCCCTTCCAGATGCACTGTGCCGGGGAAGACTGTGGCGCTCGCCAGCGTAGGCATGTTGGGTGAAGGCAAGACCCAGGGCGCATCCGTCTCGTCAAACCAAAACTCACGCGCCCAACCATCCATCAGCACAACCTCAAGCTCACAATTAAGCCTATATTCGTGCTGGAACAGACCGGCCAACTCGCCCACGGTCAGCCCGTGCCGCGTCGCCAGCGGGAACTGACCCACGAATGAAGCATATTCCGGTTCGAGCACCGTCCCCGCCACCTGCAACCCACCAATCGGATTAGGCCGGTCGCAGACGATGACCTTCTGCCCGTGGCGCGCTGCCGCTCGCATGCAGTTCGCCAAAGTGTAGATGAAAGTGTAGATGCGACAGCCTACGTCCTGTAGATCGAAAACAAGCACGTCCACATCTCTAAGCATCTCTTCGGTCGGCTCACGTGTCTCGCTGTAGAGCGAGTAGACCGGCACGCCCGTCTCTGCGTCGAAAGCGTGCGGCGTCTCGATCATGTTGTCCTGTACGTCGCCGCGTATCCCATGCTGCGGGCCAAAGAGCGCGGTCAGTTTGCAGACACTCTGCGCGTGGAACAGATCAGCCGCATGCTGTAAGTTATGATTCACTGAAGCTTGATTACAGACCAGCCCGACCCGCGCCCCGCGCACCAGATCGAGCCGCTCGGACAGCAGTTTTTCCAGCCCCAGCACTGTCCGCCGGCCCGTCCGCCCGTGCGCCACCCCGCCCCCCTCTAGAGGTGCACTTAAAGTCTCTGCTCCGCTCTGTGTTGAGCGGGCCGGGCCGGCGGCGGCGTTCTCTGATAATTCAGCGCGGAGTGCGCTTAACGCCAAGCCTTGTCGGCTCAGCATGTCGGCCGCAACCGAACGCTCCTCGCGTAATATGCCCATTAACATGTGCTCCGTGCCGATGTGCCTATGCCCCAGCCGATCACTCTCTTCGTGTGCATAGGCGAGGACGCGTTTCGCCTCTGGCGCGAGGGGCAACTCTACGCTCGTGCTGATCTTGGCGCGTTGGGCGCTGCGTTGCTCGATCGCTTGCCGGAGTAATTCGGGCAGCGCGTCCGCTGTGGGCAGGAGATGTGCGAACAGAGGCTTATCTTCACGTAATATGCCCAAGAGTATGTGCTCCGGCTCGATCGACGGCGCGCCGAATTGCGAAGCCTCATAACGGGCGAAAAAGATCGTCCGCCGCGCCTGCTCCGTGTAACGTTCGAACATTGCTCGCTCAAGCTCCAATCTTTACTTGCGTGCACATGAAAGGGCACGTGCGCGCTGCTTCAACCGCAGAGCACCGCCCCACCGTTTACGTTCAATACTTCACCCGTGATGTGGCGCGCCCATTCGCTGCACAGAAAGAGCGCGGGCCAAGCCACATCGTCCGCACTCGCTACCCGCCCGAGCGGAATGGACTGCTCGATCTCTTTACGCCGCCGCTCGTCCTGCATGACGGCGGCGGTCATCTCTGTCTCCACCCAGCCCGGCGCAATGGCATTGACCGTGATGCCGTAAGGGGCCAACTCCGGCGCGAGTGATTTGGTAAAAGCGATCTGCCCGCCCTTGGCCGCCGCGTAATTGGAGACGTAGGCTTCGCCCCGTTGCCCTGCGGTCGAGCTGATAATAATTATGCGCCCCCAGCCACGCCGCTTTAAGCCGGGCACGGCCGCGCGACAGACCGTCCAAGTCCCTTTCAGGTTAACGTCAATACTGCTATCCCAGAGTGCTTCGTCGATCTCCTCGACCGCCGCACCAGCCCACACGCCTGCGTTGCAGACGAGTATGTCAAGCCCACCCAGTCGCTCACAGACCGTCTGCACCAGCCGCTCCGCTTCGGCCAGCCGGCGCACGTCCGCCCGCACCGCTATGGCCGCCACGCCCAACTGTTCAACTGCTCGCGTTACCTCTTCAGCCGCCTCAGTGGATTGTTGATGATTTAGCGCAATGTTCGTCCCAGCCTCCGCCAGCCGCAACGCAATTGCCCGCCCAATCCCCCGCGCCCCACCCGTTACGAGCGCGACCCGCCCACGCAAATTCAGACTCTCCATCCAGTCCATAAAACCCTTTAAAAGCAAGTTCAGCCAATGCCTTCGGCGTTATCGGACGCAGGCGGACTCTTCGGGCCGGGCGGCGGCAAAGGCGCGGGCCGCCGCGATGTGTGACCTAAACAGACGCGTCGAGAATTCGTCGCTCGCCCAATCGATTTCGGGATGCCACTGGACGCCGACCGCCCAACGGTCTGCGCGCACATCCTCTGCCCCTTCAATCAAGCCGTCCGCGGCCCAAGCCGTCGCACGTAAATCCTCCCCCACCGTCTCAAGCGCCTGATGATGATGACTGTTCACCATTGCGCTCTCGGCTGCGGCCAACTGAGCCAGCTTGCTCTCGGCTAACAGGCGCACGCGATGCGAGCGGCGTGCGCGCGGTGCGCCCTGCTCGTGCTTAAGCGCCTCCGGCAGTTCGCTTTCAATATCCTGTACCAGTGTACCGCCGCGTGTGACGTTCCAGATTTGCAACCCGAAGCAGATCGCCAGCAACGGCAGGGCGCGCCGTTCGACCTCCGCCAGCACCAACGCATCTGTCTCATCCTTCAGCGGGTGCACGCTCCCCAGACGCGGGCGCGGCTCGCGCCCGTAACGTTGCGGGTCTACATCTGACGCACTGCCCGGCAACAACACACCGTCCAGTCGCGCCAACACCGCCGCGACATATTCCGCCTCCGGGATCAGAGAGATGTGCACCGGCGCGCCGCCCGCGGCCGCCACCGCGTCGCCGTAGGCCCGCGCCAGATAGAAGCGCTCGGTCTCCAGTTCGTGCCGCATCGTGATGCCGATCAGTGGTCGTCCATTGCTCATCACTGCCCTCGCCTGCCAACACCGGCTCGCACAAATATCCCCTGCGCTTACGCAGTCGCCAGCGCGCCGGTTTCATTTCGCTACCTACTAGCCCGCTGCCTGCTTACGCTATCATAACCCAAAGCGCCCGCGCGCACCTTATAGGGTTGCACGTGCCTGCGTGCCAGCATGCCTCTCTTGGCTCGGCTTGATCTCCCTCCTTGACTTCCCTTCCGCCCTCTTCCTATAGTCTCGCCTGACAAAGATGAACAGACTAGATGCAATGCCGCGCCTGCGTAGCACAACTGTGTTGCTTGTCCGTCGGAGCGGACACGTAGCGATGGCCGGCGACGGCCAAGTCACGATGGGCGACACAGTGATGAAGAGTGCCGCACGCAAAGTGCGCCGCCTCTACAACGACAAGATCATTGCCGGGTTCGCTGGTGCGAGCGCGGACGCTTTCTCCTTGCTCACACGCTTCGAGGGTAAGCTCGAACAGTATCACGGCAACCTGGAGCGCGCCGCCATCGAACTGAGCAAAGAGTGGCGGACGGATAAAGTTCTGCGCCATCTCGAAGCGCTCCTCATGGTCGCAGACGAGCGCAGTTCCTTTCTGCTCTCCGGTAACGGCGACGTGATCGCACCCGATGAGACAGAGAATGCGCTGGCGATCGGCAGCGGCGGCCCTTACGCGCTCTCCGCCGCCCGCGCGCTCTTACGGCACACGGACATGAGCGCGCGCGACATAGCCCTCGCAGCCTTGCACATCGCCGGTGACATCTGCATCTATTCGAATCAGAACATTATCGTGGAAGAGATTTGACAATTGCGGATTGCGAAATGCGGATTGCGGATTATTAGAGATGGCGCTGCCCGTTAATCCGCAATCCGCATTCCGCAATCCTAAATCTACTTATGGTTATTTACCTCTCAGGTGACGTGGACGACATGGTGGGCTTGGACGAGATGACGCCGCGCCAGATCGTGGCGGAGTTGGACAAGCACGTGGTCGGGCAGCATGCGGCGAAGCGCGCCGTGGCGATTGCCCTGCGCAACCGCGTGCGCCGGCAGAAGCTCGCGCCCGACATGGCAGCGGACGTGATGCCGAAGAACATCATCATGATCGGCTCGACGGGGGTGGGCAAGACCGAGATCGCGCGCCGGCTCGCGCGGCTGTCGAACTCGCCCTTCCTAAAAGTCGAGGCCTCAAAGTTCACAGAGGTCGGCTATGTCGGGCGCGATGTGGAATCCATGATCCGCGACTTGTGCGAGATCGCTGTCGACATGGTGCGGGTCGAGAAGACAGATGAGATCGCCGATAAGGCCGAGCAGAACTCCGAGGAGCGCATACTCGATCTCCTTCTCCCGCCGCGCGCGGGGGGCGGCGCATATTTCGATTTTGACGCCGAGGAAGCGACCACCGATACGCCGGCCGCAGCCGATGCGCCGCCGCGCGATGAACAGTTTCAACGCACGCGCGAGAAGCTACGCGAGCAGTTGCGCGCCGGCAAGCTTGACAATCGCATCGTCGAACTCGAAGTCCGCGAGAAGAGTTTTCCCACCATAGAGGTCGCCGGCCCGCAAGGCGTCGAAGAGATGGGCATCAACATGAAGGACATGCTCGGCAATCTCTTTCAAGGACGCACGAAGCGGCGGCGTATGCGCGTCGATGAAGCGATGGAGTATCTGATGCAGGAAGAGGAGGAGCGGTTGATCGACATGGACGCGGTCGCGCGCACGGCCCTCGAACGCGTCGAATCGGCCGGCATCATTTTTTTAGACGAGTTGGATAAGATCGCCGGGCGCGAGTCGGGCGGGGGCGGCCCAGATGTGTCGCGCGAAGGCGTCCAACGCGACATCCTGCCCATCGTCGAAGGCACAACCGTCAACACGCGCTACGGCATGGTCCGCACAGACCACATACTCTTCATCGCCGCCGGCGCGTTCCACGTCGCCAAGCCGTCGGACTTGATCCCTGAGCTACAGGGGCGCTTCCCCATCCGCGTCGAGCTTGAGTCGCTGACCATCGAAGACTTCAAACGCATCCTGACCGAGCCGAAGAACTCGCTCATGAAACAGTACATAGCGCTGTTGGAGACTGAAGGGATCGAGCTTGAATTCACGACGGACGCAGTCGACTCAATCGCGCAGTTCGCCGGGCGCGTCAATGAACAGACCGAGGACATAGGCGCGCGCCGCCTACACACGATCATGGAGAAGGTCTTGGACGAGATCAGCTTCAACGCCCCCGACCTCGAACCCAAGCGCCAGGTGCTCGACGCCGCTTACGTCGAGCGCGCCCTCACGGAGATCGTCAAAGATCAAGACCTGAGCCGTTACATCCTCTGAGTTGCCAGCCTTTGCCGGCCGCCGCCGCGCTGCAAGCAGGGCACGCGATTAGCCGTCTCGCTATCGCGTGCCCCGTCTTAGTCAAAGGGCACAGACATGTGCTGCCGCGCCTGTGCCCCGCCTGCGTCAATCCCTCACTCAGGCATGTATGAAATACTTGCCGGGCAGATCGTGAAAGCCATCTTTCATGTGCCCCATGTTGAAGTTGATGGCACCGGCTTGGGCCGTGGCAGGCCCCTTTGCCGTGATCGTGCCGGGGCGCACGATGGCCGTGTGCCCGTGGTGGATCGGATTCTTCCACAATACGACGGCGAGTTGGCCCGCGTTGGCGGCGTTCTGGGCTTCGACATCTGTGGCCGACCGCCAGCCTTGCTCCGGCACGCCATGGCTATGCATCCAATCGATGCCGCCGTTGATATTCACCTCGTGTGCGCCCGGACTAAAGGGCGCAGCACGCTGGCCCGCGGCGTTAAGCCAGTGTGGTATCTCAGCCCCCAATGCGCGCGTCACGTCCCACACAAAGATGTTGCAGTAAGTGTTGCCCTGCCCCGGCAGATAGCGTGGATTATTTCCGACGGCGAACTGGTTGATGACTTGTGCATACACATCCGCGCTGCGATTATTGGCATCGTTCGTGAGTGGCGGAGTGATCAGCGCGGCCCGGCTGGTCGAGATCGTGCCGGGCGCAGGGTGTATACCGTCGTAGATCGTCGGATGACCGGGCGCGGGCGCGGGCGGCAGCGGCGCGGGGGCCTCAGTCGGAATCTTGATCTGATCGCCGATCATGATCAGATCGGGGTTGGTGATCTGTTGATTGGCCGTGCGCAACGCGTCCAGCGTGACACCGAATTTTTGGGCAATCTTGGAGAGCGTGTCGCCGGGCTGCACTTCATATACTTGAGCTACAGGCATGGGGGTTTTATCCTTTCAGTGAAAGTGTGAGTCGAAAGTTTGCGCCTCAGTGTCAACTTGCCGGCCGAGACGAACCATTAAGCGGCGCGCAGTATACCAGCGACACACCGCTTTGCAACAGTTATCTCATCGAAAATGTTGTATGATGCGCAGGCACGTTCGTCATAACACGGATAGCAAATAAGGCCACAGCCATATTTTTTACGGGCCCCTACCGCCGCGCACAGAGACGCGCACGCGAATCGGCCCGACCACTTCTTCATGCCACGCAAACTTCTGGCGCTGGGCGTCACGCTGCTTCTGATTTTCGGTTTCACGGCTTGCGGTAAACGCCGGCCACCGTTGCCGCCCGTAGAGAATATCCCACAGCGCACGGAGTTGCTGTCGGGCGCACAGCGCGGCAATCAGGTCATACTGAGTTGGCCCGCGCCGCGTCGTAATGCGTCGGACGAGAGCGTGCAATCCATCCGGCGGGTCGATGTCTATCGCGTGGCAGAGCGGCCCGACGCACCGCTGCCGCTCACGGAAGAGGAGTTCAGCGCCCGCGCGACGCTCATCGGTTCTGTGTCTGACGCGGATCTCAGACAGGCGCATGAAGAACTGAACTATACGGACACGCTGACGCTGACCGAGCCTGTGCGCCTGCGTTACGCCGTGCGCTACGTCAACGCCGCGGGGCAGCGCGCCGCCTTCTCAAATTTTCTATTGATCGAACCGGCCACGCGCGTCAGCCAACCGCCCGCGCTCACCGATGTCACCAACGCGAACGAATCAACCGTCCTCGTCCGTTGGCAGCCGCCGCCCGCCAACGTGGACGGCTCGACCCCCGTGAACCTGTTGGGCTACAACGTCTATCGCACCGACCGCTCGCAGACCGAACCGGGCCAGACGCCACTGAATAAGGCGCTCGTCAACGGCACGGAGTTTCCCGATCAGACCTTCCGCTTCGGCGAAGAGTACGTCTACATCGTCCGCGCCGTCTCGCTCGGCACAGGCGGTTCGCAGGTCGAGAGTCTGAACTCGAACGCGATCAGCATCACGCCCAAAGATACGTTCCCGCCCACCGCGCCCACAGCAATCAGGGTGGGGCCGGCGCCCGGCAAGCTGTCTCTGTTCTGGCCCGCCAATCCAGAACGTGACGTGGCCGGCTACAACATCTTTCGCGCAACCGATCCGAATCAACCCAAAGAGAGTTGGCCGAAACTCAACCGCGCGCTCTACGAACGCACGACCTACCAGGACGAGGCGGTCGAAGCGGGCACGCGTTACTACTACTATCTGACAGCCGTAGATACGGCGGGCAACTCCAGTCCGCCTTCTGACGTTGTGTCAGAGGTTGTGCCATGAAGGCCAGGCGTGAATCGTTTAACTAAACTATCGCCATGAAGCTTTGCCGTTACACAACCCGCTCGGAAGATGCGCCGCGCTATGGTTTCATCGAAGGAGCGGAAGTTTTCCCGCTCGCCAACAATGAAATTTTCAGTGTGCCGTTTGCGCCGCCTGCGACGGGGCCAGCTATCAAACTCGCGGACGTGTCGCTGCTTGCGCCCGTGACACCATCGAAGATCGTCTGCGTCGGGCGCAATTACAAAGAACATGCCGCCGAACTCGGCAACGCCATGCCGGCAGAGCCGCTGCTGTTTCTCAAAGCGCCCTCGGCCCTCATCGGCCCGGCAGATTTGATCGAGTTGCCGCCGGCTTCCGCACGGGTCGAGCATGAAGGCGAACTCGCTGTCGTTATCGGACGGCAGGTGCGGCAACTGGCTGCCACTGACAATCCGCTCGACTACGTGCTTGGCTACACCTGCGTCAACGATGTGACCGCGCGCGATCTGCAACGCAAGGACGTGCAGTTCACCCGCGCCAAGTCGTTCGACACTTTCTGCCCCGTCGGCCCCCACATCGAAACCGATCTCGACCCGCTCGACGTGCAGGTCGCAACGCGCGTCAACGGCACAATCAAACAACAGGCGCGCACCAGCGCCATGGCGTTCCCCGTGCCCTTCCTCATCCACTACATCTCGCACATCATGACGCTCCAACCCGGCGACCTCATCGCCACCGGCACGCCCGCCGGCGTCGGCCCCTTAACGGATGGCGACATGTGCGAAGTTGAAGTCGAAGGCGTCGGCGTCTTACGCAATCCTGTGCGGGCCGCGCAGCGCAGTTAGATAGCTATGACGGCCACAGCTTCCGAGTCAATCGTCGTGCATGCGCGCAAGTTCGATGGCCGGCTGCATCGGCAGTGGCCCGCGCGTCTGACCTCGCAGACGGGTTCGCTCATCGTGCTCGACGGCGTATTTGCGGAGGAGATACGCCACCCGCTCCTCGGCCGCATCGCGCCCGGCACTAACAGCACCGAGTATTACTGGACAGACCGCTGGTATAGCGTCTTCCGTTTCCGCGAGCCGGCTGGTGTTTTGCGCAACTACTACTGCAACATCAATCAGCCCGCCGAGTTTGATGGACACCTTTTGAGCTTCGTCGATCTGGACATAGATGTCCTCGTCGCTCCCGATTTCGCTTATCAAGTCCTCGACGAAGACGAGTTCGCGCGCCACGCCGCGGAGTTTAACTACCCCTCCGAGCTACAAGCACAAGCGCGCCGCGCACTGGCGGAGTTGCTGACCTTGATCGAGCAACGAGCTTTCCCTTTCAATGCATGAGACCCGGTTCGTGCTTGCCCAGCGAGCGCGTCGATGCGTGCTTCGATGTTACAATGGCTGTTAGCGACAAGCTGAAGAGGGCGTACAGACCGACCGAGATGAGTTCAACGCAACAACAACCCGACCAATCCATGTCCAAGCTTGAGCGCCTGCGTGAGCGTGAGCAACGCGCGGAGGCGGGCGGCGGCGCGGAGCGCGTCGCGCGGCAGCACGAGGCCGGCAAGTTGTCGGCGCGCGAGCGCATCAACTTTCTGCTCGACGAAGGCACGTTCGAGGAGTTCGACAAACACGTCGTCCATCGCACGCGCGACTTCGGTCTCGACAAGCAACAGTATCCGGGCGATGGCGTCGTCACGGGCTACGGTCTTGTCGATGGCCGGCGCGTCTTCGTCTTCGCGCAGGACTTCACGGTCTTCGGCGGCTCGCTCTCCGAAACGCACGCCGAGAAAATTTGCAAGGTGATGGATTTGGCCATGAAGGTCGGCGCGCCCCTCGTCGGCATGAATGATTCCGGCGGCGCGCGCATACAGGAGGGCGTCTTGAGTCTCGGCGGCTACGCCGACATCTTCCTGCGCAACACGCTCGCATCGGGCGTCGTCCCGCAGATCAGTTGCATCATGGGGCCGTGCGCGGGCGGCGCTGTCTATAGTCCCGCCATCACCGATTTCAACGTGATGGTGCAGCACACATCCTACATGTTCATCACCGGCCCCGACGTGATCAAGACGGTCACACATGAGGACGTAACGAAGGAAGAACTGGGCGGCGCGGACACGCACAACCGCACGTCCGGCGTCGCCCACTTTGCCGCCAACTCGGACGAGCACGCGCTGCAACTCGTGCGCGAGTTGCTCTCGTTCCTCCCGTCGAACAACATGGACGAGACCCCGCGCGCGGCCACAACCGACAGCCCCACACGCGCGGACGAGCGTCTGAACTCCATCGTGCCCGCCGCGTCGAATCAGCCCTATGATATACGCGACGTGATCAAGTCCGTCATTGACGAGCACTACTTTTTTGAAGTCCACGCGCAGTACGCGCCCAACATCGTCGTCGGTTTTGCGCGCCTCGATGGGCGCAGCGTCGGCCTCGTCGCCAACCAGCCCGCCTATCTGGCCGGCGTGCTCGACATAGACGCTTCGGTCAAGGCCGCGCGCTTCGTGCGCTTCTGCGACTGCTTCAACATCCCGCTCGTCGTCTTCGAGGACGTGCCCGGCTTCCTGCCCGGCGTGCGCCAAGAGCACGGCGGCATCATCCGGCACGGCGCAAAACTGCTCTACGCCTTCGCTGAAGCGACCGTCCCCAAAGTCACCGTCATCACGCGCAAGGCTTACGGCGGCGCATACTGCGTCATGGCCTCAAAGCACATACGCACGGACATCAACCTCGCTTGGCCCACCGCCGAGATCGCTGTCATGGGCGCAGAGGGCGCGGTCGGCGTCCTCTATCGCCGCGAGATCAACGAAGCGCCGGACAAAGAACAGGCTCGCGCCGCTCGCGTCTCAGAGTTCGAGGAGAAATTCGCCAACCCTTATATCGCCGCCGAGCGTGGCTTCATCGACGAGATTATCGAACCTGCGCAGACGCGCCCAAAACTGATCCGCGCGCTCGCCTTACTCGAAAACAAACGCGATACAAACCCGCCGAAGAAGCACGGTAATATCCCGCTATAAGTTCAAACTAAGCTGGTTACGCAAATTCAAGCCAAGGCGTTGATAGTGTGATTATACTGCGCGCGCGGTATAACACGCTTTATCGGGGTGTTATACCGCGCGCGCAGTATAATCAGTAGTTAGATTGCTTCCTGTTCACGATAGCCAGATAGACCGTTAATTCGTGTGAGACATAAGACGCTATGTTCGAACCACAAAAATACACTTATCATTACACTCGCGCTGATACCTTAGCAGACAAGATTCTGCCATCTATGACGCTTCGGATGAGTTCTCTCCAAGGAGTTAATGACCCGCGAGAAGCTAAGACTTGGCCGTTCAAATTCTATTCACGTTCCCAAGCAGGGAACCAACTGTTTACGCCAGCCCTGTTCGATGAAGCAACAAAGTATATCACGCAAAGATCGCTTGTGTTCTGCTGTAGTAGAGATGACCCCTCACTCGATAAAAATGACGATACCCGCATTATTCGTTCGGGCTACGGCCACCCTCGAATGTGGGCCCAATATGCCGATAATCATAGGGGTATATGCCTTGTGCTAGACTTGGAGCGCTTGCACGAAAGCATCGTTTCTAAATTCGGGGCTGACAATCTGTTCTTTGGCTCGGTCGAATATCTGAACACAATTCATGGCCCGACATCTCACTTATCTAGAGGGGGCTACGATCTCGTTTACCTCGAAGACTATGTTAATTATGGGCTGGCTAAGGTTATGGAAAGCCACATTCGGTTGTTCCAGAAAGAGCTATTCTTTACCAAACATCAAGACTGGCAGGATGAATGGGAGTATCGGTGGGTTTTGCGCTCTCAGAGCGGCGTTCCGGTGTACATCCCAATACATGATTGCCTCCACGCAGTAATACTTGGACATGATTGCCCCACAGACATGACCGATAGGGTCATTGAATTGTGTCGCATAAGTAACACCCCTGTCCATCGCATGCTCTGGCACGGATGGACGTTCAGCATACTTCCCAACCAATTGAATGAAGACTTCCATCAAGGGCCTGTCCTATTTTTCGACGGTATATCATTCAGCACCAGAATTCCCTGCGGCGGGGTGTTTGCACAGGGGCGCGATCAGTACGGTAAGGTGCGCCCTATTCGGATAGATAATAACGGGGATGTTGTCCCTATGGAAGGATGAGATTAAGGCTCAAGCGCAATCTAACAACGGCATGCAGCGGACGCGCAAATATGTGGCATTTCATCAATCACGGTCTGTGCGCGCCGCTGATGCCGAGCGTTAGACTGCTAGCCGAGATTCGGTAACATTGACGGAGGATGTGAAATGAGAAGAACCTCTCGGACTTTCTCTCTCATGTTGATTCGGGCAGCCTCGCTACTTTTGGTGTCACTTTCTGCGGTCACGGTTTTGGCTCAAAGCGAATCGTCGCCGCCTCCTTTTCCTCCGCCGGGCAAGCTGCTTGATGTCGGCGGGTGGCGACTGCACCTCAATTGCACCGGTGAAGCCCGCGGCGCTTCGCAACCGACTGTGATCCTCGAAGCGGGCAGCGGTGATTTCTCAGTGGAGTGGGGTCTCGTCCAGCCCGGCGTCGCAAGGTTCGCGCGCGTCTGCTCATACGACCGTGCAGGCGACGGGTGGAGCGACCTTGGCCCGCACCCGCGCACTTTTCATCAGATCGTTTACGAACTGCACACGCTGCTCGACAAGGCAGGCGTCAAGCGGCCCTTGCTGCTTGTCGGTCATTCCTATGGCGGGTGGCTGGTGCGTCTCTATACCTCAACGTACCCGGCGGACGTTGCTGGGATGGTGCTCGTCGAGGCTGGCGCTGACAACCCCTGGCGCATGTTGCCGGATGGCAAGCTGGTGCATTCGTCGGACATCGCGAAGGGGCGTCCGATTCCCGCGGTGAAGACCGCGAACCCACTGCGCGTCAGCGACATTCCGCCGGCTGCGTTAACCCAAATGAGAGCCGGACTACAAGAGGCCGCTTCGCACGCGAACGAACCTCCGCGCGACAAGCTGCCACCCGACGCGCAGCGGATGAGGACATGGGCGCTCGCGCAGTTGGGACACGTCGCCGCTGCCGTCAATCCGTTCGAGAACGATGAACTGGCCGGTTTGCGGGCTGAGCGAGCGAAGAGTGAACATCCGCTCGGCGACATGCCACTGATTGTCATAACCCGAGGAATCTCGGAAAAAGAGGGTCCTGATGGGGAGGCTTTGGCGGCGGAGCACCGACAGGATCATGCGACACTGGCGGCGATGTCGCGCAAGGGTAAGCTAGTCATCGCCGCGCACAGCGGCCATCACGTCCAACTCGATGAGCCAGAGCTTGTAATCAAATCCATTCGGGAAGTGCTAGCAGCAGTGCAGAAATGATGGGCTGCGGGCTTGCAACCCCCGCAGCCTAACAATGTCTTGCAACGGAGCGCCCTTCGCCTGCGGCTCGGTCGCCCGCTGAAGACTGGCGTTGGGCGGCTGAAGCCATTAGCAATTAGTGAGAATGGAGGCAACGATGGCGAGAATTACCGGAATCGGCGGCGTCTTCTTCAAGAGTAGGAACGACAGGGCCGCGCTTGCGACTTGGTATCAAAAGCACCTGGGCATGCCACTAGAGAGCTTCGGCGGAGCTGTCCTGAGATGGCCGGATGACAAGGCCGAGGACAAGGGCCTCACCGTCTGGCACATCGCGGAAAAGGAGAGCCAGTGGTTCAGCCCCAGTGACTCGCCTTTCATGATCAACTATCGGGTTGACAATCTTGACGAGATGATCGCGCAACTCCGTGCGGGCGGGGTCGAAATCGTCAGCGGCCCCGAATCACATGAAAACGGGAAGTTCGCGTGGATCATGGATCCGGAGGGGAATAAGGTCGAACTGTGGGAGCCGATGATTTGGGATGAAAAGAATAAGAGTGCCTGAAGTTCTGGTCCAAGCCGCCCAACAAATCGTTGGACGCGAGCGGCGGGAGCGTGTTTCGTAACTTGATTCGCCCGGCAATGCTTGATTGAATTCGCGCCGCCTCGGTCAACTCCGACGTTAGGCGGACGCCCTAGCGGCACATTAAGGAACGTTGGGCTAGGTCTGCTGGACCACCGGCGGCCCAACCCGCAAATGCAACCGACTGGCCAGCGGGGCTTGGCTTAGAGAGAGAAAATCGTGAAGGCGTTCGTCGTCGATCGTTATGGAAAGGGTGATGGCGCGCGGTTTGGCGACATGCCGGAGCCGGTAGTGCGGGCCGCGGACGTATTGGTCCGTGTTCACGCGGCCGGCGTAAACGTCCTAGACTCCAAGATCCGAGACGGAGAGTTCAAGCTCATTTTGCCTTATCGCCTGCCGCTCATCCTGGGAAACGATGTGGCTGGGGTCGTGATTCGGGTCGGGTCCAAAGTGCGGCGATTCAAGGCCGGCGACGAGGTCTATGCGCGGCCGCATAAAGATCGGATCGGCGCGTTCGCAGAATTCATTTCGATGAATGAAGACAACGTGGCGATCAAGCCAAAGGCACTCACAATGGAGGAAGCCGCTTCCATCCCTAGCTATTCCTTTCTTTTCATGAGAGCGAATGGCGACCAACTGCGCGAGATCACGTCCCTCATCGATGCCGGGATCATACGCCCGATTGTGGCTAAAGTCTTTCCATTCGAATTGATGAAGGAGGCTTTGGCCTACGTTGATACTGGACGTGCCAAAGGCAAGGTCGTCGTCAAAGTCAGATAAAATCACAGTCGGCGCGGTGCCGGTGAACTGGACCTGACGACGGCTCAGCGCGCGGAGTTGGGGCGGCTCCGCAAAGAGAACGGGATCGTGCAGCAGGAGCGCGACATCGCAAAAATGCGCATGTCTCTAAGATGCCAGCGCGCGGAATGAAAGTGTAGCGTCACCGGCAGCGCAGCCGCCGCCTAACGAGGAGTTGAAGCTGACGGCGCTCCCAAGCAGCTTGGTTGAGGAGTTTAACATTCAGCGCCGCAGCTTAACTCGGTGCGTTAGACAGCTAGCGCTGGCTCGATGCTGAGCCGCGTGCGAAGGAGGAACTAGTACTCGTGACGACCCAACGGAAAGTCATCGTCCACGTCGCGACCAGCGCGGATGGATACATCGCGCGGACGGACGGCGACCTCGAATGGCTGACCGCCCGTCCGGCACCAGCGGGTTTTTACGGGCTCGACGCATTCACGCAATCAATCGATACGAAAGTGCTGGGCCGGAAGACCTACGAAGCCAGTCTGCGCCTGGGAGCAAAGTTCGGTTCCAAGAATCGAACCATCGTCTTCTCGCGTCATCCGCGTCCAAAGGATGCGCCGCCAACCGTCGAATTCACAGACGAGGCAATCGGTGTGTTCGTGCATCGACTTCGAAAAAGCCAGGGCAAAGATATCTGGTTGCTGGGCGGCGGTGAAATCATCGCCTCTTTTCTTGATGCGCAGGCGATCGACGAGTTCGTCATTAGCGTCGTTCCGATATTTATCGGAGATGGCATTCCGCTCATCGCACGACGTCACCGTTACGTCCCGTTGTCGTTGCGGTCTACCGAGAAGTTTGAAGATGGTCTCGCCCAGCTTCGTTACGCGGTGCGGGCTGCCTAGTATTGATACATCACCATGCGCGCCGTCTAACACACCGCTGCAGCCGACCGCTGAAAAGCGCGGCGGCTGAGCGGCAGAATCGTTGGGCTGCTAGCTGATTCAACCTCGTGTTGATTTAGGAGAAAGACAAAATTGAACATTCACAATCGAGCCACACGCCTTGGTATTTCAGCCGGTGTGTTTCTTATCGTGCTGGTTTTGATTGTGCCGCATCTGATGGACGTAGAACCGCCGCTGATAGTTAATATCTTGTTAAAGCCAGTTGAATTGTTGGCGAAGCTTATCCATAGTATCTCTGCTCCGCCTTGTAACAATATGGGTACTCCTGAGCACCCTATTTGTGAAGGCACTCCCATTGATTTATTGACTGGGTTATTGTTCGTCTTCTTTGGCATCCTTCTATACCCAGTCATAACGTATCTCCTATTGTCGCTGCTGTCGAAGATTCTGAGACGCAGGTTAAACAGCAAATACGGTTCAGAGTAGAGTGTATGCCTAATGTGCCGCAGCCCAACAACTCATTCAACCGGACTCGCAATAAGGGTGCCTCTTATCATCAATCTTCACAGCTTCGCCGGTGCCCTGTGTTGATTAAAGCTTGATGCTTTAGCCGACATCGGTCAACATATAAATTCGGGCGTTAGGTGGCTAAGTGCTATGTCAAAGCCCGGCGGCAGAGTTCGTCTGCCGCCGGGCTTTTCGTTGTGAGGAGAAAATTGCCCTTTGTGTGCGCTAAGCTTTCGTATCCCCGGCCATCTTTTGGGCTTTCACGCGGATGAAGGCGTAATTCAGTTGCGGTAGTGAATTGAAGCCGGCCGCCTTCGCGGAAAACTCCTTGGCCTTCGCGTTGTCGCCTTTGCCTTGATAAGCCTGGGCGAGACGATAGAGGTCTTGCGGGTTCTGTTGGCTGGCCTGTTGCAGTTCCGCGATGGCTTTGTCGTAGTCCTTTTCTGCGAGCGCGATCATGCCGGCGAGTTCGTGCGCCTGCCGCATCTGATTCGGACTCTTGTGCGCCTCCGCGCCTTTGCGGAATTCTTCCGCCTCCGCCTTCGCCGTCGCGTAGTCTTTCTGCCCCACCGCAACCGTGACGAGGTTGTAGTGATGGAAGAGTTTTGTGTTGTCCTTGATCTCTTGCGAGAGTTTGGAGTCCTGCGTCATCTTGAGCAAGCGCTCGAACTGCGCCTTAGCTTCGTCGTACTTGCCCATCTCAACGAGGATCGTGCCTTTGAGTTGCAGGTCGCCCGTCATCGCGGCCGTATCGTTGTTCTTCTCACCCAAAGCATACTGCTTGTCCACCTCCGCGAGCGCCTGATCAAGTTTACCGCCGTCTGCGTCAACGACAGTCAGACCGAAGAGCGCGGTGCGGCGGTCGCCGTCGCTGCGCGCCTTGTCGGTGATCTTCTGTAACTCGGCGGCCGCTTCGTCGGGCTTGCCCATGTAGGTCAGGGCGGCGGCAATGCCGTTGTGCGAATTGACGAAGTTGGGATCGATAGCGAGGGCCTTGCGATACTGCGTGATCGCGTCGTCAAACTTACCCGTCTTCAGCAGCAGTTCGGCGTAGGAGTCGTATGGGTTCGGATCGTTGGGGATCAGTTCGATGTATTTCTTGAACGCTTGCTCGGCGTTCGCGTAATCGCCGTTCTGCCGGTAAGCGTAGCCGAGGATGTTGTAAGCAGGCGAGTAGTTTGGGGCCAACTCGGTCGCTTTCTTGTAGTGCGTGATAGCCTGCGCGAAATCTTGTTGCCCAAAGTAGTAACCGCCGAGATTGAAGTGCGCGCGCTCGTCGTTCGGATGCGCGGCCACGAGCTTGTCCAGATAGTCCTTCTGCTTTGCCGCATCGCCGTTACCGCCCGCTTCGGTCGCAAGGATAAGTAGCTTCTCGCCTTCCGAGGCTTTGCCCGCCAAGCTCACAGCCTTGTTCAGGTGGTCGAAGAACTCCTTCGCGGTCGCCGAAGCGTTGGCGCGACCCAATTCGGCGGAGGCGAAATTCGGATCGAGCGAGAGCGCTTTATCAAAGTGCTGGAGCGAGTCCTGCGCCAGCAGTCTCTCGGCCATATCGCGCCCTTGCAGGAACTCTTTGCGCGCGTCCTCCGACGCGGTTGTGACAGGAATCTTGCCACTCTCGGATGACGCGGCCGGAGAAGCGGCCGGGGCGGAAGACCTGCCGACCTCACGATTTGTCGAACAACCGCTCCACGTCGCGATACTGAGCGCGACAACTATAGCCAACAGGAAAAAGATTGAACCGTTACGGCGCATTGTGTGCCTCCTTCAAAGATGCAGGTCAACTAATGGGGAGATAGCGTCATGATAATTAGCGGACAAGTAAGCTGAGCCGTGCTAAGGCCCTGCCGGACAGGAGACGAAAGCCGGCGGCTCGGATAATTTTCTCAGCACCCTTTGCTCGTGAATGGACAGAGACCGGAGTAAATGTTGGATGAGACTATGCGAAAGTTGGTGCGCCCGTCAAGATATGATGGCTGTCGTTAGTGGTTCAGTTTGAAAAACTGATTTAGACTGCACGGCGTGAGTCGGACTGTGTTCAGGGTGTTGCTGTGGCTCTCTGTGATCGGCAGCGTGTTATCTTATCTACGGTTTTCCGCAATGCTCAATGAAGCGACTTCGCAGTGTCGGAAAATAAACTCAGGAGGATCGTCATGGCCCTGCGTAATCTTATCGCCCTCAGCTTGGTCGCTTGCGCCTGCATCGCGTGCGGGAGCAGTGAAAAAAAGCCTCCGACTGTTGGGGCACTGAAAGACTTTGCTGTGGTGTGCGACAAAGCAAACGATGGTCAGCGCGTCGCCGTGGAGGGCTATCTGCGCTTACCTGAAGAGGTGAATCGAAAAATTGGCCCCGTCCTCCGCCTCTACCCAACGACTGAATACAGCGGCAAGCCCATCGGCGTGTCCACCGAAATCGGGAGCCAGCCCGGCCAGATCGCCTTCATCCCCAAGGAGTATACGGACACAGACCTCAAGGTGAATATGGCCAACGGGCAAGTGGCGGGCTTTGGCACGAAGGTCAAGGTCTCCGGCGATGTCTATTACCCCTTGGTCGGGCAGGAGTTTCAATGTGCGCTGAGTAATCCGTTGGTCGAGTTAGCTAAATAAGCAACTCGGTCGGAGTTGGGCGGTAGCAGTTTATGACCCGGCTGGTGAGCTTACGAACCACAGTTTTCAGATAGCCTAACGACGCTAGCGTTACTAAAAGCGAAAGGTCGGAGCAATAACTCCGACCTTTCGCTTTTATACTAAGAGAGCAGCTTAAGCGGCTTTCTGTTGTGGGGCTTTGTTCTCACGCAACAGCTCAAGCGCCTTCTTGAGTTGCGTGTCTTCGGGCTGCTGTTTGGGCGAGGCGGCTTCAGGTGCGACCTCGCGTTTGTCGGGCGCAGCGTTGGGGCGCGCGATGGCGTCGTCGTCGTTGCCGGTCAGATCGTCCGGGTCAATTGCCGCGGCCAGTTCCGGGCGTTTGACTTCCATTGTCGGCGTGACGCCTGTGCCGAGGAAGGCTTTGCCCGTGCCGGAGGCCCACTTGACCACCGTGAGCAGGAGGCCGTCGCCGTTGCGCAGGGTGAAGAGTTGTTGCTCAGCGCCCGCGCCGAAACTCTTCTCGCCGACAACTTCACCGCGTTTGCGTTCGATGAAAGCGCTGGCGACGATCTCGGCCGCGCCTGCTGTGCCGCGATCAATCAAGGCCACGACAGGGCCGTCGAACACATCCTGCTTCGGATCGGCCGGCAGCGTCTTCAGAGTCTTGCCGCCGCGCCCGACCGTCTGGGCCAGCGCGCCGTCGCGTATGAAGAGGTTGGCCACCTTCACACCTTCTGCGAGCGAGCCACCGGCGGTGCTGCGCAGGTCGAGCACGAGTTTCTGCGCGCCTTGCTTCTGCAATTCCTGCACGCGCTTTTGCACGTCCGCCGCCTCGCCGTCCGCGAGACTATTGACGCGCACCACGCCGATGCGGCCCGCCTCCATTCGCGCCTCTGCCGCGGGCGTCGTGACCGGCGCGCGCTTGACCGTGACGGTGAGCGGGCGCGTGGACGCGCGCAGGATGCGCAGCTTGACCTCAGAGCCGGGCGCGCCGTTTAGCAGTTGCTTGGCGTCATAGAGCGAGATGTCGCGCGTCGCCTTATTGTCGATGTACTCGATGATGTCGCCGGCCAATACGCCCGCCTGATCGGCCGGGCCGCCCTTGGTGGGTGCGATGACGTAGAGATAAGACGCGACCTGCGACAACTCCGCGCCGATGCCGACCTGACTGCGCTCTGTGCTTGCGCGATAGTCGCGCACCTGATCGACGGTCAGATAGGTCGAGTAAGGATCGAGACCATAGGCGAGGCCGCGCAGTGCGCCGGACCGCACCTTGTTGAGATCAGGCTCGTCGACGTAATCATCGCGGATGTGTTGCAGGACGCTCTCGAAGATGCGTAGTTGTGCGCCCGGATCATTTTGCTGTTGGGCGCGCGTGAGCATCCAACCACCGATTACGGAATAGATAGCGAGCGTCGCCGAGAAAACGACGATGGCGAACTTACTGCGAAATGACATTAAAAACTCCTGCTCTCAAACTCCACTAAAGGCCCCAAGCCGGGCGTGGAGGGTTAAAAGGTTTAGGCCGGGACTCATCGCTCAAGCTTATCGACCGGCTCTCTGTTTCAGTGCGGGCCGACGAGCACAGCGTGATGATACAGTAGCGTTGTTTGCGCCGCAAGAAAGCAGTGCCCTTAGCGCGCACGCGCGGGGCTGCGTTATACTCGCAAACACGTTTGCGCCCAAAACTGCCTTGTCGATGACGGACATAAAGCCGGACACGAAAGCCTTTGCCACCCACGCTCCACGGGGCCGTCTGCTGGCGCTCGACCTGGGGACCAAGCGCGTCGGCGTGGCCGTGTCGGATGAGCTGCGTCTGACCGCCCGCCCGCTCCCCGCCCTGCGGCGCAGTAACTGGAAAAAGCTGCTGCGCGAGATTATCGAACTGCGCGAACAGTTTGACGCTCGCGGGGTGGTTTTGGGTTTGCCGCTCCGTCTGGACGGGACGGAGGGCGACGCGGCGGCGGCGGCCCGACGGACTGCGCGCAACCTTGAGCTATCGCTTGGCGTCCCAATCTTTCTACAAGACGAACGGCTTACGTCTCACGCGGCGGAGACCGAGTTGCGTGCGGCAGGCTTTGCGCCGGATGAAGTGAAAGCACGGGTCGATAGTACGGCTGCCGTGCTCATTCTGACTGATTATCTGGCGGGCGGCGCACACCAAGACTGAAGATGATCCGCAAACTTGTCCTGTTTATCTTTGTACTGGCCCTGCTAGGTGGCGGCTGCGCCCTCTGGCTGCGCCATGAGTTGCGCACGCCGGTCGCACACGGTCACGCGAATGATTATTTAGAGATTTCGCGCGGCTCTTCAACCGGTGAGATTCTGGCGCAACTCCAACAGGCTGGCGTTATCAGACGGATATGGCCGTTGTTGCTGTATGTGAAGGTGACGGGCGCGGGGCCGAGTCTGAAGGCCGGCGAGTACCGCTTCCCTTCGCCTATCACGCCGCTCACGGTGCTGCGTAAGCTGGAAGAGGGGCAACAGCGCCTCGCACGCTTCACCGTGATCGAAGGTTGGACCCGTTGGGACATCGCCAATGCCATGGCTCGCCTGCCAGAGTTGCATCTGGCCGATGCCGGTGAAGCGCTCGCGCTGATGGACGACACCAGCGCGATCAAAGATTTAGACCCGACCGCGCACAACCTCGAAGGTTATCTCTACCCGGACACATACAACTTTCCGCCCAACACTACGCCGCGCCAGATGCTCACGACGATGGTCGAGCGCTTTCGGCAAGTCTGGCAGGGCGAGCTGGCCGACATGGCCCGCGCGCAGGGCAAGAGCGTACATGAGATAGTGACTATCGCTTCGCTCATTGAGACGGAGTCCAAGCTCAAAGACGAGCGCCCCATTATGGCCTCAGTCATCTACAACCGACTCCGGCGCGGCATCGCGCTCGGCATCGACTCGACCATCATCTATGCCTCCAAATTGGCCGGCAAGTGGCGCAATGACGGCAAGGTCTACCAGAGCGATCTGGATCGCAACTCGCCTTACAACACACGCAAGCACGCGGGGCTGCCGCCGGGGCCCATCGCCTCGCCTCATGTGCGCTCGCTCTCCGCCGCGCTTGCGCCGGCCCAGACAGATTACTTGTTCTACGTCCGCGACCCGGCGCGCAACGACGGCGCGCATAATTTCTACAATAACGACGCGGATTTCCAACGCGGCGTACAGGCGCTGCGCGCTTGGGAGCAGCAACGCGATGCGCAAGCTAATGCGGATAATAGCAATCGCTAGCAACCGATCTCTGCGACTTTATCCTGTGCCTTACTCTTGAATTCAACCTAGCGTTGCTTTATGCTCAACCCGGCTCCTCAAGTGATGAATGACAGCGTTTAGGCCGAGACGCTTTGACCAGGGAGGGTTGCGAACCATGAAGTTGCTTTTAGCGCTGCTGCTTTTTTGCGCCGCTGCGTGTGTCACCGCCCAAGCACAAGACAATCAGGGTAAAGGCGTCGATAACCAGACCGGCCGCATACGCGACACAGGGAGCGACCGCCAGCCCGCGAACAATGGACGCAATCAAAGCACCGGCTCGGGGCGCGGGATCGACTTTGGCGGCGGGCGCACGCCCGTGCCGCCGCCGCTCCCAAACCCGTATCACTTCACGGCGCGCCGCGACCGCGTGCTCAGTGCCGTGCAGGAGTTGATGCGAGAGCGCAAGCTCATCCTCGATACTAGCGTGTCGAAACTCGACGAAGGCATACTCATCAGCCAGCCCTACAGGTTTGTTAAAGGTACGGTCATCGCCGTGACAGAGTTGAATCGCTACGCGGATGTGCCGGCCGATGCGACGCGCGCCTGGTCGCAGGGGCGCTATACGATGATCGTCGAAGTGCAACCGGTCGATGGCGTGAATACCAACGTCTCGGTCAACACACGCATCGAAGGACGGAGCGATGGAGCGGCCGGCGCGGAGTGGGTCAGCCTGCGCAGCAACGGCACGGCTGAGCAGGATTTTATGGCTGCGCTCATCGAGAAGATCACAGGAGCGGCCGCGCCGGGTCATGCGCCACAGCCGGATAATCCAAACTGAAACCGAACTGATCAGCAGTTTAAAGAAGGTAGTTTTAGCGTGTTGTCAGACAAGCAATTAAACGAGCCGCATTTGCTCGTGGATGAGGAGCGGCAGTCGCCGTTCATCAAGCTGGGCGCTATCGTCTGCGCGCTGGCGGTGACGGGTGCGCTGCTCGCCGGCTATTTCGTGCTACAGCACCGGCATAAACAGAGTGCGCTGGCCGCGCAGCGGGCGGCTGAAGCGGCCAAAAAGTCGCCGCCCATAGAGGCGCAGGTGTTTGAGAACGAAGCCCTGCTGCAAGGCGGCGACGCAGTCGTCGGTGGCATCGTGCGCAATATCTCTAACGCGCGGATTGATGAGTTGAGCGTCGAGATTCAGTTGATCCCGCGAGCGGGCGAGAAGCTGAAGGTGCAACAAGTTAAGCTTGAGCCGGCCAACCTGAATCCGGGCGAAGAGGGGCGTTACTCTCTGACCGTGCCTTCGCGGCAATGGAGCGCCACCCGGCTGGTGCGCCTGTTGAGTGGTGCGCGCCAGACGGAACTCGCTTTCAAGTCGCAACTTGGTGAGCGGCGACCGCTCGAAGGACCACCACAGGGCGCGAAAATCGTGATCGTGCCGGACCGAAAGGGCAAGCGCGACGACTTTCTTAATACGCCCGACAACCCGATTGCAATTCACTGATCTGTGCAACTTTGCCATAATATTGATGAGTCGTAATACCCTGCTCTTAAGCCTAATGCTCGGCGTCATCTTGGCCGCCGGCCAAGCCCAAACCACTTCGCAGGTGCCTGCGGGTGATAGGCCGCCGGGCCGGCATGACGATATGCGCGACCCTGCGCAGGAGCCACGCGAGGACATGCTCCACGAGATGGAGGTCAAGCGGGCCGAGAATACGCACAAGCAGAATATCGAGCGGGCGAAGGAGAGCGCGCAACTGAGCGCGGAGTTGCGCGATGCTTATGCCCAACGCAAGACGCTCGGCGAGGCCGATGTGAAGAAGCTCGCCCGGATGGAGAAACTCGCGCGCCAGCTCCGTAGCGAATCAGGTGGCTCAGATGACGATGAGCCGTTAAAAGAGCCACCGCATGATATGGCGGCGACGCTCGCGCGCATCGTTGACATTACCGGAGACTTGCGCAAGTCCATTGAAAAGACCCCCCGGCAGGTCATCTCCGCCAGCATCATTTCTCAGACCAACGAGTTGATCGAGCTTGTGCGCTTGGCCCGTACCTTCAAACAGTAAACACGCCCTGTGTGTGCTAAAGCTTCACGCCGCCCCGCCCGTCGCCGCCATTTCTGGCTGCTCACTTTGCCCTGTCTACTCCTATTGGCCCTACCGCCAAGCGGCCTAACGCACGCGCGGCAGGACGACGAGGTGTTACGCGTTAATAGCGACCTCGTGGTGCTCAACGTCACGGTGACGGATAAGCATGGTGCATATGTACACGGGTTGCGGCGGGCCGATTTCAAAATCTTTGAGGATGGGCGGGAGCAGACCGTCGTCGGCTTCGGCGAGGAGGAGACGCCCTTCTCCGCCGCTCTGCTGCTCGACATCTCCGGCAGTATGGAGGGCCGAATATCCCTGGCGCGCTCGGCCGCGATCCGCTTTCTCGATGGCTTGCGCCCAGATGATAATGTCGCCGTCTACAGTTTTCATACGACGGTCAAACAGGTGCAGGACTTTGCCTACACGCATGACCTCGACCCGCTTGTGTTTGGCCTGAGTGCAGAGGGTCAGACCGTGCTCAACGATGCCGTCGTGCGCGCGGCCCATGACTTGGCCGCGCGCCCTGAAAAGCGCCGGGCCATCGTCGTCCTATCCGATGGCGCAGACACGCACAGCGCAGCCTCGGCTGACAAGGCACTGAACATGGCGTTCGCGGCCAACGCGACGATTTATACGGTCGATCTGGCCGACCGCTATGCACCAAAATCCGCCACGATTGCCGGCTCGTCGGCGCTCGACTTCTTCGCCACACGGAGCGGCGGCCGCTACTTGCAGACGCCGGGTGGCCAAGCACTGCGTGAAGCCTTTGCCGCCGTTGTCGAAGAGTTAGGCAACCAGTACACGATCAGTTATCGCCCGACCAACCAGACCCGCGATGGGCGCTGGCGCAATATCGATGTCAAACTCCAAGCGCGCACGGACGCCCAGCCACGCACGCGGCGTGGCTATCGTGCGCCCAAAGGATGAGCACTACATTGCTATCTCCGGCGTCAGTTTCCGCAAACGACAAAGTGGCTTTCAGTTTTACTGCGCCAGACGGAGCGACATGTTAATGGGCGCGCAACAGTTGTTATTGCGGGCGGTGCGCTTTGCTCGGCGCAGACCTCGTGAACTGCTGTTGCTCGCACGCATGGCCGGTTGGGTGCTCGCGCTCTCCGTGTTGATTAAGCTGCTGCCCTTGCCGCGCGCGATTGGGTTGGTTGCGACCACACCACGTCCCGCCGGGCAGCGGCAGGCGCTCCCGGCCGCGCGCTTAGCTCAACTCATCGATCTACTGCTCGGCCTCAACCTACTCGTTTTCACCCCCACCTGTTGGAAGCGCGCGCCCGTCTTACAGCGTTATCTCGCCCTCTACGGTATGGAGACGCGCATCATCTTCGGCGTGCGCAAGACAGGCAGCGATACGTTGGCCGGCCACGCATGGCTTGAATCAGACGGTCAGCCCGTGTTTGAACCGAAACCGCCCGAATACATCGTGACCTACGCTTACCCCTGAAGTGACCGAGCCGCCGAAACCGCAAGGCAACAGAGCGAAGATAAAGAAATGGGCGTAAGGGATCAGTCCCTTACGCCCATGCCGTGTCCACGCTTATCAGTCTGCGTCTGTCTGACTTGCTATGGGAGCGCCTCGACATTGATGAAGAAGCGGAATGTGCCGAGTTGCTGGACGCCGATGAGGAAATGCACGTCAATCGGCGCGCCGGGCATGAGTTGGCCGCCGGGAATGGCGACCGTGACCGACGAGTTCAACCCGCCTCCGTTCGGCTGCGCGAGCGGCGCGGGCTGCTCGACAGTCGTGCCGTGCACAGTCAACATGCCGCGACTCGTCGTGACGGGGAAGTCCGCGCCATCAATCGCGCGTATGTCGGCTTGCGAGCCGCCGGGCGAATAGCCGGGACTGTTTAAGGTCGTGATGTCCACGATGCGGAAGCGCAGGCGCGTGACGGGCACGGACAGGTTGTTGACGAAGCGGCGACGGAAGTCGAGCGTGCCCTGCGCGCCGTTTGTGACCGGCGTGAAATCGCGCACGCGGTTTGGCGGCGCGGTTGTGGCCGCTTGCGGCTCGATCAATTGCGCTTTGATCTCCGCGTTGTGCTGGATGGGCCGGATTGTATCCTCCGGCCCCGGCGCACCAAGCTGGGATTGCACACCGCCATACGACCCGCCGTTGGTGGAGACGAATACGAAATCCTGTGCGTTGTTGTCCGTGTCCTGCGGCGTCCCCGTAGTGAGCTTACGCACGAAGGCGTATTGCCCGTCGTTCGCGCCGGGCGAAGGCAGGTTCGTGCCTTCGCGGAAGAGCGTCGAGAACGTGCCGGCCGAACTGTTCAAGCTCACGGCGTCGAGGCGCGTGGCTGTGCTGAAGTTCGCGGAGTTGGCGGTCTGGAAGATCGCGATTGCGCCATCATCCGGAATGTTCGCCGTGCCCCCGCCGGCAATCGAGCTATAAGAGTGATCGCTCGGCGCATAGTTCGTCAGCGTGTAACCGCCGGTGGGCGTGATGCCCAAAGGCTTGAACCACTCGCTGTCAAACTTCGGACTCGTCGTGCCCCCCGGCTCGTTCGTGAGCAGGTAGTGCCCGTGCGCCGGAATGACCGTGCCGTTCGGGATCACGGCGGCAGTGGTCACGGCCGCTCCCGTGCCGTCCGTGTAGGCCAGCGCCCAACCCGCGGAGCCATCCGTGGTGCTCACGGTGAGCGGCGCAGAGCTACCGTTATAGAGTTCGATGTACTCGTCGAGCGAGCCGTCGATGCCCTGCCCCGGACTGAAGGTCGGGCCGCGGAAGCGGAACTCGCTGATGATGAGCGACGGCGCAGCGAGCGCGAAGAAGGCGATCGGCTGATCGTGGTCGGAGATGCGCAACTCGTTCGGGAGTTCGTAGTTCTTGACCGCATAGTCCGCGTCGTCGCGCGCGTAGACGATGCGACTGAACGTGGCCAGCGCCGCCGGGTTGACGATGATGTGATCGAGCACCTGCCCGTTACCGTCAAAGGTAAACGAGTAACGCTGATCGGCGGGTAGCGTGTCGATCAAATTCGTCTGGTTGGGATTGACGAGGTCGGGCGACGCGAGCACGACCTGATCGGCGGGCGCGGGCGTGCCCTTGACCGTGCCGATCACGTCCACATAGCCGTCGTTGATGTTGAAGGCGTTCATGTCGCCGACGGTGATGATCCGTTCGGTCGGGTCGGCGGTCTGCCGCGACTGGATGAGATTAGCAAGAAATTCGGCCTGCGCGCGCCGTTTAGCGCGTATGCGACTGCCTTCAGTGCCCGTCCCATTCGGCGTCGTGTCGTCGTCAATGCCAGAGAGCGAGCGCAGGTGGTTCACGATGACTGTGAAGGCGAACGTACCGCCAGTGGGCCGCGGCACAGTCGCGCGCAGGACGAGCGGCGGTCGGTCGTTCAGCGTCTCCTGCCCGCCCGTGTTCGGGTTCGTGAAGGTGTCGGTCTTGCCGAATTGCGTCACGTCAATGGTTGTGACGCGCGATTCTTTGACGAGGAAGCCCACGTCTATGCCGCCCACATCGTTACCTTCGACGAGGTAAGCGACATAGTTCGGGTTGACGCCGGTGGCCGTCTGCTGATCTGTGTTGATCTTCGCGGCGACCGCTTGCAAGGTCGAAAGGTTCTCCATCTCTTCGACGCCGATCACGTCGGGCAGGTGTTGGACGTTGCGTATGATCTGCGAAGCCTTGTCGAGTCGCTTATCGAAAGCGGCTTGCGTCAGAATGGGATCGCTCGTACTCGGATCGTTAACCGTGTCGAAGAACCGCTCCATGTTGAACGAAGCTACGGTCAACTCGTTCGCGGTCGGCGTCGGCGCGGGGACAGAGCCGGGCTGCGCGCCGGGCGTGAGTGTCGCGTCAGGCAGAATCGTGTACGTGCGGAACGAATAGTCGAGCGGCCCCGTTACGTTCGAGAGTACCATGCCGGCGGCCACGTCAATCGCGGTCGTGCCGGGCTGACCGTCGCTGTCAACGCGAATTCTTTCCGGATTCTCGTCGAAGCGCGGGACGTTCGCGGGCGCGCCGGCGGGGAGCGGGTCGGAGATGTTGACGCCCGGCTCGCGGAACGGGCGCGCAACGCCCGTCACAACGCCATAGAAGACGCCATTAGAGGCGACGGTCGCGCTCGACTCGGTGATCGTCCCTTGTGTCGGCGCAACGACGGTGAGCGATGGCACGGTAACGCGCATGCCCTCAAATTCTTCGAGCGAGTCGAGCGGATTGGTCGTGCCGGATGGCGCGGTCGTCTCGGCGGCGGTGAGCGTGTGGGGTGTGGGGAGCGGGTTGCCGGTCGAGAGCACCGACACCGTCACCGTGCCTGAGATTTCCGTGATCGGTGGGCTGTTCGGGTCGGAACTGAAGACGAACTCCTGCACCGTGCCGGAGACCTGTACGTTGTTGCCGACGACGGCCGCCGCGGGGACGCTTGAGCCGGTGAAGACAAAAACGCCGTCCGAAGTGTTCGGGTTGCCGTCGCCGGTCGGGTCTTGGATAAAGAAGCCGCCGCTCGAACCGGCTTTAATCCCGGTCACGATGCCTGACGTAGTCACGCTCTGCGTAGCGAGTGGTGAGGCCGTCCCACTGCCCTGAATTGTGTAGATCGGCGTGAGCGTAACATCATCATTCGTGATCGTGCCGAGACCCTGAGTGTCGCCCGCGTTCGCGCCCGTGACGCTCGATAGGTTGACGAAGAAGGTTTCGTTCGGCTCGGTCGTGATGTCGCCGTTGACCTGCACGGTGACTTGGGTGGACGAACTCCCCTCCGGGATGCTGCCAGCGCCGTTGACGATGGCGGTGTAATCGCTGGGGGCGGTCGCCGTGCCATCGGCTGTGTTGACGGTGAAGCTGACGCCGCCTGTGCCGGCCGGCGCGGTGAGGCTGACAGTGAAGTTGAAATTGGTCGTGCCAGCGTTGCCTTCGGCTTGTGTCACGTCGTTGACGTTGAGCGTCGGCTGCACGACGCCGGCCTGCGGCGTGATCGAAAAGTCGTCAACGGCGAGACCATCGTCTGCGCCGGTGGCATCAACATCATTCAAGCGGATGAAGAAGGTCGCGCCGTTCGGGATGCTCAGGCCGGTGATAGTAGAAGAGATGGCCGTGCGGTTGGCGGCGGCGTTGCCGTCGAGCGCGCCGGCGGTGCCCGCTGTCACGGGCGGATTGAAGTCGAGGGCGTTTGCGTCTAAGTACGTCCCCGTAGATAAGTCCGTCGCATTAACGCTGTACTGAAAGTCCAAGCGGTCGGCAACAGTGGAGTGAACCCCGCCGAAACGCCACTCCTCGCCGGTGTAGGAAACGTCGAGCGAGGTGATCGTCGCGCCCGTGTTGTTGGTGAACTTCGCGCCGAAGAGGGGGATGAGCGTGCCGCTCCGCAGCTCGCCGAGCGCGCGCTCAGTGCTGGCCGCCGAGCCGTAGCTGTAAATGTCGCCCGTGGTGCTGCCGCCGGTGTCCACGGCGTACTGCTCGTTGTCGCGAGCGCCGCCGCCCGACTCGGTGATGTACCAGCCCGTCGGCAACGCCGTGTTCGTTGTGCTGCCGGCAGTATTAGAGAGAGTATTGAAGTTCTCCGTGGCCGCTACGCCCAGCGTAGTCAGCGAGACGCTGCCTGCGCCCGTGTCAGTCGGCGCTGCGATAGCACCTCGATTGGGGAGCGCCTTAGCAGTACCGCTTTTCTGCCCCGTAGCTATGACCTGTTTCCTGCCCTGTGCGGCAGCGAAGAGCGCAGGCTGTAAGAGAATGAAGGCGGATGTGATGACGGCGCATAGTTGACGGCGCGCAGAGGCAGAGTGCCGTCTGCTAAGGAGCGAAATAAGCACGGGGGAATCCTTTCTCGATTCGAATAATTCAGAGGTCGGCGGCCGTTGCGGTCGGCAGACGGCTCAATGCACGTGGCGCAGAGTTTTTACCGGATTGAGTGCCCAACGTCAAGCGTGTGCGCCGCGAATCGCCTCTGCTTGACCGTGTTCCACGCCGGGTGTCATGATGCTGAGCCACAACCATACGCGCCGGCTTAGCCAAAGTACGGTCAGGGTTTAAAGCACCCCGTTCATGTAGACCTTATGGCGAACGAACAGCTTCAGTTGACGGTCTCCGAACAACTGCAAAAAGGACATTACGAGGCGCTCGCCGAGCAATATGAGACGCACTATAGCGATCCCTGCACACAGCAATACCGCACGCGCTTCATGTACGAGCCGATGCTCGCCGGCATCGAGTTGCGCGGGCGACGCGTGCTGGACGCGATGTGCGGGAGCGGGCAAGCGACAGAATATCTGCTGGCGCAGGGAGCAGCGGTGGTGGGGCTTGATATTTCCACGCAGGCGATTGCGGCCTTTCGCGCCAACTGGCCCGCGTGTCAGACGGTCTGTCGCTCGGCGCTCGATTCAGGTCTCGAAAGTGAGTCCTTTGATTGCATCGTCGTGATCGGCGGTCTGCACCACGCACACCCGCACATCAACGAAGCCGTCGGCGAGTTCCAACGCCTGTTGAAACCCGGCGGCTACTTCTGTTTTGTCGAACCGCATAGCGGCTCTGTGCTGGATGTCGCCCGAAGGCTCTGGTACAAACTCGACCCGTTCTTTTCGGAGAATGAAGAATCGGTCGATCTGGCCGTGCTGAAGTCCGCCTTCGCCACACAATTTATTTTCAGACGCGAAACCTACCTCGGCAACGTCGCCTATCTGTCCGTGCTGAATTCGATGGTGCTGCGCATCCCGCTGCGCTGGAAGACGCGTTATGCGCCGGCCCTCATGCGTCTGGAAGCTGCCCTGAATCGCCTACAAGGGAGACGCACCTCCTGCTGCGTGGTCGCACAATGGCAGAAGAGATGACCCCGCGCCGCCCGCCGCCTGCGTATGTGCGCTCTGGCAGACAAGTACGAACATGCTAAGTCATACGCCCGACCGGCTACGTTGGCGGCTCGGCGTTATGGCCGCACTGGCCATCACCTTTCTGTCCCTCTATCCGCAGCTTGATTTGTGGTGCACGCGCGCGCCGGGCGGCACGAGCGCGTATGCCACTTTGGAGTTCGACGAAGTCGCATACTCGGCCTATCTCAACGCGCTGATCGATGGCCGGCCGCGCCGCAATGATCCTTATACCGGATTTAACGATACGCCCACCGCGCCACAACCGGAGACACTCTTCTCCGTCCAATTTCTGCCGCCCTACGTGCTCGCCATACCTGCTAGACTGTTTGGGCTGGACGCGTCAACCATATTCATTGTCCTCGCGCCGTTAGCTGCTTTCGCCGCCGCGCTGGCGCTCTTTTGGCTGCTCAGCCTGATCACAAAGGATGAGCGCTCGGCGGCCGTCGGTGTGCTCTTGGTGCTTTGCTTTGGCTCTATCGCCGGGAACAAGCTGGCGCTGCGGATGATGCTCGGCTTACACAACCCATTTCCTTATCTCTCTTATCTGCCCTTTCTGCGCCGCTATGTGCCCGCCGTGCCGTTTCCATTGTTCATCCTCTTTTGCGGTCTGAGCTGGCGGATGCTCACGCGCACGGAGACCCGCGCGCAACTCCGTTCAGCCATCGGCGCGGGCCTAATCTTTGCGCTGCTCGTCTATTCCTATTTTTATTTGTGGACGGCCGCCTCCGCGTGGCTTTTCTGTCTCGCGCTATTGTGGCTGTTGGCCCGACCTCATCATTGGCGGACGAGTATTAGATCACTAAGTATCGTGGCCGCCTGCGCCCTCGCAGCCATTATTCCATATACCGTATTACTGGCGCGGCGCGCGACCAACACTGATAGCATGGTGGTGCTTAAGTCTTTACACGCGCCCGACCTGTTCCGCCTGACTGAATTGCTGGGCGCAGTCGTGCTGTTGCTGCTTATCGCTGCGGCGTGGCGGGGCGTAGTTAGCTGGCGCGATGATGCATGGCTCTTCGCGGCCTCCTTTGCGTTGCAGCCGTTCGTCGTTTTTAACCAGCAGATAGTAACCGGGTTTTCATTGCAACCCGGCCACTATGAAAAGCTGATCGCCAACTACGGCGTCTTGATAGCCCTAGTCGTCACCGTTACGTTGATCTGGCGCGGGCTGAAAGGACTATCAGCGTCAGTGCCGCGCAGTCTGTTGCTGACACTGGCTGTATTGGCATTCAGTTGGTGCTTGGCCGAGACCGCGACGCAAAGCCAAAGGAATAGATCGATCAACTTAATGAGGGCACAAGAGCGGCTACTCGGAATAAGACTTAACCAACTGACGCAGAGCAATCCGGCGACTCAACCTGCTAATCAAGCCGTGCTCTTTTCGCCTACGCTGTTGCGCGTCCACGCGGACAGCTTGCCTACAGATGCGCCGCAGCCGCCATTTTGGGCCCCGCACACCTTCGTCTTCACGACCTCGTGGGCCGAGTACAAAGAACGGCTTTATCAAAATTTATACTACACCGGTATTGACGAGCGAAAACTGTATGCGCTAGTCAATGACCGGAACGGTCTGATCAAATTCGTCTTCATTGCGCATCCAACAGCACCTCTAACGGCTGCGACAATTCCGCAAGAGGTACAGAGCTACCTACAATACGCAGCTTCTTTTGATCACAACCGGGCGGCCCAAGCTAAACTGTCATACCTCGTGACAACAGCTACGGATGATGTCGATCTATCAAACTTAGATCGCTGGTATGAGCGGGATGCAGGCGAACGCGTAGGCGAGTTGATGCTCTATCGCTTGCGCTTACGACCATAGCAACAGCTCGATTCGGCGGGAGGTTCGTTTGCAGGAGACACGCAATTCGCTGCGCTGGCGACTGGGCCTCTGCGCCGCGCTCGCCTTCACGCTGATCGCTCTATACCCGCAAGCGCATTTTCGGCGCGTGCGCGGCCGCCAATATCACGGCGCGTACTACATCTATCACCCGGACGAGAACGCCTATGCGACGTATGTTAACGCGCTCATAGCGGGTCGCCCGCGCCGCAACGACCCGTATTCGGGCCGCGTCGATCAACCCGGCGCGCCACTGCCGGAATCGCTCTTCTCCATTCAGTTCATACCGGCCTACGCGCTTGCGCTGCCCGCGCGCCTCTTGGGTCTTTCGACCAACACCGTCTTCATCCTACTCGCACCGCTCGTCGCGTTCGCCTCAGTGCTAGCGCTCTTCTGGTTGGTGGGCCGCGTGACTAAGGACGAACGGCTGGCAGCGACGGCCGCGCTCTTCGTCCTCAGCATGGGCGGACTCGCGCGCGGGCAGTATCTGGTCAGGAAGTTGGGCGGTGTGGCTACGCCTTACATCTTCCTGCCGTTCCTCAGACGTTATGAGCCGGCCTTCGCCTTCCCCGTCTTTTTTCTGTTCTGCGGGCTGGTCTGGCTCATGCTGAACAGCCCGAGTAAAGGCAGGGTAAGAGGCGCGGCAATTGGTGCGGCACTCGCCTTCGCCGTGCTGGTCTTCTCCTACTATTTTCTGTGGACGGCGGCGGCAGCGTGGCTACTCAGTCTAACGCTCGTGTGGCTGGTCATGCGCCCCGAAGACTTCCGCCGCGACCTGCGCCGGCTCGCAGAGCTAAGCGCGCTCATGCTGCCAGCGTTGCTCGCTTACGCCTACTTGCTCGCACACCGAGCAAGTTCTATTAACGAGCAACAGGCGCTCACACGCACGCACACGCCAGACCTTTTCCGCCCCCCCGTCGTGCTGTGCATCATGTTGCTGGCGGCACTCGGCTGCGCAGTCTGGCGGGGCTGGCTCGCACGCACAGACCGCGCGGCGCTCTTTACCGCAGCGCTCGCGCTTGCGCCCCTGTTGATGTTCAACCAGCAGGTGTTGACCGGCCGCTCTTTGCAACCGATTCACTACGAGCAGTTCATTGCCAACTACGTCGCTGTCCTTGCGCTAGCGCTGACCGGCGCAGTGCTATGGCGGGGCTGGACAGGTGGGCAGCGAAAAATTCCGGCGCTGTTGCTGTCCGGCATCGCGCTCGTATCGGTCGCACGTGGACTACAGGAGGCGCGTAACGGCGCAAACAGTACGCTGGAATTTAGCACGACGATAGATGAGAGCAGACCTGCCGCTTTGCGTCTGGCCGAGTTGGCGCGGGCTGCGCCCGACGGCGGCACTGATCCGACCAAGGTCGTGCTCGTGCTCTCCCCTTCGTCGTTCATGGTGTCGGACACGTTAGCCATCACCGCGCCACAGCCTGTGCTCTGGGCGCGCCACATGTTCAGCTATTCCGCGCTCACACCGGCTGAGAACAAAGAGCGCTTCTATAAGCAACTCTACTTCTCAGGCGTTGACCAGCAAACGTTGCATGCGGCGACATATGAACAGATATATTTTCGCATGGTCGTCTTCGGCTGGGAGCGCGTCATCAACGGCCTCAATGCCAACTGGCGGCCCGTCACGGAAGCAGAGATGCAAGCGGCCATTGAAGATTACGCGCACTACGTCGCCACCTTCGATCGGGAGCGAGCCGCGCAGCCGACACTCGCCTACGTCATCGCGCCCGCAACAGGGGCGACGGATTTCTCGCGTGTTGAGCGCTGGTATGAACGTGCTGCGGGTGAGCACGCCGGCAATTACATCATCTATCGGGTCAGATTGCGGCCTTGAAGTGCAACTGCCGTGTACATAGTCAAACGGTACAAGATCAATTTGCCGACGCGCTCGCCCTCGTTGCGCTTGTACCAACGATCCAGATTCGTGAAGTCTGCGCCATCGACAGGCGCGACCACGTAAGCGAGCGGCAGCCGCGCGGCGTGTTCGTGATCGAATGAAGCAACGTACTCGCCGTAGCGACTTACCTCTACGTTGATCTCAGCTTCGGTGATCGGTTTCTCGTTTGCCGTCAAGCGCTGGTTCACGCGTTCCCAACCGAAGATCGAGCTGGGCGCGATGAGCGTGTGGCGCAAAAGGTAATCGAACCGCGCCGCGTCTGTGCCGGTGTAATAGAGTTGCTGATAGTAACGCTCCTTGTCCTCTGTCAAGGTCACGCCCGCGAAGCTGCGCATGTGCGGGGCCCACAAGACGGGCTGGGGCGCGTCCACCGGCAGATTATCCGCCTGTACGACATTCGTGACGAGCACGACTTCGTCATGCACAGGCTTGGTCGCGGGCGCAAGCGCGCCGAGTTGCGCAAGGCGCAGGGCCGCCGGTCTGATCTCATCTCGTAGGCGATTAACCTCTAAATGAGCATTGACAGCCGATCTCATCTCCAACAAGCCCCAACCGAGCGCCAGCAGTGCGAGGCCCGCGAGCACACGCTGAGTAGCTTTACGAGCTATTGTTACCCTGCTTTGCAAGACAAGCGCCGCCGTGAGGACGATAGCGACAAGCACAACGTAGTTGACGATGAATTGCTCGTAGTGAATCGGCTGGAGCGATAACCCGCTCACTATCTGTTGATTGAAGACCACACACGGCAGCAGGGCCAGCGAAACGATGAAGCGCACGCGCGGCTCGCGCCAAGCGAACAGACCGCGCCGCACACAGAAGATGACGACGCATAAGCTGAGCAAGCCAAGCAACTCGGACGGACGCAATATGTCCGGGCGATGTGTGTGCGTGAGCGCCTGTGCCACGTCGGTTGTCGCAGCCCTCTGCGTGAGCATGTACCAGTAAGGCAACAAGCCCGCCAAGGCACAGAGGCTTATGATGCTCACAGTCTTTAAAGTGCGCTTGTAGTTGCCCGCGTGTCCCATCAACCACAAACCTGCGAGCAGGCCGAGCCACGCGGCGGCCGCAGTCCAAAGAAAGAAATAGGAATAGATCAGCAGAATAAATGTCAGCCCGGTGAGCAGGCTAAAGAGCAGTGCTCTACGTTGCGCCTGCACCGTCAAAGCGCACCAGACGAGCGCACAGAGCAGGAAGAAAAGTGGCACAGCGACGGCTGGCACGTAGCTGCGCAGAAATGGAAAGTAGAGGGGCGGGACATCTGTGTGGGCCAACAGCCGCAACAGCACGGGCGCGCGCAGGAGCGAGCCGCCACACAAGACGATGAGCGTGCCGGTGGCAGCCAGTCCGCCATGACTTGTGACGAGCGCGATGAGTAGATAAACCGCGAGTGTGGCGGCTGCCGCCATAAGGACGTTTAGGATGATGAAAGCGGTTTGGGCCGAGATGTGACAGAGACGCGCCGGGACTGCGATGAGATAGGCCGGCACAAAATGAATTGACAAGATTGATTCCGGCTGCGGCGCACTGGGCAGGTCATCGCGGTCGGTGTAAGGATCATTGCGGCGCGGTCGCCCGTCGATCAGCGCGTTGACGTAAGCGAGGTAAGCCGCTTCATCGGCATGATAAGAGAAGTATGAGCCGGCCCAAGCCGACCCTTGTGCGCGCCGAAAAGCGAGCTGCGGATAGAGCGCCAACAGCATCAAGGCCACGGCAGCGACGATGCCCCAGCGCCAAGATAGCGAATGATGCTCTTGCTCCAACTGCGGGTGAATTGATTAAGCGCCGTTGTTCAGCAGTCTGTGCGCGATGAATGAGTCGAGCAGCCGCTCGACCGACGCGGTGGCGTGTTCCGCAGTTACGTCGTAGGCGTCAGTTAACTCGCGGACGATCTCGTCTTTCGTCCGGCCGCGCTCAAGATTGCGCCAGACGATCATGGCCGTCTCGTTGAGCGTGTAGTAACGCTTTGTATTGAGATCGACGAGGACTGCTTCGCGCCCGTCGAACTCAGTGGACACTACGTGATCATGTGGCCGAGGAGTGCTCTCTGTCATCAGTCTGTGATCCAATTTAATTGATAGGTTGACCGGCTAAGGGCGCAGATAGCACAGGCAGCGCCCGCTCAACGCGTAGGGCTGCACCTTTATGTTGCGCGCTGCGCCAAGGGATTTTGCCGAAGCTTTGCAGGCAGAAGAGACAGGGCGAGCCGGTGTATAGATCGGGTTGCTCGCCGCGCGTGGCCGCCTCTTCAAGGGCTTGGCGGCGGCGCGCGATTTGCGTGTTAGCTACTGCGCGCAGGCGTGTATAGCCGCTCGCGAAATCTTCGCGTGTCAGATCAGCGACGACATCAGGTTCGCCATCAGCGTTGCGATAGCCGGACATGTTGCAGCAGAGCGTCAGACGCCCGCGCCAATCCACGTTACAGCTTGTGCCCTTGAGCGGCGAGCAAGGCGCGGCCGGATCGAGATCGTAGTAGCCGACAGAGACGCCGACGGGCATTCGCAGGATGCGGCCGATGGCCCCCACCTCCTGCTCCGCGTGGCGCTGCTCTTCAAGATTTAAAGCTGACTCGGCTTCGACTGCCGGTGAAGTCGGTAGCAAGTGCGAGTAGTAGGTGGCTGCTGCGCCCAACCGGGCGGCGAGCAAAGCTACCGACTCCAACTGCGGGACAGTGTCGCGCCGGATGCCGACCTTGAAGATGAAGGGGATGCTGTGCGCGTGGCAACGCGTAACGGCGCGAATGAGGCGGTCGAAAGAGCCTGCGCCGCGCCAATGGTCGTGCGCTGCGCGTGTCGCCCCGTCCACGCTGAAACCGATGAAGCGGACAGCCTGCTTGTGCGCGAGCAGCGTCGGATAGATGCGGTCGAAGTGCCAGCCGTTGGTGACGAAGCTATACTGCATCCCCTCATTCGCCACCGTCGCGATGATCTCGGCGAAGCGCGGGTGCAGCGTGACCTCGCCGCCGGTGAACGTCACGTGTTCGATCTGGTAAGTGACGCGCGCCGCACGGATGATGCGCCCCAACAGATCAGCCTCGAAGTAGTTGGCCTGTGTATGATAGAGCGCGTCTTCATCGCGCATGCAGTAGCTGCAATGCAGGTTGCAGATGTTGGTCAGTTCGACGGAGAGTCGAAACGGATCAACCGGCCGCTGCGTTGTCACTACTGTAGTTGCCACAGGCGTTTTCTAACTTTCCAGATAAGGCGCAAGCAAGTTTTCCGCCCGCGCAGGCTCGTCGAGGATATCGCGCCCCGCGCGTAGCTCAAAAGATCGACACTGGTTGGCCAGCCGGGCCAGCATGCGTAAGTAATCAGGGGCCGTGGGCGCGTCGTAAGTCGCCCACGGACAGAAACGCATGAGTTGTTGCATCGCGGCGCGCGCCGACATCTCTATGATCAGCGTCTCCAGTGCGCCCGTGACGGACGGAAAGAAGAGTGCGCCGGGACGACAACTCGTCACGCGCCCGGCCGGGAACACCAGTTCCGGCTCAAGCCGGCGCTTGGTCGGATCGGAAGCAACGGGTGCGCCCAGCGCCTCGTCGAGCCGGGGCAGATCGTTGCCCGTGATCGATGCTTCGGTGACGGCGAAGAGTCGCCGCAAGCCCTCTGCGGCGAGACCCGTGGGCGTCTCGCGCAGCACGACCATGTCGTCCGATAGATAGCGCCACCCGCGCGCCGCCAGCTTGACGGTCAGCGTCGACTTGCCGCTGCCCGAAGCGCCGACAAACAGCGCGCCCACGTCCGAGCCGGGCATCTGTGCGCCGCCCGCGTGCATGTCGTAGACACCCGCACGGCGCAGCGCCGCCTGCAACCCATAGGAAAAAACGTTGACGAGGGCGATGGGATGGCGCGCATGCGGCGTCAAGCCGAAGCGGACCTCAACCAGCTTGGCGGCGGGTTCAGCAACCACGACGAGCGACTCGTCAACCGCCAGAAAATATCGCGCGCCGTCTGTGTAACAGTGGCCGTGATTGACCGCGAAGGACTGGAGGCCCGGCGGCACGTTAAGCGCAGTGCCGCGCCCGATCCTAAGAGTAATGGCGGCCCGACTGTTGGCCGGGGCCGCCGTTTTCAAGAGGTAGAAGCCGGTGAAAAAATTTGTTACCCAACGGGCGGCCCAGTCGTCACAAGCTTCCAAGCGGATCAAGCGTCCTGCGATGGTGTAGAAGCTTGCTAACTCCGGCTCGGCCACTGCGTCAGGTAACGCTGCAACACCTTGGTTAGTCAGCACGCTTGGGCACCCGCTAGCAGGCTCTTTGACCAGCGCGGCGGACATAACTTGAAGTCCTTTGGGTTGCGACAGGTCGACAGCAAAAATGAAAGCGGTTACCCCAGAGCCGTTTATGTGGCCATACATCTCAGGAAGCTGAGCTTCGCCTCATCGGCTTGAGATGTTGACCGCACGAACGGCCTTGAGCGATTACGAAATGACGGCGGCTTCGATGGTTGGCGTCTGGAAGAAAGTAGTTGCTTCCAGCACGTCCACAGGCACCGACACAACCGGTTCGACAAACTGCTTCTTCTCGCCGGCCCGTGCAAGCGTCTGTTCGCTGCCTTCGCGCTGCTCGGTGGACTGTTCGCTGACAGGATGATTGTTCTGTGTGTTCAAGGCTTCCGTCTCCTCACATTTTTGTAGTTTGTTGTGTGTTGGTTGGCGGCGCTAGAACTATGCGCAGCGGTCTAGTTTCATACGTTTGCAGGTCAGTGCGCTGGTACAAACGAATGTTCGGCGAGAGCGAGCGCACAACTTGCTCCATCGTGGCGTTGCTCAAGTCTAAGTCCACAAGCTCGCTAGAGTCATATTTCATCTCGAAGGGAATGTCAACCTTGCTCGCGATCTCAAAGAGCACCGCGGTCAAAGGCTGCCGCTTCGCATGCAGGGTCACTTGATTGCGTTCGACCTTGACCGACAGGGACTTCTCCTGCTTATCGCGCTCGGATTCAGCCTCTGTGCCCTCTTCCGTATTCCCCTCGATCAGCAGAGCTTCGGAGTCGCCCCGGACAACCTCCGCGTCGCCCGGTGGCGGTTCATTCATCGCATACAGGTAGATGGCCACAATCTTTGGCGGCGCACTCCCGTCGCCCGTCACCTCGTAATCGACATACGGCTGGGGCGCAATCATGCGCAAAGCCCCTTCGAGCGGCGTGCTGGTGAATTCCAATGTGACGCGGGCCTTTGACATAACGGGACTGAGCCTGACCGGCACGTCCAACTTCCGGCTCAATGTTTGGGCAATTTCATCCACCAACGCATGCTCGGCTTTCAGGTTGATCAAACGCGGCTGCGTTGTCGTCACCTTGAGCCGCCATGTACCCTTCTCAGTCTTAGCCGCCACTTCGCGGGCCGCCGGTTGTGCGTCCGGTTTTTTCGCGGGCGCGGGCGCGGTTGCCGGCGTCTGTGCCGCCGCAGCACTAGGCGGCACAGGTGTCGGACTGGGCTGCCGCGCGGGCGCTTTAGTCTGCGTCTGTGCTGTGCGGCGCGTGTTCCGCTTGCGCTGCGCCAGCGCGCTCGCGGGTAAAATCAGCGATACGAAGACCACCAACAGAATCAATAACCGACACCTTGTAAACATCTTGAACATTCTAACCTACCTCTTTAATTCATTCCAGACATTTATCATGCAACGAACATTTAACAAGCTCAGTCGATGACTTTGCTTCGATGTCAAGCTGGGGAAATGGTTGCTATAGTCTTTCAACCTGGCACATGGCGCCGACAAAAAGAGCCGCAGGCTGCTCGTTGCCAGAGGACATGTAGCTTATAAAGGATTCTCTGACTGTGCAAGCCCGACCCGGAACGCATCGAGAATCACTGGATGGCTCTGAAAGTAGCATACTTTCCCGCATGCAGCAACGCGTTTTAAATCATTTATGATGCTGTTCAGTGAAAATGGCGCGGGCCGCCGGTGGTCAGCATGCGCAAGGGGCGCAATAGATAGTAGAGGAAAGTTAAGGGGGCGGGCAGTGGTAGCCGCGCCAGGTCTTCCTCCGTTGGGGTGACGACAAAGCGTAGATAGTTGAGCTTGTCGCGCAGACGCCGCCGCGCATTGAGTTGGAAGCGAAAATAACCGCCTAGCCCGCTCGGCGTCAGTTCGGGTGTAAACAGACCGCGCCGGACAGCGGCGGCCAGCGCCGAGACGGACGGCTCTTGCGTCAACGCCTGCCGGCACGCCGTCGGCAACTCAAGCCCAAACAGATCGGCAGCTAGACTTAGCCCGAGCAGCAGCATCCGCTCGCTTCCGGTGGCGCGCGCCTTAGCGATGAGCTGCGCCCAATTCAACTCCGGGTGCTGCTCGATGAGACCGGCTATGTCACAGAGCCACGCGAGCCGTTCCCAGAGATGTTTCGCGCCGTGCACACACAGCGCCAGCAATAAGTCCTCCGGCGCTGGTCGGGCAATCTGCACTGCCCCTAACTGCCCTGCGGCCCGGCGCGTCCACAACTCATCCACATTGAACGGGCGGGCGAAGTGCGGCGCGCTCACGGCCCAATGAAGTTCGACAACCAGCCGATTACGCTCGCGCGTGAACGGCAGGTTGCACTGCGTGCGCAACATCAACGCCTGCTGCGCTGCGGTGAGCGGCGGGTAAGGCTGATAGCCTTCCGTCAATAACAGCGTGCTGGCGCGCGCAACGTCTTGCGGGCGCACGAGTATGTCCAGATCGCTGTATTGCCGGAGCGCGATGTGCTCGTAGAGTTCCGCGGCGAGCATCGGCCCCTTGTAAGGCATGGCGGCGATATCTTGCGCAGCGAACAATGCGAGTAGCTTTTGCAGTTCGCTCGTAAGCAAGATATTCAGCGCCGAGACGCGTTGGAATGTTTCGCGCAGACGGAGCCGTTGCTCGGTTGGAATGAAATCCGGACAGATATTGTTGAGATGGTAATGCAGTAAAGGCTGCAAGCCATGCCGGTCGGCCAAGCGCAATAGATAATGCCAATCAAGCGCACCGCGGGCCAATTCAAGTACGCGCGCCGCATGTGCGGCGCCCAGACGCGCGCGGCCACAGCACAGGAGCAGTTCTACTTCTGGCCGCCGCTCGGCAGCGCGGCCGTTTGCTGATACTGCGCTCACGCCACTTTCACGCCATAGCCCAAGCCGTCGCCGACCGGCAACACGGCCGCACGCAGTTGCGGATGACGCACGAAGCGCTGATTGAACAGACGCAGCGCCTGCGTCGAAGCCGTCTGCCCGGCATCGCGCACCTCGCCCGCCACCTGTCCGCCCCATAACAGATTATCGGCGATGACTACGCCGCCAATTCGCAGCAGCGGCAGCGACGCGTCCAGATAAGCTTCGTACTCTTCTTTCAACGCGTCGAGATAGACGAGATCGAAGGTCTCTTCGAGTTGCGGCAACACATCGAGCGCGCGCCCGCGTTCGATCCGCACACGGCCTCCGATCTGGGCCTGTGCAAAATACTCTTCGGCGCGCGCGATCATCTCCGCGCTCGGCTCAATCGTCACGACGAGACCATCTGTCGGCATCCCGCGCAGCAGATTGAGGACGGAATAGCCGATGGCCATTCCGATCTCCAGCACGCGCCGCGCACCGGTTGCGCGCGCAGTGATCTCCAGAAAGAGCGCCACCTCTCTGTCCGCGATGGGGACACGGTGCTCGGCGGCGTAGGCTTCCATCTCCGCGAGCAGGTCGGTACTCGCCGGGTGCAGTTGCTCAAGGTATTCAGCCTGCTCGCGTTGAATGATGGCGTCGATTTTTGCTTTCATAGCCACGCTCAGACGGGTTTGCTCCCACTATGCGCGGCAAGTCTAAACGCAACTCAACCCTGAGCGCAATCGTGCACAATCTTTACGCCCCACTATCTCAATCAAGCTTCATCTCTTTTCATTTGCACTTTGCGTGGTTGCTTTGTTAAGGACGGGTGCGCCGATGGCTGACCATACGTCGGTAGCGCGCAGATACGCCGGCAGTTCGCGGCTCGTACTCATGACGAAACCCAAGCTTTGCCCGCGTCCCAGATTACCGTGCGTGGCTTGCAGGAAGGCGACGAAGTCGAGCGCCATGCTCCCTGAATAGTAGCCGTCGGCGAAGTTGACTAACACGTTGGCGCGATTGCGCACAAGTTTTGTCGCACCCATAAAGACGCGGCGCACCACGTCGGGCTGTGGGCCGGGACACGTCGCGGTAAACCAATCACCGTCGGCGATGAAACCGTCCGTGTCAACCTTGCCCTGCGAGCGCAGCATATTTACTGTCTCATTGAGCGTGAGCGGATCGCCCTTGAGCGCGCGATAGCGAAAGCTTTCGCCGCGCTGTTCAAGTACAGCCTCGCCGTCGCGCCCGACAACGTAGACAACACCGTCTTGTTCATACACGGCGAACTCAACGCCGCGCACCTGCGCCAGCACTTCGGCCAGCCGCCGCTCGTTCTCTTCCTTCGTCCAAAACTCCGCGCTGCCGACCAAGCCGAACTGCGGCAGCACTACGCTGCGCCCGTCACGCACGCGTCCCTCGCGCCGGAAGCCTGCCCGCTTAAGCGCGTCCTTCAACGGCGCACGATGGAACGCGCGGAAGTCGTTACCATGATCCGAGAAGATCGTAACCTCGACCTGTTCTCCGCTCTCGTGGATCAACTCTGCGACCGTATCGTCAAGGCGAGCGAGAAAGCTGCGGAGCATGCGTTCGCCGCCTAGGTGCGCCAGCGTATCGGACGCGCCCGTATAGGCGAAGAAGACCGGCCCGCGTGCGGTGCGAAATTTCTGACGCAGGCGGACGAGATCGGTTAAGGCTTCGAGATAGGTGGAGAACGGCGGGGCCGCGTAACCGAGTCCGCTTTTGAGCGCGGATGGGTGATAGTCGAATAGGTCGCGGAACGTCCCAGCGACAAAACGATCTTGGCGAAAGCGATCCAGCACGCCGCCACGCATCTTGTTCGCCGTTACGTCGAAATAGCTGTCTTCATAACCGGGCGGCTCACCCGCCCCTGACGAATGCAGGATTTGGCTCAGCGACACGTCGGTCAGAGTTGGGAACGGCGCGATCATGCGTGCGGGTTGACGGAAATATTTATAGTGCCCTTCCGCTTTCATCTTTTCGATGGTGGCGAAGCCCACGCCGTCCACACAGATGATGAGATGTTTGCGCGGTGGCGCGGACTGCGCATTAACCAAAGGCGCACAGGAGCAGAGAGCGCTGAACAGGATGACGAGATGACGAAAGGCGATTAGGGTTCGATGCACAACGATACCTGCCGGATGATTTGAGCTTGGCGCAAACGCGCGCGAGTATCTCTACTGCAAGAGGTGTACCGACAGTGTTGGTGGATTATCTTGTGTTGAGTGTGAAGTAAGTCAAAGCTCACCGCAGAGACGCAGAGGGCGCAGAGGGGGCGCAGAGAACAGCAGGCAAGTCTCTGCGCCATCTTTGCGTCCTCTACGTCTCTGCGGTGAATCCGGCAAGCCGACGCTACAGGTAGGTTTGGAGCTAACTATATTCCGTCAGTTGTCGGAATTATCTTGCGCCGGCTCGTCGCCGGCGACAGCGACATAGCGCCGCGCCAGACCGAGTTCGCGCAGCTTGTGTTGGAGTGACTGGCGATGCATGCCAAGGATCGCAGCGGCGCGCGTGACGTTGCCGCCCGTCTCTTCCAGACAGCGCGCGATATAGCGCCGCTCGAACTCGCGTCGGTCGTTGCGGAAATCGGCCGTGAAGGGCACGCCCAGTTGTTGCCCCGCGACCTCGTCACTCATGCGCGGCTGTGTGTCAACGCTTGCACCACCCTTCAACTCGTCGGGCAGATCGTGCGCCGTCACCTCGTTGCCTTCCGCGAGGATGAGTGAGCGCTCGATGGCGTTGCGCAACTCGCGCACGTTGCCGGGCCAGCGATAATCGAGCAACTGGCGCAACGCCGAGGGCGTGAGTCGCCGTTCGGGCAGCTTGTAACGCTCGGCCGTCTGCCGCATGAACGACTCGGCCAACTCAGCAATGTCTTCACGTCGTTCGCGCAAAGGCGCAAGCTCGATGGTGACGACGCGCAGACGATAGAAGAGGTCGGCGCGGAAGTTGCCCTGCTCGATCTCTTGTTCGAGCGCGCGGTGCGTGGCACTCACGATCCGCACGTCCACAGGGATCGATTCGTTCCCGCCCAGCCGCTCGATGCGCCGTTCTTCGAGCGCGCGCAAGAGTTTCGCTTGCACGGTCGCGCTCATGTCGCCGATCTCGTCGAGGAACAGTGTGCCGCCGTCGGCTTGTTCAAATTTGCCGCGCCGGCGGGCCGCTGCGCCTGTAAATGCGCCCTTTTCGTGCCCAAACAGTTCGGATTCGATCAACTCTGAAGGCAAGGCGGCGCAGTTGACGGCGACGAACGCGCCGCGCCTGCGCGTGCTGCTGCGCTCGTGTATCTCACGCGCGACGAGTTCCTTGCCCGTGCCCGATTCGCCGCGCACGAGCACGGTCGCGTCCGTCTCAGCGACCTTGTCTATGAGCGCATGTACGCGCCGGATCGCTTCGGACTTACCGATGAGCGAGCCGCGCGCCGCGCCTTCCAGGGCAATCTGTTGGCGTAGGGTTTCATTCTCGCGGCGTAGGCGCACGGTCTCCAGTGCGTTCTTGACGACGAGCCGCAGGTCGTCAACTTCAAACGGCTTGGGCAAGTAATCATAAGCGCCGGCCTTGATCGCTTCGACCGCCATACGTTCAGAGCCATGCGCGGTGATGAGGATGACGAGCGGCGCGGTTTCCGGTTGTGCTTGCAGCTCGCGCAGGAATTCAAGCCCGCTCTGCCCCGGTAGATTCACGTCGAGCAAGAGCAGGTCGGGCAGGCGCTCGTGCATATGAGCGCGGGCCGCCGCCACACTGCCTGCTTCCGCTATGTCATAGCCGAATGTGTTCAGCGCGCGGCGCACGCCGTAACGCGCGGCCTCTTCGTCATCCACGATGAGGACGCGCAAAGTTTTTGCTGCTCTGTTTTGCTCCGTCATTAGTTTTGGTTCGACTGTGTAGGCTTAACTTTCAATCGTCACATTAGACACACTATGCAAATCTCCGGCCACAAGTGTGCGCGGCAGTCTCAATTCAAACCGCGCCCCTGTCGTCGGCTGTTGCCGCGCGAGTTGTGCGCTGCCACCCGCCTCTGCCATGCGCTTGCGCACGATGGCGAGGCCCAACCCTGTCCCGCGTTGCCGGGTGGTGAAGAATGGCTCCCAGATGCGCTGGCGCAACTCGGCGGGCACGCCTGCGCCGCCGTCCGTGACGGCAAAAATTAGTTCGTCGTGCTCTTCATTTACTTCTATGCGGACGCGCTCGCCCGCGGGTGTGGCCTGTAGCGCGTTGAGGATCAGATTAGTGAGTGCGTCGCGCACGGCGGTCGCTTGTGCGCCGTTGAGCATGGCTTGCGTGTTAATGTGCGTGTCAAACTTGATCGAGTGCGCGCGGGCATCGGCGCGCAAGAGTTCGACGAGGGCGCGCGTGAGTTCGTCGGCGCGCATGGGCGAGCCGGCGGGCGGTGCGTGCCGCGCGAAGCTGAGCAGTTGCGTGACGCTCCGGCTCAGCCGGTCGGTTTCGCCGACGATCAACTCAAGGTCGCGGCCGTACTCGCCCATCACCTGCTCGTCCTCACGCATCACCTGCGCGATTGATTTGATGGCCGAGAGCGGATTTTTCACTTCATGAGCCACGGCCGCCGCCATCTGCCCGAGCGCCGCCAGTCGCTCGCCCTGTGCGAGCTTGCGTTCGAGCAGGACGTTCTCTTCGACAAGGCGCGCGTCCTCGACCGCGATGGCCACTTGGCCCGCGAGCACTGCGAGCACCGCGCGCACTTCGGGCGTCAGGGCGGCGCGCGCAGCGTCGATCAACATCAAGCCGCAGACCTGCTCCTCACGTCGCAGTGTGTAAGCCAACTCGAAACCGTGCGCACGTAATTCCGGTGTGCCCTCCACCTCACCGTCTTGCTGATGAGCTAACGCATACACACGCCCGATCCAATCAGATGCGAGCGAGCCATTGCTACCAATGTTCTCAACGACACGAGCAGCTCCCTGCTCAGCTTGCAACACGCCCTCCGGCTCACTCGCAAACGGAAATGCTGACGCATTTCCTCCAGCGTTATCGGACGCTAGGGCATGCGCGTCAAGGAGTTGAAAGCTGACGCGGCGCAGACCCAGTTCGTGCGCTGTGCGCTCTTCGATGAAGCGCAGGAGTTCGGGCAGTTGCGGATAGCGGCGCGACTGTGTGCCGATGCGCGTTACGACTTCGCGGTAGAGCGCGGCCTCGCGCGCAAACAGTTGTTGAAAACGTTTCTCAAGCCACGCGCGCAAAGGCGCGGCGGAGAGCGCGAACGCGAGAATCAGTAGCGCCTCGACCGCGCCCGCGCGCAGCCCGTAGCGCCCCGTCACCCATGTCTCGATGGTACGTATGCCGTAGAGGTAGACGACGAGGATGACGACGGCGAAGGAGGCCGCGACCAGACTCTCTTTGATGATTAGCTCAAGATAGCGGTAGCGATAGACGTGATAAGCGATCAGCGCCGTCGGCAGGAGCGAGCCGAGATTGCCGAGCGTCTGCAAGTAGTCCTTCAACACGCTGTCGCGCCCGACGCCGAGGGCGAAGACTGATAGCAGCAAGGCTGCGATGATCAGGAACGAGCCGGCGAGCGTTGCCATCAAACGACGCTCGCCCGGCGTCTGAGACGCGCGCGCTATCAGTATGTCCGTGCCGGCGATCAGACACAGCACGTAGGTTGCCCACAAGCCGAATGGCAAGACAAAGAATGATAACTTTTCCAGCATCGGCGCGTATGCGCCCGACCAGATGTGCGGAACCGCGACGACGAGAAAGAGCGCGGGAATGTACGAGAGAAAAACGCGTACGCGCTCGAAGCGTGTGAGTGGTCGTTCGCGCAAGTTGGCCCAGAGATGCAGATGCACGTGGAGCAGGAAGGAATAGGCTAAGGTGATCGACGTGACGGCGACCGAATCGGCCACGCGCAGCAGCCAGACCCAGCGCGCCGTGTCCAAGCCCAGCAGCGCGCGCAACACGAGCACGAGGTTGCTCATGTTCCACAGCCCGATGCTCACAGCTAACGCTTGCAGCACGCGCTCCTGCGGTGCGAGCGTGCGCCGCTGCCGCGCCAATAAGACGCTTAGCCACAGAGGCAGCGCCGCCCCAAGGCTGTAGCCGATCAACTGGATGATTTCGAGCAGCGACATAAAAACAGTGACAAGTGACGAGTGACGAGTGACGAGTCAAAAGCATTCTAACTCGTCACTTGTCACTCGTCACTCGCCCCTGCTGTCATTGCGACGAGGCAGTGCTCGATTGATTGAGCGGGATGAGCGTGATCTCTGTGCGGCGGTTGCGGAGCCGGCCCGTGGGCGTGGTGTTGGGCGCAAGCGGATTGTCCGCGCCGAGACCGTTCGATTGAATGCGCGCGCCTTCGACGCCGGCCGAGACCAGCCGCCCGGCTAGTGCTTCGGCGCGAGCCTGCGTGAGTTGGCGCAACGAGGCGTCGTCGCCGCGACTGTCCGTGTAGGCTTCAATGATCACTTTATAGTCGGGATTGTTGGCCAAGAGCGCCGCGAGCGGTTCAAGCGTCGAGGTGGCTTTGGCTGCGATCTCGGCGAGCCGTGCGCCCGTCCAGATCGATTCAGGCAGGACGAGCACGAGACCGCGGCTCGTATCGCGCACAGAACCAAAGCGGGCCAAGTTCTGCCGCAATGCTTCGGCGGCGGCGCGTTGCTCGGCGGTGCGTTGTTCCGCTTCCTTACGCGCTTGCTCGGCGGCGCGCTCGCCCTCGATCCGGGCCAGCCGCAACTTCGCATCGTCCGCTTCGGTGCGCACGGACTGTAGCTCGTCGCGCAGCCGCGCGATCTCGCTGCGCAGGTCGCGCACCTGCTGCGTGGCGTTCGCCAGATCGCGTTCAGACAATTCGCGCCCGTGCGTTTCACGTTCAAGCGCGGTCTTCAATTCGGCGATCTCGGCCGTGGCCGAATCGGCGTTCCGCTCCGCCTCTTGCACGGCACGGTCACGGCGGGCGATCTCTTCGCGGCGCAGGCGTGCGGCCTTGTGCTCTTGCGCGACCTCTTCGGCCTTGACGCCGAGGTCGATTGCGCGCCGGGCCGCGGCGTCCACCTCTTCGTCCGCCTGCTTCAAGCGCCATGCGTTCTCGGCTTCGGCGAGCTTGGCGGTTGCTTCTTGCAACTCGTTGGGTGCGTCCCTGTCCGCGCCCGCGTAACGTGCAAGGTTGATCGCTTGCCGCGCGCCGAGCAGCGAAGTGGGCGTGCGTATGAAATCCGCATCCGCGACTTCGGGCACGCGCGGGTCGTTAAAATAGTCGCTCGTGTTGCCGAGGTAACGCACGTTGACCGTAGCCACGTCCGCATCGCCGGGTTTCGTCGGCGGTAGATTTTCGAGCACAACCATGCGACTCGGGCCGCGGACGAGATAATGCGGCTCGGCCGTGACGATCAAGGCGAAGGTTTGCATTGGCGTCGTCACGTCCAATTTCGAGTCGATGAACTGACTGCCGCTGCGCTTGATCTCGCCGAGATTGTCGGCGCGCCCTTCGGGCGAGATGGCCCAGAGCACAAAGGTCGTATAGACGCCGCCCAACTCGCTGGCGCGCGGCAGATTATTGACACTCAACTCGACCCGTGTATTACGTCGCCCGGAACGCTTGACCTTGGCTTCGCCGCTCAAACGCGGCAGGCGCGTCGTGCCCCGGAAGCGCACCGTCACAGACTGATCGAGCGGATAGGTGATCGCCACCGTCTCGCGCGGGATGTCGGACTGACCCTGCACGAGCGCGGGCGCGAGCAAGAGGCTTAAGGTGAAGATTAGGAGAGCGGCGTAACGTGTGCTGGAGCGGAAACCAGTCATAAAACTTTGCTCCTATGGTCTTGAATTTAAGTTATCTGCCCGCCGGGCCGCGGCATAGAAAACCGACTACGATTCTATTGATGCGCGGCTTCCGCCCCCAAGTTGCCGCGAAAAACAAGAATGCAGGATGCAGGATGCAGGATGAATAAAAAACCGTTCTGTTTATCCTTCATCCTTCATCCTTTCGGCTGCTTGCCTGCCCCGGTGTTCGGCGATCCACTGCACCAGCGCAATCGATAAGGCGCAGAGCAACAGGATATGTATGAAGCCGCCCTTGCCGAGTATGAGACCGGCCAGCCAGACAATCAATAGCACGATGGCGATGACCCAGAGGCCCACTTAACTATCTCCTGCTGCACATTGATCGCGCACTCAGAGCAGGCGATCAATGTCGACTCAAGTCTCGGTCTAAGCCCACAGCTAATTCATTGCGCGGCGACTTTCACGGCCGCGTCCGGCAGCCCCACTGCGCGCACGCCCGCATGCGCCAGATCGCCGCTGACGACGAGCGGGCGGGCCGCGCCTGTGCCGATAATCGTTAAAGAGCGGAGCGCCCCACCACCGGCATACGCAGTCTGACTGCCTTTTGGCTCGTCCACCTGCCAGAGCAGCGTGCCGTCGCGCCCGTTGTAGCCGGCCGCGAATGCATGTTCCGAAGGCACGATCACGTCCAACACGCCATCGCCGTTCAGATCAACGAACGAGGACGAGTAGGCATCGCCCGCGCCTGCGGCCGACCAAGTGATTCGACCGGCAACGCCGATGACGACAATCTTGCCAGATTTCATCACCGCCACGATTTCAGGCGTGCCATCGTGATCCAGATCGGCGGCCGCGAGCCGGCCGCGCGGGCCGTCGTCAGGCGTCGTGATCTTCCCCAACGGTTTTAAATCTTCGCCGTTGAGATACAGCAGACCGTGCTCTGTGCCAATGACGATGATTGCGCCGTTTGGGCCGATGAAGACGAGTGGCGGCGTAGTGAATGGCACGTCAAACTTGACGGCGCGGTAGCGCGAGCCATCGACGCGACGCACGTCCAACATGCCGCTTGCGAGTGTGACGGCGACGCCCCGCTCCGCTCCGTACAAGTACGGAATGGGGCCGCCCACGAGTGCGCTGTCGAGCTTTTCTTTCGAGATGCCGTGTCCGTTGCGCGCGTCAATGAAATAGAGCGCCGGTTCGTCCGTCACGACGGCCAGTTCCGCCGCCACTTTGTCATTATCGAGATCACTGACTGCGCCGCTTAGCGCCGCGCCGGGCAAGGGCATACGCCACAACTCGCGCCCCGACTCACCTTCCAGCGCGCGTATGCCGCCGTCATACGCGACAACTACATTCGCTTTGTCGTTGTCGGTCAGCCGGACGACGATGGGCGTGAAAACGTTGGTCGGGCGCACGGGCGGATCATCTCGGCGCGCGTTCGGTTTGTACCGCGCCGTCCAGAGCGCCGAGCCGTTAACACCATCAAGCGCGAAGATCGAGCCGTCCGCGTTGACAGCCACTACGTCGGTTGCGCTTGCGCCGCGCAGCGGTGCGGGTTGTGGCCGCAAAACCTCGCCCGTGAACGCTTGCCAGCCGATGTCTGTGGGCGAACGCAGCATAAGACTCGCGCCCGCGCCCGCGTTGTTAGTCAACACCACAGCTTCCGGCGTGGAATACTCCGCTGCCTCTTGCGCCGCCGGCGCGACCCGCCAGAAAAAGTTATCACCCGTCGGCAGTTCGACTTGGTACTCAAACCCGATGACCGCGCGATCAAACACTATGTCGCGGAAGTCGCGATCACGCGCCACCTGCAAACGATAGCGTTCGACGCCGGCCCGGCCGCGCCAACGTATCATGGCGCGGCGCACGCCCTCTGTAGTCTGCGCCGGTTCAACTTTAACGGGCGTTGGTTGCGCGGGCGGCGGTTTAGTCGTCGTGGGTTTGCGCGGCGCGGCGGCGCGACGCTGGGCGAGTATGCTCGGTGCGAGCACAACAAGACTCAAAGCGGCGATTAGTAAAAGATGCGCTCTGCGGCGGGGGTTGGCGTTCATAAGGTGTCATTAAGTTTGTACCCGACGCCGCGCACGGTCAGGACGTAGCGCGGGCGCTTCGGGTCGGATTCTATTTTCTGCCGGAGGCGATTGATGTGCGGATCGACGTTGCGCTGATAGCCTTCGTAGTCCGTGCTCCAAACTTGATCCAACAGGTCGTTGCGCGACCACGCGCGCCCCGGCTCACTCGCCAGCCGTTCCAAAATTTGAAACTCAAGCGGGGTGAGATCAACTGGCTGCCCGCTCAGCGTGACCTCGTGCCGGCGCTTGTCGATGACCAGATCGCCGATGGCGATGCGATGTTGCTCGTCCTGTCCATCAGCGGGGCCGCGATTGGCGCGCCGCAGCAGCGCCTCGACGCGCACCTCAAGCTCGCGCGGGTCGAAAGGCTTGGCGAGATAATCATCTGCGCCGGCCTGAAAGCCGGCCACCTTCGCGTCGATCTCGTTATGCGCGGTTAAGAACAGACCGGGTGTCTCTACGTCGCGGTCGCGCAGCCGACGCATCAACTCAAGACCCGTCATACCCGGCATGGTCACGTCGAAGATGAAACAGTCGTACTGCCCGCTGAGCGCCAACGGCAGGGCCTCTTCGGCGCTTTCTCGTTCATCGACTTCATAACCGGCGCGGCGGAAATAACCCGCCAGCAGAGGGCGCAGGCTTTCGTCGTCGTCCACAATCAGGATTTTACGCTTCACGGATGATTAAGTGTCCCCTTATGCTCTCGCTCTCGTCCGGTGCGACGTGGGCGCGGCAACTGCTAAATGGCGTTGGCGAACATTATAGGCCAAATGGCCGCAGGGCAAAGCTGAAAAAGTTGCACTGAGCCGGGGACTTACGTTTGTCTGCTTCCTTGACGCCTCACAGCGCCTGTTCGTATAGTCTTTGCCTTAGCAAGTCAACGGCCATTTCTTGCACTTCTCGACGACGAGTTGAACAGGACAAACCGACCCGTGTAACGATGCGAGACCTGCGGCGACTCTTAGCCTACCTCAAACCACACTGGGGTAAGTTCGCGCTGGCGACCGCCGCGATGCTCGCGGGCGCGGCGCTGCAAAGCGCCATCAACGCGCTCGTCGTCCCCATCTTCGATCAAGCGCTCAACGGCGCACAGGGTCAGGGGCAACGCAGCCAGACGCTCTTTGCGCTCCAACGTCTGATCCCCAATTCCGGCTTTGCCGCGTGGCGCAACATCGCCATCCTGTTGATCGTCTTCACCATCGCCAAAGGCGTCGCCGAATATTTTTCCACTTACCTGATGGCGCGCATCGGGCAAGAGTCAGTGCTGCGCTTGCGGCAAAACCTGTACGAGCATCTGCTCAAACAGTCGGCGGACTTCTTCGAGCGCCACCGGACGAACTATCTCGTCTCGCGCCTCGTCTCGTCCGCCGCTGCGATTGAAGCAGCCGTGACGAGTACGCTGCGCGACATGCTGCGCGAGAGTTTCTCGCTGGTCGCATTTCTCGCCGCCTCGTTCTATTTCTCTTGGCGGCTCACGCTCGGCTCGCTCCTCATCGCGCCGGTCATTGCTTGGCTCACGGCCACGTTCGGCCGCTCCCTGCGCACGCTCGCGCGCGACGCCTACGAAGGCAGTCAACAACTCGTCGATACAGCGCAGGAAGCTTTGGCGAACCAAACCATCGTTAAAGCATACCGGGCTGAAGACCGCGAGCAAGGCCGCTTTGCCAAAGTCGCGCGGCAGATCATGCGGGCCAACCTGCGCGCCTCGAAGATCACGGGCTTCGCGCCGCCAACCATAGAGATGATCGGCGTCATCGCCGTCGCCATTCTGCTCTTCTTCGGCCAGCGCGAGATCATGACCGGGCGCATGAACACCGCGCAGTTCCTGACCTTCCTCTTCTTCCTCTTCTCCAGCTACGACCCGATGCGCAAGCTCTCGCGGCTACACAACGCGATGGAGATCGCGATTGCCGCCGCCCGGCACGTCTGGGAGGTGATGGATGAGCACGCCGAGATGAAGGAGCAACGGGATGCGGTCACGCTTGCACCGCTCGGCGCAGAGATCGAGTTGCGCGACGTTTCGTTCAATTATGCCAACGAAGAACGGACTGTGCTGCGCCACATTAGTTTGCGCATTCCGGCCGGGCAAGTGGTCGCGCTGGTCGGCGAATCGGGCGGCGGCAAATCCACGATCACAAAACTGATCCCGCGCTTCCACGATCCGACCGCCGGCGCGATCTGCTGGGACGGCACAGACCTGCGCACCGCACGGCTCGCATCCTTGCGCGCGCAGATCGCCATCGTCACGCAGGAGACCGTGCTCTTTAACGACACGGTGCGCTACAACATCTCTTACAGTCGCCCCGACGCGTCCGCGCAAGAGATCGAGGGGGCGGCGCGCGTCGCTTTCGCGCACGACTTCATCAAGGAGTTGCCTAACGGTTATGACACCATCGTCGGCGAACGCGGCATCTTTCTGTCCGGCGGGCAACGCCAACGCCTTGCCATCGCGCGCGCGGTGCTGGCAGATGCCTCCGTCCTCGTGCTCGACGAAGCGACCTCCGCGCTCGATACAGAGTCCGAGCGGCTGGTGCAACAAGCGCTTGCGAACTTGATGCAGAATCGCACGGCCATCGTCATCGCACATCGCTTGTCAACCATTCGCCGCGCCGATCTCATCGTTGTCATCGAGCGCGGCCAGATCATCGAACTTGGTCGCCACGCAGACCTGCTCGCGCAGAGCGGCACTTATAAGCGACTCTATGAGCTACAATTCGCCGACGAAGAAGAGGAGATGGAAACAGTAAGCAGTAAGCAGTAAGCAGTGAGCAGTGGGCAGTTAAGACAAACTGCTTATCACTGCTCACTGCTTACTGCTTACCACTTGCTGCTCACTAATCATGAAGTCAATGACCGGATATGGGCGCGGCGCGGCGGCGAGCGAGAAGTTCAGCGTGGCGGTCGATTTGAAGACCGTCAACAATCGCTTTCTGGACATACACCTGCGGCTGGGCGCGGATATGGCGAGCGTCGAGTCGGTGATCCGCAAACGCATCGGCGAGCAACTGTCGCGCGGGCGTGTGGACGTGAGCGTCTCGCTCGACCGTTCGGATGATGTGTCTTACGAAATCAATCACTCACTCGTCGCGGGCTTCATCGCGGCGATGCGCGAATTGCAGACGGAATTTTCTCTGCCCGGTGAGCCGGACGTGAACGTGTTGGCGCGTCTGCCCGGCGCAATCCAGCCCGTGCGCGAGGGCGGCTTGTCCGAAGGCATGATCGCCGCCATCGGCGACGCACTCAATCAAGCGCTTGCCGATCTGAACCGCATGCGCGAGCAGGAAGGCGCGGCCCTCGCCGCAGAGATGCATGGGCGTTTGAATTCAATCGAGGCGCAAGTGCCGGTGATCGAAACGGTCGCCGCCGGGATGGTGGAGAACTATCGCGCGCGCCTGCAACGTCGCATCAGCGAACTGCTCGCGCGCGATGGGCTGGAGATCGTCGAATTGGATCAGGGCCGGCTTGCGCAGGAAGTGGCCTACTTGGCCGACCGCAGCGATATCACGGAAGAGTTAGCGCGCCTACGCAGTCACGTGCAGCAGTTTCGCGCCAGCATCGACAGTGGGGGCGAAGTCGGCAAGCGGCTCGACTTCGTGCTGCAAGAGCTGAACCGCGAGGCGAACACAGTGCTCTCAAAAGCAACCGATCTGGCCATCAAAGAGGCGGCGCTCATCATCAAGGCGGAAGTGGAGAAACTGCGGGAGCAGGTGCAGAACGTTGAGTGAGGAGATAGGCGCAGCGCCGCCAGCCGCCGCCGCAACCGACGAACGCGGCATATTGTTTGTCATCAGCTCACCGTCGGGCGGCGGCAAAGGGACGCTTATCAAGCGCATCCTGCCCGTCGTCCCACGGCTCGGCTATTCCGTCTCGTGGACGACGCGCCAACCCCGCAGAGGCGAGAAAGAGGGCGTCCACTATTTTTTCGTCACGCCCGAAGAGTTCACGCGGGCGCGCGACCGGGGCGAGTTTCTGGAATGGGCGATCGTCCACGGTCACTACTATGGCACGTCGCGCACTGTGGTCGCGGCCGAGTTGGCCGCCGGGCGCGATGTGATTCTTGAGATCGACGTGCAGGGGGCGACGGCGGTACGACAGTCAGGCATTGAGGCCGTGAGCATCTTCATTCTGCCGCCATCCTATGAAGTGCTGCGCGTGCGGCTGATCGCGCGCAAGTCCGAAAGCCTCGCCGATCTTGCGCTCCGGCTGCGCAACGCGCGCGAAGAGATCACGCATTATCGCGAGTTCGATTACGTGGTGCTCAACGACGAGGTTGAGCGCGCATCCGCGCAACTTGCGGCTATCGTCTATGCTGCGCGCGCAGAGAGCCGGCGGCAGGAAGCGTTGGCGCGCCGTGTGCTCGCGAGCTTTAACGAACCGACTGCGACTGCGTAAGCCGTTCATGGCGACTTGCGCCGCCCGGTCTTATTAGGAATAATGGAGTTTGGCCTGTCGGCCCCATTTGATAACCAATATGTCCAAAGCAAAAACAGAACAGACCGAGCACAACGAACAGGCGACGGAGCAACCGCAGCTTGATTCCAAATACCGCATGATTATTGTGGCCGCCCAGCGCAGCAAGCAACTGCAACGCGGCGCGCGCCCGCGCGTCGATCTGGAAATGCAGCGCCACAAACCCACCCGCATCGCCCTCGAAGAAGTGCAACAGGGCAAAGTTACTTTTTCGCTCATCACCAAAGAGAAACAAGAACAGTCGTGAGTCTGGAGTCGAGAGTCTGGAGTCAGAAGGAAGCACTTGTTTTTGACTCCAGATTCTCGACTCCAGACTCACGACTGTTTTTTCACATATTCTTGTAGTCCGGCCCGCCCCCGCCTTCGGGCGTGACCCAGTTGATGATCTGGTAAGGGTCCATGATGTCGCACGTCTTACAGTGGACACAGTTGGAGAAATTGATCTGTAAGCGGCGACGACCGTTCGCGCTGTCATCGACCATCTCGTAGACGGCTGCGGGGCAGAAACGTTGACACGGATTGCCGTACTCTTCAGCGCAACGCGTCGAGCAGATGTTGGTGTCGAGCACGTGCAGGTGCGCCGGCTGATCCTCGTCGTGCCCGACCGCCGCGTGGTACACGTCAGTCAGCTTGTTAAAGGTCAACTTGCCATCGAAGCGTAGACCGTCGTAGCGCTGCTCAAGTGCGTCGCCTTTGTAAACGTAGTCTGCAAGCTTGCGCATGACTTCGTGCCCCGGCTCGGCGCTGGCGCGGTCAAACAATCCCCATGAGCGCCCGCCGGTGACGAGTTGTAAGCCCGTGTTGATTAGCCCCAGCCAACGCCCGTGCTTGAAGCCCGCGTGAAAATTTCTGACGCGCCGCAATTCAGACGTGATCCAACTTGCCTTAACCAACTCTTCATAACGTTGCAACTGCCGCGCGGAGTAATCGCCCGCGACGAGCGCCGCGAAGATCGTCTCGGCGGCGAGCATGCCGCTTTTGATCGCCGTGTGAATGCCTTTCAAGCGTTGCGAGTTGAGGAAGCCGGCGCAGTCGCCGACCAGCAGGACGCCGTCGGCGTAGAGCTGCGGCATCGCATGATAACCACCGGCCGCGATGGTCTTCGCGCCGTAGCGCAGAAGCTTGCCACCTTCCAGCAGCTTGGCCACGAACGGGTGTTGTTTGAAACGTTGGAACTCGGCGTGGGGATCGAGCAGCGGGTCGCGGTAGTCGAGACCTGTGACGTAGCCGAGGTTGATGATGCGATTTTGCAGTCCGTAAATCCAGCCGCCGCCGTATGTGTGCGGGTCGGACGGGTAGCCAAGTGTGTGCGTCACACGCCCCGCCGGGTAGCGATCATCAGGCAACTCCCACAACTCTTTGACACCGACGCTGTAGACCTGCGGCTCGCGGCCGTCGTTTAGATTGAGCCGTTGTGTTAGCTGTTTAGTCAGAGAGCCGCGCGGGCCTTCGCCGAGCACGGTCACTTTGGCGCGCAGGTCAACGCCCGGCTCGAAGTTCGCTTTGGGCTGCCCTTCTTTGTCGATGCCCTTATCGCCGGTGCGCACGCCGACGACGCGGTCTTGCTCGTCGTAGAGCATCTCCGCACCGGGAAATTCGGGAAAGATGTTGACGCCCGCCGCTTCGCACTGTTCGCCGAGCCACGCGGTCAGTTTGTTCAGCGAGACGATGTAGTAACCGTGATTCTTAAGCGGTGGCGGCGTGATGGGCGAGCGCACGGCGCGCGTCTTTGTGAGATAAAGAAAGTAGTCTTCCTTGACCGGCGCTTCGAGCGGCGCGCCCTGTTCGATGAAATCCGGGATGAGTTCTGTGAGCGCGCGCGGGTCCATCACCGCGCCCGACAGAATATGCGCGCCGACCGCTGCACCCTTTTCGATGACGCCGATCTCAATCTCACCAAGCGGCTGACCTGCGCGCGTGCCGGCCGCCGTGGCCTCGTTGTGCTCTTTCACCAAACGCGCCAGATGCAGCGCGCCGCTCAGATTCGCCGGCCCCGCGCCGACGAACACCACATCCATCTCCAAACTCTCTCGCTCCATCCACACTCCTCACGCCGCTCACAGACACACCCAGAGCGCCATCTCATAAAAATGAATGACCATTCAGTGGGGCGAGTATAACAGAACGGCAGCGCGTGTCTAAGCAACGGAGTACGGGTTAGAATGAGCGCAAGCAGCGGAAAGGATGATGAGCGATGGCGGAGCACAAGCACACGAATCGTCTGCAACACGAGACCAGTCCGTATCTCTTGCAGCATGCGCATAACCCTGTGGACTGGCATCCTTGGGGCGCAGAGGCGCTCGCGAAAGCACGCACGGAGAACAAGCCGATCCTGCTTAGCATAGGTTATTCGGCGTGTCATTGGTGTCACGTGATGGAGCACGAGTCGTTCGAGAACGAAGAGATCGCGCGTTTGATGAATGAGAGCTTCGTTAACATCAAAGTTGATCGCGAAGAGCGCCCCGATCTCGATCAGGTCTACATGAACGCGGTGCAGATGATGACTGGGCATGGGGGCTGGCCGATGACCGTCTTTCTCACGCCCGACCTCGTCCCCTTTTACGGCGGCACGTACTTCCCGCCCGTTGACCGGCACAACATGCCCGGCTTCCCGCGCGTGCTTCAGTCCGTCGCCGCCGCCTACCGGCAAGACCCGGACGGGATTGCGGAGACGGCCGCGAGTGTCATGACCGAACTCCGGCGCATGAATTTGACGCGTGAATCAGATGCGCCATTGAGCGTTGCAAATCTTGACGCGGCTTATCGCGGCATCGCCCGCAGTTACGATGCACGCTTCGGCGGTTTCGGCGGCGCGCCCAAGTTTCCCGCCGCGATGAGCCTTGAATTTCTGCTCCGCATCTGGCAACGCACCGGCGACAGCGCGGCGCTTGAGATGGTGACGCACACGTGCCGGCGTATGGCGGAGGGCGGTCTGTACGATCAACTCGGCGGCGGTTTTCATCGCTACTCGACAGACGCGCGCTGGCTCGTGCCGCACTTCGAGAAGATGCTCTATGACAACGCACTGCTCTCGCGTCTCTACCTGCATGTCTATCAAGCGACTGGCGATGAGTTCTTCAGGCGCATCGCACAAGAGACGCTCGACTATGTGGCGCGTGAGATGACTGACGCCGACGGCGGCTTCTACTCGACGCAGGACGCCGATTCAGAGGGCGTCGAAGGTAAGTTCTTCGTCTGGTCGCGCGCAGAGATTATGCAACTACTCGACGCTGACGATGGCGCGCTCGTGTGCACTTACTATGATGTGACGGAGACCGGCAATTTCGAGGGCGAGAACATTCTCAACGTCCCGCGTCCGGCGGCAGAGGTGGCCCAAGAGGCAGGCGTCTCAGTTGATAATTTATTGGCCACCGTAAAGTGCGCTCGCCCCATCCTGTTTACAGCGCGCGAGCAACGCATTAAGCCAGCGCGCGATGAGAAGGTCTTGACCGCGTGGAACGGCATGATGCTCGGCAGTTTTGCCGAAGCCGCGGCCATCCTTGATCGTGCTGATTACCGTGAGATCGCCGAGCGCAACGCGAGCTTCATCCTCACCGCCCTGCGCCGCGATGGCGGGCTGTTGCACGTCTACAAGGACGGACAGGCCAAGCAGCAGGGTTTTCTGGATGACTACGCATGTGTGGCGCAAGGTCTGCTCGCGCTCTACGAAGCGACGGGCGCATTGCGCTGGCTCGAAGCCGCGCTCGCGCTGACGGACGAGATGAGTGCGGAGTTCTGGGATGAGGCCGAGGGCGGGTTCTTCTTTACGGCGCGGCGCAGCGAGAGCTTGATCGTGCGGCAGAAAGATTTCTTCGACAACGCTACGCCGTCCGGCAATTCGGTCGCCGCCGAAGTGCTGCTGCGGCTCAGCGTGCTGATGGAAAAACCTGACTACCAACGTAAAGCCGTAACGCTCTTCCGGCTCATGCACGACACTTTAACGCGTTACCCGTCCGCCTTCGGCTGTCTGCTCGGCGCGCTCGATTTCCACCTTGCGCCGCCAAAGGAGATCGCAATCGTCGGCGCAGCAGAGCAAGCCGAGACACGCGCACTGATGCGTGAGGTGTGGCGGCGTTATCTGCCCAACAAGGTCGTCGCACTGGCGGATGAAGCTGACGAACAGGCGCGCGCCATCGTGCCGCTCCTGCGCGCACGCCCGAAACTCGGCGGGCGTGCGACCGCTTACGTCTGCGAAAACTATACCTGTCAACAGCCCGTCACAACGCCGCAGGAATTGGGCGCGCAACTAGACGCAGCCACGCGCGCGCACGCTTAGGCGAGCGCATCGCGGAGGGCGGTCAGTATGTCCGCACCATAACGCGCGATCTTAGCTTCGCCGAGACCATAGACAGTTTTCAGCGCGTCGAGCGTTAACGGGCGCTCGTGCGCGAGGACTTCAAGCGTGCGGTCTGGGCAGATCATGTAAGCGGGCACGCGCTCGGCAAACGCGCGCTCAAGCCGCCACTTCTTTAAGCGCGTCACCACTTGCCGCTCCGCCGCTGTTAAGATCGGCGGCGGCAGCTTCGGTTTGACGCGCCGCCGCGGCCCTTGCGCCGGCGCGCCTGTCATCATCGCTGCTTGCGCCACAACCGCCCAACGCCCCTCCGCTTCGAGCCGGCGTTTCAACTCTTCGTAGACGCGCAGCGTAATGGCCGCGTCGGTCGCGGCATATTGGAGTTGCGCGCGCGTCAAGGGCCTGCGTCGCCAGTTCGATTGTTGCAGAGACTTATCAAGCTCAAGGCCAAAGAGGTGCGCGACGACCGCGGCCAGACTATGTGAGGAGAGCACGAGCGTCGTGCGCGAGAGGCGGAGCGTGTCGACGAGCGCGGCCGGTTGCAGCGTCGCGCCGATCAAAACTAACTCATCAAAGCGCGCGTTGTGCGCCGCCATTAGCACGTTGGGCGACTCGACCAGCGGCCGCACGACCTCAATCCCGGTCGCTTGAACATCGACGACCAGCGCTTCGCCTGTGCGCGGAGCCAACTGGACGAGCGAGACGCGGTTCTGATTTGTCTCTCTGTCCCAGTAGGTCTCTGTGTCCAATCCCAGTACGTCCTCGCCCGCGAGCCGGGCCAGAGCCGCTTCGGCCTCTCGGGCATCAATCAGATAACGGTAAGCGGGCCGTTCGTCCATAAGCAGCAAGATGGAAAGATGAAGGCGCGCATACGAGATGTTTGCGCGCCTTCTTTGCCGGAACCAACCAACGCAAGCTTACGGCGTGTTGCGATTATTAGTATTGTGCGGCGCGTTCGTGTTCGTGTTGTGGTTCATGTTTGAATTCGAGTTCATGTTGTGATTCATGTTATTCGAATTCATGTTGTGGTTCATGTTGTTGGCGTTCGTGGTGGTCGTGGTCGTGTTGGTAGTCGTCGCGGCCGGCGGCACTGTTGTGGTGGCGTTTGATGAGTTGGTCGTGGTCGTCGTCGTTGTGGTCGTCGTGGCGTTGGCGTTGGTTGCGTTCGTGTTATCGGTGGTGGCGCAGCCCGCCCACAGACTCACCAGCACCAGCACAGTCAAGAGAGCCAAAGTTCGTCGCATCGCTGAATCCTCCTGTTACCCCGCGGGGTCTTGGTTGAATTAAAAAGCTCATCGGCTGCCGTTCACGTCGAACTTGTCGCACGCGTGGCGAAGCACAAGCGGAGGAGGGGCGCTGGCGCGCGCGGTCGCAAAACGGGCGGAAGGCGGCCGATGAGCATCATGCTCGGCCACGCTCGCACCGTTGAAAGCTTGCGACAGCTTGACGACAAGTTAAGTGAACATTTAAGTCAGCCAGCGCAGTGTAGCATCTGATTCTTCGGAAATACACGTTTATTTTACCCATCCAAGCGCGGGCCAACCCCATCTCGGTGCGACTCCGAGTAACTCATGCAATCATCTTCTCGTTACCGTACTAGCCCGCTCCCGGACATTTTCTTGTCACATGCACGGGGTCAAAGCTTCCGCCCAAGAGCATTGAAAACCTCATTTTCCCGGCAAAACTGCTTGACTCTAATTGTAAAAACCATTATTTTTAATATGCCAACAGTGTTTGGCGACGACCTGTTAATAGTCCTGCCACTTCCCGGCGTGCCAAGGCCCTTGAGTTGCCGGTGAATCTGTACAGACAACCCAGCGATATAGACACGCGGAACTGTAGCCGACATGCCCAACAACAACTGGAAATGCCTCGCCCTTTTGTGTGGTGTCTCGGTGCTGGCAGCGGCACTGCTGTTCAGCACAATCAACGGTTTATTAACGCTCCCGCCAAGTGGCTGGCTGTTGTTCGGCGGGCTGCTCATATTAACGGTGGTAGCGAGTCGTTTTACCGTGCCGGTGACGGATGTCGAAGGGCATGGTCAAAGTCACAAATCGATTGCGGACGCGCTTATCTTTTTGACCGCGATGATCTACGGCGTCGCGCCCGCAGCGATCTTGGCCGGGGTGGACGGCTACAACACTTCGCGTCGCACAGGTAAGCACACGCGCCGCGCTTTCGCTACCGCCACGGCTGTCGCCTCAACAGCCATCGCGGTTTTTTGTTATGAGCTATTGGCGCGCGCCTTCTCAACGAGCACGGACGCGGCCTCAGTGCGCGACTTAACGCTCGAACGACTCTTGTTGCCGCTATGTGTGTTGGCCTGCGTGCACTATGGTCTTAACACACTGGCGAGCGTCGCATACTCGGCCTTCGAGTCGGGGGCTGCGCGGCTGCGCCTGTCCCGCGAGAGTTTCGTCTGGACGGCCGTGACGCAGATGGCGGGCGCGGGTGCGGCGGCGCTCTTCTACTATGCGCGCCAACAGAACGGCCGGCCGGCCTTTCTCTGTCTCGGTCTGTTGATGATCGGGCTGGTCTATCTGCTCTACCGTTTCGACCGTCTGCGCGTCGGCGAATTGAAACTCGCCGAGGCGGAGAAGCTACGCCATGTGCAAGAGATCGCCGACCTGCACATGAACACGATTGAATCGCTCGCCATCGCCATCGACGCGAAAGATCAGACCACACACGGGCACGTGCGGCGCACACAAATCTATGCGCTCGAACTCGGCAAGCGGCTCTGCGTCAGCGAGTTTGATCTGATGGCGTTGCGCGCGGGTGCACTCCTGCACGACATCGGCAAACTGGCCGTACCCGAATACATCTTGAACAAGCCAAGCAAGTTGACATCTGCGGAATTCGAGAAGATGAAGGTGCACACGTTGGTCGGCGGCGACATCGTCAAGCGCGTCGGCTTCCCTTACCCGGTCGAAGACATCGTCCGCTATCACCACGAGAAGTGGGACGGCACGGGCTATCCACGCGGGCTGAAAGGCGAGCAGATACCGATGGTCGCGCGCATCATCTCCGTGGTCGATTTTTATGATGCCACGCGTTGCGACCGGCCTTATCGCGTCGGGATGAAACGCGAGGACTCTCTGGCCCTGCTGCGGCGCATGGCGAACTCCTCTTTTGATCCGCGCGTCGTTGATGCCTTCGTCAACAACATAGACTTCTTCGACGATCTGATCGCCGAGCAGGACATACAGGAACAGGTGCAGACGCACGACCCGGAAGCAATCACGGCCGCCGCACCTGACGCCGGTCTTGCCGCCGATGTGTTAGGCGCACCCGACGAGTCGGCCGGCTTCCGCTCCATCATCGAAGCGCAGCGCGAGGTCTTCGCGCTACATGAGATCGCACAGACCATCGGTTCTTCATTAAATTTGCAAGATACGGTCACGCTCGTCGCCAGTAAGCTGCGCGCAATCGTGCCGTTCGATACTTGCGTCATCTATCTAGTGGACGAGCGCACGGGCAAAGCTGCGCCGGCGCACGTCGCCGGCCAAGACGCGGAGGCTTACGCACAGCGACGCGTGACGCTCGGCGAAGGCATCACGGGTTGGGTCATCGCCAACGCGCGCTCGATGTGCAACACGCCGCCGGAGCTTGATCTGGTCGGCATCCCTGAAGAGGTTACGCGCCAGATCAAGGGCGTACTTGTTTCGCCGCTCGTCCGCGAGGACGGCGCGTTCGGCGCGCTCACGCTCTATTCCAAGACGCGTTCTTCGTACACGACCGAGCAGGTGCGCCTGCTTGAATCCGTGGCCCAGCACGCCGCGACCGCGCTCAATAATGCAATGACCTTCGAGCGCACGAAGCTGAGCGCGCTGACTGACCCGCTTACCGATCTACCGAACGCGCGCTCATTCCATCTCATGCTCGAACAGCGCCTCGCCGAGTGTGAGCGCAACAACCGCGAGCCGCTGACCGTCCTCTGCATGGATTTGGATGAGTTCAAATCCATCAACGATCAATACGGGCATGGTGTCGGCGACCGTTTGTTGGCGAGCGTGGCGGCCGTCATTAAACGGCAACTCAGGCAGATGGACATCCTGGCGCGTTATGCGGGCGACGAATTCGTGGCCATCATGCCGATGGCCTCAAGCGATGTGGCCCTTATGATCGCCGAGCGCATCCGGGCGGCCGTCGAGACGCAGACTTTCAATGTCCGCACCGGGCGCACCGCGCAGATCGGGATCAGCATTGGCATCGCCTGCTTCCCAAGCGATGGCGAGACGGTCGAATCGCTCATCACGGCCGCCGGCAGCAACATGCAGCACGACAAGTACACACGCCGCTTGCACCCACACGCCGCAGCCGGCGTTGTCACATCATTTGACGCGCGGCGCTAAAGAATCTGAGCGCACTCTTCATCGCGTTCTTATCTGTGCGTCTTTACGCCTTTGCGTGCGGCAAATGCTGACCCAATAAGAAACTGACGCAAAGACGCAAAGCAGACGCCAAGCATTCACAACCTCAAACCGGCACAGGCTAGAACAATTCAGCCTGTGCCGGTTTTCTCTTGACCACCTGCTTTTGCGCGCAGGCTCAAGTCTCGCGTATAATTCGCGCCGTATTCACCTGTTTTAATCAACTCGCAAACGCGCGTCTCATGGGGACGTGTCACGCTGAGTATTCATTCCGGCAGAAAGTGTGCTTCGATGAGTGAACTGAAAGTGAAGCCGTTAAAGCCACGCGAGCACAGCGCTGCGGGCGTTGCTACAGAAGATGCGGGCACGGACGTGATCAATCACGATGAGTTGCGCGCCGAGCACAAGGAGCGCCAACAGCACCAACGCGCCGCCATCGACACCCTTGAGCGCGAACAACTACTCGACATCCTCTACCAGATGGTGCTCATTCGCCGCTTCGAGGAGAAGGCCGCGGAGGCTTACACGCTCGGCAAGATCGGCGGCTTCTGCCATCTCTACATCGGGCAGGAGGCCGTGGCGGTCGGCTCTATCGCTGCGCTCCGGCCCGATGATTACGTGATGACGAGCTACCGCGATCACGGGCACGCGCTCGCGCGCGGCACTTCGGCCGACGAAGTGATGGCCGAGTTGTACGGCCGCGCCGGCGGTTGCTCGGCCGGCAAGGGCGGCTCGATGCATCTCTTCGACCGCGACACGAATTTCCTCGGCGGGCATGCCATCGTCGGCGGGCAGATTCCACTCGCGACCGGCGTCGCCTTCGCCGAGAAATATAAAGGCACGGATCGCGTCTCGGTCGTCTACTTCGGCGAAGCGGCGGTCAATCAAGGCGTCTTTCACGAGTCACTGAACATGGCGCAGCTCTGGCAGTTGCCCTGCATCTATGTCTGTGAGAACAACCAGTACGGCATGGGCACGGCCCTAAAGCGGGCCATGTCGCTGAGCGACGTGTCGCAGAAGGCTTGTGCTTACGGGATGGCGGCGGAGTTCGTTGACGGCATGGATGTGCTCGCGGTGTATGAAGCGACCAAGCGTGCCGCTGATCGTGCGCGGCAAGAGTCTTTGCCGACACTCCTCGAAATTCGCACCTATCGTTTCATGGGTCACTCGATGAGCGATCCCGGCAACTACCGCACGCGCGCCGAGATCGAAAAGTTTCAAGAGCGCGATCCCATCAAGGTCTTTGCCGAGAGTCTCAAACAGAAGCAAAACCTCGACGACGCTGCGCTCAAAGAGATCGAAGAGCGCGTCCGGGCCGCGGTCGAACAATCACTCAAGTTCGCCGATAGCAGTCCCGAACCCGCGCCCGAAGAATTGTTCACGCATATTTACGCGAATCCGATTAAGCAGTGACGAGTGACAAGCTCAAAGCTTGTCCTAATCTCGTTACTTGCCACTCGTCACTTGTCACTGTTTTTGGAGGCTGAATGGCTGTTATCACGATCCGCGAGGCTCTTAATCAGGCGCTGCGCGAGGAGCTAGGACGCGACGAGAATGTATTTTTGATGGGCGAAGAGGTGGGCGCTTATCAGGGTGCTTACAAGGTCTCAAAGGGCCTGTTGGAAGAGTTTGGCGAGAAGCGCGTGATCGATTCACCGATCACGGAGCTAGGCTTCGCTGGATTAGGTGTCGGTGCGGCGATGGTGGGCTTGCGGCCCGTCATTGAGTTTATGACCTTTAACTTCTCGATCCTCGCGACTGATCAGATCATCAACTCCGCGGCCAAGATGCTCTATATGTCTGGTGGGCAGTTCAAGATTCCCATCGTCTTCCGCGGCCCGAACGGCTCGGCTTACCAAGTCTCGTCGCAGCACTCGCAGGCCCTTGAATCATGGTACGCGCATTTTCCGGGTCTCAAGGTCGTCATGCCTTCGACGCCGGCCGATGCGAAGGGCTTGTTGAAGAGCGCGATCCGCGACGACGATCCCGTGATCTTTCTGGAACAGGAGCGCATGTACGGCAACAAGGGCGAAGTGCCGGATGATCCCGATTTCACCGTGCCGCTCGGCGTGGCCGACATAAAGCGCGAGGGCACGGACGCCACCATCGTCGCTCGCTCGCTGACCGTCCCGCTCGCTTTGAAGGCGGCGGAAGAGTTGGCTAAGCAGAACATCTCCGTCGAGGTGATCGATCCGCGCACCATTCGCCCGCTCGACATAGAGACCATCGTCAACTCGGTCAAGAAAACCAATCGCGTCGTGATCGCTGAAGAGTCGCACTCGTTCTGCGGCGTCGGCGCTGAGATTAGCGCGCAACTGATGGAGCGCGCGTTCGACTATCTGGATGCGCCCATCAAGCGCCTCTCAGGTGTGGACGCGCCGATGCCTTACGCTCGGAACTTAGAAAAACTTGCGCTGCCCGACGTGGAGCGCATCATCGCGGCCGTCCGCGAAGTGGCATACGTTTGAAAGTAGTCAATAGTCTGTAGTCAGTAATCAGTAAAATATGCTGACTACTGAATGGTAATTGCGTAGCACTAACAACGCGCGCCTACAAACTACTGACTACCGGCTACCGACTACTGACTACTGAGGAACACAATGGCAACGCAAGTGGTCATGCCGAAACTGTCGCCGACGATGGAAGAGGGACAGTTGGCGCGTTGGCTGAAGAATGAGGGCGACAAGGTGAGCATGGGCGAACCGCTCGCCGAGATCGACACAGACAAGGCGACGATGGAAGCGCAGGCGCTCACATCGGGCGTGCTCCGTAAGATTCTCGTGCCGGCAGGCAAGACCGTCCCGCTCGGCCAGATCATCGCGATCATCGGCGAGCCGGACGAGGACATCTCCGGTCTGTTGGCACAAGCAGAATCAGGTGCGGCAGGCGCGGCGAACAAGCAGCGGGTTGAAGAGCAGGTCGAGGGCGGGCAGGACGGTGCGCAAGCTGAGCTAGCGCAAGTTGTGCCGGGCGGCGAGCGCACGCAGGAGACGATCAAAGGTCAACCGATCAAGGGCGATGTCGGCGGGCCACCGCAGGATTATCAGCCCGGCAGGTGGATGGCCGATGCCGCGCCGACCAAAAGCGAACAGGCCGGCGCACAATCCGAAGGCAGCTCATCCGGCAATGGTCAGCGCGGCGGACGCATGCTCGTCTCGCCGTTGGCCGCGCGCATGGCGGCGGATGCGGGCATCAACCTGCAAACTCTGGCGGGCAGCGGCCCCGGTGGGCGCATCATCAAGCGCGACATCGAAGCGGCCATGAAGGCCGGGCCGCAGCAACCGGCGACCGTGCCAGCCGAGCCGCAGATGCGCGCGCCGACCGCACGCACGCAGCAACCGGCCCAAGACTTCCAACAGCCCACGGTCGCAGGCGCGTCACCCTATCGCGACGAGCCGGTCACGACGATGCGCGCGACCATCGCGCGCCGCCTGACTTCGTCCATCGGGCCTGTGCCCCACTTCTTCCTGACGACCGAGATCGAGATGGATCGAGTGGCGGAGTTGCGCCGTCAGCTCAACGAATTCGATAAAGAGAACAAGGTCAGCGTCAACGACATTATTATCAAGGTCGTGGCCGTCGCGCTCGTGCGGCATCCGCAGGTCAACGCTTCGTTCCAGGACAAAGTGATTCGCTATTACGAGCGCGCGGACATCGGCGTGGCAGTTGCCATCGACGAAGGCTTGATCACGCCGGTTGTGCGCGCGGCTGACGGTAAATCCATCGGCCAGATCAGCCGCGAGGTACGCCAACTGGCCGAGCGTGCGCGGGCGCGCAAGCTGCAACCGGATGAGTACACGGGCGCGACTTTCTCCATCAGTAACCTAGGGATGCTCGGCATAGACGAGTTCACGGCCGTCATCAATCCGCCGGAGGGGGCGATCTTGGCCGTGGGTGCTATGCAGCCGAAACCGGTCGTACGCGATGGCGCAGTTGTCGTGCGCCAGATGATGCGCGTAACGATGTCCTGCGATCATCGCGTCATCGACGGCGCGACCGGCGCGAAGTTCCTGCAAACTTTCAAGCAACTGCTGGAGAATCCGATGTTATTGGTGCTGTGAAAACGAACGAGGGAGGCGACACACAAGATGGATGAACAACTCAGTCGTGAACGTGCGGCCGCTGAGAAACGTGATCAGGATGCAGCCGCATCCGGCTCGTCACAAGATCAAGCCGAGGGTCAAGCAGGCGCGCGACCTGATCCGCAAGGCGCAACGCAAGGCGTTGAAGGCAAGCCCTCGGCCAACTCAGCAGAATCAGGCCCGCCTGATCAGGTGACCGGCGCAGGCACGGGCGCGCGCGCAGGCGAGTACAGTTAACTCGACGGGGCGCGTGAGCAGAAGCCTCAAACCGCACGTCGCACTGGTAGCCGTGCAGTTCTTCTTCGGCACGTGGCCGATCATCGGTAAGCTCGCGCTCCGCACTTTGCCGAGCACGGGGCTGGTCGCCTGCCGCATCGTGGGCGCGGGCCTCGCTTTTGTAGTCCTGCGCCGCGCGACCGGGAGCATGGCGATCACGCGTCGCAGCGATTATGCGCGCCTCGCCCTCTACAGCCTGCTGGGTGTCGTGCTCAATCAATTCCTCTACGTCAAAGGGTTGGCGCTCTCGTCCGCCATCATTGCCATCATCATAAGCACAAGTATTCCGGTTGCCACCCTGCTAGGCAGCCTGTTGTTGGGCCGCGAGCGCCCCACGCCGCGCCTGCTCGTCGGTATGGCCATCGCGGTGTTTGGCGTCGTCTATCTCGTCCACCCGACGCGCGCAGACTTCGCGCGGGGCACAATGATCGGCAACATGCTGCTCGTCCTGAGTACGCTTTTGTATGGCGCGTACATCGCAATTTCACAGCAGACGATCAAGCGGTACGGCGCGCTCACGGTCATCACGTGGGTGTTTTTATTCGCCTGTGTGGCGGCGCTCCCCATCGGCATTTATCAGTTCGCGCAGACGCCGCTCAGCACCATTGCCCCGCGCGTCTGGCTTGCAGTCGGCTACATTATCATCGCGCCGACAGTGGGCGCTTATTACCTGAACGCGTGGGCGCTCGGGCGCGTGACACCAAGCACGGTTGCGATCTACATATACCTCCAACCGGTCATCGCGCTCGTGCTCGCGCCGCTCGTACTCGGCGAAAGCCTGAACGCGCGGACGGGCCTCGCCGCGTTGCTCATCTTTACGGGCGTGGCTCTGGTCATCATCCGCGCGCGCAACGGGATCGTGGAGGAAGTATCGGAACGCCCCGAAGCGCTCGGGCGCTGACTTTTACTAAGACGCTTGAGCGGTGTAACGTTTAGCAAGATGTCTGAAGCAACAACAATCAGAGCGGAGGCAAGCGTTCAAGATATTGAGACCGCGCAGAAGAGCGCGGCGGCGCGGCTCTCAATCGCGGCCGCCGCTTTTTTGATCGTGCTCAAGACTGTGACCGGCTTGCTGACCGGCTCGATCAGCGTCTGGGCTTCCCTGCTCGATTCGGCGATGGACATCTTCGCCTCGACGATCAACTACTTCGCCGTGCGCGCCGCCGCGCGCCCGCCCGACGATGATCATGCCTACGGCCACGGCAAGGTCGAATCGCTGGCCGGTCTCTTCCAATCATTCGTCATCACCGTGTCAGGTCTCTTCCTCGTGCGCGCGGCCATCGGGCGGATCAGCAATCCGCCCGCGACGAGCGCAGAACTGTTGGGGGTGGCAGTGATGCTTATCGCGACCTTCGTCAGCATCGCACTGGTTGCGCGGCTGCGGCGAGTTGCGCGCCAGACCGACTCGCCCGCGCTTAGTGCCGATGCGCTGCACTACGCCACAGACGTATACACGAACGGCGGTGCGCTCGGCGCGCTTCTGCTCTTGAGACTGACCGGCTGGCGGTTGGCTGATCCGATCATCTCAATCGCCATCTCGCTCTACATACTGGCTTCCGCCATTTCGGTCGCGCGCGATTCGATTGATGTGCTGATGGATAAACGCCTGCCGCTTGAGGTGGATGAGCAGATCGCCCAGATCGTCGGCCGCTTTCGCACGCAGGGCGTCGTCGGGCATCACGACGTGCGCACGCGGCGCTCCGGCGCGCAGAAGTTCATCGACCTGCATCTCGAAGTTGAGCGCAACCAAAGCCTTGAAGCAGCGCACGCCTTGTCCGTGCAAGTCCTACGCGCTATCGAAGCCGAGATTCCTCGTTCCCGCGTGCAGATTCACACTGACCCGGCGGGGGATAATAGTGACGAGTGATAAGTAACGAGTGACGAGTTAGGAAAACATTCTTACTCGTCACTCGTCACTTGTCACTCGTCACTTTTCTACGACGCTGTGCGCAGTGCCCGCGACACATCTCCGCCACCCTCTTCTTCCTCGGCCTGCCGGCGCAACTCGTAGAGTTTCATCAACGCTTCGACCGGCGCGAGCGCATTGAGGTCAAGCTCTAGCAGCGCGCGTTGTAATTGTGTGTCGCCTTCGGTGGGGCGCGTGTGCGGTTTGGATTTGATCGACTGGGTGTTAGCTGGGAGATGTGCGCCGGCTTGCTCTTCGTATTCCTGCAATAGCTCCTCGGCGCGGCGGACGACGGGGCGCGGCAGGCCCGCGAGTTTCGCGGCGTAGACGCCGTAGCTGCGTTCGGCTACGCCCGGCGTGATCTTGTAGAGGAAGCGCAGTTCGTCCCCTTCTTCGGCGATCTCGACGCGTAGGTTTTCGACGCGCGGCAGGACGCCCGCGAGCGCAGTCAATTCATGATAATGCGTGGCGAAGAGCGTCTTGGCGCGGAGTTGCGGGTGGTTGTGTATGTATTCAAGCACGGCGCGGGCGACGGCCAGCCCGTCGTAGGTCGCAGTGCCGCGTCCCAATTCGTCGAGCAGTATGAGCGAGCGCGGCGTGGCGTGATGCAGAATCTGCGCAGTCTCGACCATCTCCGTCATGAACGTAGACTCGCCGCTCCCGATCCGGTCGTAGAGGCCGATGCGCGTGAAGATGCGATCACATAGACCAATGCTCGCCGAGTCGGCGGGCACGAAGCTGCCGGACTGCGCCAGCAACACTATGAGCGCGGTCTGGCGCAGGAAGGTTGACTTGCCAGACATGTTCGGCCCTGTGATCAGTGCGATCTCAGGTGCGCCGCCGCCGAGTATCAGGTCGTTTGCGACGAACGGCTCTTCGGTGGCGGTGCGTTCAAGCACGGGATGGCGACCTGCATCAATGCGCAGAGCCGGCGTGTCGGTCATCGAGGGGCGCACGTAAAGGTGACGCGCGGCTATTTCAGCGAACGAGGCAACGGCGTCGAGATAAGCGATTGTGCTGGCGGCGGCGAGGATTTCATCGCGCCCTTTACCGATCTCGGCGCAGACTTGCCGGAAGATGCTCGCTTCAAGCTCGGCGATCCGCTCCTGCGCATTGTTGACCAGCGACTCGTGCTCTTTCAGTTCCAGCGTGATGAAGCGCTCGGCATTCGTGAGCGTCTGCTTACGCGTGTAGCCTTCAGGGACGAGATGCAGGTTCGGCTTGGTCACTTCGATGAAGTGCCCAAAGACCTTGTTGTAGCCGACACGCAGACTCTTGATCCCCGTGCGCGCACGCTCGCGTTGTTCCATCTCCGCGAGATAGTTCTTGCCGTTGCGCAGCAACTCGCGCAGCCGATCAAGCTCTGCGGAGAAGCCCACGCGGATGACGTTGACGCCTTCTGTCCGGCGCGGTAATTCTTCACGCAAGGCCGCACGAATCGTCTTTATTGTCGCCTCACACATTGGGAGCGCCGTGAGCGCCGCGCCAAAACGCTTTGTGTCCTGCTGCAAGACGGCACGGACACGCGGGATTGCTTCCAACCCCTGACAGAGCGCCAACACTTCCTGCGGCGCAGCCACGCCGACGCGCGCGCGCCCCGACAGGCGTTCAAGATCGTGTACCAGTTCAAGCGCGGCAAAGAACTCGGCCCGCGCTTCCGCGTGTGTATGTAACCAGCCGACGTGCTCATGCCGGCGCGCGATCTCGGCCAGATCAAGTAAGGGCTGGCGCAGCCACTGCCGCAAACGGCGACCGCCCATCGCCGTGCGCGTTACATCCAACGCAGTTAGGAGCGAGCCTGCGCCGCCCGCGTTCTCGAATATTTCAAGACTGCGGATCGTGTGCGCGTCGAGCAGCATATAGCTGCCCGTCTGATAGCTCGCGAGGCGGGTCAGTTGCCCGGCGGCGGTCGTCTGCGTGTCGCGCAGATACGCGATGATCGCGCCCGCCGCCGCCGTCGCCAGCGGCCATTTCGCCAACCCGAAGGCGGCAAGGCTGCGCGCGCCGAAGTGATGCAGGACGGCCGACTTGGCTAACTGCGGCGCAAAATAATCGTCGCTGCAACGTGAGATAAAACCGGGTAACTCTTCGTCTTTAATTGTCAGCCCGCGCGCGATGAGCAACTCCGACGGCGCGATGCGCTGCAACTCTGTGAGCGCCGCCGCCACGTCTACTTCTGTCGCGGCGAACTCGCCCGTCGTCACGTCTGCGTAGGCCACGCCGGCCCGCCGCCGGCCGTCTGTCGTGTAGGCCGCCAAGTAGTTATTAACCTTGCTGCGCAACAGCCCCGGCTCGATGATCGTGCCGGGTGTGACGACGCGCACCACGTCGCGCTCGATGAGACCGCGCCCTGACTCGCCTTTGACCGGCGCATCCGTCAACTGCTCGCAGATGGCGACGCGGTGACCGCGCGCGATCAGGCGCGAGAGATAACGTTCGAGACTGTGGTGCGGCACGCCCGCGAGCGGCACGCGCACGTTCTTGCCCATCGGCTTCGAGGTCAACACGATCCCTAACTCGCGCGAGATAGTGCGGGCGTCGTCGTCGAAGGCTTCGTAGAAATCGCCGATGCGAAAGAGGAGGATGGCGTCCGGGTGGCGACGCTTGATGTCGAGATACTGTTGGCGGAGTGGCGTGCCGGTGGTCATCGCTCGGAGATTAACGCCAGCAGGTCTGAGACGGAAGTGAGCGCGCGGTGCAACCGCCGCAACTGTTCAAAGCTGAGGACGGAGGTGACGCGCCCGATCTCGTGAAACGCACCTGTGCGCGCGAGGCTCATCTGATTATGCGCGCGATTCGTGTCGCGCTCGCTGGCGACGACGAGAAACGGTTTCGAGCGCTGCGCGTCATAAGCGCGTTTCAATTTCGCGAGCGCCGCATCAACGTTACCTTTGCGCTGCACCTCAAAGATGTGGCTGAGCCGCTGGCTCTGTGCGCTCGCACGCCACACTACGTCGTAGTAATCAAATTCAACTTCGGCGTGATAGCCCAAGGCGTTACCGATCTCAACCAACATCTGCTGCACGTCGGCGTGCGAGAACGACGACGCACTCGCACTGACCGATTCCGCCTGATCGGTCATAGAAAAACTCGGCTCTTCTTCAAGGACACGGCGACGACCGGCGGCGGTGATCGACCAATGCCCGCGCCGGTCACGCTCGATCTGCCGTTTGTCATCAAGCACGCGGCCGGCGCGCTGGACGTGTCGCCGCCAGAGGCGTAGCTCGCCGTTGGTCAGCGCCTGCCGCTCGTCTTCGCCGAATTGTGGGAAGTAAGCGACGAGACGTTGATAGATAAAGCGCACGTCATCGACGCCGCCCGTGGCGACGAGTTCTTGCAGGATGGGGAGTTCGAGCCGGGCGATGCCGGGCAGTGCCATAAGCTTGTTGACAGGAGCGACCGGAGATGAAATATCAGCCTTGGCCTTCGCCGACAACGTTACAGGAGAAGCGCAGTCTTGATCAAGGGGCGAAAGGCTGAAACGGACAGGCGGCGGGCAACCTCGCTGAGTGCCCGCCGCCTGTTCGTGTCTGCTGTTTGCTTTACGCCGCTTGTTGGGCGCTCTTAAGACCGAACGATTCGTTAATCTCTTCGGCGTCAAGCGTGTCGCGCTCCATCAAGCCGACGACGAGTTGGGCGATCTCGGCGCGATGCGTGTCAACGACGGCGCAAGCGCGCTGCATCTGCGTGTTGATGATCTCGTTGGTGGAGTGCTCGATGCGATCGAGCAACGTCTGGCTGCGCGGGTCGTCGGCCTTGCCGAGATGAATCGGCCCCAACGGACTCATGCCGTACTCCGCCACCATCTTGCGCGCGATCTCGACGGCGCGCTCGATGTCGTTTGACGCTCCGGCGGTCATCGTGTTGAGCAGCAGTTGCTCCGCCGCGCGCCCACCCAACAGCACGGCGATCTGGTCTTCCAGATATTCGCGCGTCTTCATCAGGCGGTCGCGTTCGGGTAGCGCCTGCGTGACACCTAGCGCACGCCCACGCGGCAGGATCGAGACCTTGTGAATCGGATCGCCGTGTTTCACATCCAGCCCGACCGCGACGTGCCCTGCCTCGTGGACGGCCGTCACGTAGCGTTCCTCTTCGTCGATCATGAAGCCGTGCCGTTCCGCACCCATCAGGATTTTGTCGCGGGCATACTCGACGTGCGGGCGACCGACGGCCGGCGCGTTCTCGCGCGTCGCCGCGATGGCCGCTTCGTTTAGCAGGTTTGCCAAATCCGCGCCCGAAAAGCCGGGCGTGCCGCGTGCGATCCAGTTGAGATCAAGTTCGGGTTCGAGCGTGAGCTTGCGTGCGTGGACGTGCAGGATCGCTTCGCGGCCAGTGACGCTCGCCAAGCCGACCGTGATCTCGCGGTCGAAGCGACCAGGGCGCGTCAGCGCGTAGTCGAGGATGTCAGGCCGATTGGTCGAAGCGATAATCACGATCCCGCTCGCTTGCTCGAAGCCGTCCATTTCGATGAGCAGTTGGTTGAGCGTCTGATCCTGATCGGCTGAAGCCGAGTCAGCGCCGCGTCCACGGCTACGGCCCAGCGCGTCAATCTCGTCGATGAAGATGATGCACGGTGCACTCTTGCGCGCGCGCGCAAACAGACGCCGGACGCGAGCGGCGCCCAGTCCAGCAAATTTCTCCTGAAAGCTTGAACCTGAAACTGAGAGAAACGGCACGCTCGCCTCGTGTGCGGCAGCGCGCGCAAGGAGCGTCTTGCCTGTGCCGGGCGGGCCGGATAGCAGTATGCCGCGTGGTGCGCGCCCGCCGAGCCGGCCGAAACGTTGCGGGTCGCGCAAGAATTCAATGGTCTCGGCCAACTCGTGCTTTGCCTCGTCCACACCGGCGACCTCGTCAAACGAGACGGGTTGACGCCCCTGCGCGTCGGTCAATTGAAACGTGCCCTGTCCACCGCCCATGCTCGCATGGACGCGCCAGACGATGAAGCCGAGCAGCGCCAGCATCAGGATTGTGAGGCCCCAGCCGAGCGCGTTCGAGAGCGCTCCGGGCGCGAGCGAGCGAAACTCGATGGCTACGTGCTGCCGGTCGAAGGCGTTGACGATCTCCTGCTGCGCAGCCGTGTTGGTGACGATCGCCTGCGCGAGTGTGCCGTCAGTGCGCGTGACCGTCAGCAACTCGCCATCGACGATGAGCGACTGTGCGTTCGCACTCTCGCTCAGACGGCGCAACTCCGTGTAGTTGATCTTCTGCACGACGGGCGGGTGCGCACGCGTGTACAACATGAAGCCGAGACCGGCGACGAGCAGGAGCAAGGCGAGCAGGCCCAATGCGAGACTTGTTTTTTGCGTGCGGGGGAGCTGGCGTATAAACGACGGCATCTGAAAAACTCTCCTCCACAGCGCGCGCGGTGCATATAGGGGAACGCCAGCGAGCACTGTGCCGAACTAATTTGCGTTGAGAATGATTCGCGGCGGTGGAGTCACCGGCGGCACTACGGAGCTTGGGTTGAACGCGCGGCTAAAGCGGGGCACAACCTCGGAGCTAAAGCACGGTCAACAAATGTGACCGCACACACAATGTATCATCCCCACCTTGCGGTCGTCCAGCACTAGTTGGAACGAGAGAGGGCGGAGGATGAAAACCGCCGACAGCCTGTGACTTTAATGTTGCTGCCGCCGTCCTTCGGATGTGCTCCGGACTCTTCAGGTTGCAGCGGAACGACGCGGGCCGATGCATTTCCGTTAACTTTTTATCCGCCCATCGAGATCATAAACATAAGCGCGATCATGCACCATCGCGTTGGCTGAATTTGAGACACTGACGCGGCTGATTGCGAGGCGCATTTCCATACAAATATGAGTTTAGCGCAGCGGGCCGGGCAGCTTTTTTGCGCGCCTGCGCACGTATAAAAGATATGGTGACAATGGTTTACACCGGCTGGCTGGCCGGTCGTGCAGCGCTGGCATGGTCATTGCACCTTAGTCAGAGCGACGGGTGCAGTGGAAGCAGGGAACGAGACCGAAACCTTAACGAAGGAGACAGCGATTATGTTGTGGACAATTCTGGTGATTCTTCTGGTGTTGTGGCTTCTGGGTCTGATTGGCGGCGTCGGCGGCAGTCTGATTCACTTGATTCTGGTAGTCGCCCTCGTGCTGTTCGTCATCCAGTTGTTGACGGGCCGGCGCACGGTCTAACTTAACACCTAGCGAAACACAATTAAGCGTGACAGGGGATGCGATCTACACGGTCGCATCCCTTTTCATTTTGCTTTGCGCTGCGCGAACTCGACAACGGGGACGTTGAGCGGCGCGGTGATGCGCCCGACGGGATAGAGGTTCATCTGCCTGTCCCAATACGGCGAGCGCTCATAAAAGAAATTCAGACGGGCGGACGGGCTGGCGGCAAACTTCGGATCGCCCGCCACGCGCTGTTCAAATTCCTGACGCAACTTCTTATCCCGCGCCAGCATCTCGCGCGCCAGTTTTTCCACCACGTAATTCTCGCCAAACTCTTTCTGCTCAAAGATCGAATTGAAGAAGCCCCATGTGATAAACGAGTCGGGCGCGTCGGGTTCAAGCAGATTGAGCGCGACGCGCGCGGCCGGTTGCGCCATCGGCACAAGGACTGAGCCGGCCGGATACAGTCGGCGCTCGCGCACAGGCTCGTTCTTCTGCGTCACCAGCACGCGCCCCTCGAACGAACCGTTGCCCCACTTCACGTTGTTGAAACGAAAACTCTCGACTTCGGCAGTTGCCGCTTCGGCCAGCCGTTGCATGTGTAGCCCGTGCGCGGCCAGTACGTCGATGACGCGCGCCCACTGCGGCGGGATGATGTAGAAGAGCGGCGGCGCGGCGCTCGTGACCGTGCGTGTTTCGTTGAAGAACGGCACGGTGTAGTCCATCGGCTTCGGACCATAGATGACCCTTGTTGCGCCGGACACGTCGCTCTGCTCCGTATGAAATTCTACGCCCTTGATCAGACGCGGCGTGGGCTTGTCGGTAAACGCCAGCCGCAGCGCAACCTTGTGCGCCGGATCATAGGCGCGCCCTTCGGCAACGACTTGCTCATCCGCCGCCCGCACCGACCGGCGTAAGCTTTCGGGATCGCGATTGACTTCGGCGAGCACCGCCCGCAGGAGATCGTATGTCCCGCGCACGCGTGTGCGGTAATCCTTCAGCATGTGCGTTTCGATCAGCAGGCCGGGCCGGTTGCGGAGCGGCGCGTAGCCGGTCGCAAAGCGCGGCGTGGAGATGAAGCCTTCGACACCTTCTTTGACGGGGTCGCGATTGTCGCGGAAGACGAGGTACGTTGAAAGCAGGTTGCCCGCCGCTTCGGCCGCCGGCACAACGCGCGCCTCGAATGCCGTCCGCCACCAGACGCCGAGCGGCGCGGGCACGTTCGCGCCCGCCTCGTACTGATAAGTGACGTTGTAGCGAAAGTCCGCGCCGTCCGTCACATGACAATCAATGAAGAGATCGGGCTGCCACTCGTTCCACAGACGCAGCCAAGCGCGCGTCTCCGGCGCGTCGGCCTTCATGTAGTCGCGATTCAGGTTGAGGTTGGTGGCATTCGCGCGCCAGCCCATCTCGGCGGGGCCGTTCTGGTTGATGCGGTTGTATGGGCTGCGGCGCTCGTGCCCGTCTACGTTGTAGATCGGGATGAAGAGCACGACCACATGATCGAGCAGGCCCGTCACCGTCTTGCTAATGACCATGTCGCGCAAGAGCGCCAGCCCCGCATCTTTCCCGTCGGTCTCGCCCGCGTGGATGTTGGCTTGAATGAGCACCACGACCTTATTTGCACGTCGCGCGGCCGCGGGCGTAAACGCACCGCCCGAGGCAGCGATGACGAGCGGCAGCGTGCGCCCTTCCCCGCTCCGACCAAACTCCTTGTAACGTATCTGCGGCGTGGCGGCCGCGAGCTTGCGGCAATACGCGATGGTGTCTGCGTAGAGCGGCGTCTCGCGATAGTCGGTCTGCTCCGCATGTGTGCGCCAAGCGGGCGGCACGGGCGGCGTCATCTGTGCTTTTGTGTTATTAGGCAAGATGCTTAGCGCGAGCAGCAGGCTCGTCAGTGCGGCGCTCAGGCCAGCCTTATCTTTACTATATCGTCTTAGGGAAAGATCGTTCTGTCTCATTCATGTGCGCCTGATCACTTAAGCGCACGGCCGCACTCACGACAGTGCGTGCGCCGCTTTGCGTTGAGCGTGCCGCAGCCCGCACAGCGGTTGTACATGTTGCGTGCGAACCACTGCGTGATGAGCGCGCTCGCGCCCAAGATGGCGACGAGCACAAAGATGCTGAGCAGCGTGTCCTTCAACCCTTGAATTGCTCCTGCATGCGCTCATGATAGGCTTGCCCGCGCTCATAGCCGCAACGAAAGGCGTCCGTCGCGCATTCGTCGCCATAGTGCGGGCGCATACGCGGGAGCGCGTCGGCGTAAGCCTTGCCGCGCGCGCGCGGATAAAGTGCCGCCTCGAAGCCGCGCCGGTACGCCGTCTCATCTTGCGTGAAATCACCGCCTTGACCGTTGTACGCTTCAGACTCGGCAGCGCGCAGACCAATCCACCAATTATCGCGGGCTGCGTCCACGCTCTCCGCGCCCGCTTGCATGAGCGCTTGTTGGGCCGCTTCGCCCTGCCCGTCACTATCGGCGACGGCAATGACGACCGTGCGTCCCTGCCGCAGAGCATCTTCGTAGACAAACAGTTCGTCATGCGGCAAGCCGGTCGCGAGATTGTCTTCAGCGCTGCCACCTGCGGCCATGCCGGCCGCCGCGCCGCCCGCGCCCAACAGCGCCGCCCCGATCACACCCGCCGCCAGCACAGGCCCGACGCCCGGCACGAGCAGACTCGCCAGCGCCGTGCCGAGGTGCAACCCGCCCGCGATGCCAATCGCACCGCCGACCGTGCCGCCCAGCGCCTTGCCCATGCCCGGCTGTTCCGTCTCAGTCGTCGGCACGCGGTCGTCGAGTTCTTCGGGTGTCGTGCCGGGCGTGAGCAGCGAGATGTTTTCCGCCGCGATGCCGAGCGCATGTAGTTGTTCGACCGCCTGCTCCGCGTCCCCACGCGCGCTGAAGATGCCAGCTACAGTTTTCATGCCGCAATGTTCGCGCCGCCGCCCCATCGGGCCGGTCGGTCGCCGGTCGCCTCTCTTCGACCGCGCTGCCTTACGGTGTCTAAACGAACTACTCAAGCTATACAATGATTGCCGCCGATTCTATCACGAACGGCGAACATGCAGATAACACTCCAGTTGGCGCATGATATACTTCGCTGCGCAGTCTACTCTGTAGCCGGGCGCTTTGCTTACAGGCCCTAGTAATTGCCTTTGCATCTCACTGAAGACAATAATATGAGTGCTTTTGATTTCGATGTATTTATCAGTTATGCGCGTACTGATATTAAGATAGCCCGAATAATAGTCGACCGGCTTCGTGACTGCGGCTTTCGTGTGTGGTTTGCTGAGGAGCAGTTAGTGCCTGGCACGAGATTTCGAGCCGCATTAGAGCAAGGGTTGCGTGAGAGCTGTCATTTAGTAGCTATACTTACCGAGTCATATAGTCAACGATCTTGGACTCAGCGGGAGATTGATTTATTTGATCTAACCGCAGATCGCACCGAGCGGCGAATCCTGGCTGTACAGATCACGGCACTTGAGCAAGGGCCTATCGATCAAGTCTTTCTTGTTCATCAACGTATTCAGTGGAACGGACTTGACTTCGATCCAGAGGGCTTTTGGCTGCTTTACTGTGGGCTTAATAATCAGAGACCGGGGCCTTCGAAAGAGTGGGGCGCAAAGACGCTAGGATTATTTAACCAACAAACTTCATCGCAACTTGATAAGACGGCTCGGTATAAGAAACTCAGCAAGGTACTTTATAGCCCACCGGAGAGCATTTATAAGATTCCTGAGATTGATAGTTTGATTAACCATTGTCTATTTGATCCAACTCCCACATGGGAAGAGTCTTTTTTAGAACTTAAAGACAAGTTGAAGCTGCTCGCTGTGGATACAGTTTGCGACGCTGCGATTCTTCAGCCTTGGGCCATCGGGCGCGCAGAGCGTGCTTCGGTTGTATCGCTTGCGCTCCTACCACAAGTTTTAAGAAATGCCTCCGCTTGGGCTTTTATTGATATAGCTTGCCAAGACATCGCCCGGTGGTTTCTTATCGCATTTTCATTGAAGAACAGTGCGGCCTCTGAAGTATGGTTTTCATGGGTAATTGCCGAACAAGCTTGGCCCTTCCTTCAGGCTGCGGCAGATCAAGTACCGAACGAACATATCCGGAAGCATCTTTCGTATATTGCGGACGTAGCGCTCAGGCCACAGTCCTCTTTCAAAGAAGCAGAATCCAACTACGATTATGGCGTCATGATTACTCCTTGGAACCATTTTCATTTATGCTGGCTGGCTATCAAACTTGGGGATTTAACATCGGCCGCTCTACATGCAAAAGCTTTGTGCGATGTTATCGTTCGCGGTGATTTTAGAGCGGGACGATTCTTAACACGTCTCTCCCATTGGTCTTGCTTTCATCCGCTTATTGATAATGGTGAAATTGACGATCATATCAACAGTGCGCGTGAGGCTCTCAAGCTTGAGAGCCTGGAAACCATGGTCATTATGAAGCAACGTATTGAAGAGATATGGCGACATGCAATGATAAACATGGGTGCGGCATGAGCCGTTTCGAGTTGATCGATCTGAACATGGCCGTTGTCGCAATCGCTACAGCGTGTTAAATTATGGGTGCTTGTCACTCTCCGCGAGAAGCAGACGGGGATTCATACATGATTGAAGTCATAGAGAAACACTGGCCGATGTCAGTCGGCGACGGGAAAGCCGCGCGGAAGAAGAAGCCGCGCATTCTGGCGATCACAACTGATTGCTGTACCGGCTGTGCCGGCTCGCCGGCATGCATCGAGTATTGTCCGATTGAGGCATGCATGTTCTGGGTGCCGGATGAAGATCACCCGCCGTTCGGCCGCATAGAGGTCGATCCCGAACTTTGCATCGGCTGCCAAAAGTGCATCAGCAAGGGGCCTGAGGGCGCGTTTCTCGACGGCTGCCCGTGGGATGCGATTGAGATGGTGCCCACCGCTGAGTGGGAAGCGGTGCACGGGATCACGCTGCCCGACGCGCCTACCCCACCGGCTTAATTCGACCTACGGGGTTAAGTGTTGATCTGCCACGCGGCGCTTGATGGCTTCGGCCGTCAGCGCCGCTGCTCTTTTACTTTCGTCCGATAGACCCCTCACACCTTGCACGTAGCGTTCGATCTCCGGTAAATCTTCCGCCGCGCCAACGAAGCGCAAGCCCACGAGTGCGTTAAGGACACTATCCTTATCCGGCGCGAGCGTGAGCAGCGTCTGCCCGGTGGTTAGCTGTGCGCCGGGCGCGACCGCGAGTTGCTCGATCCGACCGGGTAGAGGCGAACGAATCTCTGCACTCTGCGCCGCGTCTGTCCGCACGCGTGCGAGCATCGCTTCACGCTTGACCGGCGTGCCGACAGACAGAATCGAGATAAGCTGCCCGGCGAGCGGCGCTTTGAAGGTGTAGGGGCTAAGCATCGCGCGCAACTCGGTGCGCCCGCTCGCATCATTGAACGGGACGAGCGCGAGGGCGGCATTACGGCGCACGATTGGCTCAGCGTCGGTCAATAGTTTCAGCAGCGCGGTGTGAAACTCTTGTGCCCGCGCATCTTTGCCCATGACCCAAGCGGCCGTCATACGCACATCTGCGTGGCGACTGGCGACTAGTTGCGTGATCTGCGGATACCATTGGCGCACGTGCTCATCATGCTGCTCCATGCGCGCGACGATCTGCGAGAGCGCGTGCTGCTCGTGGCGCGGCTGCTCTTCATCGCGCAGGTAACGCTCGATCTCCGCATCGCTGAGCGTGCGCCCGAACCACGTGCCATACCAGAAGATGAACGGCACGATGACCAGTAACGCCGCGACGATCATCAGCGGCCAAGGCGTGCGCCGCCGCGCCAGCGCCGTCGTCGTCGCCTGTCCGTGATGGCCGTTTGGCTCCGTCATACACGCAACCGCAACCGCTAACGCGCGGGATATAATTGGTAAAGCATCAAGTAGACCAGCACGCCTGTGACCGACACGTAAAGCCAGAGCGGGAATGTCCAACGCGCGATCCGCATGTGCCGGCCGTAGTCGGCGCTGAGCGCACGTCTGAGTGTGATGATGATAAGCGGCACGATAACGACCGCCAGCGTGGTGTGCGTCGTCAGGATGAAGAAGTAGACCGGGCGTGCGAGACCCTGACCGGCGAAGCGCGTCGTGCCATGATGGGCGTGATAGACGAGATAGCTGACGAGAAAGACGACCGAAGCCGCGAGCGCCGCCAGCATGCACGTCAAATGGGCTTTGATCCGGCGGCGGCGGATGAAGAGGAAACCCGTGCTGAGTAGCACACCGCTGGTCGCGTTCAGCATGGCGTTGAGATGCGGGAGCGTGTCGTAGTCCATACAATAAGAGGTCAGAGGTTAGAGGTCAGAGGTTAGTAAGAACTTTTCTTAACTGACCTCTGACCTATAACCTCTGACCTCTATTCCTTCCCGCCCGGCGGCAGTTCGCCCTTCGGTTTCGCGCCGGGCGCAACCGCCTTCTTAGCTGCGGGTTGCTTCTCGCCTAGCTCCTCATAGCCACAACGCTCGCATTGCCAGACGGGGAAAATTTCCGCCGGGTCTTTGCTCTCGTAGACCGCGCGCAAGCTGGGGACGATCTTGCCGCCGCAACGCGGGCAGATGCGCCCGCGTATGCTGGCGCGCGTGTTGTCCACTGTGGGCTTCTCTTCTTCAGGCATAATTATCGACGGGCGGAAACGGCACGCTTTAATCGTCGTCGCCCGGCGGGCGACGGTGCTTGTATGTGAGATAGATGAAGGCGCAGAAGATGGCGACCGGCGGCGAGATCATCAACGTGATCGCAGTGTTCATGTGCCGGGCCGCCGTGCTGTCAAGCCCCGTCGTAGTCGCTTTGCACATCGCACACTGCGCCAGCACAGGCATTGACAGCGCACAGAGCGCGGCCGCGAGCGCCAGCGCAAACAAGCATAGGTTCTGCCAGCTTCTCTTGCGCATAAGCTACTCGTGCGTGGTGGCTGCGGTCGGTGGCAAGTCGCTGTAGGTGCGCATGTGTAGCAAACGGCGGCTGTCGGGGAAGAAGATGAGCAACAGACAGATGCAAACGACGAGCATCGGGATGAGCGTCAGCACCAGACTCATGCGCTCGAAGCGCAGGTGCATGAAGTAGGCGACGATGAGCGCGGCCTTGATAAACGACAGCCCGAGCAGGATTGTTAACATGATCGAGAGCGGCACGTGGAAGTAGGCGAGCAGGACTTCCACGAGCGTCAATCCCAGCAAGCTGCCGAGTACGGCCAAGAACAACTTGGTCGTGCCCTCGAAATGCAGATCGACGGCCGGTTGGTCGCCTTCTGCCTCCGCCGCGAACAGACCGCGCTCGTGCGCCCAGAGCGCCGGGTGAATCATGAAGACGCCGGCCAGAAACAGCATGGTGGCGGTGATGAAGAGACTGTCGATGGTCAAAAAGTTGCCTGCGCTGGTTACGTTCCGCACCGCGAAGAGCAGGAAGACGAGCGCAAAGAGCAGACAGATCGCATTCAGGATCACGTCCTGCTTGCTGTGTGGCGAATCAGAGCGACTACTCATCCTTTATGTGCCTCGCTGCAAAGTTGGCGCACAAGCCTCAACCGCGTTCAGTACCCTTCAGCCTGTGTAATCGACCGACAGCAAATAGATCAAAGGGAAGACGAACATCCAGACCAGATCGACGAAGTGCCAATAGAGACCGCTAATTTCCACATCCTCATGCGTACGCTTGCGGATACTCGCGGCGACGATGCCGAGATAGCAGAAGCCGGTGAAGACGTGGAACATGTGCAGGCCCGTGATCGCGAAGAACGTCGCGCCGAAGAGCGGCGACGCTTGCGGCCAACGCACCAACCACTCATGCGGCAGCGTGAATGGTTTCAAACCTTCGCCGATCAAATGATTCCATTCGTAAAGGTGCAGCACGAGGAACGCTAACCCACCGAGCATCGTGCCACCAATCCAACGACGCGCGATGCGCTTCTTGCCATGCGCCGAGGCGCGCACTGCCATGACCATCGTGAAACTCGACGCGAGCAGGCAGAGCGTCATCGTCGTCGAGAACAGGATGCTGGGGTTGAAGGCAAATGGCTTGGGCCATTCGACACTAGACAAGCGCACGTAGCTATAGCCGATCAGAAGCGCCGAGAATGTGAGCGCGTCCGAAACGATGAAGAGCCACATGCCGAGCTTGCGATGCCCGACGCGATAGGGAAACGTGCCGCCGCCCCAGTCGGCGGACACCATCGGTTCAACGTGTGCGTGCGTGCTCAACGCTTACCTCCACAGGAATAGGAGTGCAAACAGATAGACCCACAACCCATCCATGAAATGCCAATAGATGCCGACCGCATCGGCAATCGCGCGCCGCTTCTTCAAAGTCTCTGTGCGCAGCCGCCCAATCGAACGAAGCAGCAGATAACTCAAGCCGAGCAAACCGACCAGCAGATGTAAGCCGTGTAGCCCTGACAGCAGATAGAAGAAAGAGCTGTACGGATTCGACGCGAGATAGATGCCCTGCGCCACAAGCTGTCGCCACGCAAGCACCTGCGAAATCAGAAAGCCGAAGCCGAGCAGGAGCGACGCGGTTAACCAACGTCGGTAAGTTCCCTGCTCGTCGCGGCGCAAAGCCCGGCGCGCGATTTCAAACGTCACGCTACTCGCGACGATTAAGGCGGTGCTCAGCCACAAGAGATGTGGCAACTCGACAGGCAGCCAATCGCGATTTGCCGCGCGGATGACGTAGGCGCTCGTCAATGCAGTGAACAACATGGCGATGGACGCAAGCGCCATCCACATGCCGATGCGGTACTGCTGCGGCTCGCCGTCGCGCCGTGCGTACTCGTCGCCGCTGTGACCGTTCGGGCCGCGATGCGCGCCGTTACCATTGGGCCGGGGCCCGCCTGAGAGGCCACGCCCCTTGTCTCTAACGGCGACGCTGTCGCGCGTATCAGTGGTGGCCGTTGTGACCATTGCCCCCAGTCTCCCCGTCTTGCTCTGCGCGTAGGCCCGTGCCCGTTGGCATGTTCGGCTCTGTCACATCAGGCGTGGTCTGCATGACGTAATCTTCCGGCGCGTCGGGCACGGCGAACTCGTAAGCGCCGCGATAGACGGTCGGCAGTTTACCGCCGAAGTTATCGTGCGGCGGCGGCGTTGAGGTCGCCCATTCCAACGTCGTTGCTTCCCAAGGATTGTCGCTCGCCTTCTCGCCCTTGAACAGCGACCAGAAGAAGTTGACGAAGAAGACTACTTGCGTGACGGCCGTGACAATCGCCGCCACCGTGACGAGCATCACCAACGGATGCGTCTTGTTCAGGAAGACATACTCGGCGAACGAGGCGTAGCGACGCGGCATGCCGACCAACCCCATCACGTGCATCGGAATAAAGATGCAATAGACGCCGATGAAGGTCGGCCAGAAATGTATGTAGCCAAGCCGCGCGCTCATCATCCGGCCGAACATTTTCGGAAACCAGAAATAGACGCCCGCGAACATGCCGAAGATAGCCGCCACGCCCATCACGAGATGGAAGTGCGCGAGCACGAAGTAGGTATCGTGCATGGAGAGATCGAGCGAGGTCTGCCCTAGCACCAGCCCCGTGATGCCGCCCGCGACGAAGAGCGAGACGAAGCCGATGGCGAATAGCATCGGTACGGTGAAGCGTATGCGCCCGCCCCAGAGCGTGCCCAGCCAGTTGAACGTCTTAATCGCCGACGGCACGCCGATGGAGAGCGTGAGCACCGAGAACGCCATGGCCGAGTACGGACTCAGGCCGCTGATGAACATGTGATGGCCCCAGACGAAGAAGCCAAGGAGGCCGATGGCGAACATCGCAAAGACCATCGCGCGATAACCGAAGATCGGTTTACGTGCGAAGGTCGAGAGAATGTGCGAGGTCGCGCCCATGCCCGGCAGGATGGCGATGTAAACCTCCGGATGGCCGAAGAACCAGAAGAGGTGCTGCCACAAGATCGGCGAGCCGCCGCTATGCGGGATCGGGTGGTCGCCGAAGATCAAGCCGCCCGGCACAAAGAAGCTCGTGCCCGCGTGCCGGTCGAGCAGGAGCAGGATGCCGCCCGCCAGCAACACCGGGAACGAGAGGAGCGCAAGGATCGCCGTCGTAAACCAAGACCAGCACGTGAGCGGCATGCGCATCAAAGACATGCCGCGCGTGCGCATGTTCAAGAGCGTCGTGATGAAATTGAGCGCGCCTAAGAGCGAGGCGATGCAGAAGATGGCGATGCTCGTGATCCAGAGCGTCGCGCCCGCGCCCTGACCGGGGCCGGCCGTAGGCACTGCGCTGAGCGGCGGATAGCCCGTCCACCCGCCGATTGGCCCGATAGTGCCGCTGCCGCCACCATTCAGATATTTCGCCACCCATTTAGCAGCGGCGGACTTGGCGTTGATCGAGATGCTGAACGCGGCGCTGCCCTCGATGAAGATGGCCGAGATAAGCACGACGAGACCGACGAACGTGATCCAGAAGGAGAGCATGTTGAGGACGGGAAAGGCCATGTCCTCCGCGCCGATCTGGATCGGCAGGAAATAGTTGCCGAAGCCGCCCTGCGGCGCGGTCGTCAGCACGAAGAAGACCATCATCGTGCCGTGCATCGTCACAAGCGACAGGTAGAACTCCGGACTCATCTGCCCGCCCGGCGCGCCCACCTTGAAGATGCTACCTAAGAGCGGCCACTTGTGATCCGGCCACGTCAGATTCATACGCATCAGCACGGACATGATCATGCCGATGAAGGCCGAGAACATGGCCAGCAGCAGATACTGTATGCCGATCACCTTGTGGTCGATGCTGAAGATGTATTTGCGTATGAAGCTCGTCGGCGGGCCGTGCTGATGCACCGCATGGGGCGCAGCCGCCTCGTGTGCTTCAGTCATCGGTACTTCCTCGGCCATACAGTTTGATCCTCTACTCTCGTCTGGCGCTTGAACGTATCGGGGCGGTTAAAAGTGCGACTCAATACTGCTGGCCCGGCAGACCCAGCGGCTGTTTATTCAACTCTGTGACGCGCGCCTGAAACTGCGCCTGCGGCAGTTGCATCAAAGCGTCGTAATCGGCCGGCGATACGACGATCAGGTAGCTCTTCATCTTGTAGTGCAACTGTCCGCACAATTCGGCGCAAGCCAACTCGAAGCGGCCGGTCTTCAACGGCTTGAAGTGCACCTTGATGTTCATGCCCGGCACTACGTCCTGCTTGAAGCGCAACTCCGGCACCCACAGATCGTGCGTCACGTCCTTCGAGGTCATCGTCAACTCAACATCGCGCCCCGCCGCCATGATGAGCAAGGTCACGACCTGATCGTCTTTTGCGGCCGGGTCGGTCGGGTCGAGACCGACGAAATTCAGATCGGCATCCTTGATCAAGGCCGGGTCTGTGCGCCCGAATTGTCCGTCCGCGCCGGGATATTGAAAGTTCCATTGGAACTGTTGCGCGACGACGTGGACGCGAGTTGCGCCGGCCGGCGCTTCATGAAAATGTAGCTGCGCCCAGACGCGTTGTCCGAAGAGTGCGACCGTGATGAAGATGAAAGCGGTGATGCCTGTGCAGAGCATCTCGACGCGGTTGTTGCCGTGCGAATAGATGCCGCGCGAAGTGTCGCCGCGCCGCGCCCCATAGCGCCAGAGCATGTAGCCGAGTGCGATCTGCGCGCCAGCGAAGGAGATACCAACGATGATGATGGTGAGCAAAAACTGGCGGTCGTAAGCCGGCCCGTGCTCCGTGATCGCGGGCGGCAGCCACCATTTGCCGCTGGCAAACATCCAGACCGACAGGATCGTTAACAGCCAGAGTAGAGCACCGTACACACGGCCCATCAGCAACACCTCATGTTTCGTGCATCGTGCATCGTAAATCGTGAATAGAAGAGAACTGTTTTATCTATTCACGATTTACAATTCACGATTCACTGATTCAAAACCATCAGACCGAACAGGAACGGCAAGTAGAGCACCGACGCGAGCAGGACGCGCCGGGCGTTGCGCCGCGAGAGCGTCAGATAGGCCGCGCCGCTACAGAGCAAGAACAGCAAGCCTAAGATCAGCGCACCACCAAAGTAGATCGCACCAGAGAGACCGAGCGCCGCAGGGGCGAGACTCACCGGCACAAGCAGCAACGTCCAGATCATGATCTGCTGTTTGGTTAGCCGCCCCTCCGGCTCGACCACAGGCAGCATCAGTATGCCGGCGCGCGCATAATCTTCGCGATACATCCACGCGATGGCGAAGAAGTGCGGGAACTGCCACAGGAACAGGATCGCAAACAGTACCAGCCCTTCCGCGCTCACGCGCCCGGTCGCCGCCGCCCAACCCAAGAGCGGCGGCACAGCGCCCGGAAACGCACCCACCAAGGTTGAGAGCGACGTGCGCGTCTTAAGCGGCGTATAGCAGCCGAGATAGCCGACGACGACACCCAAGCCCAAGAGCGCCGAGAGTGGGTTGACGAAAATCAACAGGTAGATTTCTGCGCCGAGCGTGAGCGCCGCACCAAAGATGAAGGCGGCGCGCGGCGTGAGTTTGCCGGTCGGCAGCGGCCGCATCATCGTGCGGCGCATCAGGCCGTCTAAGGCGCGCTCCATGAATTGATTGAGCGCTGCGATGCCGGACGAGAGCAGGCCGACGCCCGCCATCGTATGCAGAAAGCCCGCGTAGTCGAGCGTGCGCCCCGCGCCGAGAAAGTAGCCGGCGGCCGCCGTCAACATGACGAGAAAAGTGATGCGCGGCTTCGTTAACTCAACGTAGGCCGCCGTGCGTGCACGCACATCCGCGCGCGCCAGTGGCGCGGGGATCGGCTCTCGTGTTAGTTCGATCTCTTCGATCACAAATTCAATCCCTTTGTCCGCTTGGTCGGTTTGATTAAAGTCTCGCACCGGCCGGGACGGGCCGCAAGTGACGGTCGGGGCAGCGCAAGCTGAAGAACGCGCACGGGTCGCGGCAACATTTTAATGATGCATCGGCATCGGGACTTCGAGCGCCGGCTCCATGCGTAGCGCCCCGCCGAAGGGTTGTAGGCTCGCCGTTTTCACGTCGAACGAGAAATCCTGCGTCTTGATCTCTTTCGCGCCGACCGTGACCGACATCGTCTTCTCGCCCAAGCTTTCGTGCAGCGCGACGACCGTGTACGTGCCCTGCGGCACGCCCATGATGGTGAACTTGCCGTCTTCGCCGGAGACGGCATAGAGTGGGCTGCGCATCACGCCGATGAACGACTTCATCCACGGATGCTGATTGCATTTGACCGGGATCATCACTTCGGGGCGTGGGAAATTCTTTTCCAACGGCGGCGAACCAGCCGGTTGTGATTGATTCCACTCGGTGTTGCCCTTCGTTGGCAACGGGTGGACGTTATGCGCCGTCTGATCGCTGTTTGTGATCATAAGCTTCTGCCCGGCCATGATGCCGAGCACGTGTGGCACGTAATGGCAGCCCTTCTGATCGAGCGTGACCGCAGTGGCGGGCACATCCCATGTCAAATTAGTAATGGTCTTGCCGTCTGCCGTCTTGCCGTCTTTGATGTAGACAAAGACGTTGGCGAGCTTGCCATCCTTAGCGACCACCGTTTCAGTGTGTGGGTTCGGATTGTTCTGCGCGCAGGCAGCGTCGGCGTCCATACTGATGGGCGCGGGCGCGGGCGCGGGGCCGTTCAAGGCAATCGAGCCGGTGATCTGGCCTTCGTTGCCGCTCGGCGTGTACTTGACTGTCGGCGTGCCGCTGTCATCATTTGCGTTGCCCTCTTCATCATCGTCATCGCTGCTACACGCCGCCACAACGAACGAGAGCAGAGCGGCGGCCAACAGAAGCGCGACCAGCCGACGCATACGTGCAAACTCCATTTTTATCTCTCCTGTTTCAATCACGCCTTGCTACGGACAACGCGGCGTATCAACACTCATATAGATTCGCTGCGACCACGAACAACTTACCTTTAGTAAGCGCCCGCTTCATGATGCACCATCGCCAACACGTCGGGCGAGCGGGCCGCACCGTGATAGTGCGCGGGTGCGCGCGCAGATGCAGACTGCCTGCGCCCTTTGCGCGGCCCAATTGCGTGATGCATACCCGAAGCCTGCGTGTTGTTCTGACTTGTGCCGGTGGTCGTGCGCCCGGCCGTTGCGCCGGGCGACCCCGATGCCAGCCGCGCCTGCTCGGCGGGCGTTAGTTGCAGGATGTAGCGCGTCAGCAGTTGCGCATGATCCTGTTGATAATCGTTCTGCCCACTATTAGGCACGTCGAAGCTGAAGACCCAGCGGTCGCCTTGCTTTTTGAAGAGACCGGAGGGCATGGCTGTGCCCGGTATGACGCGCTGCGGGTCGAGCAGCCAACGGAACGTCCAGCCGGGTTTCAAGCGCGTGCTCGCTTGCAGGAAGTTGGGCGCGGTCGCGTTCTTATCGTGCTCCGCGTTGCCGGTCAGGTGGCACTTCAGACAGGGCGCTTGCTGCGAAGTGAAGATCGCGCGCGCCAGATTGCGCTCCTGATCGGTTAACGGCTCGACCTCCGGTTTAATGAACGGCTCTTGCTCCGCAGCCATCGCGAGGAAGAAGCGGACGAGCGTGCGTCGTTCGTTGGGCGAGAAGTTGAACGTGGGCATGCGCGGCTTCAAATACAAACGCACACCGTTGCGGTTCGCGCCCGGCTGCGGCTGCAAGCCTTCAACGCCTGAGCTTGTCGGCGCGTTGCGCTGCCCGCCCGCACCGCCGCCATTGGCAGTGGCCGCCGTCGGCAGACTCGCGTTTGGATTTGCACCCGCGCCTGAGAGTCCGCTCGCACTGCCGCCGCCGGTATGCGCGGGCGCGGTCAGATCATTGCCGCCGCCGCTCAAACTGGGATCGGTCAGGAAGCGCAGTAGCCATTCGGGATCGACGCGCGCGCCCTCGGTGAACAGCGCGGGCGGCAGTTGATCTTTGCCTTCCGGCGTCTGGAACTGCGGCAACTCGGAGAGCTTCGACACTTGTCCGAGTTCGACTGCGTGACAGCCCATGCAGTTGTATTTCTTGACGACCCACCAGCCGTCCTGTATGTCGCGCTGGCGGTCGGTCGCGTTGTAGAAGAGCGAGGGCGGCACGTTCGCGCCTTCAGTGCCGACGCTCCCAAGGAGGAACGTCGTCAGCGCGACTTTCCATTCCGGCTTCAGAAACGGCCGCGGCATGCGCAAGTGATCGCGCGGGTCTTTCTCTTTGTCGCGATCATAGACGGACGGGTCGGCCAGCTTGTGCTCGAAGAAGCCTTTGTGATCGTACCAGCGTGTGACCTTATTGCCGGCCTGATCTTTTTTGGTCTTCGTGTACGGGTCTTTGCCGTCTTCCGCGTTGTTGGTCTGCAAAGCGAAGTCTAATCGCTCAAGCGGCGTCGCGCCTTCGTTCGTCAACTCTTTGCCGATGCGCTGCTCTTCCTCGAAACCTTTGATCTCATGACAACCGGCGCAGCCGTATTGCTTGATGAGCGCGAAGCCTTTGTCCTTCAACTTCGGATCGTCCATGTAGGAAGCATCCGGATAAGACGATTGCGTATTGCCAAGCGAGAACAGATAGGTCGCGATGTCGCGCGCGTCCTTGATGTCGAGCCGGAAGTTCGGCATCACCGTCATGTTCTGCACTTGCAACTCCGCACCATCGTTCGGGCACTTCGAGTGCAGACCCGTATCGTAAATGAACGGCTTCTTATTCTTGTCGTAGTCTTCGCGCGTCAGGTCGCGCTTCTCTTTCGGACAGTAAGGGGCCCAACGCTCGCGCGGGTTGTAAATCCAGCGCACGACGTAATCGTAGCTGGCCTTCTCGCCGACGCGCGTGAGGTTCGCGGCAAAATCGCCGCCGACCTGTGCGTCGCCCTCGCCGATGGAGTGACAGGCCATGCAGCCCTTCGTCTCGAACAACTCCTTGCCGTGCCCCGCGTCGCCCCCGTCCTGTTTTGGCACTTGCCCATCGAAAGCCGACTGCCAGAGATAAGCGGCGATGGCTTTGCGCTCGTCATCCGCGTTGTTGTGATTTAAGAGCGCCACATTCGGATCAGGGTTGAGATACCAGAAGGTCGGCATCTTCGTGCCCGGTCGAAACATCTGCGGGTCTTTGAGCCACTCTGGAATCCAATCCTTGCGCAGCTTCAGCCGCACATCTTTCAGATTCGGCCCGACCTTCTTTTGATCCTGCATCAAGTAGCGCGACTGCGTGTCCAACTGCTCGACGCGCGCCGCGAGTTGGCTGCTCATCACACGCAGCGAGACGGCGCGCGTGTTGTAGCCTTGCGCCTCCGTGTCGTCGCGCGCACTGGCGGCATCCAACTCAGCCTGCCGCGCTTCGCGCTCGTTATTAGTGATCTGTTCTTGCAACTGTTTGACCTGCTGGCGCGCGTTCGTCAGGGCGTCCGCCTCGCGGTCGTAGCCCTCGAAGCGATGGCAACCCACACAGCCGCGCTGTTGGAACAGGTCCTTACCGAGCGTCAGGTTAGGCGCGTAGAGCAGCACGCGGTCGTTCGAGTGACACTGTTGACAACCGGCCTCAACATTCTCTTTATCGTGGAGCGGGTGCAGCCAGAACTCATTCTTGCCGTGCCCCTTCTCGATGGAAGTGGTGGCGCGCCCGTTGCCGCCATGACAAGCGGAGCAACCAAATTTCTCCGGGTCATGCGTCTGGATCAACTCTTTAATGCGCGTCGGGTGGCCGACGAAAGCATGCGCGTCTTCGTCGATCCTCCGGCCCTGCCGCATGTCGCCGGCCTTCAGCAACATCGGCTCGCGGACGCCGAGATGGCACGTCTCGCAGCGATCGACGATGTTCGCTTCGTTGACGCTGATCTGCCGTAGCCCAAAATCAAATTTTTTATTCCGGCTGATCAAACTGTCGATCTGATCCGCTGTCAAGCCGACGACGTTGTCCTTCAGATACTCTTCCTTCGCCTTCTTTTTCTCCGTGTAATCCTTCAGCACATCGGCCTGCTGGGCGAGCAAACGCGCCTTGTCGGCTTTAAGCGATGTGTAGTTGTCGTTGAGTTCGGTGAAGTTTAATTTCTTCTTCACCGTCTTACCCGAGCCGTCGTCCGCAGGCCAGTTAACTTCCGCCTGCTCCCGCTTGATCTGATCCGCTTCGTGTTCGTAATTGGCTTTGGTCGAGCCGGTGGCCGTCTCGGCGCGATAGTTGGCCACGGTCAGGTGACCCCGCTTGTCTTGAAATGGCTCAGTGATGGCCGCCAGCTTTTGATCGATGAGCTTGACTTGCCGATTGATCGAGTCGCGTTCTGGTGCGGCGGCCGCCAGCGCCGCCTGCTCGTCCGCCTCTAGCTGTCTGTATTCGGGACTCTCGCGGACTTCCTTCTCAGTCGTATTGCCGCGCTTCTTCAGCCCGTTTAGATACTTCGTCTCGCGCGTCACGAACTCGCGCTGCATCCCTTTCCAGGGGCGCTGCAAGTAAGCCTCGTCCCAGAGCGACCAGCCTACCACGGCCATCAACAACAGGGCGCAGATGAGCATGATGCCGCTCGTCGAGCGACTGGCAATCGGATCGTGCGTCGGTTCGTCCCTGTCTCTGAGGGCCAACGCGTCATCAGCAGGAGTCGCAGCCACCTTTATCGTTCCTCCAAGCGAGAAGCTCAGACGTTAAACCACGGAGTGACCCACACGTACTTGATGTGCAGTGGTAGCAAACGCAGGATGAGTTTCACCGGCATCGCCAATAGCACAGAGATGGCGAAGAATTGAAACGTCACGTACTGCAAGATGCTTGTGCGTGCCAAGAGCTTACGCTCGAATTCATCCGGCGTTCGCGCCCAGTGCCAAAGCTCTCTGGGATGGAGCAGGTATCTAGCCTTGAACGTGCTCCGCTCCATCAACCAGTGGAAAAACAGGCCGCCGACGAGATAGAAGCTGCCCACAACAATCGCACCAAAGAAAAACTTCCAAGGGTTCGCGGAGAGAAAGCTTAAATGAAACTTCTGGGCCACCCAATCATGCAGATCAACGTTGCGATCATAGACGACGGCGTTGTGATCCCAACGCTGTCCGGGCCAGAACCAGATCCAACCCGGCCCCCGCACGAACGTGCCGATGATGATCAGCGTGATCCACATGAAGAAGCCCCACAGGAACATTGCCACAGAGAAGCGTCGCTGCCGCCAAGTGTAATAACCGTTGCCGAGCGGGTTCGAGTCCACGTAGGGGAAGACCATCAACCCGACAACCAGCAACCCCGGCATGACCACGCCCGCGATCCACGGATCGAAATAGACGAGCATCTCTTGCAAGCCGAGAAAGTACCAAGGCGCTTTCGACGGGTTCATCGTCAGGTTCGGGTTCGCGGGTTCTTCTAACGGCGCGTTCAAAGTGATCGACCAGACGTAGAGTATGACCGTCACGATAATCGCGGCCAAAAACTCAACGCGGATCAGATACGGCCAGACGTGCAGTTCGCGCGCCCAACCGGGCCGCCAAGGCTGCGTCTTGCGGTGATGCGTCTTCGCGAGTTGCGGGTCGGCTTCGAGTTGATCGACAAGATCATCATTCTCGCGCGCCTGCTTCAGCCCCAGCCACGTGAAGAAGGCGACGAGCGGCAACATCATCACGATGGGAATGTTGTCCGGCTTCGACGCAATCGTCCACAGTTGATGCCAGTCTTCGACAAAGAAGGCAGCGATAATGACGAGTAGGATGAATGCCACCAGCGCGACGCGCCCACCCGTCAGCTTCGACTGTCTTGGTTCCTCAAAATCAGCTACGTCTTGCATCTTTCCGTTGTCTCCCGGCGTTCAATCAACGGTCGCTCAATCTTGCCTGCAAACGTTGTTCATTCAAACACGAATCGGTCTAACGCTTCACGGCCTTCATCTCTTTTTCCAGCATCACCGGCGCGGGGCCCGAGATGCCGCCGTCCTTGCGTATGCGCCAGAAGTGCACGGCTAAAAAGATCGACAGCACGAGCGGGATGCCAATGCAGTGCCAGATGTACGAGCGCAACAGTGCATTCGCATCCACGATTGAGCCGCCGAGCAGACCGAAACGCACATCGTTATAGGGCGTCATGCCGAGTTGCGGCCCGAACGGCCCTTCACTGCCTAAGCCTGGTGTAGCGCGTGCCATGTTCGTCCCGACTGTGACGGCCCAGAAGCCGAGTTGATCGTCCGGCAGCAGATAGCCTGTGAATGAAAGCAGCAGCGTCAGCACGAGCAGCACGACGCCGACGCACCAGTTGAACTCGCGCGGGCGTTTGTAAGAACCGGTCAGCACGACGCGGAACATGTGCAGCCACGTCGTAATGACCATCAGGTGCGCGGCCCAGCGATGCATATTGCGCAAGAGCCGGCCGAACGGCACGTCGTGTTCGAGATAGAGAATGTCTTTAAAGGCCGCGCCCTTCACCGGGTGGTAGTAGTACATCAACAGCACGCCCGTGAAGGTCAGCACGATGAAGAGATAGAACGTGATGCCGCCCATGCCCCAAGTGAAGCTGTAGCGCGTGGCGTCGCGGTTAATCTTCGCGGGGTGCAGGTGCAGGAAGACGTTTGAGAGAACGGCTAAGCTACGATTGCGCGGGTCGGAGCGGTCGTGCGAGACGCGAAAGATCGACTTCCAGAGTTGCGTCTGCTGCGGGTCTTTATAACCTTCGACCTCTTTCTTGGCGCGATCACGAAGGGCCAGCCCTTGATCACGCGCTTTGCCGATCAAGGCAGTGGCTCGGCCCTTCTCTTCCTCGGTCTTGACCTCTGCCCCGTCTGGCCGCTCAGGCTCCATACCGTTTGCTCCTCACGTCTGCTCGCAAAGTTGAAATTTCAAAGCACACTTTGAGCGCGCAAAATTTATAAGGGGATGTACGCGCCCTTGTCTTCAAACTGATTCGTCTCGCCCTTCGGCCACCGGTAGAGCCGGCTGATGTCCACGAGAATCTGCCCTTCGGCGTCCACTTCGACATGCGCGCGATCCATCGGGCGCGGCGCGGGGCCTTCAAAGTTGATGCCCTCGCTGTCGTAGCCGCTGCCGTGACACGGACACTTGAACTTGTTCTCGCTCGACTTCCAATCGGGCGTGCAGCCCAAGTGCGTGCAGCGCGCGTAGATGACGAACAGGCGATCCGAAGTCTTATCAACCCAGATGCGATATTGCTGTTGCCACTTGGTATCGACGCCCTGCGCGTAGTCGCCGGGGAAGCCGATGCGGAAGGTGCTCGACGGCTCGAAGATGGCGCGCGGCAGAAAGAAGCGCAGGAACTGTAGGAAGCAGATGACGAGGAAGCCGCCGATGGCCGCCCAAGTGATGCGCCTACGTTGCTTGTTGATCGGCGGGTCGGGTGGCGCTTCAACTAGCGCGCCCGCAGGTTTGGTTATGCCCTTGGGCACGCCCTTCGCGACGCTCGCCGTCGGCGTCGCGGCCTTGGCCGCGCCCGGTGCGACGCGGGCGGCGGGCGGTGTGCCGGCCGGCGTCTCCGTCGCTATGGCGCGTGCGGCCGGTTCTCGTCGGGCCGGGAGACCGGCGGCGGCACGCAGGAGTGCGTCGGTTCTGGCCTTATCGTTCGGCGCGGCGGGCTGTTCATTCGCCGCCGCAGACGTGGGGGGCGCTGTCTCGCCGTTCGGCGTGTTGTCGCCGGGTGTGGCTAAACTCTTTTCGCTATCCAAGCGCGACCTCCGGGTTCAGCTAGATGTAGCGGGTGGCACAGGCCCATTACCCGATGCGGGCATCGAATCGCTTTTGGTCTAACCGGGACGGTTGATAGGCTGCTCCGCACCGGAGGTGAAGCCCCCATCCGCGTAGTGATTCGTATGCTAAGCGTTACGAAGAAGAGCGACCATGCCCTAATAATTATTAATCCGGCCTGGTATGGACGCATTATATACTGATTTAACGGAAATGTGGCAAGGCGAAAACTTTGGTTAGTGGTTCAGTTTGAAAGCTGAGGGTATGAAGATTTCACAGGCAACAAATTAGACTGCCTAAGAGCATTGATAGATAAATCTTTAGAAAAGACCTTAGGTGCATTTTCTGCCTGATCGTAGAACCACTGCATCTGTACTACATGTTGCGCATTTAATTTCTGTCTATCATCTTCAGTGAGATTTGGGCTGTCGAGTTTTAGCTTAGTACGATTCGCCTCAAGTGCCCTTTGATATACCTCACCAATATAGGAGGATACATCGTCATCAAACAAAAAGTGTCGCTCAATTGTATCGTGATAAAACCCTCCTGTATCGGCTTTTCCAGTCATAACGAAGCGACCATTGAACTCTTTAACTATCTCAAATAGTTTTAGACGGCGTTCGTACAAGTCGAACTTTAACTTAGCCTCGCTAAGCCTAAGTTGCTCGGAAGCAAATCTGAGTTGTTGTGAGGAAAGTGTTCGGTTAAGCCTAAATTGTTGGTAGGCTAGAATCCAAGCCGCTACGCCAATGGCGGCGGTGAAGAACGTCGAAATAATCTTTAGCCATAGGTCAAGCGTCATTATGTCGGGCATTTTATCTTAGGTGTACTATATCCTCAACGCGCCGAAGCTTATATGAAGGCTTCAATTGAATTCAGACTGAACCACTAACAATCTTTGCGCGGTATGAAACATCAAGTCACACTCTACACGCGCCCCGGTTGTCATCTCTGCGATGAGGCGAAACGCGAAATTCTTGCTGCGGGCGCGGCAAACGACTATCATCTCGTCGAAGTCAACATCGACGCTGATCCGGCCCTCGCTGCCCGCTACGGCTGGGATATTCCCGTCGTGGCCATCAACGGCGTTGTCGTCTTCAAACACCGACTGACCGCCGCCGATTTTCGGCGTGAACTCAAACGCCTCACGGAGGAAGGCTCATGGAAATAATCAGCACACATCGTCTGCTCGTCGTACTCCTCGCACTGCTCTGCCTATTCACACAGACACACACGCGCGCCGCCGATTTTAAACGCGAAGTCATCTATCAGATCATCACCGACCGTTTCTTCGACGGCTCGACCGCGAACAACAACCCGGCGCAGTCCGCCGGTCTCTACGACGCAACGAAGACGAACTGGCGCGCCTACTGGGGCGGCGACCTCGCCGGCATCCAGCAGAAGATGTCTTACCTCGCCGGTCTCGGCGTCACCGCCATCTGGATTTCGCCGCCCGTGGATAATCTGAACGCGAACATCCCTGATGGCCAAGGCAACCCGACCGCCTCTTATCATGGCTATCAGGGGCGCGACTTCAAACGCGTCGAGGAACACTTCGGCAACACGAGCAACACGTGGACGGATTTCGATAACCTCGTCACCGCCGCGCACGCGAACGGCATCAAGGTCGTCATAGACTTCGCGCCCAATCACACGACGCAGGACAACGCGGGCGAGTTCGGCGCGTTCTACGACAACGGCACGCTCGTCGGCAACTTCACCAGCGACACCAACGGCTACTTCCACCACAATGCGAACATCTCCGGCGGCGGCTGGGATGATCGTTATCAGGTCGAATACTTCACGCTCTTTGATCTATCAGACTTGAATCAGGAGAATGGCACGGTCGATGGCTACATCAAGGCCGCTGCGCAACTCTTCCAACAACACGGCGTGGACGGCTTCCGCATCGACGCCGTGAAGCACGTCACTTGGGGCTGGGAGTACAGTCTGGCGAATGCGATCTACACCAACGGCGACAGCTTTCTCTTCGGCGAATGGTATCAGGGCAACACGGGCGACCCGCTCTATCACGACTCCTACAAGTTCGCCAACAAGAGCGGTATTTCACTCTTGGACTTTCCACTCAACACGGCCATCCGCAACGTCTTTGGCTCAAATGCGAACTTCTCCGACATCGACAGCGTCATCACCGCCGAGGGCGGCAACTTCAGTTGGAAGGAAGACCTCGTCACCTTCATTGACAATCACGACATGGCGCGCTTCCTCTCCCTTAACAATAACAACAATCGGCTGCACGAGGCGCTCGCCTTCATCCTCACCTCGCGCGGCGTGCCCTGCATCTATTACGGCACGGAGCAGTATCTGCACAACGACACCGGCGGCGGCACAGACCCTTACAACCGCCCCATGATGCCTGGCTTCTCGACCTCGACCACCGCCTACACACTCGTCAACCGGCTCTCGACGCTGCGCCGCAACAATACGGCTGTGCCTTATGGCTCACAGGCGCAACGCTGGCTCAACTCGGACGTGTACATCTACGAGCGCAAGTTCTATGGCAACGTTGTCCTCGTCGCCATCAACAAGAATGAGACGACCGCCGCCAACATCACGGGGCTGAACACGTCGCTCCCCGCTGGTTCTTACACAGACTACTTGACTGGTCTCTTGGGCGGCTCATCAATCACCGTCACGAATGGCACGGGCGGCAACAATCCCGTCGCCAACTTTTCGCTGCCCGCGCACACAGTCGCCGTCTGGCAATTCACAGAAGGTACAACCGCACCGCAGATCGGCTCAATCGGCCCGACCGTCGCGCAGCCCGGCGTGAAAGTGACCATCGGCGGCAAGAACTTCGGCACGACACAAGGCACGGTCAAGTTCGGAACGACCACGGCCACCGTCACCTCTTGGTCGGCGACGCAGATCACGGTCAACGTCCCTACCGTCGCGAACGGCAACTACAACGTGACCGTGACCAACTCTGCAAGCCAAGTCTCGAACGGCATACAGTTCACTGCGCTGACCGCCAAACTCATCCCGGTCACCTTCACCGTCTACAACGCCTCGCCCACGCAGACCGGTGATTATATCTTCCTCACCGGTAACACGATTGAGCTTGGTCAATGGAGCACGACGTGGGACGGCGCGGTCGGGCCGATGCTCACGCCCAACTATCCGAACTGGTTTCTCTGCGCGAGCGTGCCCGCGGGCCAGACGATCCAATTTAAGTTCATCAAGATCGCCGCCAACGGCACGGTCACTTGGGAAGCGGGCGCAAATCACACGTTCACCGTGCCGACGAGCGGCGTCGGTTTTGTGAATGTGAACTGGCAGTATTAACGGTTGAAGGTTGGCAGTGAGCGACGAGTGAGCCGGATGAGCACGCGCGCGCCAGTCTGTTTCATGCTCATGCTGCTCTGTTGTACGGCAGTGCGGGTTGCATGCGCGCAGACGCAACCCGCACCCACACCGAGTCCGACGGTGAACACGCCGCCGCTGGCAACACCGGCGAAGGAGCATCCGCTGAAAAGATTCGTCGGGCGTTACGAGTTGGAAACCGGTCTCATCCCCATCTCGACGCTCGACGTAACGCTGGCAGGCAACGACCTGTGGCTCAAACCTTCAAACATCAAAAAGCGGCGGCTCGCGCAGAAGACCAAATTGATTTTCCTCGATGAGGTTGCGGGTCAACGCTACAAGTTCCACGCGGATGAGGAAGGGCGCATCGTCAGTATAACCTTCGATTATGAAGGGGCGAGTTATACGGCACAGCGCATCGTGCTCCCGCCGCCGAGTTTGCAGGGCAACACAACCTTCCGCCTTAAAGGCTACGCCAACGCCAGCCTCGTGGTGTTAGCCGGCTCGTTCAATGAGTGGAATCAGTCGCATCTCTTGTTCGCACGCGAGGGCGACGAATGGGTCTGTCGGATAGACCTTGAGCCGGGGCGCTACACCTACAAGTTCATCGTGGACGGCAACTGGCTGCTCGACCCCGCCAACAAAGAGACCGAAGAAGACGAGGCCGGCAACATCAACAACGTGCTCATCGTCTCAGCCAAGCAGCCTTGATCAAGCCCCAGCCTTAATACTACCCAAGTGTAATGCCTCGGCCCGCGCGACGATGTTTTCATAGAGTAGCGCACGCTCGCGCTCGTCCTCGGTCTGCCGGTAGGCGAGTAACTGTTCTTTGAGCGCGGCCAGATCGCGGTAGAGACCGGCGTCGGCCACAGGCGGCGTGAGGTATGAGATCAACTCGGCGTAAGCGCGGCGGCGGGCGATAGAGCCTTCCGACGGATTGTTGACGCTGTAGATGTAGAGATGCGGCAGTTCTCCGATCAGGCGGTCGGGCCAACACGAAGCGGATAGACCGACCTGCTTGCCCGGCATGAATTCGAGCGCGCCATGCGTGCCGACGTGTACGAGCGCATCAGCGCGTAAGATTTTTTCGATGTAAGTGTAGAACGCGGCAAAGCCATGATGCGGTGCACCGTCGCGGGCCAGCAACAGACGCATCGGGTCGCCTTCATAACCGAACGTCGGCTGCACGCCGAGAAAAACATTGCCGAGTTGCAAGCCTTGAATCAACAACGTCCCGCCAAACGAATTGAGCGCGCCCGGTGCTGCGCCCCATTCAGCTTCAATCTCAGAAACGTAAGGACACAAACGGCGATACTCGTCCACGCTCATGCGATAAGCCACGCATGCATTCGCCGCAAAACTGTCCGCGTTACCATTGAGCAGACGTGCGCGCAAGTCGTCTGCATTGGCCGGTAATTCGACCGTGTAGCCGTCTGCGCGCAGTCGTTCGAGCACGGCGTAGATGCTCGGAAACACGTCGAGGTCTGCGGCTGTGCCAACGTTACCTTTGTTTGGTGGGAAACAGAATGTGACGAGCGCAAGCCGCACGTCGGCGCGCGGCGCGGTCTGCAAATGATGCCAACGCCGCAAGCGCCGAGCGATCCGTTGACAACGATCCGCGAGTGGCACGGGTGCGTCCGACTGCGCCGACATGCCGCCATAGACGAACGGCTCGGTCGCGCCGTCGATCTCCGGGATCGCGATCTGCATGCCCGCCTGCACCGGATTCAAACCTGTCAAGGACGCGCGCCACTGTTCGACGGTCTGTACGTCAAGACTGACGGCCGAACGGAACGGACGGTTGAGCTTGCGCAGGAACTGAACCGCTGCCTCGCTATCATTCATCGCCGGCCCGCCGACGAAGCTGAAGCCCGTCAACGATACGATTTGACTAACGCGCGCCGCGCCCAAGGTCTCTATCGGTATTTCTTGCGCGCGCCCCTTGCGCGGCGCTTCAATAAAGAACTGCGCGCACGCCGCGCGATTGTCCATGAAGGTCGAGAGCGCGGGCAGCACCGCTAAGTCTTCGGCTTCGACCGCGCGAATCAGGCCGTCGTACGCGGCGCGCGTGCCGCTGACGATCTGCGGGCGCATCAAGAGCAAGCCGATTGTGCGTGCCGGGTCAAGCTTGGCCAATTTCTGCGCGCGGGCGCGCCGGTCGTGCCACTTGCGATAGCTGTCGAATGATGCGAAGAGTGCCGGGGCATCCGGATGATAGATGCCGATGGCGGGCATTGTTTCGGGCGGCGGCAGTTCGATGCGCGCGCGCTTGATGCGCGCGTCTGCCGCGTAGTGCTTAATTGCATAGAGCAACATCGCGCGGATATTGGCGGGCGTCGGTTGCAGGAAGTAGCAGAAGAGATAGAGATAGTGTTTGATATCGCCGAGCCGGCCGGCGTTTGGCACAAGGCGCAAGAGCGCGGGCATACGTTCGATGTAGCGCAAGTACTGTGTGTGATTCGCCGTCTTACGGCGCGCGTGTGCCTGCTCGCTCATCCAAGCGCCGACGCGCGCGACCAACCGCCGCGCTTTGCTCGTGCCTATTTGATCGCCCGCTTCTCCGTCCGTCTCGGTCGTCAACTCGCGCCCGAAGCGCAGACGACCCATGCGCGTCCGCCGCATCAATTCAGGCATGCAGTTGAAGACCACGACCGCGCGGTGGCGCTGCTCATGGCGCGCAAGCATCGGCAACAGCCGCGCGGCATTTTCGCCATCGGTCACATGAATGACAAAGACTACATCCGCCGCGCTTAGATCACTTTCCACGTCCGCCCACGCACGCTCATCCAGCGCCGCGCCAAAGTTGTACGCGGCGACGCGCAAGCTCCAGTGATAACGTTCATTGATCTCGCGCTCCGCTTGTTTGAGCGGCGCGAGCAGACTAGAGCCGACATAGAGGACGGTGACATTCATAACGTTGCGGGCGCTCAATCGATCAAGTCCTATTTATCCGGCAATAACTTTTCGGCCTTGATCCGTATGAGAGCGCGTTGCGCCGCCTCCTGCCCGCGTTGCTCGCCTGCTACGCGTGCTTCGTTAAAGATGACCGGCATGATCTGAATAATCTTGTGCCCTAGCGGCGACTCGTAGAAACTGACTAGATCGTTCACCTCATCGTCGCTCAGGTTTTTGTCGTAGATGGGGATCATCAACTCGACTAAGTTAACGGCACTCAGCTCCTCCTTCAAAATCTCCAAGACGCGCGGGGGCACGCCGGCCGGCAGCGTGGCCTTGAGATAATCCAACTGCTGGTTCATCGTCATCGCGCCTAAGTCTGCCGCCTTCGTGATCTCCAACAGCCGGCGGATGTTCTGTTCCTTGAAGGCTGACGGCTTGCGCCCGACCGAGGCCACTACCAACTCGTCGGCGCGGTAGCCTTCGATCACGGCGAACGGGCGCTGCTCTTTGCCCGCACCGAGATCGAGTTGGACACGCTTGGGCACGCGATCCTGCAAGTACCCGACAAGACTTGCGAGCGTCACCTCGCCATTAGTGTTCGCCGCGCCGCCCTTCAGGCCCTCAACTAATGCCCAAGTGAAATAGCCCTGCTTCTTTTCGGTATACTCGTAGGCACGATGACCAACGGCCGTTGCATAGAGCGTGGCGAAAGCTTCGACCTCACGATTGCGCACATCGAAGTCGAAGCCGCGCGTGAAGCTTTTGGTGAGCGGGTTATCGGCTTCGGCGCGGCCGCCGGGATCGTTGCGGCAGGCGTCGAGGATCATCACGACTTGCGCGAGTCCGAGTTTTTTGATCTGCGCTTTGATCTGCGTGACGTTGATCGCGGTCTGTTCGAGTAACTCAACGTCGTTACTGACCTGTGAATCTTGCGGCAGCAGAAACGCCTGTTGCTCGCGTTCTATCCCGTGCCCCGAAAAAGCGACGAGCAGCAGGCCCTCCTTTGGCACGACGCCCTTCAGGTTTGACAGCCGGCGCAGGATATTGCCCCGCGTTGGCTGCCGTTCGGGCGGCTGATCCGAGGCGAGCAGCGTCACCTGCTCCTCACCGAAGCCGGCATAGCGGACAAGCGCATCCTTGAGCGCCTTCGCATCGTTGCTTGCGCCGCCGAGCGTTGTGATCTGCGTGTCGTCGTAATGATCAACGCCGATGATTAGCGCGAACCGCTTCGGCCCGGCCGGCCACTCGACCGGCGTCCGCGCCATCTCGCTCCCAATCCCTTTATCGCTGCCTTGCGCTTGCCCCTGTGGAGGCGTGGACTGCCCCCTGACAACGAACGACCAAGCGATCATACATAGAAAGATTAAGCACGGAACACGCCAGAGGGGGAAGTTCATTTTCATCTTTCACTCCAATAAATGAGGCGAGGGGCGCTGCCAGTCAAATGCCCTGTGCGCACCCAAAGATGCGCGTTGCTCTTGCTATCAAGCGATGCCTTCAATTGTGTCTTCGAGACTACCCAGAATCTCGCGCAAGCGCGCGAGCGTCTCGGCGTCCGCGACCCAGAAGCCGCGCCCATGTGCTTCGAGTAGACGCCCGACGAGCGTGCGCGCCGAATGCGGATTCAGTTGACTCAGGCGAGCGATCATCTCTTCGTCAAGGACGAAGGTGCGCGCCACTTCATCATAGACCCAATCATCAACAGCGTCTGTGGTCGCGCTCCAGCCAAAAGTGTTCGAGACGTGGCTCTCGATCTCGGCGACGCCGCGGAAGCCATGTTTGAGCATGCCTTCGTACCACTTTGGATTGAGCGTCTTCGCGCGCGTCTCCAAACGAACCGTCTCGCCGAGCGTCCGCACCTTCGCGTCGCGCGCGAGCGCGTCCGAGAGATAGATGGCGGGGCGCGCCTGCGCGTGCTGCTCGACCGCCTTGGAGATGCCGCCCAAGTATTCAAAGTAATGATCCACGTCCGTGATGCCGATCTCGAACGAGTCGATGTTCTGATGCGTCGCCTCGACGCGCGCGAGCGCACGCCCCAGAGAGGCCCGCGCCTCGCGCCCTTCGAGCGCGCGCCCATCCACGCCGCGCCCGTAGGCGAAGCACTTGCGTGTGACGAACAGATCGCCGAGCGCGGCCGACTGTTCCCATTGTGAATCAAGCACCATGAAGTTGACGTTTGTGCCGTAGCTGCCCGGCGCGTTTGAGAAGACGCGTAGCGCCGCCTCGTCGAACGGGCAACCTGCTTCGCTCATCTGCGCTGCAATGTTGCGCCGCACGTAGTTCAACTCTGGCGGCTCGTCGAGTTGCGCGACGGCGCGCACGGCCCGGTCAAGCAGGTTCATCGTCGCGGCGAACAGATCGCGAAAGATGCCGGAGACGGTTAAGACCACGTCGATGCGCGGCCGCCCTAGCTCTGTTAAGGGAATCGGCGCAACATCCGTGACGCGGTTCATCGCATCGCGCACAGGACGCACGCCGAGCAGCCAGAGCGCCTGCGCCACGCCCTCGCCCTGCGTCTTTATATTGTCGAGTCCCCACAAGACGAGCGCCATCGCCGCCGGATACTTGCCGTGCTCGGCGAGATGCCGCGCGAGTAGTTGCGCGACCAGAGGTCGGGCGCGCGCAAAGGCCAAATCCGACGGGATAGCATAGGGGTTGACGGCGTGTGTATTGCGCCCCGTAGGTAGTACCGACGGATTCTGCACAAGGTCTGCGCCCGGCCCCGGCTCGATGTATTCGCCGCGCAACGCCCGCGCAAACTGATCAAGCTCTTGATTAACCTGCAACTGTGCGCAAACGTTTTCGAGCAGCGCGAAGATGGGTCGAGCTTCTACTTGTGCGATGTGCGCAGTCTGCGTCAGCCAAGTGACGGCCGCATCTGTGCCGGCGCGTAGGAACAGTGCGATTGCTTCACGCGCAACTTCGTCCACGCGCTCAAGCGCACGCAAGGCTGTCTCGGACTGCTTACTGCCTGCAACAAGCGCGGCGTATGAACCATATGCCAAGCCTGCGGCGATCAGATCGGGCAAGGCGCGCGCGGCTGCTTCGGGCCGGTCGAAGGAGGCGATCATGCGCAACAGGTCGGCGCGGTCGGCCGTGTTGGTGATGCGGCCAAAGACGTGCAGCCCCGTCGGGATCAGACGCTGCTCGATCTCCTGCAACTGCTCGTAGAGCGTATGGACGCGCCGGTCGCGCTCCGCCCCGGTCAATTGCGGTTCGTGGGCCTCGTCATTTATTTGGGTTGCGTTGTTGTGCAATTGAAAAGTGGTCAAGAGCGTTGCGCCGCATCAGCTTAACGTCGGCGCACATGTAAAGCTAGATCATATTACCATGCGCATTGGAAACGTCGGCGGCAGTAGCACGTAACGACCGCCGAGCGTGCGCGCCAGCCGCACGCCTTCGTCGCCTGCTGCGAAGCGTTGCCTTGTGTCGATGATGACCGCAGTAACATCCGCTTGCTGCAAACGCGCGCCGACCTGTTGGAGTTCAGCTTCGATCCGCCGGCTCAATTCCGCCCGTGTGCCAACGGCATCTGCGGCTAAGGGTACGTTCGCCCGGCCGTCAGTAAACACGAGCAGGGTGATGCGCTCCGTGTCTGGTCGCACTTGGCGTGCGATGTCGTAAGCGCGCAGCAGCCCGGCGGCAAGTGGCGTCGCGCCGCCGACGGGTAGCGCATCGAGCAGTCGGCGCGCCAGTGCGGTCGAACGGCTGGGGCGCAAGAGCAGTTGCGCCGCGCCCTCGCGGAAGCTGATGAGGGCGACCAGATCGCGTTTGACATAAGACTGGCGCAGTAAGCTGACCAATGCACCTTTAGCTTGATTGATGCGATTGAGCGCCATGCTGCCCGACGTGTCTATGGCAAAAATATAGAGCGTGCCGGCGCGCCGGCTGAACTGTTTGAAGCGCAGATCAGCGCGCTCAATCGACAGCGCCCGCTCGTGCCCGACGCTGCGACCGAGCCGGTGAGACGCAGCCGCGTACAACGTCGCCGCTAGGGCAATTCGGCGCTCATCTGTCAGCCACGCCGTCGCGCGCACATAACGGCCGCGCCGCGCCGGCACGGAGGCGCGTGTCGTCGACCCATGACGCCCACCCGCTCGTTGTGTCCCCGACGCGTGCGTTGTGTGTCGGCCGCTTTGTTCAATGCTTACTTGCGCATCGACAGTTGGCGCGGGCTGCTGCACGCCGACTCCTTCGCCTGCGCGGCCCGTCTGATCGGAGCGCGTCTGTTTGGGCAAGGCCCGACCGCCACCGTCGTTATCATCCTGCGCCGCCGGTGCAGCGTTAACATCTTCAGCCGACGGCATAGAGCGGCGCGCGTTCTGCTCTGTGTGTTCAGGTCCGAATAGTTCTTCGACGGCCTCGGCCATGCGCGCACCGCCATCGGTCTGTTCAAGCGGGTCGCGGCGCAGACGATGGCGCAAGGCGAGCGGCGCAACGCGGCGCACGTCCTCGTCGGTAACAGTCTGTCGCCCTTCGTATGCGGCGAGGGCGCGCGCGGCCCGCACGATGGTCAGCTCGCCGCGATGGCCGTCAACATGCAGATGCTGGCACAGCTCTGCGATGCGACGCAAAAGCGGCCACGCAACGACGCTGCCGACGGCAAGTCGCCGCGCACGTGTGATCCGTCGCCGCAGACGCGCCTGCTCGGTCTCGATTGCGGCGCAGAAGCTTTGCGGGTCGCGGGCGAAGGCTTCATGCCGGGCGATGACCTCGACGCGCTCGTCGATCCTGTCCGGCGTTTTGATCTCGACGAAGAGACCGAAGCGATCAAGCAATTGCGGGCGCAACTCGCCTTCTTCCGGATTGCCTGAACCGATGAGGACGAAGCGCGCGGGGTGTGTGACTGAGATGCCTTCACGCTCCACGCGATTGCGCCCCGTGGCAGCGGCATCGAGCAGCAGATCGACGAGATGATCTTCAAGTAGGTTGACTTCGTCGATGTAGAGAAAGCCGCGATTGGCCCGCGCCAGCAACCCCGGCTCGAACTCCTTCACGCCCGTTGTGAGCGCACGCTCGAAACTGATCGTACCGCAGACGCGATCTTCGGTTGCGTTCAACGGCAACTCAACGACCGGGACGCGGACGCGTGTGCTTGCCAGTCGCCCATCTGTTTGCAGGCGCGCACGGCAGCCGGCACAAAGCATCGCCTCCTCTGCCGAGTCGCAGTTGTACGCGCAACCGCGCACACACACGAGCGGTGGCAGCAACTCGGCCAGCGCGCGCACGGCCGTCGTCTTCCCTGTACCTCGCTGACCCATGACGAGCGCACCGCCGACAGCCGGCTCGATGACGTTGAGCAACAACGCTAACTTCATCTCGGCCTGCCCAACCAGAGCCGCGAACGGGAAGACCAGCGGCGCAGTCATTGCGCTCTGGTTCTGCGCGCCGACGCTTCGTTGTCTTGGCTGCTTAGTCGTCATGAATGATTACCGACGATCTGTTAACCGCCGTGGCGGAATTCGGGATAGAGCGTCATGCCGCCATCGACGTAGAGCACCGCGCCGGTGACGTAGCTCGCCTCGTCCGACGCGAGGAAGGCGACGCACGCGGCGACCTCTCCGGTCTGCCCCATCCGGTCGGACGGAATTTTTCGCAGCAGGTCTTTCAACGCCTCGGGGTCGCCCCACACGTTTTCATTGATCGGCGTCTGGATCGCGCCGGGCGCAACCGAGTTGACGCGCACGCGCTCAGTCGCCAACTCCAGCGCCATCGTCTTCGTCAACATGTCGAGACCAGCCTTGGCCGCGCAGTAGTGCGCGAAGCCGCCCCACGGGATGATGTTGTGCACGGACGAGATGTTGACGATTGCGCCGCCGGTCTTCGCGGCGACCATCAGACGCGCGGCGCGTTGCGCACAGAGGAATGCGCCGGTCAGATCAACGTCGAGCACTCTGCGCCAAGCGTCCGCCGGCATCTCCAGAATCGGATGATGTGTCTCAAAGCCCGCGTTGTTAACGAGTATGTCCAAGCCACCGAACTCAGCTTGCGCGCGCGCGAACATCTCGTCAATCTGTTGCTCGTTCGCCACGTCCGCCTGCGCGGCCAAAGCCCGCCCGCCCGCAGAGACTATCTCTTTAACCACCTCGTCGGCCGTCTCCGGCTTATTGAGATAATTGATGACGACGGTCGCGCCCTCGCGCGCCAGCCGCAACGCGATGTCGCGCCCGATGCCGCTATTAGCACCGGTCACAAGTGCGCGCTTGCCACTGAGCCGCTGCGCTATGGGTTGTTCTGAGTTTGAATTAGCTGACATAACTTTAAAAGTATTTCGTCATAAATCTTCGCACCCTTATCTTTGCGCCTCCAGCGTCTTTGCGTGAGGTTGTTCTTTCGCAGTAGCCCATGAAAAAGTTAGCTACGGCTCGATGGCCATGCGGAGCAAGTTTGTCATTGGATAGCGTTCGATGCGTCCGCTCTTCAACACCACCACGAGCAGTTGACTGACCACGGTGACACTCTTGACGGTGCTCATATCGTGCTCAATCTTCGTACCGTCTTTGTTCTCGATGATCAGATGCGTCGCGCCAAGTTGGGGCACGGAGGTCGGCTCGCTCTGAGCAGCTTCGGCCGGCGCAGTAGCAGGCGCAGCCTCTTTGGTTGATTCGTTCGATCTCTTAGTCGCAGCTTTTGTGCGCCCAGTGCGCGGCGTGCGGCTCGTGCGCGTGCGGGCCGGCTCAGGCTTTACAGGTGTTGGCTCAGCAGTTTCCGTGCGCGCCGTTTCTGTCTCGCCCGGCTTCGGCTCAGCGCCAATCTCAGTTTTGCGCTCCGGCTTGGGCGCAGGTCGCCGCGCTGTCTCTGTCCGCGTAGGCGTGCGCGTGCGGCGCGGCGGATTTGTTCTAGACGTGGTTGCGCGCGGGGTTGTGGCCGTGTCGCGCGCGGGAGTTGGTGTCTCCTGCGGCGCTTCTGCGGCCTCAGTCTTGGGTGCTTCCACCTCTGGCTCGTCAATGCGCGCGCCGACCGCGTTGACGCGATGACCGCCTCTGCCGGGCGGGCGGGCAGACGGCTTGTTCGCAGCCGTCGTCTCCGGCTCTGACGACGCAGCCGTGTTTACGGCCGGTAGAAACGAGCCGCCGAGCCGGATGCGATACGTGCCGTCCGTATCATTCGGCGTCCGGGCCTGCACACGCAGGATGAGCGTCTCATCTTTGCGCAGGAAGACAGTCTTCGACACGTTGAGCGCGCTCCCGGCAAAGAGCGTGATCTGTGTGAGCGGGCGCAAGCCGGGCGTGAGGAAGAGATCAACCACGCCGTCGAGGTTGTCGCTCTCAATCGTCAACAGCAGATCGCCCTGCGTGCCGTTGAAAGTGTAGTAGTGACTGGTCTGGCGCGCGTCGCCCAAATCGCGCGGGGCAATGCGCCCTGCGACTTCGTTTGTCGCGATCGGCGTAGGTTGATCGAGTTCCGACGACTGCGCGAATGCAGTGCTCAACGTGCCGAGCACGAGCGCCAACGCGATTGCGCCGTGTCGCCAGCCTAAACTGTGTGTCTGTGCTGCACGCATCAAGAGAAGTCGGAGCCGAACAGGCTGGCCCGGAGTTTAGCAGGGTCGGCAGGCGGCTCACAACAAGCGCCTGCGCTCGGAATGTGTTCATACTAAAAAAATCGGCAAGTTAGCCTTGCCAGCCACTTGCCGATTATCTTTTGGTGGGGATGGAGAGACTCGAACTCTCAAGGGTTGCCCCATTCGCCCCTCAAACGAACGCGTATACCAATTCCGCCACATCCCCGAACATTACTTTATCAAACAACTCTTAGTCTTGATTCGCAAGCTGCCTCCGATGCTTTTGCCGGTAATAACTTGCCTGTCTCTTACAAGTCGTTACATCCGTCAAGCCCAAACTGTTCCCAAATGTCGGGGTTTGACTATGACAGTTCGGGCACAGAAACCGAAGATTCTCGCTCCGGTTATCATATCGGTGACCATTGATATGATCAACCGTTAGCATTAACGTCTGGCCATTCCAGATAGCGCCTATTCCGCATAAAGCACAGTGATAGGGAATGCCAACTTCAATCATCGCGCGGCGCAGCTTATATGTTTTTTCTGGATGCGCGAGCGGGCTACGTAGGACGAGCACCCTTTCCGCTGCTATTTTTTCCGGCCCGCCCCGATGCGTCGCACCTTTATTCCGCGCTTGACCAAGAAAATGCTTAGTGCTGATTTCAAACTTCCGGACTAGACGTTTGATATTAGACTGCGATCCCCCGGTCTGCTTCAAACCTAACCGCCGCAGTACCTCAGCGTAAGAAAGCGAGGACTCAACAACCGGATACAGTATCTCGTAGGTGTATTTGCAATTTGGCATACACCGCTCAGATAAGAGAAGGCGCTTATGAACAAACGCGCGCGGCTGTCAATTCCGCCACATCCCCACAAAAATTCGTCGTCGGTTATTTATTGTTCGCGTTCTTCGGCGCGGTCTTATTCGAGTTCGTATTGTCTGCGTTAGCAGCGTTCGTATTCGCGTTCGTCTCCGGCGCTGTGATTGGCACGGTGGTTGTCTGAGTCTGCGGTGTCGCGGTCGCGGCCGGTGCAGGCGTCGGCGTCGGTTCGGCCGTCGTTGATTGCAACACAGAGCGCGAGCCGGTCAGGGCGGGCAGCGACAGCATGAGCGCCGTCAGCATAAACAGTATGGCCGCGCCGATGGTGATCTTGGCGAGCAGCGTCTGTGTGCCGCGCGGGCCGAAGGCTGTACTCGAAACCGAACTCGTAAAGAGCGCGCCGGCATCGGCCTTGCCCGGCTGTAACAGCACGGCGACGACCAGCACAACGCACGAGAGAATGAATAGTCCGTATAAGAAATAGGCCAGCAATGCTTCGTCCTCAAACTTAAAGATTGTAATGCACGATCTGCGCGAACGTCTCAGCGTCTAAACTTGCGCCGCCCACGAGCGCACCGTCAATATCCGCTTGCGTCATCAGCCCCGCGATGTTATCGGATTTGACTGAGCCGCCGTAGAGGATGCGTAACGCTTGCCCTGCGTCCTCGTTATGCCTCTCCGCGAAAACGCGCCGGATAAACGCATGAAGTTCCTGCGCTTGTTCCGGCGTCGCAGTTTGCCCGGTGCCGATAGCCCAGACCGGCTCGTACGCGATGATGATACGAGCGAGGTCGTTTGATGTCAAACCACGCAAGCCGCCCTCTAACTGACCGCGCACGACCGACTCTGCGTGCCCGCGCTCGCGTTGCGCCAGCGTCTCGCCGACGCACAAGATCACCGTCAATCCGGCCGCCAGCGCCGCCTGCGTCTTGAGGTTGACCATCGAATCGGACTCGCCGTAGAGGTGTCGCCGTTCGGAATGGCCGACGATTGCATGCGTGCAGCCGACATCGCGTAGCATGTCGGCCGCAATCTCACCGGTGTGTGCGCCGTGCTTCGCCTCGGTCGCACAATTCTGCCCCGCGACCTTGATGTTCGAGCCTTCCAGCCTGTCCGCGACGACTTTCAATGATGTAAACGGCGGCGCAATGATCACCTCGCAGTGATTCGCATTCGCCACCAGTGGGCGCAACGCTAAAGCCGTCGCCACGGATTCCGCGACCAGCTTATACATCTTCCAGTTGCCGGCGATGATGGGCTTACGCAAGATATGTTAAGGATGAAGGATGAAGGATGAAGGATGAAACGATAGCCGTTTCGTTCTCTTCATCCTTCATCCTTCATCCTTCATCCTTTCATTAAGTGCCGCGACGCCGGGCAGTTCGTCGCCGGCCAAGAATTCGAGTGTTGCCCCGCCGCCGGTCGAGATGTGCGTGATGCGGTCGGCGACGCCTGCCTCCGTTATGGCAGCGACCGAGTCGCCACCGCCGACGATAACGGTCGCGCCGCGGTCGGCTGCTTCGGCGACGGCGCGGGCGACACCGACCGTGCCTTGATCGAAGCCGAGTTCTTTCTCCTCGAAGATGCCCATCGGGCCGTTCCAGATGACGGTCTTCGCGTCCGCGAGTGCGCGCGCAAAGTGCGCCACCGATTCGATGCCGATGTCTACGCCGACGTGCCCGGCGTTGGTGAACTCGATGGGGATCGTCTTCTTGCTCTTGAGCGGATCGTAGCTGTCGACGACGACGTGATCAGTCGGCAACAGCAACTCGACGCCCGCGCTCGTAGCCCGTGCCATGATCTCGCGCGCCGTCGCCAGCTTGTCATCTTCGACGAGCGACTTGCCAATGGTGAAGCCTTGCGCCTTGAAGAAAGTATAAGCCATCGCGCCGCCGATGATGAGTTTGTCCACGCGTCGCGCAATCAACGCGTCGATGACTGGAATTTTATCCGACACTTTCGCGCCGCCGAGAATCGCGACGAACGGGTGCTCCGGATTATTGATGACACGACCGAGATAATCTAGCTCCTTCTGCATCAACAGCCCGGCCGCAGCTTGCGCGACAAACTTTGTGATCCCGGCGGTCGAGGCGTGCGCGCGATGCGCCGCCCCGAAGGCGTCGTTCACATACACATCGCACAACTCGGCCAACTCGCGCGCGAAGCCTTCGTCGTTCTTCTCTTCCTCAGCGTGGAAACGTAGATTCTCAAGCAGCAATATTTCGCCGTCCGCAAGCGCCGCAACCTTTGTGCGCGCCGCTTCGCCCACGCAATCCTCTACAAACGCGACCGGCTTACCAAGCAACTCCGCCAGATGCGCCGCGACCGGCCGCAGGCTGTACTTTTCCACCCGCTCGCCTTTCGGCCGACCCAAGTGCGACGCGAGGATCACGCGCCCGCCCTGCCCCGTCGCATATTCAATCGTCGGCAAAGCCGCACGGATGCGCGTGTCATCCGTCACCTGCCCATCCTTGATCGGCACATTGAAATCCACGCGCACAAACACGCGCTGGCCCTTCAACTCAAGGTCTTTGATCGACAGTTTCATAAAGACAGTGACAAGTGACGAGTGACGAGTAAGAAGTTTATTTCAACTTGTCACTTGTCACTCGTCACTGCTTTTAGAGTCCCTTCTCGGCAATGAACTTGACGAGGTCGCGGACGCGGCAGGAGTAGCCCCACTCGTTGTCGTACCACGAGAGCACTTTGATGAGTGTGCCGCCGATGACTTTGGTGTATTCAGCATCGACGATGGAGGAGTTGTCGTTCTTACGAAAATCCACCGAGACGAGCGGTTCTTCCGAGAAAGCGAGGATGCCGCGCAGTTCTTCGTTGGCCGCATTCTTCAAGGCCGTGTTGACCTCCTCGGTCGTCGTCGTGCGTTCGACTTCCATCACTACGTCCACGAGCGAGACGTTTGGCGTCGGCACACGCACGCTGATGCCGTCGAACTTGCCTTTCAACTCCGGCAGCACGAGCGCAACTGCTTTGGCCGCGCCGGTCGAGGTCGGGATCATCGAGAGCGCAGCGGCGCGCGCACGGCGCAAGTCCTTGTGCGGCAGGTCGAGCAACTGCTGATCATTTGTGTACGAGTGGATCGTCGTCATCTGCGCCGACTTGATCCGGAAATTCTGGTGTATGACTTTGGCGACGGGCGCGAGACAGTTGGTCGTGCAGGAGGCGTTTGAGATCACGTGGTGAACGGCCGGATCGTAAGCGTCGCTGTTGACGCCGAGCACGATGGTGATGTCCTCGTTCTTCGCGGGCGCGCTGATGATCACCTTCTTGACCGAGCCGCGCAGGTGCTTGCGCGCGTCCTCCGCTTTGGTGAACAGACCCGTCGATTCGATCACGATCTCTGCACCGACCTCTGCCCAAGGGATCGCCGCCGGGTCGCGCACGGAGAAGACGCGAAACTCGTCACTGCCGACGCGGATGCCATTGTCTATAGCAGCGATCTCCTGTTCGAGATTGCCGAGCACGGAGTCGTATTTGAGGAGGTGCGCGAGCGTCTTCGTATCGGTGATGTCGTTGACGGCGACAAAATCTATCCCAGAATCGCCGAGGCTGGTGCGCAGGATGTTGCGCCCGATGCGTCCAAAACCGTTGATGCCGACCTTCACTGCCATGTCACTCAAAGCCTCCTCGCCGTCCATGTATTCGGAGGCGCACCCCGCTCACGGCCCGTGTGTGCGCTTGTCTTAAGCGCACGCTGCCCTGCGATGTGGCGCGCGCTCCCGGTGCCAGAAATGCAGGTGAAACAGAAGATTGGCAAGATAATGCCCCACGCGAGTGGTGTCAAGGAAGCGCGCCTTGAGGTAGGTGCAGGGCTAATCTTCATTCTTAACTTTACGCATCTGTAACGCACACGCGCAGCGTTAACGCGGCTTGCCTGATTAACTTGCCTTGCCCGTCCCGCTTCCGGGAATCACGCTTCACGCTTTTGCGACGTAGCGACTCGCCGCCGCACCAAACCTATCCGTTTCTGCCCATAAATCACGCCTCTCGTACGGTCTTGCAATTGCTTATTATGAAACCCCACGCGCGAGCGTGACGTAGTAGGAACAGACTTGCGGCGTCGGCTTTCATCAATGCTTCATGCGCTGCCCGCCTGAGTCGTGCACCTAAAGTTTCCCAGAGGAGTTTTCGTTTTGATGTTCAGTCAACGCCTGCGCGCGCCCTTGCAGACCGCTGCCATCTGCCTGTCCCTATGTGCGGTCACGCTGGCCCAAGTGCCCGCGCCCCTGATCTACTCGACCGCGAATGTGCAGGAGACCGGCACACTGGCTCAGACGCCCACGCCCGTACCTACGCCCCAGAACCCGGCGCAGCAGGACGCAACGCGCCCGCCCGGCACGCAGCAGCAACAGCCGCCGCCCGATCAGCCGCGCCCCAACAACGACCCGACCCGGCCGCCGTCAACGCAGCAGCCTCTACCGCAAGCTCCGCCCGGCACAAATCTGCCGCCCGCGACGCAGACGCCGACGCAGAGCACGCCGCCCGTGCCCACAGCCACGCCCCTCGAAGGCGTACCGCCAACCATGCTGCCGGAGACGCAGGAGGAGACGACCGCGCCCGTGCTGACCGACACGACGCCGCGCCCCGTGCCGCCAATGCCCTCGCTCACGCGCCTCGGCGTGCAGGGCGATAACACGCTGCCGTTGACGCTCAATGAAGCGATCCGCCGCGCGCTCGAAAACAACAACGACATCGAGGTCGCACGCAATGATGTGAAGTTTGCCGAGACGGTCTTGCGCTCGCTCCAAGGCGTCTATGATCCCGTCTTCCAGTTCACGCCGCAGATCAACAACTCCGTCCGCCCCGTCACCAGCATCTTCGGCGGCGCAACATCGGCCGGCACGGTCGGCACGACCGACATCAACAACGACTTCGCGCTCTCGAAATCGTTCGGCCGTTGGGGCAGCAACGTCTCTTACTTCTTCAACAACACGCGCGAGACGACGACCGCCAGCAGTTCGACGCTCAATCCATTCTACTCGTCCAATCAGGGCATTCAACTCACGCAGCCGCTCTGGCGCAATCGCGAAGTCGATTTCAACCGCCGGCAGATTCGCATCCAGCGCAAGCGGCTCGAACAGTCGGACGCAGACTTTCGGCGTAGCACGATCAACGTCATCTCGCAGGTGCAGCGCGCCTACTGGGACTTGGTCTTCGCCTTGCGCGACGAGCAGAACCAGATCGCGAACGTGAATCTGGCGCGCGAGAACTTCCGCCGCACTGAAGCGAGCGTGGCGGCGGGCGCAGCCGCACCGTTGGAGCGCGCCGAAGTGCAGACCGAACTGTCCAACCGCATCTCATCGCTCTTGAGCGCCTCGCAGTTGGTCTCCGTCGCGGAGAACACATTGAAACAGTTGATCCTGAAAGACCCGCTCGTGCTGGAATGGTCGGCGGCGCTGGTGCCGACCGACAAGCCTTCGTTTGATGTGTCGCCGGTCGATCTTATTGCGGCGCTCACTGAGGCGCGCTCGAACCGGCCGGAACTCCACCGGCAGAAGCTACAGCAGGAGATCAACGACATAGACGTCAGCTTTTACAAGAATCAGACGAAACCACAAATCGATCTGGTCGCAACCTTCTCGACCACTGGGCTGGCCGGCACTGTGAACCCTACCGTCATTGCCCGCAACCCCGGATTGGTCGTCCCGCAGCAGTTCACCGGCGGCTACGGGAAGACGCTCGAAAACCTGTTCAAGTTCAGCACGCGCAACATCGTCGTCGGTGCGACCATCCAATTACCGCTGCACAACACGACGGCCAAAGCGAACTTGGCGGGCGCGCAAGTCCAGCGCGATCAGATTGCGGCGCAGATGCGCTCGGAAGAACAAACCATCGAGGTTGAAGTGCGCAACGCCGCGCAGTCGGTCGAGACAGCGCGCCAACGCGTCGTGACGGCCCGCGAGGCGCGGGCGAACGCGGAACTGCAACTGACGGGTGAGCGACGGCTCTATCAGGTCGGCCGCTCGACCACGTTCATCTTGTTCCAGCGCGAGAACGCGCTCGTCAACGCGCGCAATCAAGAACTGCGCGCCGAGACCGACTACAACAAAGCGCTCGCAGAGCTACAACGCGCCACGTCTACAACCCTGCGGGCCAACAACATCGTCGTCGAGACACCGACAATGCCTTAACATCTTTCTCAAATTTGATCTGGCAGATTTGAGAGCAACAAATTGCCGGTTAGTGCGCGTCGATGATTCGCACTAACCGGCAATCGCTTTTGCGCCGACCCAGCAAAGCTTATTAACTTCAACACCGCGCGGCGTTGCGCAATGGTTGACGCTCACCCGCGCCCTCCGTATGCTCGCACGCAAAAGGCTTGCGGCTATAGAGACAGAACACTTGCGCTGACTAACTCATCTTGAAGATCACGGCCACCATCATCACCTACAACGAGGCGGAGCATATCCGCGCCGCGTGCGAGTCGGTCGCTTGGGCCGACGAGATTCTGGTCGTGGACGCCGAATCGACCGACGCGACGCGCGCCTTGGCCGCAGATTGCGGGGCGCGCGTCATCGAGCGCGCATGGCCGGGCTTTGCCGCGCAGAAACAGTTCGCGGCCGACGCAGCCACACATGAGTGGGTCTTCAGCCTCGACGCAGACGAGCGCGTCTCAACCGAGCTGCGGTCGAGCATCGAAGATTTGCTCTACACACCGGACGCGCAACTCGCCGACGGTTATCGCGTCGCGCGGCGCTCCTTCTACATGAATCGTTGGATTCGCGGCAGCGGCTGGTACCCGGACGCCCAACTGCGCCTCTATCGCCGCGCACGCGGGCACTGGGCCGGTGCGTACATACACGAGTCCGTGCAGATGGATGCGGACACACGCGTCGCGACCTTGCACGGCGACCTGCTCCACTACAGCGTCCGCGACGCGGCACATCATCATCGTATGATCGGTGAGCGCTACGCACCGCTCGCCGCGCGCCAGATGTACGAACAAGGTCGGCGGACTTCACTACTCAAGATCGCCACTGCGGGCCCGCTCGCTTTCACCCGCAGCTATCTGCTCAAAGGCGGCTTCCGCGACGGTCTTGCCGGCTACTGCATCGCACGCTTCGCCGCACATCACGCGTTTCTAAAACACCTATTGTTGTGGGAATTGCAAAGCAAGAAAGATTAACGCGATTAGCACTTGCGTAATGCCGGGAGCGCAGGCATCCTGCCTGCCATGAGCGCGTGCGCGCGAATAATAACTCGCCTCGCGGCTCGTTGGCGGGCAGGGATGCCCGCGCTCCCGGCATTACGCTATTCGCTGATTTGCAAATCGGTCGGCGCTAACAACTGCCGGTGCGGTGCGTCGGGTTGCATGACACAGGCTGCTTGATGTGTGCGCAGCACTTCGGCGAGGAGTTGATCGGCCATTTGCTTGTTGTCCCAGATGCGCTGCCCTTGCGCCAGTATGACGAAGAGAATCGGGCTGTCGTCTTTTGTGTAGACCAGACCGCCCAAGTTCGACATACCGCCGTCTTGCTCTGTCAGCGTCCCGGTCTTGCCGACGACTGCGCCCTCAAAGCCCGTGCCCTCCATCCGGCGACGCAACGTGCCCACGTCGCAACTCGCCACCGGCAGTATATCGTCAGGCTGCAAGCCCTGCCGCTCTGCCTCTTCGGTCAGCGCGTGGATGACGGCGACCAGCCCGCGCGGACTCATACGGTTGTTATACAACCCTGAAGTGGATTCAAACTGGATCTGATCGGGCGCGAGCCGCAACTCCGTCCTGATGGTCTCGGCCACGCCGCCGGGGCCGCCGAGCAAGTCGCCGAGCCGATGCGCGATGAAGTTGACCGAGTGCGCGTTCATGTAGAGCAGTATGTGCTGCAACGGTTGCGAGCGGAGGATAAAGAGGCGCTGCCCTTGCGGCTGCTCGGCCACGCCCGTCTCCGTCTCTTTAAGCTGCATCACCTGCGCCGCGTACTTCGCGGAGTCCTCCGCCCGCTCGCTTAGGTTGAATGAGAAGCTCTGTGTGACAAGTACCTTCCCCTGCACGTGCTCGATGCCATGAGCTTTCAGCGCGCGTGCGACGGCGACCGCCGACGCGTCGCCGAAACTGGGATCTGCGCCGTCCAGATAGAGATCGCCGTGCAACACTTTTTTCTGATCGACCTGCCCGTCGAAAAGGACGCGCGTCTCGAAGCGATAGTCCTTGCCGAGTCGCTTGAGGGCGACGAGCGTGGTGGCGAGTTTGACAAGCGAAGCAGGATTGAAAGCAGCGTCGGCGTTGTGCGCCGCGTAGGTGTGCCGGCCGTCAAATGATTGAATCAAGACGCCGTGGCGTTCCGGCTCTTCGCTCCGCGCGGCATACCACGTGGCCACGTCAAACTCCGGCTCGGCCGGTTGATTGATCTCAGCCTCGAAGGTGGGATCGGGCGTCGGCGCAAGCTGCGCCACGGCCACGTCGGCCATGCGCGCGCCCGCTTGTCTGACCATCGTCAGCGTGTACGGGACAAAGGTGAGTACGGCGACGACGACCGCGCCCAGCACCAGCATTGCGATGACGGGTCTGCGTGAATTCAACTGTACCTCTCCCCTTGGCTCATTCGTTTCGGTCTTTCGCAAATCGGCCCGAAGCTTTAATATGCTTGCGGGCGCACGCGCACGTCAAGCAGACAATTGGTGCGTACAAATTGTTCACGTGCAACATTCCAACGCATGTCTCTTTCACTTATTCTGCAAATCGACCCGCTCGCGCCGACGCTGCTGCCATATCCGATGCTGCTCGCTTCGATAACCGCGGTCGGCTTCGCCATCGGCAGCTTTCTGAACGTTGTCATCCATCGCATCCCGCGCGAAGAATCGATTGTCTTCCCAACTTCGCGCTGCCCCGAATGCGGCACGTCGATCCGCCCTTATGACAACATCCCGGTCTTGAGCTACCTCGTGCTGCGCGGGCGCTGTCGCAACTGTCGCACGCCGATCTCCGCGCGCTACCCGGCGGTCGAGGCGCTGACCGGACTGCTCTTCGCGCTGACCTTCGCGCATGACGGTCTCACGCTCGCGTTGCCCTTCGATCTAGTTTTCGTCGCCGCGCTCGTCGCGCTCGTCTTCATCGACGCAGAGCACATGATCTTGCCCGACGTGATCACGCTGCCGGGTCTCGCCTTGGCTCTCATCTGCCGCGCCCTCGTGCCTAATCTTTACGGTCTCGATTTCATGACGGGCGGGCTGCTGGCGGGTTGGCCCGCTTGGACGGTCTCGCTCTTTGGCGCGCTCTTTGGCGCGGCCATCGGCGGCGGCTCGCTCTGGCTGATGGGCTGGCTGTGGGAACGTTTGCGCGGCGTCGAGGCGATGGGTCTCGGCGATGTAAAGATGATGTTTATGGTCGGCGCGCTCTTAGGTTGGCCGCGCACTGTGCTGACTATATTTCTCGCCGTCATCGCCGGCTCGGTCGCGGGCATCGGCGTCATGGCGTACCGGCGCGAGCGCAACATGCAGATGCTACTTCCCTTCGGCATCTTTCTCGGTCTCGGCGCACTCCTGAGCCTGTTCTTCGGCGACGAGATCATCAAGTGGTACGTGGGCCGTTTCATTCCATAGCAGTGACGAGTGACAAGTGACGAGTGACGAGATTAGAACTTCTCTTAACTCGTCACTCGTCACTCGTCACTCGTCACTCGTCACTCGTCATATGTCTCGTTACGAAAATCGTGTGCAGTTGGCGTTGGCGCTGGTGGTGGGGCTACTGCTGCTGGCGAATCTGTTCACGCTGACGCTCGTGGCGCTGACGCCGCAGACGCGCGCCGCCCGCGCGCCCGTCCTCTTCACGGTCTTCATTATCACGCTGCTCGTGAGCGTTCCCTGTGTGGTGCTGCTCCCGCGCTGGCTGCTCAGACCATACCGGCAACTTATCGGCGAGGCCGAGCGTGCGCCAATCGCCGCCCGGCCGGATGGCCCACGCGACGAGACTGAGTTCGTGCTGGAAACTTTTCAAGCTGTCGTCGCACAATTGCGCGCCCAACAGCGCGAGTTGGAAGCGTTGAGCGCGCGGGCCAGTGCGCGCGCGGTGAGCGCCGAACAGTTTAGCGAACACATCATCGCGAGCGTCCCATCAGGTCTGGTCGCCTTCGACGCGCAAGGGCGCGCGACGGTCGTCAACGCGCCCGCGCGTGTGCTGCTCGATGTGGATGGCGCGGCTGAAGGTCAATCGGTGCAGACGCTGTTGCACGCCGCGCCCGACTTGGCCGATCTCGTCGAGCGTTGTCTCCAAACCGGCGAGCTGTATCGCCGCGAAGAGGTTACAGCCGCAAACGCCAACGGTGCGCGTCGTTTGGGCACAACGGTCGCGCCCATCAATCCGCAACCGGGCGCAGGCGCGCGCGGCGCACTCTGCCTGCTCACAGACATCACGGAGGTGGCTCAGCTACGCGAAGCGCTGGCCCTCAAACGCAATCTTGAAAGTCTCGGTGAGATGTCCGCCGGGCTGGCGCACGAGTTCAAGAACGCGCTGGCGGCGCTGCACGGCTACACGCAACTGTTACAGAAGCTCGAGCTGGATGAACGCGGGCGCACCGCCGCTGCTGCACTCTTGCACGAAGTCCGCAGCCTCACCGAATTGGTCACAAGCTTTCTCAACTTCGCCCGCCCGCAACCGCTAACGCTCAGCGACGTTGTGCTCACCGAACTACTTGCCGACTGCGCGACCGAGCTGCAACCTTTGCTGGTCGAACGTCGCGTTGAGCTAATCACGGGCGGCGAGTTCCCATCCTTGCGCGCGGACGAACGCATGTTGCGACAGGCGCTCTTGAACTTATTACGCAACGCGGTCGAGGCTATCGAAGACGAAAGCACGGAGCGGTGCGTCAGCGTGCGCGGCACGCGCAGCGTCGATCAGCACACGGGCGCGGCTTTCGTCACCGTTGAAATTAAAGACACTGGCCCCGGTATTCCGCCGCCCGACCTGCAACGCATCTTCATTCCCTTCTTCACGACCAAGGCGCAAGGGCACGGCGTCGGTCTCGCGCTCGCGCACCGCGTCGTCGCCGAACACGGCGGCACACTTACCGCCGCCAACGCGCCAACAGGCGGCGCACTCTTCACGCTTCGCCTACCGCTTCAGACTTAAAGCGGCTCACTTAAAACTCACGCGGAAAATATTCGCGCCAGCGCCGATCAACCAGCGCGGCAATGTCGTCACGCACAAGCAACTCGGCCGGGTAGCCCGGTTTCATGCGTGCGTCGATGACGAGGGGCGCGCTGTAGGCGAGGTGGTGGCGCAGCACGCGCGTGTCGGCTGCGTGTATGTCGGTGGCCGGCTCGAAGCGCGTCCAGGTGGCCCAGAGAAAATCGACCGGCGTGCGCGCGACCGACGCATCGTCGTGCAACACAACGAGCGGCCAAGCGGCGAACGCTTCAGCGCGTGCGAGCCGTGCGGCCTGTTCTGCGTCCTGTGCGTAAGGCACACCTTCGACGACGAGACAGCCGCCGCAGAAGACTTCGGCGCGTGTGACACCGGCGGGTAGCTGCCCACGAAACTCGCGCGGCAACTCGCGCACCGCGTCGCCGAGACCAAGCATGATCGCCTTGCTGCCTTCGTTGACCTTGCCGCTCGTGTAATCGAGCGTGTCCATCGAAACGTTGGCGAAGATGAAGAGGTCGCTCTCAAACCGCGCACGCGCGAGGATGTGCTCGAAGAGCGCGCGAAAGTCGCGTAAATCTTGCGGCGTGTCTGTGAGCAACAGAAACTTGGTGAGCGATAATTGACCTTCGCCGAGGATGCGGAAGCCGGAGACGAGCGCCTCCCGGCCGTAGCGTTCGCGCACGACGGCGGCGGCGAGCGAATGAAAGCCTGTCTCGCCGTATGACCACAGGTCGCGCACGCTCGGCATGACGAGTGGGAAGAGCGGCGCGAGTAGCTGTTGCAAGTAATCGCCGATGAAAAAATCTTCCTGTCGTGGTTTGCCGACGACCGTGGCCGGATAGATGGCGTCGCTGCGGTGACAGACGGCCGCCACGTTGAAGACGGGATAGTCGTGTTGCAGCGAATAGTAACCGTAGTGATCGCCAAAGGGGCCTTCGGGTCTACGCACATGCGGCGCGACGCTACCAATTAAGGCAAACTCCGCTTCAGCGATAAGACGATGCCCCGTGCCGAGCGGATTCTGTGCCATGCCGATCTTCTCGCCCGCCAACACGGACGCGAGCACAAGTTCCGGCACGTCTTCCGGCAGCGGCGCAATGGCCGCGAGGATGAGCGCGGGCGGGCCGCCTAAGAACATCGTCAACGGCAAAGGCTGTCCCGACTCTTCGGCCGCGTGATAATGAAAGCCGCCGCCCTTGTGTATCTGCCAGTGCATGCCGGTTGTCTGCGCGTCGTAACACTGCATGCGATACATGCCCAGATTGTGTTTGCGCGTCAACGGGTGTTCCGTGTAGACGAGCGGCAGAGTGAAGAACGGCCCGCCGTCCTCTTGCCAAGTCGTTAGCACTGGTAACTCGTCCAAGCGCGCAGGCCGGTCGATCTCTGCAAGCACGGGTGCGCGCCGCACGCGTTTAGTGCCCAGCTTCAACGCTTCGAGCGCGAGCGAGCGGTGCTGCCAGAGCGCGCCGACTTTCGGCGGCAACAATGCTTCGGCTACGTGTACGACCTGACGCACCAGTGCTTCCGGCTTCGGGCCGAACGCCAACTCGATCCGCCGCGCCGTGCCGAAGAGATTCGTGATGACCGGATAGCGACTGCCTTTGACGCGCTTGAACAAAAGCGCCGAGCCTCCCTGTGCGATCACGCGCCGGTGGACTTCGGCCAGTTCCAAATATGGATCAACTTCCGCCTCGACTGTGATGAGGTCGCGCTCGCGTTCGAGCAGCGCCATGTATGAGCGCAGGTTTCGATGCATTAGTGAGAATTAACCACAAAGCCACGAAGGACACAAAGGGAAAGGATGAAGGGTGAGGGATGAGGGATGAGCGCGGAATGATGAAGTTGTTTAGCTTCATCGTGCCGCGCTCATCTTGCGCACCTGATACTTATCTCAGCTTTGCTTGTTATGGGGTCGGCGGTTTATCGATTATGACTTGGCGCGGGCGCGCAGGCGTGTTGGTCGGCGATTGACCGACGCGTTGTGTGATCTCCTGCTCGGCGTGGTGCGCGGCGGCGGCGATCTTGAGATCGAAGGAGGCGGTGAAGGGTTTAAGTTGTTCGAGCGTCGCGGCATCGCCGATGCGCGCGAGCACTTCGAGTAGTTTGATCTGCGTGTTGCCATTGACGCGCGGGAGGATCGGGTAGAGCGGCTGTGCGGTTTCGAGTCCGCTCAGATAACCAGCCGCCTGCTCGGCCCGCGCCGAATCGAGCGCGCGCACGATGGCGTAGAGCGCCTCCGACTTGCCCATGCGATAGAGCGCCCAGTCGAGTGCAAGGCGCACACGCGTGTTCTTCTCCTGCAAGCGATAGCCTTCGACCATGCGCCGCTCTTCTGTCGCCGCAAGCTGCGCCAACTCTTCGGCCGCGTGCTGGCGGACAAGCGCATCGGCGCTCGCCAATTGGCGGGTCGCGTTGATAGCGTCAACCTGCGCCGCATCGTCTGTACGGCGTGCGTCATAAGGCGTCTGCGCGTTGACGCCGACCATTAAAATGAGCAGGCAGATCAGGCTGTTGAGACTCAACCAGCAGGTGCGTTTGGACATAAGACTATTCCTTTGACTTGTGCAAGGAAGCACTATTGAGATCGAGTTCCGCCACGGGAATGACTTCCACATTCGGATATTGTTTGCGCAACGCAGGCAAAAACTCCTTCGCATCACCGACGATGACCACGCTTGCATCCTGTGCGGGCAAACGTGCGCCGGCAAAACGTTGCACATCAGCGGCCGTGATCCCTTGCACGTTATTGATGTAATGATTTATCTCGTCAAGACTCAGCCCATAGAGCGCGAGCGCCGCGATCTGCGTGACCAACCCGTTCGAGGTTTCGAGGTTGCGCCCGAACGTGCCGATAAGCACGGCCTTGCGCGGCGTCAATTCCGCTTCCGGCAGTTCACCTGTCGCCAGCCGGCTGAGTTCGCCGAGCAGTAGTTCGGCCACCTGCGCGCCGGTGGGATTCTTTGTCTGAGCCGAAGCGACGAACGGCCCCACGTCGCGACGTGGATCGAGCGCACTACCCGCGCCATAACTCAAGCCGCGTTTGATGCGAATCTCCTGATTGAGCCGGCCCGAGTAGCCGCTCAGCACCGAGTTGGCCACGAGCGCGCGATAGTAGTCGGGGTCGCGGCGGTTCAGCCCTATGCGTGCGACAGCGACCGCTGCCTGCCCGGCATCCGGTTTATCGATCACGACGACGCGTTGTCTGTATGGCTTGCTGGTTGGCTTGTCGAGTGCCATACCGCCTTTGCCTGCTGAAGGCAACACGTTGGCCGGGTTGCGCCAGTCGCCGAACAAGCGCGTGCTTAAAGCGAAGGCTGTCGCGGGTGCGATGTCGCCGCCGATGACGAGGATCGCATTGTCGGGGCGATAATAGGTCGCATGCAGGCGCATGATGTCTGCGCGTTTGATGCGGGCGATGGATTCGGGCGTGCCCGAGAGCGGATGCCCGTAGGGCGCGTCGCCGAAGATGACGCGGGCCGTGACGTAGCGCGCGAGTTGGCCGGGATCGCCGAGCGCCACTTGCAAGTCGTCGAGATACTGTTGGCGCAACCGCTCGATCTCTTCGTCTTTGAAAGTCGGTTGGCGGACTACGTCGGATAGGATCGCCAGCGCCGAAGCAAAACGGGCCGACATGACGCCCACCGAGGCGGTCGATCTATCCCAACTCGCGCCCGAATCGAGAGTGCCGCCGAGCGCTTCGATGGCTTCAGCGATCTCCGGCGCGCTCCGTTTGACCGTGCCTTTGGTCAGGAGCGACGCGGTCATGTCTGCGAGTCCGGCTAGCTGGGGTGGGTCTATCTCGCCGCCGTTTTTGATGTAGAGCGCAGCGCTGACGAGCGGCACGTTCTTGCGCTCGACGAGGATGACGCGCAGCCCGTTCGCGAGTTTACGCTCGACGGGGCGCGGAATCTGTGGCGAGCGCGGCGCGGCCGGCGACGGTGGTGTGGCTCCCGGCGTTTGTGCTATGGCGGGCCAAGCCGACGCAGACAGCAGCAGGAATGTCAGCAGGCCTAATGCGCGTTTAATGTTCCTTAGCTTTATCTTCATTTCGCCTGCCCTCCTTCACTCGCCCCCGCGACCATCTGCGCCGCGTCATGCGGCCGCCGCTGCACATGCGCGCCCGTCGTGTTACCAGAGCGCGCCGACTCCGGCAAGTAATCGAGCACGACGCGATTCGTGTCCGCGAAATACTTCTTCATCACGCGCTGCACATCAGCGGCCGAGACCGCTTGCAACCGCGCGATGTCAGTGTTGACGCGGTTTGGATCGCCTAATAGCACGGCCGCCTCGCCGAGCGCGCCGGCCTTGCCGTTGTTCGTTTCGCGCTCGCGCAGTTGGCCTGTGATGAGTTGGTTCTTAGCCTTATCAAGTTCAGCGGGCGAGACGGGCGCGGCTGCCATCTTCTTGATCTCGGCGGCGAGCGCGCGCTCGGCTTCGTCGAGCTTCTTGCCGCTCGCCAAGATCACATCGAAGATGAAGAGGCTCGCGTCCTCGCGCAGGTCTGTTCCGGCGTTAACGCTCTGCGCCACTTGTTGCTCGTAGACGAGCGCGCGGTAGAGGCGCGACGATTCACCGGCAGAGAGGATCGTTTCGGCGACGCGCAGCGCGTCGGCGTCAGGGCTGCCCTTGGGCGGGATCAAATAAGTAAAAGCGACTGCGGGGAGCGGCACGTTCTGCCCGTACTCTGTGAAGCGCGCCTCCTGTGTGCGCGCCGGCTCCTGCACCTGCACACGCGGCAAAGGCGCATTTGGCTTTGGAATCCAAGCGAGATATTTATCCACCCAAGCGTCGAATTGGGCCTGCTCGAAATCCCCGACGACGACGAGCGTTACATTGTCGGGACGATAGAAGGTCGAGTGGAAGGCGCGCACGTCCGCGAGCGAGGCCGCATCGAGTTCTTCAATGCTGCCGATGCCGGGGCGACGATATGGATGTTTGCTAAAAGACTTCTGCTCGATCAGATAGAAGAGTTTGCCGTAAGGCGGCGCAAGAATGCGCGCGCGGAACTCCTCTTTCACCACGTCGCGCTCTGATTTGAAGTTCGCCTCGTCCACGTTGAGCGTGGCCAAACGATCACCTTCGGCCCAGAGCAAAGTCTCAAGATAGTTCGACGGGACGACCTCGTAATAGACCGTCACGTCGTCGGCCGTATAAGCATTGTTATAGCCGCCTACATCCTCCGTCAGTCTGTCCATCATCTCAGACTTCATGTGCTTCGTGCTCTTGAACATCAAATGCTCGAACAAGTGCGCGAACCCGCTGCGGCCCTCCGGGTCATCTTTCGAGCCGACGTGATACCAGACTTGTATGGCCACGGTCGGGCTGGATGCGTCCGGCGCGCTCAACACGCGCAACCCGTTGGCGAGTGTGCGCTCTTTGAAGTTGAGGCGCGGCATAACGATCCGTTGCGCCCGCGTGTGCGGCGTGCCAGCGAGTGCGGCGAGCAGGACCGCGCCCGCCAATAAAGAAAGCAAGATGCGCCGAAGCATAAGAGTTCGCCCCCGTTGAAATATTTAATGCAAATCGAACAGCCGCGCCGGAGAGAGAGGGTCAACCTACAGCCGAGCCTCGCCCGCTAGGATGCGTCCGCCGCATGAGCCTGTTGCACCGCGGGCCTGAATTTTGCCCGCGCCTGATAGCTTAGTATAGAATGCTCTCTGTAGGCGACTGCGCACGAGACCGCCGTTTATGCTGTTGGTGCGGTTCCTTTCGCGGTCGCCTCATTGTTATCAGGGCGTTGGCGTTCAGAGTCTGGTGCTATGGCAAATGGCGTAGTCATTCATGTCGAGGTCGGCGCGGAGCGGCACACCGAGGTGTTCGCCGTCGAGCGCATACGCATTGGCACGGACGCCGACTGCGACCTGCGCCTCCAGCCTGATCTCTTCAGCGCGCCACCCGGCTTACTGCTCGAACTCGTCTTCACCAATGGGCACTATCGCGTCTCGGATTTCAACCGCACACTGGCCAGCACGCATAACGACCGGCCGTTGCGCGAGGGCGGCGCGATCATCGACGGCGATCAAGTGCAACTGCCTGCCGCCGATCTGACGCTCCAATTCTTCCCCTTGAGCGGGCCGCCCGCGCTCGTCGTCGATCACGCGCGCGAGCGGCGCATCGCGCCCTTTATCGAAGACGCGAGCTTGGACGCGGCCGCTACCACTCGCCGCGACGACGCCAAAGTCTTCTTGCGCGAGTTCACGCGCGAACTCTTGCGCGAGATCAATGGCAGCACCAAACTCATCATCCTGCTCTTCGCCCTCGCGCTCGTCGGCGGCACGCTCTACCTAGGCTTCGCCGCTTACAAAGAGCTAAAGACGAGTCGCCGCCAGATCGAGGCGCAGAATCAACAGATCGGCGCGTTGAACCAACAGATCAAAACCTCGCAGGATCAGTTTCAAAAAGTAGATCAGAGCAACAAAGACATCATCAACAGCATGTCGCTTGCGCCGAAACTGCGCAGCGAATTTGGTAGTGGCGTCTGTCTTATCTCCGGCACTTACATCTTCGTCGAAGCGGGCACGGGCCGCCCTTTGCGCTACCCCGAAGCACAGCCGACCCCGGCGGACGAGAGCGCGCCGCCCGAAAATGAACAAGCGCCGTTGCTCACACCTGAAGGGCATGGCCCCGTCGCCGAGTTCCCTTACGTCGGCACAGGCTTTCACGTGGGCGGCGGCTACATCGTGACCAACCGGCACGTCGCAGTCGAGCCGTGGGTTGCCGATGAACGCTCGATGATCTTCAGCAGCAGTGTGAACGGCCGCCCGCGCCTGACGAAGTTGATGGCCTATTTCCCCGGCTTCAAGCAGCCCTACACGCTGCGTGTCAAGCAGTCCGCAGCGCGCGATGATGTCGCAGTGTGCGCGCTCGATATGACTGATGTGCCGGCGGGCATACCGGCCCTGCCGCTCGACAGCGAGTCGGACGCGGCGGCGGTCGGCAAAGCGGTCGTGTTGATGGGCTATCCTTCGGGGCCGGATCGCATCCTTGCCTCGCTGCCGGATGAGGATGCGAACAATATCAAGCAACGCTTCGGCTCGTCGGTCGATGTGCTCGTCGGTCGGCTCGCGGAGTTGAACTTGATCAAGCCGCTCACCACGCAAGGGCATATCACGGACTACGAAGCCCACCGCATCATCTACGACGCGCGCACGGCCGAAGGCGGTTCGGGCGCGCCCCTCTTCGGGCAATCGGGGCGCGTCATCGGCGTCAACTTCGCCATCTTCACAGAAATGCAGGACGCCAATTTCGCCGTGCCCGTCCGCTACGCGCTCACGCTCTTGCAACGCGCCGGATGGACGCCGGTCGCGCCGGACGGCGATGCCACAGCCAATAGCAACACACCGCCCAAAGACGGCCGCACCAATACGGCTACGACCAATCAAAGCCGTTAAGAGCGCCCCTGCCCTTTAACCTAAAGCACACCGCTTGTGACAATCCGCAAAGCGTCACAGCCAATTGTGGGCTGGCCTGTCAACATCCGCTATTCTGTCGCCGCCGCCGAACCTGCTTTTTGACAGACAGTTTACGACAGGCTAACCTTGCGATTTTGAGCGCCCGGCCGGATCGCTGTCCGTACTGGCGCTGGCAGTTATTTAGCAAGGAGCGTCAGAATAAGTTTTGGCCGCAACTGCTGTCACAGCCGAGCACCCGCGCGTCACACCAGAGTGCAGCGCGGGCGCGTGGGCCACAAGCCGCATTCTCGTCGTCTCGACTTTGTGCTTGATCCTGTTGGCCGGTTTCGGTCTACGCGCCTATCAGTTGAGCGCGGAGGGCTTGAGCGAAGACGAATTGAATAAGCTCAACACTGTAGCGGACTATCGCGCGCATGGGCTGACCTCGACCAACGGCGAGCATCCTTTTCTGATGAAGGCGCTGCTCGCGTTGAGCATCATGGCGGCTGAGGAGTGGAATAAGACAAACGTCGTGGCGCACCATCCCGACTGGCGGATCGCCGAGGAGACAGCGCTGCGTCTGCCCGGCGTGTTGCTCGGCACGTTTACTTCCCTCCTGCTCTATCTCCTCGTCGCGGAACTCTTCGGCCCGGCGACGGCGCTTGTCGCGGCGGCCCTGTGGGCGCTCGATCCGGCCGCCATCGGCTTTAATCGTATTGCCAAAGAGGACACGTTCCTACTCTTCTTCTTCCTGCTGGCGAATGTCTTCTGGCTACGCTGTCAACGCGCGGCCGAGACTGGGCAGACGCACCCGCTTCGTTACGCATGGGCGACCGCCGCAGCCTTCGGCGCGATGCTCGCCTCGAAGTATATGCCGCACCTGATCGCCATCAGCACCAGCTACTATCACATCTTTCAACAGATGCCGGCGACGCGTTGGCGTCTGGGCAAGCGGCGCTGGCTCAAGTTCTTTGCGTTGATGGGCGTGGTCTTCGTCCTGTGCAACCCGACGATCCTGTTGCCGGGCACGTGGCACGAGATGAGAATCTTCGCGGGCGAGCATCGCATCGGGCACACGGGCTATGAGTTTATGGGCCAGCTCTATCTCAACCAGATGACGCTCTGGCTGCGCGGCATCCCATGGTACTTTTATTACGCCTTCATGGCGTTCAAGCTCCCGCTCACCGTCGTCGCCGGTTTCCTATTTGGATTACCGTTACTCTTCACACGCCGTCTGGGTGACGCGCGCTATTTCGTGCTCTTCTACCTCTACTACTGGTTCTTCCCTTTTACGTTTCTTGGCGGCAAGTTCCTGCGCTACTTCACGGTCGCGCTGCCGGTCGTACACATCACGACGGCGGTCGGTTTGATGGCGCTTGCCGCTTGGCTCGCACGTCTCATGCAGCGCGCGGGTCTGCGCGACACACTCGGCGGCTATGCGCGCTTTGGTTTTATACTCTGCGCCCTTGCCGGCTCAGCCTACGCTTCCGCGCGCGCGCTGCCACACTATCGGCTTTACACGAACGCGCTCGGTGGCGGACAGGCGCGCGCGGGCGATTACTTCCCGCATGATGAGTTCTACGATAGCGGCGTGCGCGATACGGCCGTAACGGTCGCCACTTGCGCGCGCCCGCACGCGCGCGTGGCCAGCGAGACGCCGGAACTGTTCACGCACTATGCACACTGGGCCGGGCGCGACGATCTGATCGCCGTTTCGCTCTCCGACCGCGCGGCACGCGCCACGCTCGTGCCCGGCGATATCGTCATCGTGGCCCGTGGACGGCGCTATTACACGAACGACGCGCTCATCAATCGGCTGGATAGTGTGAGCACACCTGCGGCTCGCGTCTCGGTCGGCGCAACGCCAGCCCTCAACATCTATGTGCTCGATGAAGCTACTTTGCGTGCGCTGGCGGCAGTCAACGAGCCTTGAGGCTCACGGTGCGCTGGCAACGTGTCTTTGCCCTGTGCGCATCGCAGACGGGAACGTTAACAGTCGTGTGCCGACTGGCGTCAAACTGCTTGTGGGTTGACGCTGTCAGCACTATGCGCCGGGAGCGTACGGCATGGTTGTTGCCAAGTGATCCTGCGGTAGAATTGAACGGAGCGTTATGATGCGGTCGGTTTGTACAGACAGACATGTGCGGGCGCAGTCATTTCGCTCCAACCGAAGTGCGTTGCTGAGTAAGAGGAGCATCACATAACTGTTATGACGAGCCTGGGCTATGCGGGCTGGATGCGGGCCGCAATCTCGACAATCCTAGCGCTGCTCTTCGTCCTATCACCGGGCGCGCACACTGCGCTGCTGGCGCAGACGACGGCCACAAATGCTCAACCGACGGCCACGCCTGCGCCCACGCAGACAGGCTTTCGCCTTGAGCGTATCCCGGTCGCGGGCGGCGCGGAGTTGCTGACTGTCTTCGGGCAACTGCCCGGTCTCACTACCAACGAAAAGTTGCCACAAGCTGGCGCGAGCGCGCCGCCCGGTGCATCGGATGATGTGCCGCTCGTCACGATCCTGCGCGATACGCTCGGCGACGAGACGCGCGAGAATGACCGCTTACGCTACGTCTGGATGCACACGTACACGCGGCCCGGCGCGGGCCAACGCGCCGCCGCCGCCGTGCCTTTTCTCTACAACCGGGTCGGCAATAAACAGGGCAACGCGCGCGCCGTTCCGCCGCCGGTCGTTGATCTAGCCGCCACCGACTCGGAGGTGTGGCGCAAACTTTTCTGGTCTGCGCTGCAAACAATTCTGCTCGATCCGACCGGCCTCGTCGTCAAGGCCACGATGCGCGCCTATCGCCGCAACGTAGACGACTATCGCAAGGCGCACATCATCCGCGCGCTCGCCATCCTGTCGTTGTATGAGGCTGAGTCGGGCACGCAATCCGTCTTTTCGCCCGGCGAGTTGAACGAAATTCAAGCGCGCCTGATGCTCACGCAGAAAACGTTTGGCGGGATCGTTGACGACATCTACTTGCAGCGCGTCTATCAACAACAGACCAGCGAATGGCTCGACATACGCGGGCACAACTGGGAACTTCTGCGCCAGCAGGCCGAAGCAAACAATCTTATCTTCGAGCCGCTTGAGTTACCCGATGGCAGCGCCACCCACGCCCTGCTCTGGCTCGCACGCACAGATTTGGCAGCGAACCGCGCACGCCAGTTCAAAGGCCGCTTCCTCAACATCGACAACCCGTGGACGGACAGACGCCTAAGCAAGTGGCAAGGCTATACGGAGACGCGCTACTACGACGCAGAGCAACGCCCTGTGGCCGCGGACGCGCCGGGCGCACGTGCGGTTGAGCTTGTGCCGTTGGCGCTCTACGGTCTCGATCATCCGAAGATACCGATCCTGCTCGTGGACTTCCGCGACACGCTCAACCCGAAACAGCGCGAGATGTCCAAACGCGTACTGGAAGATGTGGCGCGCAACGTCCTCTCCGTCTCACGTTTTGATCTGCCGTACTTTCTCGGCCGCACAGTCTACGATTACGTGACCGACAAGCGCGGCATGGATTTGAACCAGACCTCGCGCCTGCGCGCCTATGCGCAACTAAGACTGTTGCTCTCGCTCGACGCTTCGCTCGAGCCGGAATTGCGCTCTGAAGTCAGTCGCCGGTTGGAATACGTCTCACTGAATCCACTTGAGAACGGCCGCGCGGCGGAGGTGCAACTAGCCCGTGCACAATATGCGGCGCTGCTCGACTACGCGCAGCGGCCCGACGGCTTGCCCGCCCGACTCGACCGCGACCGGCGCGCGGAGCTTGTGCCATTGAAACACACGCGCACCGAGCAGACACTCTTTCGCGTCGCCAACCTGTTAAGTTTTGGTCTCTACACACATCGCGAACAGGCAACGCCGAGCGAGCAGGCCGCCACGCTCGACGTGGAGCGCCAGCTTGCCTACCACCGGCGCTTTCTGCGTGAGGTCGCACGGACGAGCGCACAGGTCGAGGTGCAATGGGCTATTGCCAGCGTCCGCCGCGCGCTTGAATACACGGCCGCGCACGGTGCGCGCGCAGATGGAAAGACAGCCGCCGCCATCGCAAAAATTTTCGCGCACACGCAGGACGAAGCGGCGCAACGTCTGTGCCTAGACAGCCTCTATCGCATCAACAATGAAACCGCGAAGGCTGCGCTCGCGCACATCTACGGCGACGAAGCACAAGACGCGCGTTGGCGTTCACTGAGCGCCGATTACCTGCGCCGCGCGGCCGGCGAACAACAACGCATCGCACCCGCCACTGCCAAAATCATCGCCACCATCGGCGATCAGTAATGAGTTAGCAGTGAGCAGTAAGCTGGCAAGCTCGTAGCGATACATGTTGAGCACTCTTATCAAGCAGGCATTGAGTACCATCGAGCAGAAGCGCTCGCTCCGACTGCGCACTCCCTTGCGCCTGCTTGTGGCGCTCGGCCTGCTGCTGCTTGCTTACCTGTCGGCCGGCGCGCAAGCGCGGCGCATCGTGATCATCAAAGTTGACGGGCTGCCGGGGGCGGAGGTTGACAAGTACGTACACGAGCGCGACCCGCGCACGGGCCAGAGCGTACTGCCGTGGATCGAGCGCATCTTTTATCACGGCGGGACGCGGGTCGAGAATTTTTACGTGCGCGGCATGAGTTTGTCCGGGCCGTCATGGTCGCTGCTCGATACAGGGCAGCATTTGCAGATCAAAGGTAACGTCGAATTCGACCGTCTCACCTTGCACGCCTATGATTATCTAAACTTCATCCCCGTCTGGATCGAGAACGTCGGCCGCCGCCGCGTGGACATGCCGGGGCCGGAAGTGCTCGACGAGATCGGCGTGCCGCTCTTGGTAGACAAATATCCTTACGACGAACGCTACGTCGGTTTTCAAATGCACCAGCGGGGCTTGCGCTGGACGACGCTTGAGCGCGGCATGAAGAACTATTTCCTCGCGCGCCCGCCCGGTGAGCTATTTGACGAGTGGACGCTGGGGCTGGGCGCGCGCGGCATGATTTACGATCAACTAGAACGCGAGTTGCTTGATAAACTGTCTGACCCGCGTGTCCGCTATCTCGATTTCTACACTTCCGAGTTTGATCACGCCGCACATCACAATCGCGACCGCGCCACGCACATGGCGGCGCTGCAAGAACTCGACCGTTTGATCGGGCGCTTCTGGACGGCGATTGCGCAAAGCCCGGCGGCGGCCGACACCGCGCTCGTAGTCGTCTCGGATCACGGTTTCAACTCGGACGAGCGCACATACAGTCAGGGCTTCAATCTCGTTAAGCTGCTTGGCAGCGCCGACGGCGGCGGGCATCACGTCGTGACTAAACGCCGACTGTTGAACGACTACGCGCTCAAAGGTATTTACCCGCTCGTGCCGCTCATCACGACGACGACGCCCGACTCCTATTACCTGAAGGGCCAGAGCACAGACTACCCGACCGCGCTGATCGATTTCGACGGCAACGAGCGCGCGGGCATACACCTGCGCGATAGCGATCTGAACCTGCTCCACATCCTGTTGCTCGAACTCCAACGCACAGACCGCGCACAGCCCTTGCGTCGCGCCGCGACCGATACGTTCTTCGCCACGCTCGAACGCCGTCGCCCTGAATGGCAGCGCACGCTTGATGAACTGCGCGAAGAGTTGGGCGCGCTGCATCGTCTGATCGAACAGCAGCGCACGGTTGTCGCCGCCCAACCGAAGAAGTGGACGAAAGCCGAACAGGATGCCGGGCACGACAAGGATGCGCTCCGGCAGTTCGCGCGGTTCGATTCATGGCAGGGCGACGAGCGTGATTACACCGAATATGCACGCACGTTCACCAATCTACTCGCCCTGCGCCGCGACACCTTCGAGCCGGCCCGCATACGCATCGCCGACGTGATCGCCAAAGGCGCGATGGGCGATAAGAACAATGTCAACGAACTGCAAGCTTACGTCGCAGGGCTTGCGCCTACAGGTCTTACGCTCACGCCCGCCGGTGCGCTCGACATGCAACGCAGCTTCACACGCATAGATTATCTGGCGCTCCTGAGTGCTCAGGCCGTCCGCAACAACGTCCAGCCCGGTGTCGACAATCATCCGGTTGATTTCGTCGCCACGCAGATTCCCGGCGAGACGTTGCGCGGTTCAGTTGATGATAACGATTTGCGCGCCGATGATTGCGTCTGGCTCTATCATAATGCTGATAGTCAAGCGCTCGTGCTGGCGCGCCGCGAGCGGGGCGATGTAATCTCGCTGCGCTACGTCCCGGTCGCACATCTCCAACAGGACGCGGATGGCAAGCTTAAGTTTGCACGCGTGGCTTGGCGCGCTGATCTGCCGTTGAAGATTTGGGAGGATGCGCAGCTTGCGTTGCCTGCGGGCGCTGAGCGCGCGGCGTGGTTAAGCGCTTGGCACACAGACCTCGAATGGTTGCGCGCACTGCACCGGACGGACTACTCGAACGGGCTGATCGGACTACACGAAGAGTTCGCACACTTCACCACGCCGGCAACTGAGTTGGATGTGCCCGGTCTCACGCGCGATGAACAAGCGCTCCGTCGTTTCCGTCGCCGGCAGCGTGCGCTCGTTGAGACCGATCTCTTAGTCCATGCCAACAATCATTGGAACTTCGACGTGCGCGGCTTCAATCCGGGCGGCAATCACGGTTCGTTCTATCGCGCCGCGACGCATGCCACGCTGATGTTTGCGGGCGGCGCAAACACGCACATCCCGCGTGGGTTTGTCATCAGCGAGCCATATGATAGTTTGAGTTTCGTCCCAACTGTCTTAACCTTGACCGGACAGTTGCCCGCACCCGGCGTGGATGTGCGCGCCGGGTTTGCGCATAGTGCGGCGCACTTCCCCGGCCGCGTCATCACAGAGCTTTTCGCTCAGCCGGGTCAGCCCGCCCGGCCGGTCGCCGTGGGCACAACGGAGAGCAGACATTGATTTCGGTTGAGGAACAGATAAAAGACGCGGTCAGCGTAGACGCAGGCGCGACTGCGCCGATAGAGACGCGCCGCAAGAGCCGCGCCCGGCGCTCGGTCTTCTGGGGGCAGATCATCGCCTTCCTCTTCGGTCTCGCACTTCTCGTCTTCGTCATCAGACGCGTGGGCGTCCAACCGATCTTCGATGCGCTTGGTCAGATCGGCTTTGGCCTTTTCATCGTCATAGCGATCAACGGCTTGCGCCATTTTATCCGCGCTATCGCGCTGCGCACCGCCGTCCCACCCGAACAACGCCGCTTCAATTTGTGGCAAGCATTCACTACGCGCGTGGGCGGCGAAGCGGTCTCGTTCCTGACTTTCACTGGCCCTGTGCTTGGCGAGGCGACGAAAGCGGCACTACTGCGCAAGCGCGTGTCTTTGGTCACAGCGGCGCAGGCGCTCGTCGTCGATAATCTGCTCTACAATCTCTCGGTCGCGCTCTTTATTCTCTGCGGGGCGTGCGTGATGTTGGCGGCTTACAACGTGCCGCCGCCGGTCTTCTATGCGCTGCTCGTGATCGCGGTTTCGGCATCGGCGACGCTTTTCGGCGTCGTCTTCGCGCTCAGCCGGCGCGTCATGCCCGCGTCGGCGCTCGTCAAGCGCCTCATCGAACTAGGCTTTAAGCGCAACGCCCTACTCGCGCGGCGCGAACACATCCTGCGCGTCGAAGGCCACTTCTATCATTTCTATCGCCACCGGCGCAGCGCGTTCTTCGCCATCAGCACGCTCGACCTGCTATCGCACGCTACCTCCGTGTTGGAAGTGTACGTGACGCTGCGCATGCTCGATCTTCGTACCGGACTTGCTGCCCCGTTCGTGATCGAGTCGCTGACGAAGGTGATCAATTTCGTCTTCGGCTTCATACCGGGCACAATCGGCGTCTACGAGAGCGGCAACGTCCTGATCCTCAAACGCCTCGGCTTTGCTGCTGCGACCGGCTTGACGCTGGCGCTCGTGCGTAAAGCCGGGATCATTTTTTGGACGGTCATTGGGCTGGCGATCCTCGCCGCGCGCACCGTACCCACGGCCGCGCGCGGCGTCGTCGAACGCCATCCGCGTTTACATAAAGCTATGGACAATCTCGTCCTCTCGAACATCGCACATCGCCCGGCGCGCACGCTCGTTAGCATCCTCGGCGTCGGCATCGGCGTCCTGCTGATCATCTTCACCGTCGGCTTGGGGCATGGCGTCTTGCGCGAGCGCGGCCGGCGCGAGGCCAGCGTCGGCGCGGAGATTCTGGTGCGCGCCGCCGGCACGCGCGGTCTCGCTGGCAACCAGCCGTTCGCCTTACCTGTCAAACATGCGGCGGAGTTAGCGCACGTCGCGGGCGTGCGCGCCGCTATTCCTTTAGGGCAGACGTTGGACAAGGCTGAAGGCGGCTTCGGCAATCACATGATTGACGGCATCAACTTCGACGAGTATGCGGCCGTCGCCGGTCTACATCTGACTGAAGGCGCGAAGCTGACGCATGGCGATGAAGCCATTGTCGATACCGAATGGCAGAAAGAGCACCACGCGCAACTCGGCGACACGATCAAAGTTTACGAGCGCCCTTTCCGCGTCATCGGCTTCTACGAGCCGCCGGGCGGCGCGCGCATCAAAATTCCGCTCTCGACAATGCAGGATCAGCTTGGCAGCGAGGGGCGCTGCGCCAGCATCCTTGTCGCCGTCCAGAATCCGACTGAACAGGATGCAGTGGCTGAGCGCATACATCAGAACTTCCCCGATGATCAGATCATCTTCACGCGCGACCTGCCCGAACTCTACGCTGCGGGTGTGCCCGCGCTCAATGTCTTTATCAATGTCATCGTCGCCGTCGCGGCGGCGATCAGTATGCTGGTCATCCTGCTGGCGATGTATACGACTGTCACCGAGCGGACGCGCCAGATCGGCATCCTGAAAGCGCTCGGTATGTCGAACACGATGATCGCTTGGGTCATCGAACAAGAGGCGCTGCTGGTGAGCCTGCTCGGCGTCGGCACGGGGCTACTGTTGACCTTCGGCGCGCGCTTCGCGTTGATGCGCGCTAGCACGCTGACCGTCGAGATCGAGCCGCGCTGGATCATCATCTCGCTCTTGATCGGTATCGTCGGCGGCACTATCGGCGCGCTCTACCCCGCCCTGCGCGCCGCCCGGCAAGACGCAGTCGATGCATTAAGCTACGAGTAGCAGCAGGGCGCACGGACAGGATACCCGCGTCCTCGTTGTGAAATGATCTTATTTCGTCACCGGCCGATCTGTTCTACAATCTGCCCCGCCCTGCACGCGCTTATCTGTCCGCGACGACAACCACTGTGCCTTATCGCGAATTTCATTACCGTTGGGAATGGCGGCTCAAATCCAGCCCCGAAGCGATCTGGCCGTTTGTCTCAGACACTAATCGCTTCAACCGCGACGCAGGGCTGCCTGTCGTCGCCGCGCCTACACATGCAGCGACCACATTGGCGAACGCACGCCGACGCTTAGGCTTCCGCCGCTTCGGGCTGGCCGTTGAATGGATCGAAGAGCCGTTTGAGTGGATCAGACCTTATCGCTTTGGCGTCGTCCGCCGGCTGACGCGCGGCCCCGTCGCGGAAATGCGCGTCGTGGCCGATCTCAAGCCGCTGCCCGATGGCGGTACGCAACTCACCTATCAAGTCTGGGTGCGCCCCAGCTCGGCGGCCGGACTCATCGCCATTCCCTTGCAGGTTGGGCAACTCAGCGCCCGCAAATTCGCGGCCGTCGTGCGGCGCTACGACGAACTCGCAGCGGCCGGCGAACAAGCGGCGTTACCCACCACAGCCGCACGTTTTCCGACGAGCGGGCGCGCGCGGCTGCGCCAGATGAGCGAGAAGCTGTCCGCGCAAGGCGCACAGACTGATTTGGTCGCACGTCTCGTCGAAACCATTGAGCAGGCAGACGATCTGACACTCGCCCGACTGCGCCCTTACGCGCTCGCCGATTGCTGGCACGAGTCGCGGCGCGCCGTCCTTGAGTTGTGTCTGTGGGCGACGCGCGCCGGGCTGCTCGACTTGCGCTGGGACATGCTCTGCCCGCTCTGCCGCGGCGCGAAGGACACGGCCGCTACGCTCGCCGAGTTGGCATCAAACGTACATTGCGAGACGTGCAATATCGATTTCACGGTCAACTTCGACCGCTCGGTCGAGTTGACCTTCTGTCCTAACCCGGCCGTGCGCCACGTCGAAGTGCGCGCCTTCTGCGTCGGCGGCCCGCAGGTGACGCCGCATATCGTGGCGCAACAGCTACTCGCGCCCGGCGCGAGTCGTCAGTTACAACTACCGCTCGAACCGGGTCGCTATCGGCTGCGCACCTTGCAGCAGCCGGGCGCACAGGCGCTCGTCGTCACAGACGAGGGCGCTGATGAGCTTGAATTGTGCGCGCACGAAAATGGTTGGGCCGGCGACGAGTTGAAATTGAGTTTACAGCCAACGATCACCTATACGAATGCGACCGAGGCGGAGCAGCTTTTTATCCTCGAACGCATGGCATGGAGTGATCAGGCGGTGACGGCTGCGGAGGTTACGGCGCTGCAAATCTTCCGCGACCTGTTTGCGAGCGAGGCGCTCAGACCGCATCAACAAATCTCGGTCGGCAGTCTGACCGTCGTCTTCACAGACCTGCGCGGCTCGACGCGGCTCTATCGCGAGATCGGCGACGCGCCTGCCTTCGGCGCGGTGATGAGCCACTTCGACGTGCTGCGCGAATGTGTGGACGAAGAGGAAGGCGCGCTCGTCAAAACTCTCGGCGACGCGATCATGGCCGTCTTCCGCCGCCCGGCCGGGGCCTTGCGCGCGATGCTCAAGGCGCAGCACCGGCTCAGTCATCCGCCCGCTGGCGCGCGCCCGTTTCTACTAAAGGTTGGCCTGCATTTGGGCCACTGCATCGCCGTCAACCTGAACGGCCGGCTCGACTACTTCGGTTCAAACGTCAATATCGCCGCCCGGCTCGAACCGCTCTCTGATGGCACAGACATCATCATCTCCACTGCCGTGCGCGACGATCCGAGAGTCGCGGCACTGCTCAACGAGCCGGACAGCAAATTACAGCTAGAGCCTATTGCGGCCACGTTGAAAGGACTCGAACAAGAGCAGATTGAATTGTGGCGCGTAAGAGCAAGGATGAGGGATGAGGGATGAATTAAGACCAATTCATATTCCATCCCTCATCCCTTTCTTCAATGCGGCGGCTCGTTGTGTAGCTCGCGGGCGGCGCGTGTGTGGAAGCTTTCGATGTCGGCGATGGTGCGTGGCAGCGCGGCGGACATATTCCGGTAGCCGTCGGGCGTGATCAGTACGTCGTCTTCGATGCGCACGCCGATGCCTTTATATTTTTCAAACGCAGGGCGCACGGTGTCTTTAAATTTGCTCATCTCAGGCGTATCGGGCAGGTTATCGAGGGCATCGGGTCGCACGTAAACGCCCGGCTCAATAGTGAAGACCATGTTTGGCTCAAGCGCGCCGGGGCGGCCCACGTCGTGTACGTTCATGCCGATGAAGTGCGACGTGCCGTGCATGAACCAGATGCGGTACTGGCTTGAGTTGCGATCCGTGATCAGACCGAGCCGCAGCAGCCCATCTTTAATCACTTCGAGCGCGGCGTTGTGTATTGCTTCGAGCGTCGCGCCGGGCCGCGCAATGCTCATGGCCTTGTCCTGCGCGGCCAGCACGACGTTGTAGATGTCTGCCTGCGCCGGGCTGAAGCGGCCGTTGACCGGGAAGGTGCGCGTCACGTCGGCCGAGTAATGTTCATACTCCGCGCCTACGTCCATCAGCATGAGTTGACCGGGCGTGACGCGCGCTTCCGAAGATTCGTAGTGTAGAGTGGTCGCGCTGGGGCCGCAGCCGACGATATTCGGATAGCCCCAATTGTCCGCGTGTCGCCGCTTAAAGGTGTAATCCACCTCCGCCTCGACCTCATACTCCCAAGCAGCGCGCACGGCTGCGGCTTGTGCGCGTTCGTGCGCCTCGATGCTGATGTCCACTGCGTGCTGCAACAATTGCAACTCAGGCGGCGACTTGCGCAGGCGTAACCCCGCGAAGATGGGCCATGCGCTGCGTATCACGAAGCCTGTCTCCGATTGCGCCCACTTCGCCGCGAACTCTTGCTCCTGATGAAACTCGCGGCTCTCGCCTTCGCCGCCGGGCCGGAGCAAGTAGAGCGAAGCCTCGCCCTGCTGCATCGCTTTGAACAACGGCTCGTAGCCGGCCGGACTTGCAACCGCAACCGGTGCGCTCGTTGGCGCGGCTGCGCCCGGCGTTGGCGACACGCTCGGTGTGGCCGGTGCTACGGGCGCAGTTGAGAACAAAATCGCTTCAGGCTTTGGCTGATACGGGCGGCGTGTGCGCAAGCCGCGCATGAACGGCTCGAACTCTTTGTCCTCCCAGATTTCGTTGATGCCGGAGATGTTGTGCGCCTCTTCGGGACTGTACATGTGTCCTGTCCAAGTCTCGGCCGCGGGTCGGCGGCGCGGCAGGAACAGAATCTCCGTGTGCACTGTGTTCCCCGGCAGCAAGACGAGCGTCGCGCCGTCCTGCTTCAGTTGCGTCAGGTAGTAAAGGTTGTTCTCCTGCCGGAACTCGTAATCGACATCACCCGCGTACACACGCGGCTCGCCGCTGAACAAGACGAGCACAGACTTCGGCCCGAGTTGCTCCGCCACGCGCGCCCGTCGGGCTGCTAATTCAGTCTGCCACGTCGTTTGATCGACTTCCGGCTCGGCCGGTGTGACGCTAATCAATGGCACAGGCGGACTATCAGCCGCACGCGCCGGCAATAGCACGAGCGGACAGGCGCACATAACAAGCAAGACTAATAGAACAAGCCCTCGTAATGATCGTTTGCACATTTTCATGGCTGGTATTTTGTGTTCATCGCTTGGCATAAAATGCCAATGAGAGTTTAAATGATCTCTCAATAACCTATCGCTACACCTTCGTGGCGCGAGTCGCTTGCGCCGAGCCGCGCGCCGGTCTTGGGTTCGATCATGATGCCCTGTGCGTCGCCCATGTAACCGCCGCCGGTTGTCCAGCCGGCGTTCGGGCGGACGAATAGCTTATGCCCTCGCTCCAGCAAGATGCGCAATGTATCTGTTGACAAACCGTATGGTTCGTAGGCCAGTTCATCCGGAAACCATTGATGATGTATGCGCGGCGCATCAATCGCCTGTTGGATGTTCATGTCGAAGTCGATCACGTTGGTGATGACCTGCATGACCGTGTTGATGATCGTCGAGCCGCCGGGCGAGCCGACCGTGAACCAGACCGAGCCATCGGGGTGCAGAACGATGGTCGGCGTCATCGCCGAGAGCGGCCGCTTGTGCGGCGCAACCGCGTTGCGCTCGCCCTGAATCAGACCGTACAGATTCGCCGTGCCCGGCTTGGCCGCGAAGTCGTCCATCTCGTTGTTCAGCAGGAAGCCCGTCCCATGCGCGACCACCTTGCCGCCGTAAGAACTGTTCAACGTGTAGGTATTAGCGACCACGTTGCCATCTCTGTCCACGACGGTGAAGTGCGTGGTCTCGGCGGACTCCGCGCCGGCGGGCAGCCCCGCCCGCACTTTGTCGCTGGAAGAGGCGCGCTCCATGTTGATCGTGCCGCGCTGGCGCGCCGCATATGTCTTGTCGATCAAACCGGCCACAGGTACGTTAGCGTAATCGGCATCGCCCAGATACTCTGCGCGGTCGGCATAGGCGCGGCGCATCGTCTCAGCCGTGACGTGATAGCGGTCGGCGGACGACCAGCCCATCGCGCGCAAGTCGTAGCCTTCAAGTATGTTCAGCATCTCGATCAGGATCACGCCGCCCGACGAAGGCGGCGGCATCGAGACGATTTCGTTGCCGCGATAGGTCGTCCGCACGGGCACGCGCTCTTTCGCCACATAGCCGCGCAGGTCTGCGAGCGTCATCAATCCGTTATGCCGTTGCATGTCGGCGGCGATGAGGTGCGCCGTCTCGCCTTCGTAGAACTCGCGTGCGCCGCCGCGCTGCAAACGCGTGAAGGTCGCGGCCAATTCCGGCTGGCGCAGCATGTCGCCCTCTTTATAGAACCGGCCGTTGTTGAGATAGATGCGGCGGCTATCGGCGTAAGGTTTGAAGTCTTTCTCTTTACCGCGCAAGCCATTCGCCAGCGCATAGCTAACCGGGAAGCCATTCGCGGCCAGACGCCGCGCCGGCTCGACCAACTGCGCCCAAGTGAGGCGATGCGAGCCGTATTTCTGTAATGCGAGCGCCATCCCAGCGACCGTACCCGGCACGCCCGCCGCACGGTAACCAACGGTGGACGAGCCTTCACCCTCGATCAGATTGCCCTTCTCGTCGAGATAGATGTTTCGCGTCGCACTCGCCGGTGCCATCTCGCGATAATCAATCGCGGTCGTGCGCCCATCGCGCAGACGGAGCAACATGAAGCCGCCGCCACCCAGATTACCCGCCGACGGATACGTGACCGCCAACGCAAACGCCACCGCAATCGCCGCATCAACCGCGTTCCCGCCGCGCTGCAACACGTCCACGCCCACCTCCGACGCGATCTTATTGGCCGACGCGACCATCCCATGCGGCGCACGCACGGGCGCGCGCGTCGCGGCGGCAACCGAAGATGTAATGCCCGTGCGCTGTGTCAGCGGCCCAAACGGCGCGAAGACAATCAGCAGCGTTAAGCTGAGCGGCAAGGCCCGACGTTTGAGCGACATATCTTTCATCCTCCGCTAACGGCAAACGACCTCAACGTGTTAGCACAAACTCAGCTCCATGAAAATTGTGCCGGCGACCGGGTTGTAGCGATACGGCGCGATCTCTTGAAAGCCGAGCGCGCGGTAGAGCGCCTGCGCCGCGTGCATCGTCGGCAGCGTGTCGAGCCGCATGGATTGATAACCGAGCGCGCGGGCCTGTTCGATGAGCGCCTCCGCCAACAGCCGGCCCAGCTCGCGCCCGCGATACGCAGGTCTGACGTACATACGCTTCATCTCGCAGATGCCCGCCGCGAATTGTCGTAATGCGACGCAACCGGCAAAACCATCTTCTGCTTCAACCAGCAACAGACCGCCCGTCGGTGGCGCATACATGTGCCGCAGGCTGGCCAGCTCCTCATCAAAGTTTTGGAAACTGATGTCAACGTCAATCGAGGCGACGAGTTCAAGCATCAGCACGCGCGCCTGCGCCCAGTCCGTCTCTGTCTGACATTGCCGCAGTTTCATCAGAGCATCGCGATCAAGGCCGCGAGCAAAGCGGCGCGCGGCAGAATATCTGCGGCGATGATGTGCTCGTGATCGGCGTGCGCGCCATCGCCAGCGACGCCGAGACCGTCGAGCACCGTCGCACCTACGGTGGCCGCAAAGTTGCCATCCGACGCACCGCCGACCTGTGTCTCACCAAGTTCGTAATCGAGCGCGGCCGCGATGCCGCGCGCTTGTTCGTAAAGTTGCGCGACGGCCGCTGTGCGTTCAAGCGGCGGCCGGTTGATCCCACCGGTGACTGTCAGGCGCGTGCGTTCGTCGCGTGGACGCAAGTTATTAATCCCCTCGTCAAGCCGCAACGCTTCGCTGTTCGTAGCGAAGCGCACGTCGATCTCAGCCCGCGCATCGGCCGCGACGACGTTTGAGCGCGTGCCGCCACTCACGACACCGACGTTGACGGTTGTGCCGACAGACGGATCGCCCAACGCGTGCAAGCGCTCGATCTGATACGCGAGTTCGTGAATCGCGCTGACGCCCTTTTCGGGATCGAGACCGGCATGCGCGGCCCGCCCGGCGACGTTGAGCGTGTACATCCCTGTGCCCTTGCGCGCCGTCTTAACGCGCCCGCCGCCGGCGGAAGGTTCGAGTACAAGTACCTGCGCCGCGCGTTGCGCTTCCGCTTCGACGAGCGCACGCCCGCTCTGACTGCCCGCCTCTTCATCACACGTCAACAACAACACGACGGGGTGCTCAGGCGTCAACCCCGTGCCTGCGCAGGCGCGCAAGGCTTCGAGCGCGAGGGCGCAGTTGGCTTTCATATCGAAAAGGCCGGGCCCGTAAATACGCCCTTCACTTTCGCGCCAAGGGCGGGCCGCGAGCGAGCCGCGCGCGTGGACGGTGTCCGTGTGCCCGAGCACCAGTGTCGTCTGGGCAGTGCGCGCGTCGTCCGCGTAGAAGTGCAAGCGCAGGTGCTCTCCGTAATCAGCAACCGGGAGACGTTCGATGCAGGTGAGACCGGGGAGATCGCGTGCGGCATCGGCGAGGCGCGACACTACCGCGCGACTGCCGGCGAGATCGCCCGAGGGTGATTCGATCTCGACGAGTTCGCGCATGAGCGCACGCAGTTCGCTTTCGCGTGCGGCCAGTTGCGCGCGCAATGTTGTGATCGCTGCCTCTGTTAGCTCAACTGCCATGACAATCGATGCGTCTCAATCGGCCGTAAAACTTTCGCGCCGGACGGTCAAATCCGCCACACGCGCCTCGTTAACTTTAAAGCCAAGGCCGGGCGCGTCCGGCGCGTTGATTGTGCCGCGCGCGCTGACGCTTACGGGCGGTTCGATGATGTCCTCTGCCCAGTAACGCGCGCTCGCGGATACGTCGCCCGGTAAGGTAAAACCGGCGAGCGTTGACATCGCGATGTTGTGTGCCCGCCCGATGCCGGATTCGAGCATGCCACCGCACCAGATGGGAATGCCCTGCGCACGACAGACCTGCTCCACACGCTGCGCTTCGGCGTGTCCGCCCACGCGTCCAAGCTTGACGTTGATGATGCGACACGCACCCAACGCAAGCGCCTTGCGCGCGTCCTCGCTCGAACGGATTGATTCGTCGAGACAGATGGGCGTGTCGATCTGTCGTTGCAACGTCGCGTGGTCGTACATGTCATCGAAGGCGAGCGGTTGTTCGGCCATCAGCAAGGTGAACCGGTCGAGCGCTTGAAAGAGCGGCACGTCGGCGAGCGTGTAGGCGGAATTGGCATCGACCATCAATTGTATGTCGGGAAAGCGCGCCCGCACGCGCTCGACGATTGTGACATCCCAACCCGGCTTGATCTTGATCTTGATGCGTTGATAACCGGCCGCTAGTTCGTGCTCGATCTTGTCAATGAGCGCTGCGGGCGTGTCCTGTATGCCGATGGAGACCCCGCACGCGATCTCACGCTTCGTCCCGCCGAGCAGACGCCAGAGCGGCACGCCCGCTCTCGTCGCCGCCAAGTCCCAGCAAGCCGTCTCAAGCGCCGCCTTGGCCATGCGATTGCCGCGCAGACGGCGCATGTGCTCATAAGCGTCGCCGGGCGCATCGAGCGCCTGCCCGACGAGCATCGGCGCGAGGTAGTTGGTGATGACGGCCCAAGCGCTCTCCGTCCATTCCTCGCAATAGAAAGGGCCTTCGCCGGCCGTACACTCGCCCCAGCCGGTCGCGCCGTCCGCGTCGCGCACGCGCACGAGCAGAATCCGGCGCTCGTAGGTGCGCCCGAAACTTGTCTCGAAGAAATGGACGAGCGGCAGGCGTATCTCCCGCAACTCGATTGAATTGATTTGCAACTGTGTGGCTCCCGCTAAAATTTAACCACAAAGATACAAAGGGCACAAAGGAAGATCGGTTGATAATCCTTCGTGCCCTTTGTGTCTTTGTAACTATTTCAACCCGACACTTGTTCAGTCGTAATGTCGGGGCCGAGATTTTCCGTCGTGGTCGCGCCCTCGCCGTTGAGCGCCGCGTGCATCGTGTGCCAAGAGAGGCTGGCACATTTGACGCGCGCCGGGAAGTCGCGCACGCCTGCGAAGATTTTCAAGCGCCCAAGATTGTTCGGCGTCTGCTCTTCGTCCAACTCGCCCAGTACCATGCGATGAAACTCGGTGAAGAGCGTTTCAGCTTCCGATAGCGTCTTGCCCTTAACGCTCTGCGTCATCATGCTCGCCGACGCTTTCGAGATTGCACAACCTGATCCTTCAAAGCTCACGTCTTTGACCAAATCATCTTCGAGTTGCAGATACACCGTGAGCTGATCGCCGCAGAGCGGGTTGACACCCTCAGCCCGCCGGTTCGCCGCCTCCAGCTTATGAAAATTGCGCGGCTTCTTATTATGGTCGAGGATGACCTGTTGGTAGAGTTCGCTCAGTTCAGACACTTCAGCTAAACACCTCGATCACTTTCTGCACGGCGGCGACAAGGCTATCGGCCTCGGCCTTCGTGTTGTAGAAGGCAAACGATGCGCGGGCTGTGGCTGGCACGTTGAAGCGTTTCATCGTGGGCTGGGCGCAGTGATGACCGGCGCGAATGGCGATGCCCTCTTGATCCAGAATCGTGCCCACGTCGTGCGGATGTATATCGTCGATCACGAAAGCCAACACGCTCGTCTTCTCGCGCGCCGTGCCGATAAGGCGGACGCCTTCGATGGCCGATAGTTTCTCGGTCGCATAGGCGAGTAGTTCCTGTTCGTAACGATGCGCGGCGGCGCGGTCGATACTGCCTAGATAATCAATCGCTGCGCCGAGGCCGATCTGTGAGGCGATGGCGGGCGTGCCCGCCTCGAACTTGTTGGGCAGACCGGCGTAGGTTGTCTGCTCGAAGGTGACTGTGCGGATCATGTCGCCGCCACCGAGGAAAGGGTTCATACTTTCCAACACTTCGGCCTTGCCGTAGAGGACGCCGCTGCCGGTCGGCGCAAACATCTTGTGTCCGGAGATGGTATAGAAGTCGCAGTCCAAATCCTGCACGTCAATCGGCAGATGCGGTGCGCCCTGTGCGCCATCAACCAGCACGGGCACGCCTTGCTTGTGCGCGCGGGCGACGATCTCTTTGATCGGGTTGATCGTGCCGAGCGCATTTGAGACGTGCATGACGGCAACCAGCTTCGTGCGCTCGTTTAAAAGCGCTTCGTAGTCGTCGAGCAGCAACTCGCCCGCGTCGTTCATTGGGATGACGCGCAGCGTCGCGCCCTTTTCGGCGCAGAGCATCTGCCACGGGACGATATTCGCGTGGTGCTCCATCGCGGAGACGATGATCTCGTCGCCCGCCGCAACAAACTTGCGCCCGTAGCCGTGCATGACGAGGTTGATGCCCTCGGTCGAGCCGCGCGTGAAGATGCATTCGCGCGCCTCGCGTGCGTTGATGAAGCGGCGCACCTTCTCGCGCGCGCCCTCGTAAGCGGTGGTCGCGCGCTGGCTCAAGTAGTGCACGCCCCGGTGTATGTTCGAGTGCTCTTCGCGCAGGTAGCGGCTGCCCCGATCAATCACAACCTGCGGCACCTGCGAAGAGGCGGCATTGTCCAGATAGACGAGCGGCTTATTGTTGACCGTCTGACCGAGCACGGGGAAATCCTGTCGCACGCGCCCCACGTCCCACACGCCAGCGCTCGCGTCTGCTTGTAGAATCTTCTCAGTTGCAATCATAAGAATGGCTGTTAGCTATTAGCGATTAGCTGTTAGCTTAAAGTAACAAGGTTAATAGCTAATCGCTTGGTCATACCTCAAGGCGCGCATGCAGGCGATGCAAGATGGCCTCGTCCAGTTGCGCTTTGATGGATTCGATCTTGATCTTCTCGACCAGTTCCTCGGCGAAGCCGTAGGTCAAGAGGTTGCGTGCCAACTCGGGGTGCAGCCCACGACTGAGCAGATAGAACAACTCTTCGGCTTCGAGTTGACCGACGGTTGCGCCGTGCGCGCATTTCACGTCGTCGGCGAATATCTCTAGCTGCGGCTTGGTGTCCACGCGCGCGTCGGGCGAGAGCAGCAGATTCTTGTTCGTCTGCTGCGCGTCGGTCTGCTGCGCGTCGCGGTGGACGAAGACCTTGCCGTTAAAGACGGCGCGCGATTTGCCATCGAGTATGCCTTTGTAAATCTGGCGACTCGTGCAATGTGGCGCAATATGATCGATGAGCGAGTGCGTATCGGCGTGCTGGCCAGCGCCGACGAGGTAGAGGCCATCGACCGCGCACTCCGCGCCTTCGTGCGCCAGCCGCACATGGATACCGTGCCGCGAGAGGCGCGCGCCGAGCGTGATCGTCGTCAAGTCGTAGACGGCGCTGCGTTCAAGCTCTGCGTGCGTCGCGGCGATGTGGAATGCCTGCTCACTTTCGCGCTGCACCTTGTAATGCGTGACGCGCGCATTCTCACCCACGAAAACTTCGACGACGGCATTTGTGAGTGAGACGCTGTCTCTAGTGGTCTCGTAGCTCTCGATGATTGTCGCGGCGCTTTCACGCTCTGCGACGATAAGCACGCGTGGGGCGTTGGCCGTCGGCTCTTCGCCAGCATCGGTCAGAAATAGCAGTTGCAGTGGCGCAGACAGTTGCGCGCCCTTTGGTAGATAAACAAACGCGCCGTGATTGATGAGCGCGGTGTTGAGTGCGATGAACCCGTCCGTGTGCTCGTCAACCGTTGCAGCCCGCGCCAAGTACGAACGCAGCACAGCTGCATGTGCGCCGCTCAATGCGTCGGCGAGATTGGCGACGATGACACCGGCGGGCAATGCGTCGAGCGCGGACAAGTCCGCTTGATAAATGCCATTGACGAAGGCGAGCCGGCTCTGTTGCGCTTCCTCATAGCAGAAGGGCGCGACCGTACCTGCATCGACCGATATGGCCATCTCCGGTAGCGTCGGCACAAATAGCCCACGCGTTATCGGCGCGATATTGGTGTACTTCCAATCTTCCTCACTCATCGTCGGGAAGCCCGCTTGCTCGAAACGCGCCATCCCGTCAGCGCGCAGGCGCGCGAGCCATGCGGGCGTGCCGCCGGTCGCTGTGTCCTGTAACGCGTTGAAGGCGGCCGCGTATGCGTTCTGTTCTTGAATCGCCTGTGCCATTACGTTCTCAATCTATTGTGCGCCGACGGTTGCTGCCCCTTCGGCATCCTGTTCTTTTAGCCAGTCGTAGCCCTTCTCTTCCAACGCCAACGCTAACTCTTTGCCGCCCGAACGGACGATGCGCCCGCGATAAAGCACGTGGACGTAGTCGGGCACGATGTAGTTCAAGAGCCGCTGATAATGTGTGACGAGGAGGATGGCGTTGTCGGGCGTGCGCAGATGATTGACGCCGTCGGCGACGATGCGCAGCGCATCGATGTCGAGACCCGAATCGGTTTCGTCAAGGACGGCGAGCTTTGGTTCGAGCACTGCCATCTGCAAAATCTCGTTGCGTTTTTTCTCGCCGCCGGAGAAGCCTTCATTCACCGACCGCGACATCAAGCTCGCAGCCATCTCGACGATCTTCGCACGCTCGGTCAACAGGTCTTTAAACTCCAACGGGTCAAGCTCTTCTTCGCCGAGATGCTTGCGCTTCTCGTTGTAGGCGAGCCGCAGGAACTGCGCGTTCGACACGCCCGGCACTTCGACCGGATACTGGAACGCTAAGAAGATGCCCTCGCGTGCACGCTCATCAGGCGCAAGCTCTAGCAGATTCTTACCCTCATATAACACTTCGCCCGCGGTCACTTCGTAAGCCGGATGGCCCGCCAGCACCTTCGCCAGCGTTGACTTCCCCGACCCGTTCGGCCCCATGATGGCGTGCACCTCGCCCTTGTTGACCGTCAGATTGAGGCCGCGCAAAATCTCCTTGCCCTCGACGGTCGCGTGCAGATTACGAATCTCTAACACTTATCTCTCCTTAGAAAGCTGTTAACGATTAGCTGTTAGCTAAAGATAAGAAGCTAAGAGCCAAATACTAATCACTATTTAACCCACACTACCTTCCAGCTTCATGCCCAGCAGGCGCTGCGCTTCGACGGCAAACTCCATGGGCAACTCGCGGAACACGTCCTTGCAGAAGCCGTTGATGATGAGCGAGACCGCGTCCTCTTGCGAGATGCCGCGCTGCATCAGGTAGAAGAGTTGATCTTCGCTGATGCGCGACGTGGTCGCCTCGTGTTCGACCTGCGCGGTGTTGTTCATCACCTCGATGTACGGGAAAGTGTTCGCGCCGCACTTCGAGCCGACGAGCAGCGAATCGCACTGCGTGTAGTTGCGCGCGTCTTGAGCGCCCGCCAAGACTTTGACGAGACCGCGATAGCTATTGTTCGACTTGCCGGCCGAGATACCCTTCGAGATGATCGTCGAGCGCGTGTTCTTGCCGATGTGGATCATCTTCGTGCCGGTGTCGGCCTGTTGCGCGTGGTTCGTCAAAGCGACCGAGTAGAACTCGCCGATGGAATTGTCGCCTTGCAGAATGCACGACGGATATTTCCACGTGATCGCCGAGCCGGTCTCGACCTGCGTCCAAGAGATTTTCGAATTGCGCCCCGCGCACTTGCCGCGCTTCGTCACGAAATTGTAGATGCCGCCCTTACCTTCTTCATCGCCCGCGTACCAGTTCTGCACGGTTGAGTACTTGATCTCGGCATCGTCGAGCGCGACCAACTCGACGACTGCCGCGTGCAGTTGATTCTTGTCGAACTTCGGCGCGGTGCAGCCTTCGAGATATGAAACGTATGCGCCCTCTTCCGCGACGACGAGCGTGCGCTCGAACTGCCCGGACTCGGAGTTGTTAATGCGGAAGTAGGTGGACAGTTCCATCGGGCAACGGACGCCCTTGGGCACGAAGACAAACGAGCCGTCGGAGAAGACCGCGCTGTTCAAGGCTGCGAAATAATTGTCGTTCGTCGGCACGACCGAGCCGAGATACTTCTTGACGAGATCGGGATACTCGCGAATCGCCTCGGTGAATGAACAGAAGATGACGCCGTGTTGCTTCAGCTTCTCTTTGTAAGTCGTCGCGACGGAGACCGAATCGAAGACGGCATCGACCGCGACGCCCGCGAGTTGCTTCTGCTCTGTGAGCGGGATGCCCAACTTCTCGAACGTGCGCAACAATTCGGGATCGACCTCGTCGAGGCTGGCCTTCGTCGCCTTCTGTTTCGGCGCGCTGTAGTAGATCACGTCCTGATAGTCGATCTCCGGATACGTGACGTTCGGCCAGTGCTTCGGCTCCGTCATCTTGAGCCAGTGCCGGTAGGCTTTTAGCCGAAACTCCAACATCCAATCCGGCTCGTTCTTCTTCGCCACGATCAGATGGATGGTCTCTTCGCTCAGACCCCGCGGGATCATGTCCGACTCGATGTCGGTCACGAAGCCATACTTGTATTCTTTGTTGGTTAGCAGTTCGATTGTGCTCATCGTTCTCTCTCAATCAACTCATGCGGCTGAAGCCGTCATTCAGCCCGCCCTGTCTTTAACCTAAACTCTGCTCCGGCTCTTTCAAGCGCGTCGGCCGGTCGGCTCGACGTGCCTTGGGAGCGCGTGAATCTTGTAGAGCGTCGTCTCAACCTTCGACTCCGTGCCTAATAGTTGCGCCAGCGTGATGTTGGACAGCGCCTGTTGGACAATGTCGTGCAAGCCGACGATGACGGGGCGGATGCCGCAGTTGCCTGTGTGCACGCAGGCGTCCAGTACGCCTGTGTAGCTCTTGCAGTGCCCGGCGAGTACGTCGTCGTCGAGCACCTTGATGATCTCGCTCAAATGAATCTCAGCCGCCGGGCGCGCGAGCCGGTAGCCGCCCTTCGTGCCGCGAATCGACTTGACCAGCCCGGCCTTATTCAAAATCCACATGAGCTTGCCCGCGTTCGCCACCGACAAGCCCTCGCGCTCGGCGATCTGCCCGAGCGTCAGATATTCGTCATCAACTAAGGGGGCCAACTGCAACAGGCAGCGCAACCCGTACTCTTCCTGCGCGGATACTTTCATAACGCACGCTCCGTTTCGGCCAATGCAATTTTCACGGCACGGGGTGATTATAAAGAATACCTTACTTTAAAGTCAAGATTAGAAGACGCCTGAGTTTTCGCGCCAAATACCCGCAAATTTATTGAGCCGGCGAGGTGCATTGCGGTTACAATGGCGGCGCAGTTTTATTCCGCGTATGTAGGTTGCAAATGTCCAGCCCCTTAAACTCTTGTGATGAAAACCAGCTCAGCGTGGGGCAGAATACACGCGCCAATCTGGAGCGTCTGCTCAACGAGATGATCGAGCAACCGGAGCGCCGCGCCGAACTCATACGCGAGGTCGAGGAAGCCTTCGGCCAAGAGAAGGCCGTCATGATTTTGGACATGTCCGGTTTTTCGCGCACGACCCATCAGCATGGCATCGTCCCGTTCCTGCTCATGATCCATCAGATGCAACTCGTTGCCTGTCCCTGCGTGCAGGAAGAGGGTGGGACGCTGCTCAAGGCGGAGGCGGACAACCTGTATTGCCTGTTCGAGTCTGTCGCCGATGCCGTGCGCGCCAGCCAGAAGATCACGCGCCACCTGCGCACCGCCAACCGACTGCTGCCGGAAGACCACCGGCTTTACGTCTCCATCGGCATCGGTTACGGCCGCATTCTCAATATCGAGAATCGCGATCTCTTCGGCAACGAGATGAACCTCGCGTGCAAGCTTGGCGAGGACGTGGCCAAGATGAACGACATCCTGTTGACTGCCGCCGCACACGCCCAACTGCAAGACCAGAGCATCGAATGCCAAGAGGAAGTGATCAGCATCTCAGGGCTGGAACTGCCCTATTTCAGCGTCCAACAATAATCATCCGCCGGGCGTCTTAGATCGTTTTATTGACCACGCCGGCCGACCCGCGTTACAATCGCGCCCACTTGTGCAACTGCGCGCGCCGACGTGCTGATAAAACCCACGCCCGATGCTAAACGGCCGGCTTCGTTGCGGCTTGTTCGATCTCCAAAGCTGAATGCTGCCGGCCGAAGCTTCGGCCGGCTGCGATAGGTCAAGTCAACCCCCATGGCAAAACGTCAGAAATTAAAGCTCGCTTCTTATCTGGTGCGCCGCTGGTACTGGGTGCTTGCGCTCATGCTGTCTTTAGCCATCTGGGGGGCGCTGGCGCTGGCGATGCGCCCGATGGCCGACGCCAACGGTAAGATCACCTCTTACCCTTACGGGCTGGTCACAAGCCTCGAAGATTTCGGGCTGGACTTTCTGTTCCAGATGCGCGACGTGTTGCACCCGGACATGCGCGAACGCGGGCGCGGCGAGCCGATCACGGTCATCGGCGTCGACGAGGCCACGATTCACGCCGCGAACATACGCTTACAGAATTTTCCGCGCAGCTACTACGCGCGCTTGATCGAGCGCGCCAGTCAGGGCGGCGCAAGCGTGATCGGCGTGGACGTTTATTTCAGCGAACAATCTGGTCTGTCCGAGTTCGACAAAGCGCAGGATCAGCAACTCCTCGACGCAATTAACAACGCGGGCAATGTCGTTATCGTTAAGAAACTCGCCGAGGGCGGGTTGGCGGAGGAGATTAAACCGCTGCCCGAATTTGCCGAGGCTGCTTCGGCCGTCGGCTTCTCCGATCTGCCGGCGGATGCCGACGGTTTCCGGCGTACAGCTTATCTCGGCCACATCGCGAAGGACGGCACGACCGATTCAAGCTTCGCCAGCAACCTCGCGCAGATTTACGCCGAGCAGCCGATTGAAGCCTTGCCCAATCAGACCATCAAATTCGGCGACCGCATCATCCCTCTGCGCAACGATGCCACGATTCAGATCGACTTTCGCAGTCGCACGCCCGGTTTTCAATACGTCTCGGCCGCCGACATTCTGTTCAAAGAGAATAGCCCAATCCCCGACGAACTGTTCAAAGACCGTATCGTGCTGATCGGTGCGACCAACAACGACGCGCCCGATCTCTTCGAAACGCCATATTACAAACCGGGTCTCATTGCCACCTTCTGGGCGCGTCTGCGCCATCGGCAAGTTGCGACCACACCGGCCCTTATGCCGGGCGTCGAGATTCACGGCAACATCGCCGCGACGATGTTATTCGGCAACTACTTGCGCCAGATCAACTATGCGCCGCGCGTGTTGATGCTCTTTGTTGTGATCGGATTAGTCGCGGGGGCTGTGTTCACTTTTCGCGCTAGTCTGGGCGCGCTCACAGTGGTGGTCGTCGCGGTGGGCGTGCTCTCGGTCGCGACGTGGGCGTTTAATCATCGCGGTATGATCTTGCCGGTGATGACCTCAGAGATGGGCGTCGGCGTGCTGGCGCTCTCCGGCTTTCTGCTGCGCTACGCGCACGAGCGCGCAGTGCGCGAAGAGAAAGAGGCCGAGCGCGCCGCGATCATGGACATCTTCTCGCGCTGCGTTTCGCCCGAAGTGGCCGACACACTCTGGGAGCAACGCGGCGACCTCAAACTCGGCGGCGAACGGCGCACCGTCACGCTTATCTTCACGGACATACGCGGTTTCACGACGCTGACCGAGGCGGCGGAAAACTCCGAGGTCGTGGTCGCGTGGCTGAACGAATACTTCAGTCGCATGCACAAGATCATCGAGGCCTACGGCGGGCACATCAACAAGTACATCGGTGACGGCCTGATGATCGTCTTCGGCGCGCCGGTCGCGCGGGGCGATACGTTAGAGGCACGGGCGGCGGTCGCCTGTGGCTTGGAGATGCTCGAAGAAGTTGAGCGAATTAACAAAGATTGGGCCGGTTCTGCCCGCCCACAGATCGCCATCGGCGTCGGCATACACACCGGCGATGCGACGTGCGGCGTAGTCGGCGCGGAAGGCCGGTTGGAATATACGATCATCGGCGACACGGTGAACTTGGCCGCGCGCCTCGAATCAACGACCAAGGAGAAAAAAGTGCCGATCCTCATCAGCGATGCGACAGCACACTTGCTGGGTCAGGACTACGAGACCGAGCCGCTTGGCGACGTGCTCGTTAAAGGCAAGACGCTCAACACCACCGTCCTCACCGTCAAGAAGGCTGACCGGAAAAGGGCGGCCGAGCTTGCGCCGGTGGCGTAAGAGCCACGGAGAGAGGCAAAAGGCAAACTGCAAAAGGCAAAAGTTGGTAGTGGGGTAAATCTGTGTTGCTAATTTCAATACCCCGGTACGCTGCTTGCCGAAGGTCAGAGCAAATTAGACAAGTTCGTCTCTTAATCCGAGAAACAGACTATCAATACCATCGATGAGATTTGTTATAACCCAGAGGATTGCAAACCCTACTAGCGCGCATATCATAGCAAGTCAAGTCGGTTCGTGATATAAGTTCGTTCGTTAAGAAGCGACGGCCACGGAAACTAATAATGATTGATCTCTTGTTCGTCTTGCCCAAGGATGATGGAGTGGAAACACCGGTCGGCGAAGTGTTTAACTTCTCGTGTAGCGAGGACGCTCCAATCGGGGACCTGTTCGATGCTATGAGGAAGCGACTCGGTGCGGTGAACGTTCGCCTGTCTTTGGAAGGGTCGGATGGAGATAGCATAGGATTGAGGGCTTTCGATCCTCAGGACCCCGCAACGGTCGGTTCAAGGGTGACTAGCGGAGCCCGAATCATCGTGGGCTGTAGGAGAGGCCAATGAACTACGATCCCGCACTTTCCGCAATACTCGCGGATCTCCGGAAGATTAGGCGGTGGTGCGGCAGGCACCATACTGAAAACGTGCCTCCTTCCGCGGTGACGTATTTATGTGCTAACGAATCCACCATACTATGCTTGATAGAGCAACTTAAATCGACACCGCCGTCCGTCCGCCGCACGCATTACGCACAGCATCGCGAGCTGGATGAAAGTATGATTGATAACGATTGCACCGTTGCTATCTCAGTGGCTAAGAAGGGGTGTTACCTCGAGGAGGGCAACCGCCTTATAGTAGTAACGGATGATGATGTGAATATGATGTTGCGCGCGATTGATTACGTTAAATATCTGATCTGTGACTCTTGCCCGGCGGTAGTTCTAAGCCCGATCGAACTCCCAAACTGACAGAAGGCATCGTACCCGTTCTCGCAGCCCAAGCCGGTAGGAAGGCAGAGGCAAGACAAAGCAGTTGAGAGTCGGCAAGAAGTGACTCGCCGCTTTTTTTCTCATCAACACAGATTTACCCCACCACCCAAAAGTTAGTGACAGAGGCCAACAAGACCTTGTCTGTTATTCTTGCCTTTTGCAGTTTGCCTTTTGTCTTCTGACTGCCGCCTTATTTTTCTAACAGCGCGCCCTCCTCGTAGGCACTGACTAGTCGTTCGAGCGCATCGAGGCGCTGGCGTAGCGCCGCCCCTTCTTCAGTATCGGCGATGAGGCGCGGGCGTTCGTAGGCGCGCACGGTGGTGACTTTCGGCACGATGTCTGCGCCGGCCGTGATCGCGTCGGCGATGGACTCGAAGTGATGGTGCTCGGCGAGCGCGACGCGTTCCGGCGCGAGGATGAGCGTGTAGCCCCGGTCGCCGTAGGCTTCTGAGAAAGCGCCGTCGATTGTCACAGCGCCACCGCCCTGCTTCACCGGCTCTTCGCCCTTCTCCACTTTCACGGGCACGTGCCCGTTCACAATCAGCCCCTGCGCTGTGACACCGAACTCGGCGCACACGCGGCGACAAAACTCCGCATCGTGGATTAACTTGAAGTACGCATTCTTATGCTCCTTGCGCGCCTCTTTGTCGGCGACGAAATAGCTCTCGAACGTCGCCATGCGATCCTTGCCAAAGAGGGGCGAGCACGCGCCCGTCCACAGATACCACAACCAGTCTGCGTCGGTATCGGCCGTCTGCGCGCCCTTGCGAAACGCGCGTCGCACGACCAAGTCAAACGCATCGAATAGCTCACGCCCCGCCCGCGCTTGGCCGTCCACTTCGTGCGACAAGAACGCGCCCTGCTCGTCCACCGGCACGCAGCCGTGAAAGATGAGCGCCTGATCGCGCCGCAGCCACATCGCACCGTGCCGCACGAGGAACGACATGTGCTCCCACAGCCGACTGCTGGAGACGAAGGACTGGCGCAGCCGAGCCATGCAGACGCGCTCATCCGCCGACAGCGCGTAAGGATCGGCGGGATCGATTGTGGGCAGATAAGCGTCGAGCAACGGGTAGACGTTCCCGCCGATCTCGACCGTCTGCTCCGCGAAGTTGATCCGGTGCAACAGGTTGCGTTCTTCAAAGCCCCACTCCGGATGCCGCCGGCTCGTCTGCCCTTCGAGCTTAAACTGCATAATGGCGATGGCCTTCTGCATCCGCGCCATCAGCAGATCATCACGCAGCCCCGTGCCCTTCGTCTTGAAACACTCGGCCGGGTCGTCCGCGTAAACCGTGCGCGCAAGTTTTTCGAGCGGCGTGATAATGAGACCGTAACCTTCTTCCAACTGCGAGAGGCGGCGATAACGCAAAGAGATGCGCAGCACCGTCGCGATCAGCGCCTCCTGCCCCAGACACGCGCCCATCCACGAGGCGTCGTGGTTGCCCCAAGTGAACGCGACGTGCGGTTGCTCTTGCAGGTAATCGATCACTTTATCGACGCGCGGCCCGCGGTCGCCCAGATCACCGGCAACGATCAACTCCGCCACCGACAGATCGCGCACCAGCCGCGAGGCGGCGCGCACGGCCGCTAAATCCTGATCGTGCGCCGCGAGCGCGTCGATCATCGCGTCGATGTAAGCCGTGCGGCCCGTGATCGGCTCGTCGTGTAATTCTTCAAATAATTCGTCGAATTCAACCGGCAGCAAACGCGCCACGTGCTCATGTCGGTAGTTGCGCGCCAACTCGCGCATGATCTCGAACTGCCAACGTAGCGTGCGCCGCACCCAGTCGCCGCGCCCGGCCGGGTCGCGCAAAGACTCGCGGTGTAGCTCCATGTACTCGCGCGGATAATAGAGCGCCGCGAGCAGGTCTTGTTGGGCCTCATCCGATAAGTGATCTTTGAACAATCTGTTGACCATCGGGCGCAGACTGCCCGACGCATTGTTGATGATGTGGCGCAGCTTCTTGTACTCGCCATGCACGTCGCTGACAACATGTATAACGCCCTTGGGGAGCGACAGCGCGGCCCGTAGCCCTGCGACCTCGGCCAGCGCAGCGCCGGCAGTCGGATAGTTCTCCGCGAGTGCGTTCAGCAACGTCATGTCCGAGCCGTTTATTGAAGCTGGCATAGTTCAGTCGTCTTTCTGATTGCGGATTGCGGATTGCGGATTAAAGAGACAGTTGCCTTTCTAATCCGCGATCCGAGTTCCGCAATCCGCAATCTCATCATCGTCGCCATTCGTCTATCAGAGACGCTACCAGTCCCGTCCAACCGGTCTGGTGCGCCGCGCCGAGACCCATGCCGGTGTCGCCGTGAAAGTATTCGTAGAAGAGAACGAGGTCGCGCCAGTGCGGATCGTCGTGAAACTTCTCGTACCAGCCGTGCGCGGGGCGACGCCCTTGTTCGTCGCGCGTGAAGATGCCGATCATGCGGTCGGCAAAGCCGCGCGCCATCGCTTCGATGGTCACGGGCGGCTCGCCCTCGACCGAGCTTTTGATCTCGACCGCCGCGCCAAATGCCTTGCCGAGTTTGCGTAAAGATTCGATCATCAAGAAACTCGTCGGAAACCAGAGCGGCCCGCGCCAGTTCGAGTTGCCGCCTTTGAGCATGACGATTGATTCGGCCGGCTCATATCCGACGGTGTTATCGCCGAAGCTGAACGGGTGCTGCTCGTGATACTTCGACAGGCTGCGCAGGCCGTAGTCGGAACGGAACTCGCGCGGGTCCCAGATGCGTTCGAGTAGGTGGCGCATCTGCTCTTCGTTGACGACGGCAAGCACATGGACGATCTTGCCGTCCTCACGTGTGACCGTCGTCACGCAACGCTGCACGAGGTCTTGCCGGTTCTTGAGAAACCAATGCAGGTTCGAGCGAAACTCAGGGAACGGCGCGATCCAATCCTCTTCCAGACGTTCGATGGCATAGAGCGGTATCAGCCCCACGAGCGAGCGCACGCGAAACTTGTGAAACGAGCCGTCGGCGTAGCGCAGCACATCGTAGAAGAAGCCGTCGTGCTCGTCCCACAACTGATAGTTGCGGTTGCCCATGTGCTTCATCGCCGCGCCGACGTAGACGTAGTGCTGGAAGAACTTGGTCGCCAAGCCTTCGTAAGCCTTGTCCTCTTGCGCTAGTTCCAACGCGATGCGCATCAGATTCAGACAGAACATGCCCATCCAACCGGTCGCGTCCGACTGTTCGAGCTTCGCGCCGTTCGGCAGCGGCGTGCTGCGATCAACGACGGTGATGTTATCCAACCCAAGGAAGCCGCCCTCAAAGACGTTGTTCCCTTCACTATCTACCTTGTTGATCCACCAAGCGAAGTTGATCAGCAGCTTGTGGAAACATTTTTCGAGGAACAGCCGATCTGCTTTCCCCGACTGCACGCGATCCATGTTGTAGACGCGCCACACGGCCCACGCGTGCACGGGCGGGTTGAGATCGGAGAATTCCCATTCGTAGGCCGGTATCTGCCCGTTCGGATGTTGGAACTGTTCGAAGAGCAACAGCCACAATTGCTCTTTCGCAAACTCCGCATCGACGACCGCGAGCGGCACGCAATGAAAGGCCAAATCCCACGCTGCGAACCAAGGGTACTCCCACTTGTCCGGCATGGACATCACGCGCATCGAGTTCAGATGCTGCCAACGGAAGTTGCGTATGCGGCGACGCGATTCGGGCGGCGGGAAGCTAGGGTTGTCGCCGTTGAGCCAGACGCTCACGTCGTAGATGTAAATCTGTTTGCTCCACAGCATGCCGGCGAAGGCTTGGCGCTGGACACGCTTCTCGTCCTCAGTCGCTTGCGCCGGTTGAATGACGTTGTAATAATCGTCCGCATCGGCGCGGCGCTCGTTGACGATGCGCTCAACATCAGCGAGCGGATCATCAAGTTGCTGATCAGACAGCCGCAGATGCAAGACGACCGAGCCGCCGGCCGGCACGTCGAGCTTGTAGTGATAACACGCCTTCGTCCCTGTGCGCTCAGGGTTGATGCATTGCTCGCCTGTGATGACGTGTCGATGGAACGCATCCTTAACGTAGGGCTTGCGACTCGCCGCGCCCCAACCCCAGACGCGCGGCCCGTTCGTCTCGTTGTCCGTAAACAAAACTTCCGCGCCTTCGGCCGCGCCGTAGAGATAACGCGTGCCGAGTTGATAGACGAACGGCAGCCCCTGCAACGGCCCCGTCGCATCATCTGAAGCTGCGAGACTAAACCAGTCATCACCCTTTGCTCCTTCACGGATGATCGGCTCCGGCGGTCTATCCTCGCCCCATGCTTCCGGCCTCCACGCCCAAGTGTTGCGAAACCAGAGGTGCGGCAGGACGTGGATCGGCGCATCGACGGGGCCGCGATTGAAGACCTCGATGCGGATGCAGATGTCTTCGGGCGTGGCCTTGGCATACTCGACCACGACATCAAAGTAACGATCCTCGTTGAAGACGCCGGTGTCCAACAACTCGTATTCCGGCATGTTGCGCCCACGCCGCGCACCGTTCTCCTGAATCAGTTGGGCGTAAGGAAACTCCGCCTGCGGATACTTGTACAGATATTTCATGTACGAGTGCGTCGGTGTCGAGTCGAGATAGAAGTAATACTCTTTCCCGTCCTCGCCGTGATTCGCTTCGTTCGAGACGACGCCAAAGACGCGCTCCTTTAAGACGGGGTCGCGCCCGTTCCAGAGCGCCAACGCAAAGCAGAGCAGTTGATACCGGTCGCAGATCGCGGCTAGCCCATCCTCGCCCCAGCGATAGGCCTTCGAGCGCGCCAGATCGTGCGGGAAGTAGTCCCAAGCATTTCCGTCCGCGCTATAGTCCTCGCGCACAGTGCCCCAAGCCCGCTCCGACACATATGGGCCCCAGCGCCGCCAAGGTGGAATCGGCGTCGTGTATGGCTCGCGCAAACGTTCTTGTTCTTTAGTTGCCATGTAAGTGTTGGTGATCGAAGTTGAGTCGTTCCACTAGAACGGATTGGTTCTGTGCCTAACTATTTCTCACGCAAAGGCGCAAAGACGCAAAGAAAAGGACGCAAAGAGAACTATTGAACTGCTTTGCGTCTCTACTTTGCGTCTTTGTGCCTTTGCGTGAGCTTTACGCACGCACATCTCAAGTTGGTTACGTCAGTCGGCCCGTGCTTCGTCTAGCTTCGTCAACTTCTCGACGCGCTCTTGGTGGCGACCGCCGGCAAATTCCGTCTCCATGAAGACGCGGATCATGCGTGCGGCTTCATCGGGCGGAATGAAGCGCGCGCCGATGCAGAGCACGTTGGCATCGTTGTGCTGGCGGGCCAGCCGTGCCGTGTCTTCGTTCCAACAGAGCGCCGCGCGCACGCCCGGCACTTTGTTCGCGGCAATCGAGATACCGATGCCGGAGCCGCAGATGACGACGCCGCGATCCACTTCGCCGCTGACGACCGCCCGTCCTACCGCCGCGCCGAAGTCCGGATAGTCCACACTGTCAAGACTGTTCGTGCCTTTATCATCAATTTCTAACCCTAGCGCCGCGATCTCGCGCTTCGCCTGCTCCTTCGCCTCAAAGCCGGCGTGGTCACTGCCGATAGCGATCTTTGTCGGTTTCATAATTTTATCTATAGCTTCGCTGTGGCCGCCTTGTCGGTGAACCATTCGAGCATGCCGTCGATGGGTTTGATCAGTTGCGAGGGCAGACGCTCCGGCTCGCTTGGGCCCTTTAAGACTTCCGGCAGACGGTCGGCCTTGCCCGCGCCGGTGACGATGAACATCACATGGCGCGCATGATTAATGGCGGGCGCGGTCAACGTGATGCGGAAGGTGTCGAACTTCTCGACCCAGTTGGCCGTGACCCAAGCCTGCTCTTCGCTGAGCGCGCGCGAGCCGGGAAAGAGCGAGGCCGTGTGCCCGTCGTCCCCCATGCCGAGCATGATGAGATCGAACGCGGGCCAGTGTGCGCCATCGAAGAACTCGCGCAACTCGTCTTCGTAAAGCCGAGCGTTGGCGACGGCGTCGCCTTCGCCGACCATGCGATGCACATTCTCTATCGGCAGCATGACGTGTGTGAGCAGAGCTTCGCGCGCCATACGATAGTTACTGTCGTGATGATCGGGCGGGACGCTGCGCTCGTCGCCAAAGAAGATGTGGACGTGTGGCCAAGCGATCTGCGGATTGAACTCATCACTTGCCAGCAGCTCGTAGACGCGTTTCGGCGTCGAGCCGCCCGCGAGCGCGACGCTAAAACTGCCGCGCGCGTTAATGCTCTCGTGGGCCAAGTCAACAAAGCGGCGCGTGGCGGCACGTGCGACCGCTTCGCTGTCATCAAAAATGTGGATGTTGGATTTGCCTTCGGGGCTGGACATCTGCTCACCTGCTGTTGTTATAGGCGCAACGCGCCGCGCCGTAGAGTGCGGTCTTGTCGTCAAGGATGATGTGGACGGGGATCGAGCCGACGAGCGCCGACATGCGCCCTTTGTCTTGGAACGCTTTCATAAAAGTGCCGTCTTTCAACTTCTCGATAATCTTGGGCGCGACACCGCCGCCGATATAGAGACCGCCGGCTGACTTGAACGTCAGCGCCAGATTGCCGGCGGCTGCGCCGTAGATTTGGACAAACAGATCGAGCGCCTTGACCGCGATCTCAGCTTTGTTCCCCAACGCCGCTTTCGAGACGGCCGCAGTCTTGTCGCCGCCCGCGATCTCGGCCGCCAACCATTCCGGCTCTTCGGCGCGCTTCGTGTCGCGCAGGAAGCTGTAGATGTTGTAGAGACCGGGGCCCGAAAGCGCGCGCTCATAGCTGACGTGCCCGTTGAACTTCTCTGTCAGATAGCGCAGTAGGTCGATCTCAATCTCGTCGCTCGGTGCGAAATCGGCGTGCCCGCCTTCTGAGGCCATGGGGCGATAGGTGCGCCCATCCCAGAAGATGCCGGCCATGCCGAGGCCCGTCCCGGCCGCGATGAGCGCGCGATGACCGGGCTGCGCCGAAGCGCCTTCGTTGAGCGTGAAGAGTTGTTGCGCCTGCAAGCCTTCAATGCCGTAAGCGGTCGCCTCCAGATCGTTGATCAGATCGACGCGCGCGACGCCGATGGTGCCCGCGAGTTTTTCCGAGTCCACCACCCAGGCGAGGTTCGGCGTCTCGACGCGCCCGCCCACGACGGGGCCGGCGATGCCGAAACAAGAGAACTGCACGTCGGCCGGGTTGGCCGCAATGTACTCGCCGACGATGGCGTCGAGCGAGTCGTATTGCTTGGACGGAAAACTTTTTTGGTTGATGGGCGTGCCGAGTTTCTGCGCGTCCGGTTCAAAGAGGGCGACGTTGGTTTTTGTGCCGCCGATGTCTCCAGCCAGAATCATGATCTTCCTTGTGGTCTGTGATGTTGACTAACGTTGCGCGAGCGCGGCGAGAAAATGCGCCGCCGCGTCCACCGTGGCCTCATAGATTTTATCCCGATTGCGAAAGCCCAACTCGCGACTGAGCCGCTGCCCCTCGGACTTCTGTTCGTAAGCGAGCACGCGTTCGATCTCGTGCGTGTCGCTCAGACGCGCTTGGGTTTCGAGTTTCGTGCCCGTCTCGTTCATGCTGACAGAGAATGCTGCGTCGCCCGCGCGCAAGGTTAAAGCAGCCAGCAGCCCATCGTGCCCGGCCCGATCGACGGCAGCGCGAAATTCAACATTGACCGTCCGCCCGCCCAGCGCTTGCGCGGTGAAATGTTTGGCGTCACCTTCGACGCGTGGGGTGTCGCCTAAGAACTGCCAGCCGAGCCGCGACGCGAGCCAGCCGACCACGAGCGATGCCTGCGCCGCGATCTGATCGGGCGCCACGTCGGGCGGATCGTATTCGGCTATGACCGTGTCGATCTGATCAAGCAGCGGCCGGTATTCGGCCACGTCCCAGAAGCTGGCGAGCAGCGTGCGCCAAGCGGTCAGGCGGCCCCAGTTGAGATCGCTGACCAGCATGTGTTGGGCGTCGGTGCGAATCATCTCGGCGAGCCGCAAGAGGTCTTCGTGCGGATGATCGAACGCGAGCGAATCGATGACGACGCGATCCGAGAGACCAACCAACCGGCTAAACAGCTTATCCTCGTAGTGCGGTATATCTTTCCACCAGAGAAAGACCGGCACGTCCGGCACGAGCAGCGGCTCGATGGCGGTCGAAGCCGTTTCAAGCGCGCTGCCGCTGGCTTCAATCGTGATCTGCTCGCCGCAGACCTGCTTCGCGCCTTTGCCGGACACCTGACAGCGCGTCGAAACGTAAGCTTCGAGTTTCGCGTCAGTCGAGTCGCGATCAGCGACGAGCAGGATGGCACGGCTCGGCGTCTGTTCGGTCACGTCGTCGAGCAGCTTATCGACCTCCGCGCGATCCTCTTGGTGCGCCGCGTACACGACGAGGTTCAAAACGCAGACGCGCGTCACACCCGCTTCCGATGTCGTGCCGTCTTCATTTGTGGCCGGCAGCCACATCGCGGCGAGTTCCTTCTCCAGCTTGCCGACATCGACGCCGGCAACGGAAACGGCCGCAGTGCTTTCGTGTGTTTGAGTTTCCATGACTGTTACGGTCTGCGCCAGCGCCGCCCTTCTTTTTCCAACATATCGTGAATCGCTTGCGGGCCCCACGAGCCGGCCTCGTAGTTCGGGAACGGCGCATCAGCTTTAGTCGCCATCCACTCTTCTAGGATTGGCATGACGATCTCCCAGCCGCGCTCGGTCATGTCGGTGCGCGCGTATAAAGTCGGATCGCCGAGGATGCAATCGAGCAGCAGGCGTTCATAAGCTTCCGCGAGTTGGACGCCGAACGATGCGCCGTAGCGGAAGTCCATGTTCACGTCGCGGATGCGCGTGACCTGACCGGGCACTTTTGCGCCGAAGCGTAAAGAGATGCCTTCGTCGGGCTGCACGCGGATGATCAGTTGATTGGCGGCGACCTGCTCCATCATCTCGCGGCCGAAGAGCGGGTGCGGTGCGTCTTTGAATTGAATGGCGATCTCTGTGACGCGTTTGGCTAGGCGCTTGCCCGAACGTATGTAGAAGGGCACGCCCGACCAGCGCCAGTTATCGAAGTACATCGTGACCATGGCGAACGTCTCGGTCGTGCTGTCGGGCGGGACACCCGGCTCCTCGCGATAACCGGGCACGGGCTTGCCGTTGATCGAGCCGGGGCCGTACTGCCCGCGCACGCACTCGGTGCGGATGCGCTCCGGCGTGAAGGGCCGGGCGGCCATCATCGCCTTGATCTTCTCGTCGCGCACGGACTCAGAGTCGAGGCTCGCGGGCGGCTCCATCACCACGTGCGAGAGCACTTGAAAGACGTGATTCTGGATCATGTCGCGCACGACGCCAGCCTTGTCGTAGTAGCCACCGCGCCCTTCGACGCCGACCGTCTCGGCGTTCGTGATCTGCACGTGGTCGATGTACTGCCGATTCCACAGCGGCTCGTAGATACCATTGGCGAAGCGGAAGACCATGAGGTTCTGCACCGTCTCTTTGCCGAGATAGTGATCGATGCGATAAATCTGCGCCTCGTCCAGATGTTGGTGGATGTCTTTATTTAGTTGCTGCGCGCTCGCCAGATCAGTCCCGAACGGCTTTTCGATAATGACGCGCCGCCAGCCCTTATCCTGATCGACGAGACCGGCTTGGCCCAGTTGCTTGACCGCTTCGGCATAGAGTGCGGGCGCGGTTGATAGATAGAAGACGCGATTGCCCTGCGTGCCGCGCTCGCGGTCGATCTGGTCGAGCAGGTCACTCAGCTTCTTGTAATCTTCCGGCTGATCGATCTGGACGGGCGAATAGTAAAGCCCTTGCGCGAACGAGTCCCAGACCTCGTCATCGACGCGCTTGGCTTCGGAAAACTGCGCGATAGCGTCTTTCATCTTGCCGCGAAAATCGTCGTGGCTCATCTCCGTGCGCGCCGCGCCGACGATGGCAAACTCGCCGGGCACGAGTCGCTCCTGCACGAGCCGGTAGAGCGCGGGCACGAGTTTTCTTTTCGTCAGGTCGCCGGTCGCGCCGAAGATGATGACGGTGCACGGCTCGGCGGTGCGTTCGAGCCTGAGGCCCGCGCGCAGGGGGTTATCCATCACAGTTGCTGACATTGCTGATCCCTCGAAAGCAGAATGGCCGAGCGAAATGAGGTACTGCGTTTTAGAGATAGACCCTGCGCCGCGCGAATTGCGAAAGCCGATCAGATATTTCAGACTATTTCATTGATGACCAGCATGCTTTCGCCCGGCGCAGGGAACTTGCCGACCGCACGCGGGCCTTCCGACAGCCACGCGCGCGGTCAGATGCGTTTACTTCCCGCCCTGCTTCTCTAACAACTCTTCCCACTCGGTGTGGATCATCCCGGCGTCGGGCTTATCCGTGCGCGCGTAGGTGTGCGAGCCGAAGAAGTCGCGCTGGGCCTGCGTGAGATTCAAGGGCAGGTCAGCAGTGCGATAAGTGTCGAAGTAGCCGATGGAGGCGGACATGCCGGGCACGGCCACGCCGGTCTGGATCGCGGCCCCGACGGCCTTGCGCCAGTTCGGTTGCGCCTGTTCAACCCACGCTTTGAAGTCGGGATCGAGCAGCAAACTCGGCAGATCGGCGCGGCGCTGATACGCCTGCTTGATCTTGTCGAGGAACTGCGCGCGGATGATGCAGCCGCCCTTCCAGATGCGCGAACATTCGCCGAGATCGACGTTCCAGTTCCACTGTTTTGAACCGGCGCGAATGAGATTCATGCCCTGCGCGTAAGAGCAAATCTTCGACGCATAGAGCGCGTCGTGGATCGCTTGGATCATCTCTTTACGGTCGCCGGTATAACTGCCGCGCTCGGGCCCCTTGATCTGTTTGTTGGCTTCGATGCGCTCGTCCTTGCGCGACGACAGGTTGCGCGTGTCCACGGCCGCGTCAATCGTCGGGGTGACGATGCCTAAGTCGAGCGCGATGTCTGAAGTCCACTTGCCAGTGCCCTTCTGCCCGGCCACGTCGAGCACCAGATCGACGAGCGGCTTGTTGGTCTCAGGGTCTTTGACGCGCAAAATCTTGGCCGTGATCTCGACGAGGAACGACTCCAGATCGCTTGCGTTCCACTCGTCGAACACGTCGGCCATCTCGTCGGCCGACATGCCGAGGATGCCGCGCATCATGTCGTAGGCTTCGGCGATGAGTTGCATGTCGCCGTACTCGATGCCGTTGTGCACCATCTTGACGTAGTGCCCTGCACCGCCGGGGCCGATGTAAGTGACACACGGGCCATCGCCCACGTTCGCGGCGATGGCTTCCCAGATGGGCCGAATCTGCTCGTAGGCGTCGCGGTCGCCGCCGGGCATCAAGCTGGGGCCCCAGAGAGCGCCCTTCTCGCCGCCGGAGACGCCGGAGCCGATGAAGTTTAAGCCTTCGGCCTTCAGCGCCTTCTCGCGCCGCTCGGTGTCTTGAAAGTAGGAGTTGCCGCCATCGATGATGATGTCGCCCTCTTCCATGAAGGGCTTGATCTGATTGACTGTCCAATCGACAGCCTCGCCTGCTTTGACGAGCAGGATCGCTTTGCGCGGTCGCTCCAGCGCCTTGACGAACTCTTCCGGCGACTTAGTGCCGATGACCTGCTTGCCTTGGGCGCGTGCAACGAAGTCGTCCACCTTCTCCGGCGCGCGGTTATAGACGGCGATGGGAAAGCCGTTGCGTTCGATGTTCATTGCGAGGTTCTCGCCCATCACGGCGAGGCCGATCATACCAATCTTCGCTGTCTTGGGGGTCTGTTCCGGTGTGGCCATTATCTTATCCTCAATTGAAAAGATGTCAGATGCTAGATGCTAGATGCTAGATAGAATCAGAACTGACATCTGACATCTAACATCTAGCATCTGTTTACTTCGCTGTTGCCCCGGCGACCGGGACTGCTTCGCCGATCAACTCTTGCAGGCGGCGGAGTCCGGCGGGCACGTCTGCGCCGAGATCGACGCGGATAGCGCGGCGGCCGCGCGAAGCGAGCGAGCGGAAATCGCCGAGCGCCTGCGCCTGCTTCAACGTGTTGAAGCTGTATGGCTCGCCGGGAATAGGCACGTCGCGCGAGTCGGGCGCGGTGACCTGGATGAAGACGCCCGCGTCCGAGCCGCCCTTGTGCAGTTGCCCAGTCGAATGCAGGAAGCGCGGGCCGTAGCCGGTCGTCGTCGCGCACTTGGTTGCATCGCGCAGGTGCGTGCGGATCGCTTGGATGATCTCTTCATGCTCCGGCGTCTCTTCGATGTAATCGAGCAGCGCGATGTAATCGCCCGGCTTGACGCGTGCAAGGTGCGCCTTGATCGCGTCGCCGACCGTAGCCGCGCCCAACGCGGCGAGCGTCTTGTCGTCGGCATAGACAGTGAGCGGGTCTTCCTGTGCGACCACGGTCTGCTCTGTCAGCTTGCCGTCGCGGGTGTAGGCTTCCAAGAGTTCCTTCGTCGCGTCCTTCGACTCTTGCACATTCGGCTGATCGAACGGGTTGATGCCGAGCCGCCAACCGGCGAACGCCACGGCGATCTCCCAGAGGAAGAACTCTTCGCCGAGATCGTAAGTGTCCGTCAGCGTGCGATAGACGACCGGATGCCCGGCCGCTTCGAGCGCCTTGAACTTCGCTTCCGTCTCGCTGTCGAGCTTGCCGACCGAGATCGAAACGAACAGGCGGTCATCACCATAGACCGACGGCGAGCCGAGCGACTCCCCGGCAATCGGCACGATGCCCTTGCCGTCCTTGCCCGTGCTCTCCGCTAGCAGTTGTTCGACCCACAGCCCGAACGAACTGATCTTCGGATCGCAGATGATCGTGCACTTGTCGCGCCCGGCATTAGCACACTCGCCAAGAATCGCGCCGAGCTTCGCGCCGGGATTGTCGGCCGCGGGCACAACCTGCGCGCAGGCGTGCACGATGCGCTCCGCGCGGTCGAGCAGCTTACGCACGTCTACACCCATCAATGCGGCAGGCACGAGACCGAAGTAGGAGAGCGCAGAGTAGCGCCCGCCAATGTCGGCCGGGTTCAGGAAGATACGTTTGAACTTGTCGCGCGTCGCATCGGCTTCCATCTTCGTGCCGGGATCAGTAATGGCGATAAAGCACTCGCCGGGATTCTCTTTCCGACGGGAGACTTGATCGTACCAGTACTTGTAGAAGACGGCCGGCTCGGTGGTCGTGCCCGACTTCGACGAGATGATGAACATGCAGTGCGTGATGTCGATCTGATCGGCGATGTCGGAGAAGGCATCGGGGTCGGTCGAATCGAGCACGAGCAGTTCGGGGTAGCCTTCCTGCTTGCCGAATGTCTGGCGCAAGACTTCGGGACACAGCGACGAGCCGCCCATGCCGCAGACCATGACGTGTTTGAACTCGCGCACGTTGCGGATGCGGTCGGCGAACTCGATCAAGTCGTCCTCCGTGCCGATCATCTGATCGGGCACGGTCAGCCAGCCGAGCGCGTTCTTGATGATCTTCTGGTGCGCCTCGTCCTCTTTCCAGAGCTTCGCGTCCTTGCGCCAGATACGCCGCATCACGTCGCCCTTGTCCGCTTCCTTGATGGCGGCAGAGACGGCGTCGCTATATTTTCCCAAAGAGGCGGTCAACCTTTCGTTGATGCCTGAGAGCAGCGCGTCGCGCTTCGATTCGATTGATTCGACGAGCGTGTCGAACGAAGTGACGAAAGAGGCCAGCCCATCTTCCTGTAACTTCTGCGTCACAGCCTTGATGTCAATGCCGACTGCCTTGAGATCGTCGAACAGCTTGTGGCATTCGGCGATCCCCTCTTCGAGCGTGAGCTTTGGCGTGCCGTGGTCGCGGATCGCCGTGTAGGTTGCAGGCGGGACGGTGTTGACCGTCTCCGGCCCGATGAGTTGATCGACATAGAGCACGTCGGAGTAAGCCGGGTTTTTCGTGCCGGTCGAAGCCCAGAGTTGCCGCTGCACCTGCGCGCCCTTCGCCAGGAGATCAGCGAAGCGCGGGCCGTGGAAGATTTCTTTGAACCGCTGATAAGCGAGCTTGGCGTTGGCCACGGCCGCTTTGCCCAGCAAGCCTTCGAGGCGCGCCTTCTCTTCCGGCGAATCGGCGTGGCGCGCCATGTATTCGAGGTCTTTATCAATCGCCGTGTCCACACGCGAGACGAAGAACGAGGCGACCGACGCGATGTGATCGACGTTCTGCCCGGCGGCGGCGCGGCGCTCCAAGCCTTTGATGAACGCCTCCGCAACCTGATCGTAGTTCTCAATCGAGAAGATCATCGTGACGTTGACGTTGATGCCGCGCGAGATCGCTTCCTCGATGGCCGGCATGCCTTCCTGCGACGCCGGAATCTTGATCATCACGTTCTTGCGGCCCAAACGATTAAAGAGGCGGTCAGCCTGTTCAATCGTCTCGTCGGTCTTGAAGGCCAGACGCGGATCGACTTCAAGGCTGATGTAGCCGTCGATGCCGTCAGTCTTGTCATAGACGGGCCGAAGGATGTCGGCGGCGTTGCCGATGTCTTCGATGACGAGGTCTTCGTAGATGTCCATCACGCTCTTGCCCGATTGGACGAGCGCACGCATCTGTTCGTCATAATCGGTCGAGCCGGTGATGGCTTTTTCGATGATGGTCGGATTCGAAGTGACACCGCGCAGGTCGTCCTCTTCGATCTTCTTCGCCAGATCGCCGCTGGTCAACATCGCGCGGCGAATATTGTCGTACCAGATGGACTGGCCCAACTTCATGATTTCCACTAGGGGGTTACTCATTGCTTCGCTCCTTAAAGGCAGATGTCAGATGCTAGATGCTGGTTTTTACTGACATCCAGCATCTGACATCTAACATCTGCTTTTTAGCTTTTCTGCTTTTCTATTTCACGTTTGGCCGTCGCGACCACATTTTCGACCGTGAAGCCGAATTTCTTGGTCAGTTCTTTGAGCGGGGCCGATGCGCCGAAGGTCTTCATCGCGACGATGGCATCGTTGCTATTGACGTAACGCCGCCAGCCAAACGTGCCTGCTTGTTCGACGCCGACGCGCGCCTTGACGGCCGCGGGCAGGACTGATTCTTTGTACGCTTCGTCCTGATGCTCGAAGATTTCCCACGACGGCAGACTGACGATACGCGCCTTCACGCCGTCGGCGACGAGTTGCTCATAAGCTTCGACGCACAGACCGACTTCCGTGCCCGTGCCGATCAAGATGACATCGGGCTGCCCGCCGTCAGTTGAATCGGCCAGCACGTAACCGCCGCGTTGCACGCCCTCCGCGCGCGCGTACTTCGTGCGGTCTAATGTCGGCATCGCTTGCCGACTGAGCACAAGCACGACCGGCTCGTGTTTCAGTTTCATGATCAAGCGCCACGCTTCGGCGACTTCGTTGGGATCGCCGGGGCGCAGGACGATGAGGCCGGGAATTGCGCGCATTGAGGCCAGTTGCTCAATGGGCTGATGCGTCGGACCGTCTTCGCCGACGCCGATTGAGTCGTGCGTGAAGATGTGTATGGTCGGGATTTCCATGATCGCGCCGAGCCGTATGCCGGCGCGCGCATAGTCGGAAAAGATCATGAAGCCCGAACCATAGGGGCGAATCTTGGAGAGCGCAAGCCCGTTCAAGATCGCGGACATCTCATGTTCGCGGATGCCGAAGTGGAAGTTGCGGCCGGCGCGATTGTCGGCCGTGAAATCGCCCGCGCCGTCAAAGGTCAGACGCGTCTTGGTCGAGGGCGCAAGGTCGGCCGAGCCGCCAATAAGCCACGGCACGTTCTTGGCCACGGCGTTCAAGACCTTGGCTGAAGCGTCGCGCCCGGCAAAACCTTTCGCATCGGGCGGGAAGACGGGAATGTCGTTGTCCCAACCGTCGGGCAACTCGCGCTTCTGCATCTTGACGAGTTGATCGGCTAGCTCAGCATTGTCTTTCTTATAGTCTTCAAGTTTGCTAAACCACTCGTCGCGCGCCTGTTTGCCGCGTGCGCCGATGCCCTGTTTGAAATTGTCATAGACGCCGTCGGGCACGAGGAACTTCTCGTCTTCGGGCCAACCGTAGGCGCGCTTCGTGAGTCTGATCTCTTCTTCGCCGAGCGGCTCGCCGTGGGCGGCGTGCGTGTCCTGTTTGTTGGGCGCGCCCCAAGCGATGTGACTATCGACGATGATGAGCGTCGGGCGCGTGTTCTCCTTGCGCGCGACTTCGAAGGCGCGGCGCAACATGTCGAGATCGTTTGCGTCGCCGACGCGCGTCACGTTCCAGCCGTAGCCGATGAAGCGCGTGGCCACGTCTTCCGAAAACGCCCAAGCGGTGTTGCCCTCAATCGTGATCTTGTTGTTGTCGTAAACCCAGCAGAGGTTGTCGAGTTTGAGGTGCCCGGCAAGGCTAGCGGCTTCGTGTGAGATGCCTTCCATCATACAGCCGTCGCCGCAGAGCGCGTAGACGTTGAAGTTGAACATATCGTGGCCCGGCTTGTTGAAATAAGCCGCCTGCCACTTGGACGCGATGGCCATGCCGACGCTCGTCGCGATGCCCTGCCCTAAAGGCCCCGTCGTCGTCTCAATGCCTGATGTCCAACGATACTCAGGGTGACCGGGACAGCGGCTGTCGAGTTGGCGAAAGTTTTTGATGTCGTCGAGCGTGACCGAAGGATGACCGGGCACTTCGTACTCCGCGTTGACGGCTTTGACGCCGGTTAGATGGAGCATCGAATAGAGCAGCATCGAGGCGTGCCCCATAGAGAGGACGAAGCGGTCGCGATTGGGCCAGATGGGATCGTCCGGGTCGAAGCGCAGGATTTCGTTCCAGAGCAGATAGGCCACCGGAGCCATCGCCATCGGCGTGCCCGGATGTCCGGAGTTGGCGGCTTGCACCGCGTCCATTGCGAGCGTGCGAATTGTGTTGACGCAGAGATTTTCGATATTGATAGGCGCGGGGGTGGCGGCGGTCGCTTCCATATTTAGTTCAGCTCCTTGCTGTATTTTTGGGCCGACTCTGGCCGCCGGGGCATGGGGCGGAGTGTGCGGCACGGGCAGTATTGCTGCGGCGCGCGTCCGGCGCGGCAGACACTTCAGCCACGTAGGGGAGGCGCTTCGGAGTACCTACTTCAACTTGATGTCAGAGAGCAAAGCCGGGAATGGCGGCCGCGAAGTGACTTGACCGCGCAGGCAAATCTAAGGATGAAACCGCGGGACAGTGTTCTGGCGAAATGATAATCCAGATAGAACGAAGCGGCGGGATACTAGCACAGAAGTTTCAGGCCGTCTATAACCGTGCGCTTAAATTCTTTCAAGTCGGCGAGATCAGGTGCGGGCGCAGCCGATAACTGTTTCCATTCCCTTAAATTTTGTCGCCCGCCCCTAGTCAAGTTCGCCTTAAAAGCGTAATCTGTGCCACACAAAGGTCATGACCTCTCTGGTCGGCTCGACACTGCTCAACTATCGCATCACCGAAAAGCTCGGCGAGGGCGGGCAGGGTGCGGTCTACAAGGCGGTCAACACCAAGCTCGGCCGCACGGTCGTGATCAAAGTGCTGCCGCCGGAGTTGACCGCGAAAGAAGTGAACCTGCGCCGGTTTGAACGCGAGGCGATGCTTGCTTCGTCGCTTGACCATCCGAACATCTGCACGATCTACGACCTCAACGAAGCTATGGGCTTGCACTTCATCGCGATGCAGTACGTCGCGGGCCGGAACGTGCGCCAGCTTGTCAACGGTCGCCCGCTTGAATTGCGCAGCGCCCTCGCCATCGCCATACAGGTCGCGGACGCGTTGGCCGCCGCCCACGCGCGCGGCATCATCCATCGCGACATCAAAGCCGGCAACGTGATGGTGACCGACAGCGGGCAGGTGAAGGTCTTGGACTTCGGTCTCGCCAAACTGCTCGACGAAGACGCGGCCCGCGCCGGCAACATGCACCGCACAGAGTTGACCGAGGTCGGCGTGCCCTATGGCACGGCCACTTATGCCGCGCCGGAACAGGCGCGCGGCGATAAGGTTGATCATCGCGCCGACATCTTCTCGACGGGCGTCTTGCTCTACGAGATGCTGACCGGCATCTGGCCTTTTCAAGGCAAGACACTCGTTGATGTGCGCCACGCCGTCCTGCACGCCGCCGCCAAGCCGCTTGCGGAAGCGCGCCCCGAAGCCACACCGCCGCGCCTGCAACAGATTCTTGACCGCGCGCTGGCGAAAGAACCAAGCGCACGCTATCAAAAGATCGACCCTATGCGCGAAGACCTGCGCGCTGTCTTGCAAGAAGTCGCAGGCGGCGGTGCGACACAGCCGGGCCAGCCGGGCGAGGTCGTCATGCCTTCCGCCCCGCGTCATCTCGCGGGCGCAAACCCGGTCGCGCGCGCCGTCCGCTGGCTCAAGCGCGGACTCGGCAGCGCGGAGTCGCACAGTTCCTCGTCGCTCTCGCTTACGCACACGTCGCAGCAAGACGTACACGTGACGCCGACCAGCATCGGTAGCAGCGAACAGAAAAAAAGTGTTGCGATCTTGCCATTTCGGAATTTGAGCAATGACCCCGCGATCAGTTTCTATGAGTTCGCGCTCGCGGATGCGGTCATCACGGAGCTTGCGCGCGTGCGTGCGTTGACCGTGCGCCCATCTTCGATGATCGTGAAATATCAGGGGCAGCAGACCGACCCCCGCGACGCCGGGCGCGAGTTGGAGACAGACGCCGTGCTCGCCGCTTCGTTCTTGCGCGGCGGCGAGCGCCTGCGTGTGACGGCGCAACTGCTCGACGTGCAATCCGGCGATCTGTTGTGGAGTGACCGCATAGACGCGGACGTGCGCGACATCATCGCCTTGCAAGACACAATTGCTCAGCGCATTGTCGCTGGGCTGCGGCTTGAGTTGAGTCCGGACGAACAGGCCGAGTTGGCCGCGCCTGCGACGGGGAACGCCGCCGCGTATGAAGAATACCTGCGCGGGCGCGACCTGTTCGGCCGCTTTATTTTCCGCACGCTTGCGCCGGAAGACTGCGACACGGCCATCGCACACTTCCAACGGGCCGTCGAACTCGACCCGTCGTTCGCGCTCGCGCACGACGGGTTGGGCGCGTGTTATGCCAACCGAGTCTTCAAAGGCTATGGCGGCGGCGTTGATTACGAGCGCGCCGAAGCCGCGTTCAATCAAGCGCTCGCGCTTGAGCCTGAGTTGATCGAGGCGCGCATGTTGTTGGTCTTCGTCTACCTGTGGCGCGGCGAGAAGCAGAAGGCGCGCGCCGAGGTGGCGCACTATCGCCAGCAAGCGCCGAACGATGCGGTCGTCTATTTCGTCAAGGGCGTGCTCCACCGGCTCGACGGCGAATACGCACGCGCCTTGCGCAGTTTTGACCGGCTGGTGCGCCTCGACCCGGCCGCGCACGTCGTGGCGAGCTATCAACGCGCCCTCATCTATCTCGCGCAGCAACGACCCGATGAAGCGCAAAAGGAGTTAGCGCACGCGGCCGCATCCGCGCCCGACAGTCCGCTCGTCAAGACGGCGAGCGCGTTGACTTCGTTCTATGCGGGCGCGCCAGCGCCGGGTGCGGAGTTGATGCGAGAATTATTGGCCGCCCATTCGAACATGCACGGCGTGCGCCCGATCCTCGCCATGTGCCTGAGCGCGCAAGGGGCGCATGAGGCCGCGCAGCAAGAGTTGACGGAACAGGTACGCACAAACGCGGACGCCGACCCGGATGCGGCCTACTGGCTCGCCTCCGCTCATGCGCTCGCGGGTGCACACGAAGAGGCGCTCGCGTGGTTGGCCCGCACACTTGCACTCGGCAACGAGCAGCGCGCTTGGTTTGCCGCCGACCCAACGTGGGCGACACTCCGCGACGATCCGCGCTTCAAGGATTTACTTCGCTAAAAGTGTCTGAGCGATAGTTCACTCGACGGCCAATCTTTAAGCTGCGACCAAATTAAAACAAACAGAGGCGGAGCACATGCCCCGCCTCTGTTTATGTCTTTCAGCTTTAACTTAAAACTAATTGCCGTTGGCGGCGGTCTGCGGGTTCTGGAAGTAAGAGTCGTCCATCCTGATGCCGTAGGTCACGGTCAGCACGTTCGTCTCTTCAATCTGTTTGTCGTTCGCGTAGAGCACCGTGCGGAATGGTACGGCCGTGCCCTGCACGCGCCGGTAGTCGTGAAAGGTGCGGCGATATTTGACGGGCTTATCAGCGCCGGGCGGCGTCTCTTCGTATTCGAGCGCGAGGACGTTCCAGGTGCGCGCGCTGACATAGTAGCGCGTCGTGTGCTTATCCTTGTCGATCAGATCGACTAGCCAGAGGTCTATGTTCTTCTGTTTCTCTTTACTCACGAAGGTGACGGTTGAGCCGTTCTCTTTGTAACGCAGCAGCGCGTCCAGCCCGTGTCGCGTGCGCGAGAGAAAGTCTGCGGCCGTCTCTTCGCGGGGCGTGAACCCTGTCCCGTTGATGACGCCCCAGACTTGCCCCTCGTTATAGATGAGCGCGAACTCGTTGGCGGGCGTCTTCTGATCGAGCCGAATCTTGTCCTTGGCGGCCGTCTCGCCGTGGACGAAGCGCTGTTCGTATTTGATCTCTTCGGTGCGTCCGTCGCTGGTCGCACGCGTGATACTGCCGCGCTCGACGCCGTTGCGGCGAATCTGCTTTTGCACCTCGCGCGTCGCCACCGTCACAAGCAACACGGTCTCAGCCACCTGTTCGCCGGTGGGTATTATATTGGCTCGATCCAGCTTCGGCTGCGCCTTCTTCTCTTCTTTGGGGATGTCCTCTTTATCCACGTGTCCGAGCGTCCGCGCGGGCGGCGTGATCGGCGTGGTCGGCGCACTTGGGTTGGTCTGCGCCTGAAGAGCGGGCGCGAGGCTGGCCGCGAGGGCTAAGGCCGCGAGCGCGGCCGGGACGTTGAAACGTCGGATCACGAATCGAGTCTCCTTAAACAACAGTTTCATTGGTTCTGGCGGCCGCCACATCGGGGCGGGGCGGGGCGCGCGTCTTAATGTCGGAATTGTAACACAGGTGCGCCCGACACAAAGCCTTGCGCACAGGCACTTTGGCCTCTCTATGGATGCCCGAACCGCCCAGCCTGGATGCCCGCCGATTGACAACCCCGTACCAGACAGGTAGATTGCTCCGTTTCCTAAAGGCAGTGATCAGGAAGTCTAGAAAGTGCGGAGTCCAGAGAGTCTGGGGAGTCAAAAGACATTGACTCGCGGGACTCTCTGGACTCTCCGGACTCTCTGGACTCGCTAGACGCTCCGGACTTTTTTGAAAGGATGAAGATTGTGAAAAGAGTAGGCATTTTGGTCGGGCGTGAGAAGACGTTCCCGGCAGCGTTAATTGAACGGATAAATGAGCGCGGGCAGGGCGCGGTGACGGCTGAGTACATCAAGCTCGGCGGCGTCCGGCTCGACGAACCGCGTCGTTATGACATCATCATTGATCGCATCTCGCATGAAGTGCCCTTCTATCGTGGCTCGCTGAAGCGGGCCGCGCTCGAAGGCACATACGTCATCAATAACCCCTTCTGGTGGTCGGCCGACGACAAGTTCTTCAACTACGCGCTCGCCACCAAGCTCGGCGTCGCCATCCCGAAGACTGTGCTGCTACCGCAGAAGGATTACATCGAAGGCATCACGAGCGACAGTCTGCGCAATCTGGAGTTCCCACTCGACTGGCAGGGCGTGATCGATTATGTGGGGCTGCCCGCGATTATCAAGCCGTTCGATGGCGGCGGCTGGAAGAATGTCTCGCGCGTGGATTCGCTCGAAGACCTCTGGCGCGTCTACGACACGACCGGCACGCTCTGCATGACTTTGCAGGAGTTCATTCAGTTCGACCAGTTCGTGCGCTGCTACTGCATCGGGCAGGAAGAGGTCATGATCATGCCCTACGACCCGCGCAAGCCTTACCTGTCGGGCGAGCAGTACATCAACGATCCGCACTATCTCTCGACCGAGCTGAGCGCGCGCATCACAGACGACGTGCGCAAGCTCTGCCGCGCGCTCGGCTATGACATCAACACCGTCGAGTTCGCGATCAAGGACGGCATCCCTTACGCCATCGACTTCATGAACCCCGCGCCCGATGCGGAGTTGGCTTCGGTCGGCGAGTTCTATCACAACTGGGTGACAAACGCGGTGGTCGAGATGGTCTTCAAGCGTCTGGCCGAAGCCCAGACTGCGCCGCGCTATCGCTGGGACGCAATGATCAACCCGCGCCCCATTGAAGAACCCCGGCAGGCACTGGCGGCGGTTGCCTCTGCGGCCGAGCAAGCGGCGCGCACCATTATCCCGCAGCCCGTCCGCGAAATCCCCGCCGACATCGCAGCCGGCGCAAGTGATCTGGTCAACAGCGCGGTTGACGCCGTCTCGGAGTTGATCAATCCGACTGAGGCGGCCGCACCGATTGCTGCACCGAAGCGCACGCGCGCGAAGACGAGTAAAGAGCCGAAAGCGACGACAAAGAAGAGCGCTACGGTGCGCGTCATCAAGAAAGCGACGCCGGAAGCCTAACGCTGTTAGGAGATTTAACCGCAAAGAACTAGCAGCGGGCCGCAAAGGACGCAGAGAACTCTTTGCGGCCCTTTGCGGCCCGCTTTGCACCTTTGCGGTTAAATCTCTTTCGGTAAACCAATCATGATCGAAATCTACGTCAGCACTGATGTTGAAACCGACGGCCCCATTCCGGGGCCGCACTCTATGCTCAGCTTCGCTTCGGCCGCTTACCGCGCCGACAAGACGCTCGTCGGCACATTCTCCGCCAACCTTGAGACGCTGCCCGGCGCGAGCGGTCATCCCGACACGATGCGTTGGTGGCAGACGCAGCCCGCTGCTTGGGCCGCCTGTCGCGCGGACGTGCAACCGCCGGAGCGCGCCATGAATGATTACGTCGCTTGGCTCAAGGGGCTGCCCGGTCAGCCGGTCTTCGTCGCCTATCCGGTCGTCTTCGATTACATGTTCGTGCAGTGGTATCTACACAAGTTCGCCGGTGAAAGCCCCTTCTCCTTCGTCGGTCTCGACATTAAATCCTATGCGATGGCGCTGCTCAAATTCGACTTCAACGACGTAGTCAAAGCCAACATGCCCCGCCGCTGGTTCGACGATCTGCCGCACACGCACAAAGCGCTCGACGACGCCCTCGAACAGGGCGCGCTCTTCTGCAACATGCTGGCGGAGAACCTGAAGCAATAATGTAAGGGCGGGGCTTGTCCGCGCCCGCCTAGATACGTGAGCAGACGGGCGGGGACAAGCTCCGCCCCTAGAGTTGCTCACTGGCGCGGTATGATTGGCAGCATGATATAGGACGGGTGCGCGCGGTCGTGATAGACGGTGTTATCGGCCGTCATCTGCCGGCGCTGCTGTTGGAGCGGGTCGCCCGTGTTCGGGTTGATGTCGAAGCGCGGGAAGTTGCTCGAAGAGATGTCGAGGCGCAGGCGATGACCGCGCTTGAAGAGATTCGCGGTCGGATAGAGCGTGATCGTGACCTGATAAAGCGCGCCCGGTTTCATCAGCTTGGCTTGCGCGAGCGAGTCGCGATAGCGCGTGCGTATGATCGAGTCGCCAATGTTGAGTTCGTAGCCCGCCGGGAAGTCTGGGTTGGGCTGATACACGTCAACGAGTTTCGCCGTGAAGTCCGTATCCAGTGCGGACGAAGTGACCCACAGTTTGACTTCGACCGGCCCGGTCACTTCCATGTCCTCAGCGAGCGGCGGGGTTTGAAAGACGAGCACATCGTTGCGCACTGAGAGCGGCAGCGTGTCTTTGCAGCCGACGACGTTCGGACGGCAACGTTGATCCATCCCGCCCTGATCCATCAGCCCCGTGTGCGAAGAGATGTTGCCGCCGAGCGTCGGCACAGGGTTCGCCGGGTCGAAGCGATAGGTCGTGGCCGACTGCGCGGCTTGCGCCTTGGTCGCGCTCAGACTCATGTCCGGTTGCAGATAGTAAGGCGTGAACTTTGTGCGGGCGAGCGGAAACTCCTGCTCGTCGCGCCAGACGCCGCCGTGTTGCAAGCGCCCCGCTTCGGACTTGCGCCCGTCGCCGCCGCCCATGATGAAGAGGCGTACGGGCGCAACTCTGTCTGCGCCGTTGTCCACGCCCTTCAACCAATGTTCGAACCAACGCAAGCGCCACTCGTTGAAACTGAGCGCCGCCTCTCGTGGAAACTCGATCTCGCCCGCAACGTTGCGCCCCTCGCCGCCGTGCGTCCAAGGCCCGATGATGAGGCGCTGCGGCGCGCGTTTCGTTTTCGAGAGCGCCTGCCAGTTCATCCACACCTGCCGCGTCCACGAATCGTACCAGCCGGTAACGTGATAGACGGGAATGTCTGCGTAATTTTTCGTGTTATCGATGACCGAGTAGCCGATCTGCTTCCAGTAGTCGTCGTAGTCGCTATGCTGCATCGCCTCGACGAGCCAGTCCTCATATTCGGGCGCGTACTTGAAGACGGTCGTGCCGCGCTTCACCGGCAGCGTCCAGATGAACTGTTTTATGTTCGCCGCGTTCTGCTTAAGCGCCGCGCCGATGACCGTGTCGTCAAGCCCCTCTTTCGCATCGGGGCCGGCGATGTTGTAAATCCAGTTCACGAAGCGCAACTCGAACGCGCCTGAGTGGCGGAAGCCCGCGATACCTACGTTCGAGAGCGCATCGACGGGAATGAGCGTCGTCAGATGCGGCGGATTCATCTCAGCCGCGGCATGCTGCGTGCCGCCGGGATAGCTTGTGCCGACCATGCCGGTCTTGCCGTTCGACCAAGGCTGCTGCGCGATCCACTCAATCGTGTCGTACCCGTCGCGCCCGTCGTCCAACATCATGCGCCACAAGCCCTCGGAGTGAAACCGCCCGCGCACGTCCGCTTTCACGACTGCGTAACCATGTTGTGTGAACCACACGGCTTCGCGCACAGTGCCCGGCGCTTCCTTGTTGTAAGGCGTGCGCTCAAGAATGACTGGAAGTTTGTCCGCGAGCGCCACGCCATTCTTGGCCGGCAGATAAACATCTGCCGCCAGCCGCACGCCGTCGCGCATCTTGATCATTACGTTCTTCTCGACGGCCACGTCAGCCGGAATCTGCGGCGCGGTCGGTTGATTCTGCGCGTGAGTTAAACCGGCAAGAAAGAGTAATGACAGTAACAGGTAGAGGCTATACAGCCGTGCGAGTCGAAGACTTGTGTTCATAACAGACCTATGTGATTGGAGTGCTTCGCGAGCGCCGAAAATCTACCACAAGCGGAGCATCAAGTCAGTACCGCCTGCTGCAAGCGGGCGGGTCTTGGTAACGCGACTAAGACCCGCCCGCTTGCAGCAGGCGGTACTGACCTGCACTTGTTGTGCTTACGCACTCGCGCGCATGGCGTAGCGGCCCAACTTCAATTGCAGCCCGCGGCGGGTGACGCCGAGATCACGCGCGGCGCGCGAGATGTTGCCGCCGTGTTTGCGCAGCGCTACGGCGATCATTTGGCGTTCGAGTTCTTCGACCGCTTCGGGCAGATTCAGATCGTCGGGGATACCGCTGCCAAAGACGCCGTAGGCCGCGCTGCCATCGGAGTGCGGCGCAGACGTGCGCTTGAGTTCGGGCGAGAGATGTTCGGGCGTGATGATGGTCGCGTCTTCGGCGCGCGCCGCGATCCGTTGAACCTCGTTCAGCAACTGCCTGACGTTGCCGGGCCAATCCGAGACCATCAACAAATCCATCGCCTCAGGCGAGATGCGTATCTCACCACGCCCGAATTTTTCGGCGTAATGATTGACATAGTAGTTGACGATGGTCGGGATTTCACTCCTGCGTTCTCTGAGCGGCGGCACGCGCAGGCGAATCACATTGAGCCGGTAGTACAAATCTTCTCTAAAGCGTCCGTCCTTGACCATCTCTTCCAAGTCTGTGTTCGTCGCCGCGATGATCCGCACGTCCACTTTGATGGGCCGCTGTTCACCTAAAGGTTGAATCTCGCCCTCTTGCAAGAAGCGGAGCAACTTCGGCTGAATGTCCAAAGGAAGATCGCCGATCTCGTCGAGGAAGAGCGTGCCGCCAACCGCCGCGCGAATTACGCCCGGCGAATCAGAGACCGCGCCGGTGAACGCGCCGCGCCGGTAGCCAAACAAGTAAGCGTCACTCAACTCCTTCGGCACGGCCGTGCAGTTGAAGGGCACGAAGACTTTGGTGCGGCGCGACGAGAGTGCATGGATGGCGCGGGCGACTAACTCTTTACCTGTTCCGCTCTCGCCTGTGACGAGGACGGTGACATCCGATGATCTGATCTTGTGGACTTCTTCGACCAGCTTCGTCATCGCCGGGCTTGTATGAATAAAGCCGGGCATGACGCTCTGCGTCCCGTCCTTGACCTGTTCCTGTCCGTCGCGCCCCGCCTGCTCTTTGTCGCGGAAGGCGCACACGTCCAAGCCGAGTTCGACGACGCGCAGCAGCGGCTCAATCGAGACACCGCCCGGTAGCGTCGCCTGCTCGCGCGGCGCGACAACCAGCGTCACCGGCGCGGCCTGCGTCGTGTGCAATACGAGGATCGCAGCATCGTGTTGTGCGGCGAAGCGTTCCCGCTCGCGCTCGCCCTCGGCGCGGCTCAACTTCTCCGCTAGATGCGCGCCCTCAGCCTGTGTCCAACCATGCGCGACCACGACGCGCGGGTGTTCGTCTTCACCGGCCTCCGAGATCAAAATCTGCCGCGCGCTCGTCTCCTGATAAAGCACGGCGGCCAGTTCGCGCAGCAACAACTCGCGCGAAGTGACTGCATCGGTCAGGCGCGACAGGATGAGGTGCATGAGCGGCGAAGCCTCGCGCCGCTGTTCGGGCGCAGACGGATCAAGCGCCGCGAGTGCTTCATCTGTGCGGGCCACATCAAGATGCGCGCCAAGCGCACGAAAAGTTTCTGCCGCCTCGGTCAGACACTCAGCCGCGCGCTCCGGCTGCACGCCCGTGTACGCAAGCCCAAGCTCATAACGGGCCAGTGCGCTCCGATAACGGTCGCCAAGCGTTTCGTAGATCGAGACGCTCCGCCCGAAGTGCTGCGTCGCGCGCACGGCGTCGTCCTCAGCGAGCGCGAGCAGTCCGCGCAGACGCTGTTCGTCGCCGGCGACGGCCAGATCGGCGTGCGCCAGTTCGCCCGTCTCCTCTTCAAGCAGATGCAACTGCGCGGCGCACTCGCTCGTGTCGCCGCGGCGTAAGAAAGATTCGGCGATCACGAGCCGCGAATCCAAGACCGCCTGTCGATCACCTATGTCCTCGGCGAGCGTCAGTGCGCGCCGCCCACAGTCGAGCGCGCGGGCCGGATCGTTCATCGCCAGATAGCAACGACCGAGTGTGCGCAAGGGTTGGCCTGCGTACCACTTGTTCGGATTTTCGTGCGCGAGTGTGACGGCGCGCTCAAGATAATCGTGCGCTTCCGCCAACTCGCCGCGCAACATGAGCAACTCGCCGAGCGAGTCGAGGATGAGCGGCACTTTCCGGCCGCGCTCGTCGATCTCGGTTGCAAGTTTCAGCGCGCGCTCCAGCGCCACTTGCGCGCGCGGCCAATCGCCCATGAGCGTGAGGTGGACGCCGAGATTGTTGTAGCCGTCGGCGGCGTTCGCCTTGTGCTCCGTGCGCTCGTAGTAGCTGATCGCCTGCTCCAGATAGCTGATGCCTTCGTGCGGGCGTTTGAGGAAGATGCACGCGCCGGCCATGTTCGTGTAAATCTTGCCGAGCAGATAAGGCGCGGGATGATCGCCGACGAGTTTCAGAGACTGTTGCAGATGTTCGAGCGCCAACTCGTAATTGCCTTCAAACAGCTCCGCGAGGCCCGTGCCGAAATAGGCTTCGGCCATGCCGCGCCAGTCGCCCGTGCCGCGAAAATGTTCGAGTGCCTTCTGCGCGTGATCGCGTGCGATGGTGTATTCGTTGATGCTGCGATAGACGCGCGCGAGCGCGACGTAGGCCGTGCCGAGTTGCGCGTCGGTGCTCTTCTCCGTCGCCTCGCGCAAGGTCGTGTTCAAGAGCGCGATGGCTTTCGGATGATCGCCCGCATAGTTATAGGCGAGACCGATCTGCACGCCGAGACAGGCGGCGGTGTCTGCGTCCAGCTTCGCACGCTCCTCCGGCGCTTCGTACATACGCACGGCGTCGAGCGATTCCGTGTAGCGCCCCTGCATCTCAAGCGCACTCGACAGCACGCAGCGCGCCTGTGCCTGCACCGATTGATCGCCCCGCGTCGCGCGCATGATCGCCGCGACGCGCTTGATCACTTCGGACGACTGTCCTTGATCGAGCAGCACGCGCACCTCTTCCAAGTCGCGTGCGAGCGCCGCGCGCTGTGCCTGTACGCGCGCGCGGGGCCCCCTTGCATCAGCTAGATGCACGACACCCGGCTCAGTCTTTTCCTGTCCCGCTTCTGTGCGAGTTGTCGGCGGCTGCTTGTTCATTGGATCGTGCTCAATATAGTTGCCAAGCATATAAATCTCAAACTCCGGTGCGCGTTATCAGCCTTTAATGACGCGCGCGTAGATAGATCGTGCTGTAGTAGCTGTTCAACTTGAAACCGGCGCGCTCGTAGAAATCCTGCGCCCGCACGTTCTGTTCATTTACCAACAGGCAGACAGACTTTGTCTGTTGCAGCAACGCGCGGGTCAGTTGCGACAGGCAACGCAGGCCATAACCCTTGCCGCGTTCCGCCGGGTTGACGTGTACACCCTCCAGATAGAACACGTCCGGCGTCTCCGATACAACGTCGGCTTTAAAGATCAGACGCCCCGCTTCGACCCAGACCCACACGCGGCCGCGTTCGATGCGCCGCGCGATGCGGGCGCGAAAACCGACCGGATCGATCTCAAATGGATTCACGCCGCTTTCGCGCAAGGCTAGATCGGCGTGGGCGAGGGCCACCACTTCAAGGTCAGCCGGCGCGGCCGGGCGCAGTTCAGGCAACTCATCCCAAACACCGACGGGCCAATGTTGTTCGTAGAGCAACTCGCGCCCCGTGTGATGCGGCTCCTGCCCCGCGTCCGCGTAGTGCCACCAGAAACGTTTGACCCGCGCCTCTTCGCCGATGATGAGGTGCGTCTGCGGGCAGGCCCGCGCCTCCGTGGCAAATGCGGCCAGCGCCGCATCCGTCCGCGCTTCGATCAAGACCGTGTGCCCAAGCAGTGCGACGCCGACGAGCCGCGTGCGCGTATCACGACAACAGTAAAACGTCCCGCGATTGAGTGAACTGGCTAGTCCGTTGTCGCGGATGAAGCTCGCCAGCATGACCGTGTGGAGCGGGCGCACACCGAGAAACGCCAGCACTTCACTCTCCTGCCCCGCCGCCAGCGGCGCTAACTTAACAGCCGTACCGCGCGGGACTGGACGCTGCGCCCTGAGCTTGGGCGCAGCGACGACGAGCGGTTGGATGGGTGGCGGAGGCATAGCGTTAACATCGGACGTAGCAAGCCGTAATGTTTATGACTTCGGCGTGGACGGAGGGTGCAGGCAAGCCACCGGTCAAGACATCAGTAGCCGACGTGGTCAGTTCCGTTATCTGTGACGACGGGCATGGCGGCAGTCAGTTCGCCGCCCACTTCCGTCGCTAAGGCGCGCGCGATGGCGTCGCTGATGAGTACGCCGTCGCTAATGAGCACACCGTCGCTGATCAAGACGCCGTCGCTGATGAGCACGCCACTGCCTGAAACCGGTTGCGAGAGGTCGCGCCAGCGCAGCAGATCGCTCGTCGTTGAATAGAGCGCGCCGTTGCCGAGCGGCAACCCGTCGCTGATATAGACGCCGTCGCTGATGAGCACACCATCACTGATATAGACGCCGTCGCTAATCAACACACCGTCGCTGATGTAAACGCCGTCGCTAATCAGCACGCCGGTGTTATAGATGCGCTGATATTCCGTGATCAGATTCCGACCTGTGGCAAAACTGTAGTTCAACACCAACCCTTGCGCCCACGGGAACGCCTGCCCGGCAATCGTCGTCTGTGGCGCGGGTGCAGCGCCGGTCAACATCGACGTGCCCGTCGGTGTGCTGTTCGTGAGATCAGTCCGCACCAGTTTGGCCAAACGCACCGCGCCTTCAATATTAATCTCGCCCGCGCCCTGCTCGAACAGGTTGAACCCGGAGAGCGGCTGCGCCGTGTACATCAAGATCGCTTTGACCATGTTCGGCGTGAGCGAGACGTTAGCCTGCAACAACAACGCGGCCGCGCCCGCGACGACCGGCGCGGCCATCGACGTGCCGCTCAAGGTCATCATCTCGCGGCTATCATCGTTGCTGACAAAGGCGCGCAGGTTGTAGTTAGTAGCGAGAAAGTTGCTCTCGGCCATTGCACCGATCAGCCGGTTGCCCGGTGCGACCAGATCGGGCTTGATCAGGTTGTCGTAATGGCGCACGCCGCGCGCGTCCAGCCAAGAACTGCGCGTCGGCCCGCGCGAACTGTAAGTGGTCACGCCGTCGTCGTTGCGCGCATCCGTCCCAAAGGTGTTCACTGCGCCGACGGTCAGCGCCGACGGCTCAATGCCCGGCGAGTGTATCTGCCCGTAAACCTTATTGCCGTTTGCGTCCTTGCCGTTGTTGCCGGCCGCTGCGACGACGACGATCCCTGCGTCCACGAGTTTCCGCACCGCCTGACAGACCGGATCGTTGCGATACGAATCGACGGCCGGCATCCCCAGACTCATGTTCACGACGCGGATGTTATAGCGCGTGCGATTCGTGGGATTGGTGGCACTAACGGGCCGCGTCGGATCGACCGGGCTGAGAATCCAGTCGAGCGCGTTCAGCACGTTACTGACTGTGCCGACGCCGTGCCCATCGAGCACACGCAGGTTGATGAGATTGGCATTCGGTGCGATCCCGATGTAAGCCGCGTCGGCGATGCGTCCGTTGCCAGCGGCGAGCGAGGCGACGTGCGTGCCGTGACCGAACGCATCATTCGTCCCTTCATCAGTCGTGCCGGTGTAGCCAGCAAAGTCTTCCTGTGCGACGACCCGATCATCGCTTCTGGTTGTGCGCCCGTCGCGCATGGCGTGGTGTCGCCGCTTGATGCCTGAATCGAGTATAGCGATGCCGATGCCTGTGCCGTCGAGACCGGGCACGGCTTGATTGCGCACGAGGTCAGCGCCGGTCGTGGCCGAGACGTGTCCGAGCGTGCGCACCTCGCGGTCGGGCGAGATGAACGAGACCTCTTTGAGCGCGGCGAGTTCGAGGACGACGCTTGCCGGCATCGTCGCCACCGCGTAATTCAGCGTGCGCATGCTGTAGTTCACGCTCACGTTCGGCCGCTGGTAGATGGCGTTGACGGCCGCACCGGGCTGCTTGTCAAAGCGACAGACGACGCGCACGGGGCTGCGATTGCGCGCGCTGAGTTGGGCGTAGAGGTCGGGCGAGATTTTGTCCGGGCGGATAACATTCTGCCCCGCATTTTTGGCCAGCACCGCACCGGGCGGGACAGGCAGGGACTGCCCAATTTTGCGCCCAAGCTGGCGCTTATCATAACCAGTCCCCCACGCATCCTGTGTCTGCGCGCTGACGCAGGGTAGGCCCGTGCAGCAGATCACACAGAGCACAAGGCTCGCGACGTACGGTCTGAGATTGTGGAGCTTTAAGCTGAACATTATGACTTTGCTAAGTGACTCAAGGACGCCGGTGCGACAAAGCGGCTTGCGCACGCCGGGCAGCTAACACCTGGTGAATGAACTGAATGAACCTGACGTTCTGGCTTTAGAATCTCTTTGGATGTCAGGCCATTCGAAACGTTGCTACGGTAAAACATCAAACCGCTAGCGACTTCGACAACCCCCATCCGGCTTTAATCAATTGCAACATGCATGCCAGAATCAATTGCAACATGCATGCCAGCAGCAATTCTCAACAACCGGCCTGCACTCAATCCCCACAACCGCACGATGAGCCGCTGAAACACAGCTAATTCACCGGTAATACGACGCCTTTTCATCAAGCGCCAGAAATGTGGAGCGCAAAGACAATCAAGCCAGACAGGCCAATCCGGTAATTTCACCTGTAATTTTCCGCATACCTACTTAGCAGGCGATACCTTCTTCGCACCACACGCTAAACCCCAATGTTTTGGCGACTGAAAATGAGGGTACAACGCCCGCCAAAAGCTTGCTGCGAACCAAGTATCAATTCTGAAGCAAAGCGCCCGGCCTTTTCCTTGCCCGCCCACACTAAATTTTTACGCGTGGGCCGTGGTCTTTCTGCGTTTTTCGCGGCCCTCAGGGTTGTGGCATAGCGGTTGAACTAGGTGCAAGCGGGTGGTAGTTGCCGAATGCCGACAACGTTTGAACAACTGCCGTTACAAACAATCGAGCCGAGGGGGGTAAAGAGCGCGTGCGCTTTTTTAGGCACGCGCTCTTTGTAAAGCAAGAATGAACTTCAGGAGAACATCTGTGATGAAACGCCCGACCAACAAACTGCGCGCCTTCAGCCTGCGACTTGCATTGAGCAGCGTCGCCCTGTGCGCAATCTCGCTCGCGCTGACCGCCGGCTCTGCACTCGCCAGCCCATTCAGCCACGAACACTCGGCTGCGTCAGTCGCTTACATGCTCAGCGATGGTGGGCATGGCAGCCCGACGCCGACACCGTCCCCTTCGCCGACGCCCACCGCTTCGCCCACACCTTCACCGACTGCTTCGCCCACGCCTACGCCCAGCCCGTCGCCCGCACTCGGAGCGGAGACGCGCGTCGAGATCGATCTGGTCGGCGCGTTGTTGAACAGCGCAACGCCGCGTGGCGAAGCCGAGTTGAAACGGCGCGCCGACGGCAGTCGCGAGTTCGAGGTCAGTGTGCGGAACGTCAGCTTGCCGACGGGCACTGTGTTGAATGTGCGCGTGGACGGACATAAGGTCGGCGAGATCGTGTTGACAGCGCTGATAGATGGCAAGCTCGAATTGGATTCGCGCGACAATCAGGCACTACCGCCCGTTGTCAACGGCACGAACGTCACCGTCACGGATCAGGCGGGCGCGACCATCGTGGCCGGCTCATTCACCTCGACGCTGCCAGCGCCGGGGCTGACCCCCACGCCCAGCCCCAGCCCCACGCCGCAACCCGGCGCGGACAACATCCTGCGCATTCCGTTGAGCGGCGCGGCCGTTAACGGCGTCATTCCGAAGGGGCACGCTGAGTTTAGTCAGCGCGCTGACGGCAACCGCGAGTTAGAAGTCGAGGTTGAAGACTTGAATCTGCCCGCGGGCACGATCCTGAACGTGCTGGTTGATAACGTGCGCGTCGGTCAGATCACTCTGGGCCAGTTCTTAAAAGGCAAGCTGGAGATTGAATCCGAGCGTGGACAGAACGTCCCTGCGATCGCAAACGGCACGACGGTCGCCGTGGTCAATAGCGCGGGCGTCACCTTGCTCACAGGCAGCTTCGGCGCAAACGCCAACGCACCCATGCTTGTTAATCCGTTGGAAGACACGAGCTTCTTCGTGCGGCAGCAGTACATAGACTTTCTGAACCGCGCGCCGGATGTGCCGGGCTTGAACGCTTGGGTCAACGTGCTCAGCCAGTGCCCGGAGAACGGCTATGGCGAGCACCCGGACTGCGACCGCGTGCAAGTCTCATCCGGCTTCTACCGCTCGCAGGAGTTCCTCGGGCGCGGCTACTTCCTCTATCGCGCTTACGATGCGGCGCTGGGTCGGCTACCCCGCTACGCGGAGTTCCTGCCTGAGCTTGGACGGATCGGTCAAGCGCGGACGGAGGTCGAGTTGGAAGCAAACAAGTCTGCTTACCTTGATGACTTTATGCAGCACGCCGAGTTCACGGCTCGCTATGGCGGACTGACCGACGCGACGCATGCCGAAGACTTTGTGACGCGGCTGGAGCAGACTGCGGGCGTACACTTGGGTAACCACGCGCAGTTGGTGGCCGACATGCATAGCGGCGTCAAGACCGCCGCGCAGACTTTGCGCGCGTTCCTTGAAAGTCCGGAAGTCAACGAGCACTTCATCTTCCGCGGCTTCGTCACGATGCAGTACTTCGGCTACCTGCGGCGCGACCCCGAACCGGCCGGCTGGAACGCATGGGTGAATGTCCTGACGAATGGCAACGATGTCGTCCGACCCGGCGACTATCGTACGCTCATCTTCGGGTTCGTCCACTCACAAGAGTACCGCCACCGGTTCGGTCACCCGTAATGGAAGAGGTCAGAGGTCAGTAAGAACTGATTTCACTAACCTCTGACCTCTAACCTCTGACCTCTGCTTTACTGGTCTCGCCAATCCGGCATGCGCCCCGGCGTCCAAGGCGCACCGGCCGCTTCCATCTGCTTCTCCAGATTCTTGAGATCGACATCGACGAGTTGGCGCAGTTGCGCGAGCACGCCCTCGAAGTCCTGCGCCGCGAAGTGATATTGATCGGCTTGCGTCCGTGTCGGGCGCGAGAGCGATGCACTCTGATCACCGATGATTGAGAAGACGCGATCCGAAATCGATGGCGGCGTGTTCTCGTTGCGCGAGCGCAGGACGTTGTCGCCGCGAAGCTGGCGCATGATTTCGTTCGTCCGGTCGTCGATGCGAGTAGCTTCGTTGATCATCTTGTTGCCGGGGTCGGGCGTGTTGAGCAGCGCACGCTTGATGGCCGCCAGCCGTGGCTTCAAAGCGTCGGCCACCGAGAGCGTACCTGTCACGGCACGTTGCAGGCGCGTGACCTTGCGTTGGAACTCGACGAGTGCCGCGCGGTCAGCCGCGCTCATCCCTTCGCGCGCTTCCGCCGTCACCTCGAACTGCTGCGCTGAGCCAAGCGGCGTGATGACGCCGTTGACACGCTTCGCCATCGTCACCTTGTATGTGCCCGGCAGGACGAGCGAACTTGAACCGCCCTGTCCACCACCACCGCCACCAGCGCCGCCGCCACCGCCACCTTCTTCACCGCCACCTGCGGGCGGCGCGGCAGAGACGACTGCGGGCGGGTAACGCAAGTCCCAGTTGACGCGTTGGAAACCTTGCGTGGGCGGGCCGGTCAAACGGCGCACGATATTGCCATCCGCGTCCGTGACGGTAAAGATGATCGTGGGCGCTTCCTCCTCCTCTTCGGCGCGCAACTGCTCGGTGGTCGGTTGGGCCGGTGCTTGATTCTTCTTCTCAGCCTCCTTCTCCGATTCCTGCCGCAATTGCTTCTTCGTCTTGTAAGTCTCTTTCAGATAATAAGTGAAGGTCGCGCCGTAGGGCGGATTGTCGGCCGTAAAGTACGACTCGCCCTGAAACCCTTTGCCGTTGCCGCCAATGGGTTGCGCCTGTATGTACATGAGCGTGTTCTTGACGGGGAAGAGCTGCGCCTCCTGCGTTAGCATCTCCGGTTTGAGCAGACGCAGCGGCGTGTAGTTGTCGAGGATGTAGATGCCGCGCCCGAACGTGCCGACGACCAAATCGTTCTCGCGTTGCTGGATCGCGATGTCGTGCACCGCGATGGTCGGCATGCCGCCTTTCAACTGCACCCACTTCTTGCCGCCATCGATTGAAAACCAGAGACCGAACTCCGTGCCGGCGAAGAGCAGATTCGGGTTGACGTGATCTTCCGCGAGCGCCAGCACGGCCCCGTTCTCCGGCAGGTTCGCGGCAATCGAAGTCCAAGTGCGTCCCGCGTCCGTGCTCTTCAGCAAGTACGGTTTGAAATCCGAGTTTTGATGGTTATCGAACCCGGCATAGACCGTGTTCTCATCGTGATTTGAAGCCACAAGGCGGCTCACGTAAGCGTGCTCAGGGATGCCGGGGAATGTCTCGATCCTGCGCCAGTTCTTACCGCCGTCGGTGGTCACGCTGATTAAGCCGTCGTCCGTGCCGACGTAGATCAAGCCGTCCTTCTTCGGCGACTCCGCAAGCGCCGAAGAGTTACCGTAAAAGGCCGTCGAGGCGTGCCGCGCGACCGCATCGATGCTCCACACGCGCCCCATCACCGGCAGGATGTTGCGATTCAAGCCCCGCGTAAGCGGGCCACTAACGAGTTGCCAACTGTCGCCCCGGTCATCGCTGCGAAACAGTTTATCGGCGGCGAAGTAGAGCCGCGTGGGCGAGTGCGGACTGATGATGAAGGGCGAGTCCCAGTTCCAACGCAGAGGGTCTTCGCCGCGCCCGACTTCGGGTTGGATGCCCTGCCGCTCGCCCGTACGTTTGTCGAATCGCGAGAGCGCGCCGTTCTGATATTCGGTGTAGATCGTGTTCGGGTCGGTCGGGTCAACCTGCGTGCGGAAGCCGTCGCCGCCGAGCGTTACGAACCAATCGGAGTTGACGATGCCGTTGGCGTTGCGCGTGCGCGAAGGGCCGCCAAAGTTGAAATTATCCTGCGCGCCGCCAAAGATGTTATAGAACGGCGTGTTGTTGTCGGTCGTCACATCATAGAGCTGCGTCACCGGCAGATTCCGTTTGAAGTCCCAGTTCGCGCCCTTGTCCCAACTCTCGTAGACGCCGCCGTCGCAGCCGACCAGATAGTGATTCGTGTTGTCCGGATCGATCCAGATTTCGTGATTGTCCACGTGCTTCGACCGCTCGCCCAACGGGCGGAACGTGCGCCCACCGTCGTCCGAGACTTGTAACAACACGTTCATCAGGTAGACGCGATCCACATCTTTGGGATCAGCGACGATGTGCGCGTAATACATCGCTGTCTGATCGGTATCGTTGCGCCGCTCCCAACTCTCGCCGCGATCCGTCGAGCGGAAAATGCCGCCGCGCTTGTCCGCCGCTTCAATTGTCGCGAAGAGTATGTTCGGATCGACCGGCGAGATCGCCAGCCCGATGCGACCGATCTCGGTCGGAGGCAACCCCGCTCTGATCTTCTTCCACGTCGCGCCCGCATCGCTCGACTTGTAGAGCGCGCCTTCGGGGCCGCCGTTGATGAGCGTCCAGTAGTGACGACGGCGTTGATAAGCGGCGGCGTAGAGCGTGTCCGGGTTCTGCGGATCGACGATCACATCGGTGATGCCGGTGTTCTCGCTGATGTTGAGCACATTCTTCCAAGTCTTGCCGCCATCGGTCGTCTTGAACAGCCCGCGGTCGCCGCCCGGCCCCCACAGTGGCCCCTGCGCCGCGACGTAGACCACGTTCGTGTCGCGCGGGTCGATGGCGATGCGCCCGATGTGCTCCGACCGCTTCAGCCCCATGTTCTTCCAAGTCTTGCCGCCGTCCTCCGACTTGTACACGCCGTCGCCGTAAGAGACGCTGCGCTGGCTATTGTTCTCGCCCGCGCCGACCCAAACCGTCAAAGGGTTCTTCGGATCGAGCGTGATGTAGCCGATGGAGTAAGAACCTTCACCGTCGAAGACTGAACGGAAGGTCGTGCCGCCGTTCTCCGTCTTCCACACGCCGCCCGAAGCAGAGGCGACGAAATACCGGCTGTGCTCTTTCGGATCGACCGCAAAGCCGATGACGCGCCCCGACGTGAAGGCCGGGCCGATGGAGCGCAGGCGCAAGCCCGCGAAGGTCGGCGCGGACATCGGCTCAGGCTTCTTCGGCTCTTCGGTCTTCTTGGCCTCTTCAGGTTTTTTGGCCTCGGCAGCCTTCTGTTGCTGTTGCCCTTCCTGCTTCGGCTGATCGGTCTCTGTCTTCTGCCCCTCTTCCTTCTTCGTCTTCTCGACGGCCTCTTTCTCGGCCCGCTTCTCTTCCTGCGCGCGTGCTAACGGCACACTAACGGCCCAGAGCAACGCGACGACGAGCAACATTGATAGCGACGGTACAAGATTCTGGCGGCTTAAGCTCATGCGACTTGACTCCTGTTTTTTATCGGGCGGGTTGCCGCCAAGGGTCGTCACAATCGTTTACCGGTTTGAACAGTGAGCGACGCCGGCGCGCCCGGACGCGTCATGCGATGCGCGGCGACTGACGGTGCTTGTCTCTTGGATTGCAAATACGACGTGACAACTCTGACGGTGCGGGGAAAACTAACATTATTTCGGGCGCGGTGCAAAGACGTGTTCGCGGCGCACGAAAAGTGCCGGTTGCACAGTCAGCCTACATAATAATCTTGACAACACTTGTTAGCGCCATTACATTTCGCGTCATCGACCTTTCAGACTCATGTCATATCAAGTCATTAGCCGACGCGTCCGCTGGCTGCTCTGCTTCGTGCTCCTGTCTGCCAATCTGACTTTGGCGGCGCGCACGCAAGACCCGGTCACCGGCGCGTTTGAAGGCACGGTCAGTCACAGTCAGACGCAAGCCCGCATCTCCGGCGCGCTCGTCGAGATCATCAATCAGGCGAACGGCGTCACGTTAAGCCGCCGCACGGACGCGCAAGGTCGTTTCTATCAAGGCCTCTTGCCGCCCGGCATCTACACCATCCGTGTCACCGCGCCCGGCTTCAGCGCACAGGAGAAAGAACAACGCCTCTACACCTCGCAGCCCAATCAGGTTGTGCCCATCCCCTTCGCACTCGAACCCGTAGGGCCAGCGTCCCAAGCAACGGCCACACCAACGCCGTCTCCCACTCCGTTGCCGGCGATGTCTGACACCGAGGCCGACAAGCGCGATACGGTCGCCGAGTTGAATCGTACGGATGCGCGCCGCGTCGTTGCGTTCACCGAGCGCGAAGTCGCTGACCTCACGCTCGGTTCAGTCACGATCACTCGCTCGTTCGACGAACTGGCGCTCTTGTTGCCCGGCGTCGCGCCGCCGCCACAGACGCTCGGCACCGTGGCCGGCCCCGGCGTCGGCGCGGGTGTCGGCAGTGCGGGCCAGTTCTCTGTTAACGGGCTGAGGTCGAGAGCGAACAACTTCACGGTTGATGGCTCAGACAATAACGACGAGGACATCGGCGTTAGGCGGCAGGGCTTCGTGGCGCTCGTTCCGCAGTCGATTGAATCGGTGCAAGAGTATCAGGTGACAACTGCACTTGCGCCTGCGCAGTTCGGGCGCAACATCGGCGCGCAGGTCAACGCCGTCTCCAAATCCGGCGGCAACAAGACACACGGCGCGCTCTTCGGGCTGCTCAACACTTCACAACTCAACGCGCGCGATTACTTCGACACGACGAACGGGAATGCCAGCACTGAATTGCGCACCAGCACCGGTCAACCTGTGTTACTGGATGGCAGTCCGCTGACTGTACACAATCAAAGCGATGGCAAAGACTCTTTCACCGCCACACAGGCTGGACTCGTCCTAGGCGGCCCACTCATAACTGATCGCTTGTTCTATTTCCTGTCCGGTGAGCGCGAGTTTATTAACGCGACGAAGGAGGAGAGCTTCGCCGTCCCCACTGTCGAGCAGCGCGGCATCGGCAACTCTGGTGCGAGCGGCATCTATCGCACGCCCCTGCGCAACCCTGCGGGTGATCTGCTCGCCGGCGCACCCACACGTGCCTTCCCGACACAGTCGAGCGGCGATGCGATCTTCAGTCTCTTTCCCTTCCCCAACAACCCGCGCGGCGTGTACGGCGCAAACACTTTCACGCAGGCGCTGCCCGCAGGCGGGCAAGGGCGCATCTTCTCCGGCAAGTACGACGCGAACTTCAATCTATGGCAGCGCCCACAGTCGCTCACGGGCCGTTACAATTACACGGACGACAGTCGCGACATTCCCGTGACGGGCGGCGCGATCTTCTCGACCCTACGGCCGGATGTGCGCACGCAGAACTATTCCACCTTCTTAAACAGTGAACTCACCGCCGTCGATGCAACCCACCCGCTCTTTAATCAACTGCGCTTATCCTACGGACGTACGCGTCTGAACTTCGCGCAGGTGCGCACCGGCTCGTTCCTACTGCCGAGTAGTGTGACCGAGCCGACGTTTGGCAACTTCGGTCTGCTGAATGCGCGGTTCATCAGAAACACGACCATGCCCGCCAATGCCGGCGTTCCAAACAGCGGCCCTGTCAGTTACACGAGCGGGCCAGGCAATCAGACCACAGTCGAGCAGGTGCTATCGGGGCCTTTAGGCCAAGTGAACATCGCGGGCTTTAGCCCCATCGGCGTTGACGTTTACAACTTCCCGCAACGGCGCGTGAACAACACGTACCAAGTGGCCGACACCATCAGTTGGCGCGGCGGCCGGCACAGCCTTATCTTCGGCACAGACCTGCGCCGGACTGAGTTGAACAGCGAACTGCCGCGCAATTTTCGCCCCTTGCTTACGATCAACGGCGCGCCGCAATTGACCTTTGATAATCAGACCAACATGTTCGCCACGACCAACGAATTCATCAGCCCCCTCGATCTCGCGGCGGGCGGCGCGGCGAGCGGTTTTTCGCAGACACTCGTGCCGCCCGGTTTCGACTCGCACATCAACCTGCGCTTCTATCAACTCAACTACTTCGGGCAAGACGAATGGCGTCTACGCCCGAACCTGACGCTCTCATACGGCCTGCGCTATGAAGACAACACGCCGCCGCGCGAAAGCCGCCGCCGCATCGAGAGCACCTTCGCCGACCCGGCACTGAGCATCATCCCCGGACTGCGCACGTTCATCGCAGGGCGCACACAAATCTTCGATCCCGACCGGAACAACTTCGCCCCGCGCGTCGGTCTCGCTTACGCGCCCGTCCTGTTCGGTGCTCAGCACAGTAGCGTCATACGCATCGGCTACGGTCTCTACTATGATCAAATCCCCGGCGCGGTCGTCAGCCAATCGCGCAACGTCTTCCCGCCGTTTCTCTCTATCAACACGCCGGGCGGGCGCGGCAACACAGACTTCGCCAACGGTTCGCGCACGTTCCCTTATGGTCTCTTCACCATCCTCAATCCCGTGGCCGAACAGTTTCCCGGCCACTTCCACGTGCAACCGGGGACGCTCAACATCTTGGCCAACAACGAGGGCTTCACGACGTTGCTGGAATTGTTAGAGCATCACGTCGAGGCCGCCAATTTCGTCGCCTCCGGCGGCGGCTTTCTGCCGGCCGCGGCCGGCGTCGGCATCACGATCCCCGCGCGCGAATTAGAGATGCCGCTGGCTCATCAGTACAGCCTCGGTTTCGAGCAGCAGTTGGGCGCGCGGATGGTTCTGTCCGCCGCTTACGTCGGAACGACGGGCCGTCATCTGCTCCGCTTCACCACGCCCAACTTGGGCGCGAACTCCTTCATCGGCCCGCTCGCTTTTCAAGTTGGCGACGCGAGTAATCCACAGCCTTCGTTTTTCGGCGTCGCCTTACCACCCGGCAGCACCTTCGCTAACGGACAACTGGCCGGCGGTCGCCCCGTCCCGACAGTCGGCGTCGTCAATCGGTTTGAAACCACTGCCAACTCGCGTTACGACTCGCTCCAATTGCAGTTGCGCGGCGAGTCCGCCAACACTTTGAGTTATCAGGTGTCTTATACACTCGCAAAAGCCATCGACGATGTATCCGATGTCTTCGATTTGGCGGGCGCTTCGGCTCTGCCGCAGAACAGTCTGACCTTCGCGGGCGAGCGCGCCGCGGCGAACTACGATGTCCGCCATCTGCTCGCCTACAATTTCATCTATAGCTTCCCCGATTTCAACGCGCACGGCGAAGCCCTCCGCATCATCTTCAAAGGGCTGCAACTCGCCAGCACCGGCCGCTATCACAGCGGGCAGCCTTTCACCGTCAACAGCATCTTTGACGTGAACTTGGACGGCAATCTGACGGATCGTTTGAACACGGCGGATGGCATTATCGTGACCGGCGACCGCCGTCAACCGCTGCGCCTTGCGTCTGACAACTTGTCGTCGCTTTTGGCCCCGATTGGTCGAGACGGCAGGCTGGGGCGCAACACTTTTCGCGCCGGCAATTATATTGACGTGAACCTAGCTCTGCTCAAAAACTTAAAGCTCATCGAGCAACAACGACTCGTCTTGCGCGTAGACTTTTTCAACTTCATCAACCGCGCAAACTTCGGTCTGCCCGTGCGCTTCCTTGAAGCGCCTGCTTTCGGTCAGGCCACGCACACGGTCACGCCGGGCCGCCGCGTCCAATTCGGCCTCAAGTATTTCTTCTAGTTGGCCGACCAGCGCAAAGAACCAGCCCGCACATTGATATTTGTGCTCCTCAGTTGCTGTTAAGAGGAGTAATATGCTGGTAACTTTTTTAGCCGAGTCATATTTTAGCGCACCGACCGGATCGAGTTCTTTCACAGGAGGCCAAGACCATGAAAAGTTCAACTCAACATGCGTTAACGTGTTTGCTCGCCCTCGTGTCCGCCCTGTGTGTCAGTTGCGCCTCCCCGCCACCGAAAGCGCCTAAGGCAGTCAAGACTGTGGCGTTCATCCCAAACAACTTTTCCAATTTCTGGAAGGTAGCGCGGAAAGGCTGCGAGAAGGCTGACGGCGAGTTGCCCGATGTGTCGGTCGCGTTCAAGTCGGTCTTCGGCGGCACTATCGTCGAGCAACAGCGCTTCGTCCGCGAGGCGCTTGATACGGACGGTGCGGACGCCATCGCGATCAGCCCCATCGATTCGGCTGCGGAAAAGCAGTTGCTCAATGACGCAGCGAAACGGGCCGTTGTGATTACACAGGACAGCGACGCGCCCGATAGCGACCGCGTTTTATACATCGGGGCGGACAACAAGGCCGCCGGACATCAGGCGGGCGAGTTGATCAAGAAAGCTCTGCCGCAGGGCGGGAAGATCATGGTCTTCGTCGGCAAGCGTGAGGTGCTGAACGCGCAGGAGCGCTTCGCCGGATTGCAGGAAGCGCTACAAGGCTCGAAAGTGGAGATCATCGATCTGATGACCGACGACACAGACCCAAGCCGCGCCCGCGACAACGCCTACCAGACGCTGAAGAAGTATCCCGACATCGCCGGCATGGTCGGTTTGTGGTCGTACAACGGGCCGGCCATTTTGACCGCCCTCAGACCTGAAAACATGCTCGGCAAGATCAAAATCGTCTGCTTCGACGACGAACGAGAAACCCTCGAAGGGATCAGGTCGGGGGTGATCTACGGGACGGTTGCGCAGCAGCCATTTGAATACGGCTATCAGGCCGTGGTAGCGGCGGGCAAGATTCTCCGCGGTGACCGCTCCGTGATTCCTGCGGACAAAAAGCTCCTCATCCCGACCACAGTTATCACGCGCGAGAACGTTGTCGAATACACGGACAAACTAAACAAGCTGCTTGGCAATCCCTCGAAGTAGCCTTTACGCAAGCTGTTGCGCTTCGCCTACTCCAAGCGAAAACGGGCGATCAAATGATCGCCCGTTTATCTCTGACAGCTTTGATGGCCAGGGACGGAATCGAACCGCCGACACGCAAATTTTCAGTCTGCTGCTCTACCAACTGAGCTACCTGGCCATGTTGGCAAGGGCGCAAGTATAGGAATTACCAAGCATGACTGTCAACCAACGTCTTCATCCAGAGTAGCGAGGTAATAGTGTGTTACCCGTATCCAGCCACCGCACATTTATTGACTGAACATTTTCAGCAACGCACTATTACCTCGTTTCTTTTGTCGAATTAGTCACAAAAAGTCGTTGACATTTTCGCGAAGAAGTATATAATCGCCCGCGTTGAAGGATGTGCTGGCCACCAAATGTCAGCCGTCGCAAGACAGCATCCGAGACAGAACTTAGACGCCCGCCTCGTGCCGGCTTGGACGCCGAAGCGCCCCCCGCTTTCGCAACCTCCAAGTCGGCACAGCTTTTTCAGCCGCCGACTTTCAGCCTTTCAGCAAATGACCACCCGTTAGATCGCCGCACGCTCGAATAGAAGTTTCGCTTGGGCATGCGCCTCAGCGATCACCTCGTGCTCGGCCAGACTCAGCAGTTCCCTCGCGCGCAAGACCAAGCGACCATCAATCAAGACATCACGCACATCGCCAGCTTCGGCGGCGTACACGATGCTTGAGACGATGTCGGGGCGCGGCGTCAGATGCAGGCGCTCCAAATCCAAAATCGTGATGTCGGCACGCTTGCCGACTTCGAGGCTGCCGATCTCGGTCTGCAAGCCGAGCGCATGCGCGCCCGCTGCCGTCGCCAGTCTTAGCACTTGGCGGGCTGGTAGCACATCCGCGCCGCGTCTTGCTTTTTGTATTAACGCAGCAGTCCGCATCTCTGTGAACATATCGAGCCGGTTGTTGCAGGGCGCACCGTCTGCACCGAGCGAGACGGAGAGGCCGCGCTCCAGCATCTCGGCAATGGGCGCGAGGCCGGAACCGAGTTTCAGGTTCGATGACGGGCAATGGAGAACGTGTGTGCCGGTGCGCGCAAGTATATCCAACTCTTCGTCGTTGACGTGGACGCAGTGTGCGAGCGCCACGTGTGGCGCGGCCAGACCGACCGAGTTCAGATACGCGATGTTGCGCTGCCCTGTTGCGCGCTCAACCAACTCGATCTCCGTCTGATTCTCCGAGGCGTGCGTATGCACCAGTACGCCGCGCGTGCGCGCTAGCTGGGCGACCCGCTCAAGCAATGTGCGTGAGCAACTGACGGCGAAGCGCGGCGCAAAGCAGTAGCGCAGCCGGCCATCTGCGCGCCCGTGCCATTCGTCGAGCAGCGCCAGCGATTCGTTTATTGAATCTTCAGTCTCTTCATGTAGCGCAGCCGGTACGCCCTCACCCGCATCCATCATGCACTTGCCGACGGTGGCGCGGAAGCCCGACTCTTCGGCGGCGCGAAAAACTTCGGCCGTGTGCCTGACCGTCTCCATCGTCAGCGCACAGGTCGTACCGCCCTTGATCAACTCGGCGATACCGAGCCGCGCGGAGGCGCGTACTGATGCGGCATCGTGGGCGGCTTCCAATGGCCAGACGCGTTGCTTGAGCCAATCGATGAGCGGCAGATCGTCGGCCGCGCCGCGCAAGAGGGTCTGACACAGATGTATGTGCGTCTGCACAAAGCCGGGCAGGACGGCGCAGCCGCGCGCATCGATCACCTCGTCCGCACGCTCGGACAGATCACCGATGGCGGCGATCCGGCCGGCACGCACCAGCAAGTCGCTTGTGACGACCGTGTCGGCGTCGTCAACGATGATAATCGTGCCGCCCTTGATCAGGATCGAGTCAGTCATAGAATCGTGCGTCTTGAACGGCCAAATGGCCGCGCAGATTATGCGCGCAGCCCGGCGGAGTGTAAAGACATGACGCAGCCGCCAACGACCGAGACCGCGCGTTAAAGCGCAGCCACAGTCGCTGGCGGCTGATTGTGCCGGGCCGGCTTAACTACTTCTTGCTGGTCGTGGCCGTCTCGGTCTTCTCGGCCTTCTCTTCCACGACCTCGCGGACGGGGATGCCGAGCGCGTCGCGCACTTCGTTCTCGATGCGCAGCCGCATGTTCTGATCGTCCTTGAGCGTCTGCTTGGAGTTCTCGCGTCCCTGTCCGAGCCGCTCGCCCTTGTAAGAGAACCACGCGCCGCTCTTCTCGACGACCTTGTGTACGACCGCTAGGTCGAGCACATCGCCCTCGCGCGAGATGCCTTCGCCGTACATGATGTCGAACTCGCACTCGCGGAACGGCGGCGCAACCTTGTTCTTCACCACCTTGACCTTTGTGCGATTGCCCACCACGCGGTCGCCGTCCTTGATCGCGCCGATGCGGCGAATGTCGAGCCGCAAGGAGGAGTAGAACTTCAATGCCCGCCCGCCGCTGGTCGTCTCAGGCGAACCGAACATGACGCCGATCTTCTCGCGTATCTGGTTGATGAAGATCAGGCTCGTGTTCGACGAAGAGACCACCGCCGTCAGCTTACGCAGCGCCTGCGACATGAGCCGCGCCTGTAGGCCCGGCAGACTGTCGCCCATCTCGCCGTCCAACTCCGCGCGCGGCACGAGCGCCGCCACCGAGTCGATGACGATCACGTCCACGCCGTTCGAGCGCACCAGCGCCTCCGTGATCTCCAATGCCTGTTCGCCCGAATCAGGCTGTGAGATGAGCAAGTCGTCTATGTTGACGCCAAGTTTGCCGGCGTACTCCGCGTCCATCGCGTGCTCGGCGTCGATGTAAGCGGCGACGCCGCCCACCTTCTGCGCCTCGCTGACGATGTGCAGCGCCAGCGTCGTCTTGCCGGAGCTTTCCGGGCCGTAAATCTCTATGACGCGTCCGCGCGGGACGCCGCCGATGCCAATCGCCGCGTCAAGCGAGAGCGACGTGGTCGAGATCGACAGCACGTCTGCGACCTCGCGCTCGCCGAGCCGCATGATCGAGCCTTTGCCGAATTTCTTTTCGATGTTTAAGAGCGCTGCTTCGACCGCCTTACCGCGATCCGCGCTGAATCTGTCAGCCATTGCACCTATCACTTTCTTCGTCCTCTCTTCCTAAGTCGCTGTTGTCAGACCGCCGGACTGGCGAACCGGCAGGCAGTATAACACAGCCGACGCAAGAATGGAACGCTGTTTCACACTTGCAACAAATTTATTTTCACCGTGCGGAGGTGAGGTTTAAGCCGCGCCCCGACCGAGCGGCGCGAACGGTTTCAAAGACGCGCAAGGATACGCCAAAACAGCCGGGCGCTCAACTCAAAAGTGCCTTGCTCATTCGGGCAGGAACGACCGGGCGAAAGTGCCGATGTGCGCGACCAAGTCCGGTGTGCCTTCGGCCCGCTCGATCTCTGCAACAATGGCCGAGCCGACGACGGCGGCGTCCGCGTAACGCCATACGTCGGCCACCTGTGCGCGTGTCGAGATGCCGAAACCGACAGCAATAGGCAAGCTCGTGATCGCTTTGACGCGACGCACCAGTAGCTCCGCCGCCGTGCTCACCTCGCTCTGCGCGCCTGTTATGCCTGCGCGCGAGACGGCATAGATGAAACCGCTCGCGCGCTCTGCGACCATGCGCAGCCGCGCATCCGTAGAGGTCGGCGCGACGAGGAAGATGAGGTCGAGTTCGTGTTGCCTGAGCACGGCCGCAAACTCGTCCGCCTCTTCCGGCGCAAGGTCTGTGACCAACATGCCATCAACGCCAGCGCGCCGCGCGTCCACGCACAGACGCTCGTGGCCATATTGCAAGAGCGGGTTGTAGTAACTGAAGAGCACGATGGGCACGTCGGTCTCGCGTCTTACTTCGCGGCCGCACGCGAGCACGTCCGCTACGCTGACGCCGTGCCGCAAGGCGCGCTCGGATGCACGTTGAATCACAGGCCCGTCCGCCATCGGATCGCTAAACGGCACGCCCAACTCGATCAAGCTCGCACCGGCGTGGGCCAATTCGACGACGAGCGCGCGGGTCGTGTTGAGATCGGGATCACCGGCCGTGATAAACGGGATGAAGCCGCGTCGGTCTGCCCCGTCCAAACGCGCGAAAGTTTCTGCGATGCGGCTCAAGTTCTCTCTCCGCGCCGCGCCTGTTCCAGATCGGCGATGGTCTGCACGTCTTTGTCGCCGCGCCCGGACAGATTGATGAGGATGAATTGATCGCGCCCTAACTCGCGCGCGACACGGAGACCATGCGCGACCGCATGCGCCGATTCGAGCGCGGGGATGATGCCCTCTAGTTCCGAGAGTATGTGAAAGGCCGTCAGCGCTTCATCATCGGAGATAGAGACATACTCAACGCGCCCTGCGTCATGCAGGCATGCGTGTTCGGGGCCAATCGAAGGGTAATCAAGCCCGGCCGAGATCGAATGCGTCGCGGCGATCTGCCCGCGCTCGTCTTGCAGCACGTAGCTCATCGTGCCTTGCAACACGCCGACCCGGCCGCCGCCCGTCGTGTTAAAGCGCGCGGCATGCTCGCCCAGACCATGGCCACGCCCGCCCGCTTCCACGCCGATCATGCGCACGCCTTCGTCCGCAAGAAACGGATGGAACAGGCCAATCGAGTTCGACCCGCCGCCGACACAAGCAACGAGCACATCCGGCACGCGTCCTTCCTTATCCAAAATCTGCGCCCGCGCTTCGCGGCCGATGATGCTCTGAAAATCGCGCACCAGCAAAGGATATGGATGCGGCCCCAACGCGCTGCCGAGCAAGTAGTAAGTGTCCGCGACGTTCGTCACCCAATCGCGCAGCGCCTCGTTGATCGCATCTTTAAGCGTGCGCGCGCCCGAATCGACTTCGCGCACTTCAGCGCCGAGCAACTGCATGCGAAAGACGTTGAGCCGCTGCCGGCGCACATCCTCCGTGCCCATATAGACGACGCATGCGAGACCAAAGAGCGCACAGACGGTCGCGGTCGCAACACCGTGCTGCCCCGCGCCGGTCTCGGCGATGATGCGGCGCTTGCCCATGCGCCGCGCGAGTAAGACCTGCCCGAGCGCATTGTTGATCTTGTGCGAGCCTGTGTGTGAAAGGTCTTCGCGTTTCAGATAGATGTGCGCGCCGCCGACATGAGCGGTCAGTCGCGCGGCGTAGCTGAGCGGCGTCGGTCGGCCCGAGTAATCGCGTAGCAGCCCGGCGTACTCGGCTTGAAAAGATTCGTCTGCGCGCGCCGCGTCGTAGGCCGCGGTCAACTCTTCGAGCGGGGCCATCAACGTCTCCGGCACGAAGCGGCCGCCGTACGGCCCCCAGTGCCCGCGCTCGTCGGGTTGGTGCGCTGATTCCTGCGTCATGTGCGGAGATTATAACACCAGCGTTAGCCGGCACTGAGTGGTAGGGCTGAGATGACGCAGTTGCGCCCCGCATCTTTCGCGCGGTAGAGGGCGGCATCGCTCGCGGCATAGAGTGCACGCTCGTTGTGCGCGTGGGCGGGACAGTTGGCGACGCCGATGCTGATTGTAACGATGCCGACCTGCTCGACCGCCACGCTGCACACCGCTTGTCGTAGACGCTCAGCGGCCTTGGCCGCGCTGGCTTCGGTTGCGCCCGCGAGCAGCAGCGCAAACTCTTCGCCGCCGAGTCGGGCCGCCGTATCGTTGTCGCGTGAGAGCGAAACGAGCGCGGCGGCGACGTGGCGGATGGCCACGTCGCCGGCCGAATGGCCGTGCGCGTCGTTGATCCGCTTCATGTGATCGATGTCCACGAGCAGGAGCGCGCAAGGCGCACGATAGCGCCGCCAGCGTTCCAACTCGTTGCCCAAGGCTGTGCGAAAGCGGCGACGATTGGCGAGACCCGTCAAATAGTCGCGGTCAGCTTCGGCGCGCAGTTGATCAATGCTCTGTTTCAGAGTGACGAGTTGCGCTGTGCGTGCGACCAAGAGTGCCAACTCTTGCGGCACTTGCACGTAATCATACGCGCCTACCTGAAGCGCATGTGCGCGCTGGGCCGCTGTTGCTTCGCCCGCACCGATGAAGATGAAGGGCACGCCCTCTTCCGCCTGTGCGAGTTTGCGCGCAAGTTCTGCCGCACTTATGCCTGACACATTTATATCGATCAGTACAACGTGCGGGCGCGTACTGTGCAGTTGCACCATAGCCGCGATGCCGGCCGCCACGCCGACAACGGCAAGGCCGGACTCAACTAACGCCGTCTGATAGATTGCGCTCGGCGCGTCTGTGACCAACAAGACGCGTCCCTGATCGCGGCCCGTCATCTGGTGCTTGCCTCTGGCGTGCGCGGGTGCGCTCATCGCTTACACTTACTTTGGCTCTACGGTTACGGATTCAGACGAAAGAAACGCGGTGAGGGGGATATATCAGGCGTCTTCGATACCAGCGCGCGCTCTACTAGGCGCGGCGTGCAAACTGCTAACAGGTAGTAAGCATACCTGATCAGGGCAGGCGCGCGTCAAGTCAATTTGCCTTCAGGCACGTCAGCCAATAAGTCCGGCGACAAGGGACGCTGCATAGCAACTGTCGTCGCCTGCACGGCCGCGATAAAGGCGCGCAAGCGCGATAAATCTTTCTGGCCGGGCGCTGCTTCGACGCCGCTGCATACGTCCACCGCAAAGGGCCGCACGAACTCGATGGCCGCGCCGACATTCTCCGCTGTCAACCCGCCCGCCAAAAATAGGCGCGGCACCAATTCACGCGTGCGGCGTGCGAGCGTCCAGTCGAAGACGAGACCCGTGCCCCCGTGCGCCTGCGGACTAAAAGAGTCGAGCATGATCGCGTGTGTGTCGTAGCTCATCGCCACTTCAGGTGTGAACTCCGCGCCGACGCGCAACGCCTTGATCACCGTCCGCCCCGCCAACGTCGCGCAGTAAGCCGGGGACTCAGCGCCGTGCAATTGCACCACCGCGACGCCCGCCTCATCAGCTATCTGCGCAACAATCGCCGGCTCAGGCTCATTAACAAACACACCCACTGTCAGCACCGACGAGGGCAGACGCGCGCTGATCTGACGCGCTGCTATGGGCGCGATGTAACGCGGACTGCGCCGATAGAAGTTGAACCCGAGCGCACCCGCGCCCGCCTCGACCGCCGCTTCCGCGTCCGCCAGATTCGTGATTCCGCAGATTTTGATTAAGACCATGAGATTTCACAGCTCAAACATACTGCTCGCGTAGCGCACGCAAGGTCGCCGCTGCATCGTCGGCGCGCATCAACGTCTCGCCGATTAGAAAGCCATTGTAACCAAGTGCGCGGAGCCGTTGCAGATCAGAACTTGTACGTAGACCGCTTTCGCTAACGAAACGCGCACCGGTACGCCGCGCTCTGATTAAATCGACTGAGGTTTCGATGTTGACCGAGAACGTGTGCAGGTTGCGATTGTTCACGCCAATAATCTGCGCGCCGCACGCTTCGGCCCGGCGCAACTCGCTGAGCGTGTGGACTTCGACGAGCGCGTCCATGTGCAACTCATCCTCGGCGAGCCAGCGCAGATGCGTCAACTGTTCATCGGTCAAGGCGGCGACGATCAGTAATAGCGCGTCCGCGCCTGCCGCGGCCGATTCATAAACCTGCCACCCGTCCACGATGAAATCCTTGCGCAGTAATGGCAGCGCAACCGTCGCACGTACGGCTCGTAGATCGGCGGTCGAGCCGAGAAAATAATCTTCTTCCGTCAATACGGAGATCGCTGCCGCCCCGCCCGCTTGGTATGCGCGCGCTACTTCGGCTGGCTCCAGATCGCGCCGCAGGTCGCCCTTAGACGGCGAGGCGCGTTTGATCTCGGCGATGATGTTAAGTTGTTCGGCGCGCGAGAGTGCGGCCCGCAAAACCTGGGCGGTGGCCGTGCGGCGTACAACTAACGCAGCCGCGCGCACGTCCGCCAAGGGGCGCTCGGCCATCGCGCGGGCCAGCCGCTGCCGCTTGGTCTCGATGATCTTGCCGAGAAAGTTAGGTTGCTCGCTCACGGCTCGGTCGTTTACGCAGAGATGGTGAAATATTGATTGCGTACGGCGCTCACAGATTCGTCGCGGCGCTTAGTTGTTCGAGCTTAGCGAGTGCTGCACCACTGTCAATGCTTTGGGCCGCCAGATGTGTTGCAGTCGGTAGCGTCTCCGCCGCGCCGCCGACGTAGAGCGCCGCAGCGGCGTTAGCCACTACGAGCGCACGGGCTGCGTCGCGTCGCTCGCTAGTCAAGACAGCGCGAATGATTTGAGCGTTCTGCGCTGCGTCGCCGCCGCGCAGTTCGGCAAGTGTGGCACGTGGCAACTCGAAATCTTCTGGCGCGACCTCAAGCGTACGCACCTCGCCGCCGTTGACTTCTGCGACCAGCGTACTGTCGCTGATGGTCACTTCGTCCAGCCCATCGCGCCCGTGCACAACCCACGCGCGCTCTGTGCCGAGCGCAGCCAGTGTATGCGCGAGTGGTTCGACCAGCGCAGCATGCCAGACGCCGATCAACTGGCGCGGCGCGCCCGCCGGATTAGTCAAAGGGCCAAGCAGATTAAACGTCGTGCGCACGCCCAACTCGCGGCGGACACCAGCGACGCGCGCTGTCGCGCCGTGATAAAGCGGCGCGAACATAAAACAGATGCCGATCTCATTCAAACATTCCTCGGACACTTCGGGCGCGGCGTCCACGCGTACACCGAGGGCGGTGAGTACGTCGGCGCTGCCGGAGCGACTCGTCGCCGCGCGACTGCCGTGCTTGGCGACAGGCAGTCCCGCACCGGCGACGACGAAGGCGGCCGCGGTCGAGACGTTGAAAGTCTTCGCGTGGCTTGAGCCTGTGCCCGCCGTGTCGATAAAGCGCTCATGGCGTGCGTGCAGACGCACCGCGCGCGCGCGCATCGCCGCTGCCATGCCAGCGAGTTCCGCCACCGTCTCGCCTTTGACGGCGAGCGCGACGAGCGCGGCGGCGATCTGCGCGTCGGTGGCCGCGCCGTCGAGCAAGGCATCGAGCAGCGCCGTCGCCTCCTCGCGCGCAAGGTTCTCGCCGCGCATCAACCGCAGCAGCAGACCACGCAAAGGCGCGCCCGCGTGCAGTTCATCGCGCCGTGCTGGCGTCGGAAGCAACCAAGCGGGGCGCTGCGTTGGTGGAACGTCGTTAGGCATTAACTGATTGCCTGCTGTCCGTTGTCATTACCATCCTCAGAACTTAAACGATTTATCTCTGCTTTATAATAATCGATGAGATCGTGCCAGCTTTTCACTACTTCCGCTAACGAACGCTTCGTTATATACATCTCAGTCTGCGCTTCTCGCTCTACATTCTCAGGCTGTAACCTGCGCTCAAACTCCTCCACAAACTCTTCAAAAGCTATACGTTTATATTGAGGGAAGGATAAGCCGGTGAGCGCTTCCAGTTGGTCGAGGACAAAATCATCAGGACGTTCATCCGCCTCCACAAAATGTGAGATTTCGATAGCACAACCTTCGCAGATTGGTGCTCCCACAATTTTGCTAAAGACAAAGCTATTGTCATGATGATCTGGGCAGAACGGACAATGGTAATTAACAGGAACCTTTACGCTTTCAGCCATATATTAGTTGCTTACGAGACGCTGCATAACAACGGACTACTAACCACTCTGCAAAAAGTTTGCTAGCAGTTGCTTGCCCACCGGCGTCAGGATCGATTCAGGATGAAACTGCACGCCTTCGATTGGCAGCGTGCGATGGCGCAGGGCCATCACAAGTCCGTCGGGCGTCGTCGCCGAAACTTCGAGACAATCTGGCACTGAAGTGTGCTCGACGATGAGCGAATGATATCGTCCGGCTTTGAAAGCTTGCGGCAGCGCGCGAAAGATCGTACGGCCGTCGTGCGCGATCTCCGCGGGCTTGCCGTGCACGGGCGTGGGCGCGCGCACGACCCGCCCGCCGAAGAACTGCCCGATGGCCTGATGCCCTAGACACACGCCGAAGATGGGCACGCGTCCGGCGAAGTGCTCGATGGCAGCCAGCGTCACGCCCGCATCGTTTGGCGTCCCCGGCCCCGGCGAGATCAGTATTTTATCCGGGCGCGCGGCTTCTATCTCCGCGACCGTCACCTCGTCATTGCGCCGCACCGACAACTCTGCGCCCAACTCGCCCAGATACTGCACGAGGTTGTAAGTGAACGAATCGTAATTGTCGATGACGAAAAGCATGGAGAACAGTTTTCAGTGTTGAGTTTTCAGTTACTAGCTCTCAGTTATCAATTGTCAGCTTTCAATATCTGCCAGACTGAAAACTGAAAACTCAAAACTGAAAACTTTCTATCGTTTCTCCGCCTGTTGCAGCGTGTTGGCTAAATCCGTGTTCGAGCCGGCGAGCGCCCATTGGCGGGCAGTCTTGCCGGCAACATCTTTGAGCTTTACGTTCGCGCCCGCATTAATTAACTCGACGACGATCTCGTCGTTGCCTTTTGCAGCAGCAATCATCAAGGCCGTGCCCTTCTGATTATTGACCTCGTTCGAGTCTGCACCTTTGCGCAGCAACATCTGCAACAGCGGCAGCCGATTGTAATAAGCGGCCCAGATGAGCGGGGTGACGCCGTTATCGTCGCGCGCTTTTATGTCCGCGCCTGCGTCAAGGAGCATTTGCGCCAACTCCGGCTCACGGTTGCGGGCCGCGTACATCAAGGCGGTGAAGCCGCCGCGCCCATGTGTGTTCACGTCCGCGCCGTGTGCGAGCAGCGCGCGCGTGGCGGCCTTATTCTCTTCGCGCACGGCATACTGCAACGGCGTGACGCCTTCGCGGCTCTGTTGATTCAGATCAGGTTTGGCGGCGAGCAGCAGTTCGAGCAGCTTTGGCTGGTCGCCCGCAAGCGCAGCGAAGAGGGGCGTGTCGCCGCGTTCGTCGCGCACGTCGGGGCGCATCCCAGCCGCGAGGAACAGACGCACGGCCCACTCATCGCCGTCGCGCGTCTCGCTGACAAACGCAGCCGGTGTGTACTTGATCCCGCGCAAGCCCAACTCTTGTCGCGCCGTATCGGGGCTGACTGGCGCAGTTGTTTGCGCCTGACAACCGGCCAGCGCAAATAGCAGGATCAATAACAGACTATCTCGATGCAGCAATGCCCCTCCCCGACCCGGCTCACGTTTCAGCAGCAACGCTTTGCGTCTCCAGCGTCTTTGCATGAGGTATATTCTCGCGTAACCACTAGCCTCACGCAAAGGCGCTGGAGACGCAAAGAGAAGAGAGCCAAGCAGCGCATTTGCGCTATAGCCCGCGCTCGGCCAAGGCGATGGCGCGGAGCAGTGCGCCGGCCTTGTTCATCGTCTCTTCGTACTCGCGCGCGGGCACGGAGTCGGCGACGATGCCCGCACCGGCCTGCACTTCAGCTTGGCCTGCGCGTAAGCTCATCGTGCGGATGGCGATGCACGAGTCGAGATTGCCGGCGTAGTCGAGATAGAGGATCGAGCCGCCGTAGATGCCGCGCCGGTCTGGTTCGAGCGCGCGGATGATCTGCATGGCGCGCACCTTCGGCGCACCCGTCAACGTCCCGGCCGGGAAACACGAAGCCAGCGCATCAAAGCGATCCGCATCGTCGCGCAAGTGCGCGCTGAGACCTGTGACCAGATGTTGGACGTGCGAGTAGCGTTCGACCGTCATCAACTCTTTCACTTCGACCGAGCCGTACGCGGCCACACGCCCCAGATCGTTGCGCCCCAGATCGACCAACATCAGATGTTCGGCCACTTCCTTCTCATCGGCGCGCAATTCCGTACCGAGGCGTGCGTCGGCCGCTTCATCCGCACCGCGCGGACGCGTCCCCGCGATGGGGCGATATTCCAACGCCCGGCCGCGACAGCGCACCAGCATTTCAGGTGACGCGCCGACGACCGACTCCGCCCCGAGCCGCAAGAAAAACATGTAAGGCGACGGGTTGGTCGCGCGCAGCGCCCGATAGATTTCAAGCGGCGGCGCAGCGACGGTCGTGGTCAGACGTTGCGAGAGCACGACCTGATAGCAGTCGCCCGCCGCGATGTGCTCCTTCGCCTGCTCGACCGCGCGCTCAAACTCTGCGCGTGGCCAGTTCGAGTTAATAATCGGCGCGCTCGTTTCACTCTGCGCTGTTGTCCGCGCGGGCTGCGTAGTTGGCACGCCCTCGCTCGATGGCGACGCGCCGGCCCGCAAGGCTAACTCGATTCGTGCAGTCTCCTCGACCGCCTGCTCGTAAAGTTCACGCAAACGCGTAGTGCTGCCGCCGGCCTCGTCCGTGTGGACGACGGAGATGATCTCGATCTGCTGGCGCACGCGGTCGAAGGCGAGCAAGGTGCGATAGAACATGAAGACCGCGTCGTCGCAACGGCCCGGCGCGCCGTCATCCAGCACAGGCTCGAACCAACGCACCGCGTCATAGGCCAGATAGCCGACCGCGCCGCCCGCGAACGGCGCAAGCTGTGCGCGCACAGCCAGCCTACGCTCATTAAAATGTGCGCGTAGATAATCGATGAGGCGCGTACCCGTGAGCGTCTCAGTCGTATCACCGCGCTCGATGATCGTGTCTGCCCCGCGCCCGCGCACGACCAGCTCCGGCTGCCCACCGAGAAACGAATAACGCGCCACACGCTCGCCGCCCTCGACCGATTCAAGTAGGAATGCATAAGGCGACGCGCCGGCCACGCGCAGGAACGCACTCACAGGCGTCTGCAAATCCGCCAGCACCGCGCGCACTACGGGCACAACGTTGCCATGCGCTGTCTCGCGCTCAAACTCTTCAAACGTTGCGGGCTGAAGATTCAACATGCGATGGGTTTCGTTGTTAGTCTGTGCGCGCTTGCCCGTCGGTCTTGTCCGAACGGACTTGCAGCATTAGTTATCCGGCCCGACTAATCTATTGGCGGCGAGCCAGTGCCCGCCGTCAACGACGAGGATCGCGCCGTTGATAAAACTTGCGGCGTCGGAGCAGAGAAACAGGGCCGCGTGCTCGATGTCGCGGATACGCCCCAAGCGGCGGACGGGGACGCGATGACGCAGTTTGTCTTTGAGCGCGGGCGGGAGCAGACGCTTCATCCCTTCCGTATCTTCGATGGGGCCGGGCGCAATGGCGTTCACGCGTATGTTGTAGCCGCCCCATTCGACCGCAAGCGTGCGCGTCAACGAATCGACGCCCGCCTTCGCAGCCGCCGCGTGCGCCTGCATGGGTGTGCCCAATAGTTGCAGCGTCGCGCTGATGTTGAGGACTGAGCCGCCGTGCTTCTTCAATTCATCGAACGCAGCGCGGCAGACGTTGAACGTGCCTTTGAGATCGATGTCCACAACCGTGCCAAATCCGTTGGCCGACATCTCTTCGGCGCGACAGAGGAAATTGCCCGCCGCGCCGTTGATGACGATGTCGAGCCGGCCGAACTGTTCGACGGTCGTTGCGATGGCGCGCTCGACCTCTTCGTAAGCGCGCACGTCCGCCGCGACGGCAAGGGCCGCGCCGCCGCCCGCGCGAATCCGTTCGGCGGCCGGTTCAAGATGTTCGCGTTTGCGACTGACGAGCGCGACCCGCGCCCCGGCTTCCGCGAGCGCACGCGCCACGCCGCCCGTGATGCCCGTGCCGCCACCTGTCACGAGTGCGACCCGACCGGCGAGCAGATTGTCTACGAAGATGCGGTCTGTCATTTTGTTATCGTGTGTTGAGAATACCGGAAGATCAATCTCACCTAAGATGTTCAAGCGCCGCTCAGCGCCTCCTGCAACGTGAACCGGCCTTCGTATAGAGCTTTGCCCACTATCACGCTGTCGATGCCGCAGTCGCTCGCCGCGCGCAGTTGCGTTAAATCCGCGAGGGTCGAGACACCGCCCGATGCCGTCACGCGCACGCCCGCAGCCTGTGCGATGGCGCATGTCTGTTCGATATTCACACCGCCGAGCATACCGTCGCGCGCCACATCCGTATAGACGATCCGCTGGACACCTGCATCCGCTACGCGACGCGCAAGCTCAGTGGCGGCGAGCGCCGCCTGCTGTTCCCAGCCGCGCGTCAGCACTTGCCCATCGCGCGCGTCGATGCCGACGCAGATGCGCGCGCCGAACTGTTGGACGAAAGTCTGCAAAGTCTCTGGCGACTCGGCCGCGAGTGTGCCGACGACGATGCGCGCCGCGCCATATTCAAGCAACTGCTGTACATCATCGACGCCCCGCACGCCGCCGCCAAACTGGACGGGTATCTCGACCGCACGCATAATCGCGCGCGCCACCTGACGATTGCGCGCATTCACATCTGCGAATGCGCCGTCCAGATCGACCACATGCAGCATGCGCGCGCCCGCCGCCGCAAACCCGCGCGCGATCTCGACCGGGTCGCCGTCATACACCTTGACCTCACGCTTGCGCCCCTGCGTCAGCCGCACACAACGGCCGTCTTTAAGATCGATGGCGGGAATGATGAGCATTTAAAAACAGTGAAGAGTGCGGAGTCTAGAGAGTCTAGTCGTGCGATTGCCTATGCCCCGACTCACTAGACTCTCCAGACTCCGCACTCTCTAGACTCATTCATCACGGCTTTTTCGCCGGCACGGTCACGGGCTTGCCGTCGTCGGCGCGCGGCGCAGCGCCGGCCTCCTGATTCAACTGTTCGAGACCGAGTTGGGCGTCTTCGTTATCGGGGTTGAAGCGCAGTGCGTTCTGATAATCGCGTAGGGCTTCGTCATTGCGGTGGGCCGCACGTAATACATCGCCACGCTTGACGTAGGCGGCGGCCAGCGTTGTGCGCGCCGCGTCGTCGTCCGGGTTCTTCTCGGCTTCAGCTTCAAGGCGTGCGATCTCCGTATCGAGTTGTCCGCTATCGAACGCCTGCGGCGTTGGTGTGGGAGCGACGTTGCTATTGCTACTGGCCACACGATTATCATTCTGCGGCGCGCTGCGATTACAGGCCGAGAGCGCCAGCGCAACAGCACAGCCCAACGTTAACAACTTCACTCGCATCGTGTTCATCATTTGCCGGCCGACCGCTGTAAAGATAAACGTCTTAACTCGTCGCTCATCACTTGTCACTGCTCTGTTCAACTGCCGGCGATGAACGGCCGCGACTGGACGATATAGACTTGATTGGCACGGACGACCCACTCGATGTCCTGCTCGCGCCCGCCAAAGACGCGCTTGATGAGGGCCGCGGCCTGCGCCAGCCGGCGCACCATCTCGTCGTTGAGCACAAGGCGCTCGCCCGTGATCGGCACTTCTTTGACGCCGCCCTGCTCGTCAAAGGTGAGCAGACTATCTTCCGCCGAGCGCGTCAACACGCGCACCGCCTGTGCGCGCGGGCTGTAGATAATCTGCTCGGCGATCTTTTTGCCTTCGACCACCTTGATCCCTAAGCCCTTCTTGGCGCTGATGTAGATCGCGCCGCGATTCTCCGTGTCGTAAGGGTCGGTCGTGATCATCACGCCCGCGCTGTCGGCGTTGATGCCTTCCTGTATGAGCACGCCCATATAGACCTTCGCATGGTCGATGCCAGCGCGCTCGCGCGCCTCGTAGGCTTCAAAATTCCAGAGCGACGCCCAGACGGTCTTGATCGCTTCGATCAACTCCTTGTCGCCTTTGACGTTCGGCACGGTCGTGTACAGTCCCGCGCCGTTGAAGTTCGGCAAGTCCTCAGAGTTGGAAGAACTACGCACAAACAACCCCTTACCAGCAAACTCCGCGTGTGCGCGCTTGAGCACTTCCGCCTGCAATGCTTCACTCACTTTGCCATTCTGCAAAGCGGCCCGCATCTTCGTCAGATACTCGCGGCGGTAAGCCGGGTCGTGCACGAACTTCTGATCGTTCAGCATCGTGTAGATGCTCGTGTCGAAACCATTCTCTTTGATGAACTGGTCGTAATAGTGCAGCGGGATGGTGAAGCCTGCGGGCACGACTATGTCGCGCAGACGCGCGCGCGCGACCTCGCCCAAGTTCGCGGACTTAGAGCCGTAAATATCAGCCATGCGCGCGGTCTGTTCGTTCAACGAGGCAAGGCGCGCTACGTCCAGATTGGCGCGGGGTTGCATCAGATCGTGTCGTTCGTAGAGTCGTTGCTGATACTCTTTGAGCTGATCCAGATCGGCGCGTTTGATCTCGTAGTTGCCGGCCTTCGTCTCAAACGAGACCCACCAAGTGTCGTACTGCTTGAACAAGTCCTGCGCGTTTTTGATGTAAGCGTTCGGCACGCCCCAAGACTTAGCGAGCAGGTTGATATGCGAGAGCGGCGTCGAAGGCTTCGTCGTGATGATGCCGGCGACGGGCGGCAGGTTCACGGGCACTTCATCGAGCACGAGGATTTCGTTAAAGCCGATCTCGACGTGCTCGTCGAGCTTCGGGATGATGTGGATACGACCAAGACCGCGCGCGAGGTTGAGCGGCTGGTACTCCTGTTCTTTGGCGATGTCGCTCTGCGTGACGAGCGCCAACCCGGAGATGGTGGCGGCGGCCGCCTCCTGCCGCGAAGAGTTCGGCTTGAAGGCGACGGGCGCGAAGAACGTCTGCTTGATGACGCTCGCGGCCAGTTCGATCTGTTCGGCCGGAATCGTATCGCCTTCCCAGAACTCGAAGGCGAAGCGTTTGATCGGCGTCTGGTAGGCGAGCGTGCCCATGATGAAGCGGCGGTTGGGCTTCAGATAGTTGTTCTCGAAAAACTCCTGCCCGCGTTCGAGCGAGAGATAAGTGCCGTTGACGAAATCTTTGTGGAAGCGATAACGCTGCGAGTTGACGTAATAGATTTTATTCTGATCGCGGCGGTCGATGACGAACAGGACGTGCGGCAGCGCGTAACCCGTGTCGGTGTTGATGCGCGCGAGGCTGTCGAACTCCGCCTGCGAACGCAGCGCGGGCAAGCTGCGCGCCTTGCTCACAGTCTGATCGGCCCGTGCGCCAACGCCGGGTATCAGCGAGAGCATGAGGTGACAGATAAGCAAAGCCTTGTATGGTTGATACTTCATAAGCCTTCTCCAACTACTCGCGAACGAGATCGAACCGCGCCGGCTATTCTAACATCGCATTATTCAATCGTCGCATACCGAGCCGCCGATCAGCTTCATCATTGCTTCCCGACGTGGAAACGCCGGGCTAAAATTATGCGCCGCGCTGCGGCGGACATTTGCGCCAGTTTTAATTAACCTTACGCGCCCTGCGCGCCGCCCGTCAACGAGGGTATGATGCCGACACAAGCCGACGAATTTGCCCGCGCGCTCGTCTCGCACGCACAGCAATACGAAGCTCAACTTGCGCCCGATGTAATCGCCCGGCTGACAGACTATTTCAAACTCGTCAGCGCGTGGAACACACGGCTACACCTCGTCGCGCCCTGCGCGCCCGCTGAGTTCGCCACACGGCACGTGCTCGAATCGCTTGTGGCCTTACGCTTTATACCGACGGGCGCACGTTTCATTGATGTCGGCACTGGGGCCGGGCTGCCGGCCCTGCCCTGTCTGCTCGCGCGCACTGATCTGCACGCGACGCTCGTCGAAGCGGCGACGAAGAAAGCCGTGTTCTTACGCGAGGCGCTTAGTCAACTTGGGCTGCGCGCGCGGGCCGAGGTGCGCGTTGAGAGATTTGAACAGATGACCGCGCCGGAGGCAGAGTTCGTGACGTGCCGCGCGCTCGAACGCTTCACGGAGATGTTGCCGCAGCTCGTTGCGTGGTCGCCGCCCGCGAGCACGCTGCTGCTGTTCGGCGGGCCGGCGCTGCGCGAAAGCATCAAGCAATTAACGTTGACATATGCCGCCATGCAGTTGCCGGCTTCGACTCAGCGATTTCTGTTCGCCATCGAGCGCATGAGTGTGGGTGAATGACGACCGAGCGCCGAAGGCGCGAATGAATGGAGCCCACGGCTTCAGCGCTGAAGCCATGGGCTAAAACATGGTGGGAACTTAGGAGCCCCGGCAGTAGCGAAAGGATTTTAAGTTGCTTCTTCGCCCTTGCCGGGGCTTTCACTCAAATTGATTTGAGTTCGGGCCATTACCTCTCTTTACGTTATGAGTCTCAGAACCCTCAAAGTATCGAATCGCAACCTTGATAAAAATGGGGCCGAAGCTTTCTCAGTCTTTACAGAAGAGCCATTAAGGGAAGAGTTCACATTCTCTTCCGGCAAGCTTATGGCTGCGGCGATGCGTCGGGGACTATGGATGCGGGCGTTTGATAATGCTCGTTATGTTCCGAGCGTTTTTCGGCACTGGATGGAAAACTCGTTTACACAATCCGTCTAATACCTTGCGTCGAATGAAGAATGAGCTAGTCGCTACGTCTTAATTCATAATAACCCCCCTTATTAAATGTCTTCTTATTGGGGAAGTATAAATCTTGAGGGGGCGCAGAACGCGCGATCTGGTGCAGAAGGTAAGGATGTCTCAGCCTTCTTAGGTAGTATTAACAGTCAAGACAATGAATTGTTATGTATTAAGAATCGTCGGGGTCGTTGAGATGTTTTATATCAGCAATCAGTTGATTAGCCCAAGTACTAACTGATCCATAGTCACATTGTAGAACGACTTCCTTAGCACGCTCTAAAGATATACCAAGGCCATCTCGAAGATATAGCATTTTCAAAGTGCTAGGTACTTCCAAGCGAGTAAGTTCTTTACAAACATCGATAGGACTAACAGAATTCTTTCGAGCTTCTAAGAGTAATTCTAGAATTTCTTTGGGAACTTGCTCAAATGAATAAGCGGGCATAAAGGACCTCTCTTTCATTAGTAGTTATCTAACATTTATGGTCCTCACTAGCGCTTCGGTTTTGTGTCCTTCGACTATAACGGTTGTTTCCACAAAACCATTTTTTAATGAAATTCGCCGCAGCAAGCTGCGGGGTATCAGAAGAGGTTGAGTTGTTCCTTGTGTAGTTGTTCGTACTCCACCTCTGCCCCTTGATTTTGGATGTACTTCTTAATCACACTTTCATTGCCGTGCTGTCCAACCGTGCTGATGAAATATCCGGCCGTCCAGAACTGCCCGCCCCATAACTGTTTCTTGACTGCTGGACACGCGCGGAAGATTTCGCGCGCCGTGATGCTCTTAATGCGCTGCACGATCTTC
>JBJMGT010000016.1:0-54277 GCA_045807745.1 Pyrinomonadaceae bacterium
AACGGCAAGTCTTGATGCGCGTAAGCGCCGAGCGCCGTCTCGCGCACGCGCCCAAGTAGCTCACTGAAGGTCGGGTCGCCGCTCAGATCAGTCCGCAGGACGAGCGTGTTGATGAAGAAACCGATCAGTCCTTCCAACTCGCGCTGCTGGCGGTTCGCTACGGGCGTACCGACCGCGATGTCGGTCTGGCCCGTGTAGCGGGCGAGCAACACCTGCCACGCCGCGAGCAGCGTCATGAACGGCGTCACGCCCGCCCGCCGGCTAAACGATTTCAAGTCTTCAGTCAAACGCGCGGGCAGATTGACCGGCACACTCGCGCCCGCGAAACGCGGCTGCGCCGGGCGCGGTCGATCCGTCGGCAACTCCAGCACGGGCGGCGCGGCGGCGAGCCGTTCACGCCAGTAATCGAGTTGCGCTTCGAGCGCCGGGCCTTGCAACCACTCGCGCTGCCAGACGGCGTAGTCCGCATACTGTATGGCCAACTCCTTGAGCGGCGACGCTTGCCCCTGCCGGAATGCGGCGTAGAGCGCGGCCACTTCACGCGCGAGCACACGCATCGACCAGCCGTCCGAAATGATGTGGTGCATCGTCAAGAGCAGGACGTGCTCCTCGGCGCTCAACCGCAGGAGTGTGGCGCGCAATAGCGGCCCCGTCGTCAGGTCGAAAGGCTCTTGGGCCTCTGCGTGGCTCAGCCGCTGCACTTCGGCTGCGCGCTCAACGACCGGCAGTGCGCTCAGATCAACTCCCACCACAGTCAACTCAGCCGCCGCAGAGACGATCTGCGCAGGCTCTTTGCTGAGCGCCGTGAACGTGGTACGTAGCGACTCGTGGCGGCGCACCACTTCCGACAGCGATTGCTTTAGGGCGTCGGCGTCGAGTTGCCCCTCAAGTCGGATCACGACGGGGATGTTGTACAGAGGATTGTTCGGCTCCAACTGATCGAGGAACCACAGCCGCTGTTGCGCGAATGAGAGCGGCAGCAGTCTGGTGCGGTCGGCGCGCGCGAGCGGCGGCAAATTCTGGCCCACTCCGGCGCGCAGTCCGCGCTCGATCTCCGCCGCCAGCGCCGCGATGGTCTGGCGCTCGAAGAGCGTGCGCAACGGCAACTCGACGCGGAACGCTTCACGCATGCGCGCTGCCAGCCGCGTGGCGAGCAGCGAGTGGCCGCCGAGTTCAAAGAAGTTGTCTTCCACCCCGACCCGCTTGACGCGCAAGATCTCCGCCCACAACGCACACAACACCTCCTCGACGGGCGTGCGCGGCGCAACGTAGGGGTGCTCCGACTCCGGGCGCGCCTGGTCGGGCGCGGGCAACGCCTTGCGGTCAACCTTGCCGTTGGGCGTCAGCGGCAGTTCGGCGAGGCAGACGAACACTGCCGGCAGCATGTACTCCGGCAGCCGCGCCTTCAGATGGGCGCGCAACTCACCGACGCTCGGATGCTCCGCCCCAGCCCCGACCACATAGGCCACGAGCCGTTGGTCGCCCCCGTCATCCGCTCTGACCAGCACCACTGCCTCGCTGACTGACGCATGCTTGACCAGCGCCGCCTCGACCTCGCCCAACTCGATGCGGAAGCCTCTGAGCTTCACCTGCTGGTCGCTGCGCCCTAAGAACTCCAACTCGCCGGCCGCCAGATAGCGCGCCACGTCGCCCGTCCGGTACAGGCGCTGCCCCGGCTCTGCGCTGAACGGGTTGGGCACGAACTTCTCGGCCGTCAACTCGGGGCGGTTCAAGTAGCCACGCGCCAGCCCTGCGCCGCCGATGTAGAGTTCGCCCGCCACCCCAACCGGCACGGGTTGCAACGCCCGGTCGAGCAAGTAGACCTGCGTGTTGGCCACTGGTCGCCCGATGGTCGGCGCGCGATTCGTGCCGCGCTCCAACACCACATAGGTCGAGTAGGTTGTGTCCTCCGACGGCCCGTAGAGGTTCAGCACCCGCCCGACCGTCTCGTGCTCGTAGACCGCCTCGACGAGCGCCAGCTTCAGCGGCTCGCCGGCGAGGTTCACCGTCGCCACTGAGGGCGGCAAAGACTTCGCGCGGGCCAACTCGGCCATCGCCGACGGCACGGTGTTGACGAGCGTCACCAATGGGGCCGCCGGATGCGTCGACAAGGCCAGCGCGTTCTCGGCGAGGACGACCGCGCCGCCGCAGGTCAAGGGCGCGAACAACTCGAAGACCGATAGGTCGAAGCAGACGGAGGTCGAAGCCAGCACGCCCGCCAACTCTGCTTGAGTGAAGGTCTCGTGCGCCCAGTGCAGGAAGGTAGCAACGCTGCGGTGCTCGATGGCGACGCCCTTCGGGCGACCCGTCGAGCCGGACGTGTAGATGACGTAAGCCAAGTTATCAGGCGTCGCGTCGGCTGTGTTGTCATCGTCCTTAGCCGCAGCCGCGCGCGCTGTGGGCGTCTCCCACTCCGCATCGAGACAGACGATGCGGGCCGCGCTCGCGGGCAGCTTGTCGCGCAGGCTCGTCTGTGTCAGCAGCACGGACATGGCCGCGTCTTCGACCATGAAGGCGACGCGCTCCTGCGGGTACTGCGGGTCGAGCGGGACGTAGACGCCGCCTGCCTTGAGGATGCCGAGCAACGCCACGATCAGTTGTGGCGACCGGTTGAGCAACACACCGACGCGCACTTCCCGACCGACACCCAGATGGCGCAAGTGCCGCGCCAACTCGTCCGCCTGCGCAGTTAACTCGCCGTAAGTCAGCCGCGCCCCAGCGTCGCTGATGAGTGCCACCGCGGCGGGCGTGCGCGCGACCTGCGCCTCAAAGAGTTCATGGAGGCAGCGCGGCTCGGGGTAGGCGCGCTGTGTGTCGTTGAAGCCGACGAGGAGTTGCTGCCGCTCGGCTTGCGGCAGCATGGGCAGCAATGAGATGCGCGCACCGGGGCGCGCCACTGCGCTCTCTAACACCGTCTCGTAGTGCCCGCTCATGCGCGCGACCGTCTCCGGCTCGAACAGGTCTGTGTTGTACTCCCAATGGATTGTGATGCCGCCGTCGCGCTCTTCCAGCAGCAGCGTCAAGTCGAACTTCGCCGTGCCCGACGTGATGTCCACGAGGCTCAGTTGCAACCCCGCCATCGCCAAGTCCGGCGACGGGGTGTTCTTGAGCATGATCATCACCTGAAACAACGGCGCGTGACTCAGACTTCGTTCCGGCTGCAACTCTTCGACCAGCCGCTCGAACGGCACATCCTGATGGGCGTAAGCGCCGAGCGTCACCTCGCGCACGCGGCCGAGCAGGTCGCGAAAGGTCGGGTCGCCGCTCAGATCGGTGCGCAGGGCCAGCGTGTTGATGAACAGCCCGATCAGCGGCTCAGTCTCGACGCGCGTGCGGCCCGCAATCGGCGAGCCGACGATCAGATCGGTCTGCCCGCTGTAACGCCAGAGCAGCACCTTGAAGGCCGCGAGCAGCGTCATGAACATCGTCACGCCCTCACGCTGGCTCACGGTCTTGAGGGCTTCGTGGAGCGTGGCGGAGATTTGCGTCTTGTGCATCGCCCCGGCGAAGCTCTGCACGAGGGGCCGCCGTTTGTCGGTTGGCAGTTCCAGCACGGCCGGGCTGGCCAGTTGCCGCTTCCAGTAGGCGAGTTGTTCTTCCAGCACCTCGCCCTCCAACCACTCGCGCTGCCAGACGGCGTAGTCCGCATACTGTATGTCCAACTCCGGCAAAGGCGACGGCTGACCCGCGAGCGCCGCCTCGTAGAGCGCGATCATTTCCTGAATCAACACACCCATCGACCAGCCATCCGAGACGATGTGGTGGAGCGTGAGCGTGAAAATATGTTTGGTCTCGCTAAGCCGTAGCAGTCCGGCGCGCAAGAGCGGCCCACGCGCCAGCTCGAACGGCCGTTGCGCCTCGGCCTGCAACAATCGCTGCGCCTCGGCCGCGCGCTCCGCCTCCGCGATGGCCGACAAGTCTTGCACCGGCACGCTGACGGCGAAGGGCGGACGGATCAACTGCACCGGGTGTGCATCAAGCGTCGTGAAGGTGGTGCGCAACGCTTCGTGCCGCGCGACGATCTCCGTCAAGGTCTGCTCCAGCGCCGGGACACTCAACGGCCCGCCGATGCGGATCACGGCCGGGATGTTGTAGAGCGGGTTGCCCGGCTCCAACTGATCTAGGAACCAGAGCCGCTGCTGTGCGAACGACGGGAGGAAGGTGTTGTACTCGCCGCCCTCCTCGCTCGCCAGCAGGTTGCGCAGGTCGGGCTGTGCGACCGACACTTCGGCCACGCCGCCGTGAGGTTTATCCTGTTTCATGGCTCTCTTCTCTGGGCCAACTGCGACTCGTCCGCCAACTCTTTAATGTCCACTGCCACGTGCGCCTCCATCTGCGCCAACAGGTGTTTGAAGTTATGCCGGCCGCGCGGAAGGGTCTGGATGACGGCGTGTTTCTTATGCGTCTGCTGCCCTTGGTACTCTTCGATGAGCGCGGCTAAGCCCGCCACGGTCGGCTGGTCGAACAAACGCCGGAGCGGAATCTCCGTCTGGAAAACCTCCTGCACGCGCGCCATCAACTGCATCGCCAGCAAAGAGTGGCCGCCCAACTCGAAGAAGTTGTCCCCGACGCCCACGCGCTCGACCCGCAAGACCTCGGCCCAGATGCCCGCCAGCATCTCCTCAATGGGCGCACCGGGCGCGACGTAACCGCTCGCCAAATCGGCGCGCGCCAGTTCGGGCGCGGGCAGCGCGTGGCGATCAACTTTACCGTTCGGCAGCAGCGGGAACTCCATGATGAAGACGAAGGCGGAAGGGATCATGTAACCCGGCAAGCGTTCCTTCAGGTAGCCGCGCAGTTGGCTCGCCGTTAACGGTTGCTGCGCCGCCGTTGCCACCACATAAGCCACCAGCCGCCGGCCCGCGGGTTCGTCTTCGCGGGCCAGCACCAACGTCTCGCAGACCGACTCGTGCGCGGCGAGTGCGGCCTCGATCTCTTCCAACTCGATGCGGAAGCCTCTGATCTTCACCTGATGATCCACGCGCCCGACGAACTCCAACCGCCCGCGCGTGTCCTGCCGCACCAGATCGCCCGTCCGGTAGAGCCGCGCGCCGCTCGCGCCGGAGAACGGGTCGGGCACGAACCGCTCGCCCGTTCGGTCGGGCCCGTTCAGATAGCCGCGCCCGATGCCCACGCCGCCGACGTACAACTCGCCGACCACGCCCGGCGGCACAGGCTCCAACCCGCCGTCGAGGACGTAGGCCTGTGTGTTGCCTACGGGCCAGCCCATGCTCACCTGCCGGCCCGCCCAGTCGCGCGCACACTCCCACCCTGACGACGCGATGGAAGCTTCGGTCGGCCCGTAACAGTGGTGCAACTCGGCCCACGGCAGCAGCGCGAAGAACCGCCCCATCGTCTCCAACGGCAAGCTCTCGCCGCCGCAGATCACGTGCCGCAGCGACGTGCACTTGGCCGCGCCCGGCTCGGTTAAAAAGACGCGCAGCATCGGGGGCACGAAGAAGGCCGTCGTGATGTTTTGCTCCGCGATGTAGCGCGCAAGGTACGCCGCGTCCATCTCCCCGCCCGGCCGGACGACGTGGATGGTCGCCCCTACGGCGAGCGTCCAAAAGATTTCCCAAACCGACGGGTCGAAGTTCAACGAGGTCTTCAACAAGAAGCTGTCTTGTTCGTTTAGCTGATGAATCTCCTGCATCCAGTGCAGCGAGTTGACGACGCCGCGATGGTGGAGTAGCGCGCCCTTCGGTTGCCCCGTCGAGCCGGACGTGTAGATGACGTAGGCGAGGGCCGCGGGCGTGCTAAAGCCGCCGGGGTTCTCGGCCGGCTCTTTGTCGATGGCGTCCGCGTCGCGGTCGAGGCAGAGCAGCGTGGCCTCGCCGCCCGGCACTACTTCGAGCAAGCTCTGCTGCGTTAAGAGGATTTTGACCCCGGCATCCGAGAGCATGTAGGCGAGCCGCTCGCGCGGGTACTCAGGATCGAGCGGCAGGTAGGCCGCGCCCGCCTTCAAGACGCCGAGCAGCGCGACGACGGCTTCGACGGAGCGCTCAAGGCAGACGCCGACGAGCGCTTCGGGCTGCGCGCCTAGTCGCCGCAAGTGGTGCGCGAGCCGATTGGCGCGCGCGTTCAGTTCCGCGTAAGTCAGACGCACATCTTCGTAAACAACCGCCACGGCGTCGGGCGCGCGGCGCGCGCGCTCCTCGAATAGCTCGTGGAGGCAGAGGTCGGGCGTGTAGGCGCGCGCCGTCTGGTTGAAGCCGTGGAGCAGTTGCTCGCGCTCCGCCGCCGGCAGCAATCGAAGGGCCGCGACGCGCTGCTCCGGCTGCGCGACGATGCTCTCCAACAGCATCATGAAATGGCCGCTCATGCGCGCGACCGTGGCCGCATCGAACAAGTCCGTGCTGTACTGCAACGAGCCTGCGAGTTGCCCGTCCAACTCGGCCATCATCAGTGAGAGATCGAACTGCGCCGTGCGTTGCGGGAGCGTGACCGATTCGAGTTCCAACGCGCCGAGCCGCATCCGCGCACCCGCCTCGCCGAGGGCGAATGAGGTCAACCCTTGTTCGCCCGGCAGGTGCGATTTTTGCAGCGCGAACATCGTCTGGAAGAGCGGCGGGCGGCTCGCGTCGCGCGCCGGTTGCAGCCGCTCAACCAGCAGCGTGAACGGGTAGTCCTGATTATCAAAAGCCGCGAGCACCGTCTGCCTAACTTGATGGAGCAGCACTTTGAACGTTGGGTCGCCGGAGAAGTCCGTGCGCAACGCGAGCGGGTTGACGAAGTAGCCGACGAGACCGGCGGACTCCGGCCGGTTGCGCCCGGCCGTGGGCGAGCCGACCAGAATGTCCGTCTGTTCCGTGTAGCGGTAGAGCAAAGTCTGGAAGGCCGCGAGCAGGGTCATGTAGAGCGTGGTCGCGTGCTCGCGGCTGAGCGCGTTGAGGGCGGCGGTCAGCTCCGCGCTCAGCCGAAAGGAATGGGTGGTGCCCTGAAAACTCTGGCTGGGTGGGGGCGGTCGGTCGGTCGGCAAGTTGAGCACGGGCAAGTCGCCGTCCAACTGCTTCTGCCAGTACGACCAGAGCCGCGCGCCTTCGGGGCCGGCGAGCATCTCTGTCTGCCAACGCACGTAATCCGTGTGGGCGAGCGCGAGCGGCGGCCGCGCGGCCGGCGTGCCGGCGACGAACGCCTGATAGAACTGTCCGAGGTCGTGCGTCAGCGCGGCCAGCGACCAGAAATCGGCCACGATGTGATGCAGCGCCAGCAACACGACGTGCTCGCGCGGCGCGCGCTTGAAGAGACCGACGCGCAACAGCGGCCCGGCCGTCAAATCAAATGGGCGCTGCGACTCGGCCGCCAACCGTTCATTGAGCGCGGCTTCGCTCCAACCTGCCGCGTTGATCTCGGTGAAGGCCACGGCTATCTGCGGGTGGACGCGCTGCACGGGTTTGCCCTGCACGGTGTCGAAGGTCGTCCGCAGAGCCGCATGCCGATCCACCACGGCTTGAAACGCCTGCCGCAGCGCGGCCACGTCCAGCCCCGCGCGGATGCGCGCCGCGCCCGCCAGATTGTAGGCCACGCTCTCCGGCGCGAGCCGGGAGAGGAACCATAAAGCCTGCTGCCCGTGCGACAGCGGGTGCTCGTCGTCCGCCGTCGCCGCCGTCGGCGTGAACTGCGCCGCGCGGTTCAGCACGGCCATCTGCGCCGCGGCCTCTGTGGCGATCTGCGCCAGCGTCGGATTCTCTAACAGTCGCGCCATCGACAACGTGACGCCCAGCTTCGTCTCGATGTCGTGCATCAACTCGATGGCCGCAAGCGAATCAAACCCGTAGCGCGCGACGGACTGGTTAACGTCCATGTCGCAGGCGTCCACGCCGAACCGCGCGGCGAGATGCGCCACCAGCCAACCTTCGATCTCAGTTGCGGCCGCCGTCACGTTGCTGGGTGCGAAAACTTCGATCTCGTGCTCGACGACGGGCGCGGGCCCCGCCCGCCACTCGCTCAACTTATCGAAACTGCCGGCGAGAAATCTGGCGCGGCAGGCGTGGCGTTGAATCTTGCCGCTCGACGTTTTGGGGATGCCGCCCGGCGCGATGAGCACGACGGCGTAGGCAGTCAACTCGTCCTCCTCGGCCACCGCCTGCCGGATCGCCTCGTGCATGGCGGCGAAGTCGGCGTTGCTGCGCTGATCGACCTCCTGCACTACCACGAGCCGTTCCTCGCCCCCGACCTCGATGGAGAAGACCGCGCCGCACCCGGCGCGCAACGCAGGATGGCTGCGCTCGACCGTCAGCTCGATGTCCTGAGGGTAATGGTTGCGCCCCCGGATCAGGATCATGTCTTTGAGCCGGCCTGTGACGAACAGCGCGCCCGCGCGCAGGAAGCCCAGATCGCCCGTGCGCAGGAACGGCCCCGCGCCCGTCTCGGCCAAGTGGGCGTGAAAGATCTCCGCCGTCTCTTCGGGGCGATTCCAGTAGCCGTGCGTGATGCTCGGCCCCGCAAGCCAAATCTCGCCGACGCCTTCGGGCGGGCGCGGCTTGGCCGTCTCCGGATCGACGATCACGATCTTCTGACCGAGCAAAGCCTGCCCGCAGTTGACCAGCGTGCGCGTGTGCGCCGACTCGGTCGTGGCCTGAAGCACTTGATGGCGTTCAAGCCCGGCCGCGTCGAACGTTTCGACCGCCGGCTGCCTCGCCCGCTGCCCGCCGGAGACGATCAACGTCGCCTCCGCGAGACCGTAGCAGGGCGCGAACGCTTCGGGGCGGAAGCCGCACGGGGCGAAGGCTTCGGCGAACCGTCTCATCGTCTCAGGGCGGATAGGCTCCGCGCCGTTAAAGGCAGTCGTCCAGTTGCTCAGGTCGAGGCAGACGCGTTGCTCGGCCGTCACCTTGCGCACGCAGAGATCGTAGGCGAAGTTAGGCCCGCCGCTCGTCGTGGCCCGGTAGCGCGAGACGGCCTGCAGCCAACGGAACGGGCGGAGCAAGAACGCAGTGGGCGACATCAGATAGCAAGGCACGCCGAGGTAGAGCGGTTGCAGCACGTTGCCGATCAGCCCCATGTCATGGTAGAGGGGCAGCCAGCCGACGATGAGCGACTGCTCTGTCTGCCCGAACGCCAACTGGATCAGTCGTTGGTTGTGGAGCAGATTGCCGTGACTGACCATCACCCCTTTCGGGGTCGCCGTCGAGCCTGAGGTGTACTGAAGGAACGCCAACGAGTGACCGCTGACGGACGGTTCCTGCCACTCGGCGGCCAGCGCGTCGGGCAGCGCATCGGTCGAGAGCCAGCGCATGGCCGCCAGATCGGGATTCTCCGCGAGCCGCTTCTCGACGGACGACATGATCGGGGCTGTGCTCAGGGCGACCGACGGGCAGCAGTCGTTCACGATGGCCCGCAGGCGTGGGAAATTTCGATTCCGCTTGCTCGGCCGCGGCGGGTAGGCGGGCACAGCCACCACGCCCGCGTAGAGGCAGCCGAAGAACGCAGCCACGTAGTCCAGCCCCGAAGGATAGAGTAAGAGCGCCCGCCCGCCCGCTGCCTCCAGAGATTGCAGCAGGGCCGCGATGGTTCGCGCCCGTTGATCGAGTTGCGCAAAGGTGAGCGTCGCCTCTTCTTGCTCGCCATCGGCCAGAAACGTGTAGGCGGTCTGCTCCGGCTGATGGCGCGCGCGCCACCGCAGCAGTTCCACCAGCGTCGTTGGCTCGAAGGGGGCGACCGGGGATTTGTCGGGATCGGGCATAGCCATATTCCGCCGCGCCTCTGCACAACCGGCACGACAGCGACCTAACTCTTAATGGGGAACAAGCAGAAGCGCATCTAACTCAACGCCAAACGCTCGCGCGCGACTTTCGTCGGCGCAAAGTATGGGACGAGTAGAATAAGTACGAGCGCGACGGGCACGGCCAAGATGAACGCCGCCCCCGACGAATTTAAAGAGAAAGCAAGCAAGCTCAGATAGACGACCGGAGCGAAGAGCGCGACGCCCGTCAACGCGCCGAGCATCAGCAAGAGAAACCGCCCGGCCGCGCCGACCTTCGAGTCTCTCAGGCCGAAACCGAGCGCTAGTCCGAACAGAACCGGCAGCAGCGGCCACGCGAACAGGTAACTGCCGCCGGGCCAGAACAGACTCGTCAGCAGCAACAGCAACAGCCACCAGAGCGACCCGCCGAACAACAGATTTACGCCGCCGACTTTTCGCCCGCACCAACTGTAGAACGCGACCGTGACTGCGATAGCTAACGTCGCCAGAACCAATATGACGACATCGCCACCCCAGCCAGTTGTCGCACCACCACCGCTGCCAAGCAGCGCGCGTAACAGCCATCGGGCCGCCGCAACACCGAGCACGTCGATGACTACGCCGAGCGGCACGGCGACGAGTCCCGGCCCTACTTCCGCCAGCTTCAACCGCTTCGCGCGCCAGCCGATGATACCGACCACGGCCCAGAGCGCGGCGGCTAGAACGGCCAGCGGCACGACCCACTTTTCCGAATAGACGATGAGTCTTGAACCGAAGAGGTTGAAATAGATCGCGTCGGGTTCGGGCAAGTGGGCCAGACTCAGGTTGCCGAAGTGACGCGTTAGCCCCAGCGCGTAAGTCCCCTGATGCTGCACGCTGCGCTCGTCGATGTTGGCTAGATTATCGAGTGGGCTGTGATAGTGCGTCGCGCCATGCTTAATGAAAGCAAAGTTCAGACCGGGCAATCCAACCTCTTTTAAGATCGTCAGATCGGTATCATTCGGCATGAGTTTATACAACCCATACGAGAGCGAGTATGCAACCGGGTCCGGCGCGGCAGCGGCGAAATGGCGCATGAGCCAGCCGTTCCCGCCGCTCGTCTCGAACATCAGGGCCGGGCCGCCGCTCCCGCGCGCCTCGAAATTGAACACCAACCCGACATCCTTCGCCCAAGGATGACTGTAGGCGAAAGCTTTCGCGCCCAACTGCCCGACCTCTTCCCCGTCGGAGAACAGCGCGATCACGTCGTTGCTCAGGGGCGGGCCGGCCTTGAGCGCGCGTAGCGTTTCCAGCAGAACGACGACGCCCGACCCGTCGTCGCTGGCCCCCGGACTCACAGGCACTGTGTCATAATGCGCGACCAGCAGGATGGCCTGACCCGATTGCGCTGTGCCCGCTAATCTCGCCATGATGTTGTGAACAACCGGCGTCGTCTGTAGTTCGGGCCGGAGACCGAGGCGCGCCAACTCTTGCAGAATATAGTCACGCACCGCGGCGTGCTCCGGCGAGCCGACCGGGTGGGGCTTCTGCGCGATGAGCCGCAGGTGCTGCATGGCCCGACCGGATGAAAACTCTGTCGGCGACGCTGCGGCCGGCACAGCGTCAGGCGGGTCAAGCCTGCGCACCGCAGCCAACGCGCACACCGCGAGCAGCAACGCCAGTAAAATGCCTCTAACGAAGTTAGTAACAGTTGGGCTGATCAAAGCGTGGGAGAGTAACCTGACGTGAGCGGCGTGGCGGAAATGAGCTATCCTGAAGATGCGCTGTGCGCCGGTCAGTAGATAGAGCTACCGCTAGTGCTGTGGCGATGTTTCTTAATTTTCGGACTATTTCAGCCGCCGCGCTCTCGGCCCTAACGTGCCGGAGAACGCCAACCGCGCGGCTCTGCCGCCGCAACGCGGCCTAAACTGATAAACTGTTCGGGCTGAGTTTCTTGACCAGCGTTCGATCTATCGTGATGTAGCTCCGATGGCTGATCGTGTTTAGCAGGATTCTCACCCGGTCGGCATCCGCGAGTTCGCGCTCGAAGACGCCGATAAAGTTTTCAAAAGCCCCGGCTTTAATTACCACTTGGTCGCCGGGCTTAAGCTCCTCGCCTATTTTAATAAAGCCGTCCCCCGCCGCCCGCGTCTGCATGATCGCCAAAACCTCGTCGTCAACCGGAATTAGCACACCGCCGAAATGGACCACGCTGTGCACGCCCCTTGTGAAACTGACTTTATGCAGCAGCGCGTTCGCGTCGAAGCGGGCGAAGATGTAGCGCGGGAAGAGCAGCTTGCTGGAGTACGACGCTGCCCCGGCAATCCGGCCCCGGCGGCGTTCTTTAATCCGTGGCACAAAAGTTTCCACCCGCCATGCTCTTAGATTGCTCTCGGCGCGGTCTTCCTGCTTAGGCTTGGTATTGATCGCATACCAGCGTAAGCCCTTGTGCACTTCGTTGCAGTTCATCGATCACTCTCCGGCCCGAGAAAGAATATTTAGAGGTTCACAGGTGTCGGCTTCAGTCACGGAATTAAGGCCGACCCAATGGCGGCCGGATAGTCAAAAGCAGCGCGCGCTGTGCGTGAACACTCGACCGGAAGCAGGTTGAAAGCGTGGAGACAGATCGAAAAGTCTGAGGTAGGTAGTGTGTGGCATAAGCAGCGTAGTTCCTCATACGGATCACCCCAAAACTAATTGATCTTGAGTTAAACGCTGCTTTTGCGCTAAGATGCGTGCTGTCCCGGCGATGCATCCTGCTGCGTTGAGCAGCGGTTGTGTTGTCGAGCAGGCTCCGGTGCTATTTACAGATAGTGCCGGAGCTTTATTTATTCACGACATGACCAGCAAACGAGTCCCATCAGTATTCGCTTATCGAAGATAGGGAATACCGAACTCGGTTGCCCTGTAGCAACCATTAGTACGTCGGCCTAGCACTTCCCCCCTTACTTTCTAGTGGTTTTAGAAAGGTGAGAACCTCAAGCGTCGAAGTGCATCACGCAGGTCGAGCAGGGCAAACACATGATATACATTTTAATGAGAGTGTCAACTTCAAAATGGCCGAGACGCACCCATATTTTAAAGTGTTGTTATAATTAAGCTGTGCTGCTAAAAATTACGCAACATATAGCGTCTGCGGCCTCAAGGCTCTATTAGAGTTGACTAGCTGACTACACGGCGCACCACGTGGCGTTGGGGTTACCTTGTTCAATCCGTATCCGCGACGCACCACGAAAGGACGGCCATTGCACTGGTAAGTTTATGCTCCGCCTGCCGGAAGGCGCGACTCTGAGGGCCGTCCAGCACTTCGTCATGCGTGTCGCCACCACGAACGGCGGGCAGGTCGTGGAGAAAGATCGTGCCTGTCGGTTTGGAGACTTGGGCCATCAGGCTCGCCGTCACACTGTAAGGGGCGAACCTCTCTTGCCAGTCCGCATCGGCCTTCGGTTCGCCCATCGTCTGCCAGCGCGTGGTATAGACGGCGTCCACGTTTTTCGGCAGGCGGTCAATGCGATGATGCTGTTCGACGTTGGAGCCGGACTGGCGGGCAAAATCCTGCGCGAGTCGGAGCACGTCAGGCGGCACTCCGTAGCCTTCGGGCGTCACCAACGTGAGGTTGAGACCGGGCGTCATAGCGATGGCGAGCGCGAGCGCAGCCGCCGTGTTGTTCCCCTCACCCAAGTAGAGAACGTGCAGATCGTTTAGCCGACCGAAAGCTTCCTTGATCGTGATCAGGTCTGCGACCGCCTGCGTCGGGTGCTCGCTATCGCTCATCGCGTTGACGACTGCCATCCTATCCTGCGCGGCGAAGGCCCGCATCTCCGCGAGGGTTTCGTTCGTGCGGATCACGAGCACATCGAGAAAACCCGACAGTACGCGCGCCGTGTCGCCAATGGTTTCGCCCGTGACGAGTTGTAGATCGGTCGGGCCGTAATGGATCGTGCCCGCGCCGAGTTTGAGCGCGCCGACCGTGAAGGACGTGCGCGTGCGCGTCGAGGGGCGGCGGAAGTAGATACCGACGGTTTTACCTTTGAGCGGCTGCGCGCTGCCGTCCGCGCCCGCCGCGATGGCGTGCCCACGGTGCAAGATGTCGGCTAAGTTATCCGGCCCCAATTCCGCGATTGAAAGGACGTGGCGCACTGTCATTTTATTCACCTCTCACCGACAGCAAATCGTAGTTTTTTAATTGAGCTTCGCAGGTCAGCCGCTTTGATGTCTTAGCTGAGACGACGCGCTTATCGTGAGCAGTCAGCTTAGTAGGCCCGCGCGTGAAGAACTGCGCGGCGGATATTAGCATGACTTTTCGCAGCGGCGCATAGGCTAGCCCGGCTCCCACTGCCAAGTTTTCAGCTGCCAGTCGCGCCCCTCCGCGACCAGCGCGGCGGCGTAGCCGGGGGCCACGTCGAGCGCGCGCAGAGACCAGCGTGCGGCTTCCCGCTCATCGCCTCTGACACATAGCAAGGCCGCCGGCTCGTGCGGTCGGAGCGACACGTCAAACTCGGCGAGCGGGAACGACAGACCTTCGCCTCTGGCCTTGATGTAAGCCTCTTTGCGCGTCCAACAGTCGAAGAAGGCTCTGGGTTGCTGCGCGGCGGGCAGCGCACAAAACGCTGCTACTTCATTGGCGGAAAAGAACCGCTCGGCGATCTCGCGCGCGGTCACGTCGGCGCGCAGGTATTCGACATCGACCCCCAGAGCGCGCCCGCGCGCGACGGCGAAGAGCGCGAGCGCGTGAGAGTGCGACACGTTAAAGCTCAAATGCGCGGCAGCAAACTCGGCCGCCAGCGCGGGTTTGCCGTAGGGGCTGTAGCTGAATTGCACGCGGCCCGGCGGCACTTGCAGGTAGCGGCCGAGAATAGACCTGAGCGCGCCGCGCGCGACGACGAAGCGGCCGCGATCCCGTTCAAAATGAAACCGCGCCGCCTTGCCTCTCTCGTCCTCGGCCAGTGTCAGCCACAGCCGGTCTAATATGTGCACGGGCTGAGCCAGTGTCGCACGCCAGATGTGTACTTCGACCAAACTGAGAGGCAAAACGTCGGGCGGCGCGCGCCATGTGTCGGGCATGGTCATCTACAAAACCTGCCGGATCAAGTACGGTTTACCTAATGTGTGACTCTTTTTAAGAATCCATTGAACCGAAACCTTTGTAGAATTGCTGGTGATGAAACCACAAGTTCTGACAAAGGAGCGGTTCAATGGACAGAGACAGTTTTATCATTACTGTGTATTGTTTGGTAGTCGAGCACTATCACTTAGTCAAGGAAAAGTATCGGCTCAGACGCGGTGGTTTTGCTCCCGCTCTAACTGACGAAGAGGTCAGCACGATGGAAATCTGCGGCGCTTATAGCATACTCTATGAGCCGTTCGTCCGCGCCAAGAATGAAGGCGGTGCCGGGCACGAACAGGAATAACTTGATGGCTTCAAGCGTCTCGATGATCGTGTCGGGAAAGCACCGATCCAAGTCGGCGATAAAGACGACCATCGTCGGCAGTGTTGCAGAAATCGTTTCTCCGACTATAATCCGCTTGTTAGTTCATCCACCACTATTCCAGAATCATACTAATGAAGCAGCATAAGTCCTCGTTCAAGTGGCGGCACTTCGAGCCGACAATCATCCTTTTATGCGTCCACTGGTATTGCCGCTACCAGCTCTCTTATCGCGCTGGCGAAGAGCTGATGCGTGAGCGTGGCCTCGACGTAGATCACTCAACTGTGTTTCGTTAGGTCCAGCGTTATGCTCCAGAAATCAATAAGCGCGTCCGCCAACATTTAAAAATGAGCGGCACGTCATATCGGGTGGATGAGACATACATCAAAGTCGGGAAGTTGTGTAAGTACCTCTAGCGCGCGGTTGATAAGTCGGGGCAGACAATCGAATTTATGCTCAGCGCCAAACGCGATGTTTCCGCAGCGAAACGATTCTTCAAGAAGCTGATGAGAGCCGACCATCGTCGGCTACCATTCTCGATCAGTGTGGATAAGAACGCAGCCTACCCTGAGGCATTCAGCGCTTCACAGGTGGAGCAGATTATGCCGCAGGACTGCCAACTCAGGCGCGTGAAATTCTTGAACAATGTGATTGAGCAAGACCATCGTTTCATCAAAAAGAAGGTACGAGCAGCACAATGCGGCCGCTCATTTCATACAGCGGAGCGGACGCTGGCAGGGATCGAGTCTTTGCATATAATGAGAAAGGGTCAGGTGAAAAGATTAGACGGAAGAGACGCAGTGGGACAGGCGCAGTTCGTCGCAAGCCTCTTCGGTATCGCCACGTGACGGAAAGCTCCGCGAGCCTCTTCTCGCCTCCAAGTAATTCCTGCAACACAACCCTTATGAGTACTTATCCAGATCAGGATTGGCTGGCGCGTGCAAACGCGGTGACGATGTATCACATAGAACGTCAGGGGCGCACCAGTCCCGGTCTCGTGCCGTTCCTTGGCGCGGGTATATCTACGGTCTTCGGGTTCAAGAATTGGGGCACACTGCTGCGTCAGGCCGCGCCGCCTCGGATCAAAGATCGGGTTGACGAACAACTGAATGAGGACATGTACGAGGAGGCGGCTGAAACACTGCTGGAGGAATTAGGCACGGACGGTTTCCAGCACATGGTCGCGGCCTATGCGGGCGACAGTAATCTCGACTCGGCTGATTTCCGTGTGGGCACGGTCTCGCTGCTGCCGCTACTCGCTAGTGGCCCTGTGATCACGACGAATTTCGACCGGGTGCTGGAACACGCCTTCAAAGTTAACGACGCGCCCTTTGATTCTGTGATTTCCGGCCCGAGACCCGATCTGATCGTCGATGCCTTGCATAGCAATCGTCGTGTGCTGATAAAATTGCACGGTGACTGGCAGGATCGCGTCGGGCGCACCTTCGCTAAGTCTGATTACAATACCAACTATGACCCGGCGCAACCGCAACTCAAGCGCGAACTGCTGGCGGGCGCGGAGGGGCTGTTATTTTCAAGCCGCGCGCTCCTCTTCATTGGCGCGAGTCTGGGGCCGGATCGCACGGTCAAGGTGCTGCAATCAGTGCACGACAATTATGCCGGGATACGCCACTACGCCATCATGGTGGTGCCGGAGAAGCAGGAGGATTTCGACGAAGCAGAGCGACATCTAAGGACGTGTGGCGTGCTGCCACTTTGGTATCAGGCCAAGAACGGCGCGGAACACGCAGCGCAAGTCGAGAGGCTGGTCTCGAACATCGTCGAGCGCATCTCCATCAAGACGATCAATAAGCCGGCGCGGGCGCGGGCGCGCATCGCCGTGGCCCCTGTCCAGCCCGCCGCGCGCCCGCAGCCCAAACACAACGCCCATCTTGAGCGCGTGGTGCGGCTCATCGAAGACGGCCGGCTGACGTTCTTTCTCGGCTCCGCGATTCATACGCCGACTAAGCTGATGGCCAGAGAGTTCTATGACGAACTGGCGCGCATCTTCGAGTGCGAGGCGCTCAAGGAGGAGCGCTTCGCCGTGGCCCAGTACATCGCGGATCGTTATGATCGCCGTAACCTGTACGCGGAGATTCGCAAGCTGTTCGCACGGACGCCGCTCGCCTCGCGCAACACACACGAACTCTTCGCCGCGTGGGCAGACTTTAAGACCCACACGGGCGGGCCCATGCCGTACCCGATGATCATCACGACCAACTATGACGACGTGCTTGAGCGCCGCCTGCACGATGTCAAGCTGCCGTATCATCTGCTCTCTTATCAGGCGGACGGCCCGCACCACGGTCTCTTCTATCATCGGTCGCCGGATGGCGCGTTGCGCATCATCGAGCAGCCACGCAACATTCGCCGACTCCGAGCCGACGTCTTTGCTCCCGACGCTTTTGTGGTGGTGAAGCTGAACGGCGGCGTCGACAGTGAGGGCCGCATCCCTGAGACTTACTCGACCACGCGCTTAGACTACTGGGACTTAGCTGCACGTATCCCCGGCGTGCTTCCGGCCGCAATTCAGCAAAAATTATCGGCCGATCCGCTCCTATTCCTCGGGCACGGACTGGCGGCTCCCGATATCGAGTCGCTCGTTCGTTTCGCCCACAAGCAGCATCCCGGCCCGCGCTCTTGGGCGATCACGTTGAAGCGGGATGGAGTTAAATACTGGCGACAGTGCGGCGTGGAACTCATATGCGAAGACATCAACGTCTACGTGCAGGAATTGCACACGCGGCTCGCCGGAAACGGGCCGCCCGCAAGCTTGCCTGCGTAAGGAGATGAAGCCATGAATCTGGTCCTGCACCACGGCATCTTCGGTTTCGCCGCGCTTGGCCCAATCGTATATTTCAACGGCGTCTCGCAACACCTTAGGACTAAGTTTCCGGGGCTGCGTATCTTGGTCACGCAAGTTGCTCTGGACGGCACGATAGCGCGCCGGGGGACAGAATTAGGCCAGCAGATTGCGCAGGCAGTGCTGCCGGGCGGAGCCTTGGCCCCTGACGAACCAGTACACATAATCGCGCACAGCATGGGCGGGCTGGATGCCCGCTTCCTCCTGTCGCCTGCTAACCAGAGCAACATGGCTAATCGCATCGTGTCGCTCACGACCGTCGCGACGCCGCATCAAGGGTCGCCGATAGCGGATGTCATAGTGGTAACCGAAGACGCGCTTGTCGGCAACGATGAAGACAAACTATTGGGCCATGCGCTGCGCACCGCCCTAGCCCAAGCGCACATCCACGTGGGCGGGCTACGCGACTTGACGACCGATGGCGTGCGTAGATTCAACGCTCAATTTCCGGATAATGCGAGTACAAAAAAGTTTTCGGTCGCGGGCGTAGGCCGCGGCATAAAGGTCTTCGGCGTAAGCCTCGATACGTGCGTGGCGCTGCGGCTGGCGTATCGCATTATTATGGCTAGAACGGGTGAGGATAACGATGGGCTGGTCAGTCTCGGGTCAGCGACTTGGGGCAGCGAGGTCAGGCGGTGGCCAGCCGATCATGCCGACGAGATCGGGCACAATTTGGATTTGGGCTTGCAGGCTCGTCCCTTCCACTTCGACTATCTGGCAGAATATGAGGTCCTAGTCGATAGGCTAACAAGCCTGTAGTGTTGAGACAGTCGCAGCGCCGATAAATTGCTTACTCCCGGCCGCACCACACTACCCTGACGGAGGATAACCATGAGAAGAGGCTTCACCAGGCTAGTCAAAGGTGGGGCCTACTTTTTCCTGCTCGGCATCAAGGCGCTACGCCATCTCCCTAGCAAGTAGCAGTAAGCGGTGGAGGTCAGACGATGAAATCCAGAGGCTACCTGATAGTCGCCCTGACCACGACCTTAAACATCATCCTTTACGCGGCGACCTTCGGCCGTTTCATCTTCCTTGAAGGCAGGGTGCGCGGCGGAGTCTTCAGCAACTGGCTCAAACGCTTCCGCTATCGCCCGCGTCGCTTTGTGCTGCCGACCACGGAGGAGGAGATCGTCAACCTCGTCAAGCACTCAACGGGCATACGTTTCTTCGGCGCGGGGCATTCTTTCAACGACGGGGTAGTGGCCGACGACACGCTCGTCTCGCTCGACAATTATCGCGGCGTGATCTGGAAGGACTTGGTGAAGAAACAGGTCGCTTTCAAAGGCGGGACACGCGTGCGCGAGGCTGCACGGTTGTTGCTTGATGAGGGCCTCGCCTTCGGTGCGCTGCCATCACACGACGCGCAGAGCATTGCGGGCATATTAGCTACGGACGTGCATGGGACGGGCAGAGACTGGGGCTTTGTCAGCGAGTTGGTTGTGAGCATTAAGCTCGTTGACGGCAAGGGAGATGTCCACGTCTGCCAGCCGACGGATGATCTTTTCAAAGCAGCCGTCGGCGGCATCGGCGCGGTCGGCATCATCACGGAGGTGGTGGTGCAAGCCGTTGACCGCTTCAATGTCGAGCAGAAGGTCGAGTTGTCGAACCTTTCTTTCGTTGAGCAAAACCTCGATCAGTTGTTGCAAACAAACGAGCACCTCAGCCTTTATCTCTTTCCATTCACAACCAAGTGCCAGATCAACACCTGGAACTCGACTGCCAAGCGTAATTCGTTGCTCGGAGATTTGCGTGAGTTTGTCAGTATCTCGCTGGACGCCTTGCTGGCCGCGTGGTTCGGCGGTCTCATGGCCGGCACGGGACTCCTGCCCAAACTTTCCACCATCGCGCATGGACTCAAACGAGGTACAGACCTTGTCTTGGAGAGCAATAAGGCATTCAACCGGACGATTTACCACTTACATCAAGAGTTGGAATTCACGGTCGCCTTCGAGCAGACTATTGCGACCTGCCGCCGTTTCATCAAGCTCTACGAAGAGATGTATCCGTCAGGGTTGCCCTACACGATCATCGAAGTGCGCTTCACGCCCGCTGGACATGACCGGACACTCATCGGGGCTGGCCGCGCGCGCCGCTCCGTCTGGCTCGATCTTTTGTGCAACGACGCGCATGGCTTCGAGCGGTATTACGCCGCCGCCGAAGCGTTAATGAAGGAGACGGGAGCGCGCCCGCATCTCGGCAAGTTCTCCCAGAGCTTCCGCCAAGCTGATTTGGCGAACCTGCATCAGGAGCACTTCGCTAAATTCCTCCGCTTGATCGAGGAACATGATCCTGCGGCCAAATTCGCCAACGAGTTCACGCGGCGTCTGTTCCGTGATTTGTGATTGCGGCATCAGAGGTCTTCGAGCACGGGCGTCCCATGGAGCCGCCCTTGGAGTCACCTGACGGAGATAGAGATCGAAGAACGAAATCCCTTCGACGAGTTGTTGCTATTACTCGCGGGTGATCGCGAGCGGCTGATGAAGCCCTTCCCAGACGCTCTCGTCGCATCAGCGCGAGAAGCGTTTGTAGACGCTGTTCCAGTTGCCATACTCTGTGGGCAACAGTCGCCACTGCGCGCCGGAGCGCAAGACCCACAGCACAGCAGAGAGAAAGTGGCGGCAACTCCATTGCGGCCCGACATACAGCTTCGGGTGCGAGCGTAAGAAAGGCAGAATCTTCTGCCACTGCGCATCAGATATAGTAACGGGCAACATTCAAAGAGCTTAACCCAATATGTCAACACAACCTAGAAATGCAAGGGATAAGATTTTCAATCTCACAGTTTTCAAAGAAGACGCGCAATTGCTGACTGCTCAGCTTTACTACGATGGATGTTTAGGTCTGTCACGAAAGCTGGAAAAAGCTAAAGCCGTGATCCGATGGGAAAGACCAACAAATATGCGTCGCATCCCGCAAAAGAAGTTTTGGTCTCCGTTAGAAGATCAATTCATCATGTCGCATAATTTGCCGGAGTCTGTTGCCACGCTTGCTCGAACAGAGCGTAGTATTCATCCACCGCTTAAAAGACGGTGGACTTCTCCGAGATTTCGTTAAAATGAGGTTGTGGCGTCTTAACCGAGAGAACGCTGATCGGAATATTTTGTAGAATCCGGCACGAGCACAGAAATGACCAAAGACAAAACAGACGCAAAGGCATTGCGCGTAGCAAAGACGCTCAAGAACGCGGATAACTGGAAGCATCTGGCGCGGTGGCACGGCGATGGTTATTACGAGCTTCAGACGGAAGATATAGGAGCCGTATCGGTGCGGCTCTTTTTCACTCCGTCGTTGCTCCAAGAAGCCGAAGATATACTCTACCGCCAGATCGTTAATGCCACCCGCTTCCCCGGTACGCGACTTGTGGTTATCACGCCCGACGCGCATTACGGTTACGGCGTGCCCGTTGGTTGCGTACTCATCACTGACAAAGCTGACGGCGCGGTGGCGATGGGGCCCGTAGGCTACGATGTGGGTTGTGGGATGATGTCGGCGCGCGCTGAGGTTGAGGCTGAGGCGGCGACGCCAGAAAAACGTTTGGCATTCAACCGCGCGGTGATGGAGCGAGTAGCTTTTGGGGCGGGCGGCAAGAGTCACAGGTTCGGTCAATTGTCGGAGCAAGAGTTTCAGAACTTAGTGCGTGGTGGGGCCGAGTATTACGTTGAGAAATACGGTGCCTCATTTGACCGCAGTCGAGCGGAACGGCATCGCATTCCGGTTGATGATGGTTGGCAAATTCCTTGGGGCGGCAAAGGGAAACCGGAGCGGGGTTTAGAACAATTAGGCAGCCTCGGCTCGGGCAATCACTTTATTGAATTGCAACGCTCGGAGCAGACGGGCACGCTCTTCTTGCAGGTGCACACGGGCAGTCGCGGCTTCGGGCACGGGCTGGCGACCAACTATTTTGAGTTGGCGCGTAGCGAGCGGCCCGAGCAGATAACCGACATCGATCTCGGCTACTTCACGCCCGAGTCAAAGCATTATCGCGACTACTTGAACGCGGTCGCGGCCGGCGGCAACTATGCGATCTTGAATCGCTTGATCATCTTCGAGCAGGTGGCGGAAGCGTTTCGTGAGACGTTTGGCGCGGAGCTTGAGTTGATCTATGAGATCAGTCACAACCTCGTGCAGCATGAGCAGCATCCGGAGTTTGGCGACGTGTGGGTGCATCGCAAAGGGGCGACGCGCGCGTTCCCCGCCGGGCATCCGGCCTTGCAAGGCACGTTCTGGGCCGACGTGGGCCACCCCGTCTTGATTCCCGGCAGCAACAAGGATTGGAGCTACATCCTGCGCCCACTTGCCGGTGCGGTCAGAAGCGGCTACTCGGTCAATCACGGCGCGGGTCGCCGGCTCTCGCGCGGCGAGGCCATGCGCACGCTCTCGCAGCGCGCGATGGACGACGAGTACAGAGCGGCCGGGATCGTCGTCAACACGAACGGGCGCGTGCCGCTCGACGAGGCCGCGCCTTGCTATAAACCGGCCGAGGAAGTGGTGCGCGCAGTGGTCGAAGCGGGACTGGCCGAGATCGAGCACCGGCTCTGGCCGCTCGCGTCGCTCAAGGGCGCGGACGAGCGCAAAGGTCGCGGGCGCGGGAAAGGGCGTAAGCAGACGAGTAAGCACTACTAAGTTCGCCGCGCGGTGTATAATCTCAACCCAGATGATCACTGACGATGAAGCGTTTGGGCGGGGCGAAGAATTAGCGCCCGATCCCATCATTGAGCTTTACAAGCGCGCCGTGGATCGCACGTTGATCCGCGCGAACCTACAACTTTCAGTCGAGCAGCGTTTTGAACAGTTAATGCGTTTGCAGCAGTTCGCCGAAGAGTTGCGGCGCGCCGGCCGCGCGGCGGCAGCGGCGGAGGCGCAGCGATGACGGACTTCCGCGCGTTGCTCTCTGTCCTTGTCGCGGCTCGTGTAGATTTCATCATCGTCGGCGGCGCGGCGGCTACCGCGCACGGCTCGGCCCGGCTGACAAATGATCTCGATGTTGTCTACAGTCGCACGCGGGAGAACTTGGCCCGACTGGTGGGCGCGCTCGCGCCGCACGCGCCATATCTACGCGGCGCGCCGCCCGGCTTGCCTTTCGATTGGTCGGAGCAGACACTCCGGCACGGCCTGAATTTCACCCTCACCACCACGCTGGGCGCGCTCGATCTGCTCGGCGAAATCACGGGCGGCGGCGACTACGCTGCGTTGCTGCCTGATGTGATCCCGTTACAACTCTACGGCCTCGAATGCAAGTGCCTGGGGCTGGCGCGTCTCATCCATGTGAAGCGTGCGGCGGGCCGGCCTAAAGACCTCGAAGTTGTGGCCGAGTTGGAAGCGATCTTGGAAGAGCGCAAGGGCCACAACTAAACCGAACAAAATTTACCGGCTTGCATGGCCGACAGCACACGGCCGGTAATGTTTGTCCGCACCCGCCATAAAAAATTTTCCACCGCAGCGCCGCTCAAGTTTTCCTCAAGGATTTCTCAAGGCCCTTCCATATCTTGTAGCCGTTCCGAAATAACTGGTGCGCCTTAACGTAATCGAACGCGCCGCCAGCGCATCCTTTCAGTTAAGCGCAAGCCGCCGTAAACAAGGAGAATCCCATGTTACGTTTCAACAAGGCAGTTCTAGTTGCCACATCTCTCATTCTGCTGGCGCTGGGCGCGGCGGCCACGGCCCAAGCCGCGCCGGTCATCCACGCCAATCGCACCACGTTCGACACCGTCGCCGGCCCCAACACATCTTCGATCACGTTTGGTAACACGGGCGCGGGGCTTGCTAACTCGCTGACCTATAGCGGAGTTACGTTCGCCGGCGCATCGGGTTTTCAAGTTGAGGTGATTGAGGGCACGAACGTCGGCGCGCCCGGCAACTTCGTGCTCACGTCGAACACGAACCAGCCATCGTTTGTCGCCAACAACATCGTGATCACACCGCTCACGGGCACGCGCGCTTTCGGGTTCGACATCAAGAGCAGCAATCAAGCCGTGGGCGGGATCGGTGCGGCCGGCTCTTATCAGGTAACGTTCAATCTGGCCGACGGTACTTCAATCTCCCAAGCCGTCACCGTGCCGACCTACACCAATTTCAGCTTCGTCGGGCTGACCTCCGACGTGGACATCACCTCGATCACGATCAGCGCGCTCTCAGGCGGCGATCCGGTGTTGGATAACGTCACGTTCGGGCCAGCCGCGCCCGTGGCGACGCCCGAACCGGCGACGCTCATTCTGCTCGGCACAGGACTCGCGGGCGCAGCATCCGCCGCGCGCCGGCGCAAGCGGCAAGCAGCCGACGTTGAGCAAGCTTAAGCGCCGTGGCCGGCGGCGAGCCGGCCCCATGCTGCTCAAGTCTGCCTCAAGTATTTCTCAAGGGGACGCAGTATGCTCGCGCCCGTTGCCAAAGCAATACGCACGCATCTTTTAACTCAGACTGCGAGAGCGCCGCTGCCGGCCCCCAGCGAGTCTGAGCGCCGGCAAAAGGAGATTAAAGACCATGTCCCGCACGCGCCAAACAATTATGACCGCTCTGGCTTTCGTCGTGCTCATACTGGCCGGAGCCGTCACGACTAAAGCCGTCCCGACTGTAATTCCCAATCGCACCGGGCTGGGGGCTAATACGTCAACGATTGACTTCGCAGGCCCGCCGACCGACACGCAAAACGGTGTCCCGTCCTCGCTTACATTCCTGGGCGTCACTTTTTACGGCGACTCGAACCGGCCGGGCGCGGGCGTCGAGGTCGTCGCGCCAACAGGCAATCTCGGTAACACGTCGAACGCTTTGACAACGACCGGCCTTAATTTCACGCAGTCGGCTGCGGCGCCGATCTTCAACCTGCTGATCTCTCTGCCCACAGGGACGAACACGGTCGGCTTTGATATTTCGACCACGAACAATACGCCCGTCAGTTTCGATATCTACGTTAACAACGCGCTCTTCACTACTGTGGCTTCGACGATGGGCACGTTCAGCTTCGTCGGCTTCTCCGACATGACGGGCATCACGTCTATCGGCATCGCGCGCAACATTCTGTCTTTAGATGGCGAGCCGATTATCGACAACTTCACGTTCGGCCCGGCCGCGCCGACTGAAACGCCCGAACCGGCCACGATGGTGCTGCTCGGCACGGGTTTGGCCGGGATGGCCGCGGCCGCGCGCCGTCGTCGCCGGCAGCAGAAAGAGTTGGTCGCGTGCGCTGGTCAATTAGCCTGAAGGCGCAACGGCGCGCAAGCGCGGGCGCTCAATTGCCCCTGAGCGCCCGCATCCGTCCGCTAAAGTTTTTGAGTGCGCTCGATCTTGTCCCCTGCAAAAGGAGTGAAGCGATGCGTCAGTTCATAAAACAATCAGGTTGCCCCACCGCGCAGACGTTGGTCGCTTATCAAGCCGATGCGCTGCCTATCCTCGCTCGTCAGGCCGTCAGCGCACATCTGCTGAGCTGCGAATTCTGCGCAGCCGAAGCGCAACTGCTAGCCGCGCACACCCCGCAACCATCGGCTGAGACAGCGCCGCCGCCCGTGCCGTTCGCGTTGCTGGCTCTAGCCGAATCAATGCTCGGCGGCATTCCGCGCGCCGAAGATCGACGCCAACGCCGCGCGGCCTGAAACGTTAGGTTGCTTCGTCCTCGCGGACACTTACCGGCTCGTCGAAGCTGAGAGGCATAATTAAGTTGGTGGGCTTTTGCGGGCCGGCGTGGGGGCGTGCCGGCCCGTTTTTTTGCGTCTGTGGTCGCCGGCTTTTCGCCTGTCTCACGCCTCAAGTATTCCTCAAGTATTTCTCAAGCCGCATCCTTATCTTGTACTCGTCACCTTAAGCCAAAAGTTCCACTTGAAAATCCGTGTTGCTGTGGTCACCGTCCGGCCGACCCCTCAACACCTGCGCGCTACGCCGTTAAAAGGAGATTCCGAAGATGCCCCGCACTCTGCTGCACCTACAATTCAACCGCTTGCCGACGCGCCTGCGCCTCGCGCTCACCGTCACGTGCTGTCTGCTCTTCGCTACGCCCGTGCTCTTCTTCGGCGCGCGCCGAGGCGAAGCGGCAACGCCCATGAGCGGCACGGTCACGCAGAACAACACGGCCGCGAACCCGCTCGTCTATACGGCGGGGCCGTTCAACGTCGCCAACCCGTCGGGCGTGGCATCGTTGCAATGCAGCCCCAACCCGCCCTTCGCTTGCGACAACTTCGCGCTGGACGTGAGCGTGCCCGACGGTTTGCTCGATACGAAGCAGATTAAGGTCTCTGTCCAATGGCCGAACCCTTCGGCCGACTTCGATGTGTCAGCCTACTTTCGGAATTCCGACGGGTCGCTCGGCGGGTTCGCTAACTCGTCCGGCTCATCGGCCGACCCGGAAGTGATGATCCTGCCGGCCATCCCGCAGAAGTATGTCATTCGCGTCGTGCCGTTCAATCCACTCGGGCAATCATTCACGGCCACGCTCACCTTCGAGGACAAGCCGCGCAATTTAAATCCGGGCACGGGCGTCGCACCAATTTATAAAAACTATCCGGCCCCAGCCACCATCGGCGGCGACGCGGGCGAGCCAAGCATCGGCATCAACTGGATCACAGGCAAAGTATTTTTCAAGTCCGGCTTCAACACCCTGCGCGTGACGTTCGACGACACGCAGACGCCCGCTGGCATCACTTGGGAGAACAAGACGCCGCCGACCTCAATTCAACCGGCCGGACTTGATCCGATCTTGTACACGGATCACGCGACGGGGCGCACCATCACCTCGGAGTTGTCGGGCGGCACAAGTCTCTCATCCGTAACGGACACAGACGGCGACACGTGGATTCCGGAAGAGGGCGGCCCGCTCACCTCCGGCGTCGATCACCAGACGGTCGGCGGCGGCCCTTACGCGCCGCCCCTGTTCGGCTCGGCCGCTTACCCCAATGCGGTCTACTACTGCTCGCAAGACCTCTTTACGGCCTTCTGTGCGCGCAGCGACGACGGTGGTCTCACCTACGGCCCGACCGTTCCGCTCTACACAACCGAGTGCACGGGCATACACGGCCACGTTAAGGTCGCGCCCGACGGCACGGTCTATGTGCCCAACCGGCAGTGCGGCACGAATCAAGGCGTTGCAGTTTCAGAGAACAACGGCATCACGTGGACGGTGCGCAAGGTTGTGGACAGCGATCCGGCCACGACCGCCGGCGATAGCATCCCCGGTGCGTGGGATCCGTCCATCGGCGTCGGCGCGGGCGGCACGGTCTACTTCGGCTACGACAACGGCGACGGCCGCCCGCACATTGCCATCTCGCGCGACAAGGGACGCAGTTGGGTCAGAGATCAGAACGTCGGTCTCAATCTCAACCTACGCGACACGGCCTTTCCGGTCGTCGTCGCGGGCGATGACGACCGCGCGTCTTTCGCTTTTCTCGGCGCCGACAAAGTGGCCGGCAGTCAGGACGCCATCTGGCATCTCTACGTCGCCACCACTTATGATCGTGGCAACTCTTGGCTCACCGTCGATGCCACGCCTTACGAGCCGGTGCAGCTCGGCACGATCTGCGCGGGCGGCATCAGTTGTTCCGGCGGCGACCGCAACCTGCTCGACTTCATCGACGTGAACGTGGACAAGTTTGGGCGCACGCTCGTCGCTTACGCCGACGGCTGTCTCGCCGGCTGCAACGTCGCCTCCGCATCGCGCGCCAAGCTCGCCACCATCGCGCGGCAACAGTGTGGTCGGCGGCTCTTCAATCAATACGATCCGCAGACCGACGACTGCGCCGGCCTGCAACCGACGCCGACGCCCACGCCCACGCCCACGCCGGATTTTTGTAGCGGCATAAACGTCGTCACCGATGCGACGGACGATGCGATCAATCCCGCGCCCGGTGGCAACGTCGCGCCCGGTAATCTCGACACGGTTGACATCGAAAACATCTCGTTCTCGGTGGACGCGGCCAAGACGACGTTGACGACGACCATGCGTCTGAAGAATCTGTCGCTTGCGCCGATCAACGGCACTACGTCCATCGCCTACAACATCGGCTGGACTGGCCCCGACGGCAAGACCTACGGCACACAGGTGCAAGCGCCGAGCGCCAACGGCCCGTTCGATTTCATCTACGGCGAATACAGCGAGGGTGACGAACAGTTCACCACGATCAATTTCACGACCGGCACGTTCAATGCCGGCGCGCACGGCACAGTCACCGTCGATGTGCCGCTCACGGACATCGGCAGCCCGACCATTCCGATCACCGATCCGGCGGGTGCGCCGGCCGTCTCTAATCCGTTCGGGCTTGTGCTCACCGGCGAGGGGCCGGTCTTAGGCGGCGCAGTCTTCTTTACCACTCCGGCTGATCGCGCGCCCGATCTCGGCAGAGGCTACGGCGGTCGCTGGTCGGTCTGCGCAAGCGGGACACCAACGCCGACACCGACGCCCGACGCGTCGAGTTGTCTGACCTCGTTCATCAACGTGCTGAACGACGCGAGCGGCGATCAGACCAGCGCCCCGGCGAACGCGCAGTTCGACATACAGTCGGCGGGTGTGGCCGAGGATTATCGCGGCGGCACAGACATGCTGCTCATCCGGCTGAAGGTGGCGAACCTCAGCTCCGTGCCGCCCAATGGCACTTGGCGCACGGTCTTCAACTCCGGCCCGACCTCTTACTACGTGGCGATGCAGGCCGATCCGATGTCGGCGGTCAGCTATGAATACGGCACGGTCTCCGGCACGACGGTCTCCATCACGGGCCCGGCCGATGGCGGCACGTTCGCGGCTGACGGCACGATCACGATCAGCATCGCCAACAATCGCGTCGGCAGTCCCGCCGGCGGCGCACGCCTGACGGCCATTAACGCGCGCACGCAACAGTTCATCGGCACGGCCGGCGCGGGCGCTTATCTGAACCTCGACACCGCAGACAGCACGCCGGCCGGCAACGCCAGCTACACCTTGCTGGGGCGCAACACGAGCATCTGCCCGGCGACGACCGCGACGCCGACGCCGACGCCTGTGAGCGATCCGACCTTCACGCCGCGCTTCCAGAACTTCGCCGCGCCGAACGGCTTGGGCACGACCGCAGGCGAGCCGTCCATCGGTGTGAACTGGCAGACCGGCAAGGTCATGTTCATCTCGAACCTGCAAGCCTTGCGCATCACGTTCGACGACTGTACGTCGCCCGCGAAAGCGACGTGGGAAGATAAGAGCGCGCCGAACTCTGTGCGCAGTCTCGATCCGATCTTGTTCACGGATCATATACGCGCGGCGGGCGACACGACGCCCGACCGCACGTTCGTCTCGCAGCTAACAGGTCAAGACAGTCTCTCGTCTTACACAGACAACGACGGCAACCTCTGGATACCGTCACAGGGCGGCGGCATTCCGTCCGGCGTCGATCACCAGACCATCGGCGCAGGCCCATACAACAACAGCGCCAACCCTGCGCCGCCGCCGCACCCGACCTATCCGAACGCCGTCTACTATTGCTCGCAGGATGCCGTCACGGCCTTCTGCGCGCGCAGCGATGATGGCGGCTTGACCTTCGGTGCCGGCATCCCCGTCTACACGACGAACTGCGGCGGCATACACGGGCACGTCAAGGTCGCGCCCGACGGGACGGCTTATGTGCCGAACAAGACGTGTGGCGGCAAAGCTTCGCTCACGCGCTCGACCGACAACGGCATCACTTGGACGGTCAAGTCGATTCCTGACAGCGGCACGAGCGGCTTCCTCGTCGATCCGTCCATCGGCATCGGCGCAGGCGGCACGATCTACTTGGGCTATCAACACTCGGACAGCCACGCGCGCATCGCCGTCTCGCATGATCGCGGCGATAACTGGACACCCAGCGTGGATGTGGGCGCACCGTTCGGACTTGTAAACACGACGTTCCCGGAAGTCGTCGCAGGCGACGACAACCGCGCGGCTTATGCGTTCATCGGCACGACCGTCGCGGGCAACTACACAGACCCGGCGAGCTATTCGAAGAGCGCGGCGTGGCATCTCTACATCGCCACGACCTTCAATGGCGGCGCGAGTTGGTCAACCATAGACGCGACGCCGACCGACCCCGTCCAGCGCGGTACGATCTGCAACCTCGGCACGACGACGTGTCAGGATCACCAGACGACTTACGGCTACAACGACCGCAATCTGCTCGACTTCATGGACGCGACCGTGGACAAGGAAGGGCGCGTGCTCGTCGGCTACCCGGACGGCTGCATCGGCGGCTGCGTGAACGGCACGATCAACTCCTACACGGCGCTCGCCTCTGTCGCGCGCCAGACGGGCGGTCGCCGCTTGTTCAGCAGCTACGATCCGACCGGCCCCGTCGCGCCGGGCAACCCGCTCGTGAGCGCCACGTCGGATGCGAACGGCGTGCACCTCTCTTGGCCCGTGCCCGACAACGGCGGCGCGGCCGTCGTGAACTACACGGTCTATCGGCGCACCGCTTCGGCGCAGCGCACGCTGTTGGCAAACGTCGGCACGGCGACTGCTTTCGACGATCTGACGGCCCAAGCCGGCACGACCTACTTCTACACGGTGACGGCGACGAACTCGGCGGGCGAGAGCCAGCCGTGCGCGTCGGACGAGGTCACGCCGACGGCGGTCGTCTCGTCCGGCGACCCGTGCACACTGCCGGGCTTGAGTCTCGCGACTGACGGGCTTGACGCGCCGCCGCCGCAAGACATTCAACAACTCTTTGTCGCAGAGCCTTACAACGCCGACGGAATAGACCGGCTCGCGTTCACGTTCAAGGTGAATAGCCTCGCGGCCGTGCCGCCGAACAGTTATTGGTATGTCATCTGGGATTGGGCCGGCGGCAACCGCCAGTACGTCGCGGCGAAGACCGACGCGACCGGCGTGTTCAGCTTCGACTATGGCGATGTCGGCCCGGCGCTGCCCATCCCGCCGACGAGCGTGCCGCCGTCGAACACGAACGTGCCGAATCGTAAAGGTGCGGCGACAGGCACGGTGGATAAGATCGCGGGCACGATCATGATCATCGTCGAGACCAGCAAGGTTGGAAACCCAACTGCGGGCCAGACGATCACGAACATCAGCCCGCGCACCTTCGGCCCGACAGGCGGCACAAGCGTCGTCTCGTCGAGCGCGATTGACACGATCAGCAGTGCGCCGTCCTACACGCTCGTCGGCAGCTACTTCTGCCGCGCGCAGAACGCGCCGCTCGCCGTGCTGAATGCAACACCATCGACGGGCGCACGCCCGCTCAACGTTAACTTCAACGCGGGGCAGTCGAGCGACCCGGATGCGGGCGACTCGATTGTGTCCTACACCTTCAACTTCGGCGACGGCACGGTTGTGACGCAGACCAGCGCCGCGATCTCGCACGTCTACAACGTGGTGGGTAGTTATCACGCCACGCTGACGGTGAAAGACTCACGCGGGCGGCGCAACGACAACGTCGCCGACGCGGTCATCACCGTGCAGTAAGCCGGCACGACCGGCCGGAACGGCAACTCTCCCCGCGTGACTAGCGTCGTCTCAGTAACATCAGGCGACGCTAGTCGCACGTTGGGGCGCGCGAGTTGCCAGAACCGGCCGGCGCACAATAAACTGACGCGCTCAAAGTCATTTCAGCCTGTTAGTCGTAAGCGTAAACTGGCACGCCAGTTTTTAGCCCGCGCACCCGTCAACACATGAGTAAAACGCGCGAGAGTAAACGGCCCGAAAGTAAACAACCGCCGGCGCAAAACTATCTGCCGCTCGTCATCATCGGCGTCGTGCTGGTCGCAGCCTTAGCGGGCGGCGCTTGGCTGTGGCGTTCAATGCGCACGCCGCACGCGTCGGGCGCAATCGCCACGGGCACGCCCGGCGCACAGCCGCCGCACGCGTCGGGGCCTGAGAACGCGCCGCTTCAGCTTGAAGAGTTTGGCGATTATCAATGTCCTTCGTGCGGCACTTTCTATCCTGCGGTTGAGCAAGCGCGCACGGACTATGGCGACCGCTTGCGGCTCATCTTCCGGCAATATCCTTTAACGCAGGCACACCAGTTCGCGCTCGTCGCCGCGCACGCGGCCGAAGCGGCCGGACTACAAGGTAAGTTTTGGGAGATGCACGACCGCATCTATCGCAACCAGCGCGAGTGGAGTAAGGCGGTGGACGCGCGCGCGACGTTCGAGGGTTATGCGCGCGCGCTCGGGTTAGACGTGGAGCGCTTCACGCGCGACATGGGGAGCACGGATGTCGATGCCCGCATCGTCGCCGATCATGAGCGTGGGCAGTCGCTCGGCGTGCACTCGACGCCGACCTTTTTCCTGAACGGGCGCGAGTTGCCGGCCGACAAGCTCAGGACGCCCGCCGACTTGCGCACGGCACTCGACGCGGCGCTCGCAGGCAAAAGTTTTTAAGGGCGTGTTGGCGGCCGTGACCACGTGGCTCGTCAGTTAATGAAGCTCAATCATAAGTTCATTTCGGCTCGGAGGAATTTTCGCTATGCGCTTTAAGTCGCTCCTGCTACCTGTCACCTGCGCGGCAGCGCTCGCCGCCTGCACGTCCGGCACAAACACGAATCAGACGACCACGACGAACGGCCCCGCGTCGTCCACCGCGCAGACGACCGTGACGACGACGCAGACGACCGCGTCGCCACAAGCGCCGAGCGCCGCCGTGCCGGGGGCGACCGCCAGCACGAATCCGGCCACATCAGCCAACGCGCCGGGGCAGCGCGACGCCTGCGCGCTGCTGACCGCTGACGAGATCAAAGCGGTGCAGGGCGAGGCCAGCAAAGAGACGAAAGTGAGCCAACGCGAGGACGGCTCATTCGCCATCGCGCAGTGCTTCTACACGACGCCGACCTTCACCAAGTCCATCAGCCTCGAAGTCACAGAGGCGCAGACCGGCGGCAAAGAGAGTCCGCGCGCATTCTGGGCAGAGCACTTCACACGTGCCACCAAAGAGGGCAGCGAACGCGAGCGTGGCCGCGATAAAGATCAAGACAAAGATAAAGACAAGACGCAGCCGCGCAGCGAAGAGGAAGAAGAGGGCGCGCCGCCTGAGCAGGTGCGCGGCGTCGGCGACGAAGCCTACTGGGTCAACAGCCGTGTCAGCGGCGCGCTCTACGTCTTGAAAGGCAACCGCTTCATCCGCATCAGCCTCGGCGGCGCAGACAGCGATGCCAACCGGCAGAAGAAGGCCAAGATGCTCGCGCAGAAAGCACTGGCGCGCCTCTAATGATTTAATAACTACGCCGCATAGAGACGTGGACAAGTGTCGCGTGTCATTGAGGGCATACACTGATAACGGGCCTATGATCAGAGTGTCAGTTATTTGTGTTTTGCGTTCCAGATAAAATGAATAGGATAAAGAGTTGGTTGCCTCTCTGATTTACTCGCGCTGATGTGCCGGGCTGCAATTTGAAGGAAAGAATTACATCAGGCCCGCGCATAGACACCTGCGCGTCATTGAAGCCCCGCCCGCGCGCGCTCCCCAAGTCCTTCGCGCGCGCGTTAGGGAGCACCACGTAGAAACGGTCGCCGCTGCGATATGCTGAGTAATCATTCAAAGATACGTTAGCGACGATCGTAACCTTTGAGCCATTAGAAGTGTTGCTGCCGCTTATCCCGGTAATAATTTTGGCGGCATACCTATCTACGCTCGTCCCACCGCTAAGCTCGCCGCCGGGCGCTGCGGGCAGGGTTGGCAGAACGCTCGGTGTCGGTGTAGGCGTGGCGGCAGGCAGGCCCGCCGCATTCATGATCTCAGCGCAGGTGGCCGTGAACGCAAATTTCTCTCGCCCTTTCAGTTCTTGTTCGCCGCCCTTGCGCAGATGGATGGTCGCACTCCCGCCCGTAGTAACTGATTGTGCTGGTGTGTATAAGTCGATACTTGCGATGGGGCAGGTGCGACTCTTGAAGACGCGCACCGCTTCCGGCCCGCCGACGGCGTTGGCCGGGAAATAATCGATCGTGGAATTATCGGGGCCGGCAACCGGCTTTTCATCCGTCGGAGTGGGGCTGGGCGTCAGCGCTGGCGTTGCGGTCTGTGCAGGACGGACTGAATCAAAGTTGAGTCTCAAACGCACGACTTGGCCTTTGCCGAGCAAGCCATTAGTAAATACGACAACCCAATCGCCTCCTGAAATAAGCCCCCGCCAGGCCCTCACTTGATATTGGAATCCGGCCGGGACGTTATTGAACGTTATGAACTTTCCCCGAGAAGCACCATTGATGCTGCTGCTTTGGAAGATCTGAGTCTTTATCTCACCCGTGCGTGGGTCGCGCGCCACTTTTATCTGTTCCAAGACCAGCCGCGCGTAGTCGGCATCAACGTCCACCCCGATTGTGCCGCTGCCGCCGGGCACGCTTAGAATCGGCGCTCCGAGCGGGCTTGGGCCAACAGGTGGCGGCTGATTTGTGTTCGCAGGGGTAGGTTCCAGAGGCTGGCCTGTGAGACTTGGCTCAGGCGTCGGCGTGGGACTCGGGCAAGGTTGCACGCTGGCGCTGTTGCACGGAGGTTTCGGCTGGGGCTTAGGCAAAGCCAGTAAGCCGATGAGGGAAAGTGTCGTGGCGAGGGCGAACGCGGACGCAGGGCGCAGACCGAGGATGGGTTGCCCTTGCGGGTAGAGCAGGCGGCGGAGTGTTTCGGGGACACGGACAGAGAGGCGGTGTGTGCGCCGCGACATGAAGGAGAGAAAGACGTAGTCGCGCAAGGGGCTGGGCGGCGGCTCGTTGCGTAGCAGTGTGCGGAGGTTGCGTTGCTGTCGCCAGCGGCGTAAGCGCCCGGTGAGGGCGTGTAAAAGTTTGCGCAGCCCGTGTGGTTCGGACGCGGCAGTTGGTGGCGCGATGTCGAGCGGCAGGCCGGCGGCCGGATTTTCGAGGGCGCTCGTGAGCAGTTCTTCGAGCGCGCGGCGCACGGCTTGTTCCTGCTGTTGCGTGAGGGCCGAGATGAGCCGCAGGCGCAGCCAGTCGGGCATCTGCCCGTAACGAAACCAGGGTAGCCGCACGAGCGCGAGTAGTTGCGTTTCGATCTCGTCGCGGTTGGCCAGTAGCCGTTGCCCGAAGTAGAGCGTCAAGTTCCAGTGGAGCGCAGGATAGACGGCGCAGGCGCAGAGCCAGTAGTAGCCTTCTGCGCCGAGGAAGCGCTGCAACTCTTCATTCAGACGCGCGGCGACGGCGGGGCGCGGCGCGTGCCGTTCGAGCCAACGGCGTGGCCGCTCGCGCAACAGTTCAGGATAAGGCGATGCACCGTCTCTGCCGTCGAGTTTTGGTGGCGCGCCGGTATTGATGGTCTCGCCGAGTGCGGCGAGCCCCGTGCGGTCTGCGGGCAGGACGATGAAGTTGAGTTCTGTCAGCAGCCATTCGCGATAACGCCAATCTGCGGGCGACTCTGGTGTGAGCAGCGCGCGCCGAGGCCACGGCCCGAACTGTTCGAGCCAACGCTCCGGCTCGCCCGTGAACTGATTGATGAAGCTCGCGCCGTCGCTGAAGATCAATAGATGATGTTCCGGGTGGAGCGCCGCCAAATCCGGCAGCGTGAGATAGGGCGCGCCCTGCTCTTGCTTGCGACACAGACGCGGTTCGCCCTGAAAGTAGTAGAGATCGATGAACACGTTCTCTTCGGTCAGACGTTTGATCAACTCTTCTTCGAGGCGCGCTTGTTGGTCGCGCAGGCTCGCGCGATCCAGCAGCACGAGATATTCGGGCAGAGTCTTGCGCGAGCCGTAGAAGGGTGTGAAGAGACCGCCCTTGCGCGCCGTCGCCTGCACGGTCACTTGGGCGTCCAACTCGCGCGCGCCGCGCTGACGATGGCGGCGTAGCTCCTGCACCGTGCGCCGGAACGTCTGGCCTTGATAGAGCCGCTCGGCCGCGCCGCGCACGACGATCCGTTCGAGCAGCGGCTGGCGCGCGCTCGGCAGTTTTTGCAACAGCATGCGCCGCCGCCGCCAACGCGCGAGCCACCACGCGAGAAAGATGAGCAGGGGCAAGCCCACTGCTGCCGCGCGCAGCCATGAATAATATTTTTCGTAAACCGTCGGCGGTGGCGTCGGTGTCGGCGTGGGCAGCGGCGTTGGTGTGAACACGGCGTCGGCAACCGGCGGCGGCGCAGCTGTGCGCTGGCGCAACTGGATCAAGCGCGGCGCGGTGTGGTTGAGCAAGGCAGCCGCTTGATCGTAGGCGACGCTGTTCGCTTCATAATCGGGATGGCTGACGGCGAGTTGGGCTGTGGCCTGCTCCGGTTTATAAGTCAACGAGAACTCGCCGCGCGCGCCGCTCGAGGCGGTTTGGCCAGCGAAGTCTACGCGCGCGCCCTCGACGGCCTCGCCCTGCGCGCCCAGCACATGGCCGTTGAGCGGCTGCTCCGGCGCAGAGATGTCCGGCAGCGTCTGCGACATGGAGCGCAGCAGCACTGCGCTCGTCAATAAAAGAATGAGGGCGACCACGCCGGCCATGAGAGCTTTCGGCCGCTGGCGCAGCCGCGCGGTCACAGCTTGCAAGCGGCGCATGAATGTTGGCGGTGCGGATTGCGCTGTGGCGTGCTCGGTCGTTTCGGGTTGTGCAGGTTGGGGGCCGCGCGTCGTCAGATGTGGGCGGCGTGCGAGCCAGTCGGTGAAGTGGCGATAAAAGTTTTCCTGCTCTTTGGGGCCGGAGCAGAGGATGGGGGCCAACCACGTGGCGAGACCGTGTGGCTCAGCAGGCAATCGGCCGCGGGTCGCGAGCGCGAGCAGTAAATCCTGCGCGGCGCTGTACTGCTGCGCGCCGACGTTGTAGCCGGCCAGACGCAACTCTTCGATCAGATCGATTAACTCTTCGAGATCGAGCATCGCTTAACGACTCAAGCGGGCGGGTGTTGCAGCCATTCGGCGAGGAGCGTGCGCGCCACTTCCTGATCGCTTGCGCTCTTCACCAGCGCGCCTAAACTCGCGGCGGCCAGATCGGCGTGCGGCCGGAGCGGTTCGGTGGCGGGCGCGCCCGCCCCGTGCAGCGCGCCGAGCCAGTTGAGCAACTCGGCGGTCGCGGGCTTTTTGCGCAGCCCGCTGTTCGGCTCGCGCAGCTTGGCGAAGAAGTCGAGCGCCTCGGCCAATAACGGGCTGTGGTCGTCCGCGAATTGCGTGCTGCGGGCCAGCACGATCTCGGTCAGACGTTGGCGACCGTCTGCTTGCGTGACATCAGGAAAAGGAATGTTGTAGTAGATGCAGCGGCGCAGGAACGCGTCGGGCAGATGCTTCTCGGAGTTGCTGGTGATGATGAGGACGGGGCGCAGTTCTTCGCCGGCCGCGATCCGCACGTTGCCGAGTTCGGGAATGCGGAAGTACATCCCTTCGACCTCGTTGAGCAGATCGTTCGGAAAGTCGCGCGGCGCTTTGTCCACTTCATCGATCAGGACGACGGAGCGCCGCCGCCCGCCGTGTGTGAAGTCGGGGGGCAAGTAGGCGCGCACATCTGCCTCCTCGTTCGAGCGCAGGATGGCGACGCCGAGCGCGTTGTAAGTTATGTAGTCGAGACTGCGCTGGCTGCCTTCGCCGGTCTGCGCGGCGTGAAAGCGGCCGAGCGTGTCGTAGGTGTAAAAGAGATCGCGCGCCATGCTGGTCGATTTGGTCTCGAACATGAGCGGCGGCTCGAAGCCCAACTCCCACGCGATGTTGTAGGCCAGTTGCGTCTTGCCCGTGCCCGGCTCGCCCGTGAGCAGGAGCGGTTGATTCAAGAGCAAGGCCACGTTGACGGCATCGACGAGACCGGGATCGGCCTTGTAGTGGGCCGGATCGATCTGTCTGGCTTGACGCGAGCCGGGCAGTTCGGCGGGGCCGTCGGCATGGCGTTGGTGTGGGTTGCCGGTGTAGTAGGGGAATGTCATTTCGGCGATACCTTCAGCGGTGATTTTTTTGCAGTAGTGTTTTGAGTTCGTCGGCGAGGAGTTCCATAGCGATGTGCCCATCCGGCGTGCAGAGATCGGGGCGCGCGTAGAGAGCGCGTATGTCTCGCTCTTGAATGACAGCATGCTCGCGTGCGTGCTGGCGCAACCAGTCTTCGACATGGCCGCGGCGAATAGCTTCCAACTCAGGCAGCACCACACCGGGCAGCGTCGTCTGGGTACTAAAGTCGAGCGCAGTGATAAAGGCGCGCAATGCTGTGCTCAGGCGCTTCAACCGCCAACGCCGCAATAACCCTGTATGCTCGAAGCTGCGTTGATGTTTGAGACAGACGGCGGCCAGCACGATCCGACCCGGCGGCAGGTCGGGCCACGTGCGCCAGAATTCTAAGTACGCGGTGGGTAAATCAATGCCGCCCGCGTCGAAGCTCTCGGTCAGCAGGTGCGAGGTGATGAGCAGCGGCTCTTCGTGTTGCGTGATGAACTCGTTGATCTGCGCTGGCGTCGCATTGCTGTCCTGCAACAGGATCTCGCCTAAGTTTTGTTGCCAGACCTGTTGATAGTCGCGGCGCGGCACGCCGGCCGAAGGCCACTGGAGCGCGTACTCTTTGATCGAGTGCTGGCGCGCTTCCAGATTGAGGATGCGCGGTATGAAGTTGACTTGCATGCGGGCCAGAAACTCGCCGTGACATTCCAGTTCGTCGCCGTGGATGAACAGCAGGAAGGGTCGCCGCGCCTGCGCTTGCTGTTGCCGCCGCAGGGCCACGCCAAGCACGTGCTCCTGATCACTGCGGTCACAGAGATAAGGCAAGAGAGGCGGGATGCTCGGTTGGCTGCTGAACTCAAACGGCTTGGCAGACCCTTGGCCCGACAAGGGGCGCGGCCGCGCTGGTGCAACCGGCGTGCGCGCGTCGTCGGGCGGCAGCAGTCTCTTAACCGCCGCGCGGATACCTGCGCTCACGTTGAGCCAAGCTTCGTCGCGGTCGGCCCAGCGCGTGACCGGCTTGGCATCTAGCGGTAGAGCTTGCAGTTTGCCGAACGATGCGCCCAGCCAATCGCAGGGGCGCAAGATGATGGGGATGACACAGGCCGGATCGTCAGCGGCCGCATGCCGTTCCATCGCGCGGCGCAACTCTACGTCGTAACAATAATCCGAGGCTAAGAAGTCCGCGCTGATGAGCAACAGAATGACGTGCGCCGTGTTGAGATGCTCGTCGATCTCTTGCGCCCATTCGTCGCCCGCGCCCAGCTTGCGGTCATGCCAAGCGCGGATGATGCCCTGCCGCTTGAGCAGGCTCAGATGACTCTCCAGTTCTAAGCGCAGACCCTCGTCCTTGTGCGAATAAGAGTAGAAGATTTCGACGGCTTGCGGCTGGGGGGACACGGGCTTAGCTCCTTCGCGCGCCGACGGGCGCGCCCGTTATAGCCTGCTGCCGGAGATGAGGCGACCTACGAACGGTTGCGCCGGAGATATTGACGCGCGCTCGGCAGACGAGTCAAGCAAAAAGCGCCGCGCAAGCCACAAGCGGAGCTGTGTGCGCGCGCCGACAAGTAAGGCAAACGCGGACTACTCCAAGCGAATTGAAAAAGCCGGCAGCCAACTCTGCAAGTTTGGGCAGAGCGGCGGCGGGCACAGGTTCTCATAATCAGATGAGGTGTACGTAAGGGGTTGAATAGGGCATAGGAGACTTGAACTCCTACTCTCCGCCTTGAGAGGGCGGCGTGTTAACCAGTTACACCAATGCCCCAAAAGCGCCCCGATTATAAGTGCGCTGGAACGCGCTTGGCAAGCGCGCCTAAATGCTTTATGTGCGCGCGCGGCCCGACCGCTTTACGCTTTACGTTTAGCCCGGAAGCGGGTGTTATACTCGGCTAGGCTCGCGCGCCTGCGTTCGTCCTAGTCGCGGCCGGAATGAAGATGCGAACATCGAACAATCTCTCCCTGAGTGCATTTCGGGTAATGCCGACACGACAGGTTTATGCAGAACTTAACCCTCGACGGCCTTAGTACACCGCCGCCCGCCGCCCCTGCCGCCCAGAACTTTCCGCTGGGCATTGCCGATTTTACTTACGCCGATCTCTACAGCCCAACGCGCCTGCGCCAACTGGCCGAGGTTTTCTATCACGAACTCGCACAGGCGGACGAGCCGTTGCACCGTGCGCTGATGGCTTATCTCGCTACACGCGGCGCAAGTATTGCCGGCACGAAGCAGGAGTCGGAACTGCTCATCGCCTGTGCGCCGCATCTCGCGCGCTTCATCGCGCGGCTGTTCGACATTGAAGCCGAGCGCACGGCCCACGCCGCCGCGATTAAAGCGCAAGACCCCGTCTTTCAATTCAAATCATTCGTCACGCGCCGCGCGCTGAAAAAATTTCCAGCCGAACAAGCACTGCCTATTGATGCGGACGCGACGCACGCCGCACTCGCAGCCTTGCGCCGCGCCGCCTTTGCCGACACGCTTGCGGCGGACGAGGAATTGGGACTAGCGCAGACGACCGTGCGTCTGCTCGCGTGGGAGACACATCTCGACAGTCGCGTAAAGAAAGGCGCGGCAGTTGAAGATGAAGCTGCGGCCGAGTTGACCCATGGGATCGCGCACGCGCGCACAAGTCTCGCGGCCGAAGACGCGGCGCTGCTCGCATCGTTCGCCGATGCGAACGAGCCGGATGAACAAGTCGCGTTCGTCAAATCCGCTTTGCGGCTCGTCGAAGCGTGGGCGGCGGCGCATGCTGCGCAACCGGCGGCGCGCGCACGTGTGCGGACTTGGGTCTCATTCCACTTCCCGCACCCGCTCAACTACGAACACCTCGTGCAGATCGAACGCCCCGACGCCGAACTGCCAGAGTTGATGCGCGGGCTTGATCAGAACCTGCGCCGCCGCGACGGCTTCGCGTTGACCGATGCACGCGCCACGCCGCGCGCGGCGCTCGACGAAGTCAACTACTGTCTCTACTGCCACGAGCGCGACAAGGATTCCTGCTCGAAGGGCTTGCGCGAGGGCGGACGAGCGGCGGGCGCGCTCAAGCGCAACCCGCTCGGCATCGTGCTCGAAGGCTGCCCGCTCGACGAGAAGATTTCCGAGATGCACGTCCTGCAACGTGAGGGCGACTCGATTGCTGCGCTCGCGCTGGTCATGATCGATAACCCGATGTGTCCGGGCACGGGTCATCGCATCTGCAACGACTGCATGAAGTCCTGCATCTTCCAGAAGCAGGAGCCGGTCAACATTCCGCAGGCCGAGACGGGCGTGCTGACGGACGTGTTGAAATTGCCTTTCGGGTTTGAAATCTACGCGCTCCTCACGCGCTGGAATCCGTTGCACGCGAAACGCCCCTTTGCGCTACCCCATAACGGTCGCAACGTCCTCGTCGTCGGACTTGGCCCCGCCGGCTACACGCTCGCGCATTATCTGTTGAACGAAGGCTTTGGCGTTGTCGGCATCGACGGTCTGAAGATCGAGCCGTTAGATAAGACGTTGACAGGCGACGGCGGGCGCGCCCAGCCCCGTGCCATCCGCGACGTGCGCGAGATCGAAGGGCCATTAGATACGCGTGTGCTGGCCGGCTTCGGCGGCGTCTCGGAGTACGGCATCACCGTGCGCTGGGATAAAAATTTTCTCACGCTCATACACCTCACGCTCGCGCGCCGCGCGTCGTTTCGCTTCTACGGCGGCGTCCGCTTCGGCGGCACGCTCACCATCGAGGATGCGTGGGCGCTCGGCTTTGATCACATCGCCATCGCGTCGGGCGCAGGCCGGCCGACGATCATAGACATGCGCCACAACCTCGTGCGCGGCATCCGCAAGGCGTCCGATTTTTTGATGGCGCTGCAACTGACCGGCGCGTTCAAGCGCGACGCGCTCGCCAACTTACAGGTGCGGCTGCCCGCGCTCGTGATCGGCGGCGGATTGACAGCTATCGATACGGCGACCGAGTTGTTCGCCTACTATCCCGTGCAGGTCGAAAAGATGCTGGCGCGGCACGAGGAGTTGGTCAAAGAGTTTGGCGCGGATGAGATCTTCGCCCGCTTCGACGCGGAGGAGCGCGCGGTCTACGAAGAGTTTCTCGCGCACGGGCGCGCAGTAAGAGAAGAAAGAGAACGAGCGCGTGCGGCGGGTGAGCGGCCCGATTTCGTGCCGCTCGTGCGCGCGTGGGGCGGCGTCTCGATTGTTTATCGCAAACGCTTGCAGGACTCGCCCGCTTATCGCTTGAACCACGAAGAGGTCGTCAAGTCGCTCGAAGAGGGCATCAGCTACGTCGAGAACATGACGCCTGTGGAAGCCGTCGCGGACGAGCACGGCGCGGTCGCTGCGATCTTGTTTGAGCGCATGCGCGAGGATGCCGAGACGAAGAAGTGGCGGGCGGCGGGCGAGTTCGTGCGCATCCCTGCGCGCACCGTCTGCGTTGCGGCGGGCACGAGTCCGAACACGATCTATGAGCGGGAGCGACCGGGCACGTTCGCGCTCGACGAGTGGCGCGAGTTCTTTGCGCCGCACAAGCTTGAGCGTGAGGACTCCGGCGCATGGCGGCTTGTCCCGGCGGCTAAAGGCGAGCGCGCGTTCTTCACTTCGTATGAACAAGCCGGTCGCTTCATCAGCTACTACGGCGACAACCACCCGGTCTACGCGGGCAACGTCGTCAAGGCCATGGCTTCGGCTAAGCACGGTTATGAACAGGTCGCGGCGCTCTTTGCTGAAGAGATCGCGGCCGTTGAGCGCAGTGAGTCAGATGCTGATCAATCAGTTAATGAAGCACAGTTTGCGCGGCTCGTTGAAACGCTCGACGAAGAGTTAATCGCGCGCGTCGTGCGTGTCGAGCGTTTGACGCCGACGATTGTGGAGGTCGTCGTGCGTGCGCCGATGCAGGCGCGCAAGTTTCATCCCGGTCAGTTCTATCGGTTGCAGAACTACGAGACGGATGCTGCCGTCATCAACGACACGAAACTGTTGATGGAAGGCTTAGCGCTGACGGGCGCATGGGTGGACACAGCCGAAGGGTTGCTCAGCTTGATCGTGTTGGAGATGGGCGCGTCGTCGCGCCAATGCGCGCTCTTGCAACCGGGTCAACCGGTCGTCGTCATGGGGCCGACGGGCACACCGACCGAGATTCCAACCAATGAGACCGTGCTGCTTGCTGGCGGCGGCTTAGGCAACGCAGTGCTCTTCTCCATCGCGAAGGCTCTGCGTGAAGCCAACTGCCGGGTCATCTATTTTGCCGGCTACAAGCGCGGCGAAGACCTCTTCAAGCGCGAAGAGATCGAGGCCGCAACCGATCAGGTCATCTGGTCAACCGACACCGGCGCGGGCGTCGTGCCGCAGCGCCCGCAGGACGCACACTTTCGCGGTAACATCGTGCAGGCGATCAAAGCTTACGCCGACGGGCAACTCGCCACGCCCCTGTTCGCTCTGCGCACCGTGGATCGCCTCATCGCCATTGGCTCCGACCGCATGATGGCCGCCGTCAAACAGGCCCGCCACGCCGTGCTCGCGCCATACTTGAAACCTGAGCACGTCGGCGTCGGCTCGATCAATAGCCCGATGCAGTGCATGATGAAAGAGGTCTGCGCGCAATGCTTGCAACGCCACGTCGATCCAGTCACAGGCGCGGAGTCGTTCGTCTTCTCCTGCTTCAATCAGGATCAACTGCTCGACACGGTTGACTTCAAAAATCTCAACGACCGCCTGCGCGCCAACACCGTGCAGGAGAAGCTGGCGAACTTGTGGCTCGATAAATTATTCAGAGTGGCGGAGCGCGCGGGACGTTGAACGGAGTCCGTTGGCTTAGCGGCTTAATCGCCAGACCTTAAATTGCGCGCCGTCTCTATCGTCCGAAGTAATTGCTACCAACGGACGCCCGTCCGCACTCGCCGCTAACAAACAAGCGCCGTCCGCAAAATAATTGTGCCAGTAGGAAATATTAACTTAGGGCGGTAGCTCGAATCTTACTCGCCTCGCTCTTGCGCGCGCGCGGCGATGAGACGGCGGTAGGCTTCGTCACGTGTAAGGCCTAGTTCGCGCGCCGCGCGTTTGAGTGCGGCCCGGTGGTCGAGTCCTTCAGCTTCGAGGGCGGCGACGCGGGCGGCGATGCTTGTATATGTAGGCTCGCGGGTCGTCGTGTCGTCATCAATAACGGTGCGGTCGATGACGAGCACCATCTCGCCGCGCGCCGCATGTTCGTCGCTGAAGCGCGCGGTCAGTTCACTCAAACGTCCGCGCGCGAACTCTTCGTGCAGCTTGGTCAGCTCGCGTGCGACACAGGCGGTGCGCTCGCCCAAGACTTCGCGTGCGTCCGCGAGCGTCTGTGCGATGCGGTGCGGCGCTTCATAGAAGACGAGCGTGGCGGAGAGCGTGCGTAAAGAGGCAAGACGTGCGCGGCGCGCGGACGTGCGGGGCGGGAGGAAGCCGCCGAAGAAAAATTCGTCGGTCGGCAGACCCGACGCGATGAGCGCCACGACGAAGGCACAGGGGCCGGGCACGGGCACGACTGCGACGCCTTGCTCGATGGCTGCATGCACGAGCCGATAGCCTGGATCGCTGACGGCGGGCGTGCCCGCGTCGGAGACGAGCGCGATGTTTGTGCCCGCAGCTAACAGCGCGCAGAGTTCAGCGGCGCGCGCGCGTTCGTTGTGCTCGTGATAACTGATGGTCTTCGTATCGATGCCATAATGCGTGAGGAGTTTGCGGGTGTGCCGCGTGTCCTCGCAGGCGATCAGGTCAACCGTGCCGAGCACACTGAGCGCGCGCTTCGTGATGTCCGCGAGATTACCGATGGGCGTGGCAACCAGATAGAGCGTGCCCGGCGTCGCAGCGTGCATGCGTGCATGGTAAAGGCAAAGCGCAAAAGTTGAAACCACAAGCGGACGTGGCTGCACCTGCGCGCTCGATTTGCCAACGCACTCGTGCCTTTATGTCCTCTGCCGAATTGACTTGGCGCTGACGGCGCGGTTAAATTCAGTGTCCGACAATTCGTAAGCTGGCCCGGAGCCTCGACAACCCGGCGCTCGTCTCCCACCGGCTTTACTGCAACCCATAACACAACTGTAAAAGGAGACTCCTCAAATGAAGAAATGCATTTCCCTCTTGGCGCTATTGATCTGTCTGGGCGCATCAGCGCACGCGCAGGATAGCGCCACCAACACATCCGCCCCCGTGCCGACCGACCCCTTCGAGGCGCAATACATTCCGCGCAACTCGAAGGTCTACATCGCTCCGATCAAGAGCGAGGATAATGAGAAGCCTGTGACCGGCTTTGAGAGTTATCTGGCCGCGGCGTTTCGCAAAAAGAGCGTGCCCCTGATTCTGGTCGCAGAGCGCACCCAAGCGGACTTTGAGATCACAGGTTCAGCCGACAAGAAGGGCGCAGGCTGGGCGAAGAAAGTTTTCTTAGGCGACTTCAGAGGCACGTCGTCAGCGTCCATGCAAGTCGTCAACCTGCACACCGGCGTCGTGGCTTATGCTGACGCCTCGCATCGCGCCTCCGCTAACAAGGGCCTGCGCTCCTCGGCCGAGAAGCTGGCCAAGTATCTCAAGCGGAAGATCGATGATGACGAGAAGAAGCTGAGTCACCACGCCAAGAAAGCGTAAGCGATAGGTCGCTCGTGGCAAAACAAACGGTGGCGCAAAGGCGGCGGGGTGCGGGTCAGATCGGCTCCGCCGCCTTTCTTTGGCCGCCCGCCAGCGTCGGCCACCCACTTATGTCTCTCGCGCCGTCTAACAACGCCTGCGGCCGACCGCGAAGCAGCGTGGATGTCATCGAGAGCTTGGCCGCACCGTAGTTGCATTCGCGACTGATGGTGGGTGTCAGATCGCTTATCACTTGCATGATAGGCAAAGAGATTGAAGATGAGATTTAGATCAATTACACCTGAAGATTATGAAGCGGTGCGCCAGTTTTTAGCTGAGGTAGGCTGGCAGCAGCGCGTGTCTGAGCCTGAGAAGTTCAGGCGGATGCTAGAGTATAGCAATCGCACCGTCCTCGCCGTCGATGGTACGCGCGTTGTTGGCTTTGCCAGAGCTTTATGTGATGAGGTCTCTAACGGCTATATCTCAATGGTGGCCGTCGCTGCTGACAAGCGTGGGCAAGGCATCGGGCGTGAGCTTGTGCGGCGGTTGATCAAAGATGATGCCGGCATCACATGGGTATTACGGGCCGGGCGCGGGAGCAGCGGCTTCTGGGAGCGAGTTGGTTTCCAGTCATCCGAGATTGCCATGGAAAGAGTTCGGACTTGAAGCAACGCGCGCTAACAACTCATGTAACCCGCCGCTTCGATAACCAGCCTGCGCTATGAAGGCTTAACCAAGGAAGGAAAACATGCGCCACATTTTTCAGCTCCTACTTTTGTCTGCTCTGCTCCCCCTGACTGTAGCTCACGCCCAAAACAAGTTGCTGCGCGAACTCGCCAGAGAGGATCAAGCGGCGCGTAAGGGCGAGAAGATTGCGCGCACGGATGAAGAGCGCGGCAAATTGGTGTTGGCGGAGTTGGGGCAAGGCACGGTGAAAACGCCGGAGGATCGCTTTAATGCGGCGCTCGTGTTGCAGCATACGGGTTTGACCTTCTGTGAGCAGCGGCTCGTGAGCACCAGTCCGGACAACTATCTGCTGGCCCACTATCTGTTTAAAAGCGCCTTTGAGGCGGGCTACAAAGACGCGCGCTACCTTGTCGCCGCATCTATTGATCGTTATCTCAGTTTAACTGCGGGCTATCAGAAGTACGGCACTAATCGCTTCACTAATCAGGCGACCGGGCAAGAGGAATGGGCCCCGATTGATCGCAAAACCTCGGATGCAGAACGAGCCAAATATGGCGTCCCGCCACTGGCTGAACTGTTGAAACAGTTTCCCGAGCAGAGCACCAAAAAGCCGCCCACGCCCTGAACCGCGCGGGCGATTGCTCAAGGCTGGGGTTAGGTTACAATTGAGCGGCTTGTGAACTTAGACTGGCGGCGCAGCGTAATCTCTGAGGTTCAAATATGGTTGCGTCTAATTGGAGGTCTTTAGATGTTTTGTCCTAAGTGTGGGCAGCAGCAAGTTGCCGATAACACGAGATTCTGTTCGCGTTGCGGGTTGGCGATTAGTGGCTTGGCGGAGTGGATTGCGAGCGGGGGCGTGTTGGCCGCGCGCGCGGAAGCAGCCCCGCCGCCGACCGTCTTGGCTTCGCCCCGGCGCAAAGGTATTAGGCGCGGCGCGAAGTTGATGTTTTGGAGCGGCGTGTTGTTCCCTATTTTCTTTGGGTTCTGTTTTCTGGTTGATGGGCCGGGCCCCTTGCTTGTCCCGCTCACCATTTTTCTCGCCGGTCTGACAACGATGCTTTACGCCCGCCTCTTCGGTGACGAGCTTGCACCCGCCGGCTATCAGCCGCCCCAGCCGGCCAATCTGGGAGCCGTGTCAGGGGCCAATGCTTTACCGCCGGCAGCTAACATCTGGCTGAATGGCGTGGCGGGACAGCAAGTGCGCACGAATGAGTTGGCCCAACCGCCAAGCGTCACCGAACATACGACCAAACTGTTAGATAACGATTAGAGCTTGCCTGTCAGCCTCGGAGTCTATCGACGGCAGACAGCGCAAGGGCATGTTTGTTGTCCGGCCCGTTCTCGCAACCGGCAACTGGCTGAGTAACCCGTGCATGTGTTGCCGTCGATGCATCCAAGCCTGAAATACTGTGCTTTGCATATTCGCTCTGCTACAATCCTGCGCCATGAGACCATCACTAACACGCCCCCTAGCCGCTGTTTTAATCATGCTATCTATCTCCGTCCCCACTTGGGCCACGTGCGGTGGCGGTGGTGGCGGTGGTGTCGGTGGTATGTCATCGGGCAATAGTTCGTCATCCAGCCCGCAGGTCTATTACGTGCCGTGGAAGGTGCGGGAAGCAAAAGCCCCATCAAGCGCGGGGCTGACCCTCTACTGGTTCCCGCGCACAAATGAAGAGTTGAAGAAATCTAGCCTCCGCGAGTCGCGCGTCCTCTCGCTGTACGCCGCGCAATGCATCTCGATGGAGTTGGGGGACTATCGCACACCCGACGGCCAGAAGCTTATCGGCGACTCGCAACCGCCGCTCGCGGTACTCGCCGCACCGGACGGCACGCCTGTCGGCAAGGCCGAGAACAAAGACGGCATGCTCAAAGTGGGCGACGTGGAGAAGCTCGTCGACAGCGAGGTGAAGCGGCGCGAGGCTGCGCTCAGCGAGAAATTAAAGACGGGCCGAGATAAAGCCAAAGCGGGCGACACGGACGCCGCTACTCAACTCTTTCGAGCCGTGCTGGATGAGCAGTGCATGTTCCCCAAACCGGCGAAGGAGGCCGGCAAGGAACTGAAAAAACTCGGCGCCAGCGAAAGCTCCAACATACCCGCCGCGCCCATCTTCGACGCGCGCCAGAGCGCACGCATCGAGCGCACCATGCGCAACGGTCTCGTGGCTGAAATGAATGCGCGCTATGTCGCGGCGGGCAGACTCTATAACCAAGCGCATCTGATGGACCCGGCCGATCCTACGCCGCTGCGTTACTTAGGCGAACTCTATCGCCACCACACGGGCGAGTGGGAGAAAGCGCGCGCCGTGTTTGAGGCGATCTTACATATGCCGGCCGACCCGCTCTCGCGCGCCGTCGCGCAGCACGGCTTAGGCAAGATGACCATCCACGAGGGCGAGTTCCAAAAGGGCCTAGCGCTGATGGAAGCTTCGGTGCAGACTTATCCGCTGCCCCTCGCGTATCGCAACTTGGCCGTGTATTGGAATTCTGAAGGCGACCCGGCCAAGACTGAGCAATATATTCAACAGGCGCTCGCCCTCGATCCGCACGACGCTTACAACCTGATCTTCGCGGCCGCTTTCATGGCCGGCACAGGGCACGGCGATGAAGCTTTAAAGATCGCCCGCGCGCACGAAGCGCTGCTGCCCGCTTCTTACAATCTGGCCGCGGTCTATGCGCAGGCGGGTCAACGTGAGAAAGCGCTCGCCCTGCTCAAGCGCCATTTTTTCGCGTACGAACGATATAGAGCAGTGCGCGCTAAGGAGATGATGGAAGCGCGCGTCGATGCCGTGTTCGTGTCTCTGCGCGCCGACCCGGCGTTCGTGGCCCTCACCAATGGGGCTGATGGCAAATTGCCTGTGCCCATGAAATCAATGGGCACGCGCTCGGGCGCGAACAAATAAGTTCAAGCGCGCACACGTTTGTCAAAGTGGCGCAACTGAGTCGCCGCTTCAGTCTCGCGTAGCAGCTTCAGATGATCGCTTGGTCGATCATCTGAAGCTGCACGCAGGCGATGCAAATAGGTTACATGGACAACGCGCTTAACTACTGATAGAGTGCGCCCGCTCCTAAAGAAGGGAGCGGAGGCGGGATGAGTCCGGGGAAGCCCACTCTGGCCACGAGCGACAGAGTTCTGTCCGACGAGTCCCGCCCGCTAAGCAGTCCAGCGCGCCGGCCCGTCTCATTCTTGACAAGCCGAACGCCCCGGCGGGATCATCTGCCCCGTTCATCATCCTGCCGGAACAATCCGCAGCTACGCAGAGGGCCGGTGAACGACTACGCGCACGAGTCCGCGACCGAAGGAGAATTTCTGCGCGAGGAGCGCGCACCGCGCGTCTCTGCCGCCGCCATCCCTGCGGGCACACCCGCGCCTACACCGGAACGTTCATCACATCACAGACTGTTGGCCAGCGATGCGCCCCACGCGCCACGTCTAACCGTCAACCTGCCTGCTGTCGGCGCGTATCACTTCGCGCCCCCACGCCGCGACCGCTCGCCGCTGACGCCCGTGCTCTTTACCATCTTAGCTTTCGCCCTCGGCGCACTCGTCTCCTTATGGCTCTTTAACAGGGCGCGCGCGGCCGCCCCCCGGTCGCGCGCACACGTGGCCGCGCCGGACACGACGAGCAGCGCGCCACACCTCGCCAAGCCGTCAGCAGTTGACACCAGCGTTAGCGAGAGATCGATAGTGCGGGTAGTAGAACCAAGAGCGGCCGACGTGAAAGACTTAGCCGGCCCGGACGATAAGCGGCCTGCACCGAGTAAGGACGTGCGGCCTAATAACTCCGCTAGAGAAAATATCCCTGCTCCTCCGCCAACGAAGCCGGTCGCCCCGCGCGCGATATCAGAGCGGACGATGACGCAGGCGAAGGTTACGCCCGGTGGGGGCTGTGCGCTCTCTACGTCTAAGAGCAGGTTGACGCTCAGCGGCGGCGGTGGCGCGGCCGAGATCACCGTCAGTCTCGGTAGCCTGACCGGCCCCGCGCCCATCACAGCCTCGACCAATGATTGGGCGAATATCGTAGTCTTCGCCGGCGCACGACGCGCTGGCGTGTCGATGTACCGGATCGTCTCCGTGAGCCAGCGCCCCGGCACATACGGCGTCACACTCAGATCGCCGTGCGGCACAAAACACATCGCCGTCATCGTCGAGTAGCAGGCTCAGACTTGAAACTGGCCAGTTTCGGCCGGTCAGTGACAATTACATAGAACGAGAGTTCATCATGTGATGTCCGCGTATCTTTATTTAGATACGCGGACATCACTTTTTAGTGTGACGACTAATGCCCCGACTCGAAGAGATCGTTGATACGAGCAGACTGCAACGCGCGGCAGAAGGGGCCGCGCCCTTCGAGGTCAATCTATTCATGGAACGGCCGATCGACATGAGGAAGACGAACCCCAAGTCCTTCGCTGGCATGTCGCCGGCTTCCAAGTTGGCGTTGGGGCACTACGAAGCAGCGAAGCGCCGGGCGGAGATGAATCGTGCTGACGGGAGCACTGCAACATAAGCGCCGACGGTCGGTGCCAGAATGCACGCAACGCGGCGGCCGTTGCCCATCCTAACGGCCAATAAGCACACGAAGGAGACCTCACATCATGGCAAGACGAATTCCCAACTACGCACAGCCCGGCAACATCGCCACTGCCCGCTGCATCCCGAACTACGGTCAACCTGTGATGACGGCCGCGCCTCGGCTCGCGACGGGTCGGAGAATCCCTCGCTACACCGCAGCCCCGCAGATGAGCGCCGACGGGACAGCGACGGCCACAGCCACCGCACCCGCTGCCCCGCCGGTCGAGGTCAACAAGCCCCGGCGCATACCTCGTTATGGCCCGCTCGAAGAGACTGACCAGCAACTCGGCAATCCGACGACAGCGGAGCGCGAGGACTTGTTGCACCCGAACGGCCAAGGCATCGAGAGCGACAACCCGCCGCCCGGCTTCGCGCAGATGGCGTATCAATCTGCATTGACGAGTCCCGTCGAAGATGAGAACGGGCGCGCCCGGTCAGCGTTGCATATGTTTGCGGAAGGCGCGGCGCGTGGGGCGCAGTCGGGGAGCGCGCCGTTCGCGTTGGGGAGTGGGATCAGCTCGGCTATTGGCGCGCTGATCCATCCGCAGGCCGATGAAGAAGTGAAACAAGAGCGGCGCATCCCTAAATTGAAGGCGGCGGCTGACGCTGAAGCACAGCAGACGAAGTTAGCGCGCGAAGAGGCGGACGCTGAAACTGAGCGCGCACTCAAGACGGCTCAGACCGATTGGTATAAGCAGCGCCCTGCTATCGAGCAGAACAAGACTGACGCCCGCACGCGCAAAGATGCACAGGCGGCCGTGCGCGCCGATCTTAAAAACCATCCGCATCCGTTCTCCCCAACGAGTGCTGATGATGCCGCGTTCCTGCATCGTGCGGCTGATGCCGGTGTTTATCTCGACGTTGATAATTGGGGGCGCGGTGGCAAGAATGATCGCGCCGTTACTTATGTCGATCCCGACGATCCGACGCGCACGATCAACGGGCATTACAACACCTTCACCGGCGAGGTCAGCCCGCTCACGCTCGACGGTCAACCCGTGCAGAAGGGTTACGTCCCGCCGATTCATCCTGATACACAGATGACGAGCGTGCAAGAGGATGCGAGCAAGGATCGCAAAGCGGGGCAGACCGAACAGCACCGCCATAATGTGGTTGGTGAGAGCCAAGGGGGGGCAGCGCGTTGCGCAAGGCGCGGAGCGCATCGGCATCGCGCGCGACAATCAAGCTCTGCGCGGACAGCCGACGGCGACAGCGACGAACGCACGCCTCGCCCGTGCGTCGGAGTTGGGCCGCAAACTCGAAGAAGAAAAGAACAAGGCCGCGCACCCGCCGAGACAAAATAAGGGCAGCGATGGGCAGTGGCACGATACAACAGAGGCCGAGCGGTCGGACTACACCGCGCGCCACAAGCAAGCTGCCGCTGGCTATCGCGACCAGATCAAGAATGCTTTCGGTGGTATCTACGAGACGGGCGAAGACGGCGACGGGTGGGCTTATGCGAAGCCGAAGGTACAACCTAACGCGGGCGCACCGGCACAGCAACAGGGTGGTGCTTACGCCGGGCATCGCTTCTCGCGGTCGCAACTGCCGGAGATTCGCCGGCGGCTCGGCGTTGGCAGTGACGCTGAAGCGGAGCGCATCATCACGCAACAAGGGGGCGTGTTCTACTGATGAGTACGCCACAAGCGCAGTTACCGCCGCAATCATCTGCACCGCCCGCGCTCCCTGACTTGTCAGACCTGAGCGCGAAACGGTGGACGATTGAACAAGCGCCGGCCGTCAAGGATTGGTTTCAACAACGATATGGCAAAGAGCTGCCCGTCTCCGCGTTCGGCAAGTCGAAGACTCATCAACGCATGGGCCTCGATCATTTTGATTCGTTCGACGTGCCGCTCTCGCCGTCGTCCGATGAGGGACGCGAGCTGATCGAGTTTCTGAAAAGCTCGAACATTCCGCACCGCGCGATCACTGCGGCCGACGTTGCCGCCGGTGTGAAAGCAACGGGTGAGCACATTCATGTGGGCGAACCTTCGCATGGCCTCGGCGCGCCGGCCGCCGGTCTACCTGATTTGAGTGACCTCTCCGACGGCGCACAAGCATCTGCACTTCCCGACCTCTCCGATCTGCACGAAGCGCCGCCGGGCTTCGCCGTCGTGCGTAGTGGCGGGAATGAACCGGGCGCTGGTATGTTCTATTGGGTAGACGAACAAGGCAACGTCTTGCGTCGAGTGGTGAGTGGCGATCCGCTGCCGGAGACTTCCATCACGGGCTGGCAGTTGGGCGACGATGAACGGACGCGCGCACAGAATCAAGCCTTACTCGAAAACTTCAAGCTGACGGGCGGGGCTGAACCTGAACTCGTCGAAACAGCGATAGACCACACGGGGCAACCGCTAGAGCGCAACGATCCGCGCCGGGTGATCAAGCCCGACGACGCGACCGTGACGCCGACGGTGTTCAAGCCGAACACACAACCTGAAGGTGTGGGCGTCGGGGCTGCGCGCGACGTGGCGAAGTGGGCCAACAATGCGCCCGACCTGCCGGCGGGCTTTGACGTGGGCGAGCCACTGAAAGTTAGAGTGCCCGCCGGATTGAATGACGAGCAGACTTATGCCGCACTCTCGGATGCTGCGCTCGCGGCGTTGGGGCCGGATGCCGAACAAGCAGGCGCACGTTACCGGCAAGAGACAGGGCGTAACCTCGCGCAGATTTCTGGCTCGTTCGCTGAATTGAAACCTGTGCCGGTGCAGGACAAGAGCGGGAACGTCGTTGCGTTCGATGTTGTGGTTACGCCTCGTCGGCACTTGATTGACGTGGCGAATAAAATTAACAGCGAAGGTGTCGAGGGTGCGCAGCGCGTCTCGGCTGACCTCGCGCAACAGGCGCACGACTACAACCGCGCATACGACGAACGCCCACAGCCGGCGTCGGCAAGCAAGTCATTGGTGATACGGTGACGAGCGGGGCGCAGCTCGCACATAACGCAACTGAGTTGGTGCGCGGGTCGCTCCTGCGCGGCTCAGGCATGCGCGCGCCGGGACAAGCGTTCGACGAGTGGGCTGCGCAGAACGCGCGCGATCAAGAAATGCTTGACGCTGCACGCTCGTCTCTACCTCATTCACAGACCGGCACACAACAGGCACTCCGCACCGTTGGCGACCTCGCGGCTAAGCTACCCATGTATGCGTTGGCCGGTGAAGGCGCGCCGCTCCTGATGATGCTGGAGGCGGCGCACGAAGGCCCGGAGCAGATGTTCGTCGAAGGCATGAAGGGCGCGGTCGCGCAAGGCGCTGGGCGGGCTGCTAAGGGTCTGCTCGTCGGCACAGAGGATGCGCCGGGAGTGCTCTCTGCTCATCCCGTCTTAGCGAACCTCGCGGCGCGTGGGGCACAGGGCGCGACGTTCGCGGCGCAGGGTGCGACTGATCGAACCATGCGCGGGGCGCTGATGAACTTTGGGACAGGCGTGATCATGCCGGTCGGCAAGCCTGAGCATGGCTCGCCGGAGCCTGTGCACAATGACCCGCTCGGCCTCTTCACTGAATCTCGCCCGGTTAATCCCGCGCAGCAACGCGGCGAGGCGACCGTTGGTGAGTACACGGACAACCTGATCGAGCAGTCCTTCAGCCAGCAACCCGGCAATGTGCGCGTCAACAAGGATACGCCGCTCCCGCTCAACGTGGACTTGCGCGCGCCGGATGGTCAGACGTACACGCTCGACACTCGTTCCGGCATGCTGACGCGGCACGCGGACGGACAGCAAATGCACG